>NZ_JACUZS010000030.1:0-255 GCF_014851465.1 Achromobacter sp. ACM04
CTGAAGGGTCGTTCGAGACCAGGACGTTGATAGGTCGGGTGTGGAAGCGCAGTAATGCGTTAAGCTAACCGATACTAATTGCCCGTGAGGCTTGATCCTATAACACTGATGGTTATGACCTGGTGATGTAGCGTTCCAAGTGTCGTTCAATACAAAATCTGGCTGCACCGTCAGCAGCCAGCCAACACCAATTACACCCCACCGTGCGTGATCATCGAGTCTGACTCTGATCGCCACGCGTTGTGTTTCTTCCAA
>NZ_JACUZS010000031.1:0-255 GCF_014851465.1 Achromobacter sp. ACM04
TGATCTTGCCGGTGGCCGGGTCGTAGCCAGTCAGCGTGAGCTTGCCTTCGGTGCCGTTGACGACGACCGGGGTGGTGCCCAGCGCCTGCAGGTCGGCCACAGAGAGGGTGACGTTGCCGATCTTGACCGTGGCCAGGCCTTCCGGTGCGGTGACGGTCAGTTCGCCGGTGACCGGCTGCGTGGCGTTCTCGGCGATGCTGACGTTGCCGGCATCGGCGCCATTGGCATCGGGGACGGTCACGCCGGGCACGCCAT
>NZ_JACUZS010000032.1:0-209 GCF_014851465.1 Achromobacter sp. ACM04
GTGGCCGACCTGCAGGCGCTGGGCACCACCCCGGTCGTCGTCAACGGCACCGAAGGCAAGCTCACGCTGACTGGCTACGACCCGGCCACCGGCAAGATCACCTATAGCTACCAGCAGGATGGGACGGCCAAGAACCACACCGCCGGCGACGACTCCGTCACCGACAAGTTCACCGTCACCGTCACCGATGCGGCCAACCAGGTCAAGTC
>NZ_JACUZS010000033.1:0-202 GCF_014851465.1 Achromobacter sp. ACM04
TAGCGTTCCAAGTGTCGTTCAATACAAAATCTGGCTGCACCGTCAGCAGCCAGCCAACACCAATTACACCCCACCGTGCGTGATCATCGAGTCTGACTCTGATCGCCACGCGTTGTGTTTCTTCCAAGATTGGAGCAGTTGCCTAACCGCAAGCGCTCAACCAGTTACGCTTGACGACCATAGCGAGTTGGTCCCACTCCTT
>NZ_JACUZS010000003.1:0-1199597 GCF_014851465.1 Achromobacter sp. ACM04
CTGAAGGGTCGTTCGAGACCAGGACGTTGATAGGTCGGGTGTGGAAGCGCAGTAATGCGTTAAGCTAACCGATACTAATTGCCCGTGAGGCTTGATCCTATAACACTGATGGTTATGACCTGGTGATATAGCGTTCCAAGTGTCGTTCAATACAAAATCTGGCTGCACCGTCAGCAGCCAGCCAACACCAATTACACCCCACCGTGCGTGATCATCGAGTCTGACTCTGATCGCCACGCGTTGTGTTTCTTCCAAGATTGGAGCAGTTGCCTAACCGCAGCCGCTCAACCAGTTACGCTTGACGACCATAGCGAGTTGGTCCCACTCCTTCCCATCCCGAACAGGACAGTGAAACGACTTTGCGCCGATGATAGTGGACGGACGTCTGTGAAAGTAGGTCATCGTCAAGCTTTTATTCCGCAGAACCCCACAGGTAACCCCTGTGGGGTTTTGTCTTTGTGAGAGCCCCTTGCGGGCGCCTGTCGAGATCTGCTCCAGGCACGCGCATCGGTCTCGCTACAGGATTGGAGCGTTTGCCCACGATAGGGCAGGCACTCAAGCAGTTACGCCTGACAACCATAGCAAGGTGGTCCCACTCCTTCCCATCCCGAACAGGACAGTGAAACGCCTTTGCGCCGATGATAGTGGACGAACGTCCGTGAAAGTAGGTCATTGTCAGGCTTTGATTCCAGGAACCCCGCAGCTCGCGCTGCGGGGTTTTTTCTTTTGCGGTGTTGTGCGATGAGCTAGCAAGCGGTCGGCGCGGCTGCGGGCGGCTGGGGCTTTTGGGCGAGTGGTTGCGGACCGTCAATCAGGCTGCAAGCCGCGCCAGCATTGAATGTGCACAAATAACAACGGCCGTGGGCGGGGTAGCTTTGTGCGGTAAGATTGACCGAGTCAATTCGTTGGAGCGTTATCGTGAGTGATCCCCAGACCCCCGTGCCCGGAACGACGTTAGACCTGCGCACGCTGACCCACGTTGCCTATGGCTTGTACGCCCTGGGCTTCCTGACGAGCGGTTTCCTGGGCATCGCCACGCTGGCGGCCGTAGTGCTGATGTACCTGAAGCGCTCGGACGCCGCAGGTACCGTCTATGCCGCTCATTTCGACTGGCTGCTGCGGACCTTCTGGTGGGCCCTGCTGTGGCTGGCCATCAGCGGCATCGCGACGCTCATCTTCATCGGCTGGATCGGCCTGGCCGCGACCGTGATCTGGGTGCTGTATCGCCTGATCAAGGGCTGGCTGTCGTTGCTGGAAGGCTCCGCGCCGACTACCTACGCCTGAAGGCTCGCGTTCAAACAGAAGGCCGGCATATGCCGGCCTTTTGCTTTGTTGAGTTTGATCTTGTAGCCCGTACTTGGACAGCGGGTGCGGGCATCAGCGAACAAGCGCTGAGTGCAATTCAGCGTTTCGAAGGCCTCTGCTGGTGCAGGATTATTCACGCTCGACACGTGGGCCCGCAGCATGTGCAGCCATCGCGCATGGGCCAATCCATGTTGCTTCCGAATGCTGGCCGTGGGACCGTGAGGAAGCCATGCCAACTGCCTGAAGAGGCGCGCCACGCTTGGCTTTCGGGGAATGCTGGTGTGGGGAATCGGGCCGTGCCGGCGAGATTGCGGCGTGGCTGTCGCGGTGAGAGAAAGCTGCGCTGGGGAGGCGAGCTCGCCCAGGAATGAACCGGGGCGTCGCGACGATATGAAGGCAGGGACGTACGGGGTACGCCCTTTGCCTGCTTACTTCAGATGTGCGTTGACCAGCTTGGTCAGTTCGAACATCGTGACCTGATCTTTGCCGAAGATCGGGCGCAGCTTGGCATCGGCGTTGATGTTGCGCTTGTTGCTGGCATCTTGCAGGTTGTGCTTCTTGATGTATTCCCAGATCTTTTTGGTGACCTCGGTACGCGGCACGGCTTCCGAGCCGATGACGGCGGCCAGTTCGGCGCTGGGGGTCAGGGGCTTCATGAATGCAGCGTTCGGCTTGCGCGCGGTCGCGGGTTTGGAGGTTGTGGCCATAATGCGGCGCTCCTTCTCTGGCTGTTGGAAAAATTGTCCTGCGGCCGGAGCATAACGTGTCTCTCTCGTAAAGACAAAGGCATTTATCCTCTGTAGCAACTAAAATGCACAGACTGTCCCCTCTATATCGTCATTCTGTAACCTCCTATGTACGCACGATCTCCTTTGGAATCAATTCGCCTCTTTCATGACGAATTGACGGCGCTGCGGCGCGATTTGCACGCGCACCCCGAGTTGGGCTTCGAGGAAGTCCGGACCTCCGGAATCGTGGCGGGCGCGCTGGAGGCGCTGGGGATCGAGGTGCACCGCGGCATCGGCAAGACTGGCGTGGTGGGCGTCATCCGCGGCAAACGCTGCGATAGCGGGCGCATGATAGGCCTGCGTGCCGACATGGACGCCTTGCCCATGACCGAAGACAACGACTTCGGGCACAAGTCGACCAAGCCTGGCCTGATGCACGGTTGCGGCCACGACGGTCACACCGCGGTACTGATCGGCGCGGCCAAGTACCTGTCGCAGACGCGCAATTTCGATGGCACCGCGGTTCTGATCTTCCAGCCCGCGGAAGAGGGGCGCGGCGGCGCGCGCGCCATGCTGGAAGATGGCCTGTTCGATACCTTTCCGTGCGACGCGATCTACGCGCTGCATAACTGGCCGGGCCTGAAGCCGGGCACGATAGGCATCAACCCCGGGCCGATGATGGCCGCGGCCGATCGCTTCGAGATCCTGATCACAGGGCGCGGCGGCCACGGCGCGCATCCTTACCAGACCATCGATCCGGTCACCATCGCAGGGCAGATCATTACGGCGTTGCAGACCATCGTGTCGCGCAACGTCAATCCGCTGGATTCGGCGGTGGTGTCCATCGGATCGCTGCAAGCCGGGCATCCCGGCGCCATGAGCGTGATTCCGCGCGAAGCGAGAATGGTCGGCACGGTGCGCACGTTCCGCAAGTCCGTCCAGGAAATGGTGGAGACCCGCATGCGCGAGTTGGTGTCCGCGATTGCGGGCGCTTTCGGCGGCACTGCCGAGGTCACTTACGAACGGATCTACCCTGCGACCTTGAACACGCCGCAGCACGCCAATCTGGTGGCCGACATCGCCACCGAGATGATAGGCAAGGAGAACGTCGTGCGCGATCTGACGCCCTCGATGGGCTCCGAGGATTTCTCTTTCATGTTGCAGAGCAAGCCTGGCGCATACTTCCGCCTGGGCCAGGGCGGAGCCGATTCCGGCTGCGTGCTGCACAACTCGCATTTTGATTTCAACGATGCCGTCATCCCCTTGGGCAGCGCGATGTTCAGCGCGCTGGCCGAACGGGGCATGCCGCTGGCAGATTAAGAAGCCTTTCCATGTCTACTCAAAACACGACTCAGCTCACCATCACCCGGCCGGACGACTGGCACCTGCATCTGCGCGACGGCGCTGCCCTCGAGGCGGTGGTGGCGGATACCGCGCGCCAGTTCGCGCGCGCAATCATCATGCCCAACCTGAAGCCGCCGGTCACGACCACCGAACAGGCGTTGGCCTATCGCGGCCGCATTCTGGAGGCTTTGAAGAAGGCGGGCGGCAATCCCGATGCCTTCACGCCGTTGATGACGCTGTATCTGACCGACAACACCACGTCGGAAGAGATTTTCCGCGCCTACGAGTCGGGCCAGGTCTATGCCGTGAAGCTTTATCCGGCAGGTGCGACAACCAACTCCGATGCCGGCGTGACCGATCTGCTGGGCAAATGCACGAAGGCGCTGGAAGCGCTGGAAAAATGCGGCATGCCGTTGTTGGTGCACGGCGAAGTGACGGATCCGTCGATCGACCTGTTCGACCGCGAAGCAATCTTTGTCGAGCGCGTGATGAAGCCGCTGCGCCGCGCCTTCCCCGCCTTGAAGGTGGTGTTCGAACACATCACGACGAAAGAGGGCGCGGAATACGTGCGCGACGCGGAAGGTCCCATCGCAGCCACGATCACGCCGCAGCACCTGCTGTACAACCGCAATGCGATTTTCCAAGGCGGCGTGCGGCCGCACTTCTACTGTCTGCCGGTGCTTAAGCGCGAAACGCACCGCCTTGCGCTGGTCGAGGCGGCGACCAGCGGCAGCCCGCGCTTTTTCCTGGGCACCGACAGCGCGCCGCACGCGCGCGGGTTGAAGGAGCATGCTTGCGGTTGCGCCGGCTGCTACACGGCATTGCACGCGATGGAGCTGTACGCCACCGCCTTCGACGCGGTCGGCAAGCTGGACAAGCTGGAAGGCTTCGCCAGTTTCCATGGCCCGGACTTCTACGGCCTGCCGCGCAACACCGGCACGCTGACGCTGGTGCGCGAGGCCTACCAGGTGCCCGAGGAAGTCGCGTTCGGCAACACGACGCTGGTTCCGCTGGCTGCGGGTGAAGCGCTGACCTGGCGCGCGCGGGGCTAGGCAATTGCGCCGTCCGGCAAGTCCGGAACAAAAGAAATGCCCCCGGATTTCGGGGGCATTTTTCATGCGCCTCTATATGTATATAGAGACAAGCTGATTACAGCGTGCCTTCGCGGCGCGCTTCCAGCAGTTCCCAGCGGGCGAAGCGCTCTTCGAGTTCGCTTTCCAGCTTGGCCAGTTCGCCGTTGATGCGTTCGACTTCGGCGGGCGCGTCGCGGTAGAGGCTGCCATCGGCGAGCTTGCCGGCAAGTTCCGCTTGTTGCGCCTCCAGGGCGGCGATGGCGTCCGGCAGGCCTTCCAGTTCGCGCAGTTCCCAGGAGTTCATCTTGGCCGACTTGGCCGGTTTGGGCTTGGCGGCCTTGGCGCGCGCGGCGGCATCGTCGACAGGCCGGGCGGCGGGGGTTGCGTCTTCGGCCGGGGCCGCGGGCGCGGGCCGCTGCGCGACCCATTCGTCGTAGCCGCCCACGTAATCGCGCCAGCGGCCATTGCCTTCGTAGGCGATGGTCTGCGTAACGACGTTGTTCAGGAAGGCGCGGTCATGGCTGACCAGCAGCACCGTGCCCTGGTACTCCTGCAGCAATTCTTCCAGCAGTTCCAGCGTTTCGATGTCGAGGTCGTTGGTGGGTTCGTCCAGCACCAGCACGTTGGCAGGGCGGGCGAACAGGCGCGCCAGCAGCAGGCGGGCGCGTTCGCCGCCGGACAGGCTGCGCACGGGCGAGCCGGCGCGGGCGGGCGAGAACAGGAAGTCCCCGAGGTAACTCATGACGTGCTTGCGGGCGCCGCCGATTTCCACCCATTCGCTGCCCGGGCTGATGATGTCGACGAGCGTGACGTTTTCGTCCAGCTGCGCGCGCATCTGGTCGAAGTACGCGACCGCGACGTTGGTACCCAGCCGCGTCGTGCCGCTGTCGGGTTGCATCTCGCCCAGGATCAGCTTGAGCAGGGTGGTCTTGCCGGCGCCGTTGGGGCCGATGATGCCGATGCGGTCGCCGCGCAGGATGGTGGTGGAATAGTCGTCCACCACGATCTTGTCGCCGAAGGCCTTGTTCACGTGGTCGAGTTCGGCGACCAGCTTGCCGGAGCGCTGGCCCTCGGCCAGCGCGAGCGAGACGTCGCCGACGCGTTCGCGGCGTTCGGCGCGTTCGACCCGCAGCCGTTCCAGGCGGCGCACGCGGCCTTCGTTGCGGGTGCGGCGGGCCTCGACGCCCTTACGGATCCAGACTTCTTCCTGCGCCAGCAGCTTGTCGAAGCGCGCTTGTTCCAGGCGCTCGGATTCGAGCCACTGGGCCTTGCGCTCCTGCCACTGCGAAAAGTTGCCGGGAAAACTCAGCAGGCGCCCGCGGTCGAGTTCGACGATGCGGGTAGCCACTGCGTCCAGGAAGCGGCGATCGTGGGTGATGATGACGGCGGCGCCTTTCCAGGTGCGCAGCATGTCTTCCAGCCAGGCGATGCCTTCGAAGTCCAGGTGGTTGGTGGGTTCGTCCAGCAGCAGCAGGTCCGGCTCATCGACCAGGGCGCGCGCCAGCGCGACGCGCTTGCGCGTGCCGCCGGACAGGCCGGCGATCTGTACGTCCGCGGGCAGGCCGAGTTTTTCGAGCACCGAGCGCACGCGCGAGGGGCGCTGCCAGTCTTCATGATCGCCCTCGACATTGCAGACCACATCGAAGACGGTGGCGTTTTCGTCCAGTTCGGGTTCCTGTTCGACCGTGGCCACGCGCAGCCCCGAACTGCGGGCGATGTCGCCGTCGTCGGGCTGGGTCCTGCCGTCCAGCAGTCTCAGCAGCGAGGACTTGCCGGCGCCATTGCGGCCGATGAGGCCGATGCGCTCGCCGGCCTGGATGGCGAAATCGGCGTGGTCCAGCAGCGGGTGGTGGCCATAGGCCAGCTGGATGTCGGTAAGGGTGATGAGAGTAGCAAGGGCCATGTGATGGGTATTGTCTGCGGCGTCTGAGCGAATCAAGGCGTATTGTCGCAGGAACCCCGTAACGCCGTTTGCACGGCTAGTGTCGCGGCTTCTTCGGGGACGGAGCTGGCGGGTGTAATAGAATACGCACCGCAAGGCGGGTCGGACGATCGCGGTGGATGCGAATCCATCGAGGAAGGTCCGGACTCCACAGGGCAGGGTAACGGCTAACGGCCGTCCGGCCGCGTCTTCGGGCGCGGTTGAGGAATAGGGCCACAGAGACGAGTCTGCGGGGCGGGCGTGCATCGCGCGCACAGATACGGCCATCTCCGTATCGCGCCGTCCGGCAACGGGCGGCGGCATCGCAGGGTGAAACGCGGCAACCTCTATCCGGAGCAACATCAAATAGGCATGCGTGCGGTCTTCGGACCGCGTAGGGCGGCCCGTCCAAGCATGCGGGTAGATGGCTAGAGCGGCTCAGCAATGATCCGTCCAGAGGAATGATCGTCCGCCAGGGAAACCTGGTGTACAGAATCCGGCCTATAGACCCGTCTTGCAACTCATTCGCAACGCGAGCCTGGTCCTGGCTGGAACCTGGCGTCGCGCTGGCCGGGCCGGACCATTTTTGGGGCCGCTCAAATCGGCGGGCCCGGCTGGAAGCCTTGCCAACCGGAGCAAACGACCGACCGTAAAACAATGCAAAGGCATTGTTAGCCGCCACTTCTGAAGAAGGACTTTTAGATAGTGCCGCAACCTCCTGATTTATTGGGAGGTTTTTCTTTTTGCGGATTTACATATTGATCTAAGTCCTTGTTGTGATTGAAAAAATTGCAACCACGCGCTTGACCGCCCCGATCCCATACCGTAGAGTGGGAAATAGTAGGAAATTGTGCAATTAAGTGGGGTAAAAGTGGTGTTTCAGGGAAGCAGCGCGCTCACGCTGGATGCCAAGGGACGGATCTCGATTCCGACCCGGCACCGTGACGCGCTCATGTCGCAGGCCGATGGCCGGCTGACCCTGACACGCCACCCTGACGGCTGCTTGCTGGTCTACCCGCGGCCCGAGTGGGAAAAGAAGCGCGAGCAGATTGCCGCCTTTCCCATGACGGCGCGCGCGTTGCAGCGGCTGTTGCTGGGCAACGCTCAGGACGTGGAACTGGATGGCTCCGGCCGGGTCCTGATCGCTCCTGAACTGCGCAACGCTTCCGGTATGACGCGCGATGTGATGCTGCTCGGTCTGGGCGCGCACTTCGAGCTGTGGGACGCCGCTACTCTGGCCAGCCGCGAGGCTGAGGACCTGGCCAAGGGTATGCCGGATGTGTTGAATCAGTTTTCGTTCTGAAAAAGTTATGGAATTCGAACATCGGCCCGTTCTGCTGGAGCCGACGGTGGACGCGCTATTGCTGCCTGACTTCGGCGGCAAGGGTGCGGCACGGTCGCATCAGCAGGCCGGGCCGGCTGCGGCTACGCGGGCGGAAGGCGGCGTCTTCGTCGACGGCACCTTCGGGCGTGGCGGGCACAGCCGCGAACTGCTTGGCCGTCTGGGCCCGAGCGCCAGGCTGGTGGTGTTCGACAAGGATCCGGAGGCGATCGCCGTAGCCAGGCAACTGGCGGCAGCGGACCCGAGGGTCACCGTGGTGCATGGCGGCTTTGCCACCATGGCCGAAGAATTGGAGCAGCTCGGCATCGGCAAGGTCGATGGCGTGATGCTGGATCTGGGCGTTTCCTCGCCTCAGATCGATGACGCTGAGCGTGGTTTCTCGTTCATGCGAGACGGCCCGCTCGATATGCGGATGGACACCACTCGTGGTCCCACGGTGGCGGATTGGCTGGCGCAAGCCAGTGTGGATGAGATGCGGGAGGTCATAGCGGATTATGGCGAAGAACGGTTTGCTTTTCAGGTTGCAAAGGCGATTGCTGCTCGCCGCGCAACAAGGCCGCTGCGCACCACGCTCGAGCTTGCCGAGTGCGTCGCCAGCGCCGTCCGCACGCGCGAAAAGGGGCAACATCCGGCCACACGCACCTTTCAAGCTCTACGGATTTACATCAATCGGGAACTCGAAGAGCTCGCGCGCACCCTCGCGGCAGCTCTAGACCTGCTCGCCCCGGGAGGGAGGTTGGCGGTGATCAGCTTTCATTCGCTTGAAGACCGCATGGTCAAGCAGTGCATCGCGGCGGCGGCTCGTCCGGCCGCCGCGCATGCGCGCCTGCCCCTGCGCGAAAGCGAAATGCCCCAGCCGGTCCTGCGCTCCCTGGGCCGCGTGCTGGCCGAAGACGACGAAGTCTCGGCCAACGCCCGCGCCCGTTCCGCCGTCTTGCGCGTAGCCGAACGTACCGAGACGCCGCTGCCCGCCGAGGGCGGCTTCGCGTTCGTGAAGATCGGTTCGCTGCCGGGCAGCGACCTGGCACCCCCGCCGCGTCGCGGCAAGGGAGGGCGCCGCTAATGGGTCGCGTCAACCTGATCGTTGCGGCTTTGCTGATGCTGTCGGCCATTTCCCTGGTCACCAGCCGGTATCAGTCGCGCCAGCTCTTCATCGAGCTGGGACGTGATCAGGCGCAGGCTCGCGACCTCGAAACCAACTGGCGGCGCCTGCAGCTGGACCGCGCCGAACTGGCCCGCAACGCGCGGGTCGACGCCATCGCGCGCGATGGCCTGAAGATGATCTCCATCGTTCCGGATCGCACGCTGTACTTGAACCAGCCGCCCGCTTCCGCCACCGGAGGCGCGCAATGAAACGCGTCCCTTTCTTCGATAACCCCGTGCTGCGCGGGCAATTGCCCACCTGGCGCGCGCGCCTGGTGCTGATCCTGCTGTTCGGCGGGTTCACCGTGCTGGCCGGCCGCGCTCTGTTCCTGCAGGGGCTGTCCACCGAATTCCTGCAGCAGCAGGGCGAGCGGCGCTATGAGCGCACGCTGACCCTGGCCGCGACGCGCGGCAAGATCATGGATCGCAACGGCGCGGTGCTGGCCTCCAGCGTGCCGGCGCGCGCCATCTGGGCGATTCCGGAAGACGCCAAGCAGGCTACCCCGGCGCAGATGGACACGCTGGCGAAGCTGCTGGAAACGCCGCCGGCTGACCTGCGTCACCGCCTGGTCGACGAAGACAAGAACTTCGTCTACCTGAAGCGCCAGGTCTCCATGGATGTGGCCGACAAGATCAAGCAACTGGGCATGCCGGGCGTGCATCAACAGCCCGAGACCCGCCGCTACTACCCGGACGGCGACGTGATGGCTCACGTGGTGGGCTTCAATAGCGTCGAGGATCAGGGGCAGGAGGGCGTCGAGCTGACGTTCAACCAGCAGTTGTCCGGCCGTCCCGGCAGCCGCCGCGTCATCAAGGACCGGCTCGGCCGCGTGATCGAAGATGTGCAGGCCGTGACCCTGCCGGTGGATGGCCGCGACCTGCGCCTGTCGATCGACACGCGTCTGCAGTATCTGGTGTTCAAGGCGTTGAAGGACGCCATGGACAAGCACCAGGCCAAGGGCGCGACCGCCGTGGTCGTGGACGTGCATACGGGCGAAATCCTGGCCCTGGCCAACGTGCCGACCTTCGATCCGAACAAGCGCGAGACCTTCCACGGTTCCAAGCTGCGCAACCAGGCCATCACCGACACCTTCGAGCCGGGCTCGATCATGAAGCCGTTCACCGCCGCGTTGGCGCTGGACCTGGGTCGCATCAGCACCAAGACCCTGTTCGAAACCGGCAACGGCCGATTCCAGTATCAGGGCAGCACGATCAGCGATGTGAGCCGCAACGGCACGCTGGACGTGGCCGGCGTGCTGCGCAAGTCCAGCAACATCGGCATGACGATGATCTCCGAGAAGCTGGAATCCCGCGAAATGTGGGACCGTTTTACCGAACTTGGCCTGGGCCAGGCGCCCCAGGTGGGATTTCCCGGCGCGGCGCCCGGACGCCTGCGTCCCTGGGACCGTTGGCGCCTGATCGAAAAGGCCACCATGGCCTACGGCTACGGCCTGTCGGTGTCGCTGCTGCAGGTGGCGCGCGCCTATACCGTTTTCGCCCGCAACGGCGACATGGTGTCGCTGACCCTGGTCAAGCGCGACAGCGATCCCACCAGCGTCAAGATCTACACGCCCAAGACGACTGAAATGGTGCGCGGCATGCTGGAAGCGGCTGCCGGCCCCGAAGGCACCAAGGCTGCCCAGGTGCAGGGCTACCGCGTCGCCGGCAAGAGCGGCACGGCGCGCAAGATCGTCGACGGCAAATACAGCATGCAGCGCTATCGGAGCTCCTACGTGGGCTTCGCTCCGGTGTCCGATCCGAAGATCGTCGTGGCCGTGTCCATCGACGAGCCGACGATCGGCGGCTATTACGGCGGCGCCATCGCCGCGCCCGTGTTCTCCCAGATCGTGGGGGGGAGTTTGCGGCTGATGGGGGTGCGCCCGGACGCGCCCTTCGAATCCACAATTGTTGCTGGTCTCAAGGAGCCAGGCAGATGAGCGCCAAAGGCTTCCTCTCCAACCCTGTCGCCACGGTTGCCGAAACCGTGGCGTGGTTGCATTCGCGCGTGTCGTTGACCGCGCACCTCAAACTGGACTCCCGCGATATCGAGCCGGGCGATGTGTTCGTCGCCTGCCCGGGCCTGTCCAGCGACGGACGTCTCTATATAGAGAAGGCGTTGGCGCTGGGCGCCAGCGCGGTGTTGTTCGAAGCCCCCGCCAACGATGCCGTCGCGGCCGTGGCGGACCAGGCCGCGATGCTGCCGGTGACTGGCCTGCGCGCCCTGCTGGGCGAGTTGGCCGACACCTGGTACGGCCGGCCCTCGGCCGAGCTGGCGGTGGTGGCGGTAACTGGCACCAACGGCAAGACGTCGTCGGTGCAATGGATTGCGCACGCGCTGAGCCGCAATGACAAGCCCTGCGGCACCATCGGCACCCTGGGCGCCGTGCTGCCCGACGGCCAGACGCTGGGCGGCGACCTGACGACGCCGGACGTCTTGACCGTGCACCGTACGCTGGCCGCCATGCGCGACGCCGGCGCCAAGGCCGTGGCCATGGAAGCGTCTTCCATCGGCATCGAGCAGGGCCGGATGGATGGCGTGCGCGTTGCGTTGGCCGCCTTCACCAACCTGACGCGCGATCACCTCGATTACCACGGCACGATGGAACGGTACGAAGCCGCCAAGGCGCGCCTGTTCCGCTGGCCGGGCCTGACCGCCGCCGTGATCAATGCCGACGACGAAGCCGGCCGCCGCCTGATTGCCGATCTGCCGGCAGGCATGGCAATGGGCTACAGCCTGAGCGAAGCGCAGGACATTCCCGCCGCCATGCGCGCGCGCGATCTCCAGGCCACCGCGCAGGGTCAGATCTTCACGCTGGTGTCGCCGCATGGCGAAGCCCAGATCGTGACGCGCCTGCTGGGCGCGCACAATGTATCGAACCTGCTGCTGGTAGCGGGCGTGCTGTATCAGTTGGGCCTGCCGTTTGCGCAGATCGCGCGCGAACTGGCCGCGACGGACCCCGTCGACGGCCGTCTGCAAACCGTCGAGCCGGTGGCGCACAGCACCCAGGCCAGCACGGGCCGCGGCCCGCTGGTGGTGGTGGACTATGCCCATACCCCGGATGCGTTGTCGCGGGCGCTGACCGCCTTGCGCGCCGTTGCGACCGCGCGATCGGGCCGCTTGATCTGCGTGTTCGGCTGCGGCGGCGAGCGGGATCCGGGCAAGCGTCCCGTGATGGGCCGCATCGCGGCGGACCTGGCCGACCATGTGGTCGTGTCCAGCGACAACCCGCGCACCGAGTCGCCTGAAGCCATCGTCGAACAGATCCTGACGGGCATCCCCGACAGCGTGAAGCCCGACGTGCAAGTGGACCGCGCGCGCGCCATCATGCAGACCATCTGGGCCGCGACGCCCGACGATGTGGTGCTGCTGGCCGGCAAGGGCCATGAAACCTACCAGGACATCGGGGGCGAGAAGCTGCCTTTCGATGACCGGGAATGGGCGCGGCTGGCGCTGCTGCTGCCGCAGGTCAAGGGTGTGTCGACCGACACCCGCCGTATCGGCGAAGGCGAATTGTTCGTGGCGCTGGTGGGCGAGAACTTCGACGCCCATAACTATCTGGATCAAGCCGAAGCGCGCGGTGCGTGCGCGGCCGTGGTGGCGCACGTCGTACCCGACGCCAAGCTGCCGCAGCTGGTGCTGGGCGACACCCGCGTCGCGTTGATGCGCATCGGCGCCGCGTGGCGCGCGCGGTTCACGCTGCCCGTGGTGGCGGTGACCGGCAGCAACGGCAAGACCACGACCAAGGAAATGATCTCGGCGATGCTGGCCGAGTGGCAGGGTGAAGCGGGCCGCCTGGCGACCGCGGGCAACCTGAACAACGACATCGGCGTGCCGCTGACTCTGCTGCGCCTGCGGCCGGAGCACCGCGCGGCCGTATTCGAACTGGGCATGAACCACCCCGGCGAGATCGCGCAACTGGCCGCGATCGCGGCGCCCTCGGTGGCGCTGGTCACCAACGCTCAGCGCGAACACCAGGAATTCATGCATAGCGTGGAAGCGGTGGCGCACGAGAACGGCGCCGCCATCGCGGCGCTGCCCGAGGATGGCGTCGCCGTATATCCCGGCGACGAACCGTATTCGGCGATCTGGGATGCCCTGGCCGAGCCGCGCCGCGTGTTGCGTTTCGGCCTGCAGCCCGGCCTGGACGTGTATGCCGAGCAGATCCTGGCTGACGTAAACGCCACCCGCTGCCGTGTGGTGACGCCGGTGGGCGTCGCCGACCTGGCGCTGCCGGTGCCGGGCCTGCACAACCTGCGCAATGCGCTGGCCGCCATTGCCAGCGCGATCGCGGCGGGGGCGCCGCTGGATGGCGCGGTGCGCGCCCTGGCAGGTTTCAGCCCGGTCGCGGGTCGCATGCAGCACAAGAGTATGAGTGACGGAACGTTGCTCATTGATGACACTTACAATGCCAACCCCGACTCGGTTCGCGTAGCCGTGGACGTGCTGGCCCGCATGGCCGGCAAGCGCGTCCTGGTGCTGGGCGACATGGGCGAGGTCGGGGACAACGGCCCCGCCATGCATGTCGAGGTGGGCAATTACGCGCGTGAGCAAGGGCTCGACGCGCTCATCACGCTAGGCGAAGCCAGCCGGGCGGCCGCGGCCGCATTCGGAGTGGGCGCACACGCCTGCGCATCGGTAGACGAAGTGGTTGCCGCAATGCGCGGCTTGCGCGCGTCCTGCGTATTGGTAAAGGGATCGCGCTTTATGCGCATGGAGCGGGTAGTGACGGCTTTTTCTACGAATGAAGGTGTGACGGCCAAGGGGCAGGGAGAGCAGAATGCTGCTTGAAATCGCCCGCATGCTGTCTGACGATGTGCGCGCACTGGGGGTGTTCGAATACATCACCCTGCGCGCTGTTCTGGCATGCGCGACCGCGCTGTTGATTGGCCTGGTGGCGGGTCCGCGCGTGATTCGCAAACTGACCGAGATGAAGATCGGCCAGGCCGTGCGCTCCTACGGTCCGGAAACCCATCTGGTCAAGACCGGCACCCCCACCATGGGCGGTGTGCTCATCCTCATTTCCATCGCCATCAGCACGCTGCTGTGGGCGGACTGGACCAACCGCTTCGTGTGGGTGGTGTTGCTGGTGACCTTCGGCTTCGGCTGGATCGGCTGGATGGACGACTATCGCAAGGTGGTCTATCGCGATCCGGAAGGCATGCCCGCGCGGCAGAAGTTCTTCTGGCAGGCCACCATCGGGATGGTGGCCGCGGTGTATCTGGCGTTTGCCGTGTCGGCGCCGGCCAATACCGAACTGTGGCCCTTGTTCAAGGCCTGGGTGGGCAGCGGTTTCACGATGTCCTTGCCGACGCGCGCCGACTTGATCGTGCCTTTCTTCAAGAGCGTGAGCTATCCGCTGGGCGTGCTCGGTTTCGTGGCGCTGACCTGGGCGGTCATCGTCGGCACCAGCAATGCCGTGAACCTGACCGACGGCCTGGACGGCCTGGCCATCATGCCTACCGTCATGGTGGGCAGCGCACTGGGTATCTTCGCCTACGTGGTCGGCCGCGTGGACTATTCCAAGTACCTGCTGTTCCCCTACATCCCGGGAGCGGCGGAATTGATGGTGCTGTGCGCCGCGATTGGCGGCGCCGGGCTGGCATTTTTATGGTTCAACGCGTATCCGGCCCAGGTTTTCATGGGCGACGTCGGCGCGCTTGCCTTGGGAGGCGCGCTGGGCACCATCGCGGTCATCGTGCGCCAGGAAATCGTGCTCTTCATCATGGGCGGCGTGTTCGTGGTCGAGACCCTTTCCGTGATGATGCAAGTGACTTGGTTCAAGTACACGAAGCGACGTTATGGAACAGGTAGACGCATTTTCCGCATGGCCCCGTTGCATCATCACTTTGAAGTGGGCGGCTGGAAAGAAACCCAGGTGGTCGTGCGTTTCTGGATCATCAGCATGATGCTGGTGCTGATTGGCCTCTCTACCCTGAAGTTGCGATGAATACGATGGAAACCTCCCGCGCAGACGCGCCGCTCGTCCTGATCCTCGGATTGGGCGAGACGGGTGTCGCCGCCGCTCGCTGGTGCGCCCGCCTGGGTGCCCGCCTGCGCGTGGCCGACACGCGCGCCGAACCGGGCGGGCTGGCCGCGCTGCGCGAATCACTGGCGCAAAGCGAAGTGGAGTACCGCCTGGGCTGCGACGAGTCCTTCGACACGGCGCTGCTGGACGGCGTGCATCAGGTCGTGCTGAGCCCCGGCTTGGCGCCCTCCCAGGCGCCAGCGGCCGAGTTGCTGCGCGAGGCCGAGGCCCGCGGCATCGAGGTCGTCGGCGAGATCGAATTGTTTGCGCGCGCTTTGGCCGATCTGGCCGAGACGCGCGAGTACCGGCCGCGCCTGTTGACCGTGACCGGCACCAACGGCAAGACCACCGTCACCGCGCTGACGCGCCAACTGGTCGAGGCCAGCGGCCTGTCGGCGGTGGCGGCGGGCAATATCAGCCCCGCGGCGCTGGCCGCGCTGATGGAAGCGCTGGACGCCGAATCGCTGCCGCAGGTCTGGGTGCTGGAGCTGTCCAGCTTCCAGCTGGAAACCACGCGCTCGCTGATGGCCGACGCGGCCGTGGTGCTGAACGTCACCCAGGATCACCTGGACTGGCACGGCGGCATGGAAGCCTACGCGCAGGCCAAGGCCCGCCTGCTGAAGATGGCCCGCGTGGCCATCGTCAACCGCGACGATCCGTACACCGTGGACATGGTCGCCACGCTGAACGCGCTGAACGTGCGCAGCTTCGGCCGTGACGTGCCGGAGCTGGTCGGCGACATGGGCCTGGAGCTGGGCCAGGGCGTGGCCTGGCTGGTGGCCTGCGAACCCAACGATTTCGATGAACCCGCGCCGCCGGTGCGCCGCAAGAAGGACGCGCCCGAGCCGACGCGCGCCAAGGGCCGCATGAGCCGCCTGATGCCGGTGGACGCCTTGCGTATCCGCGGCATCCACAATGCCTTGAACGCGCTGGCCGCGTTGCAGTTGGCGCGCTGCCTGGACCTGGGCTGGGGGCCGATGCTGCGCGCCTTGCGCGAGTACACGGGCGAACCGCACCGCGCGGCCTTCGTGCGCACGATCGGCGGCGTCGACTACATCAATGACAGCAAGGGCACCAACGTGGGCGCCACTGTGGCCGCGCTGGAAGGCCTGGGCCAGCAAGTCGTGCTGATCGCCGGCGGCCAGGGCAAGGGCCAGGATTTCTCGCCGCTGATTCCCGTGGTGGCGCAGCATGCGCGTGCCGTGATGCTGATCGGCCAGGACGGCCCCGAGATCGGCCGCGTGCTGGCGTCGACCGGCGTGCAGTGCGTGACGGTTGAAACCCTGCGCGACGCCGTGCGCGGCGCCGCTGAATTGGCCCAGCCGGGCGATGCCGTGCTGCTGTCGCCCGCTTGCGCCAGCCTGGACATGTTCCGCAACTATCCGCACCGCGGACAGGTGTTCGTGGAAGAGGTCGAAGACCTGGCCCGCGACCGTGGAGAGATCGCATGAGCCTGATCGCCGATCTCACCGCCAGCGTCAACGCCGTACGGCCCGGCCGTACCCGCATGCGCAATTTCGATCTGCCGCTGGTCATCGCGGCGTCGACCTTGCTGCTGCTCGGCCTGCTGATGGTGTATTCGGCGTCGATCGCGCTGGCCGACGGCCCGCGCTATGCCTCATATGGCCGCTACTACTTCGTGATCCGCCACGGCCTGTTCATCAGCGCCGGCCTGGTGGGCGCGGCGGTGGTGCTGGCGGTGCCGATCCGCGTGTGGCAACGCCTGGCGGTGCCGCTGTTCGTGGTGGCGATGGTGCTGCTGGTGGCGGTGCTGATCCCCGGCATCGGCCGCGAGGTCAACGGCGCGCACCGCTGGATCCCGCTGGGTCCGCTGAACTTCCAGCCCTCCGAACTGATGAAGCTGGCTGCGCTGCTCTACGCTGCCGATTACACCGTGCGCAAGCAAGAGCACATGCAGGCCTTTGCCCGCGGCTTCCTGCCGATGGCGTTCGCGCTGGCCGGCGTCGGCATGCTGCTGCTGCTGGAGCCTGACCTGGGCGCCTTCATGGTGATCGTGGCGATCGCGATCGGCATCCTGTTCCTGGGCGGCATCAACGGCAAGTACTTCAGCAGCCTGCTGGCCGTGCTGGTCGGCACTTTCCTGATGTTGATCTGGCTGTCGCCGTGGCGTCGGGCGCGCCTGTTCGCGTATCTGGATCCCTGGAACGAAGACAATGCCTACGGTAGCGCCTACCAGTTGTCGCATTCGCTGATCGCTCTGGGTCGTGGCGAATGGCTGGGCGTGGGCCTGGGCGCCAGCGTCGAGAAGCTCCATTACCTGCCCGAAGCGCACACCGACTTCCTGATGGCGGTGGTGGGCGAGGAATTGGGCTTTGCCGGCGTGATGCTGGTCATCACCCTGTTCGCCATCATCGTCTATCGCGGTTTCGACATAGGCCGCCAGGCCATCGCCATGGAACGCACCTTCGCGGGCCTGGTTGCGCATGGCGTGGCGATGTGGTTCGGCGTGCAGGCCTTCATCAACATGGGCGTCTGCCTGGGCCTGCTGCCCACCAAGGGCCTGACCCTGCCCCTGATGAGCTATGGCGGTTCGGGCATCGTGATGAACCTGTGCGCGCTGGCCATGCTGATCCGGGTCGACGTGGAAAACCGCGTCATGATGCGTGGAGGGCGGGTATGACGGCCTCTCGCACCATTCTGATCATGGCTGGCGGTACCGGCGGACACATCATGCCGGGCCTGGCCGTGGCTGATGTGCTGCGCGAGCGCGGCTGGCGTGTGCTGTGGCTGGGCAATCCTGAAAAGATGGAAGGCCGGCTGGTGCCGCCGCGCGGCATCGAGCTGGTTCCGCTGCGTTTCCAGGGCGTGCGCGGCAAGGGTGCTTCGGCGCTGCTGAAGCTGCCGTTCCTGTTGCTGCGCGCATTCGGGCAAGCGTGGTCGCGTCTGTCCGACGTGCGGCCCGACGTGGTGCTGGGCATGGGCGGCTACGTCGCTTTCCCGGGCGGCGTCATTGCGGCGCTGCGCGGCACGCCGCTGGTGGTGCATGAGCAGAATGCCGTGGCCGGCACTGCCAACAAGTGGCTGGCCAGGATGGCCCGCCGCGTGCTGAGCGGCTTTCCCGGCGTGCTGCCCAAGGGCGAGGCCATGGGCAACCCGGTGCGCGCGGACCTGTGCGCGTTACCGGACCCGGCCGCGCGCTACGCCGGCCGCAGCGGCCCGCTGCGCGTGCTGGTCGTGGGCGGCAGCCTGGGCGCCCAGGCGCTGAACACGACTTTGCCGCAGGCGCTGGCGCGCCTGCCGCAGGAAAACCGGCCGGTGGTGGTGCACCAGGCCGGCGAGCAACATTTGCCCGCGCTGCAGCAGGCCTACGCCCAGGCGGGCGTGGAAGCCGACTGCCGCGCATTTATCGATGACATGGCGGGCGCCATGGGCGAAGCCGATCTGCTGATCTGCCGCGCGGGCGCCATGACGGTGTCCGAAGTGGCCGCGGCGGGCGTCGCAGCCCTGTTCGTGCCGTTCCCGCATGCCATCGACGACCACCAGACCGCCAACGCGCGCTTTCTGAGCGACGCGCAGGCTGCCTGGCTGCAGCCGCAGACCGGCCTGACGCCCGAATGGCTGGCGCAGTGGCTGGGCCAACGCTCTCGACAAGAACTCCAAGCCGTGGCCGAACGGGCCCGCGCGCATGCGCGCCCCGAAGCCGCGGCCCATATCGCCGACGTCTGTGAACAAGCAGCGGGGCGCGCATCATGAAACACAGAATTCAACACATCCATTTCGTAGGCATCGGCGGCTCGGGCATGAGCGGCATTGCCGAGGTGCTGCTCAACCTGGGCTACACCATCAGCGGTTCCGACCTGAACGAGTCGGCGGTGACGCGCCGCCTGGCCGGCCTGGGCATGAAGATCGCAATCGGCCACGTGGCCAGCAACGTCACGGGCGCCGCCGCCATCGTCACGTCCACCGCGGTGGCAGGCGACAATCCCGAGGTGATCGCCGCCCGCGCCGCCCGCATCCCGGTGGTGCCGCGCGCCATCATGCTGGCCGAGCTGATGCGCCTGAAGCGCGGCATTGCCGTCGCCGGCACGCACGGCAAGACGACCACGACCAGTCTGGTGGCCAGCGTGCTCGCCGCTGGCGACCTGGATCCGACCTTCGTGATCGGCGGCCGCCTGAATTCGGCCGGCGCCAATGCGCGGCTGGGGCAGGGCGACTACATCGTGGTCGAAGCCGACGAATCGGATGCCTCGTTCCTGAACCTGCTGCCGGTGATGGCCATCGTGACCAACATCGATGCCGATCACATGGACACCTACGGGCACGACGTGGCGCGCCTGAAGAGCGCCTTCATCGAGTTCACGCAGCGCCTGCCGTTCTACGGCAGCGCGGTGCTGTGCTCGGACGACGCCAATGTGCGCGAGATCATGCCTTTTGTCTCGCGGCCCATCACGACCTACGGCCTGAACGAAGAGGCGCAGGTGCGCGCCTACGAAGTGCAGCCGGAAGGCACGCGCATGCGCTTCAACGTGCAGCGCACGCATCGCGACACCCTGCTGCCGCCGCTGCAGGTCGAACTGAATCTGCCGGGCCTGCACAACGTGCGCAACGCGCTGGCCGCGATCGCCGTGGCGACCGAGCTGGGCGTGGCCGATGCAGCCATCTGCGAGGCGCTGTCGTCCTTCCATGGCGTGGGCCGCCGCTTCACGCAGACGGGCGAATTCCCTGTGCCGGCCAGTCATGGCGGCGGCACTTTCACGGTGATCGACGATTACGGCCATCACCCGGTGGAAATGGCCGCGACGCTGGCCGCCGCGCGCGGCGCCTGGCCCGACCGCCGCATCGTGCTGGCCTTCCAGCCGCACCGCTACACGCGTACCCGCGACTGCTTCGAGGATTTCGTGCGCGTGCTGGGCACGGCCGACGCGGTGTTGCTGACCGAGGTCTACGCCGCAGGTGAACCGCCACTGGTGGCGGCGGATGGCCGAGCCTTGTCGCGCGCCCTGCGTGTGGCCGGCAAGGTCGAGCCGGTGTTCGTCGAGGACGTGACGGAACTGCCGCAGGCCATCGTGGATTTCGTGCGCGATGGCGACGTGGTGATAGTGATGGGAGCGGGTTCGATCAGCAAGGTCCCCGCTCAAGTTGGAGAACTGGCATGAACACGCAATTCGGCAAGGTCGGTGTGTTGTACGGCGGACGATCCGCCGAGCGCGAAGTGTCCTTGATGTCGGGCACGGGCGTGCACCAGGCGCTGCTCAGCGCCGGCGTCGACGCGCACCTGTTCGACACGGGCGAGCGCAGCCTGTCCGAGCTGGCCGCCCAGGGTTTTGACCGCGTGTTCATTGCCTTGCACGGCCGCTACGGCGAAGACGGCACCATCCAGGGCGCCCTGGAACTGCTGGGCATCCCCTATACCGGCAGCGGTCCGCTGGCCTCCGCGCTTGCCATGGACAAGACCATGACCAAGCGCGTGTGGCTGCAGCACGGCCTGCCCACGCCCGACTTCGAATTGCTGGACGCCGACACCGAGCTGCGTCTGGTGCCGGACCGCCTGAGCCTGCCGCTGATCATCAAACCGCCGCATGAAGGCTCGACGGTCGGCATCACCAAGGTGGTGGGCTATTCCGACATGAAGGAAGCCTATGCCGCGGCCGCGCGTTTCGACGCCGAAGTGCTGGCCGAGCAGTTCATCACCGGTCGCGAGCTGACCGTGGCGGTGCTGGGCGGCGGCAAGACCGCGCGCGCGCTGCCCGTCATCGAGATCGCCGCGCCCGGCGGCAACTACGACTACGAGCACAAGTACTTCTCCGACGACACGCAGTATTTCTGCCCGGCCACGCTGCCGCCCGAAGTGGCCGCGGAAGTCGCCGAGATCGCGGTCAAGGCTTATCAGGCGCTGGGCTGCGAAGGCTGGGGCCGCGCCGATTTCATCCTCGACCGCGACAACCGGCCGTGGCTGCTTGAAATGAATACCTCGCCTGGCATGACCAGCCATTCACTCGTTCCCATGGCTGCCAAGGCGGTGGGAATCAGCTACGCCGATCTGTGCGTGGCGATCTTGTCCGAGGCTGCGTGCAAAGTGCGCAGTCCGGCCCGCAACGCTTGACCCGGATACTCTGTGTGGAACGACGCTCGCACCACCAACCTGATCGCCAACACGCTGGCCGTGCTGGCGGTTTGCGCCATGCTCGTCGCGGGTGTGGTGTGGGTGGCGCAACGCCCGTTCTTCACGCTGCAGGCCATCGAGCTGGAATCGATGCCGGACACCGAGCTGCACTACGTGTCCACGGGGGCGGTGCGATCTGCGATCGCGGGCCGCTTCAAGGGCAATTTCTTCACGGTGGACCTGGACGAAGCGCGCGAGATCTTCGAATCGGTGCCGTGGGTCCGGCACGCCACCGTGCGGCGGATCTGGCCCAATGTGTTGCGCGTGCGGATCGAGGAACAGCAGCCCCTGGCGTTGTGGAACGAGAACCAGATGATCAACACCTGGGGCGAGGCGTTCACGGCCAACACGGGCGAGGTGGACGACGAGACCGTTCTGCCGCAGTTCTCCGGTCCGGAAGGCACCGAGTCGCTGGTCGTGCAGCGCTACGCCGAATTGGCGCGCTGGTTCGCCCCGCTGGACATGCACGTCACGCAGCTGGACCTGAGTCCGCGCTACGCCTGGCGGGTGGTGCTGTCCAACGGCATGTCGCTGGACCTGGGCCGCGATCCGGGCGCCGATGCGCCGGATCCGCATGGCCTGCCCGGCGCTCTGCCGTTCGCGGCCCGCATTCAACGTTTTGTGCAGGCGTGGCCCGCCGTGGCGGGGCGCCTGGAAGGGCGCACCGTGACGCAGGCCGATTTGCGCTATCCCAATGGTTTCGCCCTGGCGCTGGCCCCGTTGCCGCCGTCGGAAACCAAATCCAAATCCATACCGAAACCTCCCAAGAAACGCTAACGCCATGACCCGTGACATCAAGGACCTTATCGTCGCCCTCGATATCGGCACCAGCAAGGTGGTGGCTGTGGTGGCTGAAATTTTGCCTGAAGGGCGATTCGAAGTGCTGGGCCTCGGCCAGCACGAATCGCGCGGCATGCGCAAGGGCGTGGTCGTCAATATCGAGACCACTGTGAATTCCATTCAGCGCGCGCTTGAAGAAGCCGAGCTGATGGCAGATTGCAAGATTCGCGACGTCTACACCGGCATTGCCGGCAGCCATATCCGCAGCTTCAATTCCAGCGGCATGGTCGCCGTGAAGGACAAGGAAGTCACCGCCACCGACGTTGCCCGCGTCATCGAGACCGCCAAGGCGGTGAACATCCCGACCGACCAGCAGGTGCTGCACGTGTTGACGCAGGAGTTCATCGTCGACGGCCAGGAAGACATCCGCGAGCCCATCGGCATGAGCGGCCTGCGCCTGGAAGTGCGCGTGCACATCGTGACCGGCGCGGTCAGCGCCGCCCAGAACATCGTGAAGTGCGTGCGCCGCTGCGGCCTGGAAGTGCAGGACCTGATCCTGCAGCCACTGGCCTCGAGCCTGGCCGTGCTGACCGCCGATGAAAAGGAACTCGGCGTCGTGCTGGTCGACATCGGCGGCGGCACCACCGACGTGGCCATCTTCACCGGCGGCGCGATCCGCCACACCGCCGTGCTGCCCATCGCCGGCGACCAGATCACCAACGACATCGCCGCGATGCTGCGCACGCCGACGCCCGATGCCGAGGAAATCAAGCTGCGCTACGGCGTGGCCAAGCAGGTGCTGGCCAGCCCCGACGAATCCGTGGAAGTGCCCGGCCTGGGCGACCGCGGCCCGCGCCAGGTCAAGCGCCAGGCGCTGGGCGCCGTGATCGAGCCGCGCGTCGAAGAACTGTTCACGCTGGTGCAGCAGGTCGTGCGCGACTCCGGCTACGAGGACCTGCTGGCTTCCGGCGTGGTCCTGACCGGCGGTTCGGCGCAACTGCCCGGCATGATCGAACTGGCGGAGGACGTGTTCCTCAAGCCGGTGCGCGTGGCTGTGCCCGAATACGAAGGCAGCCTGGCCGACGTGATGCGCAATCCGCGCTTCTCGACGGTGATGGGCTTGTTGCAGGAAGCAAGAATGCAGCGCGTGCGCGGCCGCAAGGTCGCCGCCCAGACAGGCAACTTCAAGAGCCTGCTGGCGCGCATGAAGGAATGGTTCATGAACTGAGTTGTAAAGGGCAGGTTGGGGCCTGTCCTTGGTGCGGTTCGTAGCGGTATTGCGGACCGGGCCAGAAGAGGGGAGGCGCTTCAAACCCGTTGCGGGCCCGTCCGGCGACGAGTTTGAGGCGATTCACAAAACATAGGTTGGTTGGGGAATTTTTGTGATTTGCGAAATCGGACTTGTGAGGGAGTCATCATGATGAACTTTGAGATGCTTGAGAACAACACCAAAGGGACCGTTATCAAGGTCGTTGGTGTGGGCGGTGCGGGCGGCAATGCCGTGGCGCACATGATTCGCAGCGGTGTGCACGGCGTGGATTTCATCTGCGCCAACACCGATGCGCAGGCACTGGCGGCGACCAACGCCCCGGTGCAGATCCGTCTGGGCCGCACCGGCCTGGGCGCGGGCGCCAAGCCCGAGCAGGGACGCGCGTCGGCTGAGACCGCGCGCGAGGAGATCCGTGCCGCGCTGAACGGCGCGCACATGGTCTTCATCACCGCCGGCATGGGCGGTGGCACCGGCACCGGCGCAGGTCCGGTCGTGGCCGAAGTCGCCAAGGAACTGGGCATCCTGACCGTGGGCGTGGTCACCAAGCCTTTCACCTTCGAAGGCAACAAGCGCCTGAAGATGGCCGAGGACGGTATCTCGGAACTGGCCAAGCACGTGCATTCGCTCATCGTGGTGCTCAACGAGAACCTCTATGAACTGATGGACGAGGACGCGACGCAGGAAGACTGCTTCCGTTCGGCCGACGACATCCTGCACAACGCTTGCGCGGGCATCGCCGAAATCATCAACGTCGAAGGCAACGTCAACGTCGACTTCGAAGACGTCAAGACGATCATGGGCGAGCAGGGCCAGGCCATGATGGGCACGGCATCGGCTTCGGGCGCAGACCGCGCCCGCGTGGCTGCCGAGCACGCGATTGCTTGCCCGCTGCTGGAAGGCGTGGACCTGAACGGCGCTCGCGGCGTGCTGGTCAACATCACCGCCAGCCGCTCGCTGAAGATGCGCGAAACGCGCGAAATCATGGAAACGATCCGCAGCTACGCTTCGGACGACGCGACCGTGATCTTCGGCACCGCCTATGACGAGTCCATGGGTGAAAACCTGCGCGTGACCGTGGTTGCGACCGGCCTGGGCCGTGCGCAAGCGCGTCCGCAGCTGGTGCAGAACACCGCTGAAGTGCTGCGTACCGGCACCGACAACATGCCCATGGGCGCGATGCCGGCTGGCGGTCAAGGCGATTACCGCAACCTGGACATGCCGTCTGTCATGCGCAATCCGCGCAGCCAGGCGTCGGCCCAGGTGCGTGCTCTGGAAAGCTCGGGCATGGATCATTTCGACATCCCGGCATTCCTGCGCAAGCAGGCGGATTGAACTTGAGAGCCCGTTTCGGGCTCTAAACGCACTCCCTCATCTCCGGCTTGCCTGTCCCCACAGGCAGGCCGGAGGCGGAGCGGTCCGTGTTTCCCTTGCACGGTTTCAATAAGGGACGGAGGTATCGGTCGGTCCGGACGCCAAATGGCGCCAGGGATCGGACAGAGTTACAATACGTCAGTTACGCCGGCAATCTGCTCGTCTTCTTGCCGGCTTCCTGGCTCAAAACACCCAAGTCTCATGTTCCGACAGCGCAGCATTCAAAATCTCGTCCGCACGACAGGCGTCGGCGTCCACTCCGGACGGCGGGTCGAGCTCACCTTGCGCCCGGCACAACCGAATACGGGCATCGTTTTCCACCGCGTCGACCTGCCGCAGGTCGTGGACCTGCCCGCGCAGGCCACGGGCGTGGGCGACACGCGCATGGCATCGGTGCTGCAGCAAGGCAATGTCCGCGTGTCGACGGTGGAACACCTGATGTCGGCGCTGGCCGGCTTGGGCATCGACAACCTGCATATCGACCTCACTGCCGAAGAAGTCCCCATCATGGACGGCAGTGCGGCCACGTTTGTCTACCTGCTGCGCTCGGCAGGCATCGTCGAACAGAACGCGCCCAAGCAATTCATCCGCGTCCTGAAGCCGGTGGAAGTGCGCGAAGGCGAAGGCCGCAACGAGAAGTGGGCCCGGCTGGAACCGCACGAAGGCTATGCGCTGGCGTTTTCGATTGATTTCCGCCACCCCGCCATCGACTCCACGGCCAATTTCGCCGAGATCGATTTCGCCACGCATTCGTACGTGCGTGAAATCGCCCGCGCGCGCACCTTCGGTTTCGTCAACGAAGTCGAGGCCTTGCGCTCCATGGGCCTGGCCCGCGGCGGCAGCCTGGACAACGCCATCGTCATGGACGAGTACCGCGTGCTCAACAGCGACGGTCTGCGCTACGACGACGAATTTGTAAAACACAAGATCCTGGACGCCATCGGCGACCTGTATCTGCTGGGCAAGCCCCTGGTGGCGCGCTATGTCGCGTGCAAGTCGGGCCACGGCCTGAACAACCAGCTGGCCCGCGCGCTGCTGGAGCAGCGCGATGCCTGGGAACTGATCACCTACGAATCGCAGGCGGAGGCGCCGCAGGCGTTCCGCCACGAGTGGAAGCTGGCCTGAGCGGCAAGGCCAGGCCCATCCCCAACCCCCTGACGCGGGCCCCCTGAGGGGGCGGCGCTGGCGGACCGGCAAAGCCGGCTCCGCGGCGCCCGCGCTATCATCTTGCGCGGCGGGGTTCTTGCTTGATTCCTGATCGTTCGCGGTAATTCCCCGGTGCGGTTCCCGACGGATGGCTGCGGTCGTCATCCCCTAGCGCTTAAGGCGCAAACCGGCGGCAAACCATAGTATCGATCCGTCCGAGAACTTGGTTTCGCTTCGTTTCCGGGTGCGCCGGATCAAGGACAACCCTGCCGGCTTCAGCTACTCTTGTGATGCTTCAAGAGCTTGGCGACCGCGTCGGCCAGAGGACCGGGCCGCAGGTTGCCGTGCAGTGTCTCGAACGCGCCCAGGGCGGTATTGCCCAGCGGTTGCGCCTCTTTGGGAGGGCGCGGTTGACGGGCGCCGGGCTTGGGCAAACCCGCTTGTACCTTGACGGCGATTTCGTTAAGGTTCCAGCCTTGGTCTGCCAGGGACCGCGCGATGCGCGGTGCCAATTGACGCATCTTGGCCGCATGCGCGGCACTCGGCACCACCAGGTGGAGGCACTGGTTTTCCAGCTTGCCCACCTGGCATACGGCGCCCAGCGGGGCGGGCAGAACCGCCGCCACCGCGTACTGAATTTGCAGGTGCTTGCGGGCGGTCGCCAGAACTCCGGCGCCCCGCATGTCATGACCCAGCCATCCCAGGGCGGTATCTTCTTTCCGCCGGCTGGAACTGGAACGTTGACGGTATGAAGTGGGTCTATTCATCCCGGCTCTAAGAATTAGGAAGCAAACCTTGAAAATCGTGATTATGCACGCCCGCGACGGGCAGGACGGGCATTTCACCCTGGGCGGCGCGCGCCTCGCGCTGTTTCTGGGGGGCGCCTTGATCACGGCCGCCATCTTTGGCGCCGCATTACAACGATACCTTACTCCGATCCTGCCGGCCGTACATGCCGTGGGCTGGCCCCTGGCGGGCCAACCCGGGCGCGATGCCGATTTCCTGCGGGGCAACATGAATCTGCTGGCCGCCAAGGTCGGTGCGTTGCAGGCCAAGCTGGTGAGCATCGACGGCTTGGGTCAGCGCGTGGCCAAGGTGGCCGGCGTGGCCTATACCGACCCCGAATTGGCCAAGCAGCTGGCCGTGGCGCAACCCGAGGCGCTGACCCAGCCCGAAGCCACCCAGGTCATGGACGATCTGTTCACCGACCACCCGCCGCCCAGCGCGGCCTCGGCCGAGGCGCTGGGCCGCCAGCTCGACGAGATCCAGGCCAGGCTGGCCCAGCAGTCCGACAATCTGAAACTGCTGGACGCGGCGCTGACCAAGCGGTCGGCGGACCAGGCGCGCATGCCGACCGCGATGCCGATCACCGATTATCCCTACCTCAGTTCGTCGTATGGCTGGCGCCGCAACCCCGTGACCGGCCGCAGCGCCATGCACGAAGGCCTGGATTTCGCCGCGCCTCCGGGTACGCCCATCCTGGCGGCCTCGGGTGGCGTGGTGCTGGAGTCCAAGTTCCAGCCGGGCTACGGCAACATGGTCGAGATCGATCATGGCGACGGCCTGATCACCCGCTACGCCCACGCTTCCTCCCTGATGGTGAAGCAGGGGCAGCTCGTCGAACGCGGCCAGCAAGTGGCCCGCGTGGGCAGCTCCGGCCGTTCCACGGGGCCGCATTTGCACTTCGAAGTCCGTCTGGCGGGACAGCCGCTGGACCCGCGCCTGTTCCTGGGGCCGCACCAGACCGCACCGCCTTCCACGGTGGCCCACGCCGCCCAGTGAACCTGGGCGGCCCGCGCCGGTCAAACCGGCCGGCAGCGCTACCCTGTCCATAGGTTCAGGCTATTGCGCTCCATGTGCGTTAAACTGGTTCGTTTTCCAGCGGACCCCCGCTCAACCAATAACATCAAGTCACGGGTGACGCTGCTCCGGCCTTTCGTGGGCGCGGCGTGGCTCGTGCGGCCGACATACGCATGGTTTCTCTGCTCAAAAAACTCATAGGCAGCCGCAACGACCGGCTGCTTAAGCAGTATCGCAAGCTGGTAACCCAGATCAATGGGCTCGAACCCAAGATCTCCGCGCTTTCCGACGCGGAGCTGGCGGCCAAAACCGAGGAATTCCGGTCCCGTCACGCCCAGGGTACGTCCCTGGACGATCTGCTGCCCGAAGCCTTCGCGGTTGTTCGCGAAGCCGGCAAGCGGGTGTTCGGCATGCGCCACTTCGACGTGCAGATGCTGGGCGGCATCGCCCTGCACAGCGGCAAGATCGCCGAAATGCGCACGGGCGAAGGCAAGACCCTGATGGCAACGCTGCCGGTCTACCTGAACGCGATCGCCGGCAAGGGCGTGCACGTGGTCACGGTGAACGACTACCTGGCGCGCCGCGACGCCGAATGGATGGGGCGCCTGTACCACTTCCTGGGCCTGAGCACGGGCGTGGTGGTGCCGCAGCAGCCCAACGAGGAAAAGAAGGCGGCCTACCAGGCCGACATCACCTACGGCACCAATAACGAATTCGGCTTCGACTACCTGCGCGACAACATGGAATACCGTGTTGAAGACCGTCGCCAGCGCGGCCTGTTCTACGCCATCGTCGACGAAGTGGACTCGATCCTGATCGACGAAGCCCGTACCCCGCTGATCATCTCCGGCCAGGCCGAAGACCATACCGAACTCTACGTCCGCATGAACGCGGTGCCGCCGCTGCTCAAGCGCATGGCGCATGAGCCGAAGCCGCAGGAGCCGGAACCCGAAGGCGACTACTGGGTCGACGAAAAGAGCCAGCAGGTCTACCTGTCCGAAGCCGGGCACGAAAACGCCGAAGGCATCCTGTCGCGCCTGGGCATCCTGCCGGAAGGCGAATCGCTGTACGACCCGCGCCATATCGCGCTGATGCACCACCTGATGGTGGCGCTGCGCGCCAACACGCTGTTCTTCCGCGACCAGCAGTACGTGGTGCAGGACGGCGAAGTGGTCATCGTCGACGAATTCACCGGCCGCCTGATGGTGGGCCGCCGCTGGTCCGACGGCCTGCACCAGGCGGTCGAGGCCAAGGAAGGCGTGAAGATCCAGCACGAGAACCAGACGCTGGCGTCGATCACGTTCCAGAATTACTTCCGCATGTACGAAAAGCTGTCCGGCATGACCGGCACGGCCGACACGGAAGCCTACGAATTCCAGGAAATCTACGGGCTCGAAACGGTCATCATCCCGACCAACAAGCCCATGGTCCGCAAGGACCAGAACGACCAGGTCTTCAAGACCGACGGCGAAAAGTACAACGCCATCCTCGAAGACATCCGCGACTGCCACGAACGCGGCCAGCCGGTGCTGGTGGGTACCACCAGCATCGAGAACTCCGAGCTGCTGTCGGGCCTGCTGAAGAAAGCCAAGCTGCCGCACGAAGTGCTGAACGCCAAGCAGCACGCCCGTGAAGCCGAGATCGTCGCCGAGGCCGGCAAGCCTGGCCACATCACCATCGCCACCAACATGGCGGGCCGCGGCACCGACATCGTGCTGGGCGGCAGCGTCGACAAGCAGGTCGACCTGATCCGCGCCGACGAATCGCTGTCCGATGCCGAAAAGAACGCCCGCATCGAGAAGGTGCGTGCCGAATGGAAGCCGCTGAACGAGCAGGTCAAGGCCGCTGGCGGCCTGCGCATCATCGGCACCGAACGCCACGAATCGCGCCGTATCGACAACCAGTTGCGCGGCCGTGCGGGCCGCCAGGGCGATCCGGGCTCGTCGCGCTTCTACCTGTCGCTGGAAGACTCGCTGATGCGCATCTTCGCGGGCGACCGCGTGCGCGCCATCATGGAACGCCTGAAGCTGCCCGAGGGCGAACCCATCGAGGCCGGCATGGTGACGCGTTCGATCGAGACTGCGCAGCGCAAGGTGGAAGGCCGCAACTTCGACATCCGCAAGCAATTGCTGGAGTACGACGACGTCGCCAACGACCAGCGCAAGGTGCTGTACTCGCAGCGCAATGACGTGCTGGAAGCGGCCAGCGTGGGCGCCACCGTGCAGAACCTGCGCGACGCCGCCGTGACCGACATGTTCAACACTTACGTGCCGCCGGAATCGGTGGAAGAACAGTGGGACGTGCCGGCGCTGCAGAAGGCGCTGGAGGCCGACTGGCATCTGCAGCTGCCGCTGACGGAAATGCTGGAAAAGGAAACCAACCTGACCGACGACGACCTGCGCGAACGCGTGGTGAACGCCGCGCGTGATTCCTACCAGGCCAAGGTCGACCAGGTGGGTACGGAATCGTGGTCGCAGTTCGAGCGTTCGATCATGCTGCAGGCGATCGACACGCACTGGCGCGAACATCTGTCGGCGCTGGACTACCTGCGCCAGGGCATCCATCTGCGCGGCTATGCGCAGAAGAACCCCAAGCAGGAATACAAGCGCGAAGCCTTCGAGCTGTTCTCGGGCATGCTGGATCGCATCCGCGACGACGTGGTCCGGGTGCTGATGACGGTGCGCGTGCAGTCGCAGGAGCAGGTCGAACAGGCCGAAGCCGAAGCGGCGCAGCCGCACGTGCAGAACGTGCAATACCACCATTCCGACTACGACGAAGCGCTGGCCCAGTCTGAACCGGAAAGCGGTGCGCAGCCCGTGCGCAATGCCTTGCCCAAGGTCGGCCGCAACGACCCGTGCCCTTGCGGCAGCGGCAAGAAGTACAAGCAGTGCCACGGCAAGCTCGTCTGATCCAGGAGCCATGATGCTGCATTCCGTCGGCCGCACAGAATTCGACCATGCCGTGGTTATGGTGCGCGACCGGCTGGATGCGCTGGCCCCGCATTTCGAACGCCAGGGTTTTCATCTGAGCGACAAGGCGGTGCACAACCTGGGGTCGTGCAACCGCCTGATCGTGCTGGAAGGCACGTACGTCGAATTGCTGGGCTGGCCGCCCGGCGCGCCGCCGGCGCGCAAGGAAATCGCTGATTCCCCGTTCGGGCTGGAGGCGCTGGTGTTCCGCACCCATGACGCCGAAGCCACCCGCGAGCGCCTGCTGGCGGCAGGTTTTGCCGTCAATCCCGTCCAGGAACTGAGCCGTCCCGCCATGCTGGACGGCCAGGAAGTCCAGGCCCGTTTCCACACCGTGCGTTTCGCCGAGCAGCCCTTGCCCGGCATCCGCATGTATTTCTGTCGCCATCTGACGCCCGAATGCGTGTGGTCGCCCGAACTCATGGCGCACCCCAACGGCGCGCGCAGCTTGCTGCGCATCGATGCCCGCGCGCCCGATGCCCGCGCGGTTGCCGAGCGCCTGGCGCTGGTGGCCGGCGTGCAGGCCGAAGCCGCCAGCGGTGGCTGGGATGTGCCGCTGGCCAACCTGCGCATCCATGTGAGCCAGGATGCCGCAGCGGCGGGGCCTACGTTGTCGACGCTGACTCTGGAAAACAAGGACGGCGCGCATTACACGCTGGATACCGGCCTGTAAGCGCCAGGCGGCAGATGCCGCTGACAAGGACAAAATCGCCCGCAACGTCCGCATTGCGGGCTTTTTTTGTCCTGAAAGGCATGGTGAGCGCGGCTGGCAAGAGCCCGCTTCCGGGGAAACCCGGGGTTGTTGGGTAAAGTGTATGCACTTTAGTATGCAGTTCATTCCCGACGATCCAACCGACCAGGTGATCCGGCATGACGCAACCCTCAGTCGCAATCCGGCCTGCAGCGCGCACCAAGGAAGCACAGGCCGAGCTGTATGGCGCGGTCAAGGCGATGGCCGTGCGCTTCGAATTCAAGCCAGGTGAGCGCATCAACGAGGTCGAGCTGGCCCGCAGGCTGAACGTCAGCCGCACGCCGCTGCGCGAGGTGCTGAACCAGCTGATGGTCGAAGGTTTCCTGACCCGCTCGGTCAACCGGGGCTTCATCGCCCGCCTGCTCGACGCCAAGCAGATCCACAGCCTTTACGAATACCGCGCAGTGTTGGAGGCGGGCATCGTGCGCGCGGCCTGCGAGCGCGCCACCGACCAGGAGCTGGCAAGCCTGCGGGAATTCGTCGAGCGTTCGCGCGACGTGCCCGAGGACAGCGACGCCACCCGCCTGCTGGAACTCGATGAGGCCTTTCACCTGACGCTGGCGCGCTATTCGCGCAACGAGGAGTTCGTGCGCGCGCTGGAAAGCGTCAACGCCCGCATCCATTTCGTGCGCTGGATCGACATGCTGCAAGGGCGCCGCAGTCATACCCAGGGCGAGCATCTGCGCATCGTCGAGGCGCTGGAGCGGCGTGACATCGACACTTTGCCGGGACTGATGAGCGCGCATATCGGCCGCCGCCTGGACCAGATCACCGACGTCATACGTACGGGTTTTTCCACGATTTACATGCGGGACCAGGCCGAACCCGCCACGGCAGCGCCGGCCAACACCATACAAGCAGGGGAAAAGCTATGAATCACGGGATAAAGCGCGGACTGGCTGCGCTATGCATGCTGTCCGCCACGGCGGGAGCCTTCGTTGCCGCGCCGGCCGCCGCCGAAGAACGGCCGCTGGTGCTGGTCGTGCCGTATCCGCCCGGAGGCAGCACCGACATCCTGGCGCGCATCCTGCAGCCACGCCTGTCTCAGCAATTGGGCGGCCGCGCGGTCGTGGTCGAGAACCGGCCGGGGGCGGCCAGCCAGATCGCCACGGCTTTTGTGGCGCGCGCCGAACCCGACGGCAACACGCTGCTGGTCAGCTTCGACAACCACGGCATCAACCCCGCCGTGAAGCCCAAGCTGCCCTACGACACGTTCAAGGACTTCGTCGCCATTTCGCAGACGGTGCGTTTCCCGCTGGTGCTGGGCGCCAATCCCAGCGTGCCGGGGGACAACCTGAAGGAGTTCCTGGCCGCGGCCGCCAAGCAGCCGCCCAACAAGTTCAACTACGCATCCACCGGCGTGGGTTCGCTGAACCATCTGGCGCCCGAAGAGCTCAAGCGCCTGTCGAAGGTGGAGTTGCTGCACGTGCCGTACGGCGGCGGCGGACCGGCCATCCAGGCGGTGGTGGGCGGCCAGGCCAGCATGACCTGGCTGAGCTTCGCGGCCCTGCGCGGCCAGATCCAGGCCGGCAAGATCAAGCCGCTGGCGGTGGCGGGCGACAAGCGCCTGCCGGATCTGCCCAACGTGCCGACCGTGGCGGAATCCGGCTTCCCCGGCTTTGTCGCCTATTCCTGGAGCGGCATGTTCGCGCCCAAGGGCACGCCGGAAGCGACCGTCAAAAAGCTGACGGCCGACTTCAAGGCCGTACTGGCCGACCCGGAAATCCGCAAGAAAGTGACCGACGCGGGCTTTGAGATCGTGGCCTCCGACGGCCCGGCGCTGGATGCCTACGTGAAGTCGGAATACGACCGGTGGAGCGCCTTCATCAAGAGCAGCAACATCAATCTGGACAACTGAACGGCTCGCGGCCTGGCGCTGAGGCGCCCGGCCGCGACGCGTGCAACACAAGTGGAGATGACATGGAAAACATGACCGGCGCCGAAGCCATGGTGCGCATGCTGCAGCACAACGGCGTCAAGCACATATTCGGCCTGTGCGGCGACACCAGCCTGCCGTTCTACGACGCGCTGTACCGTCTGGACCACGGCATGCAGCACATCCTGACGCGCGACGAGCGCAGCGCCGGCTACATGGCGGATGCCTATGCCCGCGTGACCGGCAAGGTCGGCGTGTGCGAAGGCCCCAGCGGCGGCGGCGCGACCTATCTGCTGCCCGGGCTGGTGGAGGCCAACGAATCGTCCATTCCGGTCCTTGGCATCACCTCGGACGTGGCGGTGGGCTCGCGCGGCAAGTACCCGCTGACCGAGCTGGACCAGGAAGCCTTGTACCGTCCACTGACCAAGTGGAACCGTACCATCGACCGCGCGGACCAGATTCCCGGCATGGTGCGCGCGGCCTTCCGCGCCATGACCACCGGCAAGCCTGGCGCGGCCCATCTGTGCTTTCCGTACGACGTGATGAAGCAGCAGGTGGACGCGTCCGATGTCTGGGCCCAGCCCGAGCACGGGCGTTTCCCGTCCATGCGCTACGCGCCGGATCCCCTGGACGTCGCGCGCGCCGCGCAGCGGCTGGTCAGCGCGCGGGCGCCGGTGATCATCTGCGGCGGCGGCGTGGTCATCGCCGGCGCCAGCGGCGCCTTGCAGGAGCTGGCTGAATCGCTCAAGGCCGCGGTCTGCGTGACCGTGAGCGGGCAGGGTAGCCTGGCCGACACCCATCCCCTGAATGCGGGCGTGGTCGGCTCCAACGGCGGCGTGATGGCGACGCGCGACGTGGTGGCCGCGGCCGACGTGGTGCTGTTCGTCGGCTGCCGCGCGGGCTCCACCTCGACCGAGCACTGGCGCTTCCCCAACCGCGACGTGCCCATCCTGCACATCGACATCGATCCCATGGTGATCGGCGCCAATTACCTGACCGAGGTCGGCATGGTGGGCGACGCCAAGCTGGCGCTGGAAGCCCTGGGCGTGGAGGTGGCGGCGCGCCTGGCGCACCGTCCGTCCGACGCCGCCGACGGCGCGGTGCTGGCCGGCCGCGCCAAGGAGGCGCGCCGCGCGCAGCTGGAGCCGCTGGCCCACAGCCTGGACGCGCCCATCCGCCCCGAGCGCGTGGTGCAGTCCTTGAACCGCCTGCTGCCCGACGACGCGGTGGTCTGCGCCGACCCCGGCACGCCTTGCCCGTATTTTTCCGCCTATTACGACGTGTCGCGCCCCGGCCGGCACTTCATCACCAACCGCGCCCACGGTGCGCTGGGCTTCTCCATGTCGGCCGCCCTGGGCGCCTGGGTGGGCCGGCCGCAGTCCAAGTGCGTGTCGGTGATGGGCGACGGCAGCTTCGGCTTCACGGTGGGCGAACTGGAAACCATCGTGCGGCACAAGGCGCCGCTGCTGATGGTGGTGTTCTCGAACTCCGTCTATGGCTGGATCAAGGCCAGCCAGAAGGCGGGCTACGACAAGCGCTACTACAGCGTGGACTTCAACCGCACCGACCATGCCCGCATCGCCGAGGCTTATGGCGTGAAGGCCTGGCGAGTCGAGGATCCGTCCAAGCTGGATGCCGCCATCAAGGCCGCGATGGAGCATGACGGCCCGGCGCTGATCGACGTGGTGGCGCAGCCCTTGCAGGACGCGGCCGCGCCGGTCAGCCAGTGGATGGGTTGACGCTGTCGACCAGGTGGTTGACGCCGGTGCAGAGGTCGTCCCGGGCCACGCCGTAGATGTGCAGCGATACGGCGATGTCCGGGCCGGCATTGCCCAGGCGGTGGATCTGGCGCAGGCCTTGCGTCGCGGTGACGATGTCGCCAGGGCGGCGGATCACCGTGCCGCAGGCCTGGGCGATGGCGGATTCCTGATCCCAGCGGTAGTGGGTTTCGGTGAGTTTGCCCTGTAGCACCTGGTAGGTGCACCAGGTCTTGTGGCCATGCACCGGGCTGAACTGTCCCGGACGCCAGATAAGGTAGGCCATCGTAAAGGCGCCATGCGGGTCGGCGTAGGCGATATGGCGGGTGTAGGACTCGGCCCGTCCACCGCGGAGTTCCGCGGGCAGGTTCTGCAGCATGTCGCCGGCGTTGGCGACGCTGGCGACCAGGTCGCGCAGCAGGGCGCGCGCGGCGTTCAATTGGGCGGACTGCACCGATGCGCAGAGCGATTGCAGGTCGCCGCCGGCGAGTTGGATGGAAGACATGGCAGGCCTCCGGGCAGAGCTTCCATGGTAGGAGCTTGCGCTGGAATGCCTTTGCCAAATTCGGCGCGCCAGGGCCGCAGATTGGAAAAAAATTCCATTCCGCCCGGCAGCTGCGCGCTCCTATACTGGTTCGCGTTGGCGCAAAGCTGCGCCGGGCAGCGCAATGACAGGGGAGTCAGGCATGGATCTGGGGATCAGCGGCAAGACGGCACTGGTATTCGGCGGCAGCCGCGGCATGGGCCGGGCCTGCGCCCTGCAACTGGCGCGCGAGGGCGTGGCGGTGACGATCGCCGCACGTAACCCGGCCACGCTGGAGCAGGCCGCGGCCGAGATATCGCATGAGACCGGGATAGGAGTCGGCTGGGTGTCGGCCGACCTGACGCAGGCGCAAGGGCGGGATGCGGCCATGGCCGCCTGTCCCCATCCGGACATCCTGGTCAACAATGCGGACGGCCCGCTGCCGGGCGATTTCCGCAACTGGAGCCACGACGACTGGATCGCCGCGCTGGACAGCATGATGCTGGGGCCCATCGACATGATCCGGCGGGTCATGGACGGGATGATCGAACGGCGCTTCGGGCGCATCGTGAACATCGTCTCGCGCAGCGTGAAGGCGCCGCACGCCGAGCTGGGCCTGTCCAACGGCGCGCGTTCGGGCCTGATCGGCTTCGTCAGCGGTCTGGCGCGGCAGACCGTGCGCCACAACGTCACCATCAACAACCTGCTGCCTGGCGCCTTCGCCACGGATGCGCAGGTCAGGCACATACAAGGCATGCTGGAGCAATCCGGCGGGAAGAGCTTCGAACAGCTCTGGGACGAGCGCGGACGCGCCAACCCGGCTGGCCGCTATGGCCAGCCCGAGGAGCTGGGCGCCCTGTGCGCCTATGTCTGTTCCGCGCAGGCCGGCTACATGACCGCCCAGAACATCCTGATCGACGGCGGCGGCTACCCCGGGACCTACTGAAGTCCGGCGCCCCGGGAGGGCGCAGGCTGGACGCGGGCAGGCGGAACAGGCAACATTGGGGCCGATCCAGCCAAGGAAACCCATGGACCAGACGGACATCAAGATACTGGCCTTGCTGCAGAAGGACGCCACCTGTTCGGTCGCCGAGATTGCCGAGCAGGTGCATCTGTCCGTCACCCCTTGCTGGCGCCGCATCCAGAAGCTGAAGGATGACGGCGTCATCGCCCGCAACGCCATCTTGCTGGATCCCTGCGCGCTGGGCCTGAACCTGACGGTCTTCGTCTCCATCAAGACCAGCCAGCACAACGAGAAATGGACGCAGAGCCTGATCAATGCCGTGATGGCCTTGCCCAACGTGGTGGAGTTCCACCGCATGGCGGGCGACGTCGATTACCTGCTCAAAGTCGTGGTCGAGGACATGGCGGCCTATGACCGCTTCTACCGGCGTCTGATCGCCGCCGTGGACCTGCTGGACGTCAGCGCCAGCTTCTCGATGGAAGTCATCAAAAGCACCACGGAATTGCCGCTGGACGCGGTGTAGGCGGGCGCGCGCAATTTTTTTTCCATGACAGGGGGCGGCGGGGATGCAAATTCCATTCGGCCTGCCGGCCGGCCCCCATCACGCAATTCTTTTGCGCGGGCTACGGCGTAGGATATTCCCCACTCCCATCATGGGACAAATCGGGATATCAGAGGACCCTATGTCGTTGGCAGTACCCGCCGGCTGCGCCGGTACGGAAAATTCGCGGCGCGCGCTTTCGGTGGATGACCTGCTGGGCGGCTGGAACGGCGTCGACGACCTGTGGGTGTTCGCCTACGGCTCCCTGATATGGCATCCCGGTTTCACCTGGCGCGAACGGCGGCTGGCGACTGTGCGCGGCTATCACCGGTCCTTGTGCCTGTGGTCGCACGACCATCGCGGCTCGCCCGACAATCCTGGCCTGGTGTTTGGCCTGGACCGCGGCGGCTGCTGCCGCGGCGTCGCCTTCCAGATTGCCGCCTGCGACGTGCCTGCGGTGTTCCAGGCGCTGTGGCGCCGGGAAATGGTCACGGGCGCCTACACGCCGCGCTGGCTCACCTGCCATACCGAAGCCGCGCCGGTGCGCGGGCTGGTGTTCCTGCTGAACCGGGCCTGCCAGGAATACGCGGCCGGCCTGAGCGACGACCGTCTGCTGGCGTCGGTGCGCAATGCCGTGGGGCATTCGGGGCCGTGCCTGGACTATGTCGTGGAAACCGAGAGAGCCCTGCGCGCGCATGGCATCGACGATTGGCGCCTGGGCGATCTGGTGCGCAGGCTGGGGCAGGTCTTCTGAGGCCTGGGGTGCGTCAGAAGTGCCAGCGGCCGAACATGAACAGCACGTTGCCCGCGCCAGCTGACCCCGGGATGTAGGTCGCGTAGAGCATCGTGTCCTTATAGCTGGCGCTCACCAGCGGCAGGATGCCGGGAAACGGCACATAGCTCATGATGTCGTGGCGCGCCGTCAGGAAGACGGTGTAGCCCGCGCCCAGACGGACGTTTTCACTGACGCGTCCGATCTTCAGGAAGCCGTAGCCCGCGATGGGCTCGATCTTGCTGTGCGAATCCAGGAAGGCCATGGCGTACAGGCCTTGCCAGTCGCCATCTTCGTCGTAGATGCTGCGGCCGTAGCCGCCGCCCCAGGCCAGTTCGTTGAAGCTGTCGATCTTCTCTTTGCTGTAGGTGGCCCGGTTGTGCCAGGAATAACCGGTGAAGTACAGGTCATTGCCGCCTTCGGTCCAGATCTGGTCCAGGCGGTTGCAGGCGGACTTGGCCCATGAGGGCATGCTGTCACAGGCTTGGGCGGTGGCGGCGAAGGTGGCGAGCAGCAGGCAAAGGATTGCCGCCCGGAATCTTGCGGTCATTGTGGGCGCTGAAAAGGGGGAGATGACAATCCCATTACTGTAATGGAACAGTCGTCTTTCACCCTGTCAGCTAGCTGTCAAGCGGGCGTCGCCAGAGGGAAGCGGATTTTTCCTGCTGTTGTATGCGAACTACAGCAGGAAAATCGTGGCCAGGCCCAGAAAGATGAAGAAGCCCAGCGAATCGGTGGCGAAGGTCAGGAGCACGGAAGAACCCATCGCAGGATCCTTGCCGAAGCGGGCGCGCACCATCGGCACCAGCACGCCGACCGACGCGCCGACCAGCATGTTGCAGACCATGGCGGCCATCATCACCAGCGCGATCGACACCGAGTGCGAGATGACCCAGGCGAACAGGGCCGCCACCAGGCTGCCGCACAGGCCCACCATCAGGGTGACGAAGAGTTCGCGCTTGACCAGCTGCCACAGGTTGCGGCCCGTGATCCGCCCCATGGCCAGGGCCCGGATGATCAGAGTCATGGTCTGGTTGCCAGAGTTGCCGCCGATGCCGGCCACGATGGACATCAGGAACGCCAAAATGACGATCTGGCTGACCGTGCCTTCGAACTGGGAGGCCACGAAGGATGCCGTGGCGGCGGTACAGAGGTTGAACAGCAGCCAGGGGGCGCGGTTGCGCAGGGCGGTGGACACCGGCGCGAAGATATCCTCTTCCTGCAGACCGGCGCGCGACAGCGCCTGCTCCTGCGAGTCTTCGCGCATCACGTCCACCACGTCGGCGATGGTCACGCGGCCGATCAGGCGGCCCTGGTCGTCCATGACGGGCGCGGAGACCAGGTCGTAGCGTTCGAAGGCGCCGGCGGCGTCAGCATCGGAGTCCAGGGGGTTGAGCGTCAGGAAGTCCGAGTTCATGACGGCGCGCACTTCGGTTTCGGGCTCGCTGACCAGCAGCTTGGACAGCGGCAGGATGCCCTGCAGCTTGTCCTGGCGGTCCACCACGAAGATCTGGTCGGTGTGGTCGGGCAGTTCGTGCAGCCGGCGCAGGTAGCGCAGCACCACTTCCAGGGTGACGTCTTCGCGCACCCGGACCATCTCGAAGTCCATGATCGCGCCCACGCTGTCTTCTGGATAGCCCATGGCTTCCAGCAGCTGTGCGCGTTCCTCTTCGGTCAGGCCCTTCTGGACTTCGGCCACCACGTCGGGCGGCAGGTCGGGCGCCAGGTCGGCCAGCTCGTCGGCGTCCATGTTGCCGGTGGCGGCAACCAGGTCCTGGCGGTCCATCGCCTCGATCAGCGATTCCCGCACCCAGTCTTCGACTTCCAGCAGCACGTCCGCGTCGTGCTCGGGGCTGACCAGCTTCCAGATGGCTTGCCGTTCGTCCTTGGGCAGCGACTCCAGGATGAAAGCGATGTCGGCCGGATGCAATCCGTCCAGCAGGGTCTTGAGTTCGGCCTCGTGCTGGCGGTGCACCAGGTCCTCGACCAGCGAGGCCTTGGAGTCGCCTTCCTCCTGGCGATGCACCAGGTCGGCAACCAGTTGCTGGCGGCGCAGGCGTTCCTGCACTTCCGCCAGGGCGTGTTGGGCGTCTTCCGGGTCGAGGCGGCGGGGCGTCGCGGGCGGTTTCTGCGCGGCGGCGGACTGCGTCATGCGTTACGGCTCAAAGAGTGGGGAGGGGACGGCGGCGGCGGGCTTCGTCGGTGGCGACGTAGGTCAGCGTGGCCTCGGTGACCTTGACGATCTCGGCGTCCAGCCGCTGGCGCTCCGCGTAGACCTCGACGGACACCGTGACCGACGTCGTGCCGGTCTTGATGATGGCTGCGTAGAAACTGAGCAGGTCGCCCACGAACACCGGTTCTTTGAACTGGAAGGCGTTGACCGCCACGGTGGCCACGCGTCCGGCGGCGCGGCGCGCGGCGGGGATGGATCCGGCGATGTCGACCTGGGACATGATCCAGCCGCCAAAGACGTCCCCGTGGATATTCGCGTCCGCCGGCATCGGCATGACGCGCAATACCGCGTCGCGATCGGCGGGCAAAGTCGTAAACGGGGTTTTGGTGCTGGAGGTCATGCGGCCGACTCCACTGCTAGGGAACCAGCCGATTATGCAGGAAAAACGAGACAGCGGCGTGCATGCGCAAAGCCCGCCGCTGCCTTGGGCGCGGCGGGCCGGGGATCAGGCTGCCAGCTTGACGATGCCGTAGCCGCCGACCAGCAGCCAGAGGTACAGGATCAGGCCCAGCGCCATCACCCGGGGACCGGCCTTGCGGATCTGGGCGAAGCGGGTTTCGATGCCCAGGGCGGTCATGGCCATGGTCAGGGCGAAGACGTCCAGGCGGCGGATGGCGGCGACGGCATCGGCGGGGATGATGTTCAGCGAATTGATGATGGCCAGCACCAGGAATCCCACCGCGAACCAGGGAATGGGCAGCTTGGCGCCTTTGCCCTGGCCGCCGGCATGCGAGGCCGCGCTGCGCAGATACATGCCCAGGATCAGCAGGACCGGCACCAGCAGGGCCACGCGGGTCATCTTCACGATGGTGGCGACTTCGGTGGTGGCGGGATCGACATTGCTGGCTGCGCCGACGACCTGGGCCACTTCATGGATGGTGCCGCCGATATAGATGCCCAGGGCCTGGGTGTCGAGGTTCAGCCAGCCCGCGTGATAGAGCACCGGGTACAGGAACATGGACAAGGTGCCGAACAGCACTACGGTCGCCACGGCCACCGCGCTCTTGTGCGGCGCGGCCCGCAGCGTGGGCTCGAAGGCCAGCACGGCGGCGGCGCCGCAGATGGCACTGCCAGCGGCGGTGAGCATGGCGGTGTCGCGGTCCAGGCCCAGCAGGCGCTGGCCCACCACGGTGCCCAGCAGCAGGGTGCCCACCACGACCGCCACCGAAACCGCCAGCCCGGGCAGGCCCACGGCGGCGATCTGCTGGATGCTGATGTTCAGGCCGTAGAAGGCCACGGCGATGCGCAGCAGGCGCCGCGCGGTGAAGTTCACGCCCGCGCCCCAGTCGGCGGGCATGGTGCCGCGCAGGAAGTTGCCGTAGAGCATGCCGCAGACGATGCCCACGACCAGCGGCGAGAAACCCAACTGGCGGATCGCGGGCAGGTCCGCCAGCTGCATCACCGCGGCGGCCATCAGGCCGACGAACAGTACGCCGTTGAGTTTGTCCCGCCACGGCGTAGCGGCGGGAGTGGCGGCGGGCGAAGCCGGGGTGGCGGGCAGGGGGACGGCGGTGCTGGAAGAGGTACTCATGGCTGGCCTTTTGGCGGAGGCATATCTAAATAACTTCACGAAATATTAATTTCCCGCCTACTATTTGAAAAATCTTTATTTCAGATATGTAATATCAGGAATTCTGATAATTTAGCGACCATGACTCCTGACCAGCTGCTTACCTTCGCCGCCGTGGCCGACGCCGGCAATATCAGCCGCGCAGCGCAGTTGCTGAACCTGTCCCAGCCTGCCGTTTCCGGCCAGCTACGGATGCTGCAGGAATGGTTCGGCGAACCCCTGTACCGCCGCAGCGGCCACGGCATCGCGCTGACCGAAGCCGGCGAGCGCCTGGCCGAGCAGGCGCGCCAGCTGCGCCAGGTGTACCGGCAGGCCCAGGCGGTGCGCGAATCCTGGCGCGGGCTGGAAACCGGCGATCTGCGCCTGGGCGCCAGCACCACCCCCGCCAGCTACCTGCTGCCCAGCCTGGTGGCGGATTTCCGCCTGGCCTTCCCGGCGGTCAGCCTGCATCTGTCGGACGGCAACACGCGCGAAATCGTCGAGCGCCTGCCGGCCCTGGACCTGGCGTTCATCGAGGGCGACGTGCCCGCAGGACTGCCCGCCGACACGGCCGTGCATGCCTGGCGGCAGGACGAAGTGGTGGCGGTGGTGCGTGCGGACCACGCGCTGGCCGGCAAGGGGGCGGTCACGCTGCGCGATCTGGCGGCTTCAGCGCTGGTCATGCGCGAACCCGGTTCGGGCGTGCGCCGGCTGGTGGAGCGTGCGTTTGCGGATGCGGGCCTGGCACCGTCCGTGGGGCTGGAGCTGGCCGGCGTGGAGGGCGTGAAGCAGGCAGTGCGTGCCGGGCTGGGCGTGGGCTTCGTGTCCGTCATGTCGATGCGCCATGAGGATGGCGCGCTGGCGGCCTTGCGCCTGTTGCCCAAGCCGCTGACGCGGACCCTGAGCATCCTGGTGCCGCACGCGGACGCGGCCGCCCGCGCCGCCGAACGCTTCCTGGCGATGTGCCTGGCGGTCGGGGCGGCGGACGGCGTTTGAGGGTCAGTCCTTGGCCAGGCGCTTGAGCGCCAGCTGGACCCAGTATGTGCCGCCCAGCGGCAGCAGTTCGTCGTTGAAGTCGTAGCTGCCGTTGTGCAGCATGCAGGGGCCCAGGCCGTGGCCGCTGTCGCGATGTTCGCCGGTGCCGTTGCCGATCCACACATAACAGCCCGGCAGTTCCTGCAGCATGAAGGCGAAGTCTTCCGCGCCCATGGTGGGCTGCACGTGATCGTTGACGTTGGCCTCGCCCACGATGTCGCGCAGCACGTCGGCGCAGAACGCGGCTTCCTCGGCGTGGTTGATGGTCGGCGGATAGTTGCGCTGGAACGTGAACTGCACTTCGCAGTCCATCGCTGCGCAGGTGTGGCGCGCGATCTCTTCCATACGGCGTTCGATCAGGTCCAGCACGTCCAGCGTGAAGGTGCGCACCGTGCCGCGCAATTCGGCGTGGTTGGGCACGACGTTGTCGGCGCTGCCGGCGTGGATCTGCGTGATGCTGAGCACTGCCGCGTCCAGCGGATTGCGGTTGCGCGTGATGATGGTCTGCAGCGATTGCGCCAGTTGCACGGCCGCCATGACGGGATCGATGCCCAGGTTGGGCATGCCGGCGTGGGTGCCCTTGCCCTTCACGATGATGGAGAACTCGTTGCTGGAAGCCATGATGGGGCCGGCGGTCAGGCCGAACTGGCCGGCTTTCATGCCGGGCCAGTTGTGCATGCCGAATACCGCTTCCATGGGGAAGCGCTTGAACAGGCCGTCGTCGATCATGCGCTTGGCGCCGCCGCCGCCTTCTTCCGCGGGTTGGAAGATCACGTAGACCGTGCCGGCGAAATCGCGGTGCTGCGACAGATATTGCGCAGCGGCCAGCAGCATGGCCGTGTGGCCGTCGTGGCCGCAGGCGTGCATCTTGCCGGCGTTAGTGCTGGCATGCTCGAAGGTATTGGCTTCTTGCATGGGCAGCGCGTCCATGTCGGCGCGCAGGCCCACGGCGCGGTCGCCCGGCAGATTGCCGCGGATGATGCCGACCACGCCGGTGCCGCCCAGGCCGCGGTCGATTTCGATGCCCCATTCTTCAAGCTTCGCCGCCACCACATCGGCGGTGCGGAACTCCTCGAACGCCAGTTCGGGATGCGCGTGGATGTCGCGTCGGATCTTGGAAATGTCGTGATGCCACGCGACGATGGGTTCGAGCAGTTTCATGGGGCTCTCGGGCGAAAAAAGGGAACGCAACAAGGGTATCATCAATCAAAAACCAATTTAATGGAGACAAATACCATGACGCGTCCGTGGCTTGCCCATTATCCGCAGGGGGTTCCGGCGGAGATATCGACAGACGGTTATGCCTCCCTGACTGACTTGCTGGACCGGGCCTGCAAGCAGTACGCCTCGCGCATCGCGTGCACCGCGATGGGCAGCAACATTACTTATGCGCAACTCGATGCGCACGCGCAGGCGTTCGCCAGCTGGCTGCAAAGCGTCGGCCTGTCCAAGGGCGAGCGCGTGGCACTGATGATGCCCAACGTGCCCGCCTATCTGGTCAGCATGCTGGGCACGCTGCGCGCGGGGCTGGTGGTGGTGAACGTGAATCCGCTCTACACCGCCGAAGAGCTGCAGCGCCAATTGCTGGACAGCGGCGCGTCGGCCATCGTCATCCTGGAGAATTTTGCGCACACCTTGCAGCGCGTCACGGATCGCGGGCAGCTCAAGCATATCGTCGTGACCGGTCCGGGCGATCTGCTCGGCGGCCTGAAGGCGCCGCTGGTCAACCTGGCCGCGCGCTATGTCAAGAAGATCGTGCCCGCGTGGCAGATCGATGGCGCCCGCATGCTGCCCGATGTGCTGCGCGACGGCGCGCGCCAGCGCTTTGCGCCGCCCGCGCTGTCGATGGACGACGTGGCGGTGCTGCAATACACCGGCGGCACCACCGGCGTGCCCAAGGGCGCGATGCTGTCCCATCGCAACCTGGTGGCCAACGTGCTGCAGACGGAAGCGGTGGCGCAGCCGGTGGTGCACGACCTCGCGGACCAGCAGCTCACCATCATCAGCGCGCTGCCGCTCTACCACGTGTTCGCGATGACCGTTTGCGGGCTGTACGGCTTGCATGCGGGCATGCGCAATGTGCTCATCATCAATCCGCGCGACCAGCCTTCGCTCATCAACGCATGGCGCAAGGTGCCGATCAATGTGTTCCCCGGCGTCAATACGCTGTTTAACGCGCTGGCCCACAACGAAGACTTCGCGCGCCTGGATTTCTCCGGCTTGCGGCTGACCTTGGGCGGGGGCATGGCGGTCCAGCAGCAGGTTGCCGAACGCTGGCTGAAGATCACCGGCAGGCCGCTGATCGAAGGCTATGGCCTGTCGGAGACCTCGCCGGTGGCGACCGTGAATCCCACCAACGCCACCGCGTATTCGGGTTCCATCGGCCTGCCGCTGCCATCCACCGACGTGGCCATCCTCGATGACGAAGGCCGCGAAGTGCCGCTGGGCGAGCGCGGCGAGGTGGGCATCCGCGGACCGCAGGTCATGCTGGGATACTGGCAGAAGCCCGAGGAAACCCGCCACTCCATGACCGCCGACGGCTATTTCCGCACGGGCGATATCGGCATCATGGACGAGCAGGGCTATACACGCATCGTCGACCGCAAGAAGGACATGATTGCGGTGTCGGGCTTCAAGGTCTATCCGAACGAAGTCGAGGCGGCCGTGGCCCAGCATCCCGGCGTGCTGGAGTGCGCGGCGATCGGGGTGCCGGACGAGCATTCGGGCGAAGCCGTCAAGGTGTTCGTGGTGCGGCGGGATCCGACGCTGACCGAGGCGCAGATCCAGGATTGGTGCCGGGAAAAGCTCACGGGCTACAAGCGTCCGCGCTATGTGGAGTTCCGCGATGAGCTGCCCAAGAGCAACGTGGGCAAGATATTGCGCCGGGAACTGCGTCCCGACGCAGTGGCGGGCGTACCCGCAGGCAAGGCGGCGTAGGGCCGTCAGTCCTTCTTGTCGAGGTGCGGCGCGATCATCTCGTGCAGGGCGCGTTCGATGGCCTTGTTGCCGGCCACGACGCGCCCGCCGATGGGCCAGGGATCCTGGCGGTGCATGTCGGAACATGCGCCGCCCGCTTCGCGCAGGATCAGCGTGCCGGCGGCCACGTCCCAGGGCGCCAGGCCCATTTCCCAATAGCCGTCGTAACGGCCGCAAGCGGTCCACGCCAGGTCCAGTGCCGCCGCACCCATACGGCGCACGCCGCGCGCGCGGTTGATGGCGTCATGCAGCATGGGCATGTACTGCGCAGCGAATGAAAAGTCGCGGAACGGGAAGCCAGTGGCTAGCACCGCATCTTCGATGGTCGCCGTGCGCGAGCACTTGATGCGCCGTCCGTTGAGCCAGGCGCCCAGGCCGTGGACCGCGGTAAAGAGTTCCTCGCGGCTGGGGTCGTAGACCACGCCGACCACGGGCGTGTCCTCGGCCAGCGTGTCGGACGCCGATATGGCGGTGCCTGCGTGTGCGATCAGCGCGATCGACACGGCGTAATGCGGGATGTCGTGCAGGAAGTTGGTGGTGCCGTCCAGCGGGTCGATATACCAGGTGGCGCTGCCTTGGGGCTTGCCGCCCGTTTCTTCGGCGACGATGCCGAACTTGGGCGTGCGCGTTTGCAGCTCCTGGATAATGGCGGCCTCCGCCTCGCGGTCCGCCTGGGAGACGAGATCGTTGCGCGCCTTGCGGTCGATCACGAGATCGGCGCGGTGATGCGCGTAGGATTGCAGGATGGCCGCGCCGGCATGGGCTGCCGTGACTGCCGCGTCGATCGCGGCGCACAGGTCGATGGGCGAGGTCTGCGAGCGGGGCTGATCATAGGTATCCATGAAACCAGTGTAAGCCCATGTATGCGTCAAATCCGTGGCGAAGCCCCGAAACCGCCATGCCGCGTGGCTTCCGCCCAACGCGGCCGCATCCGATAATCCGCGCTGATTTTCATTCTCTATTTCGTCTGCCGCCGCCGTTTCCATGTCCTTCTCCTATGCCCCCCTGATCCCCGCCAAGGCTGAATTCGACGCCGATGGCCGGCTCTACAGCCCCGCTTATGGCGATGTCTACCATTCGCCGTCGGGCGCGCTGGGACAGGCGGAACACGTGTTCCTGCGGGGCAATGGCCTGCCTGAGCGTTGGCGCGGACGCCGCGCATTCACCGTCTGCGAAACGGGTTTCGGACTGGGACTGAACTTCCTGGCTCTCTGGAAGGCATGGCGCGACGATCCGCAGCGCAGCGCCGCGCTGCACGTGGTGTCGCTGGAAGGGCATCCCTTTGAACGCGAGGACCTGGCGGCTCTCTTGACGCGTTATGCGCCCGAGCCCTTGGCCGGTCTGGGGCGACAACTGGCGGCAGCTTGGCCGGTCTTGTTGCCCGGACTGCATCGCCTGGAATTCGAGGGCGGCGCCGTCACGCTGACGCTGGGCTTTGGCGATGCGCAGGTCCTGGCGTCCCGTCTGCGCGTCGGCGTGGACGCGTTCTTCCTGGACGGCTTCGCGCCTGAACGCAATCCGCGGATGTGGGAATTGCCCTTGCTGCGCGACCTTGCCAAGCTTGCGGCGCCCGGCGCCACGCTGGCCACCTGGGCCTGCACCGGCGAATTGCGCCAGGCCTTGCGGACGGCGGGTTTCGAGGCGCGGCGCGCGCCCGGCTACGGCGGCAAATGGCATATGACCGTGGCCACTGCGATTGCCCCTGGAGGTGCGGCCGCGGACGTCCCGCACGCGGAGTCCCGCTACGCCGTGGTGGTGGGAGCGGGGCTGGCGGGAGCCGGCATCGCCCAGGCGCTGGCCGCGCGCGGATGGCGTGTGACCGTGATCGACGCGGGCCGGGCGCAGGGCGCGGCGGCGCACGCAGGGCATGTCGCGGCGGCCTTGACGCCGGTGGTGGCGCGAGACGACAACGCGCGGGCGCGCCTGTCGCGCGCCGGCAGCCTGCGCGCGCTGGCGCGCTGGCAGGGTTTGCCGGCAGGCGCGGCGCCCCTGGTCTGCGGCACGGTCCAGCTTGAGCGCGACGAAGGCCGGTCCGCGGCCTTGGCCGGCACCCTGGAGACCCTGGCCTTTCCCGAACACTGGGTGCGCCAGGTCAGCCGCGACGAAGCCAGCGCCTTGGCCGGCCTGCCGCTGGCGCGCGGCGGCGTGTATTTCGGACAGGGCATGCTGCTGCGGCCAGACTTGTTGATAGAGGCCCTGCTGGCGACCGAGGGCGTCACGGTGCTGCCCGGCACGGCGGCCAGGGTCGAACGCGCCGGCGCCGGCTGGCGCGTGCGCGATGCGGAGGGCGCTGAACTGGCGCGAGCCGATACCGTCGTTCTGGCCAACGCGTTCGGCGCGCGCGCCGTGCTGGCAGACAGCGGCTTGCTGGATCCCTTGCCGCGCGTGGGCCAGATGCACGCGCTTGCGGGAGAAGTGACGCTGCTGCCTGCGCAGACGCTGCGTGGCGGTCCTCGCTGCATCGTGGGCGGCGAGGGCTATCTGCTGCCCGACGTGGGCTCTGGCTGCGTGGCCGGCAGCACCTATGTGCATGGCGCGGCCGAAGCGCGGATCGGCGCCGAGGGCCAGCGTGTCACCCTGGACAAGGCTGCGGGCCTGCTGGGCGGAGGCTTCCCCGAATTCGAATCCCTGGAGCCCGGCAGTCTGCCGGGCTGGGCCGGATGGCGGGCCGTGCTGCCCGGACGCTTGCCCGCCGTTGGAGAACTACCCCACGCGCCGGGCCTGTGGTTGGCTATCGGCTATGCATCTAGGGGGCTGTCTTGGTCGGCGCTCATGGGAGACCTGATCGCCGCGCGTTTGGCCGGGGAGCCGTCGCCTTTGGAAACCGATCTGGCCCAACTTATTTCGCCACGATGAAAAAAAGCCGAAAGGGGCGCCGGGAGCTTGTCCCGGGTGGCGTAGAATGGCAGGAATTGCCGGGATTTGGCGCCAAATTGGCCTGAGTTGGCCGCGAACCCGGCATTTTGGCGGCTCGACGGCCGCTCCTCTTGGGGGGCGCTGGCCGAAGGCTTTAGACCCCTTTTATGGATGAGATCGCAGTCCAAATGAGGGACCGAGTTTATTTCAAAGCCCAAATCCGTCAAAATAGCGTCTTTTGATGGTTTTTGGCTTAAGCCGGGGGATGCTCTGTGCCGCCCAAGTTCGACTTTGCCCATACTACCCAGCTCGAAAACGTCGAGCTGCTGACGTCCCGCCCCAGTCGCATCGATTTCGACGCGGGCGATGGGTTGCATCTGGTAGTCGAGGCGCATGCGCCTGGCGTCTTTCGCCTGCGCTGCGGCGAGGCTAATCACCTTACCGATGACAAGCCCGGCGCGCGTGCTCGCGCCGTGGCGGAAATGCTGCTCGCGCGCCAGGAGGCCGTGGGCGAAGCCGTTATCGCTCCGCGCGACGACGGGGAGGGCTGGCGGATCACCCAGGGTGACGTCTCCCTGGAAATCCTGTCCAACCCCGTGCGCGTCGCGATCTACCGCAACGACGAACGGGTGTTCGAGTCCGAGGTATCCGCGCATACGCCCGCATTCGGGCACAACGCGCTGGACCAGGCCGACGACGCCGTCTGGACGGCGGGTTTCACGCTGCAGTCCGACGAGCGCATCTATGGCCTGGGCGAAACCCCGGGCGATCTGAACCGCCGCGAAGAATCCGTGGTGTCCGACGACCCCGAGCACCGCGCCCTGCCTTTGGCATGGAGCCCGCGCGGCTGGGGGGTCTACGTCAACACCATGCGCCGCGTCGAACACTCGGTGGGCGTGGCGCCTGCGGACTCCGCCTATGTGCTGACCGTGGACGACGTCGTGCTGGACATGTTCCTGTTCGCTGGCGAACCGGGCGAGATCCTCAATCAGTACACCGCCTTGACCGGCCGCGCGGGCCAGCCTTCGCTGTGGGCGATGGGCGCGTGGCTGCAGCAGGCCCCGGGCGAAATGCCCACGGACACCGTGGCCTTGGTCGCTCGCATGCGCGAAAACCAGATTCCGGTGGATGCCGTGACGCTGGCGCAGCCTGCGGCCTGGGGTTTCCAGTCGGACAAGACGGTTTTCGAATGGGACGCCCAGCGTTTCCCGGACGCCAAGCAGATGCTGGCGCTGTTCCACAAGCACCATGTGCATGTCGCCGCTTCCGGCTTCCCGGGCGTGCTGAAGACCAGCCCGCTGTTCGAGGAACTTGAAGACCGCGGCTGGCTGTTGGCCAAGGACGACGGTTCGGCCCAGGTGTTCGACGGCACCGCCGCCACCTCGGGACAGCCCTACGGCCTGCTGGACCTGACCTACCGCGACATCTACAACCTGTGGGTGGAGCGCCATCGCCAATTGGTCGAAGACGGCCTGGACGCGCCCGCGTGCGACGCCCAGATCGCCATCCCCGACGGCGTCACGGCCCGCAACGGCGAAACCGGTCCTGCGCTGCGCAGCATGTATCCGCTGCTGGTGCGCCGCGCGCTGTTCGATGCGGTCGCCGGCCTGAAGGTGCCGCCGGAAGGCGTGGTGCCCAGCTCCGATCTGTTCCCCGCCGCCCAGCGGCTGCCGTGGCAAGTGGGGCCGCAGGTTGAAAACACCTGGGAAGGGCTGCGTCACACCCTGCGCACCGCGTTGTCGATCGGCGCCAGCGGCTTGCCCGTCCAGGTGCATGGCATCGGCTCGGCCGCGCGCGACCGCGCCGGCATGACGCCCGAGCTGTACCTGCGCTGGCTGACCGCCGGCGTGTTCTCGTCGAACTTCGCTTTCCAGGGCGTGGAAGGCCTGATGCCATGGGACTTCGGCGAAGAAACCCTGGCGCATGCCAAGACCTGGATGCAGTGGCGTTACCGCCTGGTGCCTTACGTGCTTGGCGCCATCGAGGACTCGGCGCGCACCGGCTTGCCGGTGCAGCGTTCCATGGCGATGTCGTTCCCGAACGATCCGCACGCGCATGACTGGGACCTGCAATACCTGCTGGGTCCGGCCCTGCTGGTGGCGCCGGTGACCGAACCCGGCAAGCAGGTGCGCGTGTACCTGCCCAAGGGCGAGGCCTGGTGGGACCTGAACACCGGGCACCGCTACGAAGGCGGCACCACCTGGACCATCGATTGCGAACTGGGCCAGTTTCCGGTTTTCGGCCGCGAAGGGCACATGCTCTGTCTTGGACCGGCGGCGCAGCATACCGGCGAGTTCAACTCGGCCCGCATCCTGGACGAGGTCTGGATGTTCGGCATGCCGGTGCATAACCCGGTCGTCATGCGCAACAAGATCCGCGTGATGCAGATGCAAGGCTCCAGCTACATCAAGGGGCTGGAAGGCCTGCGCATCTCTCCGTCCGAGGGCCTGGAAGTCAAGCGCCGCGGCGCGGAAGTCCGCATCTCGCGCGCACGCTGAAAAAGCCGGCTGCGGCCGGTCCGGCACAAAATGGGCAGTCAGGAAGGCTTTCCTTCCTGACTGCCCTTTCCGCGTTATGGCGTGTGCTCCTTAGGGACGCAACCGGGCGCGGGTACGGGCTCTTATATTACTTGTAGTTATAAAAAATGAAAGAAACAGTCGTTCTCTGTAGAAGAGAAAAGATACAAAATCGCTTGCCATGATTCAGATCGAGAACCTATCCAAGACCTACGCCACGCCGCACGGACAATTCCAGGCGCTGCGCGGCATCAACCTGCATATCAAGCAGGGCGAGGTCTTCGGCATCATCGGCCCCAGCGGGGCCGGCAAAAGCACGCTGGTCCAGTGCATCAACTTGCTGGAGCGGCCCAATGAAGGATCGATCGCCATCGGCGGCCAGTCCCTGACCGGCTTGAACGAGGCGCAGTTGCGCGAGCAACGCCGCCGCATCGGCATGGTGTTCCAGGGGTTCAACCTGCTGTCGCGCCGCACGGTGTACGGCAATGTTGCGCTGCCGCTGGAAATTGCCGGCGTGGCCAAGGCCGAGATTCCGGCCCGCGTCGAGCGCCTGCTGGCGCTGGTGGGCCTGGAGCATCTGCGCGACCGCTATCCCAGCCAGATCAGCGGCGGCCAGAAGCAGCGCGTCGGCATTGCCCGCGCCCTGGCCAACAATCCGGACGTGCTGCTCAGCGACGAAGCCACGTCCGCGCTGGATCCGGAAACCACCCACAACATCCTGGCCTTGCTGCGCGACATCAACCGCAAGACCGGCGTGACCGTGGTCATGATCACGCACCAGATGGAAGTCGTGCGCGAGGTCTGCGATCGCGTCGCCGTGCTGTCGCAGGGCGAAGTCGTCGAAATGGGCAGCACGCGCGAAGTGTTCGCGCAGCCGCGCCACGAAGTGACCCGCGCCATGGTGTCGGCCGCCACCGCGTCCGACCTGACCGACGCCACGCTGGCCGCGGTCAAGGAGCGCATCCAGGCGCTTGCCGCCGCCAAGCCGGGCCAGGCCGTGCGTCTGCTGCGCCTGTCGCTGACCGGCACCGACGCGTCGGGCTCCTTCCTGTCCGACCTGTACAAGCAGTATTCGCTGGACGTGGGCCTGATCCAGGCGCGCGTGGAAGACATCCAGGGCGTGGCCGTGGGCACGATGTTCGTGCTGGCCCAAGGCGCGCCCGCATCGGTCAAGGACGCGATTGCCGCGCTGGCCGCCCGTGACATTACCGTTGAAGAAATAGCTCATGAGTCCGCAACTGATCGACCTGCTTATTACGTCGCTGCTTGACACCCTGCTGATGGTGGGCGTGGCCAGCGCCATCGCGGTGGTGATCGGCATTCCGCTGGGCGTGATCCTGACGGTGACGGCCCGCGGCAACATGCTCGAGAACCAGTCCGTCAACCATGTGCTGGGCGCGGTGATCAACGCCACGCGTTCGGTGCCGTTCGTCATCCTGATGGTAGCGATCATCCCGTTCACGCGCCTGGTGGCCCAGACCTCCATCGGCACCACCGCCGCCATCGTGCCCTTGTCGGTCGCCGCGATTCCGTTCATGGCCCGCATCGCCGAAAACGCCATGCGCGAAGTCGACCCGGGGCTGATTACCGCGGCGCGCGCCATGGGCGCGTCGCCCATGCAGATCATCATGAAGGTGCTGCTGCCCGAATCCTTGCCCGGCCTCATCGCAGCCACGGTCGTCACTGTCGTCAGCCTGATCGGTTATTCGGCCATGGCCGGCGCCATCGGCGGAGGCGGCCTGGGCGACCTGGCCATCCGCTACGGCTACCAGCGCTTCCAGTCCGACGTGATGGCCGCAGTCGTCATCGTGCTGATCGTCCTGGTCCAGGTGATCCAGAGCCTGGGCGACCGTTACGTGCGCCGCATCTCGCATCGCTGATCCTGCCGGCGCCGCATCCATTTCTCCTCACTTCCGACATTCGGGATACTGCAACATGAGCATCAAGGTTTTGAAGTCGCTGGCCGCGTTCGCACTCGGCGCCGCCGTTTTCGCCCAGCCCGCGCTGGCCCAGGACAAGCCGCTGAAGATCGGCGTGACCGCCGGCCCGCACGCCCAGATCTTTGATGTGGTGAAGCAGGAAGCCGCCAAGCAGGGCCTGAACATCCAGGTCATCGAATTCACCGACTACGTGCAGCCCAACGTCGCGCTGTCCTCGGGCGACCTCGACGCCAACAGCTACCAGCACCAGCCCTATCTGGACAACGCCAACGCCGACCGCGGCTACAAGCTGGTCAGCATCGCCAAGACGGTGATTTTCCCCATCGGCATCTACAGCAAGAAGATCAAGTCGCTGTCCGAGCTGAAGGAAGGCGCCCGCATTGCGCTGCCGAACGATCCGACCAATGGCGGCCGCGCCCTGCTGTTGCTGCAGGCCAACGGCTTGATCAAGCTGCGTCCCGATGTCGGCCTGAAGGCGACCCCGATCGACGTGGTCGAGAATCCCAAGAAACTGCGCTTCATCGAACTCGACGCTGCTCAGTTGCCGCGCTCGCTGGATGACACCGATGCGTCGGCCGTGAATACCAACTTTGCGCTGGAAGCCGGCCTGAATCCCGCCAAGGACGCCATCGCCCAGGAATCGCCCGACTCGCCGTACGCCAACGTGTTGGTCGTACGTGAAAAGGACAAGGACCGTCCCGAGTTCGCCAAGCTGATCGCCATCTATCACAGCCCGGCCGTGAAGCAGTTCATCGAGACCAAGTACAAGGGCGCGGTGGTGGCCGCCTGGTAAGCCCAGCACCGCCAGCTCCAGGAACGGCCGCCGCGAGCGGCCGTTTTTGTTGCTCGGTGGAAGTTATGGGTTGGGGCCTTGCACCGAATTTTGACAAACGGCGCCAAATCGGCCATAATTTCTGGCTTCGGTCGGGTTGTTAGCTCAGTCGGTAGAGCAGCGGACTTTTAATCCGTTGGTCGCGAGTTCGAGTCTCGCACAACCCACCACCCCAATTCTCGTACAAAGCAATGGCTGTCCAAGCATTGCTGTACTCAAGAAAAACGCCGCTATTTCTAGCGGCGTTTTTTTTGCTTCTTGATCATTGTGGTTCATGACCTGGCTATGGACTCGGCTTGTGGCCGGGTTGAAGCCGCTGCTGGACCGGCGCGCGTTGCAGCCGGTCCATTCGTGTTGCTCTCTTACGTCGAGGCCGCAAACGCGATGAGGGTCGGCTCCGCCATCGGCACATGCCGCGGGGGCTGGGACGATGCCGTCTTGAACACTTCGACCGCATGCAGCAGGTCGCGCGCCTGTTCCGCCATGGAATGCGCCGCGGCAGCGGATTCCTCGACCAATGCCGCGTTCTGCTGCGTCACGGAGTCCAGTTGGGCGATGGCGACGTTGACCTGTTCAATACCGATGGCTTGTTCGCGCGACGCGGTGGCGATCTCTCCGGTTATTGTCTTCATGCGCATCACCGAGGTCACGACTTCCTCCATGTCCCGGCCAGCCCGCGCGGCGAGATCCCGTCCGGCCTGGACCACGGAAGTGGAGGTCTCGATCAGGTCTTTGATTTCCCTTGCGGATGTGGCGCTGCGTTGAGCCAGCGCCCGGACCTCGCCGGCGACCACGGCGAAGCCGCGGCCTTGATCCCCGGCCCTGGCGGCTTCCACTGCAGCGTTCAACGCAAGTATGTTCGTCTGAAATGCAATGCTCTCGATCAGCGACACGATCTGAGCGACCTTTTCGGAGTTGGCGGAAATCTCTGTCATGGCTGCGAGCATCTCGGACACCACGCTGCCAGCTTTCTCGGCTGCCTTGGCTCCTTCAATGGCTACTTCGTCTCCGCTTGCCGCGTTGTCTTGATTCAGTCGCACGGTGGACGTCAGCTGTTCGATGCTGGCGGCTGTCTCTTCCAGAGAGGCGGCCTGCTCCTCGGTACGGTGCGACAGGTCTGCATTGCCTTGGGCAATCTGACCAGCAGCCGTCGAAATCGACGAAGCCGACGATTTGATTGCATCGACGATTCTGGATAGACGTGATCGCATGGATTCCAGACCATGCATCAAGCTGTGGTCATAGCGGGAATCGAGCTGCAGTCGGCTGGTCAGATCGCCATCCGCGATGCTTACCGCCAGGACTTGTGCATCGCCGGGATCGCCACCCAGCTGGCGCAGGATGCTGCGCGCCGTGAGACAGCCAGCAAGCACCCCAAGTAGCAGCGCGATCATGACGGTCGTTCCTACAGCCCATTGCAACTGGTTCGCGAACGTTCGGGTATCCGCCGCGCGTGCGTCGTTGATCTGCGTTTCGAGCGCCGCGAGTGTGGAAAGCGTTTCCTGGAGCACGCGTTGCTTGGGCCGCAGTTCCTCTTCCAGCAGATGTTGCGCGTTCTGGCGGTCGCCGTTCAATCCTTCTTCCATGACACGCACGAACTGCGAACGCATGTCTTGTTGTGCAACGCCGGCGGCGGCGAACAGACGCCTTTCGTCGTTGGTGGTGCCAGAGCGGCTGGAGAACATGCCGCCCAGCTTGTCTCGAGATTCGTTGTAGAGTTTCTCCGCTTCATTTGCCCGCAGTAATTCGGCCTTCAGCACCGACGGATCCGTGAGGAGCAGAATGTTGCGGATCGCGATGGCCTGTTCCTGGACTTGGTAGCGCATGTCGATCGCCAGGCGCCGCTGTTCGTTGTTGATCGAGGTGATCTGATAGACATCCTGCTCCAACGCCCGGATGCCAAACGCGCCGAGAACGCCGGACACCAGCAGCGCCACCATGATCATCGCAAAACCCATGGCAAGGCGAGTACGCATCTTCAGCTTTGATGGCTTCATTTCAATTTCGCTTTCAAAAATGGAATCTCTGTATTCGGTTCACGCTGTCCGGACTATACGGACGCGCTGCGCGCGACAAAAGACAGAAATTTTGTTCCGCCAAGCACTTTTTCCTATTTTGTGGGCGACCGTAGATCACGCCGCGCAAGCCCGCGCGGCGCAGGTGAAAGCCATCCATCGATTTATCGCGCCGGGTTGTCGGACTGCGTGATGACGCAGTTGCGGCCAGAGGCCTTGGCGCGATAGAGCAGTGCGTCCGCTTGCTTCAGCAACGCGTCGATATCGCTGATTTCATCTGCCCGCGCGCAGACCACGCCAAAGCTGCTGGTGATCGACGTTATGGTCCTGCCGTCGGCAGGGACCGTCAGGCGTTCGATGCGGCGGCGCATGCTCTGCGCCATTGCGCTTGCTTGCGCCATGCTGGGAACCGTGCATAGCACCGCGAATTCTTCGCCGCCGATGCGCGCAACGATGTCGGTGCGCCGCCATGTCTGATGGCATGCCTGGGCCACCGCCACCAGCACGTTGTCGCCGCCGGCGTGGCCGTAGGAATCGTTGATCCGCTTGAAATGATCGATGTCGAAGACGATCAAAGTCAGCATCTGTTCCAGCTCATGCAGGCTTGCGCACAAGGCTACGGCGCGGACGTGAAATGCGCGACGGTTGAGCAGCCCCGTGAGGAAGTCTGTCTCCGCCAAGGTCGCCAGATCGGCGATGAGCCGCTCGCGTTCATGCTCTGTCCGGGACTTGGCGATGGCGTCCTCCTTCAATCTCTGAATGGCGTCGAACAGGCCGCGGACTTCCTTCCGATAGCCGGCGCCGGAGATTGGCGCGGGGGCGTTGTCATTGATGGAGTTGATGATTTCGGTGGCCACGACGAACGGTCGTATCAGACGCCAGCGGAACTTGGTGAATCCCCAGGTGGCGGCCAGCAACAGCACGATGGCGACCGCTGTGGTCGTGACCAGTTCCGTCACCGCGTTGACGCGTTGCCGTTCCAGGAGCTTTTCCAATACGCTCAGCACTTCATCGCGGAAGTCGACGATGGATTGCATCAGCGGAACATAACGCTCCTGCGTGCCCGCCTGCGGACTGGGCGAGTCCGCGCTTGAAGGCGGCGTGTGGCGCAAGGTTTCGATGTACTCCAGGCCTGCGCCAAAATACTCAAACTGAACTCGGGGATAAGCGCGCGTCTCGAGGTCCGCATGGGTGGAAAGCTGTACTTCAAGCAACGCACGCAATTGCGAAACGCGTCCAAGCTGCTGTTCGATGCGTTGCGTTTCCAAGTCACTGAGAGGGCGACGCTGAACCTGTGCGGGCATGAAGGAGGATCCCAGCAGGCCGGCTTGTTCGCGCAGGCCTGCAGCAAGCATGGCAATGGTCATGAGGCCGGGGCTTTCCACTTCATGTCGGATCACGACGGCCGAGTTGTCGAGCGCGGTTTCCTCGAGAGCGGGAATGAGCCCGGCCATGATGACCACCACGTCATTCAGCTCCTGCGCGCTGATCAGCGCACGCGGCCTGGCGATGAGCCGATCTGCGGCGGCGCGGTGTTGGACCAGGGTCCGCGCGATGTGCTGGATGGTGGCTCGGACATCCCTGCAACTGTCGCAGCTGCGGGTTCGGTGCAGTTCCAGCAGCTCGGCAATTCTGTTGTCGCTGGCGTTGCGCGCGAGTTGTAGTTCTTGCTGTCTGGCCTCGGATACCGGCTGGCCTTCAATCAGCGCCGCATTCATCGAACCGCGTTCCATCAGGACGGTAGCCATCGCCTCCAGCGTGCCCTGGACGACGCCCAGGCTCGACATGGCATCGCGCGCCGCCGCGTGGGCCCGCCAGCTATGCGTAAGTTGAATGCCTATCAGCGCGCTGACCGGGATGAGCACGCCGATGACATAGGCCACCGTGTAGCGGTTCAGGGATTTCAAAAGAACGGTGCGGACGAAGAGATTTCAACAGGCGGGAGGGATAGCGGCAGACGTGCCGCGTCGCGCGCGATTCACTCCTTGGCTCCGAGCGTGTCCTGCAGTATCACTTTGTTGAGCGCCAGGATGGCGATCAGGCGTTCAAGCCGGTTGCACTCGCTTTCCAGCTTGTTCAGCAACTTCAGTTCAGAGGACGCAAGCCCGTCGTAATGCGTCTTCCACTCGTGGAAAATCGCTACGCTCACGCCCATGCGCTTGCAGATGTCAGACATCGGCGTGCCAAGCGTCGCCTGTCTCAACGCATGCCTGATCTGTTCTTCCGTAAAGCCCAACCGATCCATGTTATGCACCCCCCGTATCCTGAGACGAAGTCAATTCCTTTCAAACCATGAGCGCGTACACCCCGCGCAATCGCTTTGACTCATTGCGTCAAGCTACCTGCAAGCCGCGTAGCGCCTGTAGCACTGCAACCCGGGTTTGTCCCAGCACCATGCCGTGCCAATTCGCCTCGTTGCAATAGAACGCGTCCAGCGTGGTCTGCAGGATGGTCCGCCGCAATTCGTCCGGCGCTTCGGGGTGCGCGTGCAGCCAGTTCCTGCCGCACAACGCATGCACCATGGCGTCGAAACGGACAGCCCCGAAAACAATGGCCATCGACGTCGGCAGCGACAAAGGACAGGCCTGATAAATCAGATCGGCAAGCTGGCCGGAGATATCTACCGACACCGAGTTGCCTTGATAGGGAACGGTGATGTCGCTTCCCCACCACTGGCGTGCGCGCGCCACTTCGGCGTCGTCGTGGCGGCCGGCGTAGAGTTTTTCGCCGTGGCCGCGCGGTCCCCAACCGGTGTGCACGTCGATCCAGCCGATATGGGTACGCGTACGCGCATGCTCGTGCAGGATACGGCGCAGGTTTTGCAGCGATGCCGCCGGACGGTCACCGCCATAGAACAGGCCGTTGGCGTGCGAATACTGGCCCCGCGAGACCGCTTGCGCGAATGTGGACTGGCCGTGTTCGGCGATGTACTGGGCGATCAGTTGCTGGTTGGATTCCGTGGGGGGCCATTCCTCGGGCAGCAGCAGGTCGTGCAGCCTTGCGTATTCGGGGTTTGCCGGTAGCGGTCGTCCGTCGAAGGGCAGTCCGTTGCGGTTCAGGTCGATGTTGTACTCGTCCGTCCGGGCGATCCAGGAATAGCCGTAAGGATTGACCGCATGCACCAGCAGCAAGGCCACGCCGGCCTCTCGTGCACGGGCCAGCATGACGGTATCGTCGAGCAGCGCGAGCTGGCACCCGGAGCCGCAGAATCCTTCCACTCCCAGCACGGCGGATGTCATGATGAGAATCCGATCGGCGTCGGGGTCGCCGATGTAGGCGACATCGGTGCTCAATGCCTCGCCTTCGCTGCCGGTCTGGTCGATGCCATAGGAGTGGAACGAATCGGCGAGCGGCCTGGCCGCCTGCGCAAAACGCTCGCGCGCCTGGGCGTAGCTGCGGGAAAAGTAGCTCGCGCTGGTTAGCATCAGGCCTCCTGTAAGCCGGACAGGGCTTGCAGAACGGCCACGCGGCTTTGGCCCAGGATCATGCCGTGCCAATCGGCGGCGTTGCAGTAGAACGCATCCAGCGTGGCGCTCAGGATGGCGTCGCGCTTGGCGTCGTCGGCCTCTGGATGGGCAAGCAGCCAGTTGCGGCCGCGCAGCGCTTCGATCATGGCGTCAAGGGGAACGGTGCCGAATTCCAGCGCCATCGGCGTGTGCAAGGCGTCCGGACAAGTCTGGTAGATCAGGCCCGCCAACTGGCCGGTAATGTCCACCGATGCGGAACTGCCTTCGTAGGGAACGGCGATATCGCTGCCCCACCATTGGCGGGCCCTGGCGACCGCGGCAGCGTCGCGGCGGCCCGCGTAGATTTTCTCGCCGTGACCGCGAGGCCCCAATCCTGTATGCACGTCGATCCAGCCGATATGCTTGCTGCGACTGCCGTGCTGTTGCAGGATATGGCGCAGATTCAGTAGCGACGCAGTGGTGTGGTTGCCGCCGTAGAACAGGCCGTCGGCGTGCGTGTACTGTCCGCGGGTCACGACCTGGGCAAAAGCCGCCCGGCCGTGCTCGGCGATGTAGGCTTCGATTCGCGCGATGTTCGACGGGGCGGGCGGCCATTCCTTGGGCAGCAGCAGATCATGTACTTCGGCATATCCAGGGTTCTGCGGCAGGGGGCGACCGTCGAAGATCTGGTCATTGCGGTTCAGGTCGACATTGTCTTCGTTCGTACGCGCCAGCCAGGAAAACCCGTAAGGGTTGATTGCGTGCACGAGCAGCAAAGCCACGCCGGCCCTGCGGGCGCGTTCCAGCATGGCGGCGTCGTCCAGCAGGGCCAGTTGGCAGCCCGAGCCGCAAAAGCCTTCCACGCCATGCGTGGCGGAGGTCATGATCAACAGCCGTTCCGCGTCCGGCGGGCCGATCAACGCGACATCGGTTGCCAACGCTTCGCCTGCGCGGCCCGCGGGTTCGATGACGTAGGAGTGAAAGTGCGTGGCCAGTGGTTTGGCCGCGAGCACGAAACGGTGGCGAGCCTCTTCGTAGCTGCGCGAGAAGTAGCTGGAACCGAGCTGCATCAGGCCTCCTGAGCGTCGATGTCGTCGTGGGTGCGGTCGTCGATCCAGAACAGCACCACTGTTGAAAGAGCTATCGCCACCATCAGGAACCACGCCGGCGCCATGGAGTTGCCGGTCACGTGCAGCAGCCAGGTCACGAAGAACTGCGCGAAGCCGCCGAACACGGAGATGCCCAGTCCGTACACGACCGACATGCCCGTCGTGCGTACGGCCTTGGGGAAGAGTTCGGGAAGCATCGTGAATGCCGGCGCCGACTGCAGCGCCACCAGTACCGCAAACAGGGCGACGAGCAACATCAGCCGTTCGGTGCTGGGTGCGGTCATCAGCCACTGGAAGCAGGGCAGCAGGACGATCAGGGTCGCCAGGCGCGACCAGAAGATCACGCGCTTGCGGCCATAGCGGTCCGCAAGCATGCCGACAAATGGCGCAATCAGGAAACCGACAGCGCCGAACACGACGCTTGCCGACAGCGTGGACGTCGCCGGCAAGCCCAATTCCCGGTTGGCATACGCTGGCATGTAGAAGCTGAGGATCTGCGTGCTGACCATGCCGCCGATGAGCAACAGGATGCCCTTAAGTATGGTGACCTTGTAGTCGGCGAAGACGCGGCGCAAAGGTTGGTGAGTGGTGGCGGGGTGCGCGGTCGCGAGTTGCGGTTTGCCGGTGTTTTGAGGCGAGCTGGTCAGCGTTTCTTCGAGGTTCCGGCGGATGTAGGCGCCCACGGGCACGGTCAGGATGCCGATCACGAATGGCACGCGCCAGCCCCAGGCCTGCATCTGTTCCGTTGTCAGTCCCATGGTCAGCAGCGTCACGACCAGTGCGCCAAGCATTACGCCCAGCGACTGGCTGCCGAACTGCCAACTGGAATAGAAGGCGCGCTTGCCTCGTGGCGCATGTTCAACCAGCAGGGTGGTGGAGGCGCCGACCTCGCCGCCCGCGGCGAAGCCCTGGATCAGTCGGGCCAGCACCATCATGACCGGGCCGACCATGCCCATTTGCGCATACGTGGGGGCCACGGCGATCAAGGCACAGCCCAGGCCCATCATCCACAGCGTCAGCGTCATGGCCGCACGGCGGCCGTGGCGGTCGGCATAGGAGCCGATGAGCATGCCGCCCACGGGGCGCATCAGGAATCCGACGCCAAAGGTGGCGGTGGTCAAGAGCAATTGGCCGTAGCCCGAGGCGGCCGGGAAGAACAGCGGGCCGAGCACCAGCATCAGAAAGGTGAAAACGGTGAAATCGAAGAATTCAAGTGCGTTGCCGATGGTGGTGCCAGCGATGACGCGCCGGCGCATGGACGGCGTGTGGAGCGCGTTGGACGCGGTCGCTGCGATTGCGATAGACATGGTTTCCCCTGGTGTCTGGTGAGAGGTGCGCCGATCCGTGGTCCCGGGCCTTGGGCTCGCCTCTCGAAGGGCACTATACGGATGCCCTTGGATAAGAAAAAGAAAGAAAATTCGATTTGGTGAACACTTTTTTATATAGAGCAGCCTCCCTTTCCCCCAGTGTTTTGATCTGGTCGCCAACATGGAATGGCGATTCAGATTCGGGGTGTCACGCCACAGGCGCGTCAGTGTCGTCATGGGGCGGCCATGCCGATCGGCAGGCATGGTTTTCCCTGGTGTCTCTCGGGGGGGCGCAGTCTGTGCATCCGGGTCTCGGCCCCCCCTTCTTTGAGAGGCACTATAAGGACGCCTTGAAATAAGAAAAAGACAGGATTTGCGTTCTAATGAATACTTTTCCTTATAGGGCGGGTGACCTGGAAAGTCCTGCGCATATATCCCGGGGGCGGATCGTGCCTTGCATGAATGGTGATCGCGTCGGTCGCGGCGTTCCTGCCGCAGGCTGCCGGTGAATTCCGCGCGAGCACATCTGTGCGCCGCTGCTATATGGTTGCCATAGAATGAAAAACCGAAGTTGCGCGCAGTGATCTGTCCTTTTGTATTCCGCAAAAGTCCGCCGGAGCCGAACGCATGAACCTACGCCAATTGCGCGCCTTCGCGTTGATCGCCGAGCACGGCAGTATCCGCGCCGCGGCGCGAGCGCTCTCCGTGACGCAGCCCGCCGCGACCCGCAGCTTGCGCGAACTCGAACAGACCGTGGGGGTCGATCTCGTGCGCCGCAGCGTCAAGGGTGTGGAGCTGACTACCTACGGCGAGGCGCTGTACAAGCGGGCCATCGTCATCCTGCAGGAGACCCGCCGCGCGCGTGAGGAAATCGGTCAGATGCGCGATGGTGAAGGCGGTACGTTGAACCTGGCCGTGAGTTCGGCGGCGCTGGTCGTCGTGCCGGAGGCACTGGTTGCATTCCGCGCGCGCATGCCGCGCGTGGCGGTTTCGTTCAATGAAGTGGCGCCGCCTTACAGCCATGAGCAGCTGGAGTCCGGACGCTACGATTTTCTGGTGCAAACCGAGTACGACGGCGAGATCATCGACGGTTTCGCGCATCGTCCGCTGTTCACGCTGCCGCTCGCGGTCGGCGCGCGTCTGGGGCATCCGCTGCGCAAGGCGCGCAGCCTGGCTGAGTTGCATGACGCGCCCTGGCTCGTGCCGGGCAACCCGGAAGCCCCCACAAACCTGCTGAGGCTGGCTTTCGCCGCGCACGGCCTGTCTTTGCCGCGCGACACCATTTCCTGCCATTCGGTGGCAGTGGCGTTGGCCATCATGGCAAAAAGCGATGCGCTGGGCATTTTCGTACGCCCTTTGTTCGAGCATGACCTCCTGCCGGCGAACATGCGCATGATGCCGTTGGCGCATGAGTTGCCTTCTGCCCGCATTTCGATCCTGGCAAAAAAGGAGTCGCCGCCCACGCCGGCCGCCGAGTGCTTCATCGATTGCCTGATCGCCACACGGGACTCCATGTTCGCTGCCTCCAAGGAAGGGCGGTCCAGCGCGCAAAAATCCGGTCTCATGGACTCCGCGGGACTGGCCCTGCCGTGATGCCGGCTGTCGCCCGGAATTTGGGTCAGCGCGCCGGCCTGCCGCGCTTGGGAAGGCTCGCGCCCAGCAGCGCCATGAGCTCCCGATGGTTGCGCACGCCCAGATGCTGGAAGGCCCGGTAGCGATAGGTCAGGGCAGTGGTCTCGGACACGCCCATTTCCAGGGCCGCTTCCTTGGTGGTCAGTCCGTCGAGCACATGCGTGATCAGTTGCCGTTCGCGGCCCGATAGCTTGGTCAAGAGTTGTACCTGCAGCGGCTGGTCCGCGGGCGCGCGCCGGGTCACCTGGACATGGCGCATGACTGCCGCCGCGATCAGCGACGCGTGTTGCGACATGCGCTCGAAGTCCTTGGGACCGTAGTCCGGATACGAAAAGTTCCGGTGCAGACTGACCGCCACCCGGTAGCCGTCAGGGAACACGGCCAGCAGCGACATGCGTTCGCGTATGCCGGGCTCGTCATAGCAGACGCGGCGGTAGTGGGCATCGGCGACCTCTTCGGCGAATTGATGCCCGATCCAGAGTTGGCGCGCTTTGGCGGGTTTGCGCCGGGACAGCCAGATCATGTTGGAGTCCTGCTTGTCGAAGCCCAGGCGCATGTATTCGATGGCGGTCAGCGTTGCGACTTCACCGATGGCGCTGGCGCTCGAAACGGCTTCCACACGCCCGCTGCTGCGCAGCGCAAACACCGTGCAATGACTGGCGGGCAAGGTGGTGCCCAGCGCGTCCAGCACCCCGGCGGCGAAGTTTTCGGCGCCGATTGCATTCATCAGTGCAATGCTCAGCGCTTGGCCGGGAGGAAGGGGCCGCGGCGGCAGCGGCAGCAATTTCATAGCGGGTTAGTCTGTCCTGATTAATTAGGACATATTAACCAGTCCGGCCCCGCAGAATATGACGCAAGCCAATACGGCCTTTTTTTGATGACACGTTCAGGACTTGCGCATGCCCTTGGAAAGAATCGGACCCTTCGAGTACCGGCGCTACCCGCCGTCGCTGCCCCGGCTCAATGCGGAAGGCGGTGAGGCCCGGCATCATCGCGTGCTGATTGCGGGCGGCGGTCCGGTGGGGCTGGCGGCCGCGCTGGGTCTGGCCCGACTGGGCCTGGACAGCGTGGTGATCGAGGCCGACGACTCGGTCTGCGAGGGCAGCCGCGCGGCCTGTATTTCGCGCCGCAGCCTGGAAATCCTGGACCGCCTGGGCGTGGCGCCGGCCTTCATGGAAAAAGGCCTGGCCTGGACCCGGGGCCGCAGCTTTTACGGCACCGAGGAGGTGCTGGTGTTCGACATGCCGTCGACGCCGGGCGACAAGTACCCGCCGATGATCAATCTGCAGCAGTACTACATCGAACAGTTCCTGCTGGACGCCATCGACGACATCAATGGCCGCTTCCCGGGGCGGGTGGATATTCGCTGGGCCAGCAAGGTGGTCGAATGCCGTCCCGACACCGGGGGCGTGAGCGTGCGGGTCGAAAATCCGCTGGGCAGCTACGAGACGCGCGCCGACTGGCTGCTGGCCTGCGATGGTGGCCAGAGCTTCATACGCTCCAGCCTGGGTCTGGAGCTGAAGGGTACGGGCTATCAAGGCCGCTACGCGATCGTCGATATCGAGCTCGCCAGCGACCATCCTGCGGAGCGCCGCGCCTGGTTCGACCCGCCCTGGGCGCGCGGGACCACCATCCTGATGCATCGCCAGCCGGACAACATCTGGCGGGTGGACTATCAACTGGCGGCCGGCGCGGATGCCGCGCAAGCCTTGCAGCCGGATCAGGTGCAGGCATTCGTGCAGACGCATCTGGACGCCATCGGCGAAGGACATCTGCCCTGGACGCCGGTGTGGACTTCGGTGTACCGCGCGGGCGCGATGACGCTGGATGCCTATCGGCATGGCCGCATCCTGTTCGCTGGCAACGCCGCGCATGCCATGCCGATTTTCGGCGTGCGCGGCTTGAATTCAGGTTTCGACGATGCCGACAACCTGGTCTGGAAGCTGGCGGCCGTGCTGCAAGGCAAGGGCGCGGATGCTCTGCTGGACAGCTATTGCGGCGAACGGCGGCAGGCGTTCCACATCAATGCCGAGAACGCCATGCGCAGTACCGAGTTCATGTCGCCGCCGCATCGCGGCTTCGATCTGATGCGCGAGGCCTGCCTGTCGCTGGCGGGCCGGCATCCGGGCATCGCGCGCCTGGTCAATCCGCGGCAGACGCGAGCCATCGCCTATGCGGGATCGCCCTTGTCGACGGATGACGAGGGCGGGGGCGATTGGGCGCCAGGCGCGCCGCTGACGGACGGCGGGACGGCGGGCGGCGGGCACCTGACCGATCTGCTGACGCCTGGCAGTTTCACTTTGTTGGCGTTCGGCGGCTGGCCGGAACAGGAGGCGCTGGAAGCGCTGACGGCTTCGCCTGCGTGGCGGTTTCTGCCTTGCCGTTGTGCCGCGCCTGCTGCGCACGCGGAGTCGCCGCAGGCCGGCATGGCCTATCTGTTGCGGCCCGACGGCCATGTCTGCGGCCGGTGGCGTTCGCCATCGCTGGACACCGTGCTGTCCGCCATCGAACGCGCCTGTGGGGCGCAAGGAGCCATTCAATGATTGTCGACGCCGCGGTCCAGGACCGTATCTATGCCCGCTGCAGCAACGCCATCGCGACCGCCGGGCGCGGGCGTGAGTCCTTGTTTCTGGCGCGCCTGGCCCTGCTGTTGTTCGAGCAGGTCCAGGACGAGCAGCGTTGCCTGGACGCCATCGAGCACGCCTTGCTTGACCTGCCCAATCCCTCGCTTTCAGCCGACTGACCGGCGACGACCATTCCAAAGGAGACAGACTTGAACCGACGCCATTTCCTCGCGGCGCTTGGGGCCTCGGCCCTGGCCGCAGCCACGCCGCTGGCCCGCGCCCAGGGCAAGTATCCCGACCAACTGATCAAGTGGGTGGTGCCGTATCCCGCGGGCGGAGGCACCGACAACCTCGCGCGCACGCTGGCCGAGTCCATGCGCGCCGCGCTGGGTCAGCAGATCATCATCGACAACCGGCCGGGGGCCGCGACCAATATCGGCGCGGAGCAGGTCGCCAACGCCAAGCCCGACGGCTACACCGTCATGTCGGCGGACAACGGCGTGCTGGCCTTTAACGAGCACCTGTTCCGCAAGCTGGCCTTCAGTCCGGAAAAGGACTTCACCTATATCGGGGCCATCGGCAAGTTTCCGCTGGTGCTGGTGGTGAATCCGGCGTTTCCGGCTGCGGACTTCAAGACGTTCATGGCGCGCGTGCAGGCCGAGCCGGGCAAGGTGGACTACGCCTCGGTCGGCAACGGCTCGCCGCATCATCTGGCCATGGAGCTGTTCCAGAGCCGGACCGGCGCCCGTCTGACCCACGTGCCTTACCGCGGCGCTGCGCCCGCCATGCAGGACGTGATGGGCGGGCAGGTGCCGGTGATGTTCCTGGACCTGGCTTCGGGCGCGTCCATCATCAAGGCCGGCAAGGTGCGGCCGCTGGCCATCGGCTCGCAGGCCCGTTCGTCGCTGCTGCCGGATGTGCCGACGCTGGCCGAACTGGGCGTGCCGGACGCCGAGGTGTTCGCGTTCCAGGGCATGCTCGGCCCCAAGGGCATGCCGGCGCCAGCGGTCGCGCGCCTGAACCAGGAGCTGAATGCGGCGCTGGCCAATCCCGCCGTGGTGAAACGCTTTGCCGAGTTCGGCTTCGAGCCGCTGCCCGGAACGCCTGACGAATTCAGGACTCTGGCGCGCGCCGAATCGGCGCGCTGGGGCGAAGTCATCCGCGCCAACAAGATCTCGCTCGATTGAGGAATCGCATGGACCATACCGCCGCTCGTCCCGTGCAGGGACTGCATCACTTCGCCTGGCGCTGCCGGGATGCCGAGGAGACCCGACGCTTCTACGAAGACCTGTTGGGCTTGCCGCTGGTGCATGTCATCAAGAAGGACTCCGTGCCCAGCACCGGTGAATTCTGCCCCTATGTGCATATTTTTTTCCGCATGCGGGACGGCTCCTGCATCGCGTTTTTCGACCTGGGTGACCAGACCGCGGCGCTGCCATCGCCGAACACGCCCGGGTGGGTCAATCACATAGCCCTGCGGGTGCCGCAGCGCGACGATCTGCTTGCCATGAAGGCGCGGCTGGAGGCCCATGGCGTGGAAGTGGTCGGCGTTACGGACCACGACAGCTACATCGAATCGATCTATTTCTTCGATCCCAACGGTCTGCGGCTGGAGCTGACGGTCGAAGTGGCCGCGCCCGAAGTCGTCGAGGGCTATGTGCGGGAGGCCCGCGCGGCGCTGGACCGCTGGACCGAGGACAAGCGAGGCGCCGCGGCGGCGCCGGGGAGACTGGCATGACCAAGCTTGCCTTGCCATTGCGCGTGGCGACGCGCAGGAACGGCACGCGTGACGGCGAGCTGATGCTGGTGAGCCCGTCGGGCCTGCGATGGATATCCGCGGGGAGCTGCGCCGCTACGCTGCAAACCCTGCTGGATGATTGGGATGCGCTGGCGCCGCAGCTCGCCCGCCACGCGCAGGAGCTCGACGCCGCCGAGTGGGCGGGAGCGGGCGCGTTCGACGCCAGCCAGTGCATGGCCCCGTTGCCACGGGCCTATCAGTGGGCGGATGCCTCCGTCTACCGCAATCATGCGCGCTTGATCTACCAGTGGCGCCGGGAGCCTATCCCGCCGCGCTACGAAGAGGAGCCGCTGGTGTACCAGGGCGGGTCGGACGTGATGATCGGGCCGCAGGACGCCATCGTGGCGATCGACGAGGCCCATCAGGTCGACCTGGAAGCCGAGGTCGCCGTGATCACCAAGGATGTGCCCATGGGCACCGATGCCGCCCGGGCCGCCGATTTGATCGCGCTGGTGGTCCTGCTCAACGACGTGTCACTGCGCGGGCTGATTCCGGGTGAGCTCTCCAAGGGCTTTGGGTTCTACCAGAGCAAGCCGGCGACCAGCTTTGCGCCCATCGCGGTGACGCCGGACGCGCTGGGCGCCGCCTGGAAGGATTGCATGCTGGACCTGCCCGTGCGCATCGAGATCAACGGCGAGCGCTTTGGCGAGCCTCACGCCAATAGCGAGATCGTCTTCAACTTCGCACAGATCATCGCGCACCTTGCCAGGACGCGCACCCTGGCGGCAGGCAGCATCATCGGCGCGGGGACCATCAGCAATGCGGATCCGGGCGCGGGCAGCGCCTGCATTACCGAAGCGCGGGTTCGCGCGCAGCTTGACGGAGTGCCGGAAGCGCGGCTGCCGCCCTACCTGCGGCATGGCGATCGCGTGCGCATCCTGGCGCGCGGACCGGATGGCGATGCGCCGTTCGGCGCCATCGACCAACGTGTGCAAATCGCAGGAGGAGGGCGCTGACGGCGGAGATTTCAGGACAGGGTGCGCGCCGGCATGGCCGACAGATCGTGCAGGTTCAGGCCGCAGCTGCGGGCGCGCTCCGCCATCAATTCGCTATGCGCCAGGGCGCGCCGGCTTTCGTCCAGCAGCACGTCGAGCTGTTCCTGCAGGCTGGCCGCCATGGTCCAGGCGCGTTCGGAGAACCGGGCCGAGAAGCTGTCGGCACAGGCCTTGCAGATGGCTGCACCGTTCTGTTCGAGCAGCGGGGCGCCTTGCGCAAGCGTCGATTGGCAAAAAATGCAGGCGAGTGCGCGATTCATGCTGGGCGGCCGGTCCTGGGGTTGAAGGGGCGCGCAACCCGGCGGGTACCAGCGCCCTGACATCAATGGACAACGGCGCTGTCGGCCAACTCTTAAATCGACGGGCCCTTCTAGTCGACGATAAAGCCCCCCGGGCCCGACTGGCCCAGCAGTTCGCGGGCGCATTGCGCCGCCTGGCCGACGGTGGCCACGGCCAGGAATGGCACGCCGAAGGCGCGGGTCATCTTTTCGCCGCGCTTGCGGATCTTGTCCAACGCTTCGGCATTGCCCTCCACGGCGATGAATGCCCGGCAGCGGGCCTTCAGGCGCGGCATGTTGGCGGTCTGCCATTCGATCATGGCCTTGCGGTCGGCCTGACCGGCTTCCTGCCGCATGTCGGGCACGACCATGACGAAGCTCTGGGGGTTGTTTACCAGCATTTCCATTTCGCGTATCCAGCTGGCGGAATAGCCGTCGGGCGCGCCGCCATGCCTGGACGTGACGATGGGAAACTGGGACAGGTCGTGGAAGAAAAACTGTTCGTGGTTCATTCGAATTCTCCGTGAGGAAGGGCGGCGGCGTTCTTGCCGCAGCCGCAGTGGCCGTAAAGCACCAGGCTGTAGGAGTCCAGCAGGAAGCCGCTGCGCTTGGCGATCTTCCTGACCAGCTGGCCCATGGCCGGGTCGCTGGACTCAAGGATCCGTCCGCAATCGGTGCAGACCAGATGGTCGTGGTGTCCTTTGTCGTTGAGCTCGTACACGGTGGTGTGAGCGTCGAGCTGAGTTCGTTTGAGCAGGCCGGCGCCTTCAAGTTGCGTGATGACGCGATAAACGGTGGCCAGTCCGATGTTGCTGCTGTCCGAGAGCAGGTTGCGGTAGATGTCGGCCGGGCTCATGTGCAGGCCGGCGTGCTGATAGAAGAGGTCCAGGATCTTCATGCGCGGGAAGGTGGCCTTGATGCCGGCATGGCGCAGTCTTGAGTGGTCCATGGGAGGTTTTCCTTGCGTGGCTGATATCCAGGTGAGAATGATGTACATTTCCAACTGGATCCGCTCACCGGAAACCGTCAACCTGTAGCTCAAACCTGCCAACCATGCTTCACGTGGCCGTTGCGCCTCCCCTGCCGGACGTATTGCTGACGCCGTTCAGCGTCCAGGGACGGCGTGAATCCAAAGGCATTGCCGTACCCTCTCATGTCCATGACGAGGGCATGCTGGTGCTCGTGCACGAGGGGCTGGTACTGGTGCAGGCGGGCGCCCATGTTTGGACGGTGATGCCGGGCAGTTTGGGCTGGATTCCGCCCGGCGTGCAGCACGGCGCGCGCTGGTTCGGCGAGGCGCGCGGGTCCTTCCTGTATGTGCGCCGCGACGCCTGCGGGCGCCTGCCGGACCGCTGCCGCTCCTGGCCCGCGTCCAGGCTGATCGAAGCCCTGATGGACCGCTTCACGTCGGTCCAGCCGAACACGACCTTGTCTCCCGCCTACCAGGAACAGTTGTTCGACGTGCTGCTGGAAGAGCTCAAGCAGCGCGAGCATGAACCCGTGCTGTTACCCATGCCTGTCGATCCGCGTTTGCAGGATCTGGCCAATACGCTGCTGGACCGGCCCGACGACACCGCCGGCATCGATGAGTGGGCGCAGCGCCTGAGCATGTCCTCGCGCACGCTGATGCGCCGCTTCCGCCAGGAAACGGGCGTCACGCTGGGGCAATGGCGCCAGCAGGCGCGCCTGTTGCGCGCCCTGGAGCTGCTTTGCCGCGGCGGCTCCGTCACCGAGGCCGGCCTCTCGGTGGGTTACGAGAGCACCAGCGCCTTCATCGGCAGCTTCCGCGCCGCTTTCGGCGTGACGCCTACGCGCTACCTGGCCGAACGCGAGTAGTTCAGCCCCCCGGCCGTGGGCTTTACGGATTTTCACGGTTCTCCGACAGTTTTGCCGATCTTCCCGGACACCCCCTGCCTAGTATGACGCCAGGGTCGGACAGGCCTTTTCGTCCTGCCCGCCATGCTTCAGGGGTGTTTCATGAATGACTTGTTTTTATTGGCGTTGCCGCCGGCCGGGAGTGCGCCGTGAGCCAGCAACGCGTCGGCGCGCTGCTTATCCACGGCTTGGGCGGCACCGAATTCGACATGGGCGCCATGCACAAGGTGCTGGCGCGCGCCGGGGTCGAACCCCACGGCGTGACCTTGCCCGGCCATGCCGGTTGTCCGGAAGACCTGCTTGATGTGACGGTCGAGGACTGGATGGCGGTGGTCACGCAGCGCTATCGCGAACTTTGTGCGCAATACGAGGTACTGCATGTCATCGGCATGTGCCTGGGGGCGCTGCTGGCGGTGGAGCTATGCAAGCGCGAATCGCACACGCGCGGCGCGTTGGTGTCGCTGTCCGCGCCGGTGTTCCTGGATGGATGGAGCACGCCCTGGTACCGGGCCGTGCGCTACCTGGTGTATCGCCTGCCGGGCCTGCGGCGGCGGATTCGCGTGCGCGAGGAAGATCCATATGGAGTCAAGAGCGAACTGGTGCGCGCCTTCATCAAGGCGGGGTTCGCGCGCGGCGACGGTTTCCATTACCAGTGGGTGCCGCTGGCTTGCGTGCGCCAGGTGGACCGGTTGCGCGGCATGGTGCGGCGCGGGCTGGAGCGCATGCGCTGCCCGACTTTGATCATGCATGCGGAAGAGGACGAGCTGACCAGTCCGCGCTCAGCCCGCTTCCTGGAGCGGCGCATATCCCAGTCGACGGTGGTGATGCTGGAGGACAGCTATCACATGATCTGCGTGGACCAGGAGCGCGAACGCGTGATGCGCAATGTGCTGGGCTTCCTGGGCAAGGACCCCGACATCGTCCGAATGCGCAAGCGGGTTCGGGCCCCCGCGGCCGATGTCTGCTCCAGGCAGGCGATGCTGGCGCAGGCCGGCCATTCCTGCGCCGGCTGAAACCCGACTCAGGCCGCGGCGGGCTGGTTGGGGTGCAGCGGGCCTTGCGGGTCGTTCTCGGCGTCCGGCCGGGGCGGCACCGGGGCCAATCCCAGCGCCAGGCGCAGGCGCTGGCAATCCGGATTGGGCGAGCCGTCCGGCATCCAGATGTCGAATTCCCGGCACGGCGTGGGGCGGTTTTCGTAGATGGCGCAATGGATGCCGGGCTGGCCGAGTTCGCCGCGCAGCGAGATGCAGCGGCCGCCGCCGGTTTCCGTGCCCTTCATGCACGCGCGCAGCGGGCTCATCTGGGTGACCAGTTCCACCGGCACATGGCCGCCGTTCTCGCCTGCCAGTTCGCCGCAATAGAACGACACCCTGAAATGCGCACAGCACGCCCCGCAGTCCAGACAGGGGTTGGCGGCCGGGTCGTCGCCTGCCAGGACGGCGGGAGAGACGAAGGAAATAAGAGAGGACTCTAGCAGGGACATGGCGCGCGGAAGGCTGAAAACCTGTCCAGGCCCCGGCTGGCTCGCAAAACGGGCTGCATGATGCAGACCCCCCGTGCAGCGCCGGGATGCGCGCGGACAGGGCCGGCGCGGGATCAGGGCTGCAAATAGTAGCGGGATATGATCGGCGGCCGCCATGCTTTTTTTGCGCATGGGCGGACTTTTATCGGGGACGTTGCTGCGGTAGCATCGGTAGCCCCGATAGCGCCCAGGAGCCTGCCTTGAACGCCAACATCGAATCCCCCGACGGTCTGATCCGTTGCGGCTGGGTGGACACGTCCGCCGAGTACATGGCCTACCACGACACTGAATGGGGCTACCCCGAGGGCGACGACCGGGCGCTGTTCGAGCAGCTTTGCCTGGAAGGATTCCAGTCGGGGTTGAGCTGGCGCACCATCCTGTCCAAGCGCGACGCCTTCCGCCGCGGCTTCGCCAACTTCGAGCCCGCCAAGGTGGCGCGCTTCGGCGAAAAAGAGGTGTTGAGGCTGCTGGACGACGCCGGCATCGTGCGTCATCGCGGCAAGATCGAAGCCGTGATCAACAATGCCGCCCGCGCGTTGGAAATGATCGAGCGCGAAGGCTCGCTGGGCGCCTACCTGTGGCGTTTCGAAGCCCCGAAGGGGGCGCCGTCGACCCGCGGCGCTTCGACCTCGGCGCAATCCGAGGCCTTGTCCAAGGCGCTGAAGAAACTGGGCTGGAAGTTTGTCGGGCCCACCACCGTCTACGCTTTCATGCAGTCGGTGGGCATGGTGAATGACCACAGCCCCGATTGCCATTGCCACGCCGCCAGCGAGAAAGCCCGCAAAGCGTTCAAGCGGCCGGCGTAGCGGCCGCGGGGCAGGGAACTCACAGGGCCGGCTTGTCGCCGGAGGCGGAGGATGCGCCAGCCTGTTCCGGCAGGCTGTAGCGGCCTTCGCGATAGGCCCAGCTGGGCCACAGCGCATGCGCCAGCGCCTCGGCCGCCAACTCGGGATCCAGCGGCACGGGTGCGTATTCCTCGGGCGCCGTGTAGCGATACTGCAGCGGCGTCTTGTTGGGCGCCATCACCAGCAGATCGTCTTCCTTCAGATAGCCGTAGGTGTTGTCGTACTGCATGATCGCCCGGCCTGGCGTGCTGCGGGTAAGGTCGTGGCCGATCATCGGGTGCTCGGTGTTCACGCCTATCAGCGACAGCAGGGTCGGCGCCAGGTCGATCTGGCTGATCAGGCGGTCGTCGCGGCGCGGCTCGATGCCGGCGCCCAGGATCACGGCCGGAATATGGAAGTGGCGCACGGGCACCAGGCTGGCGCCGAAGACGCGGGAATCGTGGTCCGCCGCTATCAGGAACACGGTGTTCTCCCAGTACGGCGAGGCTTTGGCGCGTTCAAAGAAGCGGCCCAGCGCCCAGTCGGCGTAGCGCACGGTGTTTTCCACGGTGGCCGGGTTGCCGTCGGTCTGGATGCGGCCTGCCGGGTACTCCCAGGGCGAATGGTTGGACACGCTGAAGGCCAGCGTGAAGGTGGGCTGGTCGCCGTCTTCGCGCAGCAGCCGGTCCAGCTGGTTGAACATGTCTTCGTCCGACGCGCCCCAGGTGCCGACGAAGGCCGGGTCCACGAAATCGGGCCGGTCCACGATCTGCTTGAAACCGTTGCCCAGGAAGAAGCCCTTCATGTTGTCGAAGTGCGATTCGCCGCCGTAGATGAAGCGCGAATGGTAGCCATGGCGTCCGAGCAGGTCGGCCAGCGAGAAGAAGCCGCGCTGCGAGCGCGGCAGCTTCAGCACCGCCTGCGCCGGAGTGGGCAGAAAGCCCGTGACCACCGCTTCCAGCCCGCGCACCGAGCGGGTGCCGGTGGCATAGGCGCGGGTGAAGGTCCAGGCTTCGCGCGCCAGGGCGTCCAGTTCCGGCGTCAGGTCGGCTCCGCCCAGGCCGGCGCAATACTGCGCGCCCAGGCTTTCTTCCAGGATGATCACCAGGTTCAGCGGCCGCGCCGTTTTGCGGGTGGCCACCTGGCGGTGCAGGCTGGGGTAGTCGGGGTTGGCGGGCGGGTTGGGCAGGCCGGCCTGGGCCAGCACCCTCGCGTGCATCTTGTCGTCGTCCATGCCGCCGTACACGGCGGAGGCGGACTTTTCGTTTTTCATGCTGTAGACGGCATAGAACACGTTATAGAGCGAGTTCAACGCCAGCGTGTTGAGCATGCCGTCCGAGCTATAGGCGACCGAGGACGGGTTGATCGGGCGGTGGCCCAGCGTGCCGCGGATGGCCAGGATGACGATGGCCAGGATCGCCAGACTGGCTAGCGGCATCTGCCACCAGCTCAGTCGCGCGTCGGGCAGGGCGTGGCCGAACAGGCCGTAGGCGCCCCAACCAATGAGGGCCACGACGGCCAGACCGCCCACCAGTGCGCCCTTGTAGCCGCGCCAGAGCATGCCGGAGACTTCGCGCGGATGCTTCAGGTATTCGACGAACAGGCGGTTGGGGCGGGAGTCGTATTCCAGGATGAAGGGCGGGGTGGCCACTTCCAGGAAGGCCAGCAGGATGAAGGCGACCAAATACCAGTAGCCGGCCAGCGTGGCGGCCAGCGGGATGTGTCCGAACAAGGGCGACAGCACGGCCGGCAGCGCCGCCAGCACGGCGATCTGGTGCGCGTCGATGCGCAGCCCGCCGAGCAGCAGGGGGAGGAGCCCCCCAGCATCGCGCACGCGCTTGGACTGCCAGGCGGCCAGCGCCAGGCGGCTGAGCGTCAGCAGCGCAAATGCCGCCACCACGAAAATCAAGGTCGAATGCCGCATCGGGCCTCCAGGTTGTTCTGCTGCCCGGTCAGAGGGGCCGGGGTCTGTCGTTCAGGCATTTGAGCGTGACCGGCGTCGAAAATTCGGTAGGCGCCGACGTCTGGGTCACATTTCGCCGTAGGAAGCCATTTCGGTTTGTAACCGACCGTCCCAGGGCTGGGCACGCGCCATGCTGCGCAAACCCCGGCTGGCACGCGCCGGGCGCCGCCGCCTGGAGAGCCGGGCGAGGAAAAATCCGCACACATTATGGGGCCGGAAAGCCTGGCTGGCCCTGCGGGCCGCGATACCCTTAAAGGTAACGAGGGCCGGTAGCGGTGCGCCGGCCGCAATGCCAAGGATAATAACCATGACGCGCTCAGGAAAAATAGCGATCGGGATTGTAGGGGGAGCGGCGCTCCTCGTGGCGATTTTGGTGGCGGTGATCGCCACCTTCGACTGGAACCGCGCCAAGCCCTTCATCAACGAACGGGCCAGCGCCGCGATCGGACGCCCCTTCGCCATCAACGGCGATCTCAGCGTCAAATGGACTCGCGAGCCCGATGAAGGCAGCTGGCGGGCCTGGGTGCCATGGCCGCATGTGATTGCCAACGATATCTCGGTGGCCAATGTGCCCTGGGCCAAGGCCCCCCAGTTCGCAACCCTCAAGCGCGGCGAGTTCAGCCTGGCGCTCCTGCCGCTGTTGCGCCAGCGCGTGGTCATCCGCCGCATCCAGCTGACCGAACCCGCCGCCGATTTGCAGCGCCTGGCCGACGGCCGCGCCAACTGGGAATTTACGTTGCCAGAAACCGGCGAGCCTTCGCCCTGGGTGCTGGACATCAACGAGATCGGCTTTGACAAGGGCCGCGCGGCGCTGGTGGACGAAGTCCTCAAGGCGGACCTGACCGTGATGGTGGATCCGCTGGGCAAGCCAGTGCCGTTCGCGGACGTAGCCGGGGCGGCCTTCGCGGCACCGGAGGGTGGCGCCGCGACGTCGCCGCGCGACTACGTATTCGGCTGGAAGCTGGACGGCAAGTTCAAGGGCCTGGCCACCAAGGGCGAAGGCAAGGTTGGCGGCATGCTTGCCCTGCAGGACGCCAGCCAGCCTTTTCCTGTGCAGGCGGACGTGACCATCGGCGGTACCCGGGCGTCAGTCGCGGGGACCTTGACCGATCCGGTCAATCTTGGCTCGCTGGATCTGCGTTTGAAGCTGTCGGGCGCGTCAATGGCGCAGCTGTACCCGCTGACGGGTGTCACCCTGCCGGACACGCCGCCGTATTCCACTGACGGCCATCTGGTGGCCAAGCTGCGCAATCCCGGCGGGGCGGTGTTCGACTACAAGGATTTCAACGGCAAGGTAGGCAACAGCGATCTGCATGGCGACATCAGCTTCGCACTGGGTATGCCCCGGCCCAAGCTGACCGGCAAGCTTTCCTCCAAACAATTGCGCATGGAGGACCTGGGGCCGCTGATCGGCGTGCCGTCGGGCAAGGTGGCGGGCGCCGCAACGGACAAGGCCAAGGACGCGCCGGCCAAGCCCAAGGGCGGCAAGGTGCTGCCCACGCAGGCATTCCGCACCGACCGCTGGCGTGACATGGATGCGGACGTTGCGCTGGACGCCGGCCGCATCGTGCACGACAGCAAGCTGCCGCTGTCGGACCTGTCCGTGCACCTGGTGCTGCAGGACGGCAAGCTGACGCTCGACCCCCTGCGCTTCGGCATGGCCGGCGGCAACATCAATTCCACCATACGGCTGGACGGCTCCGGCTCGACCCTGACCGGGCGCGTGGACATCAGCGCGCGCCGCCTGCGGCTCAAGCAGCTGTTTCCCGCCACAGCCGCCATGCAGAAAACGCTGGGCGAGCTGAATGGCGACATGGCGGTGAGCGGCGCGGGGAATTCGGTGGCCGCCTTGCTGGGCACGGCGACGGGCGATGTGAAAATGCTGGTCAACGATGGCGTCATCAGCCGCAGCCTGATGGAGATCGCGGGGCTCAACGTGGGCAACTACGTCGTCTCCAAGCTGTTCGGCGACGACGAGGTGAAGATCAATTGCGGCGCGGCCGATCTGGAAATGAAGAACGGCGTCATGACGCCGCGCGTGTTCGTGTTCGACACCGAGAACGCGCTGATCAGCATTACCGGCACGGCTGACTTCAAGAACGAGAAGATGGACCTGGACATCACCCCGGACAGCAAGGGCTTCCGCATCTTCTCGCTGCGCTCTCCCTTGTATGTGCGGGGTACGTTCGGATCGCCGGACGTGGGCGTGCATGTGTTGCCGCTGGCGGCGCGTGGCGCGGGCATGGTGGCCCTGGGCGTACTGCTGACGCCGGCCGCCGGGCTGTTGGCGCTGGTTGCGCCCAGCACCACCGACGACAATGCCTGCGGCCCCTTGCTGAAGGAGATGCGCGTGCCGCCCAAGGCCCCGCCGCCCGCTCAGCCCAAAGGCAAATAGGGCTCAAGCCGGCGAGGTCCGGCGCGCTCCGGCCTGGGCATCGTCGTCCGCGACGCAGACGGCGTTGCGACCATGGTTCTTGGCGTAGTAGAGCGCCTGGTCGGCGCGCTGTAGTACGGCGTCGAGCGTCACGCCATGTGCGGGGTAGGCCGCCACGCCTGCCGAAATGGTGAGGGGCGTGGCGACGGCGCCCGGCTCCGTGGCAATGCGCTGGCGCAGTCGCTCGACCAGCGCGATGGCGGCTTCCAGGGGGGCGCCGGGCAGCAGCATGACGAACTCTTCGCCGCCGGCGCGCGCCACGGTGTCGCCGCTGCGCGAACCTTCGCCCATCAGCTTGGCCAGGGACTGCAGTGCGCGGTCTCCCACCGCGTGGCCGTAGCGGTCATTGATGTGCTTGAAGTGGTCAATGTCGATGACCACGGCGGCCACCGGTTGCTTCTCGGCTTGCAGCAGCGCCAGCGCCTCGTCCATTCCTCGCCGGTTCAAGAGGCCCGTCAAGGTATCCGTGGTGGTTTCACGGCGCAGGTCGCGGATCTTGTGATGGATCGAGGACAGGCCCGCCAGCAGCGCGCGCTTGAGTTGCGCGGCTTCAAAGTACCAGGAGCGCACGTCGCGGATGCGATCCGCCGAATCCGCGTTCTGCATGTGCTTGGCGATGCCGGCCAGTTCGCCTAGCGGCCGGGCGATCCAGCGCGACAGCAGCCAGATGGAGGCCACGGAAAGCAGCAGCAGGGGCAGGGTATGGAGAGCCGTGGTCAGAAGCAGATCGCCCAGGGGCTGCAACGTGGCGTCGACGTGGCGTTGCGCGATGATGCTCCAGCCCATGCCGGGCACTGGCGCATAGCCCGTCAGCAAGGCGTGGCCGTCGTCGTCGGTGAAGCGCATTTCACCGGTTTCGCCCCGCAAGGCGGGGGCGAACGCGTCGGATTTGGAGACGCTTTGTCCCAACCGGCCGCGGTCGGGGTGATAGATCAGGGTGCCGTTGCGATCGATGACGTAAAGAGAGGAGTCGCCGCGGTAGAAGTGCTGGCTCAGCAGGTGATCCAGCATGTTGTGCTCATGCAGGTAGAGAGTGCCGCCGAGAAACCCCAGATAGCGGTGGTCGGCCGAGAAAATAGGGTGGGTGTACAGGATCAGCCAGCGGTTCTTGAGGTCCATGAACGGAGGGCTGACCGTGGGGAGCAAGGTTGCCTGCGCGCGCCTGACGGCCTCGCTGTTCAGCTGCTGGCCCAGCAACGCGCGGTCCGATGTCGATGCCGCCAGTACCTTGCCTTGCGGCGACACGACAAACGTGGAGTTGAATTGGCCGAGTTGCCGTTCCTGCCGCTGCGTCTCGGCCACCATGTGTTCGGGGTGCACTTCCATGTCGGCCAGCATTTCCGCGCTATACGACAGATAGTTTCTGAGGTCGGTCAGGAACACGTCGGTCACGGAAGCCAGCTTGGACGCGTAGGCCTGATTGAGTTCCAGCGCGGTGCGCAGCAGAAGGTCGCGCTGCACCAGGTAGCTGGCATGCAGGCTGCCCATCAGCGCGAGCACAACCGACAGCAAGCTGATCCACAGGATGAGATGCCGCAGATTGATCCGGAACATGACGTTATCCGTTGGGTATGCTTTCGGTCAGCGCGTCCCAGGCTCTCATTGCCTGTCTGGCCACGGCTTGCAGGGTCTTGCGGCTGGCGCCGTCGCGCGCCTGGATCGACATGCCGTGCAGCACGGTGGTGTAGAAGGCGGCCAGGCTCTTGAGGTCGGCGCCGGCCGGCAGTTCGCCATGCGAGGCGCCGGCATTGAGGCGGGCCAGGATGCGGCTTTGCATGTCGCGGCGGTTGTCGCCCAGGAAGTCGCCCACGCCGGCCGGATTTACGCAGCCTGCCGGCGCGCTCAGCACGATCATGCAGCCCGAGGGCGTGCCGGGAGCGGTGAAGCGTTCGGCGGACGCCAGCAGCATGGACTGGATGGCTTCGCGCGCCGTGGGCGCTTCTTGCAGCGCACGCCGGGCCGAGCCACCCTCGGTCTCGCGGTAGAGCTCCACCGCTTCGCGGAATAGTCCTTCCTTTGAGCCGAATGCGCCATAGAGGCTGGGCGAATTGATGCCCATCGCCGCCGTGAGGTCGGTCAGCGATGCTCCGTCATATCCCTTCGACCAGAAGACGTCCATGGCCTTGCGCAAGGCCTGGGCACGGTCGAAGTTCCTGGGGCGCCCACGTTCTGCCATAGGCGTGATTTTACCCGGCAGGGATTTTTGTGGTGATTGATAAAAAAATAGTTGACGGGCGATGGAGGGCTCGGCGAATATATTTGTACTGATCACTACAAATATGGGTATCGCAATGCCGAATCTGACTGGAAAAATTGTCTTCGTCACCGGCGGCAGCCGGGGTATCGGGGCCGCCATCGTGCGCCGCCTTGCAGCCGATGGCGCCGACGTGGCGTTCACTTACGTGAGCGCCTCCTCGGCCGCCGGTGCGCAGGCGCTGGCGCGTGAACTGTCGGTGGACGGGCGCCGCGCGCTCGCCATCCAGGCAGATGCGGCAGACGCGTCCGCAGTCCGCGGGGCGGTCAACCGGGCCATCGCCGAGCTGGGCCCTATCGACGTGCTGGTCAACAACGCCGGCATCTTCCTGACCGGCGCGATAGGCGAGACCAGCCTCGACGACTACGAGCGCACCATGGACGTCAACGTGCGCGCGCCCTTCGTCGCCATCCAGGCGGCACAGGCGTCCATGCCGGACGGCGGACGCATCATCAACATCGGCAGCTGCCTGGCAGGCCGCGCGGGCCGCGCCGGTGTCGCGCTGTATGCCGCCAGCAAGTCCGCGCTGGTCGGCCTGACCCAGGGCCTGGCGCGCGACCTGGGCGCACGTGGCATCACCGCCAACGTAGTGCACCCCGGCCCGATCGACACCGACATGAATCCCGCCGACGGCGCGCATGCGGCGGATCTGGTGGCGGTGCTGTCCTTGCCGCACTACGGCGAAGCGCGTGACATCGCCGGCATGGTTGCGTTCCTGGCCGGGCCGGAAGGGCGCTACGTCACGGGTGCGAGCCTGGCGGTGGACGGCGGATTTGCGGCTTGAGGCCGGTCTGGAAAAAGTTTTTTCCACCTGACTTGCACAAACCAAAAAAGCTGCATATAATCTTTCTTCTTCGCACTACACACATAACGAAACGCAGCGGCAGCGGACTAAACAACGCGCAGCAAAGCGGACGAGACTGAGTGAAGTTGCAGGGCTGTTAGCTCAGTTGGTAGAGCAGCGGACTCTTAATCCGTAGGTCGAGTGTTCGAGCCACTCACAGCCCACCAGAATTCCAAAGGCCGTTGACGTCATCGTCAACGGCCTTTTGTTTTTGCCGCGTCAAACTGATGTCAGGGCAGGCTGCGTGAATCGCCGGGCGTAGGAAAAGCGCATCCGCGCAGCGGTGGGAAAAGCGCAATGGCGGGGCATGGACTTTGATATGATTGCTAATCATTCTTATTTCCAAATCATTTCGCGCGCGCCATGTCCGCTCCTGATACCGCCCGCCACGCGGCCTTGTTGACCTGGTACAGCGATCATCATGGCTGGCTGGTCGGGTGGCTGCGCCGCAAGCTGGGCTCGTCCTGCGACGCCGCTGATTTCGCGCAGGACACCTTTGTGCGGTTGATCGGCCGCGACGATCTGGCGGCGATCAGGACGCCGCGCGCCTACCTCACGACGACCGCCACCCGGCTGGTGATCGACGACGCACGGCGGCGCAAGCTCGAGGCGGTTTGCCTGGAAAGCTGGTCCATTCTGCATGGTGGCGAGACCTCGCCCGCTCCCGAACAGTTGCTTGAAACCGTCGAGATCCTGGCGGAACTGGCGCGCATGCTCGATGCCTTGCCCGCCAAGCCGCGCAGCGCCTTTCTGCTGCATCGGCTGGAGGGATGGAACTACGGCGAGATCGCGGTCGAACTGGGCGTCTCTTCCAGCATGGTGAAGCAGTATGTCGCGCGCGCGCTTGCCCATTGCTACTTGGTGATGGAGGCGGCGTGAAGGCAGAGGCTATCCCTTGCGTCGTGGCGGACGCGGCCCAATGGATGGCCACCTTGCGCGATGAGTGCGCGAGCGACGCCGACCGCGAAGCCTGTCTGCGGTGGCGGGCCGCGGATCCCGAGCACGAACGGGTCTATCGCCGGCTTGAGGATCTTTGGGGAAGTTTCGACCGGGCCGCGGCCTTCGATTCGCCTGCGGCAGCCCGCCGCATCCTGGAGCAGGCCGACCGCAAGCCGCGTACCGGCCGCCGCGCACTGGGAGCGGCCGCGCTGGCATTGCTGGTGTGTGGGGCCGGCCTGTGGCGCATGGCGCCGCCGGCCTGGCTGCTGGCCGATCACCGCAGCGGAGTCGGCGAGTGGCGCGTCATCGAACTGGACGACCACAGCCGCATTACCTTGAACAGCGATTCGGCGATCGACGTGCGCTTCGATGCCCGGCAACGGCTGATCACCTTGCGGCAAGGAGAGATCCTCGTCGACGTGGCGCACGAGGACGCGGGACGGCCCTTCGTGGTGCAGACGCCGGACGGCACGGCGCAGGCGCTGGGCACGCGTTATGCGGTGCGGCGCGGCGACGGCCATACGGATGTGGTCGTGCAGGAATCCCGTGTGCGGGCCTGCGCTCAGGCTCCCGCGCCGGTGTGCGCCGATCTGGCGGCGGGGCAGCGCGTGCGCATGGGCGCGGGCCAAGTCGGCGAGGTTGAACCAGTAGACGCAGAACAGGCGCTAGCCTGGACACGGCACAGCCTGGTGGTGGATAACCAGCCACTGGCCGATGTACTGGCGGAGCTGAGCCGCTACCGCAAGGGGCGCCTGCAGTACGACGCGGGTTCTCTGGATGGCCTGCGCGTGTCGGGCGTATTCCCGCTGGAAGCGCCCGATCAGGCCCTGGCATCGCTGGCGGCCAGCCTCCCCATCACGGTCAACCGATACACGTCCTGGCTGGTGCTGGTGCAGCGTCGTTGAAAAAAAATCTGCATTTCGCTGTCCCTGTCGCGGTTTGCTTCGTCATGACTCATGAGTAGCCATCAATCTGGAGAGGGTCGTCCGCTCATGAGTCATTCCAAGTTCACAGTGCGCATCTTGCGCGCGCTGTCCGCCGCGGCCGCGCTGGCCGCGGTTCATCCCGTCTGGGGGCAGTCGTCGACTGCGTCCGTTGCGGCAGTTGCCCGCACGGTCAACGTGGCGCCCGGTCCTCTGGCTCCCGCGCTGAATCGCTACGCCGAGCAGGCCGGCCTGATCCTGTCGTTCGATCCGGCGTTGACTGCCGGGCTGCAAAGCCCGGGCCTGTCAGGCACGGTGGCGCCCAGGGAGGCGTTCGCCGGCTTGTTGGCAGGCACCGGGCTGGAGGCGATTGCGCGCGGCGAGGCAGGCTATACGATTCGGCGCGCGTCCGGCGCTGCCGCCAGCACGCTGGAGCCGATCACGGTGCACGGCAGCGGCGAGCAGGCCTGGGGACCGGTCGACGGCTATGTCGCGCGTAACAGCGCGACCGCCACCAAGACCGACACGCCGCTGATCGAGACACCGCAGTCGATCAGCGTCATCACCCAGGCGCAGATGGCGGCGCAGGGCGTCAGCCGCGTGGACGAGGCCTTGCGCTATAGCGCAGGGGTGCGCACCGAACCCATCTACGACACGCGCCGCGGCACCTACTATGTGCGCGGCTTCAACGTCGCCAACAACGGTCAGTATCTGGACGGCCTGAAGCTGGCCTACTCGGGCGGTTACGGCGGCTGGGAGGTCGACCCCTACACGCTGGAACGTCTGGAAGTCCTGCGCGGTCCTTCGTCCGTGCTGTACGGGCAGACCGTGCCGGGCGGGCTGGTCAACCAGGTCAGCAAGCGTCCGCTGGATACGCGCAGCGGCGAACTGGCGGTGCAGTACGGCAGCTTCGACCGCAAGCAGCTCTCCGGCGACTTCACCGGTCCCTTGGACGATGCGGGCCAGTGGCTTTACCGCCTGACGGCGGTGGGGCGCGAGGGCGGCACGCAGACCAACCACGTCGATGACGACCGCGTCCTGCTGGCGCCGTCGCTGACCTGGAAGCCCAGCGCGGCGACCTCGATCACGCTGCTCGCGCAGTACCAGCACGATCGCACGGGCAATACGGCCAACTTCCTGCCCGCTGCGGGCACGCTCTGGCCGGTCGCCAACGGCCATATTCCGGTGGACTTTTTCACGGGTGACCCGACCTTCGACCAGACCGATCGGCGCAAGGCGCAGATCGGCTACCTGGCCGAGCATCGGGTCAACGACCAGCTGACGCTGCGCCAGAACCTGCGCTATTCCACGCTGGACGTCGATTACCGCAGCCTGGGGGCGAACGGAGGCTGGGTGCAGACGCGTGAACCCTACACCGACCTGCGCCGCATTTCGCTGGTCAGCAAAGAGGGCTTCCACCTGTTCACGCTGGACAACCAGGCGCAGTTCAATCTTGCGCATGGGCCGGTGGCGCACACGCTGCTGCTGGGCGCGGATTATCAGGAATCGCGTTTTGACCGGCTCTACGGCTTGCGTACGGCCGCGGTGGATCCGATCAATGTGTGGGACCCGGTGTATGGGCGGCCGTTCCCCGGCGCGACGCCGCAGGCGTCCAACGATACCAATCAGGTGCGCCGGCAGTTCGGCCTGTATGCGCAGGACCAGATCAAGTTCTACGACAAATGGGTGCTGCAACTGGCCGGCCGCTACGATTGGGCGCGTTCCACCACGGGCGAGACGATCCTGCGCACCGGCGTGGAAACCACGACCCGCAGCAACGACGAACAATTCAGCGGCAAGGTCGGGCTGGTTTACCTGGCCGACAACGGCCTGGCGCCTTACGCGTCGTATACCGAGTCTTTCGAGCCGGTGGCGGGCGCGGGCTACGGCGGCACGCCATTCGAGCCCACGCGCGGCAAGCAGTATGAGATCGGCCTGAAGTATCAGCCGGCGGGCGCCCGCAGCTTCGCGCAGGTCTCGCTCTTCGACCTGCGGCAGACCAATGTGTCGACCGCGGACCTGGCCCATCCCGGCTTCAGCGTGCAGACCGGCGAAATCCGTTCGCGCGGCATCGAGCTGGAAGGCACCTGGGAAGTCACGCCGCAGTTGAACGTGCTGGCGTCCTACACCTACAACGACGTCAAGGTGACCAAGGCGGCGCGGACGGCGGTCAACCTGGGCAAGCGTCCGCCCTACATTCCCGATCACATGGCGTCGCTGTGGGCCGATTACCGCCTGTCGGCGACGGGGCCGCTGGCCGGCCTATGGTTCGGCGCGGGCGTGCGCTACATGGGGTCGACCAATGACATTCCGGACGCGGTGCATGTGCCTGCCTACACGCTGGTGGACGCGGCGCTGCGCTACGACATGGGGAGCTACCAGTTCTCGCTGAACGCCAGCAACCTGTTCGACAAGCGCTATGTGGCGGCGTGCGACAGCGTGACAAACTGCTATTACGGTCTGGAGCGGACCATCATGGCGCGGGTGGCGTATCGCTGGTAGCGCGATTAAGTTCAGGCTTAATTCTGGGTAAACGCAGGTTGAACCACAGCGGCTGCGTTGCTCTTTATAGTGGGCCTGTACCCACCCGAGAGAGCCGCGCATGTCCAGTCCCGCCGCAGTACCCACCTATCCCCGGGCCGTGTTGTTCGACCTGCTGACGGCCTTGCTCGATTCCTGGACCCTATGGAACCGCGCCGCCGGCTCCGAGTCCGCCGGACGCGCCTGGCGCGCGGAGTACCTGCGCCGCACCTATGGTTGCGGCGCCTATCAACCCTATGAGCGTCTGGTGCAGGAAGCCGCGTCCGCGGTCGGCCTGCCGGCATCCGCACCCGCCGCGTTGGAGGCGGGCTGGGACGAGCTGCCCGCCTGGGATGGCGCCCGTGAATTGCTGCAGGCCTTGCGGCCGCATTGCGGCCTGGCCGTGGTCACCAACTGTTCCGCCCGTCTGGGGCAGCGCGCCGCCGGTTTGCTGGGCGTGGACTGGGACGTGGTGGTGACGTCGGAGGAGGCGGGCTACTACAAGCCCGACCCGCGCCCCTATGAGCTGGCCTTGGCCCGATTGCAGGTGCAGCCGTCCGAGGCCGCGTTCGTCGCGGGCTCCGGCTACGACATGTTCGGCACCAGCAAGGTGGGCCTGCGCACGTATTGGCACAACCGGGTGGGGCTGACGCTGCCTGAAGGCGCGGCGCAGCCGGAGCTGGAGTCCCCCCGGCTGGAAGCGGCGTTGCCGTGGCTTGCGCGGTTCAACGCGGCCTGATGGCTGGCCGCCGTGGATGCCGTGCGTCAGTCCGCCGGCAATGAAATCGCATCCCCCAACCCCTTGACCTCTTTCAGCACGAAGGAGGTGTAGACCTCCTTCACGCCGGGCAGGGCGCCAAGCACATAGCGCGCCAGATCGCCGAACGCGTCGAGGTCGCGGGCGATGACCGTTAGCTGATGGTCGTAGCGGCCCGACACGCAATGGCAGGTCAGCACCTCCGGCACGTCCTTGATGGCGTCCTCGAACGCCTTGACGTGTTCGGCGCCCTTCATGTCCAGCGAAATCCAGACGAACGCGGTTACGCCGAAGCCAAGCTTCTTGACGTCGACCTCGGCCCGGTAGCCGCGGATCACGCCCTCGTCCTCCAGGCGCTTGACGCGTCGCCAGCAGGGGGAGGGGGTGAGCGAAACGCGCTCGGCCAGATCGGCGCTGGAAAGCCGCCCGTCGACCTGCAAGGCGGCCAGGATCTGCAGGTCCGTGGGATCGAAATTCTTGCTTTGCACGATTTTTCCAAGAAATTGAATGTTTCGCTAATTTCAATCCAAAATATTACACATTCGCGTCGAAAATTCGGAAATATTCGCGATTCCGCTCCGGTATCTTTGTTCGATTGCTGGAGGGGGCGTCGACGTCATGAATGCTCCCCGTTTGAACACTATGGAGCAGACATGAAAGATCCGAATCCGATACGCAAGAAGCTGCTGGCCCTGGAGCCTTCCGAGGGGTGCTGGCTGACCCTGGCGAGCCCGGCCGTGGCCGAGGCGATTGCGCATTGCGGCTTCGACTGGCTGGTCGTCGACATGGAGCATGCGCCCAATGACATGGCGGGCTTGACGGCGCAATTGCAGGCCATCGACGCGGCGCGCGCGCATGGCGCCGCCGCGTATCCGGTTGTGCGCGTGACGGTGAACGACGCCGCGCTGGTCAAGCGCGCGATGGATTGCGGCGCCCAGACGATCATTTTCCCGAACATCGACACGGCCGAGGACGCGGGCCGCGCCATCGCGGCCATGCGCTTTCCGTGCGAAGGCAATGGCGGCGTGCGCGGCGTGGCGGGGCTGGTGCGGGCCGGCATGTACGGGCAGGACCCTTCCTACGTCAGGCGGGCCAATGAGCAGGCCTGCGCGATCCTGCAGATCGAATCGGCGCAGGCGGTACGCAACGTGGCAGCCATTGCCGCGCTGCCTGGGGCGGACTGCCTGTTCGTCGGCACCGCCGACCTGGCCGCCAGCCTGGGCCGGCTGGGAGACATGGCCCATGCCGAGGTGCGCGAGGCCGTGGGCCGCGTGATCGACGCCGGCCGCACGGCGGGCAAGGCGGTCGGCATTTTCGCCAACGATCCCGAAGAGGCCGCGCGCTACCGCAAGCTGGGCGTGCAATTCATTGCGCTGCACTCCGATGTGGCCTGGCTGGCCCGCGGCGCCCGCCAGGCGCGCGCGCAGTTCAGCGAGGCATGCCGCTGAGTGGCGGCGCGATCTCAATCTACTGGCAAGACAGGAACAGGCATGAATACAGCAGTATCTACCGGCGGCGTCACGGCGAGCGCGCGCGCCAGCGTGCAGAGCTTGCGTTCGTCGCAAATCCGCGAAGTCGCCAATGCGGGCATGGGCCGCGCCGACGTGCTGCCCTTCTGGTTCGGCGAACCCGATGAGCAGACGCCGCCCGCGTTCCGCGACGCGGCCATCGCCCACATCGCTTCCGGGCAGACCTTCTATGTACAGACCCTGGGCGTGCCCGCGTTGCGCGAACGCCTGGCCGGGTATGTGAGCGGGCTGCACGGCCAACGTGATGTGGACAACATCGCAGTCACCAGCTCGGGCACGTCGGCGCTGATGACGGCCGTGCAGGCCATCGTGGGCGCGGGCGATCACGTGGTCGCCGTGACGCCCTTGTGGCCCAACCTGGTGGAAATGCCCAAGGTGCTGGGGGCGCGCGTGACGACGGTTGCGCTGTCGTTCTCCGAGAGTGGCTGGCGCCTGGACCTGGACGCCTTGCTCAGCGTCCTGACGCCGGACGTGCGCGCGCTTCTGGTGAATTCGCCGAACAACCCGACGGGCTGGGTGATGACCGCCGAGCAGCAGCGCGCGGTGCTGGAGCACTGCCGCAAGCACGGCATCTGGATCATTTCCGACGACGTGTATGAACGCTACTACTACGAAGGCGCGGTGGCGCCCACTTTCCTGGACATTGCTGCGCCGGACGACCGGGTGGTCAGCTGCAATTCGTTCTCCAAGGCCTGGCTGATGACCGGCTGGCGCGTGGGCTGGGTCGTGGTGCCGCGCGGGCTGCTGCCGGAAATCGGCAAGCTGATCGAATACAGCAACACCTGCACGCCGGGTTTCGTGCAGACCGCCGCGCTTTGCGCGCTTGAACAGGGCGAGCCCGTCATCGCGCGTACCGTGCAGCGGCTGCGGCTGGCGCGCGACCATCTGGCGTCGAAGCTGTCGCAGGTGCCCGGGGTTGAACTCGCGGGTGCGGCGCCGGGGGCGATGTACACCTTCTTCCGCATTCGGGGCGTGTCGGACAGCCTGGCGTTCTGCAAGGATCTGGTCGTGCGCGGCGGGCTGGGCCTGGCGCCGGGCATGGCGTTCGGTCCCGAGGGCGAGGGCTATCTGCGCTGGTGCTATGCCAGCGCGCACGAGCGCCTGGATGAAGGCGTGGCTAGACTGGCGCGCTTTCTGGATGCGGCGCGGAGCAAGGCTGCCTGAGCGCCAGGCCTCAACCTTAGGGTACGACCCATGAATACTGCAGAGCTTCCCCGTTCCCTGGAATGGATAGAACGGCTGGTGCGTTTCGACACGACCAGCCGCCTGTCCAATCTGGGCTTGATCGAAACGGTGCGCGACCACCTGGCCGCGACCGGTCTGGCGCCCCGATTGATCTACAACGCCGACGGCAAGAAGGCGAATCTTTTCGTGACCGTGCCTGCCGCGGACGGCGGCACCCAGGGCGGGGTGGTGCTGTCCGGCCATACCGACGTCGTGCCGGTGGACGGCCAGGCCTGGAGCAGCGATCCGTTCGCGCCCGAGGTGCGCGATGGCCGCCTATATGGCCGCGGCACTTGCGACATGAAGGGCTTCATCGGAACCGCGCTGGCCATGCTGCCGTCGTTCACGTCGCGGCGTTTGCGCGTGCCGCTGCATCTGGCGCTGAGCTATGACGAGGAGGTCGGCTGCCTGGGGGCGGACATCATGCTGCGTGAATTGGCCAAGCTGGATATCCACCCCGATAGCTGCATCGTGGGCGAGCCCACCGAGATGCGCGTCATTTCCGCCCACAAGAGCAGCAATCTGTACCGCTGCACCGTGCATGGGCACGCCGCGCATTCTTCGTTGACGCCGCGCGGCGTCAACGCGATCGAATATGCGGCGCGCGCCATTTGCCACATCCGCGACATGGCCGACGCCCATCGCCAGAACGGTCCTTTCGACCAGGACTTCGAGGTGCCGTACACCACGGCCAACACCGGCACGATCTCGGGCGGCTTGTCCGTCAACACGATCCCGGACCGTTGCCAGTTCGAGTTCGAATTCCGCACCATCCCGGGCGTGCCGGCGCCAGATGTGATCGGCGGTTTGCGCCGCTACATCACTGGCGAGCTGCGCGACCGCATCAAGGCGGAGAACCCGCAGGCCGACATCGAGCTGGAAGCGCTGGCCGAGGTGCCCGGTTTCGATACCGCCGCCACCGCCGAGATTGCGCGGTTGGCGCAGGCGCTGACTGGCGCGCGCGGCACCGAGAAGGTGGCGTATTGCACGGAGGCCGGCCTGTTCCAGCGGGCCGGCATGACGGCGGTCATTTGCGGTCCCGGCAATCTGCAGCAGGCGCACCGGCCGGACGAGTATGTCGCGCTGTCGCAGATCGGCCTGTGCGAACAGTTCATGGAAAAGCTGGCGGGCCATCTTGCGATGGCCGGCCAATGAGTTGATCGATCGTTAATTTTTAGAAAATAACAGAGGGAAAAATGGCTTATTCGGAGAAGACAACGTGGAATGCGGCCGCCGCCGGCCGCAGCAAGGCGGCACCGGCAGGCGACCGGCGCGCCCAGGCGCGGCGCGCGGTGATCGCCGCGTCCATCGGCAATGCGCTGGAGTGGTTCGACATGATCGCGTATGGCACCTTCGCGCTGATCATCGCCAAGCTGTACTTTCCGTCCGCCAGCGAGAGCTCCTCGCTGTTGCTGGCGCTGGCCACCTTCGGCGTGTCGTTCCTGATGCGGCCGCTGGGCGCCATCGTGTTGGGCAGCTATGCCGACCGGGCGGGCCGCAAGGCGGCGCTGACGGCGTCCATTTTCCTGATGATGATAGGCACGCTGATCATCGTGGTGGTCCCCACGCATGCGCAGATCGGCGTGGCCGCATCGATCATCATCCTGGTCGCCCGGCTGATCCAGGGCTTTTCGGCGGGCGGGGAATTCGGCAGCGCCACGGCCTTCCTCATTGAATATGCGCCGGACCGGCGCGCCTATTACGCCAGCTGGCAGGTCGCCAGCCAGGGCGCGGCGATCCTGCTGGCCGCCTTGTTCGGCGCGGTGCTCAACGCGACGCTGACCCAGGCCCAGCTGGAAAGCTGGGGCTGGCGCATTCCGTTCGTGTTCGGCCTGCTGATCGCGCCGGTTGGCTACTACATCCGCCATCACATGGATGAAACGCCGGAGTTCAGCGCGGCAGAGGCATCGGCTTCGCCGCTGAGCGACATGTTCGCGGGGCAGAAGCTGCGGCTGCTGGTTACCGTTGGCTTCGTGGCGCTGGGCTCGGTGGGCAACTACCTGGCCCTGTACATGCCTACGTACTCGATCCGCCAGTTGGGTCTGCCGCCTACCATCGGTTTTCTGGCGACGCTGGTCACGGGCGTCATCATGACGGTAGGCGCGCCCTTCGTCGGCGCGCTGGCCGACCGCATCGGACCCGCGCGCATCATGATGGCCGCGGCCCTTTCGACCGCGCTGCTGTGCTATCCCTTGTTCTATCTGCTGGTGTCGTATCCGACGGTGGGCGTTTTGATGATCGTCCAGGTCATCCTGGGCATCCTGGCGACGGCGTACTTCGCGCCCATGCCGGCGCTGATGTCCGCCATCTTCCCCGTGCAGGTGCGTACCACCGGCTTGTCCCTGGGCTACAACATTGCAGTGACGATCTTCGGCGGCTTCGCGCCATTCATCCTGACCTGGCTGATCGCGACCACCGACTCCAAGCTGTCGCCCAGCTATTACCTGCTGGCCATTGCGCTCATGGCGATGGTGTCGCTGAACGTGGCGCGCCGGACGTTCCAGCAGCGTTAGGCGCCGGGCGCCGGCCTTCGCATCGGAGGCCGGCTGGCGGCGGGTGGAATGTAGCCCATTGTTGCGGGCCTGAGCGTTTTTCCGCCCAGGCTGCGGCCGTGTTCCACAGCGCGGCCGCACTATCTTCAGGACCTTCCTGATAGTACAAAATGTTGCCTGCCTCCCTTCGTGTGCTTGCTAGCATGGTCTGGCCGGAATGATCCGGCACACCGACGGAATAAGTGGAGGTTGCCATGAGCTCAAGAACAATATTCAACCGGATCGCAGTCGTTGCGGCGGCGGGTGCATTGCTGGCGGGATGCGCCACGCAGCAGCAGACCAATACCGCCGTGGGCACGGGCGCGGGGGCGGCGATCGGCGCCGGCATCGGCGCCTTGATCGGCCACGGCAAGGGCGCGGCCATCGGCGCCGGCATCGGCGCGGTGGCGGGCGGCCTGGTTGGCTACAACTGGAAGGTCGTCAAGGAAGACGTGCAGAAGTCGGGCGCTTCGTCGCTGGGCATCGACGTGGTCGAAATGCCCGACGGCAGCCTCAAGGTCAACATTCCCAGCGGCGTGTCGTTCGATACCGACAAGACGCAGCTCAAACCCGCGCTGTTGCCGGTGCTGGACAGCGTGGCGCGCTCGCTCAACCAGCATCCTGAACTGCGGGCCAAGGTGGTCGGCCATACGGACAGCACGGGCGCCCTGGCGCATAACCAGACCCTGTCGGTCAACCGCGCCAAGAGCGTGACCGACTACCTCAGCAAGCAGGGCGTGGCAGCGGGCCGCCTGACGGTCGAGGGCCGCGGGCCGAACGATCCAATCGGCGACAATGCGACCGCCGAAGGCCGCGCGCTGAACCGCCGGGTGGAGATCTACCTGTACGCGGTCCAGCAGTAAACCTGGGCCAGCCCAGTGTCCGAGGCGGCTGGCGCAACGCGCCGCCGCCTGTTTTTTTGGAGTCCGTCATGAGCATGTTCCCTCCCGCCCGCATCGGCACCGATACCGCCGTGGCCGCCTTGTCCGGATGGCAGGCCGTGGCGATGCGCGACGCCATCGAAAAGCGTTTCCGCTTTCCCAATTTCAATACGGCATTCGGCTTCATGACGCGCGTCGCCATGTTCGCGGAGAAGCTGAATCATCATCCGGAATGGACCAACGTCTACAACCGCGTGGACGTGACCTTGACCACCCACGATGCCGGCGGCGTGACCGAGCTGGATGTGCGCATGGCGCAGTTCATGGACGAGGCGGCAGCGCAATTGGGCGCCACCGCGCCCAAGGCTTAGGGCGCGTTTCCTGGCGGCGTGGGCGGGAGCGGCTCTTCCGAGCCGTCCGCGTCGGGCTGCAAATGGCTGTTCACGCGGTCCAGCATGTCGCCCAGCAGGAGCTGCTCGTCGGCGCTGAGGCAGCCGAAGATCTCTTCATTGCGGCGGGCGATCAGGTCGATGACGCGCTGGTATTGCACCAGGCCTTCCGGGGTGGGCGCCAGCACCACGCCGCGTCCATCCGAGGCGGACATGGTCTTTTCCACCAGGCCGCGGTCCACCAGCGCCTGTGCCGAGCGGCTGGCCTGGCCCTTGTTCAGATTGGCCGCCAGCGCCAGATCGTTGACCGACAAGGGCGCGTAGCGGCCGATGGCCGCCAGGCAGCGCGCCTCGCCCAGAGGAATCCCGCATTCTTCCAGATAGGCGCGATTCGTGTCCCTGTCCGTGATCTTGTTGAGCACGTGCAGGCGGTAGGTCAGGAATCGTTCCAGGGCGGGCTGTTTCACGTCGGGCGGGCAGGGGCGGAGGCGGGATAGTGTGCCACAGGGCCGTTGGCCAGGCAGGCGGCTTCCGCCTGGGCCAGCAGCGCGGCGGCGTCGCGCGCATCGCTCACGCGGGCCAGCAGCGACAGGCTCAGGATCGACAGGAAGAGCGACGCCTGTTCTTCGCCGACGCGCGTCAGGGTCTGCGCCATGGCGGTATAGACCTGGTCCAGTTCATCGTTGTTCATGCTAGCTCTTCCTTGTGCGCGTCCAGTGCGATCGAGGGGTAGTAGGGCTTGAGCGCGGCGCGCAGGGTGGCGGCCGAGGGGGCAATCCAGCGTCCCAGGACGTAGCCGTCGGGCCGCAGCAGGTAGACGGCGCCGGCTTGCGCGCCGTAGCGCTGGCGTAGCTGCCCGTGCGGGTCCTGCAAGGCATCATCGCCCGTCTTCAGCACGCGCAGCGGCTGGGGCGAGTTGCGGGTGGCGGCGGCCAGGGCGTCCAGTTCGGCCGCCAGAGCGGTGTCGGGAGCCAGCGCCAGCGCGACGAAGCCGGCGCCAAAGCACGCGCTGAGATGCAGCGGCGCGCCGCGATCGTGCAGCAGCGCTTCGGGCGCGGGCTGGCCGGGCGCGGCGGTTGCGCCGGCCTGCGGCGCGCCGTCATCCAGGTTCAGCGGCGAGGCATCGTAGGAGATGGGCGCCGATTGCCGCGGGTTGATCAGCTGGCGCACCCGCTCATCCGTCAGCGCCAGGCGCAGGGCGGCCTCGCGCATCAGGCGGAATCCGAAGTCCGGCGGGGCCATGAATTCGGTGCTCTTGGCGCCATAGGTCAGGTTCTGGCGGGTGGCGTGGACGCGCTCCACGCTGTAGCTGTCCAGCAGGCTGTCGGGAGCCTGGCCTCGCAGCACCCAGGCCAGCTTCCAGGCCAGGTTGCCGGCATCGTCCAGTCCCGAGTTCAGGCCCCGCACGCCGAAGATCGGCACCAGGTGGGCGGCGTCGCCGGCGAACAGCACGCGTCCGTGGCGGTAGTTTTCCAAGGTCAGGCACTTGGCGTTGTAGATGGATATCCACAGCGGCTTCCAAGGCGCGGTTTCGCCGATCATGTCCAGATGGCTTTGCACGCGGGGCAGCACGTTCTCGGGCTTTACGGCCTCTTCGGGGTCCTCGTCGTCGCGGATCTGGTAGTCCACCCGCCACACGTTGCCGGGCTGGCGGTGCATGAGCAGGGTGGAGCCGGGATTGGAAGGCGGATCGAACCAGGCCAGGCGCTCCACGGGGCGGCTGGACTCCTGTTCGATGTCCACGATCACGTAGCGTCCTTCGTACTGCATGCCTTCCAGCTTCAGGCCCATGGCCTCGCGTACGGTGCTGCGGCCGCCGTCGCAGGCGATCAGCCAATCGGCGCGCACGGTCTGGCGGCCGCCTTCGATGTCCACTTCAGCCGTGACGCCGTCCGCGTCGGCGCTCAGGCCGGCAAGCCGCGCCGACCAGCGCAGCTCGGCCAGCGCCGGATGGCGCTGCATGGCCTGATGGGCGTACTCCTCGACGGCGTATTGCTGGATGTTGACCATGGGCGCGTAGCGCTGCAGCGGATCGTGCGGCATCTCGAAATGCAGGACTTCGCTGTTGCGGAAGTAGCTGCGGCCGCCGGTCCAGGCCAGGCCGGTGGCGGTCAGGGGCCGGTCGGCGCCGACCCAGCCCATGATTTCCTGCGACCGCCGCGAGATGCAGATGGCGCGGCTGCCGCTGCAATAGTCGTCGTCGGCCTCCAGGGTCAGCGAGGGGATGCCGTATTCGGCAAGCAGGGCGGCCAGCGTCAGGCCGACGGGGCCGCCGCCGACGATGAGGACGGGAACGTGCGCGGGGAGCGGCATGCTGTCTCCAGAAATTGGTTGTTTGCGCAACTATATGCTTAAGAGGTTGCGCACGCAACCATATTTTTGGGGCAAAAAAAACCCGCCGGATCAGGGCGGGTCTTCGGGCGCGGCGTATCTATCAGTTGCGCACGTAATAGATGCGCATCGCCTGCTGCTTCTGGGCGCCGTCCAGCACGCGCAGCACCACGACCTTGGCAGTGAAACCGTCGGGCAGCTTCAGTTGGCCCAGGGCGTAGTCGTAACGGTCGACGTTCAGGGCGGGGCCTTCCGGCGTGACGGTGGCGGCGCGGCCGTTGGGGTAGGTGCCGTCGATGGAGAAGGTCAGGGTGCCCTTGAACGGCGCGCCCTGGCGATCCTCGCGCATGACCAGCACCTGGTAGTCCAGCAGACCGGGCGCGCGCTTGAAGGTGGCCGAGCGGATGCCCAGGTTGCCGCCGCGCGGGTCGGCGGGCATGGCGTCCTGGAACAGCACCAGTTCCTTGTTCAGCGTGTCAATCTTGCTGCGGGCTTCAGAAAGGTCGGCGGTCAGCTTTTCATGGCCGGACTTGTTGGCGTCGCGTTGTTGGGTGGCTTCCTCAAGCTGGCTTTGCAGGCGCTGGCGCTCCAGGTTGGCGGTGCTCAGTTCGCTGTGCAGCTGCTCGGATTGCTCCACGGTCAGGCGTTGCGGGCCGTAGTTGGTCTGCAGGAAGAGCACGCCGCCGGCGCCCAGGGCGATGCCCACCAGCAGCAGGACCAGCCAGCGCGGCATGCGGCGCGTGCGTTGACCGGGCTGGTATACGGAAGGCTTGAATACAGCCCGTTGCGATCTTCCAAACATCCCCATTCCTAGAAAACTTCCTGTGTGTTTGCTCGCCCGCGCGCTGCGCGCGCAGGTCAAAGCGCTAGAGAATACCCCGTTAGCCGGGACCGTTGGGTGCGCGGACAAGCCTGGTTGCGCACCTTGATATTGTGAAATATGTGGACATCAGCGTGCTTGGCCGGTGAGCTCGGCATCCAGGTCGGCGAGCCGCTGCGGCGTGCCGACATCCGTCCATTTGCCCTGGTGGCGCGCGCCGCGCACCAGGCCGCGGGCCATGGCTTGCCGGAGCAGAGGCGCCAGGGGCGCTGCCGCGCCCCGGGGGACGTCGGCGAACAACGAGGGATGGTAGACGCCGATGCCCGCAAAGGTCAAACGAGGTTCGCCCTGGGCATGGACGCTGCCGTCGGCATCCAGGCGGAAATCGCCAGCCGGATGCTGGGGCGGGTTGTCCGCCAGCAGCAGCCAGGCGCCGCCTTCAGGCAATGTGCGCGCCAAGCCTGCGGCCGCGGCGGGGTCCCAGTCGCACCAGACGTCGCCGTTGACGACCAGGAAGGGCTCGTCGCCCAGCAGCGGCAGCGCCTGGACGATGCCGCCGGCGGTTTCCAGCGCGGAGGTTTCGGCCGAATAGCGGATCTGTACGCCGTATGTGCTGCCGTCGCCCAGCGCCCGCTCGATTTCGTGGCCGAGCCAGGCATGGTTGATGACCACGTCGTGGATGCCGGCGGCCGCCAGCCGCCGCAGGTGCCAGACGATGAGCGGCTGGCCGCCCACGGACAACAGGGGCTTGGGCAGGCGGTCGGTGAGGGGGCGCATCCGTTCGCCGCGGCCCGCCGCGAGGATCATGGCCCGCATCAGAAGGTGTATCCGACGCTGACCTGGCGGTCGTCGAGCTTGTCCAGCAGGCGCAGCAGCGGCGTGAAGACGCCGTAGCGCTGGGCCACCTGGCGCACGTAGCCGTTCATGCGCGGAATGTGGGCCAGGTAATGCGCCTTGCCATCGCGGTGATTCAGGCGGGCGAACACGCCCAGGATGCGCAGGTTGCGTTGCAGGCCCATCCATTCATAGGCGCGGTGGAACTCCGCGAAATCCGAGTCCACCGGCAGGCCGGCCGCCCGCGCCATTTCCCAATAGCGGATGGCCCAGTCCAATTGCTGGGGTTCTTCCCAGGTTGTGCGGGCATCCGTCACCAGGGAGGCCAGGTCATAGGTGATGGGGCCGGCCAGCGCATCCTGGAAGTCGATGATGCCCGGGTTCGGTCCGTACTTCGGCTGGTCGCAGACCATCAGGTTGGGCGAATGGTAGTCGCGATGCACCAGCACCTGGGCCTGTCCGCCATTGCTCGCGGACAGTAATGCGAAGATCTTTTCCAGCGCGTTTGCGGTCTTGTCGTCCAGCGTCACGCCGTGATGCTTCTGCACGTACCACTCGGGGAAGAGCTTGAGTTCGTCAGCCAGGCGGGCGGTGTCATAAGTGCCCAGGCCGGCAGTGGAGGCCTGTTGCAGGCGGACCAGGGCGGCCAGGGCCTCTCGATACAGCGTCTGCAGTTCGCTGTCCGGCAGTCCGGCCTGAATGCGCTGGTAGTAGGTCTGCTCGCCCAGGTCGGACAACAGCAGCAAGCCCTGGTCCAGATCCTGCTCCAGCACTGCAGGCACGTTCAGGCCGACGTCCGCCAGCAGACGGTCCACGTGCAGGAAGGGCCGGCAATCCTCGTGTGCGGGCGGGGCGTCCATGACTATCAAGGTGCGCTCGCCGGCGTCCAGCCTGAAATAGCGGCGGAAGCTGGCGTCGGCCGACGCCGGACGCAGCGTGTCGATGGCCAGGTTCAGGCTGGCGGGCAGGCCGCCCAGCCAGTGGCGGATCTGCTCCAGGCGGGGGTCGTGATCGTTTTTCAAGGAAGATCCGTGTCAGAAAGGCAATATTGCTGAGAATTGTGTCCCGAGCACATAAGTCTGGGCCTATGGCGCGGCTTCTCTATAATACCGGCTCGTTTCCGTTAGCATTGGCCCTCCGTGGGTGCCGGTGTCGCGTTCCCACCATCGTCAAAAAGGGCTGTTTTCACTCGTGCGCAAGGTTCGATGGTTGATCCTCTCTGCTGTCAGTGTCGCCGCCGGAGCCGTCCAGGCCCAAGGTAGCCAGGGCAGCGCTCCCGCCGCGTCGTCGACCTCGGCGACTCCCGTGTTGCGCACCTCGCCGGGCCTGCGGATCCACCGCCTGCCGGACGACAGCATTCCCGCCTTCATGGAGGCGGACAGCATTGATGGCGATCCCGACTCTGACCTGACCCTGACGGGCAATGCCCAGGTGCGCCGCATCGACAGCGTGATCAAGGGCGACCGCATCAACTACCGCAAGGACACGGGCGAAGTCGACGTGCAGGGCAGCGCGCGCATGATGCGCGACGGCACCCTGGTGATCGGGCCGAATGCCAAGTTCAACGTCGACAAGTCCTCGGGCGAGATCGAAAAACCCAATTTCTGGATGGGCGCCAACGGCGGCTTCGCCGTCGCCGAGCATGCGGACATCTTCAGCCGCTCGCAGATGCGGCTGCACACGGTGACGTACAGCGGCTGCGCCTGCGAAACGCCGTCCTGGTACATCAAGGCCAATACCGTCGACATCGACTTCGATGAGAACGAAGGTGTGGCCCGCAGCGGTGTGTTGTATTTCAAGGACGTGCCCATCCTGGCGTCGCCTTACATGACCTTTCCGGTCAAGCGGGAGCGCAAGTCGGGCTTCCTGATGCCGACCTATGGCACGACCAGCCAGGGCGGTTTCGATTTTTCGATTCCGTACTACCTGAATCTGGCGCCGAACTATGACATGACCGTGCAGCCGCGCTACTTCTCCAAGCGCGGGCTGCAGTTGGGGGGTGAGTTCCGCTATCTCGGCAATGGCTACGGCGGAATTCTGGATGGCGCCTACCTGCCCAACGACAAGCTGACCGATAGTGACCGGTGGATGTATTGGTGGCGTCACCAGCAAATATTGCCCTACGGATTCTATGCGGATTGGGATGTCGCGAAAGTATCGGACGACAACTACTTTCGAGACATTTCCCAGCTGGGTTTGAACCAGGCTTCGACGACCTATCTGCCGCAGCGCGCGCGGGTGGGCTGGTCGTCTCCGTCCGGTTACTGGAGCGCGTATGCGCAGGTCTACAAGTACCAGACGCTGCAGGATCCTGATGCGCCGCTCGCGCCTCCGTATGACAAGGAGCCGGAACTCTTCTTCCGTGGTGCCCGTTATGACTGGGGCGGATTTGACGTGGATTGGAGTTCCACCGCAGTACGCTTCCGCAAACCGCTCTTCGAAAGCCAACGACTCGGACCTGACGGCAACCGCTTCCAGACTTATCCGACGGTTTCCTATCCGATCGTCAAGCCAGGCTGGTTCATTGTTCCCAAGGCTGGAGTCAATTACACCCAGTACGACACCGACTGGTACAACCTGAGCCCGGGTACGCCGCGTTCGCAATCCCGTTCGGTGCCGATCTTGTCCCTGGATTCGGGGCTGATCTTCGAACGCGACACCTCGCTGTTCGGCAAGGCCTCCACGCAGACCCTGGAGCCGCGCCTGTACTACCTGTACGTGCCGTACCGCGACCAGTCCAAACTGCCTGTCTACGACACCTCTTTGGCTGATTTCAGCTTCTCGCAGGCGTTCGAAGAGAACATCTATACCGGTGGCTGGGACCGCATCGCGAACGCCAATCAGCTGACTGCGGCGTTGACGACGCGCTGGCTGGATGCCAACACCGGATTTGAGCGCATGTCGCTGGGCGTTGCGCAGCGTCTGTACTTTGCAGACCAGAAGGTCACGTTGCCGGGTGAAGTGCCTCGCGAGAATGTTCGTTCGGACTTCCTCCTGGGCGCCAGCGCGGCGCTGACCGACACGCTAAGCACCGAGATCGCCGCGCAATACAACCCTTACGACAGCAACTGGTCGCGCGGCTTGATCAGCGCGCGCTGGTCGCCGCAGCGCCTGACGACGGTGGCCGTGTCCTACCGCTACCAACGCGATCCCCAGCCCGGCGTCCAATATCAGGCGCAGGGTCAGAACCAGGTGAGCCTGGCCATGCAGTGGCCGTTCTCCAAGCGCTGGTACGGCGTCGGGCGCGTGGACTACTCGCTGCGCAGCGGTCCGTCCAGCACGCTGGCCGGCACGATGGACTCGCCTCGCGTCACGCAGGCCATTGCCGGCCTGGAGTACAAGGGAGATTGCTGCTGGGTGGGCCGCATGGTCTACCAGCGATACGCGGTATCCGCCACGGACGCCAACTCGGCACTGTTCTTCCAGCTTGAACTGACCGGTCTGGGTTCCCTGGGAACCGACCCGATGAACCTGCTGAACAGAAGTATCCCCGGCTACACGCGTGTTACGCCGCCTGTGCCCACCGGGACCACATTTGAAAGGTATGAATGATGCGTAGGTTGCACTCTTTGCGCCGCCTCTCTGGCAATGCGCTGCTGTTGGCCGTGTGCGCCGGCTTGCCCGTGGCCCATGCGGCCGAGCAGGGCGGCAAGGCCGCGAACAATGGCGCCAAGCCGAATTCCGCCGCGCAGAAGAACGCTGCGCCCGCGCCGCAGCGCGAGCAGTTCGTCGATGGCATTGCTGCTGTCGTGGACAAGGACGTGATCACGCTGCGCGAATTGCGCGATGCGTCGTTGCGCATTTCGAGCGAGCTCAAGACCCGGGGCATCCAGGTGCCCGATGATCAGACCTTGCAGCATCAGGTATTGCAACGCCTGATCATGGAGCGCGTGCAGCGCCATGAGGCGGATCGCCTGGGCATACGCGTGGATGATGCGCAGATCGACCAAGCCATCCAGACCATTGCGTCCCGCAACAAGATCACCGTGGCCCAGCTACGCCAGGAAATCGAAAGAACCGGCACGAGCTGGGACGGCTATCGCAAGTCGCTGCGCGACGAGATCCGCACGGATCGCCTGCGTCAGCGCGCGGTGGATTCCACGATTGTGATTTCCGACGCCGAAGTCGACGCGTTTCTGAAGGACCAGCGGCGCAATCCGGCGTTCGGCGCCGCGCCGCAGGCAGCCCCGCAACCGCAGGCCCAGCCGCAGCCCGAACCCCAACAGGCCGCTGCGCCGTCGGGCCCGATGCTCTACGCCCTGGCCCAGATTCTGGTGCGCGTGCCGGAAGGTTCGTCGCCCGAGCAGCTGGCGGTGCTGCGCAAGAAGGCCGAAAGCCTGCTGGCGCAAGCCAAGCGCGGCGATGACTTCGCCAGCCTGGCCGCCGCGGCCTCGGACGGTCCCGAAGCCTTGCAAGGTGGCGTCATGGGTGTGCGCCCGCTGGACGGCTGGCCCGACCTGTTTGTTCAGGCCGTCGGCAATCTGCAAAAAGGCCAGGTCAGCGGCCTGATCCAGAGCGGCAACGGTTTCCACATCATCAAGGTGATGGACCGTGGCACCGCCCAGCCGGCGCCCGCCCGCACGGCCCGCGCTCCGGCGCCGGCCCAGGCGCCGCAGCCCGCCGCCGCGCCCGCGCAGGCGCCTGCGCACCAAGGCCCTGTGGAAGTGATGCAGACTCGTGCGCGCCACATCCTGATCAAGACCTCCACCGTCATGAGCGACGAAATGGCGCGTCAGCGCCTGGAGCAGGTGCGCCAGCGCCTGGTGAGCGGCGGCGCCAAGTTCGAGGACATGGCGCGCCAGTATTCGCAGGACGCGACCGCCCCGCAAGGCGGCGAACTGGGTTGGTTGAACCCGGGCGAAACCGTGCCGCCGTTCGAGGCCGCCATGAACGCCCTGAAGCCGGGTGAAATCAGCCAACCGGTGCAATCGCCCTTCGGCTGGCACCTGATCGAAGTGGAAGAGCGCCGCCAGCACGACGCCACCGACGATATGGCTCGCATGAAGGCCCGTCAGACCTTGTTCGAACGCCGCGCCCAGCCGGCTTTCGAGGATTGGCTGGAGCAGTTGCGCGCCCAGGCGTACATCGACAATCGTCTGGAAAAGCAGCAGAAGATCCAGCAGAACAACCGCTAAACGCATTACAGGCTTTACATGTCCCAGCACCAGGCGCGCAAGCGCTTTGGCCAGAACTTCCTGACCGACGAGAGCGTGGTCGAGTCCATCGTCCGGGCGGTTTCGCCCGCCCGCGACGATACCGTGGTCGAGATCGGCCCGGGCTTGTCCGCGCTTACCCGGCCGTTGCTCGAACGCCTGGATCACCTGACGGCGGTCGAGATCGACCGCGACCTGGCGGCGCGCCTGCGCAAGCAGTTCGACGCCAGCCGCCTGACCGTGGTCGAGGCCGATGCCTTGACGGTGGATTTTTCCCAGTTCGGGCCTGCGCTGCGCGTGGTGGGGAACCTGCCCTACAACATCTCCAGCCCGTTGCTGTTCCATCTGATGACCTGGGCCGATCACGTCCGCGACCAGCATTTCATGCTTCAGCGGGAAGTGATCGACCGCATGGTCGCGCAGCCCGGTTCAGGCGACTTCAGCCGCCTGTCGGTGATGCTGCAGTCGCGCTACCGCATGCACAAGCTGTTCGACGTGCCGCCGGAAGCCTTTGACCCGCCGCCCAAGGTGGTGTCGGCGATCGTGCGCATGGTGCCCTTGCCGGCGGACCGTCTGCGTCCGGTCAGCGAGCGGGCCTTCGAAACCGTGGTGGCGCGGGCATTCTCACAGCGCCGCAAGATGCTGCGCCGGGTGCTGGCGGACTGGGCGCAGCAAGTGCCCTGGGAAGCGCTGGACATCGCGCCTACGGCGCGCGCCGAGGATATTTCGGTGGACCGGTACATCCGTCTGGCGGATGCGCTGGTGGCGGCCGGAGTGCTGCAGGCCGAGTGAAGCTGGATCCGCAAAATGAAGAAGCCCGCGCAAGCGGGCTTCTTCATTTGGGTTTCTACAACATGCGCTTCTGCGCGGTCATCCAGAGCTGCATGACGTCGCGGGCGCGGTCGGCCAGCAGTTTTTCGGCGTCCGTGAGCGCCTGCTGCAACGTGATGGGGCCGGGCGCCAGGCTGAACGCGGCGCTGATGCCGCAGGCGTGCAACGCTTCGTAGCCTTCGCCCAGCGAGCCGGCCAGCGCCACCACGGGCACGCCCGCGCGCTGCGCGATCTTCGCCACGCCGGCCGGAGTCTTGCCCCGCAGGGTCTGCGCGTCCATGCGGCCTTCGCCCGTGAACACCAGGGTTGCGCCTTCGACCGCCTGGGCCAGGCCGCCCAGTTCGGCCACGATCTCCACGCCGGGCCGGAAACTGGCACCCAGGAACGCCTTGGCGGCGAATCCCAGGCCGCCCGCCGCGCCCGCGCCTGGGTGGTCGCGATGGTCGGAGCCCAGGTGCTTGGTGCACACATCGGCGAAATTCGTCAGCATCTGATCCAGGATCAGCACCTGTTCAGGCGTCGCGCCCTTTTGCGGGCCGAACACATGCGAGGCGCCCTGTGGGCCGCACAAAGGGTTGTCCACATCCGAGGCAATGTCGATGCGGATCTGGGCCAGGCGCGGATCCAGGCCGTGGGTATCGATGCTGGCCAGCTTGCCGAGCGCGCCGCCGCCGGGCGGCAGGCTGCGGCCGTCAGCGTCCAGCAGGCGCACGCCCAGCGCAGTCAGCATGCCGGCGCCCGCGTCGTTGGTGGCCGATCCGCCCAGGCCCAGGATGATGCGCTTGGCGCCTGCGTTCAAGGCTGCCAGCATCAGTTCGCCCACGCCGTGGCTGCTGGCGCGCATCGGATCGCGCTTGGCAGGGGCGATGAGTTCCAGGCCCGCCGCCGCGGCCATCTCGATCACCGCCGTGCCGTCCTCGAGCAAGCCCCAGACGGCGTCGACCTTGTAGCCCAACGCATCGTTCACCGTCTGTTGGCGTTCCTTGCCGCCGGTCGCCGCGAGCACGGCTTCGACCGTGCCTTCGCCGCCGTCGGCCATCGGAATGCATACCGTGTGAGCGCCGGGAACAGCGGCCTTCACGCCGCGTGCAATGGCTGCCGCGGCATCGGGGGCGGACACGCTTTCTTTGAAAGAGTCGGGGGCGATGACGATTTTCACGGGTTCAGTCGAGCTCGTTTTTCGGTTGAGGTGATGCCCATGATACCTGCGCGGGCGCGGCCGGCGTACCATAGCGTTTTTGTTGTTTTAGCGAGAGTGGATCGTCATGCCCGTATTGCGCCGCACCAAAATTGTCGCCACCCTGGGACCTTCGACTTCGACGCCTGAACGCATAGAAGCGCTGATCCGCGCGGGTCTGGACGTGGCCCGCCTGAACTTCTCGCACGGCAGCGCGGACGACCATCGCGAGCGCGCCCGCATGGTGCGCGAGATCGCCGCCAAGCAGGGCCGCTTCGTCGCCATCATGGGCGACCTGCAAGGCCCCAAGATCCGCATTGCACGCTTCAAGGACAAGCTGGTCCAACTGCAGATCGGACAGCCGTTCACGCTGTCGCGCGTGCATCCCAAGGAAGAGGGCACGGCCAGCATCGTCGGCATCGATTACCCCGAACTGGTGCAGGACTGCCGCGTCGGCGACGAGCTGCTGTTGGATGACGGCCGCGTGGTGCTGGTGGTGGACAGCGTCGAAGGCGACGAGGTCCACACCACCGTTACCGTGGGCGGCCCGCTGTCGAACAACAAGGGCATCAACCGCCGCGGCGGCGGCCTGTCCGCGCCCAGCCTGACCGACAAGGACCGCGTCGACATCAAGCTGGCCGCCGAGATGGAACTGGACTACGTGGCCGTGTCATTCCCGCGCTATGGCAGCGATATCGACGAGGCGCGCACGCTGCTGGCGGCCGCCGGCAGCCAGGCGTGGATCATCGCCAAGATCGAACGCGCCGAAGCCGTGGCCGACGACGAGGCGCTGGACGCGCTGATCCGCGCCAGCGACGGCGTGATGGTGGCGCGCGGCGACCTCGGCGTGGAGGTGGGCGATGCCGAACTCGTCGGCATCCAGAAGCGCATCATCCAGCACGCCCGCACGCTGAACAAGGTCGTCATCACCGCGACGCAGATGATGGAGTCGATGATCTCCAGCCCCATGCCCACGCGCGCCGAAGTGTCCGACGTGGCCAACGCGGTGCTGGACTACACCGACGCCGTCATGCTGTCGGCGGAAAGCGCATCGGGCCAGTATCCCGTGGAAACCGTGCAGGCCATGGCCCGCGTCTGCCTGGGCGCGGAAAAGCACCCGACCTCGACCAAGTCGCATCACCGCCTGGGCGAGACCTTCACCCGTTGCGACGAGACCATCGCGCTGGCGGCCATGTACGCGGCCAACCATTTTCCCGGCGTCAAGGCCATCATTTCGCTGACCGAAAGCGGTCACACGCCGCTGATCATGTCGCGCATCCGCTCGGGCGTGCCTATCTACTGCTACAGCCCGCACAGCATCACGCAAAACCGCGTGGCCATGTTCCGCGGCGTCTACACGATTCCGTTCGCGCCGTCAGACTACGAGCCTGCCGACCTGAGCAACGCCGCCATCGATGAACTGCGCAAGCGCAACCTGGTGCAGACCGGGGACTGGGTGATCCTGACCAAGGGCGACTTCTACCGCGACAGCGGTGGCACCAACGGCATGAAGATCCTGCTGGTGGATTGATACGGCGGGGCAGGAGCGCCGCCCGGGCGCTCCTTGCCGCCGCGCGGCGGGTTTCAGCCGAAGAACCAGTAGCACACGCCGATGGCCGCCAGCACGCCGGCCAGGTCGGCAATCAGGGCGCAGCCCACCGCGTGGCGCGCCCGCAATATGCCCACCGATCCGAAGTACACCGCCAGCACGTAAAAGGTGGTCTCGGTGCTGCCCTGGACCACCGCGGCCAGCAGCGCGGGGAAGCTGTCCACGCCGAAATGCGTCATGGTTTCCAGCATCATGGCGCGCGCCGCGCTGCCCGAGAATGGCTTGACCAGCGCGGTAGGCAGGGCATCCACGAAGCGCGTGTCCCATCCCGCTTGCACCGCCAGCCAGCGGATGCCGTCCAGCAGGAAATCCAGCGCGCCCGATGCGCGCAGCACGCCCACCGCGCAGAGCATCGCGACCAGATAGGGCAGCAGGCTCTTGGCGATGTCGAAGCCTTCCTTGGCGCCTTCGATGAAGGCCTCGTAGACCGGCACCTTCTTCCAGGCGCCCGCCACCAGGAAGGCGATCAGGATGCCGAACAGGACCAGATTGCCCAGCAGCGACGACAGCGCGGCGATGGCCGCCGCCGACATGCTGGCCAGCAGCGCCATGAATCCGCCCATGAGCAGCGCCGCGCCGCCCAGCCACAGCATCACGACCGGATCGATCAGGCGCAGGCGCTGGCAGGCCGCCACGGCCAGGAAACCTGCCAGGGTCGATGCGCTGGTGGCCAGCAGGATGGGCAGGAACACCAACGTCGGGTCCGGCGCGCCCTGCTGCGCGCGGAACATGAACAGCGTCACCGGCAGCAGGGTCAGCGATGACGCATTCAGCACCAGGAACAGTATCTGCGCGTTGCTGGCGGTTTCGGGCGTGGGGTTGAGCGACTGCAGTTCGCGCATGGCGCGCAGGCCGATGGGCGTGGCGGCGTTGTCCAGGCCCAGTCCGTTGGCGGCGAAGTTCAGCGTGATCAGACCGATGGCCGGGTGGTTGCGCGGCACGCCGGGCATCAGGCGCGCGAACAGCGGTCCCAGCACGCGCGCCAGTTTTTCCACCAGGCCGGCGCCCTCGGCGATGCGCAGAAAGCCCAGCCACAGCGTCAGCGTGCCGAACAGCAGCACCATCACTTCCACCGACACGCGCGCCATGTCGAACAGGCTGGCGACCATCATGCGGAAGACATCGGGGTCGCCGATGACCAGCCAGCGGTACAGCGCCGCCGCGGCCGCAGTAAGGAAAAAGCCCAGCCAGAGTTTGTTCAGCATGCGGAGACTGCCCGGATAGCGATGGATTGCGCGCTGCGCGCCGAGGCCCATTGTCGCAGAGTCGGCAGGCCGCAGCTTGGCCCGACGCCGCCAATTCTGGTACTTTGACCTGATACGCCCTGGGGCCTGGGGCCATAACAGTGAGGAAAACTCATGGACTTCAACGCATGGCGCCGGCGCCGCATCTCGGAACCCGCTTACCGCTGGGCGCGCAACGCGCTGCCCGCCATGTCGGCGACGGAGCGCGAAGCCATCGAGGCCGGCGACACCTGGTGGGATGCTGATCTGTTCACCGGCAATCCCGACTGGCGCAAGCTGCTGGACGTGCCGGCGGCCACGCTGACCGCGGACGAGCAGCGCTTCATAGACGGTCCGCTGGCGCGGCTTTGCGCCATGCTGGACGAATGGGACATCACCTGGAACCGGCGCGATCTGCCGCCCGAGGTATGGGACTTCCTGAAGGCCGAACGCTTCTTCGGCATGATCATTCCGCGGCGCTACGGCGGCCTGGGCTTTTCGCCCTATGCGCACTCCGAGGTCGTGCGGCGCATTTCGGCCTACTCCATCACCGCGGGCGTCACCGTCATGGTGCCCAATTCGCTGGGCCCCGGCGAATTGCTGATGCAGTTCGGCACGCCGGCGCAGCGCGACTACTGGCTGCCGCGGCTGGCCGACGGCCGCGAGGTGCCATGCTTCGGCCTGACCAGCCCCGAGGCCGGTTCGGACGCCGCGTCCATGGTGGACACGGGCGTGGTCTGCCGCCAGGTGATCGACGGGCGCGAACTGATCGGCATCCGGCTGAACTGGCACAAGCGCTACATCACGTTGGGGCCGGTGGCGACGGTGCTGGGGCTGGCTTTCAAGCTATCGGACCCCGACGGCATCCTGGGCGGCGCCAAGGACATTGGCATATCGGTCGCGCTGGTGCCGACCGAAGCGCCCGGCGTGGAGATCGGGCGCCGCCACCTGCCCGCCATGCAGGTCTTCCAGAACGGCCCCAACCGCGGGCGCGACGTGTTCGTGCCGCTGGACGCGCTGATCGGCGGCGCCGAGCGCGCCGGGCATGGCTGGCAGATGCTGATGAGCGCGCTGGCGGCGGGGCGGGGCATTTCCTTGCCGTCGCTGTCGGCCGCGGCCGCCGTGATGTGCGCGCACACCACGGGCATGTATGCCCGCGTGCGCGAACAGTTCGGCATTCCCGTCGGCAAGTTCGAAGGCGTGCAGGAAGGGCTGGCCCGGCTGGCGGGCAATGCCTATCTGGTCGAAGCCGCCAGGCGCTTGACCTGCGCCGCGCTGAACCAGGGCGTCAAGCCGGCAGTGGTCTCGGGCATCATGAAGTACCACGCCACCGAGCGCATGCGCGGCTCGGTCAACGACGCGATGGACATCCATGCCGGCCGCGCCGTCATCGACGGTCCCAGCAATTACCTGGGCGCGCTGTACCGCGCCGTGCCCATCGCCATCACGGTCGAGGGCGCCAACATCCTGACGCGCAACCTGATCATCTTCGGCCAGGGCGCGATCCGCGCCCATCCCTATCTGATGCCGGAAATCCTGGCGTTGGGCAACCCCGACGAAGACCGCGGCATGGAGGTCTTCCACGACGTGTTCTGGCGGCATCTGCGCCACACAGGCATCAACGCGCTGCGGGCCATCGGCCGCGCCTGGACTGGCGGGGTGCTGGCGCCTGCGCCTTCATCCGGTCCCGTGGCCGGCCACTACCGGCGGCTGGGCCGCTATGCCTCGGGCTTCGCGCTGCTGGCCGATGCCACGCTGGCGCAGCTGGGCGGAGGCCTGAAGCGCCGGGAAATGATTTCCGCCCGCCTGGGCGACATCCTGTCCGAACTGTATCTGCAGTCGGCGGTGCTCAAGCGCTGGGAAGACGAGGGCCGCAAGCACGACGATCTGCCGCTGGTGCAGTGGTGCCTGGAGCACGGCTACGCCAGCATCGAGAAAAGCATGGATCAGGTCCTGCGCAATCTGCCGGGCCGCGTGTTGTCGTGGGGACTGCGCGCGGCCATCCTGCCGCTGCGCCTGGCCAAGGGGCCGAGCGACGCCTTGACCCGGGAATGCGCTGAACTGCTGCTCAAGCCTTCGCCCACGCATGTGCGCCTGGCGGCCGACCTGCATCGCGAGGCCGGCGCTGCCGGCGACGATCCGGTAGGCCTTCTGACCCGCGCCTTCGCGCTGGCGGACGCCGTGCAGCCGCTGCGCGACCGCCTGCGCCAGTCCGGCGTGCGCGATTGGCGCGAAGCCCATCAGCGCGGCGCCATTACCGACGCGCAGGCGGCCTCGCTGGAAGAGGCCGAAGCCCTGGTCTCGCGGGTGTTGCAGGTGGACGATTTCGCGCCCGAGGAGTTGTCGCCGCAGGCCGCCAAGGCGGACTCCGGCGAGGCTTAGGGTAGGGACGCAAGCCCCCGCAAGGCGGGAGCGGGGCCTTAGTCGTCCTGATTCGGATCCATGTCCGGGAACAGGATTTCAGTGAACCCGAATTTGCTGAAGTCCTGGATGCGCGACGGGTAGAGCCGGCCGATCAGGTGATCGCATTCGTGCTGCACCACCCGGGCGTGAAAGCCCTCGGCCTCGCGCTCGATGAGCTGGCCGTAGGGATCTCGCCCGCTGTAGCGGATGCGGCGGTAGCGCGGCACCATGCCGCGCAGGCCCGGCACCGACAGGCAGCCTTCCCAGCCGTCTTCCGTCTCGTCCGACAGCGGCGTGATGACGGGATTGCACAGGATGGTCTGCGGCACGGCGGGGGCGTCGGGATAGCGCTCGTTGCGGTCAAAGCCGAAGATCACCAGCTGCAGATCCACGCCGATCTGCGGCGCGGCCAGGCCCACCCCTTGCGCGGCGGCCATGGTTTCGAACATGTCGTCGATCAGCGCATGCAACTCGGGCGTGTCGTAGCGCTCCACGGGCGCGGCCACGCGCAGCAGCCGCGGATCGCCCATTTTCAGGATGGTGTGGATCATGGAAGTGTCTTCCTGGCTTTGGCCGCGCGGGGCTCAGTCCTGGCGGCCCTTTTTCTGGATGAACTCGATCTTGTAGCCATCGGGGTCTTCGACAAAGGCGATGACCGTCTTGCCGTGCTTCATCGGGCCGGCTTCGCGCGTGACCTTGCCGCCTTTTTCCTTGACCTTGTCACAGGCTTCGTAGGCGTTGTCCACTTCCAGGGCGATGTGGCCGTAGCCGGTGCCCAGGTCGTACTTGTCCGTATCCCAGTTGTGGGTCAGTTCGATGACGGCGCCTTCGGATTCGTCCTGGTAGCCGACGAAGGCCAGCGTGAACTTGCCTTCGGGGTAGTCGTTGCGGCGCAGGACGCGCATGCCGAGCACATTGGTGTAGAAGTCGATGGACTTGTCGAGATTGCCGACTCGCAGCATGGTGTGGAGCATACGCATGGGATGGTTTCCTTAAGCGGTGAGGGGGAACGGGAAGAATCCGCCGTTGCCGGCGGCTTCCCGGGTGATGCCGATGTCGCGCAGCGCGCCGCCCATGGCGTCGACTGCCTGCCGCATCTGGTCTGGCCCGAAGGCGCCGATGCAGCCGACCCGGAACGAAGGTTGTTCGGTGTTGTAGAAGTTGCTGAGCACGTAGCCGCGGCGCTTGAGGGCGTCCACGAACAATTGCAGGTTCCAGGTCGGCGCATCCGGGGCGCGGACGTTGACGACGATGGGCCCCTGCAGCGCGGGCGGCAGGTAAGGCGCCAGGCCCAGTTCCCTGACGCCATCATATAGCGTGTGCATGTTGGCGGTGTAGCGCGCCAGGCGGGCTTCGCGGCCTTCTTCGCGGTGCAGCTCCAGCGCCACGGCCAGCGCGGCCAGCGTGGGCGCGGGCGGCGTGAAACGCGGGCCGGCATTGGGCTGCTGGCTTTGCTGGTAGATGTCGGCCAGGTCCAGCGACCAGCTGCCGGCGATGCCGCGCGCCGCTTCCAGGCTGTCGCGCCGCGCCACCACGAAGGCGGCGCCGGGCATGCCTTCCAGGCACTTGTTGGCCGTCAGCACCACTGCCTCCACGGCGGGCAGGGCGTGCAGCTCCAGGGGCAGCGCGCCGAAGGCGGATACGGCGTCGACGATGACGCGGCGGCCCAGCGCATGCGCGATGCGCGCGAGTTCGGGCACGTCGTGGCAGATGCCGCTGCCGGTTTCGCTGTAGACCAGCGCCAGGTGCGTGAGCGTGGGATCCTGTTCCAGCGCCTGCGCGACCGCTTGCGGATCGATCCGCTCGGTGGGGCCTACGGGCAGCGGCACGGCGACGCGGCCGGCATCGCCGGCCAGCTTCTGCAGGCGGGCGGCGTAGGCGCCGGTGGAGGGCGCCAGCAGGCGGCCGCCGGCGGGGATGAGGCTGCGGATGGCGGCTTCCACCGCGAAGTGGCCGCAGCCCGGCAGCGCCAGCGCAGCGTGCTCGTCGGGCGACGCCTGCGCCGCCCGCAGGACGCCATCGCAGACCTGCCGGTAGGTCTGACGGAAATCGTTGTCCCACGGCGCATAGTCTTGCGCCATGGCGGCCTTCACCCGCGCGTCGGTCGTGACCGGGCCCGGAATCAGCAGCAACATTTTCGTGTCTCCAGAATGCCTCAGAACTGAGGCAAGGATGCGGGGTCGTGACGTCGCAGGATGTTCTTGGCGTCTTCGAAATCGGGCAGGATCTGCCCCACTTCGCGCCAGAAGTCCTGACTGTGGTTCATTTCGCGCAAATGGGCAAGCTCGTGGGCGATGACGTAGTCGATGATGGCGGGCGCGAAATGGATCAGGCGCCAGTTCAGCATGATGTTGCCGTCGCTGGTGCAGGAGCCCCAGCGGGTTGCGGCCGACGACAGGCGCCAGCGCCGGATCTTCAGGCCGCTGACTTGCAGGAAGTGGGCCAGGCGCGCGCCGAACCAGGCGCCGGCGCGCTGCTGCAGCCAGGCTTGGGCCGAATCGCGGATGCGGCCCTGGTCCGCCGAGGACGGCAGCGCCAGCCACAGGGTGTCGCCGTCCTGGGGGGCGTCGGCGTCGCCCGACAAACTGGCCTGGCGGCTGTCGCCGCCCACGCCGATCACGATGCGCTTGCCCAGGTAGGGCAGCTCGCCGCCCGGCTGCCAGCGGGTGTGCGCCATGGCCAGTTGCTGCTTGCGGGCATGCCATTCGCGCAGCTTGGTCAGGATCCAGCGGGCCTTCTCGCGCACGGCGTCGTCCACCTGCGTCAGCGTCACCCAGTTCGGGGCGGTGACGCGCAAGCCGTCGTCAGTGATCACGAAGCCTATGCTGCGGCGGCGCGAACGCAGCAGCACGAAGCCGATGGACTGCTGCTCGGTCGCGACCTCGCGCCAACGCGCGCCGGGCGGCAGCGGGTCGGGGCAGGGCGTGGGGACGAGCGAGGCCGCGTTGGGCGACAGCGTCAGCAGCGGTTCGCCGGCAGGGACGGCGGCCGGCGGCAGATCGGGGAAGAGGGGCTTGGGCGGGACCGGCTTGGGCGAGGCCGCCTCAGGCGCGGCCGGAGCCTGAGGCGCGGCGTTCAGCGGCGGCGCGCCCGTGGGCGCGTCGTGCTGCTGTTCGTCGAACAGGAGTTCGAGCTGATCAGTGCTGGCCATACCTTTCTGGATTGAGACGCCGCATTTCCCCTTCGATCCAGTCCTGAACCTTTTTGTTCAGTTCCTCGGGGGAGAGTCCCTTGGATTCTATCGCGGGACCGATGGACACGGTAACCATGCCCGGATACTTCACGAAGGCGTTGCGGCGCCAGCATTCGCCGGCATTATGCGCCACGGGGATGACGACCGCGCCGGTGCGCGAGGCCAGCAGCGCGCCGCCCATCTTGAAGCGGCCGGTCTTGCCGGGCGGCACGCGGGTGCCCTCGGGGAACAGCAGGGGCCAGCGGCCTTCGTCCAGGCGCGTCTGGCCTTGCTTGACCACTTGATCGAAGGCATCGCGACCCTTGGCGCGGTCGATCGGGATCATGCGCAGCAGCGCCAAGCCCCAGCCGAAGAACGGCACCATGTGCAGTTCCTTCTTGTAGACGAAGCAGACTTCGCGCGGCATGTGGGCCGGGAAGAACAGCGTTTCCCAGGCCGACTGGTGCTTGGACAGCAGCACCGCCGGGCCGTCGGGCAGGTTTTCCCAGCCCTTGACCTGCCAGCGGATGCCGCAGAAGAAGCGCGCGCCCCAGATGGCCAGGCGCGGCCAGCCCACGGTCAGCTTGTAGCGCCAGTGCAGAGGCAGCGGCGCCCACAGGATGCAGGCGAAGGCATAGGGAATGACCGTGACGGCCAGGAACAGGAAGTACAGCAGCGAACGTAGGCGGGCCATTGGATCAATGGTCCTGCAGCAGCGCGTCGACCACGGCCGACAGGTCGTCGCAGACGCGGGTGTTGTCAGGCAAACCGCCCTTGGCCAGCGTTTTCTTGCCGTTGCCGGTCAGCACCAGCCAGGGCGAGCAGCCGACCGACGACGAGGCCTGCAGGTCGCGCAGCGAATCGCCCACCGCCGGCACGCCAGCCAGGTCGACGTCGTAGCGGTGTCCGATCTGTTCGAACATGCCGGGCTTGGGCTTGCGGCAGGAGCAATTGTCATCGGGGCCGTGTGGGCACATGAAGACCGCGTCGATACTGCCGCCAGCGGCGGCCAGTTCGCGACGCATCTTGGTATGGATGGCCGTCAGGGTGTCCATGTCGAACAGGCCGCGCGCCAGGCCCGACTGGTTGGTGGCGACCACCACCTTCCAGCCCGCCTGCGTCAGCCGCGCGATGGCCTGCAGGCTGCCGGGCAGGGCGATCCATTCGTCCGGATTCTTGACGAACGAATCGCTGTCCTGATTGATGACGCCGTCGCGGTCTAGGATGATGAGTTTCACTGTGCCAGCCTGGAGATGTCAGCGACCTGGTTCATCAGGCCATGCAACTGGCCCAGCAGGGCCAGCCGGTTGGCGCGCACGGCCGGGTCTTCGGCCATGACCATGACGTCGGCAAAGAAGGCGTCCACGGCTTCGCGGACCTGGGCCAGCGTGCTCAGGCTGCCGGCGAAGTCGCCCGCGGCCAGTTGCGCCTCGGCCTTCGGGCGCAGCGCGGAAACGGCGGCGGCCAGGGCCTTTTCAGCCGGTTCCACGAGCGCGGCGTCGTTCACCGCGCCGATCTCGCCTTCGGCCTTCTTGAGCAGGTTGCCGATGCGCTTGTTGGCGGCGGCCAGGCTGGCGGCCTCGGGCAGCTGCGCAAAGGCGGCGGCCGCGCGCACGCGCTCGGCCACCTGGTGCAACGGCGGGGTCAGCGCGATCACGGCTTCGACGGCATTGCGGTCGAAGTCATTGATCAGCTGGTTGCGGTAGCGTTCGTAGATGAAGGCGCGGACTTCGGCCAGCGTGTCGGCGGGGATCTTGCCGGCGGGGAAGGTCCCTGCGGCCAGTTCCAGCAGGCCGTCCAGCGACAGGGGGCCGGCCTCGCTGATCTTGAGCCAGCCGCCTGCGGCCAGTTGTTCGAAGGCGCTGATCAGGCCCAGCGCGGCGCGGCGCAGGCCGAAGGGGTCGCGCTCGCCGGTGGGCGCCAGGCCGATGGCCCAGATGCCGACCATGGTTTCCACGCGCTCGGCGATGAACAGGGTGGCCGCGGTCAGCGTGTCGGCGGTGACGGGCGCGTCGTAGCGGTTGCGGTACTGCGTGCGCAGGGCCTGCACCACGCTGTCGGGCTCGCCGTCGCCGGCCGCGTAATAGGCGCCCATGACGCCTTGCAGCTCGGGGAATTCGCCCACCATGTTCGAGCCCAGGTCGGCCTTGGCCAGCATGGCCGCGCGGTCGGCGGCGGAGACGTCGCCGCCCAGTTGCTCGGCCACGCCGCGGGCGATGGCGCGCACGCGCTCCACGCGTTCCAGCTGGGTGCCCAGCTTGTTGTGGTAGACGATCGAGCCCAGTTGTTCGACGCGCGCCGCCAGCGGCGTCTTGCGGTCGGTTTCGAAGAAGAACTGCGCATCGGCCAGGCGCGGGCGCACCACGCGCTGGTTCCCTTCAATGATGTTCACCGGATTGTCGGTGTGCATGTTGCTGACGATCAGGAAGCGGTGCGTCAGGCGGCCGGTAGCCGGATCGAACAGCGGGAAGTATTTCTGGTTCAGCCGCATGGTCAGGATCAGGCATTCCTGCGGCACTTGCAGGAACTGCTCTTCGAACTGGCCCACGTAGACGGTTGGGTGTTCGACCAGGGCCGTGACTTCGTCCAGCAGCGCGGCCACTTCGGGATCGTCGCCCAGGGTGGCGTTCAGGCGGCCGGCATGGTCCAGCAACTGGCGCTGGATCTCGTCGCGGCGACCTTCGAACGAGGCCACCACGCGGCCCTTTTCGGCCAGGGTGGCGGCGTAGGCGTCGGCGTCGGCGAAGGACACGGGGCCCGCGCTCATGAAGCGGTGGCCCAGCGTGTCGCGGCCGGCGGCCAGGCCCAGCGCGGACACCGGCACCACGTCGGCGCCGAACAGCGCGACCAGGCCGTGCGCCGGACGCACGAACTTGACGGTGGTGACGCCGTCGGCCAATTGGTAGCGCATGACCTTGGGAATGGGCAGGCCGTTGATGGCGGCGTCGATGCCTTCCTGCAGGCCGGCGGCCAGCTGGGCGCCGGGAGCGGTGCCGCGCGCGACCAGGTAGTCCTGCTTGCCGTCGGATTCACGTTCCAGGGTCGACAGGTCGATATTCTCAAGGCCCTTGGCGGCCAGCTTCTTCTGCAGCGCGGGCGTGGCCTGGCCGTCTTCGGTCAGGCCGATCTTCACCGGCATCAGCTTTTCGGCATAGGGCTGGTCGGGCGCCTGAGCCAGCACGGCGGACAGGTGCACGGCCAGTCGGCGCGGCGTGGAATACGCGGTGGCGGCGCAGCCGGCGGCCAGCAGGCCGTGGCGCTCCAGCGTGGCGCGCACGCCTTCGGCAAAGGCCTGGCCCAGCTTCTGCAGGGCCTTGGGCGGGAGTTCTTCTGTCAGCAGTTCGACCAGCAGCGGGCGGATGTTCGTCGTCATTTATGCAGCCTCCCCGGCGGCCTTGTCGCGGCCCAGCATGGGAAAGCCCAGTCGTTCGCGGGAATCGTAGTAGGCCTGCGCGACGGCGCGCGACAGGTTGCGGATGCGGCCGATGTAGGCGGCGCGCTCGGTGACGCTGATCGCGCCGCGCGCGTCCAGCATGTTGAACGTGTGCGCGGCCTTCAGCGCGGCCTCGTAGGCGGGCAGCGCCAGCGGCACGTCCATCAGGCGCTTGGCCTCGGCTTCGTAGTCATTGAAGTGCGAGAACAGCATCTCGGCCGACGAATGCTCGAAGTTGTAGGTGGACTGTTCCACTTCGTTCTGGTGGAACACGTCGCGATACAGCACGCGGTTGCCGTTGGCGCCTTCGGTCCAGACCAGGTCGTACACGCTTTGCACGTCCTGCAGGTACATGGCCAGGCGTTCCAGGCCGTAGGTGATTTCGCCGGTGGTCGGCGTGCAGTCCAGGCCGCCCACTTGCTGGAAGTAGGTGAACTGGGTGACTTCCATGCCGTTCAGCCAGACTTCCCAGCCCAGGCCCCAGGCGCCGAGGGTGGGGTTCTCCCAGTCGTCCTCTACGAAGCGGATGTCGTGCTGGGTGGGATCGATGCCCAGCGCCTTGAGCGAACCGATGTACAGGTCCAGGATTTCCGGAGGCGCGGGCTTCAACACGACCTGGTACTGATAATAGTGTTGCAGGCGGTTGGGGTTTTCGCCGTAGCGGCCGTCCTTGGGGCGGCGCGAGGGCTGCACGTAGGCGGCGCGCCAGGGCTCCGGGCCGATCGCGCGCAGGAACGTGGCGGTATGCGAGGTGCCGGCGCCGACTTCCATGTCGTAGGGTTGCAGCAGGGCGCAACCCTGCTTGTCCCAGTATTCCTGGAGCGTAAGGATGATTTGCTGAAAGGTGAGCATAGGATTCTTGGAATTCGGCCGCCGGGCAAGGCTTGCCCTGGGCGTGGGAAACCCGACATTTTAACTGGCCTGGGGCGGTCCGGTTCCCGAATGCCGGGCGGACGGTTACATCTGGGCCTTCGGGGCGGTTCGCAGGGGGACAGTGTGCCGCTGGTGGACGCCCCGCGGGCCTGTCGCTGCGCCTGGAAACCAATGATCGTATGATTCCAGGTTGCGTACCAAGTCTTATATAAAACCCGGAACCTGATTCCGAGAATTCCCGGAAGGAGCAGTCCCATGTCAGACCTGATCAAGGTAGAAGTCACCGACGGCATCCAGATCATCACGATCAACCGTCCCGAGGCCAAGAACGCCATCAACCTGGAGACCGCGCAGGCCATGGCCGCGGCGCTGGACCAGTTGGACAGCCGCGACGACATCCGCATCGGCATCCTGACGGGCGGCGGCGGCACGTTCTCGTCGGGCATGGACCTGAAGGCTTTCGCCAAGTCGGGGCAGCGTCCCTACGTGGAAGGCCGCGGCTTCGCGGGCCTGAACGAGCGGCCGCCCAAGAAGCCGCTGATCGCGGCGGTGGAAGGCTATGCGCTGGCCGGCGGCTGCGAAATGGCGCTGGCTTCCGACCTGATCGTGGCCGCCAGCAACGCCAAGTTCGGCCTGCCTGAAGTCAAGCGCGGCCTGGTGGCGGGCGCCGGCGGCATGCTGCGCCTGCCGCGCCGCCTGCCGTACCACATTGCTATGGAAGTGATCCTGACCGGCGAAATGTTGACGGCCGAGCGCGCCCACTCCTTCGGGCTGGTCAACCGCATCACCGAGCCGGGCGCCGCCCTGGCGGGCGCTCTGGAACTGGCCCGCGCCATCGTCGAGAACGGCCCGCTGGCGGTGCAGACCGCCAAGAGCATCGTGGCGCAGTCGGGCGACTGGGACCAGGCCAGCATGTTCGACCAGCAGCGTCCGCTGATTGCGCACATCTTTTCGTCCGCCGACGCCAAGGAAGGCGCGACCGCCTTCGCCGAGAAGCGCAAACCGGTCTGGCAAGGCAAATAGGAAATGCCCCCACGCCGCGCCCCTGCGGGGCTAGCTGCCCCCCGAGGGGGCGCTGTTTGCCTTGGGGCGGCCCGGCGGCAAAAATAGTTCTTTCTCCATCGCGGCGGGCTAGTCACGCCGGCCGCGTTTTCACGTTTTTCATCTAGACCCGATATCGCCATGTCAGTCATCATCAAAGAAGAAGACTTCATCCAGTCGATAGCCGATGGCATCCAGTTCATCAGCTACTACCACCCGGTCGACTACATCCGTCACCTGGCCCGCGCCTACGAGCGCGAGGAAAGCCCCGCCGCGCGCGACGCGATGGCCCAGATCCTGACCAACTCGCGCATGTGCGCCGAGGGCAAGCGTCCGCTGTGCCAGGACACGGGCATCGTCAACGTGTTCCTGAAGGTCGGCATGGGCGTGCGTTTCGAGACCAAGCGCACGCTGCAGGAACTCTGTGACGAAGGCGTGCGCCGCGGCTATCTGAACCCGGACAATCCTTTGCGCGCCTCGGTGCTGGACGATCCGCTGTTTGCGCGCAAGAACACGCGCGACAACACGCCCTGTATCCTGCACGTCGAGCTTGTCCCGGGCGACAAGGTCGACGTGCAAGTCGCTTCGAAGGGCGGCGGTTCGGAAAACAAGTCGAAGTTCGCGATGCTGAATCCGAGCGATTCGCTGGTGGACTGGGTGCTGAAGACGGTGCCGACGATGGGCGCGGGCTGGTGCCCGCCGGGCATGCTGGGCATCGGCGTCGGCGGCACGGCCGAGAAGGCCATGCTGATGGCGAAGCAGTCGTTGATGGAAGACATCGACATGTACGAGCTGCTGGCCCGCGGTCCGCAGAACAAGCTGGAAGAGCTGCGTATCGAGCTGTATGAGAAGGTCAACGCGCTGGGTATCGGCGCGCAGGGCCTGGGCGGTTTGACGACGGTGCTGGACGTCAAGATCAGCACGTTCCCGACGCACGCGGCGTCCAAGCCCGTGGCGATGATCCCGAACTGTGCGGCGACGCGCCACGCGCACTTCGAACTGGACGGCTCGGGCCCCGCTCGCCTGGATCCGCCGTCGCTGTCGGAGTGGCCGGAAGTGCACTGGGCGCCGGACTACAACAAGTCCAAGCAGGTGGACCTGAATACGCTGACCAAGGAAGAAGTGGCCAGCTGGAAGCCGGGCCAGACGCTGCTGCTGTCGGGCAAGATGTTGACGGGCCGCGATGCGGCGCACAAGCGTATCCAGGACATGCTGGCCAAGGGCGAGCCGCTGCCGGTGGATTTCAAGAATCGCGTCATTTACTACGTGGGTCCGGTGGATCCGGTGCGCGACGAAGTGGTTGGCCCGGCGGGCCCCACTACCGCTACGCGCATGGATAAGTTCACGGACATGATGCTGGAGCAGACGGGCCTGATCGCGATGATCGGCAAGTCGGAGCGCGGTCCGGTGGCTATCGAATCCATCAAGAAGCACAACTCGGCTTATCTGATGGCGGTGGGTGGCGCGGCTTACCTGGTGTCGAAGGCTATCCGTGGCGCGAAGGTGCTGGGTTTTGCGGACCTGGGCATGGAAGCCATCTACGAGTTCGACGTGAAGGACATGCCGGTGACTGTGGCGGTTGACGCTCAGGGTACCTCTGTCCATACCACGGGGCCCAAGGAATGGCAGGCCAAGATTGGGAAGATTCCTGTCGCTGTGGCTTGATTCCGTAGGCTGTGAGAAAAACGGCTGCCAGGGGACTGGTGGCCGTTTTTTTTGGCTTTAGTGCCTAGTGCTTCGTAGGCCGCCCGTCGGCGCGGGCGTCTGGGTGGCGAGCGCCCACGATTGCGGTCCGGAGCGTTCGCTCCGGACTGCCCCGTTGTCATCCTCGTCCTCGCCTTCGGCGACTCCTACGGATTCCCTCGGGCGCATCGAGGTTGCTCGCCACCCAGACGCCCGCGCCGACGGGCTACGTTTGTCTTGGCCTGGCGCGCTACTGGAGCCGTGGTCGGGGGAGAGGCTTGATTTGCCCGTCATTATCGGCCGCGCGGGCGGCCGATAATGACATACGTGATTTATTTAATTGCTGTGGTGGCCGCTAGCGCGCATGCGGTGAGTGGCGTGTGGGGCTCATCGTCGTCCTGTGACTGGAGTCTTCGCTGTAGGCGCGGCCCTCGTCAGTTCGTCGTCTTTAATCCCTCGCGAAACACGGCGATCTCTTCTTGCGTCTTCCCCAGCACCTCCCGCAGCACTTCCTCCGTATGTTCCCCCAGCAGCGGCGGCGCGCGACGGTATTCCACCGGCGAGGCCGATAGCCGCAACGGGCTGGCTGTCACCGCCGCCATGCCGCCCGCCGGATGCGGCATATCGCGGCGCAGCTGACGTGCCAGCGCTTGCGGATGTGCCTGGGCCTGGGCGATATCGTTGATCGGTCCGCAGGGCACGCCCACGGCCTCGAGCTTGGCGATCCAGTCGTCGCGCTGGCCCTGGCGCATGATCTCGGTCAGCATGCCGACCAGCAGCTCGCGGTTGGCCAGGCGCATGCGGTTGGTGGCGAAGCGCGGGTCGTCGCCCAGTTCGGGTGCGCCGATGGCGCGGCAGTATGCGCGGTACTGCGATTCATTGCCCGTGGCCACGATCAGGTGGCCGTCGCTGGCGGCGAACACCTGGTAGGGCACGACGTTCTGGTGGGCGTTGCCGGCGCGCTGGGGCGCCACGCCGGAGTTGAAGTAGTTCGAGTTCTGGTTGGCCAGCAGGGCGACGTGGCTGTCCAGCAGGGCGATGTCCAGGTGCTGGCCCAGGCCGCTGTTGTGGCGTTCCTGCAGGGCGGCCAGGATGGCCACGGTGGCGTACATGCCGGTGACGATGTCGGTGACCGCCACGCCGGCTTTTTGCGGACCGCCGCCGGGCAGGTCGTCGCGTTCGCCGGTGATGCTCATCAGGCCGCCCATGCCCTGGATCATGAAGTCGTAGCCGGGGCGTTGCGCGTAGGGGCCGTCCTGGCCGAAGCCTGTGACGGAGCAATAGATCAGGCGCGGGTTGATCTGCTTCAGGCTGTCGTAGTCCAGGCCGTACTTGGCGAGGCCGCCCACCTTGAAGTTCTCGACCAGGATGTCGCTGGCGGCCGCCAGTTCGCGGATCAGCGCGGCGCCTGCGGGCGTGGCCATGTCGGCTTCGACGGAACGCTTGTTGCGGTTGGCGCTGAGGTAGTAGGCGGATTCCTCGGTGTCTTGGCCCGCGCCGTCCTTGAGGAACGGCGGGCCCCAGGCGCGGGTGTCGTCGCCGACGCGCGGGCGTTCGATCTTGATGACGTCGGCGCCCAGGTCGGCGAGGTTCTGCGTGCACCAGGGGCCGGCCAGGATGCGCGACAGGTCCAGTACGCGGATGCCGGTCAATGCGGGCGGGCGGTTCATGGCTTCAGCTCCGCGGTGCCGTGGCTCATGACCACCACGCCGCGTTCCTGCGCGCGGGCCTGGAAGCGGAGCTGGCCGTCGGGCAGGCGCCAGATGTCGCACTGCAGGGTTTCGCCGGGATAGACCGGCGCCGAGAAGCGCGTGTTCAGGCTGACCAGGCGCGAGGCGTCGTAGCCGCAGCAGCTTTTGACGATGGCGTGCGCGACTACGCCGTAGGAGCACAGTCCGTGCAGGATGGGTTTGGGGTAGCCGGCCGCGCGTGCGACCTCGGGGTCTGCGTGCAGCGGATTGCGGTCGGCGTTCAGCCGATACAGCAGGGCGGCGCTGGCGGGGATGCGGATTTCGCAGCTCAGGTCTGGGGCGCCGTCGGGCGCTGCGGGCAGGGCGGCGGGGCTGTCGTCTCCCTGTCCGAAGCCGCCGTCGCCGCGGCAGAAGGTGCTTTGGCGCAGGGTGGCGAGGCAGGCGCCGTCTTCGCCGTGCAAGGTGCGTTCGGTGATGATGATGGCGCCCTTGTCGGCGCCCTTGTCGATCACGTGCGTGTTGCGGCTTCTGCCGGTGACCACGCCCGCCGCCGGCAGGGGCGCATGCATGGTCAGCCGTTGTTCTCCGTGGACCACGCGTACCCAGTCGATGCCGGCGCGCGGATCCTGGACCCAGAAGCCCGGATAGCCCAGCACCACGCTCATGGTGGGGAAGGATTGCAAGCCTTTTTCGTACACGTAGCGCAACTGGCCGGCGTCTTCGGGGTCTTGCCCCAGGCCTATGCCCAGGGCGTACAGCATGGTGTCTTTTTCGTCGTAGCGCTGGCGGACTTCGTCGAAGCGCCAGTTCTTCACGGTTGCGTAGTCCAGGGGCATGGCGGCCTCAGATGGGATCCCAGTCGATGACGTCAGGCGAACGCTCCAACGCGTAGAAGTGCTTGCGCATGGCGGGCACGGCGATCTCGGCGATGCGCTCGGGCGTCCAGCCTTCGCCGTGGTGCACGGTGCGCAGCGGGCGCGGCTGGCTCATCAGCATGATCTCGTTGGCGCGCACCGCGAAGATCTGCGCGGTGACCTCGCTGGCCGCGTCGCTGGCCAGATACACGGCCATGGGCGCGACCTTGCCGGCTTCCATTTTCTTCAGCTTCCCGACGCGGGCTTTTTCTTCGTCGGTTTCGGCGGGAATGGAGCTGGTCATGCGGCTCCATGCGAACGGCGCGATGCAGTTGGAGCGCACGTTGTAGCGCGCCATGTCCAGCGCGATGGATTTCGACAGGGCCACGATGCCCAGCTTGGCCGCCGCGTAGTTGGCCTGGCCAAAGTTTCCGATCAGTCCGGACGTGGAGGTCATGTGCACGAACGCGCCGGACTCCTGTTCGCGAAAGTAGGGCGCCGCCGCGCGACTCATGAAGAAGGAGCCGTTCAGGTGCACGCCCAGCACCTGACTCCATTCCTCTTCGCTCATCTTGTGGAAAACCCGGTCGCGCAGATTGCCGGCATTGTTGACCACGGCATCGATGCGGCCGAAGGCGTCGATTGCCGTCTGCACGCAGCGGCTGGCGCTGTCGTACGCGGCCACGCTGTCGGTGTTGGCGACGGCCTGGCCGCCCGCCGCGACGATCTCCTTGACGACCGCTTGCGCGGGGCCGTCCGCGCCGCCTTCGCCGGTGAGCGATACGCCGATGTCGTTCACCACCACCTTGGCGCCGGCCTGCGCCATGGCCAGTGCAATGCTGCGGCCGATGCCGCCGCCCGCGCCAGTCACGATCACCACTTTTCCGGAAACTATGCCGCTCATTGAAGCTGACTCCTGTGCTGCGGCGCGCGCGCCGTGTGGAAAACAGTTCCGCATCGAACGCTCTGGTTCGAGGGGATGCACCATGGTAGATTCGACGAGGCATGCGAAGAATTCAAAATTAGATATGCCCCCCTTCTGCGTGGTGGAACATGAGACACGATCTGACGGACCTGCGTTTGTTTCTGAACGTGGGGGAAACACTCAATCTGACCCGGGCTGCGGAACGCACCTTCCTGTCCCTGCCGGCGGCAAGCGCGCGGGTGAAGAACATGGAAGAGGCCTTCAAGGCCCGGCTACTGGTGCGCATGGCCACGGGCGTGGCGCTGACGCCGGCGGGCGAGGTGCTGCTCAAGCATGCGAACGCCGTGTTCCGCCAGCTGGAATGCCTGAACGCGGACCTGCAGCCCTATGCCAGCGGCCTGAAGGGACGCCTGCGCCTGCTGGCCAACACCACGGCCACCAATTCGTTCCTGGCCGACGCCTTGTCCACGTTTCTTGCGGAAAACCCTGACGTGGACGTGGAACTGGAAGAAAAAATATCTGGCGATATCGTCATCGCCATACGCGCAGGCCAGGGAGACCTGGGGCTGGTGGCGGGCAATATCGACGTGTCGGGCCTGGACGTCACGCCGCTGTTCCGCGATGAACTCACCGTGGTCACGTCGCTCGACCACCCGCTGGCGGCCACGGAGTCCGCGCATTTCGCCGACTTGGTCGATGCCTACCAGTTCGTCGGCATCCACCCCGATAGCGCCATCCAGACCTTCCTGGAAGATATCGCCAGCGGCCTGGGCAAGCGCATCTGCCAGCGCGTGCACGTGGGCAGCTTCGAAGCCGTGTGCCGCATGGTGGAGGCGGGCGCGGGGATCGCGGTGGTGCCACGCGCCTGCGCCGCGCGCTACAGCCGTCCGGCTGCGCTGCACGTGCTCAAGCTGGATGACCCCTGGGCGTTGCGCGACCGTCTGCTGTGCCGCCAGCGCGGCCGCGACCTGCCCAGTTTCGCGGAATGCTTCATCGAACATGTGCAGCGTGCGGCGCGCGGCCTGTAGCGCGTTCCGAAGAGGGGCTTTTGCAAATATGTAGCGGTGGCTCCGCAGGTTCGGCAAATAATAAAAAAGGCGTCAGGCAGCAGTCCTAGAGCTTGGCCGCCCATAAAACCGAGAACCAGGAGACTGCCGTGACCGATCTACTACGTCGCCGCGCCGTTGCGCGGCTGGGCGCCGCGTGCGCCGCCGCCGCGCTGCCCGCGCTGTTCCCCAAGATGGCCCGCGCCGCCGCCTGGCCGGCGCATGCCGTGAACTTCATCGTGCCGTTTCCTGCGGGCGGCCCCGTGGACACGACCGCGCGCTTCACCACGCAGCCGCTGGGACAGCTGTGGTCGGTGCCCACGGTGGTCGACAACAAGTCGGGCGCTGGCGGCATCGTGGGCGCGCAGTTCGCGGCCAAGTCCGAGCCCGACGGCTACAACTATTTTTTTGCCTCCATCCACCATGCGGTGCTGCCCAGCCTGCGCGGCAATCTGAGCTACGACATTACGCGGGACTTCGTGCCGGTCGGCATGGCGGCGGTGTTTCCCATCGTGCTGGTGGTGAACGCGACGCTGCCCGTGAATTCGGTCAGCGAGCTGATCGCCTATGCCAAGGCCAATCCGGGCAAGCTGTCGTTCAGCTCGTCAGGCACGGGCGGCGGCACGCACCTGGCCGGCGAGTTGTTCAACGCCATGGCCGGCGTGCGCATCCAGCACGTGCCCTACCGCGGCAGCGCGCCCGCCATGCAAGACCTGCTGGGCGGACAGGTGCAGGTGATGTTCGCCGACGGTCCATCCGCCGTGCCGCATCTGAAGGGCGGCAAGGTGCGTGCGCTGGGGGTAGGCAATCCCACGCGTTCCAGCATGCTGCCCGACGTGCCTACCATCGCCGAGTCCGGTCTGCCAGGCTACGAGGCATACTCGTGGAGCGGCGTGATGGCGCCCAAAGGCACCCCGCCCGACATCGTGAAACGCGTGAATGCGGATCTCGTGAAGGTTCTGTCTGACCAGGCCACCGCGCAGGGCATGATCGCCGCAGGCGCCGAGCCCAAGCCCGGCACCCCAGAACAGTTTGGCGAGTTCGTCCGCGATGAAATCGCGAAATGGCGCGACGTCATCAAGACCGCCAACATCAAGCTGGACTAAAGCCGGCGCAGGGCTTCGCGCGCGGCGAGATATTCGGATTCCAGCTGATCCACCAGCATCGCGGCAGGCAGGATTTCCTGCGCCGCGCCCACGCCCTGGCCCGCGCTCCACACATCCTTCCAGGCCTTGGGCCGCGAACTCTTGTCCATGTTCGCGGGCGGGGCTACGCCGTTCCTGGCAAGCTCCAGGGGATCCAGGCCGGCTGCCCGGATGCTGGCCGACAGGTAGTTCGCGGGCACGCCCGAGAAGTAGGGCGTGTAGGTCACGTCTGCCGCCTGCGCCTGCAGCACCATTTCGCGATAGGCGTCGCCGGCCAGCGATTCCTGCGTCGCGATGAAGCGTGTACCCATGTAGGCGAAGTCGCAGCCCAGCACCTGCGCGGCCAGAATGTCCTTGCCGTGGCTGATGCAGCCGGACAGCGCCAGCGGGCCGTCGTAGAAGGCGCGGATCTCGTTGACCAGCGCGAATGGGCTGATCTGCCCTGCATGGCCGCCTGCGCCCGCCGCCACCAGGATCAGACCGTCGACCCCGGCGTCCAGCGCGCGCTTGGCGTGCCGCACATTGGTGACGTCATGGAATACCAGCCCGCCATAGCCGTGCGCGGCGGCCACCACGGCTTCGGGGGCATGCAGCGAGGTGATGATGAGCGGCACGCGGCGCTCGGCGCAGATGGCCAGATCGCCCTGCCAACGCGGATTGCTGGGGTGGACGATCAGGTTGACGCCATAGGGCGCGATTTGCGCGTCGGGTGCGGCCTGGCGCTTCGCGGCCAGGCCGTTCTCGATGCGCGTGAGCCAGTCGTGCAGCTGCTCCTGCGGACGGGCGTTGAGCGACGGAAAGGTGCCGATGATCCCCGCCGCGCATTGCGCCACCACCAGGTCCGGTCCGGAGACCAGGAACATGGGGGCGCCGATGACGGGGAGGCGGGTGTGGGCGTGCAGCGCGAGCGGGGGATTCATCTGGATGCTCCGGTGGTACTCAATTGGCCTGGATGTTGGCGCTTTGGATGACGTCGGACCACAAGGCGTATTCACGGTCGATGCGCGATTGCAGCGCCTTGGAGTCGCCGGTGTTGATGGTGTAGCCGCCATCGGTCATGGCCTGGCGGAAGGCCGGATCGCTGGAGACTTCGTTCAGCGCGCGGGTCAGGCGGGCCGCGACGGCGTCGGGCAGTTTCTTCGGCCCAACCAGCGCGTACCAGCCGACCACTTCGTAGTCCTTCATGCCGGCTTCGACCATGGTGGGCACGTCGGGCAGTTCGGGGTTGCGGGTCTTGGACGTGACCGCCAGGGCGCGCGCTTTGCCGCTCTTGACGAAGGGGATGGCGGTGCTGGTGATGTCGAACATGAAGGTGATCTTGCCGCTGATCACATCGACCATGGCAGGCGAGTTGCCGCGGTAGGGCACGTGCAGCATGGGCGCGCCCGCCTGCTTCTTCAGCAGCTCGGCCGACAGGTGGTTGGACGCGCCGATGCCGGCGGAACCGAACGACACGGCATCTGGATGGGCGCGGGCGTAGGTGACCAATTCGCTGACGTTCTTGGCTGGGATCTGCGGGCCGATCAGCAGAACGTTGGCGTAGTCCACCACCAGCCCGATCAACGAGAAGTCCTTGCGCGGATCGAACAGCGTGCTGCGCTGTACCAGCGGCGACATGGTGAGGGTGGGGCTGGCGGCGAAGCCCAGCATGTAGCCGTCGGGCGCGGCCTTGGCGGTGGCGTCGGAGGCGATCATGCCGCTGGCGCCGGCGCGGTTTTCCACCACCACGGACTGGCCCAGCTTGTCGCCCAGGTACTTGGCGAAGACGCGGGCGGTGGTGTCCACGGGGCCGCCTGGGGCATAGCCCACCAGCAGCCGGATGGGGCGTTCGGGATAGGCGTCGGCCCAGGCGTTTGGGGCCGTGGCCAGCGCCGCCGTGGCGGCGGCCGCGGCGAGCAGGGTCTTGATGTTCACGCTGTAGTCTCCTTGTGGGTAAGTGGCGGGTCGTGCAGCGGAACAGCTAGCCGCGGCTACGCCAGCCTTTCTTTCAGCGGCTGCTTGAGGATCTTGCCGCTGACGGTGGTGGGAATGGTGTCGATGGGGATGATGCGGGCGGGCCGCTTGTACGGCGCCAGCTGTGCGCGCAGATGCAGCATCAGCAGGTTGGTGTCCACGGTGGCGCCGGGCAAGGGCTCGACGAAGGCGATGACTTCTTCGTTCTGGTCAGCGGTGGGGCGCCCGACCACGGCCGACAGGCGCACGCCGGGGAACGCGTTGATGACGGATTCGACTTCCAGCGGATAGACATTGAAGCCGGAGCGGATGATCAAGTCCTTGGAGCGTCCTGCGATGTACAGCGCGCCCTGTTCGTCGACGTAGCCGATGTCGCCGGTGTTGAGCCAGCCGCCGGGCAGCAGCGCCTGCGCGGTTTGTTCGGGACTGCGGTAGTAGCCCAGCATGACGCCCGGGCCGCGGATCAGGATGTCGCCGCGCTCTCCGGGTGCGGGCGCGCCGTTGTCGGGGTTGCCGATCCGCATTTCCACGCCTTCGACCGCATGGCCGGCCGAGCAGTCGCTGCGCGGCGCATCGATGCGGGTGACAAACATGGAGCCCGCGTATTCGGTGATGCCGTAGCCGTGGTGCATGGCGACGCCGAAATAGCGCTCGGCGTCGCGCTTTAGCGTGGGATCCAGCGCGGCGCCGCCCGTGTACAGGTAGCGCAGGGCAGGGGCGCGCAGCTCCGCGCGCGGCGGCGCCACGGCCATCATGCGGCTGAACATGGTGGGCACGCCCTGCAGGATGCTGACGCCGGGATGGGCCAGGGCCTTGAGGGCGTCGGCGGCGTCGAAGCGGCTGCGCAGCACCAGGCTGGCGCCGGCGTGCACCGTGGCCATCAGCACGGTGGCGATGCCGAAGATGTGCGACATGGGCAGTGCGGCGTAGCCGATGTCCTGCGGCGTCAGGCGGCGCGAGGCGGCGGACACGCGGGCGAAATGCAGCAGGCCGCGGTGCGGCACGAGGACGCCCTTGGGCGCGCCCGTGGTGCCGGACGTGTAGATCACCGTGGCCACTTCCGCGGCCGTGTCGCCAGTTTCGGCCTGCGTGGGCGCATCCGCTCTTGCGGTCTGCATGCCTGGGCCCCAGACGTCCGGGTCGGCGTCGGCGGCGCCGGCGTGCTCGGCATGGGCTGCGGCGGCGGGCGAGACGCCGCTGGTGTAGAGCAGCAGTTCGGGCTGCGCGTGAACGCGGATGGCGTCGATCTCGCGCGCGGACAGGCGCGCGTTCACGCCCACCGGCCAGGCGCCCGCCACGCTGCAGGCAAACAACGCGGCGACCATGGCCGCGCAGTTTTCACCGGCGATCAGCACGCGGTGCCCGGGACGTACGCCCTGTTCTTCGAGCCATGCGGCCGCGGCCTGCACGCGCCGCCAGAACTGCGCGTAGCTCAGTTTGCCGCCGCCTTCCTCGTACAGAAAGGTGGCGTCGGGCCGCTGGCCGGCTTGCTGCGCCAGCAATTGATGGATGCGGGTAAGAGGGGCTGCCGGGGACATGGTTGCGTCGCTCAAAGCGTGGCCTGGGTGCCCAGGATGGCGGTGGATTGGCTGGACAGGGTGCCGCCGTTGCCGTGCACCAAGGCCAGATGCGCATCGGCGACCTGGCGCGCGCCGCATTCGCGGCGCAGCTGGCGGACGGCCTCGATCATGATGAAGACGCCGTACATGCCGGGATGCACGCAGCACAGCCCGCCGCCGTTGGTGTTGACCGGCAGCGCGCCGCCAGGGGCGATGGCGCCGCCCGCGATGAAGTCCTTGCTTTCGCCCTTGGCGCAGAAGCCCAGGTCTTCCAGGAACAGCAGGGTGTTGATGGTGAAGGCGTCGTACAGTTCCACCACGTCGATGTCCCGGGGCGCAACGCCTGCCATCTCGAAGGCCCGCTTGCCGGACTCGGCCGCGGCGGTCACGGTCAGGTCTTCCATGGACGAGATCTGGCGGTTCCAGACCGCGGTGGCGTTGCCCAGCACGTAGACCGGCGGACGCGGCAGGTCGCGGGCGCGCTCGGCGCGCACCAGCACGTAGGCGCCGGCGCCGTCGGTGACCAGGCAGCAATCGCGCACGCTCAAGGGATCGGACACCATGCGGGCCGAGAGGATCTGGTCCAGCGTGGCGGGTTCGCGCAATTGCGCTTCGGGATTCAGCTGGGCCCATTGGTTGGCGGCCAGCGCCACCTGCGCCAGGTGCTCGCGACGCGTACCGTATTGATGCATGTGGCGCGCGGCCGCCAGTGCGTAGGAGGACAGGGGACTCAGCGGCTCGTAGGGCGTTTCGTACGGCTGTGGATCGAACTGCTTGCGGACCCGGCCGATCTCGGCGCGGCTCAAGGTGGAAGTGCGCTGCGTGCTGCCATAGCAGACCAGCACCGCGTTGCACTGGCCGGATGCCAGCGCGTGCAGCGCGGGCAGCAGGTGCGCGACGAAACTGGAGCCGCCCAGCATGGTGCTGTCGATGAAGCTGGGGCGGATGCCCAGGTGTTCGATGACCGGCATGGCCCACATGGGCGCGGCCACGCTGGCGGTGCAGATGCCGTCGATGTCGCGCATGGTGAGGCCGGCGTCTGCCACCGCGCGCTGCGCGGCCTGCACCAGGATTTCCATTTCGGTGTAGCCCGCGGCCTGGCCCAGGCCCGCGTGGCCCACGCCGGCCACCGCCACGGCGCCGCGCAGATCGTTCAGCGTCATTGCGCCTCCTGGTTGGGTCGGAAGATCAGGAGGCCGCGGCCGTCCTGCTGCGCCACCTGCGCGCGCACCGCCATGCCGATATGCACGGCGTCCGGCGCCACGCCTTCGACGCGGCTCATCAGCCTGACGCCTTCCTGCAGGTCTATCAGCGCCACGTTGTAGTCGCCGCCCGCCTCGGGCTTGCGGCGCACCACGGTGGTGGAATAGACCTCGCCGCGCCCGTTGGGCTCGGTCCAGGCGAGTTTGTCCGCGCCGCAATGCGGGCAGATCATGCGGGGGTAGAACACGGCGCGGTCGCAGCCCGCGCAATGCTGGATGAGGAAGCGGCCTTGGTCCAGCGCCTGGCGGTATTGCGCCTCGACGCCTTGCGGCGCGACGGCCTGCTGATCGGGAACGGTCATGATGCCTACAGGTTCCAGTGGATGACGCTTGCAAGTGTCGGCACTGGCGGCGGGTTCGGCCATTCTTCATTGCTGAAGCTGGCCTTCTGCCGGCCCGTAGTGGGGCGCCCTATGTCCTGCGCGAAGCCCGTCTTCGGAAGAGGCAGATTGTCCGGCGTGCCCCCCGCGTGGCTAGATATCGGAAAAGGAGCCCGACCATGAATCTGACCTGGACGCCGCAGGAGCGGCTATTCCGCGAAGAAGTGCGCGCCTTCGCCACGGACAAGCTGCCGCAGGACATACGCGACAAGGTGCTGCGCCACCAGCGGCTGGAGCGCGAGGACTACGTGCGCTGGCATAACATCCTGGCCGACCAGGGCTGGGGCGCGCCGAACTGGCCGGTCGAGCATGGCGGCACCGGCTGGAATGCCTTGCAGCGGCTGATCTTCGAGGTCGAATGTTTCAAGGCCGGCGCGCCGCGCCTGTTGCCATTCGGCCTGTCCATGATCGGCCCGGTCCTGATGAAGTACGGCAGCGCCGAGCAGCAGGCGCGCCTCTTGCCTCGCATCATCCGCGTGGAGGACTGGTGGTGCCAGGGCTATTCCGAACCGGGGTCGGGGTCCGATCTGGCCTCGCTCTCGACCCGCGCCGTGCGCGACGGCGACGAATACGTCGTCAACGGCCAGAAGACCTGGACCACCCTGGCTCAGTACGCCGATTGGATGTTCTGCCTGGTCCGCACCGACCCCGAGGCCCGCGCGCAGCGCGGCATCTCCATGCTGCTGCTGGACATGCGTAAGCCGGGCGTGACCGTGCGCCCCATCCGCACGCTGGATGGGGGGCACGACGTGAACGAGGTCTGGCTGGAGAACGTGCGCGTGCCCGTGGCCAACCTGGTGGGCGTGGAGAACCAGGGCTGGACCTATGCCAAGTACCTGCTGGGCCACGAGCGCACCGGCATCGCAGGCCTGGGCCATTGCCACCGCGAACTGGGCGTGCTCAAGCACATGGCGGTGCAGGCGCAGTCCCGGGGCAAGCCCCTGCTGGCCGACAGCCGGTTCCGCGACCGCATCTCGCGCATCGAGGTGGACATCATGGCGCTGGAAATGCTGCTGCTGCGCGTGGCCTCCAGCAACGACGGCACGCCGGGGCCGGAAGCGTCGGTGCTGAAGATCCGCGGCTCCGAGATCCAGCAGGACCTGGCCATGCTGCAGATGGAGGTGGCGGGGCCGGACGCCTGGCCCTATGACCCCGATTGGCTGCAGGCAGACCATGGATACAGCGGTCCTGGGCCGGAACTGGCGGCTGCGGCGGGCGCCGGCTATGCCGACATGCGCAAGACCTCGATCTACGGCGGCACCACCGAAGTGCAGAAGGGCATCATCGCCCGCCTGGTGCTGGGCCTGTAGGCCCGGCCTCGCGCAACCCGACAGGAAGACGACGCATGGATTTCATCTATACCGAAGAACAACGCATGCTGGCCGACAGCCTGCGGCGACTGGTGGACCAGGAATGGACGCACGCGCGCCGCCGGGCCCGGCAGGCGGCGGGCAAGCTGGATGCCGACGCCTGGGCCGCGCTGGCTGAACTGGGCGTTCTGGGCCTGACCATCCCGCAGGATTTCGGCGGCTTCGGCGAAGTGCCCGCCAGCCTGCTGCCCGTGCACGTGGAACTGGGACGCGGATTGGTGTCCGAGCCGGTCATTCCCAGCGCGGTCATGGGCGCGGCGCTGATCGAAGCCTGCGGCGGCGAAGCGCGCGGCTTGTGGCTGCCGGCCATCGCCTCGGGCGACGCCGTGGTCAGCGTGGCGTACCAGGAGCCCGGCCGCCGCTACGACACCGATCCGCGCGATTGCCGCGCCAGCAAGACTGCCGATGGCTGGCGGCTGGACGGCGCCAAGCATCTGGTCTGGCACGGCGCGGCGGCCACCGCGTGGCTGGTCAGCGCGCGCGGCGACGGGGGCGAGACCCTGTTGCTGGCGGTGCCGGCGGATACGGCAGGCGTGAGGATCACCGATACGCCCACGCTGGACGGCGCGCGCTGCGCCCGGCTGGATCTGAACGCGGTCAATCTGGCGCCCGAGGCCTTGCTGGCGCAAGGGACCGCCGCCGACCAGGCGCTGGCGCAGTCCTTGCAATGGGGCACGGCCGCGCTATGCGCGCACGCCGCGGGCGCAATGGAGCGGCTGCTGGAAATCACCGTCGACTACCTGAAGGCGCGCAAGCAGTTCGGCCAACCGCTGGCCTCGTTCCAGGCCTTGCAGCATCGCCTGGCGGAAATGCTGGTGGCCAAGGAACTGGCTTTGTCCATGGCTTATGTGGCGGTGGCGGCGCTGACCGAAACCGACGCTGCGCAGCGCCGCCGCATGATCGCCTCCGCGAAGTTGGAAGCCGCGCGCGCCGGACGCCTGGTGGCGCAACTGGCGGTGCAGCTGCATGGCGGCATGGGCATGACCGACGAGCTGGACGTGGGCGATTACTTCAAACGGCTGACCGTCGTGGACCAGCTGCTGGGCGATACGGCCGAGCAACTGGCGGTGCTGGAGGAACTGGCATGAGCGCAGCGGCGACGACACAGGTCGAAGGCGGCTACACCCAGATCCGCTTCACGCTGGAGCGGGGCGTGGGCGTCATCACACTGAACCGGCCCGACCGGTTGAACAGTTTCACGGAAGTCATGCATGCCGAGCTGGCGCGGGCGCTGGATGCCATGGAGGCGGACAGCGGCCTGCGCGGACTGATCATCACGGGCGCGGGCCGGGGCTTTTGCGCTGGGCAGGACCTGGGCGAGCGCAAGCCGGCTGAGGACGGAGCGCGTCGCGACCTGAGCCTGATTCTTGAGCAGTGCTACCGACCGCTGATCACCCGGCTGCGTAACTTGCCGGTGCCGGTGGTGTGCGTGATAAACGGCGTCGCGGCCGGCGCAGGCGCCAGCCTGGCGCTGGCTTGCGACGTGGTGTTCGCAGTGGAGTCGGCGCGCTTCATTCAGGCCTTCAGCAAGATCGGCCTGCTGCCGGATGCCGGCGGCACCTGGTTCCTGCCGCGTTTGGTGGGCTCTGCGCGGGCCATGGGCGCCGCGCTGTTCGGCGAAGCGCTCAGCGCCAGGCAGGCGGAAGCCTGGGGCCTGATCTGGCGTGTGGTGCCAGACGCCGCGCTGGCGGACACGCTGGCCGAAGTCGCCGATACGCTGGCGGCCGGACCTACGCGCGCCTATGCGGCTACCAAGGCGGCGCTGCACGCGTCCAGCGGCAACACGCTGGCGCAGCAGTTCGATCTGGAATGCCGCTTGCAGCGCGAACTGGGCTACACCGACGACTACCTGGAAGGCATGCGGGCGTTCGCGCAGAAGCGCCCGCCGGCGTTCACCGGCACCTGAGCTTTGCAGACGGCCGTCAGGGCGTCCGCGCCACCTGGATCTGTTCTATGAGTTCGCGCGCGCAACCCGGCAGAGCGTCGATGTCGCGCACCAGCAGCTTGCGTTCGCGCACCACCCAGGGCTCGTCCAATTCGACCACGCGCAGCTTCATGTCGGCGCCATAGCGCCGCGCGGCGGAGTCGGGGATGACGCCGATGCCCACGCCCGCCTGCACCATCCGGCAGATGGAATCGAAGCTGTAGAGCTGGATGCGCTGGGGCAGGCGCTGGCCCACCTGTTCCAGCTGGTCGCGCAGGAAGGCGACCAGGGTGGAACCTTCGTGCATGGTGATGAAGGGGTAGCGCACCGCCTCGGCCAGCTTGATCTTTTCCTGATCCTGCAGCGGGTGGCCATTGGGCACCACCAGCACCAGCTTGTCGGTGCTGAAGTGGATGGTCTGCAATTCGGGCGCATCCACCGGGCCGGCCACGATGCCCAGGTCGGTGGTGCCGTCCAGCACGCCGCGCACGATGTCGCGGGTCAGGCGTTCCTGCAGGTCCACGGTGACGCCAGGGTGGCCGGACAGGAATTGCGCCAGGATGTCCGGCATGAATTCCGTGACCGCCGTGGTGTTGGCGAAGATGCGGATGTGGCCGGCGTCGCCGTCGGCCTGCTCCTGGAAGTCATGTTTCAGGTGGTCCACCTGGCGCATGATGACGCGCGCGTGCTGCAGCAGCTTCTGGCCCGCAGGCGTGATCTCCACTCCGCGGCTGTCGCGGTACAGGAGGCGGGTATTGAGCTGGTTCTCCAGCGCCTTGATGCGCACGCTGACGGCTGCCAGGGACAGGTGCGCCCGCTTGGCAGCCTGGGTCAGGCTGGGGGATTCGGCGATGTGGATGAACAGGCGTAGGTCGGCGAGGTCGAAGTGCATGGGCCATATATTACGGCGCGAGGCGTCGGGCCGGGAGGCAGGGGTGCGATTCAGGCAGCGCAAACCCCGCCTTGAGCAAAAACGAATTCACAAGCGGGACGGCTTGCGGGCATGCTTCAGTCTGTAAAAACCCCAGCAGAGGATATCGGCATGACATCTACAGATCCGGCCGCCTGGATCGGCAGCGGCGAACGCAGGGCGGACGCCATGGATCCGGGCCACGCCGCGCGCATTGCGGCAACCCTGGGCGGTCCGGCGCCGGTCCAGGGCGATGCCTTGCCGCCGCTGTGGCAATGGGCGTTCTTCATTTCCACGGTGGACATGGGCGGGCTGGGGACGGATGGCCATCCGGCGCGCGGCGGCTTTTTGCCGCCGGCCCAGGACCGCAACCGCATGTGGGCGGGCGGCCGGGTCGAGTTCCGCCGGCCGCTGTTGGTCGGCGTGCCCGCGGAGCGCGAATCCACGGTGATCGATGTCAAGGAAAAGGCAGGGCGCACTGGCGCGCTGCTGTTCGTGACCGTGCGCCACGAGTTCCGCCAGGAAGGCGAGGTCGCCATCCATGAGGAGCAGGACATCGTCTATCGGCAGCCGACGCCGCCCAAGCTCACGGGCAGCGAGCCCGCGCCGCAGGCGCAGTGGCGCGATACGGTCGAGCCGTCGCCGGTGCTGCTGTTCCGCTACTCGGCGGTGACCTTCAACGGCCATCGCATCCACTACGACCATCCCTACGTGACGGGCACCGAGGGCTATCCCGGGCTGGTGGTGCACGGCCCGCTCATCGCCACCGAGATGGTTGCCGCCTTCTCCCGCGCCCATCCGCAGGCGCGCCTGACCCATCTGTCGTATCGCGGCCTGCGTCCGCTGATTGCGCCCGCACCCTTCCAGGTGGCCGGCCGCTTGACCGAGCCGGGCGTGGCCCAGCTCTGGGCTGAGCAGGACGGCACGCTGGCCCACCAAGCTGAACTGAGGTTTACAGAATGAGCATAGAGGCCCCCCGTCCCCTGGACGGCATCACCGTCGTCAGCCTGGAGCACGCGATCGCCGCGCCGTTCTGCACCCGCCAGCTCGCGGACATGGGCGCGCGCGTCATCAAGATCGAACGTCCCGGCGGCGGGGACTTCGCCCGCGGCTACGACGAGCGCGTGCGCGGCCTGTCCTCGCATTTCGTCTGGACCAACCGGTCCAAGGAAAGCCTGACGCTGGACCTCAAGCGCGAAGAGGCGGGTGGCGTCATGGAGCGCCTGCTGGAGACGGCCGACGTGCTGGTGCAGAACCTGGCGCCCGGCGCCGCTGCGCGTCTGGGACTGTCTTTTGACGCCCTGCACAAGAAGTATCCGCGCCTGATCGTCTGCGATATCTCGGGCTATGGCGAAGGCGGGCCCTATCAGGACAAGAAGGCCTACGACCTGCTGATCCAGAGCGAAAGCGGTTTCCTGTCCGTGACGGGTACCAGGGACGATCCGGTCAAGGCCGGTTGCTCCATCGCCGACATCGCGGCCGGCATGTACGCCTATTCCGCGATCCTGAACGCATTGCTGCTGCGGCAGAAAACGGGCCTGGGCAGCCGCCTGGACGTCTCCATGCTGGAGAGCATGGTGGAGTGGATGGGGTTTCCCATGTACTACGCCTTCGACGGCGCCACGCCGCCCGTGCGCGCGGGCGCGGCCCACGCCTCCATCTATCCCTACGGGCCGTTCCCGGTGGGCGACGGCGCCACCATCATGCTGGGCCTGCAGAACGAGCGCGAATGGCGCGTGTTCTGCGCCCAGGTGCTGCGCCAGGCGGAACTCGCGGAAGACCCGCGCTTCATCTCCAATTCGCTGCGCACCGCCAACCGCGACGACCTGCGCGCGCTGATCGTGGCCGCCTTCGCCGACCTGTCCATCGAACAGGTGACGCAGCGGCTGGAGGACGCGCAGATCGCCAATGCGCGCGTCAACGACATGGCCGGCGTCTGGGCCCATCCGCAATTGCAGGCCCGAGGCCGCTGGAGCCAGGTGGACAGCCCCGCCGGCGAGCTGCCCGCGCTGCTGCCTCCGGCCAGCAGCAACGCCTTCGCGCCGCGCATGGCCGCGGTGCCCGCGGTGGGCCAAAACACCGATGCGGTGCTAGCATCATTGGGATACGCGCCCGATCAGGTGGCGCAGTTCCATGCATCGGAGGTCGTGTGACGCATCCCGTTGTCCGTAGCGCGCTGTTCGTGCCGGCGTCGCGCCCCGAGCGCATCCCCAAGGCGCTGGCCGCCGGTGCCGACGCCGTCATCGTCGATCTGGAAGACGCGGTGGAGCATCTGGCCAAGGCGGCCGCCCGGGAAGCGCTGTGCGATTTCCTGGGGACGAATCCGCGCGCCCGGCTGTGGGTGCGGATCAACGACGCCTCCACTTCCTGGCACGACGACGATCTCAAGGCCTGCCGCGGCAAGCCCGGGGTGGCCGGCGTGCTGCTGCCCAAGGCCGAGAGCCTGGCGCAGGTGCGCCATGTGGTCCAGGCGGGCCTGCGGGTGATTCCCATCCTGGAAACCGCCCAGGGCATCCTCAACGTTGCGGAAGTCGCCGCCACGCCCGGCGTGGAGCGCCTGGCCTTCGGCAGTCTGGACTACGGCCTGGACCTGGGACTGACGCCCGATACGCCGGGGGCGCAAACCGTGCTGGACCAGGCGCGCGTGCAGGTGCTGCTGCACAGCCGCGCAGCCGGACTGGCGCCCGCGCTGGATGGCGTGTTTCCCGGCATCCAGGACCAGGCCGGGCTGGCGCATGCCGCCGGCCGCGCGCAGCAAATGGGCTTTGGCGGCATGCTGTGCATCCACCCCACGCAAGTGCCGGTGATCCACGCGGCCTTCGTGCCCGCGGCGCAGGAACTGGCCTGGGCGCGCCGCGTCATCGCCACGCATCGCGACACTTCGGCCGGCACCTTCATGCTGGACGGCAAGATGGTCGACGCTCCAGTCATCGCACGCGCGCGACTGGTGCTGGCGCAGGCGGGCGAAACCACCGGCATCTAGGCCGGTTCCGATCACTTCTTTCCGGCAGCTCCATGGGCGAAGCGCTCTTCATCGGACACACTTATATCGACGTCACCGTGCTGGCGGACGAATGGCCTACGGGCGATGAAAAAAGCGTGGCGCGCGACTACGCGGTGTCCTTCGGCGGCAACGCGGTGACGGCCGCGTTCGCCTGCGCGCGGCTGGGCACGCCGCCGGACCTGATCTGCTCGCTGGCATCGGACTGGCTGGGCCACATGTACACGGACATGGCGGCGGCGCACGGGGTGTCGCTGCATGCGCGCAAAGTGAGCCGTTCGTCCCTGTCCTTCATCATGCCCAATCACGGCAAGCGCGCCATCGTGCGTGCGCGCGACGTGGACTACCTGAACGACTTTCCGCGGCTGGACATCGGCGGCTACCGTGCCCTGCACCTGGACGGGCATCAGCCCGACGCCGCCCTGCATTACGCGCAGGCGTGTCGGCAGGCGGGCGTGCTGACCTCGCTGGATGGCGGCGGCGTGCGCGAGAACACCGACGAGCTGCTGCGCCACGTCGACGTGGCGGTCTGCGCGGAGCGCATGTGCGAACAATTGGGGCTTGCGCCGTCAGGCCTGCTGGAACTGCTGAAGGCGCGCGGCTGCCGCATCGGCGCGGTCACCATGGGCGAGCGCGGCATGCTCTGGTACGACGAGACGGGAACGGTGGATGTCCTGCCCGCGCTGGACGTGCCGGCCGCCAGCATTGTCGATACCTCGGGGGCCGGGGACGTGTTCCACGGCGCCTACGTCTGGTCCTATCTGAACCGGCCGGAACTGCCGTGGGCGGAGCACTTCACCTTTGCGCGCGCGGCTTCGGCCCACAAGATCCAGCATCTGGGCAATGAAGCGGGCCTGCCGCAGGTCGAGGACGTGGAGCGCGTGCTGATGGCCTACGCGCCGAAGGAATAGCGGGCGGGCTTGGCCGCCGGCGTTCAGTCCGCGATGCGCGTTATCGGCTGGTCGTGGATCGCGGCGATCCAGTCGCCGATGGGCTTGCCTTGCAGCGCCAGGCCGGGAGCCAGGTCGCGTAGGGGCAGCAGCACGAAGGCGCGCAGGTGCATGCGAGGGTGGGGCAGCGTCAGCCGCTCATGGTCCAGCACGGTGTCGCCGTACAGCAGCAGGTCCAGATCCAGCGTGCGCGGCGCATTCTTGTAGGGGCGCTCGCGGCCGTGCCGGTTTTCCAGCGCCTGCAGCGCATCCAGCAGGGCCAGCGGGGTCAGATGCGTGTCCAGCGCCGCCACTGCGTTGACGAAGTCGGGGCCGGTGGCTTCGACCGGCGCGCTGCGGTAGAACGGCGATGCCGCCACCGCGGCGATGCCGCCGGTTTCCTGCAATTCAGCCAGGACACTGCGCAGCGTGGCTGCGCCGTCGCCCAGATTGGCGCCCAGCGCGACGTAGGCGCGCACAGGAGCGGTCATGACTTAACCCGCTGCGGGCGGCGTGCCGCGCGAGGGCGAACGGCGCGGACGGCGGCGCTTGCGCGGGGCGGAGGGGGCGTCGCCGGCATCGCGCGGTTGGCGGGACACCTCTTCGATCATCTCGCTGCGGGTGACGTCGTCGGCGTTGGCCAGGTCCATCCACCATTGCGCCAGCACGCTGTCGAACTCGCCGGCGGCGGCGCGCAGTTGCAGGAAGTCGCAGGCGGCGCGGAAGCGCGGCTGTTCGATCATGCGGTAGATGGTCTTGCCCATGCGGCGCTCGAAACGTGGCTGCATGAACCAGATCTCGCGCATGTCGGACGAGAAGCGGCGCTGGATGGCGAGCTTTTCGGTCTGTTCGTCCAGCACCGAATCGGCGGCTTGCGACAGGGCGGGGATGGTGTGCTCGCCCTGCGCGCGCAGCTGCTTCCAGCGCGCTTCCACCTGTTGCCACAGCAGCGCGGCGAACAGGAAGCTGGGGCTGATGGTCTTGCCCGAGCGCACGCGCGCGTCGGTGCGTTCCAGCGCAAGCTCCACGAAATGCTCGCCGCCGGGTTGCTCGAGCACCACGTCCAGCAGGGGCAAGAGGCCCTTGTGCAGGCCGTCGGCGCGCAGCTGGCGCAGGCAGTCCATGGCATGGCCGCAGGTCAGCAGCTTGAGCATTTCGTCGAACAGGCGCGAGGCCGGTACGTTCTCGATGAGCTCGGCCATGGTGCTGATGGGCTGGCGCGTGGCCGGGTCGATGGTGCCGTTCAGCTTGGCGGCGAAGCGCACGGCGCGCAGCATGCGGACCGGGTCTTCGCGGTAGCGCTTGGTCGGGTCGCCGATGATGCGGACCTGGCGCTTTTTCAGGTCGGCCACGCCGTTGTGGAAGTCAATGACTTCCTCATTGTGCGGGTCGTAGTAGAGCGCGTTCATGGTGAAGTCGCGGCGCGCCGCGTCTTCTTCGTGCGAACCGAACACGTTGTCGCGCAGGATGCGGCCGTGTTCGTCGGTCTCCTGGTCTTCCGAGGCGGGGGCGCGGAAGGTGGAGGTTTCGATGATTTCCTGGCCGAAGACCACGTGCACCAGCTGGAAGCGGCGGCCGATGATGCGGGCGCGGCGGAACAGCGGACGGATCTGCTCGGGCGTGGCGTTGGTGGCCACGTCGAAGTCCTTGGGCTCCAGGCCCACGATCAGGTCGCGCACGGCGCCGCCGACGATGTAGGCGTCATAGCCGTGCTGGCGCAGCACCTCGCAGACCTTGATCGCGTGGCGCGAGACGTTGCGGCGGTCGATGCCGTGCTTGTCGCGCGCGATGCGCAACGGCCCCCGGGCTGCCGGCGCGAATAGTCGGCCGACGAATTTTTTTATGGTTTCAGTGATCATTTAGGACTTCGAATCTTCCATGTGGTCGAACAAGTCGATCACCTGCCAGCCGCGCTCCTGGGCGATGCCGCGCAGGGTGGGGCTGGGGTTGGCTGCGATCGGACGGGTCACTTTCTCCAGCAGGGGTACATCGTTGACCGAATCGCTATAGAAAAACGATTCCGAAAAATCCGCAAGCCCCAAACCCATGCCGGCCAGCCAGTCGTTGACGCGCACCACCTTGCCTTCCTTGAAACTGGGCGTGCCCAGGATGCGGCCGGTGTAGCGCCCGCGCAGGTATTCCGCGTCGGTGGCCACGAGGTGGGGCACGCCGAAGGCGCGCGCGATGGGAGCGGTGACGAAGCTGTTGGTGGCCGTGACCACCGCGCACAGGTCGCCGGCTTCCAGGTGCGATTGCACCAGGTCGCGCGCGGCGGGCGTCATGGACGGGCGGATCACTTCTTCCATGAAGGCTTCATGCCAGGCCGCCAGGTCGTAAGGCGTGTGCGCGGCCAGCAGGCCGAGCATGAACTCGGCCGCCTGCTCGGCGGTGAGCTCGCCGCGGTTGTAGCGATCCATCAGATCGTCGTTCTGGCGGCGGGCTTCGGCGGGGTCCCCGGCGCGGCCCGTGCGTGCCAGATAGTCGGCCCATTGGTAGTCGCTATCCAGCGGCAACAGGGTGTGATCCAGGTCGAACAGGGCGAGACGTCGGGAGGTCATGTGCGTTGTGAATCAGGATCTGCGAGCATGGCCCGCAGCAGAGGTAGGGTGATGGGACGGCCGGTGGCCAGGGAATAGCGGTCCAGCGCGTCGATCAGCTCCGCCAGCTTGCGGATGTCGCGCTCGTGGTGCGTGAGCATCCAATTGATGATTTCGGGCGCCAGGTGCATGCCGCGGGCAGCCGCCTGGGCCGACAGGGCGGCCAGCTTGTCGGCGTCGGACAGCGGGTCCAGGCGGAAAACCAGGTCCCAGCCCAGGCGCGTGCGCAAGTCCTCGCGCAGCGGCATCGACAGCGGAGCGCGGTCGCCCGCCAGCGCCAGCGCGAAGGCGCGGCCGGTGGCGGCGGATTCGCGCCAGCGGTTGTAGAGCGCGAACAGGGCGGCCTGGCGGCTGTCGTTCATGCGGTGCACGTCGTCGACCGCCACGAACTTGGGCATGGGCGACTTGGAATCGGCTTCGGCCAGGCGGCGCAGCATGTTTTCGCCAGTTTCGGCGTCGATATAGACGGCGTCGGGGCGGGCGGTCAGCGCGCGCAGCAGATGGCTGCGGCCGCAGCCCGCGGCGCCCCAGATGTACAGGGCGCGGCCAGGAAGCAGCGCGCGCACTGCCGCCAGCGCTTCCCCGTTGGGGCCGGCGATATAGTTGTTCAGCGATGGCGCTGGCGCGGGAAGAACGTCAAGCAGCAGCTGGCGGTTCATGGGAGCTTACAGGGTGCCGAAACGAGGCGGGTAGTACGGGTCAATACGGCTACAGGTCAGTACAACGGGTCAAAACGTCGCCGGCCGGGCGCGAAACTCCGGGGTTTGCACCACGGAACCGACAAAATCAATACCGGCCAACCCTACACTTTAAACCACCTGGGGCCAGGGTGTCGCGTCGATGGGCCTGGGCTGGCTTGGGTTTGCGCCGATCCGGCCCCTCTTGCCCGCCCTGGCCGGGCGAGCCGGCGCGGCCGCCGTCCGGACCGCTTTGGCGGCGCCGATCCCTGCTAGTCCCCGCAACATCGTAAAATGCAGGGGCGTTCCACCAAAATCCCAGCAATTGTTACATACCCCACGGCATTTCTCATGACGAATCAACCTACCGCCCCTATGACCTACCGCGATGCCGGTGTCGACATCGACGCAGGCGACGCCCTGGTCGACCGTATCAAACCGCTTGCGGCGCGCACCATGCGTCCCGGGGTGCTGGCCGGTATCGGCGGCTTTGGCGGCCTGTTTGAAGTGCCGAAGTCGTACAAGGAACCCGTGCTGGTCTCGGGCACCGACGGCGTGGGCACCAAGCTGCGCCTGGCGTTTGACTGGAACCGCCACGACACCGTGGGTATCGACCTGGTCGCCATGAGCGTCAACGACATCCTGGTGCAGGGCGCGGAGCCGCTGTTCTTCCTGGACTATTTCGGCTGCGGCAAGCTTTCGGTGGATACGGCGGCGGCCGTGGTGGGCGGCATCGCCAAGGGTTGCGAGCTGTCGGGCTGCGCGCTGATCGGCGGTGAAACCGCCGAAATGCCGGGCATGTATCCGGACGGCGAGTACGACCTGGCCGGCTTCGCGGTGGGAGCGGTGGAAAAGTCCGCCATCATCACCGGCCAGTCGATCAAGACCGGCGACGTGGTGCTGGGCCTGGCTTCCAGCGGCGCGCACTCCAACGGCTATTCGCTGTTGCGCAAGATCCTGGAACGCGCCAACGCCAAGCCCGACGACGATTTCCACGGCCAGCCGATGGTCGACGTGGTCATGGCGCCGACGCGCATCTACGTGAAGCAGGTGCTGGCCGCCCTGGCCAAGCACGGCACCAGCATCAAGGGCCTGGCCCACATCACGGGCGGCGGCTTGCTGGACAACGTGCCGCGCATCCTGCAGCCCGGCCTGTCGGCCAAGCTGCACCGCGCCAACTGGGAAATGCCCAAGCTGTTCCAGTGGCTGCAAGAGCAGGGCCAGGTCGAAGACACCGAGATGTACCGCGTTTTCAACTGCGGCATCGGCATGGTGCTGGTGGTGGATCCGGCGCAGGCCGAAGCCATCGCCGCCACGCTGCGCGAGCAGGGCGAGACCGTCAGCACGCTGGGCGAGATCGTTGAGCAGAAGGAAGGCATGGCGCAGACCTTCGTGGTGTAAGCCACGCTATCTGCAACGAAGAACCGCGCCACGGCGCGGTTTTTTTGTGTCTGGCGCCTGGCTAGGCGCGTCCCGCCAGCGCGACGGCCATCGCGTCTATGGTTTGCGCCACGGCATCCGCCGCCAGGCAGTCGACGATGACGCGCTCGGGCTGCGCGCGCAGCCAGGTGATCTGGCGCTTGGCCAGCTGGCGCGTGGCGGCGATGCCCTGTTCGCGGGCGGTGGCGAGGTCGACCTCGCCGTCCAGGTGCGCCCACATCTGCCGGTAGCCCACGCAACGGACCGAGGGCAAACCGGTATGCAGGTCGCCCCTGGCGCGCAGGGCGCGGACTTCGTCGAGCAGGCCGCGGTCCAGCATGGCGTCGAAGCGTTGCTCGATGCGGGCATGCAGCGCGGCGCGGTCGGAAGGCTCCAGGCTGATGGTGAGGTACTGGTTGCCCGTCGCGTCGCGCGGACGCTGGCTGCGCAGCAGCAGGGCCGACATGGGCTGGCCGGACAGCATGCAGATCTCCAGCGCGCGCTGGATGCGCTGGCTGTCGTTGGGCGCCAGGCGTGCGGCAGTGACGGGATCCAGCTGCGCCAGTTCGGCGTGCAGCGCGGGCCAGCCCTGGACGGCGGCGCGCGCTTCCAGCTCGGCGCGCAGCGCCGGATCGGCCTGCGGCAGATCGTCCAGGCCGTCGCGCAGCGCCTTGTAGTACATCATGGTGCCGCCCGCCAGCAGCGGGATGCGTCCGCGTGCGCGGATCTCGTCTATCAGGCGCAGTGCATCGGCGACGAAGTCGGCTGCGGAGTACGACTGGATGGGGTCGAGGATGTCCAGCAGATGCTGCGGCACCTGCGCCTGTTCCTCGGGCGAGGGCTTGGCCGTGCCGATGTCCATGCCGCGATAGATCGTGGCGGAATCGACGTTGACGATTTCCAGCGGCCAGCGCTCGGCCAGCGCCAGGGTGGAGGCGCTCTTGCCGGCCGCGGTGGGGCCGGCCAGGCAGATGACCAGCGGCGTCGCGTTGGGGGAGGAGGACGGCGACAAGCTTATTGTCCGCGCAGGAAGAGCTTGTCCAGGTCGGACACCGACCACTGGATCCAGGTGGGGCGGCCGTGGTTGCACTGGTCGGCGCGTTCGGTTGCTTCCATCTGGCGCAGCAGGCCGTTCATTTCTTCGATGGTGAGCTTGCGGTTGGCGCGCACGGAACCATGGCAGGCCATGGTGGACAGCAGCTCGTTGCGCTGTTCCGTCAGCAGGCGCGACACGCCCACGGCGCCCAGGTCGCGCAGCACGGCGCGGGCCAGCGTTTCGATGTCGCCGCGGGCCAGGATGGCCGGCACCGAGCGCACGGCGATCGAGGTGGGGCCGGACGGGCGCATTTCGAAGCCGAGTTCGTTCAGCTGCTCTTCGTATTCCTCGACCAGCGCCACGTCCTTTTCCTGGGCATGGAACACCACGGGCACCAGCAGATCCTGGCGCGGCAGGCTGCGCGCGTCCAGGGCTTGCTTGAGCTGTTCGTAGACCACCCGCTCGTGCGCGGCATGCATATCCACCAGCACGATGCCGCGGCGGGTCTGCGCCAGGATGTAGATGCCATGCAGCTGCGCCAGCGCCATGCCCAGCGGATGTTCTTCGTCCGCGGGCAGAGCCGCGACAGGCGCGGGTGCGGGTTCGCGCAGCGGCGCGGTTTTGGCGGCCGAGTCGTCATCCAGCGGGCGGTAGAGCGATTGCCAGTCCGCGGCCGGAATGCCGGCGGGTTCGGCGTGCAGGCGGAACGGCACCTGGGTGTGCGGGCGCTGCGGCGCGGGCGATGGGCGCAAGCCGTAAGACGATGATGATGCGTTGCCGCCGGCGTAGGCGGGCCGGGGCGCGTCCGTCATGGGCCGGGGGCTGCTGGCGGGCGCGTAAGGCGAGGCTTGCGGCGCGGTGTCGGTCGCCGCGGCGGTGGCGGGCCGGGCCACGGTTTCGAACCCGGCGTCGTCCGCGTCGTCGTTTTGCGCCGCGGGGGCTGCGGCGGACGCGCCGCCCGTCTGCGCCAGGGTCTGGCCGACCGCATGGGACACGAAGCGATGCACCGCGCCGCTGTCGCGGAAACGGACCTCATGCTTGGCCGGGTGCACGTTCACGTCCACGGCGGCCGGGTCGATGTCCAGGAACAGCACGTAGGCGGGCTGGCGGTCGCCATGCAGTACGTCCGCGTAGGCGGCGCGCAGGGCGTGGCTGACGGTGCGGTCGCGCACGTAGCGGCCGTTCACGTAGAGATACTGGCGGTCCGCGCGGGCGCGGGCTGCGGTGGGACGGGTGATCATGCCCGCCAGGCTGACCGTGCCGACCGAGTGCGACAGCAGCAGGCCGTGTTCGGCGAATTCCGCGCCCAGCACGTCGCGGATGCGCTGCGGCGGTTCGGCGGGCAGCCATTGGCGCTGCGCGCGGTCGTGATGGAACAGGCGGAAGGCGATCTGCGGATGCGCCAGCGCGATGCGCTCCATGGCGTCGACGCAGTGGCCGAACTCGGTGGCCTCGGAGCGCAGGAATTTGCGGCGGGCCGGCACGGCGTCGAACAACTGGCGCACGTCCACCGTGGTGCCCGGAGGACCCGAGGCGGGGCTGACCTGCATGCTGCCTGCATCGATCTGCCAGGCGTGCTCGCCATCGCGGGTGCGGGAAATGATGGTGACCTGGGCCACGGACGCGATCGAGGCCAGCGCTTCGCCGCGGAACCCCATGGATGCCACAGATTCCAGTTCGTTCAAGGAGCGGATCTTGCTGGTGGCGTGGCGCGCCAGCGCCAGCGGCAGCTCTTCGGGCGGAATGCCGCCGCCGTCGTCGGTCACGGCAATGCGGCGTATGCCGCCGCCTTCCAGGCGCACTTCAATGGCGCGTCCGCCCGCGTCGATGGCGTTTTCGAGGATTTCCTTGAGCACGGATGCCGGCCGCTCGATCACCTCGCCGGCGGCGATCTGACTGATCAGCAGGTCGGGAAGCGCAAGAATGGAGCGGCGTTCGGTCATGTGGCTGGCGTTCAGGTATGGCTATGTGGACGATTTTAGCGTCATGGGCGGGTGGGCTATAGTCGCGGACTGATATCCCATTCCGCTGGCAGGGTTGCTTCAATGCTCGAATTCTTCAATATGGTGCTCCACATCGACAAGACGCTCGGCGTCTGGGTCGCGCAGTATGGCGTGTGGGTGTACCTGGTGCTGTTCCTGATCGTTTTTGCGGAGACGGGGCTGGTCGTGCTGCCCTTTCTGCCGGGGGATTCGCTGCTGTTCATCGCGGGCGCGTTCGGCGCGACCGGACACATCGATCCGTTCCTGATGGGCGGGCTGCTGATCGTCGCCGCCATCACCGGCAATACGGTGAACTACTTCATCGGACGCTATATCGGGCCGCGCGTGTTTTCGATGAACCTGCGCTTTCTGGACCGCGGCGCGTTGATGCGCACGCACGCGTTCTATGAAAAGCACGGCGGCAAGACCATCGTCATGTCGCGCTTCATCCCGGTCGTGCGCACTTTCGCGCCCTTTGTCGCGGGCGTGGCCGACATGCCGCAGTCGCGCTTCCAGCTGTTCAACATCCTGGGCGCGCTGCTGTGGGTGGTGAGCCTGGTGGCCGCGGGCTACTTCTTCGGCAACATCCCGCTGGTGCGCGAACACTTGAATACCATCGTGCTGCTGGGGCTGGCCGCCGCCATCGTGCCGGTGATCGGCGCGGGCCTGTTCAAGCTGATCAAGGCCAAACGCGGCGCGTGAAGCGCCGCAGCGCATGCTGCGGCACACGCGTCACATTGAAAAGGGCGTTGCGCCGTGAAGCGCAACGCCCTTTTTTATGCGGCGGCAGACGTCGCCGTCAGCTCACATCGCCCAGCCGCGCCAGCGGCGGGTTGGCGGTGAAGTAACGCTGGATGCCCGTCATCATGGCCTGCGCCAGCTTGTCCTGATGCGAGGTGCTGCGCAGCAGGGCTTCTTCCTGCGGGTTGCTGATGAAGGCGGTTTCGACCAGCACCGAAGGAATGTCCGGCGCTTTCAGGACCGCGAAGCCGGCCTGTTCGACGCTGTTTTTGTGCAGGCGGTTGATCTTCTTGATTTCGTCCAGGAAGGCGCTGCCCACCTTCAGCGAATCGTTGATCTGCGCGGTGGTGGACAGGTCCAGCAGTACCTTGGCCACCTGGCGGTCGTGGCTGCCAAGGTTGACGCCGCCGATCAGGTCGGCCGCGTTTTCCTTGTCCGCCATCCAGCGCGCCTGGGCGCTGGTGGCGCCGCGCTGCGACAGCGCGAACACCGATGAGCCATTGGCCGAAGGCTTGATCCAGGCGTCCGCGTGGATCGAGATGAACAGATCCGCGTGCACGCGGCGCGCCTTCTGCACGCGCACGTGCAGGGGCACGAAGTAGTCGTCGTCGCGCGTGAGATAGGCGCGCATGTAGGGCTGGCTGTCGATCAGCGCCTTCAGGCGCCGGGCGATGCGCAGCACCACGTCTTTCTCGCGCAGGCCGCTGCTGCCGATGGCGCCCGGGTCCTCGCCGCCGTGGCCGGGATCCAGCGCGATGGTGACCATGCGCTGCTTGCCGCGGCTGGCGGTGGCGGGCGGAGGCTTGGGCGCGGTGGGCAGCGGGGGCGCCGGCTGCTGGCCGCGCACGCGCGGCGGCTCGGGCGGATCGGCGCGGGTCACCGGGTTGCGCTGGATGTCTTCCAGGATGCGCGCCAGCGGGTCGTCCACGTCGGGGCCGGTCTGCTTGTTCAGGATCGCGACCAGCGGATCCTGGGCGATCTTCGGATACAGGTCCAGCACCAGACGGTACTGGTAGTCGGCCACGGGCTTGAGCGTGAACACCTGGGGCGCCACGGGCTGCTTCAGGTCGAACACCAGGCGCACCACGTTGGGGCGGTTTTGCGCCACCCGCAGGCTCTGGATGTAGGGGTCGTCAGGCCGGACCTTGGAAACCAGGTCGTTCAGGGCCGCGCTGATGGTCAGTCCCTCAATGTCCACCACCAGGCGGTGGGGGTTTTCAAGCGTGAACTGCTCAGCCTTGAGCTCGCTGTCGAGCTCCAGCGTGACGCGGGTGTATTCGTCGGCCGGCCAGGTGCGCACAGCCAGGATGGTCGCCGCCTGCGCCAGGCGCGGCAGGACCGGCAGGACGAGCAGGGTGGCGGCGACGCTGATCAGGCGGCGCCGGGTGGCGCCTGCCGAGGGGAGGGCGCCGACTGGGGCGGGGGGACAATCGCGTTCAACCATGTTTGTCCTCGAGCGGTGTACGCGGTCAGGGTGGCGTCGCGTCTGTCGCCTGCATAGGCTAGGGAAATCAGCAGGTCGGGAGGGGGCAAAAGGCCCCCGGCCCGCTCCGGCCATTCGATCAAAACGACTGCGTCGTCACGCAGTAAATCCCGGAATCCTGCGTCCAACCATTCTCGCGTATCACTAAATCTATAAAAATCAAGGTGATAGAAGTATAAGTTAGAAACTTTATAGGATTCAAGCAGCGCGTAGCTGGGACTTTTGATCCGTCCCGTGATGCCGCTTTCCCGCAACAGGGCCCGTGTGAAGGCCGTTTTCCCCGCGCCCAGGTCCCCCTGGAGGTGGATATGTCCCCCAGCCGGACCGGCCTGGCCGCCGGAAACCAGGGGGGCGAGCTGACGTGCCAGCGATTCCGTGGCGGCTTCGTCGGGCAGGTGCAAGGTCAGGCTGCAAAGAGGGGCGGACATGGCGCGGGGCGAGTGGTAAAAACGGTGGAGGGAGCACGGATGTTTGCGCAATTATAGGAATGCGGGTTTCTGCTAACCTATAACTGATTGTCATTCTCAACATTCTCGCGGCTGGCGCGCTGCCGTCAGCCGTAATCGACGTCGCCACGGAGTAGCACGCGCCATGAAGACCCGCATTGAAAAAGACACGTTTGGTCCCATCGAAGTCCCTGAGGATCACCTCTGGGGCGCCCAGACCCAGCGTTCGCTGCATTTTTTCGCGATTTCCACCGAGAAGATGCCGGTCCCCCTGGTCGAAGCGATGGCGCGGCTCAAGCGCGCGGCGGCCAAGGTCAATGCCGATCTGGGCGAACTGGATCCGAAGATCGCCGATGGCATCGTCCGCGCCGCCGATGAAGTGATCGCCGGTAAATGGCCCAACGAGTTCCCGCTGTCGGTCTGGCAGACCGGCTCGGGCACGCAAAGCAACATGAACATGAACGAGGTGCTGGCCAACCGCGCTTCGGAACTGATGGGCGGCGTGCGCGGCGAAGAACGCAAGGTCCACCCCAACGACCACGTCAACCGCGGGCAGTCGTCCAACGATACCTTCCCGACCGCCATGCACGTGGCGGCGGCGGTGCAGGTCGAGCATCATCTGCTGCCCTCGCTGAAGGCGCTGCGCGCCACGCTGGCGGCCAAGAGCGCCGAGTTCTACGACATCGTCAAGATCGGCCGCACCCACCTGCAGGACGCCACGCCGTTGACGCTGGGTCAGGAGCTGTCGGGCTACGTGGCCCAGCTGGACCTGGCCGAGCAGCAGATCCGCGCCACCCTGCCTGGCCTGCACCAGCTGGCCATCGGCGGCACGGCCGTGGGCACGGGCCTGAACGCGCACCCGCAGTTCAGCGCCAAGGTTTCCGCCGAACTGGCGCATGCCACCGGCACTGCCTTCGTGTCGGCGCCCAACAAGTTCCAGGGCCTGGCTTCGCACGAAGCGCTGCTGTTCGCGCACGGCGCGCTGAAGTCGCTGGCAGCCGGCCTGATGAAGATCGCCAACGACGTGCGCTGGCTGTCCAGCGGTCCGCGTTCGGGCCTGGGTGAAATCAGCATTCCCGAGAACGAGCCGGGCAGCTCGATCATGCCGGGCAAGGTCAACCCGACGCAATGCGAAGCCATCACGATGCTGGCGGCGCAGGTGCTGGGCAACGACGTGGCCATCAATATCGGCGGCGCCAGCGGCAACTTCGAACTCAACGTGTTCAAGCCGCTGGTGATTCACAACTTCCTGCAATCGGTGCGCCTGCTGACCGACGGCATGGCCAGCTTCAACGAGCATTGCGCCGCCGGCATCGAACCCAATCGCGAGCGCATCGCCGAACTGGTCGACCGTTCGCTGATGCTGGTGACGGCATTGAATCCGCATATCGGCTACGACAAGGCCGCGCAGATCGCCAAGAAGGCGCACAAGGAAGGCCTGTCGCTGAAGGAGTCGGCGTTGGCGCTGGGCTACGTGACCGAAGCGCAGTTCGCCGAATGGGTGGTGCCGGCTTCCATGACCAACGCGCACAAGTCCTAGTAAGCGGGCCTGTGCGTGCATGAAAAAAGACCGCCGCGGCGGTCTTTTTTCGTTGTCGGGCCTTGCCGCTCAACCTGCGCCGGTGAGCATCAGCCACAGCGGAATCGTCAACGCCGAAAGCAGCGTGCCCAGCGATATCAGCACGGCCACCATGCGGCCGTCGCCGCCCATGCGCATGGCCAGCACATAGGCCGCGGACGCGGTGGGCAGGGCCGCGAACAATAGCAGCATCTGCGATTCCAGCGGCGGCAGCGCCAGCAGATGCGCGATCAGCAGGGCCGCCGCGGGCAGCGCCAGCAGCTTGACCCCGAGCATCCAGGCGATCAGCGCGCCATGGCCCTTGCCGCCTTCCCATGAAAGGCTGGCGCCCACGCACATGATGCCCAGCGCGAGCGCGGCAGCGCCCAGGCGTCCCAGCGCCGTGTCCAGCGGGCCGGGCAGATGCACGCCGGCCAGATTGCAGGCCAGGCCGGCCAGCGTGGAAATGACCAGCGGGTTGCGTGCCAGTTCGCGCAGCAGGTTGCCGCCGCTGTGGCGCGCCAGGCCGTAGACCGCCGCCATGTTGGCCATCGGCACGGCGAACCCGACGATCAGCGCCATGACCGTCTGGCCCTGGGCGCCGCCCAGGCTGGCCGACAAGGCCAGGCCGAGATAGGTGTTGAAGCGGTAGCCGCATTGCGCGGACGAGGCCAGGCTGAGCGGCGACGGCCGCAGCGCCCAGCGCGCCAGCCAGGTCAGCGCGACGCCGGTCGCGATGACGGCTGCGCAGGCCTGCAGCAGCATGGCGGCGTTGCCGGCGGTGATGGGGGTGCGCAGGATGGACTGGAACAGCAGTGCGGGGAGCAGGACGAAGTAAACCAGGCGCTCGGTGCCGGCGAAGAATTCGCGCGAGAAATTCAGTTTGTGACGCAGCGCCCAACCCAGCGCGACCAGCATGAAATCAGGGAAAACCAGAAGGGCAACGGACATGTGAGAGCAGGTATTTGATGCGCGTCAGAAGGGGATCCCGGCGCTATGCGTCTGTAAGCATTTGCTGCTATTCTCCGTCATTCTGGCGGGCGCATGTGCCACAAGCAACCTATAAAAGCAGTGCTCTCCCTGCGCACAGAACTTGCGCCCTCCCGCCGTTCATTGCTGACCTGTCTACAGGCAGGCGCATCACACAACGGTCCGTACACACACGGGCTCGCATATTGGAGGAAACACACCTATGAATAAAGTCCGCTCCCTGGCCGTGGCCATTGCCCTGGCCTCCGGCGTTGCCGGCACCTTTGGCGCCTCCGCCGCCTTCGCTGCCGACAAGTACCCGAGCAAGCCTATCCGCGTGATCGTTCCGTTCGCGCCTGGCGGCTCGACCGACATCATCGCGCGCCTGGTGACGCAGCGCATGAGCCAGGAACTGGGCCAGCCCATGGTTGTGGAAAACAAGGGCGGCGCCGGCGGCGCCATCGGCGCATCCGAAGCCGCGCGCGCCGATGCCGACGGCTACACGCTGTCGATCGCCACCGTGTCGACGATGGCCGTGAACCCCGCTTGCCGCCCCAATGACCTGCCCTACGATCCGATCAAGGACTTCCAGCCGGTCACCAACTTCGCCAACACCGCCAACGTGGTGGCCGTGAACCCGAAGTTCCCCGCCAAGGACTTCAAGGGCTTCCTGGAAGAGCTGAAGAAGAACCCGGGCAAGTACTCCTACGGCAGCTCGGGCACCTGCGGCGTGCTGCACCTGATGGGCGAATCGTTCAAGATGGCCACCGGCACGGACATCGTGCACGTGCCGTACAAGGGTTCGGGCCCGGCCGTGGCTGACGCCGTCGGCGGCCAGATCGAAATCCTGTTCGACAACCTGCCGTCGTCGATGCCGCAGATCCAGGCGGGCAAGCTGCGCGCCATGGCCATCGCGTGGCCGACCCGCATCGATTCGATCAAGGACGTGCCGACCTTCAAGGACGCCGGCTTCCCGGTGCTGAACCAGCCGGTCTGGTACGGTCTGCTGGCGCCCAAGGGCACGCCGATGGAAGTCGTGAACAAGCTGCGCGACGCTGCCGTGGTGGCCCTGAAGGACCCCAAGGTCATCAAGGCGCTGGACGACCAGGGTTCGGCGCCGTCGGGCAACACGCCGGAAGAATTCGCCAAGGAAATCAAAGAGCAGTATGACTGGGCGAAGGACGTCGTGAAGAAGCAGAACATCAAGCTGGATTGACGCCGCGCGGGGCGGGCGCTGCCTGCCCTGTCTGCACGCAATGACGGGCGCCTTCGGGCGCCCGTTTTTTTTTGTGCGCCGGCCGCTTCAGGCCGCGACGTCGAGTCCGGCCTGCAGCGCTTCGCAGGCGGCGCGCAAGCGTTCGATGAAGTCGCGGTGCAGCGCCGACAGCGGATCCTGGTTGCGCACCATGATGCTGATCGGCACGCGCAGCGCGGGGTCCAGCCGGCGCAGGTTCATGCCGGGACGCAGCATCGCCTGCGCGGTGATGGCGTCCACGATGGCGTCGCCGCAGCCTGCGTCCACCAGCGCGCAGGCCACGTAGTGCGTTTGCACCTGGATGGCGACTTGCGGATCCAGGCCCTGCGCGTCCAATGCCATCTGCAGCAGGGCGCCGGAGGCGTCGGCCGCGTCCAGCACGATCAGCGTGTCGCCCGCCATGGCCGTCAGCTCCGCCAGCGGCAGCGGTCCCGTGCCTTCCTTGCGGCTCAGGTGCACCAGCTCCGTGTGGCCCAGCCCCATGCGGGTCAGGCCCGGATAGTCGTTGGTGTCGAAGGTGATGGCCAGGTCCAGTTCGCGCGTCAGCAGCCCCTGTACGAGTTCGGTGCTGTGATGCGTGTGGATGTCGAAGGTGATGCCGGGCTGCGCCTCCCGGCTGTCGCGCACCACGCCGGGCAGCAGCCCCAGGCCCAGCGCTGGCGCGCAGCCCAGTCGCAGGTGGCCGTTGGGATGGTCGCGCAGGCTGGCGGCCAGCCTGCGCACGCTGTTGAGGTCCTGGTTCAGGCGCGCGACTTCGGGCGTGAGGATCTCGGCTTCGCGCGTGGCGACGAGCCGGCCCTTGACGCGCTCGAACAGCTTGAAGCCCAGCTGCGCCTCGGCGTGCGCCAGGAGCTTGCTGGCCGCGGGCTGCGAGATATGCAGCGCGGCCGCGGCCTCGGTCAGGGATCCGGTACGGCGGATCGCTTCGAAAATCTCGATGTGGCGCAAACGCATGGCACGGTGGGGACGGTGGGCGGAAACCGCGATTCTAAGCCGGATGCGGCTGGCGTCGCGACAGCCGCGGGCGCCTTGACTATCATGAACCCCTGCCGGAAAGCCGGCGCACACAGGAGCTTCCCATGCGCGCACCCCGCCACGCCGCCGCCCTCATGCTTGCCGCCGCGCTTGCCGCCATGCCCGCGGCCTGGGCCCGCACGCCGCAGGCCGCCGAGGACCTGAACCCCGAGGCCGCCAGCGGCATACAGACGCGCCAACTGGTGCGTGCGCCGCATTTCATGATGGCATCGGCCAATCCGCTGGCGACGCAGGCGGGCGACGAGATGCTGCGCCGGGGCGGCAGCGCGGTGGACGCCGCCATCGCCGCCCAACTGGTCCTGAACCTGGTGGAGCCGCAATCGTCGGGCATCGGCGGCGGCGCCTTCATGGTGGTGTATTCGGCCAAGAGCGGCCGTATCCAGACCTACGACAGCCGCGAGACCGCGCCCGCCGCGGCCCAGCCGCAACGTTTCCTGGATGCGGACGGCAAGCCGGTGCCATTCGCCCGCGCGGTGAACAGCGGCCTGGCGGTGGGCGTGCCGGGCTTGCTGCGAGGCTTGGAGCTGGCGCACAAGGAGCAGGGCGCGCTGCCCTGGGCCGACTTGTTCCAGCCCGCGATCCGGCTGGCCGAACAAGGTTTTGCCGTGTCGCCGCGCTTGCATAAGCTTTTGGCCGGCAACAAGGAACTGCGCACGCAAGCCGCGGCCGCGGCCTACTTCTACGCGCCGGACGGCGCTCCCTGGCCGGTGGGCCACGTGCTGAAGAACCCGGAATTCGCGCGCACGCTGCGCGCGGTGGCGGAGCAAGGCGCGGACGCGTTCTACCAGGGCGACATCGCCCGGGATATCGTCGCCGCCGTGCGCGGCCACGCCGTACCCGGCGACCTGACCCTGGCCGACCTGGCGGGCTATCGCGCCAAGACGCGCGATCCCGTCTGCGGCGCCTATCGCGGCTACCAGCTGTGCGGCATGGGGCCGCCCAGCAGCGGCCCGATCGCGGTGCTGCAGATGTTGGGCGAACTGGAGCAGTTCCCCCTCGCCCGCTACAAGCCGGGCAGCCTGGAGGCGGTGCATTACTTTTCGGAAGCTGGCCGGCTGGCGTTCGCCGACCGCGATTTCTACGTGGCCGATCCGGACTTCGTGCGGGTGCCGGTGCGCGCCATGCTGGACCCCGCCTACCTGCGCGCGCGCGGCGCGCTGATCCAGCCGGACCGCAGCATGAAGGTGGCGCTGCCCGGCGATCCGGAAGGCAAGCTGCTGTCGCTGGGCAAGGACGACGCGTGGGCGCTGCCCTCGACCAGCCATCTGGTGGCGGTGGACGCCCAGGGCAATGCCTTGAGCATGACGACCACCATCGAAAACGAGTTCGGCAGCAAGATCTTCGTGCGCGGCTTCCTGCTGAACAACGAGATGACGGATTTTTCCTCGTCCTACAAGGATCCCGAGGGCCGCCTCGTCGCCAACCGCATCGAACCGGGCAAGCGCCCGCGCAGCTCGATGGCGCCGATGATCGTGCTGCGCGATGGCAAGCCCTATCTGCTGGTGGGTTCGCCGGGCGGCAGCGCCATCATCAACTATGTGGCCAAGACCATTGTGGGCGTGCTGGACTGGGGCCTGGACATCCAGGCGGCCATCGACCTGCCGAACATGGGCAGCCGCAACAAGGAGACCGAGCTGGAGAAGGGCACCGCGCTGGAGGCGCTGGCGCCAGAGCTTGAGCGCATGGGGCATCCGGTGCGCATCACCGAATTCCCCAGCGGCATCCACGGCATCGTGATCGATGCTGGCGGCCTGCAGGGCGGCGCCGATCCGCGCCGCGAAGGCGTGGCCCAGGGCGGCTGAGGCCGCGCGGGCCTATTCGCCGGCGTCAGCGGGACGCAGCGTCGGCGGCAGCTTGCGCAGCGTGGCTGGCGTGCGCGACAGCTTGATCGGCGAACCCACGCCGCGATAGTCGCCTTGCTCCAGCACCATGCCGCGATGGCGGGTATGCGGATGCGCCAAGGCCTGGTCCACGGTCTGTACGGCGGCGGCGGGGACGCCGCCACGCAGCAGACGGTCGGCCAGCGCAGCGGCGTCGTGGCCCGCCAGCAGCGCGGACAGGTCGTCGCGCAAGGATGAGCGGTTGCGCAGGCGGTCGGCGTTGGTGGCGTAGCGCGCATCGTCCGCCAATCCTGGCGCTTCCAAAGCCTGAGCCAGCTGCGCGAACTGGCGGTTGTTGCCGACCGCGAGAAAGATCGGGCCGCTGGCCGTGGGCAGCGTTTCGTAGGGCGCGATGTTCGGGTGCGCGTTGCCGCTGCGCGCGGGCACCTTGCCGCTGTAGAAGTAATTGGGCGCGTGCGGATGCAGCAGCGACAGGGCGCAGTCGTACAGCGTGATGTCCAGGAACTGTCCCAGGCCGCTGCGGGTACGCTCATTGAGCGCCAGCAGGATGGCCACGGCCGCGTTCAGGCCGGTCACCATGTCCACCACCGGCAGTCCGACCCGGGTGGCTTCGCCGTCCGCATCGCCGTTCACGCTCATCAGGCCGCACATGGCCTGGGCGCAGGCGTCGTAGCCGGGCAGGCCGCCCAGCGGACCGTCCGCGCCGAAGCCGCTGACCCGGCAATGGATCAAAGCGGGGAAGTCGCGGCTCAGCGTGTCGTATCCCAGGCCCCATTTCTCCAGCGTGCCGGGCTTGAAGTTCTCCACCAGCACATCGGCGTCGGCCAGCAGATGGCGCAGCAATTCCTGCCCAGCGGGCTGCGACAGGTCCAGCGTCATGCCGTCCTTGTTGCGGTTCACGCCGATGAAGTAGGACGCCGTATCGCCCAGGAAGGGCGGCCCCCAGCCGCGCGTCTCGTCGCCGCCGGGAGGCTCGATCTTCAGCACGTCGGCGCCGTGGTCGGCCAGGATCTGCGTGCAATAGGGGCCGCCCAGCACGCGCGACAGGTCTATCACTTTGCAGCCGGCGAGCGCGCCGGCGTTGGGCAGGGTTGCAGCCATGTGGGGTCCGTTCAGTCGATGGAAACGTGGGCGCTCTTGATGAGGTCGCGCCATTTGGGCACTTCGGCCGAGATGAAGGTCGCCAGGCCCTGCGGCGTCTGGTCCTGGGCTTCGACGATGCCCTGGCTGCGCAGCGTCTGCGCGACCTCGGGATCGGACAGCGCGGTCTTGAAGGCGCGGTTCAGCGTGTCCACTACGTCAGCCGGCGTGCCCTTGGGCGCGACGATGCCGAAGAAGACGCTGACGTCGTAGCCCTTGAGTCCCTGCTCGGAAAGCGTCGGCAGGTCGGGCAGCGCATCCGAGCGCTGGGCGCTGGCCAGGCCGATGGCGCGCAGCTTGCCCGCCTTGATGTAGGGCAGCGCGGTGAGGATGTCGGTGAACGACATCGACACCTGCCCGCCCAGCAGGTCATTGAGGGCCGGTCCCGTGCCTTTGTAGGGGATGTGCATGATCTGGGTGCCGGCCATATTGTTGAAGAGAATGCCGGCCAGGTGCGACGAGGCGCCGTTGCCCGACGAGGCGTAGCTCAGCTTTTCCGGATTCTTCTTGGCGTAGGCGATCAGTTCCTGCGCATTGTTGGCGGGCACTGACGGGTTCACCACCAGGATGTTGGGCAGGTGGCCGATGCGGATGATGGGCGCGAAGCTGGTCTCGGGGTTGTAGCCCTGCTTCTTGTACAGGCTGACGTTGATCGCCAGCGGCCCCGAGGTGCCGAACAGCAGGGTGTAGCCGTCCGGCTTGGCGGTCGCCACGTACTCGGAGCCGATGTTGCCGCCGGCGCCTGCGCGGTTTTCGACGATGACGTTCTGGTTGAGCGGTTGCCGCAGCTTGTCGGCCAGCCTGCGCGCCAGGGCGTCGGTGGGACCGCCCGGCGGGAAGGGCACGATCAGCGTCACGGGCCGGGCCGAGGGATAGGCGTCCGCGGCCAGCGCGGGTGCGGCGGGGGCGATGGCGGCGGCAGCCGCCAGCAGCAAAGGGGCGAAGGTTCGGTTCATGCTTGTCTCCAGTGGTTGCGCGCCGGCTGTGCCGCCGGCGTCGGTTCTTACAGCGCGTATTGCAGGATGGCGCGGCACGCCGTGCTTTCGTCGGCCGCAATGGCATAGGGATCGCGCGGGCCCAGGCGATGCTGCAGCACCTGGTCGGCCAGCAGCGCGCGGCTTTCCAGGCCGGGTTCGGTGGCTTCCCAGCGCAGGGCGGCCATGGAAACCGCGTGGTACAGCAGCGAAGCCGCCTGGCGCGCCAGCTCGGGGCGGTCGGCCTGCGCGGCGTGTTCGGCCAGGGCATAGGTCTGCTCCAGCGCGCGCGCCTGCATGTCGGCCAGTTCGGGCGGGCAGGGGCGGCCTGCGGCCAGCAGGCCGTCGATATGGCTGCGCAGCGCCGGCAGCGAGTTTTCCCGGGTGATGGCGCGCAGCACGTCCAGCGCCACGATGTTGCTGGTGCCTTCCCAGATGGAGCCCAGGTGGGCGTCGCGCACCAGACGCGGTTCGGTCCATTCCTCGATGTAGCCGCAGCCGCCGCGCACTTCCATGGCGTCGCCGGTCACTTTGCGCGCATCGCGGCAGGCGCGGAACTTGATCAGCGGCGTGAGGATGCGCGCCAGCGCCGGATCGGCCGCGCCCTGGTCCGCGTCGGCCAGCGCACGCGCCGTCTGGAACATCACGCTGCGGGCCTGTTCGGCCCAGACCGTCATCTTGACCAACTGGCGCTGCATCAGCGGCATGTCGATCAGGCGCTTGCCGAAGGCGCGCCGGTGCTGCGAGACATAGACCGCCTCGGTCACGGCGCGGCGCATCAGGCCGGCGGCGCGCATGCCGTTGGACAGGCGCGAATTATTGATCATGTCGGCCATGTGCTTGAAGCCGCGGCCGCGCTCGCCCACCAGCCAGGCCACCGCGCCTTCCAGGCGGATCTCGCCGCTGGCCATCGAGCGCGTGCCCAGCTTGTCCTTCAGGCGCAGGATGCGGTAGTGGTTGTGCGTGCCGTCGGCCAGGTCGCGCGGCAGCAGGAACAGCGATACGCCCTTCAGGCCGGGCTGGGATTCGCTGCGCGCCAGCACCATGGCGTAGCCTGCGTCCGGATTGGAGCAGAACCATTTGTCGCCGTGGATGAGCCAGGTGCCGTCGTCCTGCGCCGTGGCGGTCACTTCGGTGGCGCTGACGTCGGACCCGGCGCCCTGTTCGGTCATGAACATGGCGCCCTGGCGCAGCGCATCGAAATCCTGCGAGGTCACTTCGGGCAGGACTCGCTCGACCAGTTCCGGGTCGCCGAACTTGCGCAGGGTGCGAGCCAGCGAGTCGGTCATGCTGACCGGGCAGCACAGGCCGAACTCCGCCTGCACGAACAGATGGCTGAGCGCGTACTTGGCGGCCGCGGGCATGGGGTCGGGCCAACCCAGGACGCCGCCGCGGTGCGACAGCGCCGCCAGGCCGAATTCGCTGTAGGCCAGGCGCTCCAGTTCGACGTAGGCCGGATGCTTGTCGATGCGGGACTCGTCGGCGCCGGCGCGGCTGCGCACGGACAGCGTGGGCGGGTGCTTGTCGGCGGTGGCGGCCAGTTCGTCCATGACGCCGCCTGCCAGCGCGCCCAGCCGTTCCAGGTGGGGCAGCAGGTGGGCGTGCAGCGCGGGCGGCAGGTAGCGCCGGCTGAGCGCCTCGGCGTAAGGGTCCGCGCTGAACAGGTTTTGTCCGCGCGAATCCGGAACGGGCGTGGCGGCGGTGGGCGCGGTCTTGACGGGGGTATCCATGGCGGCATCCTGCTGAAGACGGGAACGATGCCTGTGATGGTGCTTGCATGGATTAATCTATACAAATACTGCTTGTGTGTAGAACAATCCAAAAAAAGTATGGATTGCAGCCCCAGGGGAGACAAATGGACCTGGATCCGCGCCTGTTGCGCTATTTCATCGCCGTGGCCGAAGAACGCCACTTCAGCCGCGCGGCCACGCGGCTGCACATTTCCCAGCCGCCGCTCAGCTACGCCATCCGCCAACTGGAGGACAACGTCGGCGCGCGCCTGCTGACCCGCACCAGCCGCCACGTCGAGCTGACCGACGCCGGCCAGGTGCTGTACCGGGAAGCCCTGACGTTGCTGCGCCAGGCGGAAGAGGTGCGCACGCTGGTGCAGCGCGTGGACGCGGGCCTGCGCGGCCGGCTGCGCATCGGCTTCGTCGGTTCCATGCTGTACCGCGGCCTGCCGGCGCTGCTCAACGCCATGCGCGCCGAGCTGCCGGACGTGGAACATGTGCTGACCGAATTGAATTCCCATGACCAGATCGAGGCCGTGCGCCGCGGCGAGCAGGATCTGGGCTTCATCCATGCCAATCCGGTGCCGCCAGGCGTGCTGGCGCGCGACTTGATGGCCGAGCCTTTCGTGGTGTGCCTGCCGCAGGCGCATCCCCTGGCCGGCCGGGAATCCCTGCGGTTGGCGGAATTGGCCGCGGACGACTTCGTGTTCTTCGCCCGGGCCGCTTCGCCCAGCTATTACGAGACGGTGCTGTCCATGTGCGTGTCGGCGGGCTTCATGCCCGTGATCCGGCACGAGGTCAGGCACTGGCTGAGCGTGGCGTCGCTGGTGTCGCAGGGGCTGGGCGTGTCCATCGTGCCGGCCTGCCTGTCGCGCAGCGGGCTGGCGGGGACGCGCTTCATTGCCTTCGAGCACGCGGCCCGCTCGGTCAGCCAGATGATCTGGCCCGAGGCTGCGCGTTCGCCGCTGCAGGAAAAGGCGGTGGAAATGGCGGCGCGCCAGTTCCCGCTGGGGGCAGGCGCGCCCGAGGATCCGCCGCCAGGCGAATCCGCCGGACGGCGATCCGCAAGCTGAGGATCAGCGGAAGACGACGGTCTTGTTGCGGTTGAGCAGGATGCGGTGCTCGACGTGGCTGCGCACGGCGCGCGACAGCACCAGGGATTCGATGTCGCTGCCGACCTGGGTCAGGTCCTGGGCGGTCATCGTGTGGTCCACGCGTTCGATGTCCTGGTCGATGATGGGGCCTTCGTCCAGGTCCGAGGTCACGTAGTGGGCGGTGGCGCCGATGATCTTGACGCCGCGCGCATGCGCCTGGTGGTAGGGGCGGGCGCCCTTGAAGCTGGGCAGGAAGCTGTGGTGGATGTTGATGGCGCGGCCGTTCAGCGCGCGGCACATGTCTTCCGACAGGATCTGCATGTAGCGGGCCAGCACCACCAGGTCGATGCCTTCCTGATCGACCAGGGCCAGCACCTGCTTTTCCTGTTCCGCCTTGGTGTCGGCGGTGACCGGCAGGTGGTGGAACGGGATGCCGTAGGACGCCGCCAGGCTGGCGTAGTCGTTGTGGTTCGAGACGATGGCGGCAACTTCGGCGTGCAGATGGCCGCTGTGCACGCGGAACAGCAGGTCGTTCAGGCAGTGGCCCTGCTTGCTGACCATGATCAGCAGGCGTTCCTTGCGGCGGGCGTCATGCAGCTTCAGCTCCATGCCGTATTCCGCCGACATCCCGTCCAGCCGCGCCCGCAGGTCGCTGGCGGCTACGCCCGCCGGGACGTCGAAGTGCACCCGCAGGAAGAAGCGCCCGGTCTCTTCGTCGCCGAACTGCTGCGAATCCAGGATGTTGCAGCCCAATTCGAACAACAGGCCGCTGACGCGGTACACGATGCCCGTGCGGTCGGGGCAGGACAGGGTCAGGATGTAGTCGTTGTGCTGCATGGTTCAGGGAGAGGAGAAAAAGGAGAAGAGGTGACAGTATTTGTTGATGGCGCCACGCGCGGCATGCGCGGCGTGGGGATCATCCGTTCAGACGGGCCAGGGTCTCTTCGGCCAGGGCCAGGCTGGAGGTCAGCCCCGGGGATTCTATGCCGAACAGGTTCACCAGGCCGGGCACGCCATGCGCGGCCGGGCCGGCGATGACGAAATCGGCCGCGGGCTCGTGGGGGCCGGAGATCTTGGGGCGGATGCCGGTGTAGCCGGGCGCTAGCGCGTCATCGGGCAGGGCCGGCCAATAGCTGCGCACGGCCTCGTAGAAGACGTCGGCGCGGGCCGGGTCCAGCGTGTAGTCCTCGGTTTCGACCCATTCGGTGTCGGGGCCGAACTTGGCCTGGCCGCCCAGATCCAGCGTCAGATGCACGCCCAGGCCGGCATGCTGCGGCACAGGGTAGATCAGGCGCGAGAACGGCGCGCGGCCGGACAGCGTGAAATAGCTGCCCTTGCACAGGTAATCCTTGGGGATGCTGGACGCGGGCAGACCGTCGATGCGGCGCGCCAGCGCCGGCGCGTGCAGGCCGGCTGAATTGATCAGCACGTTGCAGCTCAGGGTCATGGCGTCGTCGCCGCCGAATTGCAGCTCGAAGCCGCCTTCGGGGCGGACCCGGCCGGACACCAGCGGCGTGTGGAAGACGCACTGGGCGCCGGCGTTTTCGGCGTCGCCCTGGAACGAGAGCATCAGCGCATGGCTGTCGACGATGCCGGTGGACGGCGAGGACAGCGCCGCGGTGCAGCGCAGCGCGGGCTCCAGGCGCATGGCGTCCTCGCCGGAAATGAACTGCAGGTCGTCCACGCCGTTGGCGCGGGCGCGCTGGGCAATGCCCTCCAGCTGCGCGGCCTGTTCCGTCGTGGTGGCGACGATGAGCTTGCCGAGCCGCTTGTAGGGCACGCCGCGCTCGGCGCAATAGGAGTAAAGCAGGTGCTTGCCGCGCACGCAGAGCCGGGCCTTGAGGCTGCCCGCCGGGTAGTAGATGCCGGCGTGTATGACTTCGGAGTTGCGCGAACTGGTGCCGGTACCGATCGCCTCGGTGGCTTCCGCCACCAGCACCTCGCGTCCGGACTGGGCCAGCGCGCGCGCGATCGCCAGGCCCACCACGCCCGCGCCGATGACGACGCAATCCACATCCACGCTCATGGCGTTTTCCTTTCCGAACGGGCGCCAGCCGGGGTCAGGTCGAAACCGCCGGCATGGAAGACCAGCGGCGGCTCGCCGCTATGGCCGCAGCGCTCCACTTCGCCCACCATGATGACATGGTCGCCCTCGACGTAGCGGCTGCGGTTGTGGCATTCGAACCAGGCGGCGCAGTGGCCGTCCAGCATGGGCGTGCCGCCCGGCGCGTGATGCACCGTGAGGCCTGCGTAGCGGTCCGGCGTCTTGCCGGTGGCGAAGCGGCGCGCCAGCGCGATCTGCTCCGCGCCCAATACGTTGACGACGTAGCGCTCGCACTGCTCGAAGGCGGCCAGCGACGACGAACTGCGCGACAGGCTCCACAGCACCAGTGGCGGGTTCAGCGACACGGAGTTGAAGGAGCTGACCGTCAGGCCGATGGGCGCGCCATCGGGGTCGGCGGTCGTCACGACGGTCACGCCCGTGGCGTAACGGCCCAGCGCGGTGCGGAAAAAGGCGGCGTCAAAATCAGGGGAGGAGGCGGTCATGCAATCGTTAATTGGGGGCGGGCGCGCGGCGCCCGGCATCAAGGCGACAGGCGTTCGATCTTCCAGGCCTGGCCGTCGGCGACATAGCGCAGGCGGTCATGCAGGCGCGAGGGCCGGCCTTGCCAGAATTCGAAGGCGGTGGGCTTCAGGCGGTAGCCGCCCCAGTGCGGCGGGCGCGGCGGCTGTTCGCCGAAACGCTCGCGGAATTCCCGTTCGCGGGCTTCCAGCTCTTCACGGGTGATGGGCTGGCTCTGGCGCGAGGCCCAGGCGCCGATGCGCGAACCGGCGGGGCGGCTGTGGTAGTAGGCGTCCGACTCGTCGCCGGCCACTTTTTCGACCACGCCTTCGATGCGGACCTGGCGCTCCAGCGGCTGCCAGAAGAACAGCAGGCTGGCGCGCGGCTCGGCCTGCAGGTCCAGGCCCTTGCGGGATTCGTAATTGGTGAAGAACGTGAACCCGCGCTCATCGAAGCCCTTGATCAGGACGATGCGCGCGCTGGGCTGGCCGCTGGCGTCCACCGTGGCCAGGGTCATGGCGTTGGGTTCGGGGACCTTGGCGGCCAGGGCCTCGTCGAACCAGCGGGTGAACTGCTCGAACGGGGAGGCGGCGGCCTGGCCTTCGAGCAGCACGTTCTTGTCGTAGCTTTGACGCAGATCAGAGACGGACATGGGGCTAGTAGTTCAGCGTTGATAACAAGGAGTTTATACCGCCTGGGAGGCGGTACCCTCATTGACCCCGCTCAGGGCGCAGGCAAGATTTCCCGAGGCCGGGCCTCAGGCGCCTTCCGGCAGGGTGTGCCCGTCCAGCTCCAGCCGGCGCGCGATGGCGTCCAGGCGGGCGTCATGGATGCCGGCGGCGCGCAGCGCCTGGGCGGTCTGCACCACGTATTCGGTGCAGGGGCCATAGCGTCCGGCGGCGCGGCGCACGATGGCCAGCAGCTCGGGTTCGGGCAGGGCGCGGATGTAGGCCGGATTGTCCCGGTTCATGATGAAGACCAGCGCCCGCACGGTGCCGGTATCGGTGGCGCAGTTGATCCAGCGGGGCAGATAGGCGCCAGTGGACATCTCGCGCTCCCAGAGCGCGGGGAAATAGGTCGGCACCTGGTCGCCCGCCAGGCGGTAGACCACCCCGCGGCAGGAGCCTCCCCGGTCCAGGCCGAATACCAGACCGGGGCATTCCGGGGTGCCGCGGTTGACCCGCGACCACAGGCACAGCGCCCGGTGGTGGCCGCGCAGCGTCGCCAGCCGGCGCTCCACGAAGTCGAAGTCGGGCCGCCAGATCAGGGAGCCGTAGCCGTAGACCCACACGTCTTCGCCCGATTGCCAGTGGCGCAGCGCCTCGTCCAGTGATTCCTGCCGCTCTTGCGCAGTCCAAAGACGAAAGGGCAGGCTGGCGCCGGAATTGCCGGCGGCGGGAGGAGAGGACTGCATGTTCACGGCTACGCTTTGCGTTCAGATTCGATCGGGGGATTGCGGTTGGCCCAGCCTCCGGCCATCAGGGCCACGGAGTACGCCCAGAAGAGGGGGGCAACGCCAATTACCGCACCGAGCGCGCCGAAGGTCAACGGCAGGGACACCTGCGAGCCGTTGATCAGGGCCATCCGCAGGCCCACGGCCTCGGCGGCGCGGCCCGGCGGCGAATGCTGGTGCAGCAGGGAAAGCATACTCGGCTGGCAGCAGCCCAGGGCCAGCCCGAGGATGAAAGACAGCACGATCAGGACGTTAACGTCGGTGAACAGCGGGTAAAGCATGAAATCAATGGCGGCTGTCGCCATCGCTACCCGCACCAGCGTCCAGGATCGCACGCGGCGCTGGATGAAGGGCAATATCAGGCGGATAACGAAAGTAGCCGCCGCGAAGGACGCAAGAATGACGCCAATGGTGGTGGCCGACAGGCCGATGGCGACGCCGAAAATGGGCACGACGAACAAATGGGTGTCCCACGCGCCGGACAAAATCGTGTTGACCATCAGGATGCGGCGCAATGCCGGCACTTCCAGCAATTCAGTAACGCGCCGCTTTTCAGCCTCTTTTTTACCTGACAGCTGCGAATCCACCGCCTTCAATTGGTGACGCAAGACATAAAGGCCGCCCGCCGAAAGCAACGGACCCAAGGTCAGCAGGCCGAAGGCCAGACGCGTGCCCAGATGGTCGATCGCGAGCCCGGCGATCAGCGGGCCCGAGAATCCGGACCCCGCCAGCGCCAGCGACATAAAGGAGAAATTGCGCAGCCGTTGAGCCGGTTCCGCGTGGCCCAGCAGGTCTTGCGTGGCGACCTGATGCAACATGAAGCCGATGCCGATGCAGCAGGAGGCTATCAGCAGGGCGAACTGGGTCTGTGAGATGAAGGGCAGCGCGGTGCCCGAGGCGACCAGGGCCGTGCCGATGACCAGCGGCCGCACAATGCCGACCCGGTCGACCCAGCGGCCGGCGCGCACCGAGAACAGCATGGGCAGCACCGCGAACACCGCGACCAGCGTGCCCACCTTGAAGGTCGACAGCCCCATCTGCAGCGCAGTGAGGGAAACCGTGATCCGTCCCCCAGTGAGCGCCACGTGATTCATCATGGCCAGCAGGCACAAAAGCACCGCCCCGGAAAATTCTGGGGAACTGGGTGACGAAGAGGGGGATCTATGAGAAATGGACACGGATACGGCGTAACTGCGTTCATTCTGGCCATATCGTCGCCCTATGTCGAGGCGCTGCTGTTTTGCAGCGCCGCAAACGTATTTTGGCGCCAATCGCATGATGCCGGCTATCTAGGGGCGAAGTCGCATGCTTATGGCGCAAGATGGCGGCACGTTCGCCGCATCTGCGTGCGAGGGCTTGCGTGGGGGACGGACAAAGCGTTGTATCGTTCATGCAACGGAACAATCACGCGGACCTTGACGTTCCGTTCCGCTTTACTGTTTTTCACCGTTTCGCCACAGATCGTCGATGGTTCGGACGCACTAGACGTTTAGGATGTGCAGGCAGCGTGGGCAAGCCTCCCCTTGTCCGGTCCGCAATTCGCAATACCGGCGCTGGCTCGATTTCCAGCGCCACATCCGACAGGTTCAATGAAAAAGTCTCGCAGCAAGTTCAAGCGCTACGCCCTGATCGCCGTTTTTCTGCTTTTAGCCGGTTTCGGCGTGCGCGCCGCATTCTTTTCCGCGCCGCCGCCGCCCACTTTCGCGGTGGCCGAGGTCACCCGGGCCGACCTTGAAGACAGCGTGCTGGCCAGCGGCACCATCGACGCCATCGAACGCGTCAGCGTCGGCGCCCAGGCTACCGGCCAGCTCAAATCCCTGAAGGTGGCGCTGGGCGACCGCGTCAAAAAGGGCCAGTTGGTCGCCGAGATCGACGACATGACCCAGCAGAACGAGCTGCGCAACGCCGAGGCCGCCTTGCAGACCCGGCGCGCCGAGCGGGCCGCCAAGGTCGCCACGCTGAAGCAGGCCGAGCTGGCCTTCCGCCGTCAGCGGCAGATGCTGGCGGCCGACGCCAGTTCGCGCGAGGCCTACGAGAGCGCCGAGGCTACGCTGGGCGTGACCCGCGCCGAAATCGCCTCGCTGGAGGCGCAGATCGCGCAGGCCGAGATCCAGGTCGACACCGCCCGGGTCAACCTGGGCTATACGCGCATCGTCTCGCCCATCGACGGCATGGTGGTCGCGGTGGTGACCAAGGAAGGCCAGACCGTCAACTCGATCCAGAGCGCGCCCACCATCATCAAGGTGGCCCAGGTGGACACCATGACCATCAAGGCGCAGATCTCGGAAGCCGACGTGACCCGCGTGAAGCCCGGCCTGCCGGTGTACTTCACCATCCTGGGCGAACCCGACGAGCGTTACCGCGCCGCCCTGCGCGCCGTGGAGCCGGCGCCGGATTCCGTGCAGAAGGACGACGCGGCGTCTTCGCTTACCGGATCGACCAGCGGCAGCTCCACCACCGCCGCCGTCTACTACAACGGCCTGTTCGACGTGCCCAATCCGGACGAGAAGCTGCGCATCTCCATGACCGCCCAGGTCTTCATCGTGCTGGGCGAGGCCAAGAACACGGTCGTGGTGCCGGCCTCGGCGCTGGGCAAGCGCGGCGAGGACGGCCGCTACGCCGTGCGCGTGGTCCTGAAGGACAACAAGACCGAAACGCGCCAGGTCAGGATAGGCATGAACAACAACGTCCAGGCGCAGGTGCTGGAAGGGCTGGAGGTGGGCGAGCGCGTCGTGTCGGCGGATGCCGCGCCGGCCGCGGCTGCGCCGGGGGCCTGACATGAGCGGGCCTTTGATATCGCTTACGGGCGTGCGCCGCGAGTTTCCCGCGGGCGAACAGACCATCGCGGTGCTGAAGGACGTCAACCTGGCTATCGAGGCCGGCGAGATGGTGGCGATCGTGGGTGCGTCCGGGTCGGGCAAGTCCACGCTCATGAACATCCTGGGCTGCCTGGATCGCCCCACCCGCGGCGAGTACCGGGTCGACGGGCGCAGCACGGGCGAGCTGGACCCGGACGAACTGGCCGAGCTGCGCCGCGAGCACTTCGGCTTCATCTTCCAGCGCTACCACCTGCTGTCCGATCTGACCGCGCAGGGCAACGTCGAGGTGCCGGCCGTCTACGCCGGCAAGCGGCGCGAGGCGCGCCTGGAACGGGCCGATGAACTGCTCAAGCGGCTGGGATTGGGCGACAGGTCCGGGCACCGGCCCGGCCAACTGTCCGGCGGCCAGCAGCAGCGCGTCAGCATCGCGCGGGCGCTGATGAACGGCGGCGACATCATCCTGGCCGACGAGCCGACCGGCGCGCTGGATACGCACACCGGCCAGGAAGTGCTGCGCATCCTGGAAGAACTGAACGCGGCCGGCCACACCATCATCATCGTCACGCACGATATGAATGTGGCGCGCCACGCCCAGCGCATCATCGAGATCAGCGACGGCGAGATCGTCGCCGACAAGCGCAATCCCGACGCGCCGCGGCGCGAACGCGTCAAGGAAGATGCGCCGGCGCTGGCCGCGCGGCCTGTGTGGCAGGCCTACCTGGACCGTTGCCGCGAGGCTTTGCGCATGGCGTTGCTGGCGATGAATGCGCACCGGCTGCGCACCTCGCTGACGATGCTGGGCATCATCATCGGCATCGCGGCCGTGGTGTCGGTGGTGGCGCTGGGCGAAGGCTCGCGCCGCAAGATCCTGGACGACATCAGCGAGATCGGCACCAACACGGTGGAGATCTTTCCGGGCAAGGACTTCGGCGACGAGAAGGCCGTCAATATCCGCACCCTGGTGCCGGCCGACGCCGACGCCCTGGCGCGCGAATCCTATGTGGACAGCGTTACGCCGGAAGTCTCCACCAGCAACACGCTGCGCTATCGCAACGTGTCGGTGACCGGCGTGATCCAGGGCGTGGGCGAGCAATATTTCCGCGTGCGCGCCATCAAGCTGGCCCAGGGCAAGTTCTTCGACGAGACCAGCGTGCTGCGGCGTGCGCAGGAAGTGGTGATCGATGACGCCACCCGGCGCAAGCTGTTCGGCTCGCATACCGAGCCCATCGGGCAGGTGGTATTCCTGGGGTCGATGCCGGCGCGCGTGATCGGGGTGACGCAAAAGAAGGAAACCGTCTTCGGCAGCAATGATTCGTTGAACGTGTGGGTCCCCTACACCACGGCGCTGTCGCGCGTGCTGGGCCAGCAGCATCTGAAAAGCATCACGGTGCGCGTCAATGACGCCTCGCCGCCCGCCGCGGCGGAGCAGGCCATCGTGCGCGTGCTGACGCGGCGCCACGTGACCAAGGATTTCTTCGTGTTCAACACGGACGCGATCCGCAAGACCATCGAACGCACCACCGCAACCATGACGCTGCTGGTGTCCATGATTGCCCTGATCTCGCTGATGGTCGGCGGCATCGGCGTCATGAACATCATGCTGGTGTCGGTGACCGAGCGCACCCGCGAGATCGGCGTGCGCATGGCGGTGGGGGCGCGGCGCAGCGACATCATGCAGCAGTTCCTGATCGAAGCGGTGCTGGTGTGCCTGATAGGCGGCGCCATCGGCATCGTGCTGTCCCTGGGGCTGGGCGTGCTGGTGTCCAAGGCCACGGGCGGGTCGTTCCAGATGATCTATTCCACGACATCGATGGTGGCGGCGTTCAGCTGCTCGACGCTGATCGGTGTGCTTTTTGGCTATTTGCCGGCGCGCAATGCCGCGCGCCTGGATCCCGTCGAGGCCCTGGCCCGGGAATGAGGAAGATGAAAGCGGTTTCCCTGATCTGCAAACCTGCCGCCCTGGCGCTGCTGCTGGCCCTGGCCGGCTGCGGCAGCCTGCTGCACACCGACTACGAGCCGCCGCTGACGTCCATTCCAGCCGCCTGGACCCATGCGCCCGCAGGCGACTTCCAGGCCGGGCCGCTGGCCGATGGCGGTCAGTGGTGGCGCAATTTCAACGACCCGACGCTCAACGGCCTGGTCGACGCCGCGCTGGCGCGCAACAACAACCTGGCCGCCGCCGCGATCCGCGTGCGCCGGGCGCAGTACCAGGCTGGAATCACCGAGGACAAGCTGCTGCCGCAACTGGGCGGCAACGCCAATGTGACGCGCAACCGCAATCTGTACGGAGATCGCGCGATCTCTCGGACCAACGCGGCGGAGTTGACTGTCAGCTACGAAGTGGACCTGTGGGGCAAGCTGTCCAGCCAGCGCGACGCGGCGCAGTGGGATGCGCTGGCGACCGAGCAGGACCGCCAGAGTGCCGCGCTGTCCCTGGTGGGCACCACGGCCACGCTGTACTGGCAGACCGCCTTCATCAACCAGCGCATCGCCAGCAGCGCCGAGAGCATCGCGTACGCACGCAGGACGCAGGACCTGGTGCGCGCCCAATACGCGGCGGGCGGCGCGTCGGCGCTGGAAATGGCCGAGGCTGAACAGACCGTGGCCAGCCAGGAAGCCGCTCATACGCTGCTGGTGCAGCAACGGGTGGAATACGCCAACGCCCTGACCATCCTGTTCGACGGCCCGCCGGACCGCATGATGGCCGACCCGGCGCGATTGCCGGGCTATCCCTTGCCGCAAGCGCGCGCCGGCGTGCCGGCCGACCTGCTGGGCCGCCGTCCCGACTTGCGCGCCGCCGAGCTGCGCCTGCGCCAGTCCCTGTCCACCGTCGACGCAACCCGCGCCAGCTTCTACCCGCCGTTGACGCTGACCGGCGCCTTGGGAAGTTCGAGCCCCACGTTGTCCGATGTACTGAAGAACCCGGTGGGCTCGCTGGGGGCGGCGCTGACGCTGCCGTTCCTGCAATGGAACCAGATGCAGCTCAACATCAAGATCTCCAAGGCCGACTACGAAGAGCGGGTGGTGAATTTCCGGCAGGCGCTGTACCAGGCGATGGCGGACGTGGAAAACGCGCTGTCCAATCGCACGCAACTGCGCTTGCAGGCAGAGCAGCTGGACGCGTCTCTGCGCGCGGCGCGCGAGGCCGAGCGTCTGTACGAAGTGCGCTACCGGGCGGGGGCGGTGCCGTTGAAGGACTGGCTGGACGCGCAGGAGAAGCGGCGGGTGGCTGAGGTTTCTCGGGATGAGAATATGTTGAATCGGTTGGTGAATCAGGTGACGGTTTATCAGGCGCTCGGGGGGGATGATGTTGTTGGCGGTGGTGCTGCTGAGTCTGCTGCTGGCGCAGCGGCGGGTTCTTAATCCGTCTGGCGCGTCGGTGCGCTGGGGCGCGCGGGGCAACGATTGCGGTCCGGAGCGTTCGCTCCGGACTTGCCTCGGCGGCCCCCCCCTTCGTCATCGTCGTCCAGGCCTTCGGCCTTCCCTTCCGATTCCCTCGGGCTTATCGACGCCCCGCGCATCGCAGGCCCCCGACGCGCCAGGCTCCGCTTTTGAAGCTTGACGTCAGCTGGGGCGATTGGTCTTCGTAGGATTCTCGCCGACGGTGGGGGTTGGGCGATGGTCTTGCGGGGCCCGCCCCAGGCCGGCCGCCCGGGCGGCCTTTTGGGGCTTACGCGGCGTCTTGCGATTGGTGATGCCGCTGTGCGCTGATGATGATCTGCGCTTGAGCAGGAATCGTTGCTGGGCGACGGATTGCATATGAGTGCATGCCTGCACCCGCGCGCAGCGCCATCCGTACAACTGACTGCAACCATATGCCAAAGAAGGCCGCCCGCGCGGCCGTCTTTGGCGTCCCCGCAAGATCTTTCTCTCTTCCTCGTCGGGGAGAAGAACGCCAAGCACACCACCCGTCCCAGCGACCGGCAAGATTCAATCAGCAGAGCCTGGCGCGGCGGCGCCTGGGGTGGCGCGGGGCGTCGATAAGCCCGAGGGAATCCGAAGGAACCGCCGGAGGCGGTGACGAGGATGACGCAGGGGAAGTCCGGAGCGAACGCTCCGGACCGCAATCGTTGCCCCGCGCCACCCCGGGCGCCGCCGTGCCAGGCGTCTCAAGAACCAGCACCCGTCCCCCAACACCCGCCTGCAATAAAATACGCCCTCATGAACACCCCAGAACCCCAAGCCGACCTCGACCGCCGCTTCGGCAGTCTCTCCCGCCTCTACGGCCCCGAAGCCCCGACCCGCCTGCGCAACGCCCATGTGGCAATAGCAGGCCTGGGCGGCGTGGGTTCCTGGACCGTCGAAGCCCTGGCGCGCTGCGGGGTCGGCGCGTTGACGCTCATCGACCTGGACCACATCGCCGAATCCAACGTCAATCGGCAGATCCACGCTTTGACCGAGACGCTGGGCCAATCCAAGGTCGATGCCATGGCCGAGCGCGTGCTGGCGATCAATCCGGAATGCCGGCTGACGCGGGTGGATGACTTCGTTTCGCCCGATAACGTCGCCCAGGTCCTGCCCGGCCCGTATTCGGTCATCATCGACTGCACCGACCAGGCCGCGGCGAAGATCGCGATGATCCTGCATGCGCGCGAAATCGGCGTGCCCATGCTGTTGTGCGGCGGCGCTGGAGGCAAGACCGATCCGCTGGCCCTGCGCGCCGGCGACCTGTCGGCTGCGGTCAACGATGCACTGTTGTCCAAGCTGCGCAACAAGCTGCGCCGCGAACACGGCTTTCCGCGAGCTTCCGATCAGAACGGCAAAGCACTGAAGCGCGTGCCGAAGATGGGCATCCATGCCCTATGGTTCGACCAGCCCGCCATCCTGCCCGACGCCTGGACTCGCCCCACGGAAGGCGAGGACGACATGGGCGCTTCGGGCCAGACCCTGGCGCCGCAAGGCCTGTCCTGCGCCGGCTATGGCTCGGTCGTGACCGTCACGGCCGCCATGGGCATGGCGGCCGCGAACGAGGCGCTGCGCCTCGCGGTCTGACAAAGACGCTACAACGCCACGAACACCACGCCGTCCTCGATCCTGACCGGATAGGCGGCAATGTTCTCGCGCAGCGGCGAACAGAGCGCGCGCCCGTCGCGCACGTCGAAGCGCCCCTGATGCAGCGGACATTCGATCTCATGCCCCTCTAGAAAGCCGTCGCACAGCCGCGCATTGCCGTGCGTACAGAGATTGGCGGTGGCGTAGACCTCGCCGTCCACGCCATACAGCGCGATCTCGCGGCCGCCGGCCTGCACGGCGATGACGTCGTCTTCAGGCACCTCGTCCCGCGCGATGGCCTTGATCCATTGCGTGCTCATTGCTGTCGTGTCCTTTCTCAGATGGGGTAGATAAGCGAATTCGGCACCAGCTCGCTGTCGAAGATGCAGAGCCGCGATTCGAACTTGAGCCCGTCGGGGCCGCGCCGGACCACGTCCAGATAACGGCCCACGTTGAACACCGTGGTCAGTTGGCTGGGCTTGGTGCGGAACACGGCGTAGTTGGCCTCGGACTCGATGCGGTCGCCCTGTACCGACAGCACTCGCGGCGCGCCCACCACGTGGCGCTGGTAGTAGGGATCGTGGAAGATGGTGTCGGTGGCGCCGTAGATGCGGTCCTTCAGCATGCCGCGGCTTTCGAAGGACATGGTTGCCAGCGGATAGCCGCGCTCGTGGTTCTCGCGCGGCAGCACCTTGTACACGCAGTCTTCCAGGAAAAACTCGGGCCACTTTTCCCATTGTTCCGCGTCCAGCGCGGCGGCGTAGTCGTTGTACAGGCAGGTCAGTTGGTAGTAGAGGGGAAAGTCCAGCATCGTCAGGCCTCCATGACCCGACGCCAATACGCGTACATGCCGCGGATCAGCGTTTCCGTGACCATGTGGTCGGTGTTTTCGGCGGTCTTGCCGCCCAGTTCCGCCACGCTGCGGTGCCAGGGCTTCTGTTCGAAGCCGGATTGCGAGAACTCGATGACCTCGCCGTCGTCCGCCGACACGAAGCCCGCCGGGCCGAACAGATTGGCCTGGCGCAGCCGGCGGCGCGTCATCTCGGGCGTGTCGTCGGCGAAACCGAAGTGCGTCCAGACGAAGTCGAAGGCGTCGTGGCCCACCGGCTGGATGTGGCGCGTGGACAGCGAGTTCACCTGCTGCTGGATGATGACGCTGGGAAACAGCGTCATCAGCACGGCGGTGGGGCCGTTCCACCAGGGCTCCGGCACGATGTCGAGAAAGCGGTCGTCGTTCAGCGACATCTGCTCCTTGAAGCTGGACACGCCGCTGGTCACGCTGCCCTTGCCGCCCTGGCCGCGCGTCGAGATCATGGCGGCGTGGCGCAAGTGCCGGTCCATCTTCAGCTCGGAGCGGTTGTCGGCCCGCCACAGGCCGAAGGTGACGAACCAGGTGTGCAGCAGGCCCGGATGATACGGATCCTTGATGTTTTCCTGCATCAGCTTCCAGTTGCCGGGGATGCGCTGGCGGCTGTAGCCGTGGATCACCAGTTCGCGGCCGTCGAAGACGCGGTCGAAATAATGCAGGATGTCCGGCCCCAGATAATCCTCCAGCGGCTCGACGTCGTGGTCGAACGAGGCGAACACCACACCGTTGCGGCAGGCCACGGCCAGCTTGGTCAGGCCGTGCTCTTGCGGGTTGAAGTCGGGCGGCATGCCGCCGTTGACCTTGCCGTCCTGCTTGACGCCGCGGCGGAACGGCACGCCGATCAGATTGCCCTGCAGGTCGTAGTTCCACTGGTGGTACGGACAGACGAATTCGCTGCGGTTGCCCGAACGTTCGCGGCAGAACTGCACGCCGCGGTGGGCGCACACGTTTTCCACCACGCGCACCTGGCCGTCGTTGTCGCGCAGCAAGATGACAGAGCGTTCGCCCACCGCAGTGCGCTTGAAGTCGCCCGGGTTCGGGATCTCGGCTTCCAGGCCCACGTAGCTCCAGTGCGCGCGGTAGAAGAACCGCTCCATTTCGCGCTGATGCAGGGCGGCGTCGGTGTAGACGCCGAAGGGGATGCGGTGGGATCCGTCGTCCTGCCAGCGCGGGGCGAATTGGATGGGCTGCTCGGGGGCGTTCATGATCCGCTCCGGCGACAGGGCGCGGCGGCGGACAGCGTACAGGTACGCATGGCGTGTCTCCTTGGTTCGGCGGACCGCGGGCGCGATCCAGCAGAGCCGGCGCGGCATGGGCGCTGGCGTTTTTTGCATCATCGGGCAGAAGGTGAAATAAATAAATAGAATCTGCTTGATGAGATAAATCACCAGAATCAATATTGGTGGAGGCAGCCCATGAACCTGCAAGACGTGGACCTGAACCTGCTGGTCGTCTTCAACGAACTGCGCAAGCACGGCCGGGTGTCGGCCGTGGCCGAGAGCCTGGGCATCTCGCAGCCGGGCGTCAGCAATGCGCTGGGCCGGTTGCGCAAGCTGTTGGGCGACGAGCTATTCCTGCGGACCTCGCGCGGCATGGTGCCCACGCCCTACGCGCAGGATCTGGCGCAGCCCATCGCCGCCGCGCTGGAGGCGCTGCACAGCACCCTGAACGCGCGCGCCGCGTTCGACCCCGCGCATAGCGGTCGTGCCTTCGTGATCGGCGTGAACGACGTGGGCGAGACCTATTTCCTGCCGCGGCTGATGCGCGCGCTGGACCGCGCCGCGCCCGGCGTCACGGTGCGCACCGTGCGCACCACCTCGATCGACGTGAAGGACGAGATGGAGCGCGGCCGCATCGATCTGGCCATGGGCTTCCTGCCCGATTTGAAGAGCGGCTTCTTCCAGCGGCTGCTGTTCCGCCAGCCCTATGTGTGCATCTTCCGCCGCGACCATCCGCTGGCGCGCACCGGGGTCTCGGCGCGGCAGTTCCGCGCGGCCGAGCACGTGGCCATCGCCTCGGAAGGCACGGGCCACGGCGTGGTCGACCAGGTGATAGGGCAGGCCGGCATCCGGCGGCGCCTGCGCCTGACGGTGCCGCACTTCATTGCGGTGGGGCCGGTGCTGGCCGCCACCGACATGATTGCCGTGGTGCCGCAGCGCTTTGCCGACTGCGCCTGCGGTCCGTTCGGCCTGGCAACCGCGCCCTGTCCGGTGAAGATCCCGGAGTCCGTCATCAATGTGTTCTGGCACGCCCGCAATCACCGCGAGCCCGCCAATCAGTGGCTGCGGCAGGTGGTGGTCGACGAGTTTGCGGATTAAGTGTCGCGCAGCGTTACCGGAAACCAGCCGCGCAGCGCATTGGACAGGCGGATTTCCTCGGCGGCATGCAGGTCGGCCAGGGTCAGGACGCGTTCTTCCACCTTGCCCGTTTCGAGCAGTTCGGCGCGCTGCACGCCGGGCAGGCAGCCGCTGTCCACGGGCGGCGTGTACCAGTCGCCATCCAGGCGCAGATAAACGTTGCTGCGGCTGCCTTCGCAGAGTTCGCCGCGCTCATTCAGGTAGAGCAGATCGAAGATGTGCGGATGCGACGGTAGCCATTCGATGGTCTTGGTGTACCAGGGGCGGTAGGTGGTCTTGTAGCGCAGCAGCGGTTCGGATGAACGCAGCGCTTCGGGCGCCAGCATGGCTTCCTGTGCGGGTTGCAGGGGCGGCAGCGGCGCGGTCTGGATGTTGCGGCTGCCGTCGCGCGCCACCAGCAGGCGCAGCCGGTGCGGCCCCGGCGTGGCCAGGCCCAGCGCGGTGATCATGACGTCGGCTTCGACGGCCCGGCCTCCCCAGCCGTAGCCCAGGGCCTTGCAGGACGCTTCCAGACGCTTGAGGTGGCGCCCCAGCAGTGGCACGCGTCGTTCGGCATCGACCAGGATGGTCTCGATCAGTTCGGGTTGCATGGGACTCTCCTGGCGTAAAGGCGCGCTGCGGCCGCGCTCTATCCTACTACCGATGGCGGCCGGCGCGCAGGGGCGCCGGACATCCGGACTGTGGCCTCAGGCCCGCAAGATCCGGGCCTTCCAATGGCATTCCTGCCATTCCTCGGCCGGGTCGGAATCGTGCACGATGCCGCCGCCCACGCTATAGATGCCGTGGCCGGTGTGGTCCAGCACCAGGGTGCGGATGGCGACGTTCAGCGAGAAGTCGCCGTCCGGCGCCAGCCAGCCGATGCTGCCACAATACAGGCCGCGCGGCGCTGTTTCCATCTGGCGGATGCGGCGCATGGCCGCGACCTTGGGGGCGCCGGTAATGGAGCCGCAGGGAAACAGCGCGCGCAGCACCTCTTCCAGCGAGGCGTGCGGCGCCAGCGCCGACACTGTGGACGTCATGGTCCAGACGGTGGGATAGCGCTCCAGCGAGAACAGCGCGTCGACCCGCACCGAGCCCGGCTCGGCCAGCCGGCCCAGATCGTTGCGCAGCAGGTCCACGATCATCAGGTTTTCGGCGCGGTTTTTTTCGCTGGCCAGCAGCGCCTGGCCCAGCCGTTCGTCCTCGGCCGGATCGGGGTCGCGCGGGGCCGTGCCCTTCATCGGGCGCGTGGTCAGGCGCGGGCCGTCGCGGCGCACGAACAGTTCGGGCGAAAACGACAGCACCGTGCGTTCGCCGTCCTGGATGAACGCGCCGTGCGCCACCGGGTTGCGGGCGGCGATGCGCCGGTACAGGGTGGCCGCGTCGCCCTGGAATTGCAGGTCCAGCGGCTGGGTGTAGTTCACCTGATACAACTCGCCGTCGCCGATCAGGCCGCGGATGGCTTCGATCTGGCGCACGTAGTCGACCTCGGTCATGCGCGGCGCGGGCAGGCTGATGGCGGCTGGCGCGCTGCCTGCATCCGGCGCGTCCCAGAGCGCTTCGTCGTGCTTGCTTTCGAATGCAAGCGCCGTCAGGCGTGGCCTGGCGTCGTCGCGCGGTGGCGTCCAGGGGCCGGCGGGCGGCGCCAATGCGGCTTCGGGCAACAGCCATTCGCCCAGTTCGTAGTCCAGCAACAGGGCGATCCAGCGCCCCTGCCGTCGCTGCGCCTCGATGGCGGCCAGGGCCGGGGCGACCTCGGCGGCGCAGCGCGCCTCGATCCGCGAGCACAAGCCCTCGAATCGCAGCGCGCGGCCCGCCAGCCGGTCTTCAAAGCGACATTCCATGCTTCTTACTGCTGTTGATGTGCCAGGAATTCCTTCAGGACCCGCCCGGTATGGGAATGGTCGCTCAGGGTCATGACGTGTTCGGGCGAGCCTTCGCCCACCAGCTTGCCGCCGCCCGTGCCGCCTTCGGGGCCCAGGTCCAGCAGCCAGTCGGCTTCGGCGATCACGTCCAGGTTGTGCTCGATCACCACCACAGTATTGCCGGCTTCCACCAGCCGGTGCAGCACGTGGATCAGCTTTTCCACATCGGCCATCGACAGGCCGACGGTGGGCTCGTCCAGCACGTACAGCGTATGCGGGATGCGCGAGGCGCGGCCGGTCTTGATCAGACCGTCGGTGAGACGGGCCTTGGACAGCTCGGTCACCAGCTTGATGCGCTGCGCTTCGCCGCCTGACAGCGTGGGCGAGGGCTGCCCCAGCGTCAGGTAGCCCAGACCCACGTCCTGCATCAGCTGCAGGGGACGATGGATCTTGGGATGCGCGGCGAAGTAGCCGATGGCGTCGTCCACTTCCATGGCCAGCAGTTCGCCGGCGTTCTTGCCGCGCATCTGCACGCTGAGGGTGTCGTTGTTGAAGCGCGCGCCGTTGCAGGCGTCGCAAGGCACCTTCACGTCCGGCAGGAAGTTCATCTCGATGGTGCGCATGCCCTGGCCTTCGCAGATCGGGCAGCGGCCGTCGCCGGTGTTGAACGAGAAGCGCGCCGCGGTCCAGCCGCGCATGCGCGATTCCCGGGTGTCGGCGAACTGCTTGCGCACGTCGTCCCAGAAACCCACGTAGGTGGCCGGGCAGGAGCGCGGCGTTTTGCCGATAGGGGTCTGGTCCACTTCCAGCACGCGGTCGATGGCTTCCCAGCCCTTGATGCTGTCGCAGCCGGCCCAGCCCGGCGCCTTGCCTTGCGACACGGCCTGCATCAGGTTGTCCAGCAGCACTTCGCGCGCCAGCGTGGACTTGCCCGAGCCCGACACGCCGGTCACCACGCTCAGGCGGCCGACCGGGATCTTCGCGTCCACGCTGCGCAGGTTGTGCAGCCGCGCACCCTTGATCTCGATCATGGGCGTGTCGGCCTCGACCGGCCGGCGGCCTTGCAGAGGATGCTGCAAGGGCTTGGCCAGGTAGCGGCCAGTGACCGATTCGGGCGCTTCGATCAGGTCCTGCGCGCTGCCCTGGGCCACCACGCGGCCGCCGCGGATGCCCGCGCCCGGACCGATGTCGATGATGTGCGAGGCGCGGCGGATGGTGTCGTCGTCGTGCTCCACCACCACCAGCGTGTTGCCGTTGCCTTCCAGGCGCGCCAGCGCGTCCAGCAGGATGCGGTTGTCGCGCGGATGCAGGCCGATGGTCGGCTCGTCCAGCACGTAGCAGACGCCCTGCAGGTTGGAGCCCAGCTGAGCGGCCAGGCGGATGCGCTGCGCTTCGCCGCCGGACAGCGTCGGCGCGGCCCGGTCCAGCGCCAGGTAGTTCAGGCCCACTTCCTGCATGAAGTTCAGGCGTCCGCGGATTTCCGTGAGAATGTCGCGGGCGATCTCGCCTTCGCGGCCGCGCGCCACCAGTCCGGTGAAGAAGGTATGCGCGTCCGACACCGGCAGCGAGGCGAGTTCGGCGATGGACTTGTCGCGCCAGCGCACGGCGCGGGCCACGCGATTCAGGCGGTCGCCATCGCACTGGGTGCAGACCTTGGCCTCTCCTTCGTACCACGCGTTCCAGGCGGTTTCCTCGCCGGTCTGCTCTTCATCGAAGCCTTGCAGCTGCAGGCCGGTGCCGTAGCAGCCCGTGCACCAGCCATGCTTGGAGTTGTACGAGAACAGGCGCGGATCCGGTTCGGGGAAGCTGGTGCCGCAGGACGGGCAGGCGCGCTTGACCGAGAAGTGCTGCTGCTGGAGGTCGCTGTCCAGCGCCTCGTGCAGCTTGTTCACAGGCCAGACCACGGACATCACGCCCTGGCCGTTTTCCAGCGCGTTCTTGACCGCCGCGCGCAGCTCGGCCTCGTTGGCCGGATCCACGACCACGTCCGCGATCGGCAGTTCGATGGTGTGTTCCTTGTAGCGGTCCAGGCGCGGCCACGGGGCCACGGGAATGAACTCGCCGTCCACGCGCAGGTGCGAGTGGCCCTTGGATCCGGCCCATTTGGCCAGGTCCGTGTAGTAACCCTTGCGGGCCGTGACCAGCGGCGCCAGCAGGCCGATGTGCACGCCCTTGTGCTCGCGCAGCAGCCGCGCCACGATCTGGTCGGTGTTCTGCGGCTCTACCGCCACGTTGCAATCCGGGCAGTATTGCGTGCCCAGCTTGACGTACAAGAGGCGCAGGAAGTGATGGATTTCAGTCATCGTTGCCACGGTGGACTTGCGTCCGCCGCGGCTGGTGCGCTGCTCGATGGCGACCGTGGGCGGGATGCCGAAGATGGCGTCCACGTCCGGCTTGCCGGCCGGCTGCACGATGGCGCGGGCGTAGGCGTTGAGCGATTCCAGGTAGCGGCGCTGCCCTTCGTTGAACAGGATGTCGAAGGCCAGCGTGGACTTGCCCGAACCGGACACGCCGGTGATGACGGTGAACTTGTCGCGCGGGATTTCCACGCTTACGTTCTTCAGGTTGTGTTCGCGCGCATTGCGGATTTCGATCGCCATATTGGCCTGGCGGCGCTCGCGCATCAGGGACTGCAATGGGCGGCCGACGTCCGCGTTGTAGGTTTCGCCGGGCTCGGCGATGCGGGCCGTCAGGCCGGCCTGCTCGACTTCCTGCGCGTCGGCGTCGGTGCTTACCACCACGTCGGCCGGCAGGATGCTGACTTCGTAGTCGCGCAGAGCGGCGCCCGTATGCGACTTGGGGTTGTCCATCAGGTCCTGTGGCGTGCCGGTGCCGATGACCAGGCCGCCGGCGTCGCCGCCTTCGGGGCCCAGGTCGATCAGCCAGTCCGCCGCGCGGATCACGTCCAGGTTGTGCTCGATCACCAGCAGCGTGTGGCCGGCGGCCAGCAACTTGCGGAACGCGCGCATCAGTCGCGCCACATCGTCGAAGTGCAGGCCGGTGGTGGGCTCGTCGAACAGGAACAGGCTGCCCTTCTTGGCGACCTTGGCGGTGGAGATGCCGCTGCGCGCGGCTTCGGCCAGGTGGCCGGCCAGCTTCAGGCGCTGAGCCTCGCCGCCCGACAGGGTGGGCACGGGCTGGCCCAGCCGCACGTATTCCAGGCCCACGTCGGCCAGCGGCGCCAGGCCCGTCTGCACGTCGCGCAGGCCCTTGAAGAAGTCCAGCGCCTCGCTGACCGTCATCTCCAGCACTTCATCGATGGACGCGCTCTTGCCCAGATGCTCGACGCGCACTTCCAGCACTTCCGGGCGGAAACGCTTGCCGTCGCAGTCCGGGCAGCGCAGGTACACGTCCGACAGGAACTGCATTTCCACGTGTTCGAAGCCGGTGCCGCCGCAGGTGGGGCAGCGGCCGTCGCCGCCGTTGAAGCTGAACGTGCCGGCCGTGTAGGCGCGCTCGCGCGCCAGCGGTGCCTGGGCGAACAGCTTGCGGATCGCGTCGAACGCGCCCACGTAGCTGGCCGGGTTGGAGCGCGCGGTCTTGCCGATAGGGGTCTGGTCCACCATGACCACATCGGCGATCTGTTCGGCGCCCAGCAGGCGCTCGAAGGCGCCCGGCGCTTCCGATGGCTTGCCCTTCTGTTTGAGCAGGGCGGGGTAGAGCACGTCCTGCACCAGCGTGGACTTACCCGAGCCGGACACGCCGGTCACGCAGACCAGGCGGCCCAGCGGCAGCTCGACGGAAACGTCTTTCAGGTTGTGCGCGCTGACGCCTTCCAGCAGCAGGCGCGGCGTGTTCGCCGCCACCGGCATGGGGCGCGGCGCTTCCACGCGCTGGCGGCCGCCCAGGTAGTCGCCCGTCAGCGTGCGCGCCGAGCGCAGCTGGGCCGGCGTACCGTCGAAGACGATCTGGCCGCCGCGTTCGCCGGGGCCGGGGCCGATGTCGATGATGCGGTCCGCGGCGACCATGACCTGCGGATCGTGCTCCACCACCACCAGCGTGTTGCCGGCGTTGCGTAGCCGGTGCATGACTTCGACGACGCGGTGCATGTCGCGCGGGTGCAGGCCGATGGAGGGTTCGTCCAGCACGAACAGGGTGTTTACCAGCGAGGTGCCCAGCGCCGTGGTCAGGTTGATGCGCTGCACTTCGCCGCCAGAAAGCGTTCGGCTCTGGCGGTCCAGCGTCAGGTAGCCCAGGCCCACGTCGCACAGGAACTTGAGGCGCGCGCGCACCTCGGTCATGAGCAAGTCGGTGGCGGCGTCCAGCGCGCCTGAGAACGACAGCGTGTCGAAGAAGGTCCGCACCCGTTCGATGGGCAGCAGCATCACGTCATGGATGGACAGGCCGCCCAGGTTGTCGAGCTGCTCGCGGCTCCAGTTGGCGCTCACCGGCATGAAGCGCTTGTAGCGGCCGTCTTCCGGCGGCAGCACGGTGTCGGCTTCTTCCTTGGTGCCCAGGCGCCAGAGCAGCGCGTCGGGCTTGAGGCGCGCGCCATTGCAGGTGGGGCAGGGCGTGTAGCTGCGGTACTTGGACAGCAGCACGCGCACGTGCATCTTGTAGGCCTTGGTTTCCAGCCAGTCGAAGAAGCGCTGCACGCCGTACCACTGGTGCTTCCAGGCGTCGTTGCCGCCCTTCCAGTCGGGAGTGCCATAGAGCACCCAGCGCTTGTGCTCTTCGCTCATCTTTTTCCAGGGCACGCCCAGCGGCACGCCGGCCTTGGGCGCGTATTTCTGAAGTTCGTCCTGGCATTCCTTGTACGACGGCGTGGTCCAGGGCTTGATGGCGCCTTCCAGCAGGGTCTTGTTTTCGTCCGGAATGACCAGGCCGAAATCGATGCCGATCACGCGGCCGAAGCCGCGGCAGGCCTCGCATGCGCCCAGGGGCGAGTTGAACGAGAAGCTGCTGGGCAGGGGATCGGTGTATTCGATGTCGCAGTCGGCGCAATGCAGGCGGTCGCTGTACTTCCAGATGTGGGCGTTGCCGCCCTCGGCGTCCATGACGTACACGGCCAGGTGGCCGGCGCCCATGCGCAGCGCCGTGTCCAGCGCTTCCATGATGCGTTCGCGTTCGGTGCCGGCGAAGCGGAAGCGGTCCTGCACCACGTGCAGGATGCGGCGTGATTCAGTGCTGCCTTTTGCGGCCTTGGCCTTCTTGGAGCCCTTGGCCGGGGCGGCTGTGCGCGGCGCGGCGTTTTCCTCGGCGTGCACGCGGGTGTAGCCCTGCTGCTCCAGGAAGCCGCGCACTTCCTCTTCGGTGAAGTTGGCGGGAACGGCAATGGGAAAAGTCACCACCAGCCGCGGATCGCCGGCGGCGGCGCGTTCGGCCAGCGAGTGGTACACGGAATCCGGCGTGTCGCGCCGCACCACCTTGCCGCACCCGCGGCAATACAGTTTGGCGCCGCGCGCGAACAACAGCTTCAGGTGGTCGTTCAGTTCCGTCATCGTGCCGACCGTGCTGCGCGAGCTGCGCACGGGATTGGTCTGGTCGATGGCGATGGCGGGCAGGATGCCTTCGATGCGGTCCACCTGCGGCTTGTCCATGCGGTCCAGGAACTGGCGCGCATAGGGCGAGAAAGTTTCCACATAACGCCGCTGCCCCTCGGCGTACAGGGTGTCAAAGGCCAGCGAACTTTTGCCGGACCCCGACACGCCGGTCACGACGACCAGTTCGCCGGTGGCGATGGTCAGGTCCAGGTTCTTGAGATTGTTCTGGCGGGCGCCAACGATGCGAATTTGGGAGCTCATGGACGGTATCGTAGCCTGAGGGGAGAGGCCTGCCCGAGCGACAACCCATCGCTGGTTCCGAGCGCGGCGATATGGAATAATTGACTATATTGTGAGTCATGAGTCCAATATGTGGACAAAACAAGAACTCACTAGCTGTACAAATAAACAGTATCGCAGATTCGTCTGAAATTCGCGCTGTCGGCGTTGCACGTTCTGCAGATTCACTGCTAAAGGCATATGGCCATTAGCTGGAGACAAACTTGCTGGAAACCAAGGTCCCGGGCGCCGCGGCGTTCGCCAAATTCATGACGGTGCTGCAGGCGGTGGCGGATGCGCCCCAGCCGCCCACGGCCGCGTCGTTGGCGCGCAGCTGCGGCTATCCCCGGCCCACCGTCTACCGCATCGTCGCGGCGCTGGCCGAACAAGGCATGGTGGCCGAAACCGGCGGCGCCTACCGCCTGGGGCCGCGCCTGATGTCGCTGGCCAGCCGGGCCTGGTCGCAGTTCGACCTGCGCGCGGCGCTGGCGCCCGACCTGCAGGCCTTGCGCGATGAAACCGGCGAAACCGTGCACCTGGCCGTGCCTGCCGGACACGAGATGACCTATATCGACAAGCTGGAAAGCCCCGGTCCGGTGCGCATGGCCTCGCGCGTCGGGGCCAGCGTGGCGCTGCATTCCAGCGCGGTCGGCAAGGCTTACCTGGCGGCGCTGGATCCAGCCTCGCGGGAACGCCTCTTGCGCGAATTGCCGCTGACTGCCCGCATGCCCGGCACCGTGACCAGCCTGCCCGAACTGCGCGCCGTGCTGGACGCGGCCGCCGCCCGCGGCTACGCCACGGACGACGAGGAAAACGAAGCTGGCATCGTCTGCTACGGCGTAGCCTTGTGCGACGCGGCCGGACGGCCCATCGCGGGCGTCAGCGTCAGTACCCTGCTGTTCCGGCGGCGCGAAGACCCGCAAGCCGCCTATATCGAACCCTTGCTGCGGCTGCGCGATGCCGCCGCGGCCAAACTCGCCGTCCTGCCGGTATCGCCCGGCGGCGCCTGACCGTCTGCCCCCAAGGAATGCCATGACCGCAACCGCTGCCCCTCTTGCCTCCAAGCTCTCCACCCTCCTGGCCTCCCGGGTCGTCCCCGTGCTGCGCTACACGGACGCCGCCACCGCCGCCTATGCGGCCGAAGTTGCGGTGGCCGCCGGCTGCACCACGCTGGAACTGACCTGGACCATCCCCGGCGTCACCGACCTGCTGCGGGCGCTGCGCGACAAGCACGGCAGCGCGCTGCTGCTGGGCGTGGGCACGGTGCTGGACGAGCACCAGGCGCGCGAGGCCTTGGTCGCGGGCGCGGACTTCCTCGTGTCGCCGGCGCTGGCCACCGACATCGTCGACCTGGCGCATGCGGCCGACGCGCTCTGCCTGCTGGGCGCCTTTACCCCCACCGAAGTGCTGGCGGCGCGCCGCGCGGGCGTGGACGTGGTGAAGATATTCCCCGCAGACACCGGCGGCCCCAAGCACCTGGCCGCGCTCAAGTCGGTGTATCCGGATACCATTTTCTGCCCCACGGGCGGCGTCACCCAGGACAACATGGGCTCGTACTTCGCCGCCGGCGCCGCCATCGTCGGCATCGGCAGCAACCTCTATGACAAGGCGGCCTTCGCTGCCCGCGACACCGCCGCGCTGGTGGCGCAGATCGTTCGCACCCGGGAGGCCGCCCATGGCTGATTTCGATATCGTCGCGTTGGGCGAGCCGCTGGTCGAACTGAACCAGACGCATCAGGACCAGCGCCAGTATCTGCAGGGCTTTGGCGGCGACACCTCCAACGCCGTCATCGCAGCCGCGCGGCAGGGCGCAAGCTGCGCCTATCTGACGCGTGTCGGCAACGACGCCTTTGGCCAGCAGTTCCTGGACTTGTGGCGCGCCGAAGGCGTGGATACCTCCGGCGTGCAGGTGGATGAGCAGGCCCACACCGGCTTGTACTTCGTGCAGCACGGCCCCGACGGCCATGCCTTCAGTTACCTGCGCCGCGGCTCGGCCGCCAGCCTGATGACGCCGGCCAGCCTGGACTCGGGCCTGATCGAACGCGCCCGCTACCTGCACGTGTCGGGCATCAGCCTGGCGATCAGCACCAGCGCCTGCGACACCGTGTTCGCCGCCATCGAGCGCGCGCACGCGGCCGGCGTCCAGGTCAGCCTGGATTCGAACTTGCGGCTGCGCCTGTGGCCGGTGGACCGCGCCCGCGCCGTGCTGCGCGAAACCATGCGCACGGCCGACCTGTTCCTGCCCAGCATGGACGATATGCAGCATCTCACTGGCAACGACGATCCGGAACGCACGCTGGACTGGATCCGCGATGCCGGCGCCACCGGCGTGGTGGTGCTGAAGCTGGGCAAGGACGGCTCCATCATTGACGACGGCCAGCGCCGCGTACCCGTGGCCGCCTTGCGCGTGGATGCGGTGGACGCGACCGGCGCGGGCGACTGCTTCGCCGGCAGCCTGTTGGCGCGCCGTTGCCTGGGAGACTCCTGGGAAGACGCCGTGCGTTACGCCAATGCCGCGGCGGCCTTGTCCACGCTGGGCTATGGCGCGGTGGATCCGCTGCCGCGCAAGGAACAGGTGCTGGAACGGCTGAAGAGCTTGGCCGGCTGATTGCAGAGGGGGCCTGGACGGGTGCGGGCGCCTATTCAGGCTGACTGGGCGGCGTTCCGTCCCGCATTTGAGTGCTTCAGGCGCGAACGTGGCGGAAACGCCGCATTTTTGCGTCGCTGGCGCCGTCAGGGCATTTCAGGCTAAAATGCCAAGTTACCCGAATTTTCCGCCAGCCCAGTTTCCGGTTGTGCGGGCAACATTTCCGCAAATTCAACAGGAGAATCAACATGGCTGAACGCAAACGCGTGCGTCGCAACACCCTGGAACGTCGTTGCCTGGGCAAGGCTTTCAAGCGCTTGTTCGTCACGTCGCCCAAGGGCGTTTTCAAGATGCTGGAAAAGATCAAGCGCGTCTAAGTGACGCGTCCGGCCGCAGCCCAGGCTCGGCCAGATCAAAAAAACCGCTCGGTGCGCCGAGCGGTTTTTTTTTGTCCTGCGGGGACCAGCCTATTTCTTGTCCTGGGGCGGACCGAGCTTGGGCCGGATGAAGTCCATGAAGGCCCGGGTCTTGGCCGGCTGGATGCTGGACGGATACACCACGTAGATCGAGATCGGATCCACCGACCAGCCTGGCAGCACCCGCTTGAGCGAATTGCGCTTGATGATGGGCTCCAGCGCCAGGCAATGCGGCATGCGCGTGATCGCCAGATCCAGGCCCGCCAGGGTGCCCGCGATGCTCATGTTGTTGGCCGCCAGGTGGCCGCTGACCGGCACGCGTTCGCTGACCGCGCCGCGGCGCAGCGTCCAGTGCGAATGCGCCTCGTCGATGGTGGTGCGCAGGCACTGGTGCTGGGTGAGATCCGCCGGCGTCTTGGGCTCGCCGTAGCGTTCCAGGTAGCGGTCGGAGGCATACAGGTAGTTGTTCAGGGAGACCAGCTCCTGCACGACCGCCCCGCTGTGCATGCCCCGGTTGCCATTCAGATCGGCGGCGCTGGCCGACGCCAGCGGGTAATCCGCATTGCTGCCAAAGCGCAGCACGATGTCGAACGGCGTGCCTTGCGCGTCGGAGGCCGTCATCATGCTCAGGTCGAACTCGCATTCCACTTCCGGATAGCGGTCGGTGAAATCATTGATGGTTTCTGGCAACAGCCAGATCGCCAGGCTGTAGGGCATGGATACCCGGAGGTTGCCGGACGGACCGCCAGACAGGGATTGCAGCTGCTCGTGCGCCAACCTGGCTTCGTCGATCAGGCCCTGGCAGCGCCGCATATAGGCCGCGCCGGCTTCGGTAAGGTCGAGGCGGCGCGTGTTGCGGTTGATCAACCGCAGGCCGATGGCGCGCTCCAACTCGTTGATGCGGCGCGATAAAGTCGAGGTCGGCATGTTCAGCGCGCGCGCCGCCAGGCTGAAGCTCTTGCGCTTGGCAACCTCCACGAACAAGGCGATGTCATTGAGCTGGACGGTCGAAGCTTCCATAGGCATTCCGGTTTTGGCCGCCCGAGTGTACGCCACTACGGAGTGCGTCCCAAGGCAACTACGGCTTCGCGAAGTCCCGCGAATTGCAGTTTTTGTCAGATTTGATTGCAAATTTGAGGCCGATGGGGCCGGTACGCGCGAGCATATCCCCTAAACTTCAGGCGAAAACACCAAAACCAAGACCGCAGCGCTTGCTCGACGCATCGCAAAGGGGCTCAGTGGGCATGACCGACACACCAACTTTATTCACTGTTTTAACGCCCACCTACAATCGGGCGGGCACGCTGCACCGGGTATATGAATCCCTTTCCCGGCAGACTTTCCGGGATTTCGAATGGGTCGTGGTGGACGACGGTTCCACCGACAACACCCACGAATCGATCCTGGACTGGCAGGCGCGCGCCGATTTTCCCATCCGTTATTTCTGGCAGAACAACCGCCACAAGAAAACCGCCTTCAACCGTGGCGTGCGCGAGGCGCGCGGCGAACTCATCGTCGCGCTGGACAGCGACGACGAAATGCCGCCCGATGCCCTGGCCACATTCAAGGAGGCCTGGGACAGCATTCCGCCGGCGCGGCGCGAATCCTACGTGGCCGTGACGGGCCTGTGTGCGCGTCCCGATGGCAGCATCGTCGGCGACCGCTATCCGCAGGACGTGTTCGACAGCACGGCGGTGGATGTCTATTTCCGCTATCGCATCAAAGGCGAGAAATTCGGCTGTATGCGCACCGACATTCTCAGGAAGTACCCCTTCCCCGAGGATGTCGCGGGCTTTGTGCCCGAAAGCCTGGTGTGGTGGGCGATTGCGCGGGCGGGGTATCTCAGCCGCTTCATCAACCGCGTGGTGCGGACTTACCACGACACGCCCGGCGGCCTGAGCCAGGGCGCGGTTTCCGTGGGCAACAATGCCCAAGGCCTGTACCTGCTGGCCTGGGACGTGTTGCAGCATCACCTGGAATTCTTCCGCTACCGGCCGCGCGAATTCATCATGGCCGCGATCCGCTACACGCGCTTTCGGCTGCATCTGAAGCATTCCGGCGTGCCGACGGCGGTGCAAGCCTACAAGCTGACCAATCCCATGGCGAAGTTCATGGTCGCGGCCCTGTGGCCGCTGGGCTATGCCATGTACCGCCGCGACAGACGCCGCGGCGTGGCCTGAAGCCTGCCAAGCTGGCAGGCCCTTGGCAGGCTTCTGCCGGCGTTTCAGGCGGGCGTTGAGGCAGGGGCTCCGTGCCCCAGTCCCAGATACACCTCGACCACGCGCGGGTCTTCCGCCACCTGGGCGGCCGGGCCTTCCAGCGTGACGGCGCCTGTTTCCAGCACATAGGCATAGTCCGCCACCTGCAGCGCGGCGCGGGCGTTCTGTTCGATCAGCAGGATGGACACGCCCATCTCGCGCAAGCGCGTGACGATGCGGAACACTTCGCGCACGATGCGCGGCGCCAGGCCCAGGCTGGGCTCGTCCAGCATCAGGAGCTTGGGCTTGGCCATCAGCGCGCGGCCCACCGCCAGCATCTGGCGTTCGCCGCCGGATAGCGTGCCGGACAGCTGGGCGCGGCGCTCCTTCAAGCGCGGAAACAGTTCATAGACCTCGGCCAGCGTCTGGTCCTGGTCGCGCAGGCCGCTGCGGAAACGGTGGAACGCGCCCAGCATCAGATTGTCTTCCACCGTCATCTCGGCGAACAGCTCGCGCTTCTCAGGCACCAGGTTCATGCCGGCCGCCACCATTTCCTCGATCTCGGCATGCTCCTGGACCTTGCCGCCAAAGACGATCCGGCCGCTGGACGGCAGCACGCCCATGATGGCAGACAGCAAGGTGGTCTTGCCGGCGCCGTTGGGGCCGATCACGGTCACGATCTGGCCTTCGCCTACTTCCAGGCTGACGCCCGAGACGGCCTCGACCTTGTCGTAGGCCACGCGCAGGTCGCGCACTTCCAGCAGTTTCGCGCTCATCATTCCACTCCGCCCAGATAGGCTTCAAGCACCGCGGGGTTGTTCTGGATCTCGGCGGGGAGGCCTTCGGCGATCTTTTCGCCGAAGTCCATGACCACCACGCGGTCCACCAAGCCCATCACGAAGTCCATGTCGTGCTCCACCAGCAGGATGGCCATGCCTTCGGCGCGCAGCTTCTTCAGCAATTCGGCCAGCTCGCATTTTTCCTGGTAGCGCAGGCCGGCGGCGGGCTCGTCCAGCAGCAGGATGCAGGGGTCGGACGCCAGCGCGCGGGCGATTTCCAGGATGCGCTGCTGTCCCAGGGCCAGCGAGCCGGCCTCGTCGTGCAGATGCTTGCCCAGGCCCACGCGCTCGACCTGGCGGGCGGCTTCGGCCAGCAGGCGCGCTTCCTCGGCGCGGTCCAGCCGCCAGGCGGCAGGCAGCACGCCGCGATGGCCGCGCAGATGCGCGCCGATGGCCACGTTCTCCAGCACGCTCATGCGGCCCAGCAGGCGCACGTGCTGGAAGGTGCGCGACAGGCCCAGCCGCGCGATGCGGCGCGCGCCGACGCCGGCCACGGAATGGCCCAGCAGCGTCACCGTGCCGGAAGTCGGCGTGTCCACGCCCGAGATCTGGTTGAACATGGTGCTCTTGCCCGCGCCGTTGGGCCCGATCAGCGCCAGGATTTCGCCGGCGCGGATTTCCAGGTTCATGGCGTTGTTGGCGACCAGGCCGCCGAACTTGCGGGTCACGTCCACGGCCTTGAGCACAACCTCGCCGCGCGGCGGCATGGGCTTGCGCGGCAGCGGCTCGGCGTTCATGTCCAGCTTGCGCTGTTGCTTCTTCACCGGCACGCAGCGCGTCAGCACCGGCCACAGGCCGCTGCGGGCGCGGTGCAGCAGCAGCACCATGCCGAAGCCGAATACGATCACCTCGAAGTTGCCGGTCTGGCCCAGCAGTTTGGGCATCCAGTCCTGCAGCCATTGCTTGAGCACGGTGAAGACGCCCGCGCCGACCAGCGCGCCCCAGACCTGGCCCGCGCCGCCGATGACGGTCATGAAAAGGTACTCGATGCCCATCTGCAGGCCGAAGGGGTTGGGGTTCACGAAGCGCTGCATGTGCGCGTACAGCCAGCCCGAGGCGCAGGCCTGCAGCGCGGCGATGATGAAGATCACCATGCGCGAGCGCGCGGTATCCACGCCCATCGATTCGGCCATCACGCGGCCGCCCTTGAGCGCCCGGATGGCGCGGCCCTCGCGCGAATCCAGCAGGTTCTGCGTGGACCATACGGCCACCAGCAGGAAGGCCCAGATCAGGTAGTAGATGTTGTCGCCCTGGTTCAGCGTCCAGCCGAACAGATTGATGGCGGGAATGTCCGGGATGCCGGTGTGGCCGCCCAGGCCCTCCACCGAGCCGAAGACGAAGTACAGCGACAGGCCCCAGGCGATGGTGCCCAGCGGCAGGAAATGCCCCGACAGCTTCAGCGTGATCGCGCCCAGCAGGTAAGCGATGACCAGCGTGAGCAACAGCCCCGCCAGCAGGGTCAGCCAGGGCGATGCGCCCAGCCATGCCAGCCAGGACGGCAGCGTGTCCGAGCGGGTGGTCAGCAACGCCGTGGTGTAGGCGCCCACGCCCACGAACGCGGCCTGCCCGAAACTCGTCAGTCCGCCGACGCCGGTCAGCAGCACCAGGCCCAGCGCCACCATGGCGTACAGGCCGATGTAGTTCAGCAAGGTGACGTAGAACGGCGGCAGCGCCAGCGGCGCCAGGGCCAGCAGCGCCAGGAATGCGAAGAGGATGTGGCGCGGGTTCATTCGTCTTCTTCCTCGACGTGATGGCTTTTCAGTGAACGCCAGAGCAGCACGGGGATGATCAGCGTGAACACAATGATTTCTTTGTAGGCGCTGGCCCAGAACGAGGAGAAGGCTTCGATCAGGCCGACCAGGATGGCGCCGGCCGCGGCCAGCGGATAGCTCACCAGGCCGCCGATGATGGCGCCCACGAAGCCCTTCAGGCTGACCATGAAGCCGGAGTCGAAGTACATGGTGGTGATGGGCGCAATCAGGATGCCCGACACCGTGCCGATCAGCGCGGCCAGGAAGAACGTGGCCTTGCCGGCGAAGATCGGCGAAATGCCCATCAGCCGCGCGCCCAGCCGGTTGAAGGCGGCTGCGCGCAGGGCCTTGCCGTACATCGAGCGTTCAAAGAACTGGTAGAGCACGACGATGAGCAAGGCCGACACCGCCACCACCCACAACGCCTGGCTGTTGACGTTCAACGGCCCCAGCGCCAGGCTGGCATCGCTGAAGGGCGCCGTGCGCGCGCCTTCCGCGCCGAAGGCCAGCAGCCCCAGGCCCACCAGCGCCAGGTGCACGGCAATGGAGACGATCAGCAGCACCAGCGTCGAGGCCGACGCGATGGGCTGGTAGAACAAGCGGTACAGCTGCGGTCCCATCGGCACCAGCAGCAGCAGCGTCAGCAGCGCCTGCGCCGCCATCGGCAGCTGGGCCAGCGGCAGGTTGTAGAACAGCGCGGCCAGCACCAGCGGATAGGCCACCTTGACCGCCATGCGCCAGACGCCGCGGTTGCGCCCGGGGCGCTTGCGCCGCGCCAGCAGATCGGCGCCGACCTCGGCCAGCGCGAAGGCAAACAGCAGCCACACCAGCAGCACCGGCTTGCCGGCCTGCAACGCGGCCATGGTGAGCGCGCCGAACGCGACGAACTCGCCTTGCGGGATGAACAGCACGCGGGTGACGGTAAAGACCAGCAGGATGGACAAGGCCAGCAGCGCATAGATGGCGCCGTTGGTGATGCCGTCCTGCCCGAGTATCAGGGCAATCTGAGCATTCATGCGAAATTCCGGGTAAGACAGACAAGCAAGCCAGGCACATCACCCCCTATCTGCGCGCCTACGGAAGCAAACTCTGCGCACCCTATCGGGATGCCGCGGAGCCGACTCTGCGCATTCGATCGAGATGCCACGAAGCAGGCTCTGTGCATCCCTAGCGGGATGCCGCGGAGCCGGGCTCTGCCGGTCCGCAGGCATGCCCCCCTGGGGGGGAAGCGCGCAGCGCTTCGGGGGGGGACTATTTCACCAATGTCCAGGCGCCGTCCTTGACGGTGATGAGCTCGCGGCCGCGGTCGTCAAAGCCGCTGTGGTCGGCGGCCGTCATGTTGTAGACGCCTTGCGTGCCAACCAGCTCCTTGGTCTGTTCCAGCGCATCGCGCAGCGCGTTGCGGAACTCCTTGGTGCCCGGCTTGCCGGCCTTTTCCGCCAGCGGCACGGCCTTCTCCAGCAGCAGGCCGGCGTCATAGACGTTGGCGCCGAAGGTGGCGGGCTTCGAGCCGTTGAGCTTTTCGTAGGCGGCGATGTAGTCCGAAGCGACCTTCTTGGACGGGTTGCTGTCCGGCATTTCCGGCAGCACCAGCATCAGGCTGGCGGCCAGCACCGTGCCTTCGACCTTCTTGCCGCCCAGCTTCAGGAAGTCGGGCAGGGCCGCGCCGTGGGTCTGGTAGAACTTGCCCTTGTAGCCCTGGTCGAACAGGGTGGTCTGGGGCAGCACGCTGGCGGCGCCGGGGGCGGCCACCAGCACGGCGTCCGGCTTGGCGGCCAGGATCTTCAGCGCCTGGCCCGTGACCGAGCTGTCAAAGCGCAGGTAGCGTTCGTTGGCGGCGATCTTGATGCCCTTTTCGGCGGCCATGCCCGAGAAGACCTTGTACCAGTTCTCGCCATAGGGATCGTTCAGGCCGATGAAGCCGACAGTCTTGATGCCGGTCTTGGCCATGTGGTCGACCAGCGCGCGCGCAATGATGTCGTCGTTCTGCGTGGTCTTGAAGACCCACTTCTTCTGGTCGTTCATGGGCAGCACGACGGCGGCGGTGCCCACGGGCGCCAGCATCGGCACGCCGGCTTCCGCCGCGAACTGGATCACGCCCATGGCGTTGGGCGAGCCCGACGGGCCGATCAGCGCGTCCACGTTCTGCTCCGAGATCAGCTTCTTGAAGGCCGTCACCGAGTTGGTGGAATCGCTGGCGTCATCCAGCGAGATGTATTCCACGGTCAAGTCGCCGATTTTCTTCGGTAGCAGCGGCACGGTGTTCTTCTGGGGAATCCCCACCAGGGCCGTCGGGCCGGTGGATGAAGTGACGACGCCGACCTTGACTTGGGCCAGGGCGGGCAGGGCGAACAGCGCGGCTACCGCGGCGGCAGCGGCCAGGGGGAGTTTCTTCGACAGCATGGCAAAACCTCCGGATAGGGAGCAGGGTGGGGGTGCGGCTGGAAAACGGAGAAAACGGGTACTTCTGTGCTTGCTTGGTTTGCTTTAATACTTGTTGCTTAAACTTTCTGTGCGCAGGCTCGCACTGTAGACCTGGTCCGCAGTGCTTACCTATCCGTCAAAACCCGAAGCGGGCTCGCGCGACGCGTGTTCAGATGGTGATGGAGCTGACGCTGGCGCCGCCGCAGACGAACAGCGTCTGGCCGGTGACGAAGCTGTTGGCGGGATCCGAGAAGAACATGACGGCGCGCGCCACGTCGTCGGAACGCCCCAGACGCTTGACCGGTATGCCGGCCGCCAGCTGCTTTTCGCGCTCGCTGCCGGGCTCGATCACCTCGTAGAACATGTCGGTCTGGATCGGACCGGGAGCCACCACGTTGACCGTGATGCCATAAGGCGCCAGCTCCAGCGACCAGGTGCGCGCCATGCCCACCATGCCGGCCTTGGTGGCCGAATAGGCAGTGCGGGTCGGCAGGCCCAGTGCGCCGCGCGAGGACATCATCACGATGCGGCCGAACTTGCGCTCCTGCATGCCGGGCAGGGCGGCCTGCACCAGGCTGATGGCCGCGCCCAGGTGGATCTGGGTCAGGCCGTGCAGTTCTTCCTGCGTGACCTGCGGCAGCAGGTTGGGCCAGATGACGCCGGCGTTGTGAATGACGTGGCTGATGGGGAACCTGGCAGCGGCTTCGGCGCCCGCTTGCGCGGTGGCCTCGGCGTCCAGCAGGTCCACCTGCACGTTGTGCAGGCGCGGGTGGCTGAAGTCGGCGGCGCGGCGTGCCATGGAAATCACTTCGTAGCCCGCGTCCAGCATGCTGCGGCAGATTTCGGCGCCGATGCCGGCGCTGCCGCCGGTGACGATGGCGACGTTGGTGTGCGTCATGGGTATCCCCCTGTTGTCGTTGTCGTGAGGCCGGCTCTGGGGCGGCCTGCTCAGGCCTTGGGCGCCAGCGCCAGCACGCGCAGCGGGCTGCCCGAGCCGCTGCGGATCTTGAGCGGCGCCGAGAAGATCACCGCGCCGGTGGGCGGCAGCTGGTCCAGGTTGGTCATGCATTGCAGGCCGTAGCGGTTGTTGCCATGCATGTAGTAGTGGCAAGGATAGGGGGGATCCAGGTGCTGCGCCTGGCCCGCGTCGGTGCCGACCGACTCGGTGCCGAAACCGTGCACGTCGCGCTCCTTGATCAGCCAGGGCACCACTTCAGCGTCCGGGCCGGGCGAGTGCGCGCCGTCTTCCTGCTGGTTCAGGTAATCGGCGGGCTTGGCGCGCTTGGACCAGTCGGTGCGCATCAGCACCCAGGAACGCGCGGGAATGCGGCCATGCTGCTCTTCCCATTTCTTCACGAAGTCGATGGTCAGCAGGAAATCGGGGTTGTCGCGCGACTCGGCCGAGCAGTCGATGACGCAGGCGCTGGCGATGAAGGCTTCCACCGGAATGGTGTCGACGGTGTTGTCGGGCTGGTCCTTGCCCGTGACCCAATGGGCCGGCGCGTCAAAGTGGGTGCCGGTGTGTTCGGAGCACGAGAAGTTGTTCCAGTACCAGGCGGGGCCGCGCTCGTCGTAGCGCGAGATTTCCTCGATGCGGAACGGCCAGGCCTGGCCGAATTCCGGCGGCAGCACGATGGTCGGGAATTCCGGCGTCAGCGTTTCGGTCAGGTCCACCACGCGGATGCGGCCGGACATCAGTTCGGCCATGAATTGGGCAAGAATGTTTTGGCTCATGTGCTGTTCCTCTAGGTTCGTACGTTGTCGGGGCGGCGGGCCGTCAGGCTCCCAGCTCCCGTTCCAGTCCCTTGGGGTTTTCCGCCAGCCGGGCGCGGAATTCCTGCGCGACATCGCCGACGTAGACGTCCTCGATGCCGTCCTTGAGCGCGCGCACGATGGCGGCCGCGATCGCGGCAGGCGCCACGCGCGGGGGCGGCGTGCGCTGCTCCCATTCGTGATCCACCGGCCCGGGGAACACGTTCACCACCCGCACGCCCGCGCCGCGCATCTCGGCGCGCAGGCATTGCGCCAGGGACAGCGCAGCCGCCTTGGACGCCGACCACATGCCGCGCGACGGCAGGTTCATGTGGGCGTAGATGGACAGCACGTTGACCCAGGCCGTGGCGCTGTTCACGCCGTCCGCCGCGCGTCCGCACAGGGCCGGGCCGAAGCTCTGCGCCAGGCGCATCAGCCCCAGCACGTTCACGTCCATGGCGTCGCGCGCCGTGTTCACGTCCTTGCGGTTCAGCAGCCCGCCTTCGCGTTCCAGGTCGGCGGTGTTCACCAGGATCTCGACCTTGCCGCCGATGGAGGCGGCGGCGCGCTCGACTGAATCGGTATCGGTCACGTCCAGCACCACCGCCTGCACCCGCGGGTCTGCCGCCAGGGTCTCATAGGCGGCGTCGCGCTTCCAGGCTTGCGGGTCGCCCAGGAACACGGTCGGGCAGCCGGCGTCCAGCAGGGCGCGCGCCACGGCCTGGCCCACCGCCGACTTGCCGTCGGTGACGAGCGCGCGGCGGAACTTCGGATCGCAAGAGGTTTCGCGCAGGGTCTTGTCGTCTTCCATGTTGGGCGTATTCCTTTCAGGCAGGGCGATCATCACGGCCTGGCCGCTGCGGTCCAGCTTCAGCGCCAGGCGCACGCGGTCGCCGTCGGCGCAGTCCTGGTGCACATGCGCCACCACGGATGGGCCGGCAGTCATGCGCACCGTGCCCACGCGCCAGGGCAGGCGTTCGCGGAAATACAGGTCGTTGCTGTGATGCAGGGTGGTGCTGACCAGCAGCACGCCGCCGGGATCGGCAGGCCGCCAGGGCAGATGCTCGGACAGGCAATGGCCGCAGACTTCGCGGGGCGGATACTGGACCGCGCCGCAATCGGCGCAGGTCTGCAGGTCGAAGCGGCCCTCGGCTGCGGCGGCGGTCAGCCCAAGCGCGCTGCGGCTGCGCCAGCCCGGCGGCAGCGTCGGCTGGCGGGTGCGGGCGATCGGGTTCTTGCGGGGCGGCTTGGCCAAGGGTTCGGTCATGCGTGGCTCCCCAGGATGGCCGCGGCCGTGCACAGCCCGCGGTCGTAATTGATCATGCCGAAGCCGCTCACCATGCCGAGGCGGGCGTCGGCCACCTGCGTGCCGCCGGCCGTGCCGCTCAACTGGCGCAGCGCCTCGACCATGCCCAGATAGCCGCCGGCGGCGCCGGCCTGGCCCACGGACAATTGGCCGCCGTTGGTATTGAAGGGAAAGCTGCCGTCCACGGTGAAGCTGTTGTTGCGCACGAAGTCGGGGGCCGCGCCCTTCGGGCAGAAGCCCAGGTCTTCGATCTGCATCAGGTTGATGACGGGATAGTCGTCGTAGGCCTGCAGGAAATCCATGTCGCCGGGCTGGACGCCGGCCTGGCCGTAGAGTTCGTCCAGGTCCACGGTCCAGCCGCCGCGGGTCTGGATCGGGTCCTCGATCCAGGCGTTGTGGCGTTCGATGGTGGAGAGGATGCGGGCGTAGGGCAGGCTCAGCGCGCGCGCCCGGTCTTCGCTCATGACCAGGAAGCCGTCGGCGCCGGCGCAGGGCATCACGCAATCGAACAGGTGTATCGGGTCGGTGATGACGCGGGCGTCCAGGTACTGGGCGAGCGTCAACGGCTTCTTCATCAGCGCGTGCGGATAGCGCAGGGCATTGTCGCGCTGCGCCACGCAAAGCTTGCCGAAGTCCTCGCGGGTGGCGCCGGTCGCGCGCATGTAGTTGGCGGTCAGCAGCGCGAAGCTGGCGTTGGGGCCGCCTGCGCCATAGGGATAGACCGCGTCCTGCGCGAAGCGCGAGAACTGGCTGACCGTGTTGCGGAACGAGTCCACGTGGTTGGTGTCCCCTGCGATGCAGGCCACGATGCTGGCGTCGCCGGCCTGCACGGCGCGGGCCGCGCGGCGCAAGGCGGCCACGCCGCTGGCGCCGCCCATGGGGATATGGTCCAGCCAGCGCGGGCTCATGCCCAGGTGCTGCACCAGGCCGACGGCGGTGTCGGGCGCCAGGGTGAAGCTGGACACGCAGAGGCCGTCCACCTCGGTCTTGGCGATACCGGCCTGGCGGATCAGCGCGCCCAGCGCCCGTCCCAGCCACCAGTGGGCCGCATGGGTGGAATAGCGTTCATACGGAATCGTGACGGGCAGGGCCGCCACCACGCCGTCATAGCCCAGGCGGTTCATCGCGCGGGCTCCTGGCGCTTCTTCATGTGGCAGGTGTCCACGCAGCGGGCCGTGCCGGGCAGCGTGGGCGCCAGGGCTTTCATTTCGCCGCGCTGGATCTTGTTGGTGGTGGTCAGCGGCAGGCTGTCGACGAAGGCGACGTAGCCGGGGGCCTTGTAATAGGCCAGCTGCTCCAGGCTCCATTGCACGATGCTGCGGGCGGCCTCGGCCATTGCGACGCCCTCGGCCGGCAGGCTTTCGGGCACCACGCAGGCCAGCACTTCGTCGCCGCGCACGGCGTCGGGCACCGCGGCGACCGCCACGGCCTTCACCAGCGGGTGCTGCAGCAGCACGCTTTCGACTTCCACTGCGGAGATGTTCTCGCCGCTGCGGCGGATGACGTTCTTCTTGCGGTCCACGAAGCGCAGCGCGCCGTCGGCGTCGCGGCGCACGATGTCGCCGGTATGGAACCAGCCGTCCTCCCAGGCCTGGGAGGTCGCGTCCTGGTCCTTGAGGTAGCCGGCGAAGAATCCGTAGCGCGGGTCATCGCCGGCGTGGCGCACCAGCAATTCGCCCGGTTCGCCGGCGGCGGCTTCCAAGCCGGAATCAGCGACGATGCGCACCAGCACGTCTTCTTCCTCGCGGCCGAAGCAGCTGCTGCCGATGTGGCGCGGCTCATGGTTGGCGATGATGACGGCGCCCGCGCCAGTTTCGGTCATGGCCCAGGCTTCCAGCAGCGGAAAGCCGAAGCGTTCTTCAAAGGGCTGGTGCAGCTTGCGGTCCACGCCCGCGCCGAAGCCGAAGCGGATGGCGGGCTGCTTATCCCGTGCGGACGGTTCGGCCTTCATCAGGATGGCGGGCATGACGCCCAGGTAGTGCAGCACCGTCGCGCCGGAATCGCGCACGCTGTCCCACCAGGTCTTGGGATGGAAGCGGTCCAGCGGAATCAGGCAGCCGCCGGTCAGGAGCATGGCCATGGCCGAGTACGCCATGGCGTTCATGTGGACCAGGGGCAGCGGCGTCAGCATGCGTTCCTGGCCAGGGCGCAGTTCGCACAAGCCGCCGATGCGCACGTACCAGCCGCCGGCATGCAGGAAATAGCGGTTGGGCAGGATGCAGCCCTTGGGCCGTCCGGTGGTGCCGGAGGTATAGAGCAGGGCGCATTCGGTCAGGATATCGGGCTCGCTGCCCGCTAGCGGCGCCGCAAAGGGCGCGGCGGGCGGCGTGTCGTCCGGTCCCATCACACGCAGTTCGCGGCCGGCGCGTTCTGCCGCGGCCAGCAGGTCGGCATGGCGTTCCGGCAGGGCAACGGCCAAAGCGATCTCGGAATGCCCCGTCAGGTATTCCAGTTCCGCTGCGCGCAGATCGGGGTTGATGGGCACCACCGACACGCCCAGCGCGTTCAGCGCGAACCAGTGCAGGAAGAACGAGGGGCGGTTCTCCAGCAGCAGGCCGGCGCGGTGGCCGTGGCCGTAGCCGGCGCGCGCATAGGCCGCGCGCAGGGCCTCGATGGACTCGGCGGCCTGGGCGTAGCTTAGTTCGCCTGCGGCGATGCCATAGGCCTGGGCCGTTTCCGGCAGGATGCACAGGAAGGGCTGGGCGCCGTAGCGGGCCGCGGTGTCGCGGAATGCCTGATGGACCGTGGTGCTCACAAGCCGCTCCTACATGAACAATTGGATATTGCCGAAGGCCGCGTCGCAGTTGACGAGGTCCACGCGCTTGAGACGGATGCGCAAGACGCCGTCCTGCTCCACCAGGTGGTGGGTGGTCCAGCCTGCATACAGCGTCTGCGCGTCCTGCCGCGTCTCGACGTAATGGAAGGCGGTGCGTACCACGTGGCGGCCTTCGGCGGGGGCGGCATCGGGATGGCCGTGCTCCACCGTGGGCGCCTGCAGCAAGTGGTGGCAGCGGCTCTTGGGCTGTTGCGAAAACGTGCGCTGGCCGGCCAGCCGCTCCACGCGCACGCGCAGCAGCAGCTTGTCTTCGTACATGAGCGAGGCGTGCAGCTTGGGATCGGTCTGGCCATGGGCCAGCGGCATCCAGTAGTAGCCGTCTTCGGTGTACAGGTTCAGCCAGTCCTCGAAGCGCAGCTCGTCCAGCATGCGCGCCTCGGCGTAGACAAAATCGATCAACTCGCGGTCGCTTGCGCTCATACCGACTCCGGTCCGGTCATGTAGCGGCCCCATGCGCGGTACTGGTTGCGCATCTGCCATTCATTGGTGCCATTGGTGGCGACGTTCTTCTGCCCGACCTCGTCGGGCGAGTACAGCCGGCCCACGTTGACCCAGTCCCGCGCCCGCGATTGCAGGCCGTCCTGGGCGCGCTCGTACATTTCCAGGTCGTCGTGCCCGACCACCGAGGTCGGCGCGTTGATGAGGCGGTTGTACATGAGCGTGCGTTCCAGCAGCAGGTCGGGCGCGCCCACCAGGCGGAAGGTCCAGGATTCCACCAGCGTGCGGTCGGCTGCGATGGGCTTGAAGACGCGCAGCGTCTGGATCGGGCCCTTGACCATGATGTTGGGGAAGTACACGGTGTTGTGGCGCACGTCGCCCAGGATCTGCTTGGCGCGTTCCTCGCCGTAGGCCGCGACCATGGAGTCCCAGTAGCCCGGAATGCCCGAGTACGAGGCATGGATGGAGTCCGACACGCCGGTATGGCCGTGGCCGTTCTCCCATACGCGGATGCCCATGTTCTCGAAGAACTCGTAAGGCGAGATGAAGGGGGCGAACAACTCGACGGCCATGGGCTTGGGCGTGCCTTCCGGCGCCTGTTCCCAGACCTTCACGGCGGTGCCTGCGGAGGACTCATGCGCCACCATCGGGTGGCAGGTGTCGGTCTGGTTGTCGACCAGCATCTTCCAGTTGCAGCGGTGCATGTAGCGCAGCACGCCGCCGGCGACTTCCAGCCGGCCCTCGGGCGAGCGGTCGACCATGTTGTCCAGGGTGGACAGCGATTCGCCGAAGAAATCCTCGAAGGACTGGCCCTCGGGGTTCAGGCGGCAGAACACGAAGCCGCGATGGTTCTTCACGTCCTTCACGGCAGCCATGCCCTGGCTGGCTTCGCAGTTTTCCAGGCCGGTGTTCTCGTAGCCCTTTTTCAGCGGGATGGACAGCAGGCTGCCGTCGGTCTTGAAGGTCCAGGCGTGATAGGGGCAACGGAAGAACTTGCCGGTGTTGCCGCAGGCTTCACCCGCCACCATGGTGCCCTTGTGCGGGCAGCGGTTGTGCAGCACCCGCACCGAGCGGTCGCTGTGGCGCACCATCACCACGGGCTGGTTGCCCACTGTGGTGGTGATGTAGTCGCCCGGGTTGGGGACCTGGCTGTCGTGGCCGACGTAGACCCAGGTGTTGGCGTACAGGCGTTCCATCTCCAGCTCGAACAGCTCCTGGTCGATGAACAGATCCTTGTGCACCTCGGTGTCGCGCAGCAGGGCGCGGATGGCGTCGGGGTTGTCGCGGTATTTGGCCATGAGGGCGCTTCCTTGCGTCGGGGCTACAGGTCCAGCACCAGGCGCGCCGATTTCGCGCGCGAGATGCAGATCTGGATGATCTTGCCGCTGGCCTTCTCGGTGTCCGAGAGGTAGTAGTCGCGGTGGTCGGGTTCGCCTTCCAGCACGGTGGCCTGGCAGACGCCGCATTCGCCGCGCTTGCAGTCGTACATCGGATCGCAGCCTTCCTCTTCCATCACGTCGATGATGGTCTTGTCGGCGGGGATGGTCAGCACCCGGCCCGACTGGCGCAGCTCGACCTCGAAGGGCTGGTCGCCGGCCTGCGGTGCAGCGGTGGCGAAAAGTTCGAAATGGATATGGGCGTCGGGCCAGTGGCGTGCGTGCGCGCCCTGGATGACTGCGTCGATCAGGCCCTTGGGGCCGCAGACATACAGGTGCTGGCGCGGCGAGGATGCGTCCAGCAGCGCCTGCAGGTCGAAGCGGCAGGACGGATCGTCGTCCGCGTGCAGGCTCAGGTCGTCGCCGGCCAGGGCCTGCAGTTCGGGCAGGAAGGCCAGCTGGTCCTTGCTGCGGCCGCAGTAATGCAGATGGAAGGCGCGTCCCGCGGCCTTGAGCGCCGCGGCCATGGATGCCACCGGCGTGATGCCGATGCCGCCCGCGATCAGCACGACGGGTTCGTCGCCGGCAGGCGATTCGTGCAGCGGGAAATCATTCTTCGGGCCTTCGACATCGAGCGTGTCGCCCTCGGCCAGCGCATGCATGTGGCGCGATCCGCCCTGGCTGGTTTCCTCCAGGCGCACGCCGAGCCGGTACTCCGCGGGCTGCGCGAACTTGCCGGCTTCCGGCGCCAACTGCACCAGCGAATAGCAGCGCGGCTCGCGCAGGCCCGGCACCGTCACCTTCAGGTGCGCGCCCGGTCCGAAGGCAGGCAGGGGGCCGGCGTCTTCGCGCGCCAGCCGGAACGAGCGGATCAGCGGCGATTCCTGCCGGACTTCCCGGACGATGAGTTTCAGTGTCTGCACGGCGTTTGTCCCTATCTTTGCTTGTCTCAGGCCGCCAGCTTTTCAGCCAGCTGGCGTTCCATGGGGCCGCATTTCTCGTTGGCCAGCGCGGTCTCTCGCAGCGAGCGCAGCGTTTCGGCGGCGTCGGGCCGGCCGGCCAGTTGCTCTGCCGCCGCGATCAGCTGGCGGTACTTGCCGCCGCCGCGCACGTGGGTGTCGCTATAGCCTTTGACCAGGCGGCGGCAATTGACGGTTTCGACGGCCAGCGCGTAGTCGCGCGGGACCAGCCGGGCGATCAGGTCCAGCCATTGCGCGAGGCCGGCGGCCTCGGCCTGATGGCGCAGCGTGCTGCGGCGGAAGCGTCGCATGCCGGCCAGCGTGTACAGCATCAGGAAACCGCCCAGCGTGCCGCTCTGCATGCGACGGCCGTGGCCCAGGCGGCGTTCGACGAAGCCGCCGAACGACTTGGAGTTTTCGAGCCAGCGGCCCAGCCCGGCGGGCAAGGTGCCGCAGATCTCCTCCAGGCGCGGATGCATGAATTCGGTGGTGTAGACCAGCTGGTCCGGGCGCGCGCCCACTTCCTGGCGCACGCGGTCGAAACGCGTGGCGCGGGTCTTCAGGTCGGCGACACGGATCACGTCGTCGTAGGCCATGGCCGTGGCCACGTAGCGCGCGGCGGCACAGGTCAGCGCCCATTGCCGGGCCTCGCCGCCATGGGCGGCGTCCAGGTCGCGGATGGCCTTCATGTGGCGCAGGTATTCGGTGGCGTAGGCCAGATCCTGGAATTCGATCTGGCGGCGCGTGCCCGCGGCCAGCATGGGCTGGGCACAGGCGGGAAAGTCGCGTTTGATCATATCCAGCAGGGCTTGGGCCTTGGCGCTGGCGGCGCGTTCCGGCACGGCGGGCACCGGCCGGGCCAGGTCGATGGGTGCGGGTTGCGCGGGCGCCTGGTCGGCGGATTCGTAGCCCAGCGCGAAGGCGCGCAGGCTGGCTTCCACGCCCAGGCCGGCGCGCCGCACCGTGGCTTCGAAATCGTCGCGCGAGAACGGCAGGGCGCCGCTGCCGGCTACCGCACCGAACAGGCTGGCGCTGATGACGCTGCCGGCGCGGTCGGCCAGGTCTTGCAGGTCGAAGCAGAGGAAGCGCTTGGCCGCGGCGCGGCCCGCTTCCAGCACCTTGTTGGGATCGGCGATGCCGTTGCCGGGCGCGGATTTTTCGCTGACCGCGTAGCTGCGGTGCGACGAAGTGAGCAGCACCGTGCGTTCCGGCGTGACCAGTCCGCGCTGGATGGCGCGCCCGCCTTCCATCAATTCGGCGGCGACCACAAGGTCCACGTCGCCCGGGGTGGGCATCAGCGCCAGCGCGGGCTGGCGGCCGGCGCGTTGCACTTCGGCTTCGGGCAGCAGCTCCACGTAATAGATGGTGGCGCCGGTGCGCTGGGCCACGCCTGGCACCGAGGTGGTCTGGGCCCACCAGCCGGCGTGCTCGGCCATGTCGACGATCCAGTCGGCCAGCACGCCGCCGCCTTGGCCGCCCATGGCCAGGATGGCGATCTTGATCGGATTGGCTTGTTGCATAGCGGCCGGGTTCATGGAACGGGAATCCTCAGAGGGCGTGGTGGGCCAGGCGCGCGGCGCGGCGGCGTTGCAGGAAGCCGATGACGGCGGTGCGCATGCGCGCCATGAAGCGGTCGCGGCCGGTCGGGTTGTGGACGATATCGGCGCGGTAGAAGGACGGGCAGAGCACCGCGGCATGGGCGACTTCGCCGCAGTTGCCGCAGCCTACGCAACTGCTTTCCACGTGCGCCACCGGATCTTCCTTCAAGGGGTCGCCGCTGTCCTTGACCGTCAGCGACGGGCAGCCCGACAGGCGAATGCAGGCATGATCGCCGGTGCAGACGTCAGGGTCCACGCCGAAGCGTTCCTTGACCACGCGCTTGCCTTCCTTGACTGCCTTGTTGAACAGCGGCTTGATGCGGCGCTGCTTGTTCAGCATGCATTCCGATTGCGCGATGATGACCTTGGGGCCTTTGATGTCGGTGGTCAGCGCCTCTTCGATGGTGGCGCGCACCTTGGCCACGTCATAGGTGCGGTCCAGCGTGCGCACCCACTTCACGCCCACGCCGCGCACGGCCTGGTCGATGGGATTGTTGGTGGAGCGGTCCGGGTTTTCGGCGCGCGAGGACAGGATGTCCTGTCCGCCGGTGGCCGAGGCGTAGAAGTTGTCGACGATGACGATGACGCCGTCGTACTTGTTGAAGACCGCGTTGCCGATGCCCGAGGACAGGCCGTTGTGCCAGAAGCCGCCGTCGCCCATGATGGAGATGGGGCGCTTGGCGGCCGGCACGTTGAAGGCCGCCGCGCTGGAGGCGCCCAGGCCGTAGCCCATGGTGGTGGCGCCCAGGTTGAACGGCGGCAGGATCGAGAACAGGTGGCAGCCGATGTCGCAGGAAATATGGTGCTGGCCCAGCGTTTCCTGCGCCAGGGTCAGGGCCGAGAAGATAGGCCTTTCCGGACAGCCCGTACAGAAGCCGGCGGGCCGCGGCGGCACGACCGCTGCCAGGCCTTCGACGTGCTTGTGGAAGGTGATGGGCTGCTCGGCCGGACGCGCCGGCTTGGGCCGCGCCACCTCGGTGATCTGGAGCTGGCGTTCCGCGGCCTGGGCATCGGCCAGGGCGGCGGGATGCGTCTGCAGCGATTCCGGGCGTTGCCGCTTGAGGAATTCGCGCAGGCCGTCGCGCATGACCTGGGTGGTGTATTCGCCCGCCATCGGCAGCACGTCCTTGCCGGACAGCTTGGTGTCGATGCCGGCGCGGCGCAGCACGGCGTGCAGGTTCTGTTCGATGTAGTCCGGCTGGCCTTCTTCCAGCAGCAGCACGGCGCGCTTGCCGCGGCAGAAATCGATGACCTCGTCCTCGATGACGGGGTAGGTCACGTTCATGACGTACAGCGGGATGCGGCTGTTGCCGAAGTTGTCGGCCAGGCCCAGCAGCTGCAAGGCGCGGATCACGCCGTTGTAGAGGCCGCCTTGCAGGATCAGTCCGATATCGTCCTGGTCGCCGTCAAAGTGTTCGTTGAGCTTGTGTTCCTTGATGTAGCGGATGGCGGCGGGCCAGCGCTCCTTGATCTTTTCCTGTTCGTGCAGGAAGGAGGCAGGCGGCAGCACGATGCGGCTGGTGTCGCGCGCCGGGCTTTCCAGCGCCTGCGCCAGCGAGAAGGCGGGGCGCTTGTTTTCCTTGGCGATGAAGCGGCCGTGCACGTGGCAGCCGCGGATGCGCAGTTGCAGCATCACGGGCGTCTTGCTGGCCTCGGACAGCTCGAAGCCGTCTTCCACCGCCTTGACCATGCTTTCCAGGTTGGGACGCGGATCCAGCAGCCAGATCTGCGACTTCATGGCGAACGCGTGCGAGCGTTCCTGCATGATGGACGAGCCTTCGCCGTAGTCTTCGCCCACGATGACCAGCGAACCGCCGGTGACGCCGCCGGAAGCCAGGTTGGCCAGCGCGTCGGATGCGACGTTGGTGCCCACGGTGGACTTCCAGGTGACGGCGCCGCGGATGGGGTACATGACCGAGGCGGCCAGCGTGGCCGCCGCGGTGGCCTCGGAGGCGCTGGCCTCGAAATGCACACCCAGTTCCTGGAGGATGTCGTTGGCGTCGGCCAGCACGTCCATCAAATGCGAGATCGGCGAACCCTGGTAGCCCGCGACGTAGCCCACGCCGGACTGCAGCAAGGCCTTGGTGACCGCAAGAATGCCTTCTCCGCGGAACTCTTCGCCCGCGCCGATGCGCAACTGCTGGACTTCTTTTTTGAAAGACCTTTCAGCCATTCTGGCACTCCTTCGCGGCCCGGCCTGCGGGTCTCAATGGTTGCTGCTGCGCAGCATCGTCACGTCAGGAAATTCTCGTCTTAAAAATACTTTAGGAGTCAACGTTTTAGCTGTCAACAAAAAAGATGAAATTTCATGGAAAACAAAAAATATCACGCTAAAACAATGACGTATATACTCGTTGTTCTCTAGGCCGCAGTGCTGTTCCGGCGCTGCGATGGTGCAAAAACGGGTTGCGATTCCGGGTATACCCTGTGCTGCGCAACAGCATTGCGGCACATCATGGCGCGCGCATGCGCCGGCGTGGTGCAATGCGCATTTCGTCGGGCCGGCGTCGGCCCTGGTTTCCGGTGCGTGGGAGCAAAGCAACATGCGGTTGGACAAGCAGCGGGACACGGACGCGGCGGCGCACAAAGGCCGCTTCGTCGATGGCTATCTGGCCTATCTGCTGGCGCAGGCCAGCCAGCGCATTTCGGCGGAATTCCATCTGCAGGTGAAGGCGGCCGGCCTGTCGGTGACCGAGTGGCGGGTACTGGCCAGCCTGGAGGGCAGTCCCGGTGAAACCATAGGCACGCTGGCGGTGCTGGCGATCACCAAGCAGCCCACCTTGAGCAAGGTGGTGCAGCGCATGGAGGCCGAAGGGCTGGTGGCGCGCACGGGCGTGCGGGCGGACCGGCGGCAGACGCGCGTCTGCATCACCACCAAGGGCACGAATCTGATCGCCGCGCTGTGCGAGCAGGCCTTGCAGCACCAGAAGGCCGTGCTGGCCCCGTTCGGCGAGGAAAAGGCCGCGATGCTGATCGACATGCTGGAGGTGCTGATGACCGAGCACGTGCCGCTGGAATTGTCGGCGCCGGACGAGGAATAGGCGGGGGCGGGGGCGGGCCGCATGCCCAACACTGTTTACTTCGATTATTTTGTTACAAGCTTATGTGTCCCCAATTGGTTCTCCCTCTGTGAAAACCGTCTACGGTACGCATAAACCCTCAATTGACGGAGGTCCTGCGGCTAGGCAATATCGCGCCGGTATTCAGACTACAGTCAGGAGTTGAACCTATGCGCCGCACTTTGATTGCTATCGCGATCGCCGCCGCCGTTGCCGTGCCCACGATCGGGCAGGCCAAGACCTTCCGCTGGGCCGCCCAGGGCGACATCCTCACCTTCGATCCGCACTCGCAGAACGAAGGCATGACGATCGCCGCCAACAGCTACGTCTACGAACCGCTGGTGGACTACGACAAGTCCTTCAAGGTCAACCCGCGCCTGGCGACGGAGTGGGAGCAGGTTTCACCCACGCTGTACCGCTTCAAGCTGCGCCCCGGCGTGAAGTTCCATGACGGCGCCGCCTTCACCGCCGACGACGTGGTGTTCTCGATCCACCGCGCCATGGCGCCCACCTCGAACTACAAGGCCTACACCACCGGCATCAAGGAAGCCCGCAAGATCGACGACCTGACGGTCGAGATCGAGACCTCGGCGCCTAACCCGGTGCTGCTGCGCCAGCTGACCAACGTGTTCATCATGAACAAGGCCTGGTCGGAAAAGAACAACGTCGCCAAGCCGCAGGACTTCGTCAACAAGGAAGAGACCTACGCCGCGCGCAACACCAACGGCACCGGCCCCTACAAGCTGAAGTCGCGCGAAGTGGACGTGCGCACGGTGTTCGAGGAAAACAAGGACTGGTGGAACAAGGGCGGCAAGGTCGGCAACGTGACCGAAGTCGTGTTCACGCCGATCAAGCAGAACGCCACGCGTACCGCGGCGCTGCTGTCGGGTGAAATCGACTTCGTGCTGGATCCGGCGGCCCAGGACCTGGATCGCCTGCGCCAGTCGGCCAAGGTCGTGGAAGGCAACGAATACCGCACCATCTACCTGGGCCTGGACCAGAAGCGTCCGGAACTCCAGTATTCCAACATCAAGGGCAAGAACCCGTTCCAGGACATCCGCGTGCGCGAGGCGCTGTATCGCGCGATCGACGTGGACGCCATCAAGCGCGCCGTGATGCGCGGCCTGTCCGCGCCCACCGGCACGATGATCGCGCCGCAGGTGCACGGCTGGGCCCAGCAGCTGCAGGCGCGCGTGCCCTATGATCCGGAAAAGTCCCGCGCCCTGCTGAAGGAAGCCGGCTACGACGGCACGCTGAACTTCACGCTGGATTGCCCGAACAACCGCTACATCAACGACGAAGCCATCTGTCAGGCGGTGGTCGGCATGTGGGCCAAGGTCGGCGTCAAGGCCACCATGAACGCCATGCCGCGCTCCACCTATTTCCCCAAGGTGCAGTCGTTCGACACCAGCGCCTACCTGTTCGGCTGGGGCGTGCCCACGTTCGACGCCATGTACACGCTGCAGAACCTGATTCGCACCAAGGGCGAGGGCGCGGACGGCATGTACAACCTGGGCAACTACAGCAACAAGGAACTGGACGTCATCATCGACCGGATCAAGACGGAAACCGATCCGGCCAAGCGTGACGCCGACATCATCACCGTGCTGCAAGGGCACGCCAAGGACTTCGGCCACATCCCGCTGCACGACCAGGTCATTCCCTGGGCCATGCGCAAGAACGTCACGGTCATCCACCGTGCCGACAATCGCCTCGTTGCCGATTGGGTCAAGGTTGACTGATCCAGGCTAATCAAACGGCGGGGCCCGTCAGCCTGTTCATGATGAACAGGCCGACGGGCTTTCGCTGTTTCGCCTTTTCCGCCTATGTTTGCTTTCATACTGCGTCGCCTGTTGCAGGCCGTAGCGGTGATGCTCACCGTCGCGCTACTGGCCTTTGTGCTTTTTCAATATGTCGGCGACCCTGTCACCATCATGCTGGGACAGGACGCCACCGATGCCGAACGCATCGAACTGCGTGAGCGCCTGGGGCTGAACGAGCCCGCCATCGTCCAATTCGGCCATTTCGTGGCCAACGCCGTGCAGGGCAATTTCGGCATCTCCCTGCGCCAGAGCGAACCCGTATCTTCCTTGCTGAAATCCCGCCTGCCGGCCACGCTGGAGCTGTCCATGGTGGCGGCCTTGCTGGCGCTGCTGGTGGGCGTGCCGCTGGGCGTGTACACCGCGCTCAAGCGCAACAGCTTGCTGTCCCAGCTGCTGCTGGCCGGGTCGCTGCTGGGCGTGTCGCTGCCCACCTTCCTGATCGGCATCCTGCTGATCCTGGTGTTTTCCGTGCAACTGGGCTGGCTGCCCAGCTACGGGCGGGGCGACACCGTCAGCGTGGGCTGGTGGTCATCGGGGTTGTTCACCGCCACGGGCTGGAAGCATCTCATCCTGCCGTCCATCACTTTGTCGCTGTTCCAGATGACCCTGGTGCTGCGCCTGGTGCGTTCGGAAATGCTGGAGGTGCTGCGTTCGGACTACATCAAGTTTGCCCGCGCCCGCGGCCTGAAGCGTCGCGCCATCCACTTCGGCCACGCGCTGAAGAACACCATGGTGCCGGTCATCACCATCACCGGCCTGCAACTGGGCGGCATCATCGCCTTCGCCATCGTCACGGAAACCGTGTTCCAGTGGCCGGGCATGGGCCTGTTGTTCATCCAGGCGGTGCAATTCGCCGACGTGCCCGTCATGGCGGCCTACCTGTGCCTGATTGCGCTGGTGTTCGTGGTGATCAACCTGATCGTCGATCTTTTGTATTTTGTCGTGGACCCGCGCCTGCGTTCCGGGCTGACCCGCGGCGGGGGGGCTCACTGATGCGCGCCGTACTCAAACGCTGGTGGGACAGCGACATTGCCTGGGCCTGGCGCCGGGCGCCCGTGGCGATCATCGCCACCGTGATGCTGGCGCTCCTGCTGATCGGCTCCTTCGGGGCCGGTTGGGTGGCGCCGCACAACCCGTTCGACCTGACCAAGGTGGAACTGCTGGACGCCTTGCTGCCGCCCGCCTGGGAGGCCAATGGGCTGCCGACCTACCTGCTGGGCACCGACAGCCAGGGCCGCGACCTGTACTCGGCCATCCTGTACGGCACCCGCGTGTCGCTCTTGATCGGCCTGGCCTCGGTGCTGCTGTCGATGCTGATCGGCATCGTGCTGGGGCTGATCTCGGGCTACGCGGGCGGGCGCATCGATGCGTTCATCATGCGCATCGCCGACGTGCAACTGTCGTTCCCCGCCATCCTGATCGCGCTGCTGATCGACGGCGTGGCGCGGGCGGCGGTGCCGCGCGAGCTGCATGAGCTGATCGCGTTCCCGGTGCTGATCGGCGCGATCGCGCTGGCGGGCTGGCCGCAGTATGCGCGCACGGTGCGCGGCTCCACCCTGGTGGAGAAGAACCGCGAATACGTGCAGGCGGCGCGCGTGATCGGCGTGGCCTCGCCGGTCATCATGTTCCGCCACGTGCTGCCCAATGTGCTGGGTCCGGTGCTGGTGCTGGCCACGGTGCACCTGGCCACGGCCATCATCACGGAGGCCACGCTGTCGTTCCTGGGCGTAGGCGTACCGCCGACCGCGCCGTCGCTCGGTACGCTGATCCGCATCGGCAACGACTTCCTGTTTTCAGGGGAGTGGTGGATCACCATCTTCCCGGGTGCGGCGCTGGTGCTGCTGGTGCTGTCGGTCAACTTGCTTGGCGACTGGCTGCGCGATGCGCTCAACCCGCGTCTGAATTGAGGTTTACATGAGCGCATTACTAGAAGTCCGCAACCTGCGCGTGGAATTCCCCACGCGCCGCGGCACGCTGCGCGCGCTGGACGACGTGTCCTTTTCCATCCAGGCTGGCGAAGTCCTGGGCGTAGTGGGCGAATCCGGCGCAGGCAAGTCCCTGACCGGCGCATCCATCATTGGCCTCTTGGAACCGCCGGGACGTATCGCCGCGGGCGAGATCCTGCTGGCGGGCCGCCGCATCGACAACCTGCCCGACGAGCAGATGCGCCGCGTGCGCGGCCGCGAGATCGGGGCCGTGTTCCAGGACCCGCTGACCTCGTTGAACCCGCTATACACGGTGGGCCGGCAATTGGCGGAAACCATCGTGACGCACCTGGACCTGAGCTGGTCCCAGGCGCGCGAACGGGCGGTGGAGCTGCTGGCGTCGACCGGCATTCCGGCCGCGCGCGAGCGCATCGACCACTATCCTCACCAGTTCTCCGGCGGCATGCGCCAGCGCGTGGTGATTGCGCTGGCCCTGGCGGCCGAACCCAAGCTGGTGGTGGCGGACGAGCCCACGACCGCGCTGGACGTGTCGATCCAGGCGCAGATCATCGAACTGCTCAAGCGCCTGTGCCGCGAAAACGGCACGGCGGTGATGCTGATCACGCACGACATGGGTGTGATCGCCGAAACCGCCGACCGCGTTGCGGTGATGTACGCGGGCCGCGTGGCCGAGATCGGCCCGGTGGCCGACGTGATCCACAAGCCCCGCCATCCCTACACGAAGGGACTGATGGGATCGATTCCATCGCTGGAAGGACACTCCGAACGGCTGGTGCAGATCGACGGCAGCATGCCGCGCCTGAACGCCATTCCGCCGGGCTGCGCCTTCAATCCGCGCTGCGGCCAGCGCCTGCCGCGTTGCGGCGTCGAGCGCCCGGAGCTGATGGCGGCCGGGACGTCCCGCGCGGCCTGTTGGCTGCACGACAACAACGATAAGGTGGCCGCATGACGACGCCCTTGGTGGAAGTAAAGGACGCCGCGCGCTGGTTCGATGTGTCACCGCCGTGGCTGGAACGCAAGCTCGCGGGCAAGCCGCGCGTGATGCTGCGCGCCGTGGACGGGGTGTCGTTCGAGATCGCGCGCGGCGAAACGCTGGCGCTGGTGGGCGAATCGGGCTGCGGCAAATCGACCGTGGCGCGCATGCTGGTGGGGTTGTATGGCCTGACCCGCGGCGATATCCGTTTCGACGGCCAGCCGTTGTCGCGCATGTCCGAGCCAGGCGGCCGCGCCTTGCGCAAGCGCCTGCAGATGATCTTCCAGGATCCCTATGCCAGCCTGAATCCGCGCTGGCGCGTGGGCCGCATCATCGCCGAACCCATGCTGACCCACACCACGATGACGCCTGACGAGCGCAGCGCGCGCGTGGGCGAACTGCTCAAGCAGGTGGGCCTGGACCCGGCCGACCAGGTCCGCTATCCACACCAGTTTTCCGGCGGCCAGCGCCAGCGCATTTCGATCGCGCGGGCGTTGGCGGTGAATCCGGAATTCCTGGTGTGCGACGAGCCGACCTCGGCGCTGGATGTGTCGGTGCAGGCGCAGGTGCTGAACCTGATGAAGGATCTGCAGCGCAACCTGGGGCTGACCTATCTGTTCATTTCCCACAACCTGGCGGTGGTGCACCATGTGGCCGACCGGGTGGGGGTGATGTACCTGGGCCGCATGGTGGAGGTGGCGCCGCGCGACGAGCTGTTCGCGCGGCCTCGCCATCCGTACACGCGCATGCTGCTGGAGGCCATTCCCGACATCAACGGCGCGGGCAAGCCGCGCACCGCGGTGGCGGGCGAGGTGCCCAATCCGCTGAATCCGCCGTCGGGCTGCACCTTTCATCCGCGCTGTCCGCATGCGAACGAGCGTTGCAAGTCAGAGGCGCCAGTGGCAATGGCCGCGGGAGTGTCGGTGGTGGCCTGCCACGCGGTGCAGGAAGGGCGGATCTCGGTCTGATCCGCGGACGGCGCGGTTGCGCGGCCATGCCGGTCGCAACCCGCCGCCCGGCCGCGCTTCAGTGGCGGTGGTTGTGGTCGTGAGGATGATCGTGGCCGTGGCCATCCGCATCATCCTCATCGTCCTCATCCGCTTCGTCCTCGTCGTCCTCCGCGTCCGGGTCCTCCGGTACGGGTTCTTCCGTCAGGGCAAACGGCAGCACGTCTTCCAGATTGTCGGACCATGCGGACTCTTCGCCGTCGTGGTCCAGCTTGATGAAGCGCTCGCCTTCGTTCAGCGAGATCTCGATGGCCCAGAGGTAGAGACAGTCGTAGGTGTCGTCGTCGGACTGGGGCAGGCCGCCGCGATTGCCCAGCAGGCGGGCGCCGGCGCCGCCCAGCTGCACGTGGGTCTGGTCTTCGTCGGGCTTGGCGTTTTCGTCCATGGGCACGCCATAGGTCACCCATTCGGTGCCATCATCGCCCAGCACCACTTCGGCCAGCACGGGCTTGCCCAGATAGGCGCTCAAGGCGTCGGCGGTCTTGGCCAGCATGTCCAGCTCGGCGGTGCTGAAATGGGTCAAGGAGGCGGGGGGAGTGGCGGAGGCAGACATGAAGGGATTCCTGGGCGCGATGAAGCCGCGACGGCACGGCAAGATTCGGGCCCGCTGGCAGGCCCTGGCTACAGCCGTATTGTCTCGCGATCGGCCGCGCCTTGCATCAGGCGCTTGGATGACGCGGTTTTCCGGGGTCAGGGCGCGGGTGCGCCGCCCTGGCTGCGCCTGCGCGCGTTGTCGGGCGATTGACCTGTAAGCCGCTGGAACATGGCGATGAAGGCCGACGGCGTGCTGTAACCAAGCTCGCGCGCCACAGATTGGACCGGCCGGCCCGCGTCCAGCATGCCCAGGGCGCTGACCACGCGCAGCCGCAGACGCCATTCATTGAACGACATGCCCAGGCGCTGCTGGCAGTGGCGCAGCAGCGTGCGTTCGGTGATGCCGGCCGTGGCGGCCCAGTGCGCGGCGCCGCGCTTATCGCCTGGACTGTGCTGCAGCGCCGACAGGATGGGTGCCAGCAACGGGTCGGAGGTGGAGGGCAGGTAGCTGGCGTAAGCCCGAGCCTGGCGGACCTGGTCGATGACGATCTGCGCCATGCGCCGGTCTTCCGGCGTATCCGGATAGCTGATGCCGCGCTGCTCGAAGTCGCCCAGGATCGCGCGCATGACCGGGCTGATCTCGAGCGTGCACGGTTCCGTGGGCAGGCCGGCGCAGGCCGCGGCGGGGATGTCGATGCAGGCGTAGTGCACTTCGCCTTCGTTCTGGCAGCAATGCTCGACATGCGGCGGTATCCAGATGGCGTACTGCGGCGGCGACAGGTAGGTGACGCCGCGTATGCCGATTTCCATGATGCCGGAGATGGCGAAGTTCAGTTCCGCCCAGGGCGAGCTGTGGCGCTTCATGCCGGAACGCGGCGTGAAATGCAGGATGCGGCAAGCCAGCGGGTAGGGCAGGTGGCTGGCCAGCGTGGGCGCGGAATCGATGGCGGACATGTCGGAACTTCGTCTGGTTTTGTCTGTTTTTCATTATATACATCAGGTCAGACAGATCCTACACTGGCCCTGTCTCCTCTACGCCTGTGCATTGCCCCTCATGACCCGCGCTTCCTCTCCGCATGTTCCCGCCCGTTATCTGCTTTATCCATTGCTGGCAGCCTTGATCTGGTCGGTCAACATGATCGTCACCAAGATGGCGGCCAGCGCCATCGCGCCGGCCGCCATCGGCTTCTACCGCTGGGCCCTGGCCGGTGTGGTGCTGACGCCGTTCGTGCTGCCGGGCGTCTGGGCGCAGCGCCGCCAGATCCTGCCCCACCTGCCCAAACTGGCGGTGCTGGGCGGCTTGGGCATGGCCCTGTACCAGGGCCTGGCCTATGTGGCGGCCGCCAGCACCACGGCGACCAATATGGGCATCATCACGGCGATGATTCCGCTGATGACCATCGCGGTGGTGGCGCTGCTGCTGCGCGAACTGCCCTCGGTCATGGCCATGCTGGGCGGGCTGCTGTCGCTGGCGGGCCTGGCGCTGCTGATCGGCGAGGGCGATCCCGCCCGCCTGCTTGAAGTGGGCGCCAACCGCGGCGATCTGCTGATGGGCGTGGGCGCGCTGGCCTATGCGCTGTACGGCGTGCTGCTGCGCCGCTGGGCATTGCCGGTGGGACCGTGGCAGTCGCTGTATGTGCAGGTCGCTTTCGGCGTGCTGTTCCAGCTGCCCGCTTTCCTGATGGCGCCGCCTTCACCGCTCAACGGCGACAACCTGCCCCTGGTGCTGTATGCGGCGGTATTCCCGTCGTTGTTCGCGCCCTTCTTGTGGATGCAGGGCGTCAAGCACCTGGGCCCCAACCGCGCCAGCATTTTCCTCAACCTCATGCCGGTGGCCACGGTGGCGATCGCGGCCGTGTTCCTGGACGAAAAGCCCCATCTGTTCCACATCGTCGGCGGGGCGATGGCGCTGGCTGGCGTGATGCTGGCGCAAATGCGCGCCGGCGGCCGGGCGACGCGGCCCAAGGCCGCCTGAAGGGCCGGGTACGCCGCAAGGGCCGGCCATTTGGCGGCGGACATACGCGGGTCAGGGTTCCGGCCTACAATCGACGGTTCATCAGCTATATCTCCTATACGAGCCCATGGCCCAATACGTCTACACCATGAACCGCGTCGGCAAGATCGTGCCGCCCAAGCGGCAGATCCTGCGCGACATTTCGCTTTCGTTTTTTCCTGGCGCCAAGATCGGCGTGCTGGGCCTGAACGGCTCGGGCAAGTCGACGCTGCTGAAGATCATGGCCGGCGTCGATAAGGAAATCGAAGGCGAAGCCATCCCCATGCCGGGCCTGAACATCGGCTACCTGCCGCAGGAACCGCAGCTCAACCCCGAGCACACGGTGCGCCAGTCGGTGGAAGAGGGCCTGGGCGCCGTCGTCTCGGCCAAGAAGCGCCTGGACGAGGTCTATGCCGCCTACGCCGAGCCGGATGCGGATTTCGACGCGCTGGCCGCCGAGCAGGCCGAGCTTGAGGCCATCATCGCCGCCGCCGCCTCCAGCGGCGCCGACGACATCGAACACCAGATGGAAATCGCTGCCGACGCGCTGCGCCTGCCGCCCTGGGACGCCATCGTCGGCAAGCTGTCCGGCGGTGAAAAGCGCCGCGTGGCGCTGTGCCGCCTGTTGCTGTCCAAACCCGACATGCTGCTGCTGGACGAACCCACCAACCACCTGGACGCCGAAAGCGTGGAGTGGCTGGAGCAGTTCCTGCACAAGTTCCCCGGCACCGTGGTGGGCGTGACCCACGATCGCTACTTCCTGGACAACGCGGCCGAATGGATCCTGGAACTGGACCGCGGTTATGGCATTCCCTGGAAGGGCAACTACAGCTCGTGGCTGGAGCAGAAGGAAGATCGCCTGAAGCAGGAAGAGGCGTCGGAGTCCGCCCGCCAGAAGACCATCAAGAAGGAACTGGAGTGGGTGCGCCAGAACCCGAAGGGCCGCCAGGCCAAGGCCAAGGCGCGTCTGGCCCGCTTCGAGGAACTGTCGTCCTACGAATACCAGAAGCGCAATGAAACCCAGGAAATCTTCATTCCTGTGGGCGAGCGCCTGGGCAACGAGGTCATCGAATTCAACAACGTCAGCAAGGCCTATGGCGACCGCCTGCTGATCGACAACCTCAGCTTCAAGGTGCCGCCCGGCGCCATCGTCGGCATCATCGGCGCCAACGGCGCCGGTAAGTCCACGCTGTTCCGCATGATCGCGGGCCGCGAGCAGCCGGATTCGGGCGAGGTCAACATCGGCCAGACCGTCAAGCTGGCCTATGTCGACCAGTCGCGCGATGCGCTGGAAGACAAGAAGACCGTGTTCGACGCGGTGGCCGACGGCGCCGACCTGCTCACGGTGGGCAAGTTCGAAATGTCGTCGCGCGCCTATCTGGGCCGCTTCAACTTCAAGGGCGGCGACCAGAACAAGGTCGTGGGCCAGCTGTCCGGCGGTGAACGCGGCCGCCTGCACATGGCCAAGACCCTGATCGCCGGCGGCAACGTGCTGCTGCTGGACGAACCGTCCAACGACCTCGACGTCGAAACCCTGCGCGCGCTGGAAGACGCATTGCTGGAGTTCCCCGGCAGCGTCATGGTCATCAGCCACGATCGCTGGTTCCTGGACCGGATCGCCACGCACATCCTGGCCTTCGAAGGCGACTCGCAAGTCGTGTTCTTCGATGGCAACTACCAGGAATATGAAGCCGACAAGAAGCGCCGCCTGGGCGAAGAGGGCGCCAAGCCCAAGCGCCTGCGCTACAAGGCCCTGAAGTAATCGGCGCCTGAAAACGATCCCGGCCTCGCGCCGGGATTTTTTTTGCCGGAGGTATGCTAAGGGCTGTTCAAGGCTTCGTTCTGCGTGAGCCTGCCTTGAGGACATCTTCCAGGAGCACCGCGCAATGTTGTTGTCCGCTACCGATTCCACCCTGCTGATCGTCGACATGCAGGGGCGCCTGATGCCCGTCATCCATGACAACGAGGCGGTGCTTCACGCCGCGCACAAGCTCGCGCAGGCTGCGCGACTGCTGGACGTGCCGGTGGTGGCTACCGAGCACCACGCCAAGATGCTGGGGACCACCGTGGAGCCGCTGCGCGAGCAAGTCCAGAGCGCCTTCCAGAAAATGCACTTCTCTTCGGCGCTGGAGCCGGGCTTCGAGGCCTGGTTGCCGGCCGCGCGCAAGACCATCCTGGTGGCGGGCTGCGAGGCGCACATCTGCGTGCTGCAAACCGTGATCGGCTTGATTGACCTGGGCTACCACGCGGTGCTGGTGGCGGATGCGGCGGGCTCGCGCAAGCCGGCCGATCATCACGCGGCGTTGCGCCGCGCGCGTGCGCATGGCGCTGAAATCGTCACGTCCGAGATGGCGATATTCGAGTGGATGCGCACTTGTGAACACCCGCGCTTCCGCGAGGTGTTACGTCTGGTCAAATAGCGGCCGCGCGCTGCAACAATGTCCCTGGGGCGCGCAAAGATTAACTCGCCCTTTGACACAATTCATGGGCAAACTTCACAGCCAGGGCAAGAATATTTTGCGATCCTGAAGGTTCCAGGCCCTTATGGGCGCCGCGCGCTCGCATCCAGTTTCATGCGCGGCTCCCGGGTACGAGAATAGGAACCACAAATATGAAAATCGCATCTCTCTCCAAAATCTGTGTCGCGCTGGCGATGACCGCCGCCATGGCTGGGTGCTCTTCGTGGGACGGCATGAGCCATCGCCAGAAGAGCGCCGTCGGCGGCGCTGCGCTGGGCGGCGTGGCAGGCGCTGTGATCACCAACGGCGGCATCCTCGGAACGGTGGGCGGAGCGGCGATCGGCGGCGTCATCGGCGATCAGGTCGGCAAGCGCTAAGCGTCCGTCGCCCCAAAGCAAATGCCCGGCATCGCCGGGCATTTTTTTTGATTGTGATGCGCGCCAGGGGCGCGCACAGCCGCATCAGGTCTCGTTCTGCGGCATTTCGATCTTGACCTCCAGGACCTCCAGCGTGTCCTGGCGTTCCAGGTGCACCTTGATGTCCTCGGGGTTGATCTTCACGTATTTCGAAATGACGGCGATAAGCTCCTGCTGCAACTGCGGCAGGTAATCGGGCGAGTCGCCGCGGCCCCGCTCGTGGGCCAGGATGATCTGCAACCGTTCCTTGGCGACGGATGCGGAGGTCTTCTTTTGACCAAGCAGAAACGACAGGAAGGACATTGCTTACTTGCCTCCGAACAGGCGTTTCAGGAAACCGGGCTTTTCATAGTCGGTAAAGCGCAGGGCCTTGTCTTCGCCAAGGTAACGGGCCACGACGTCCTTGTAGGCTTCGGAAACGTCGGTGTCTCTGAGGTGGATGGCCGGCAGGCCCTGGTTCGACGCTTGCAGCACCGCTTCGGATTCGGGGATCACGCCGATCAGCTTGATGCGCAGAATGTCCTCGATGTCGCCCAGCGACAGCATTTCGCCGTCGACCACGCGCTTGGGGCTGTAGCGCGTCAGCAGCAGGTATTCCTTGACCGGTTCATCGCCTTCCACGGCGCGCTTGGACTTGGCGGCGAGGATGCCCAGGATGCGGTCGGAGTCGCGCACCGACGAGACTTCCGGGTTGGTCACGACCAGCGCGTCGTCGGCGAAATAGGCGGCCATCAGCGCGCCCGTTTCGATGCCGGCGGGCGAGTCGCAGACGATGTAGTCAAAGCCCATGCCCTTGAGGTCATTGATGACCTTTTCCACGCCTTCCTGCGTCAGCGCGTCTTTGTCGCGCGTCTGCGAGGCGGGCAGGATGAACAGGTTTTCGAGCTGCTTGTCCTTGATGAGAGCCTGGTTGAGCGTGGCTTCGCCCTGGATCACGTTGACGAAGTCGTACACGACGCGACGTTCGCAGCCCATGATCAGGTCGAGGTTGCGCAGGCCGACATCGAAGTCGATGACAGCGGTCTTGTGGCCCCGCATCGCGAGTCCCGCAGAAAAACTGGCGCTGGTCGTGGTTTTGCCCACGCCGCCTTTGCCGGAAGTCACCACAACAATGCGTGTCATGACGATCAAACCCTTATGTTCGAATAAATCGCGTTATCGTAAAGCAAAAAGCCCTTGTAAGGCTTCTTACAGGATGTGTTGAAATTTGCGCGGGTGTCTGCGCGTGCGCATTGGCCGCCGCTGGCGGCCAGATTCCGGATATCAAGCCTTGAGGGCTTCGATGCGCAGCGTGTCGCCGTCCAGGCGGACCAGCGCGGGCTGGTTCTGCAGCGTGCGGTCCAGCTTGTCCTCGACCACGCGGTACACGCCGGCCACGGCCAGCAGCTCGGCGTCCAGGTGGGTCGTGAAAATGCGCGCGGAGGTATCGCCGCGTGCGCCGGCCATGGCCTTGCCGCGCAACGGGCCGTAGACGTGGATGTTGCCGTCGGCAATGACTTCGGCGCCCTGGCTCACCATGCCGATCACCACCAGGTCCGTGTGGCGCGCGTAGACGCGCTGGCCGGAACGCAGCGGCTTGGTAATGACCAGCGCCGATGACGAGTGCGGCGCGGCGGGCGTGGGACTGGAGGCCGAGGTGGTGTTGCTGGCTGCGCGCGCGGGCAGCGGTTCGCCCGCGGGTTTGTCGGCGGGCGCTTCCGGTTCGGCGGCTGCTTCGGTGGGGGCTGCCGCGGTTTCGATCGCGGCGGCCGGCACCGAAGGCACCGGCGTGGAGACGTCGTTGGGCGGCGCGGTGTCGATCACTGGCGCGGGCCGGGCCGCGGGCGTGGACAGTTCAACCGGAGTGAGGCCCGCCGCGCGCGCGGATTCCAGATTGGCGCCTTCGGCGACCACGCCGATGGGAGGCAGGTTATGGCCGCGCAATGCCGCCACCAGGGCGGTCCAATCGATTTTTTCCTCGACGCGGCTGGCGTCGACGACCACGGGTTCGTTTTCGAAGAAGCTGCCGGCATCGGCCATGCGCTTGGCCAGGGCGGCGTTCAGGCGTTCGGGGTCGGCGCTGTGCAGGACCACCCGGATGGCATAGAGGGTGGCGCTTTTGAAGTCCAGGGCTAGGGATTCAGTGTTCATCTTGATTGTGGCTGGCGGTCTTGGGGCCGGGAAACGGCGGGCTCGACCGGCTGCGGGGTTCGGGGGATGATAACCCGCCCAGGGGCCGCATGCGCAGGGGGCGGACCCAAAGAAAAAGGCGCCTTTCGGCGCCTATTTCCGGCAATGCGCGCGCGGCGCGTCAGCCTTGCGCCCAGGAGTCGCGCAGGGTCACGATGCGGTTGAGCACCGGCGCTTCGGGGCTGGATTCCTTCAGGTCGGCCGTGAAGTAGCCCAGGCGTTCGAACTGCCAGGTGGCGCCCGGCGTGGCGACGGTGCCCGGCTCCAGCCAGGCCGTGACGGTCAGCTTGGAGTTCGGGTTCAGGCAGGCCAGGAAATCCTTGTCGCCGCCGTCCGGACGCGCATCGGCGAACAGGCGGTCGTACAGGTGGATCTGGGCGGGCACCGCATGGGCCGCGCTGACCCAGGTGATGTTGCCCTTGACCTTGACGCTGTCGGCGCCCGGCGTGCCGCTCTTGGTTTCCGGCAGGTATTCGGCCTGGACCTCGATGACCTCGCCGGCTTCGTTCTTGGTGAAGCCGGTGCAGCGCACCACGTAGCCGTATTTCAGGCGCACGGTATTGCCCGGGAACAGGCGGAAGTACTTCTTGGGCGCTTCTTCGCGGAAGTCGTCGCGTTCGATCCAGAGTTCGCGCGACAGCGGGAACTCGCGCACGCCGGCTTCGGGATCGTGCGGGTTGCGCGGCGCGGTGCAGATCTCGGTCTGGCCTTCCGGGTAGTTGGTGATGACCAGCTTGAGCGGGTCCAGCACGGCCACCGAGCGCGGGGCGACCGGGTCCAGGTCGTCGCGCACTGCCTGCTCCAGCAGGCTGTAGTCGATGCGCGAGTCGGACTTGGACACGGCGGTGCGGTCGCAGAACAGGCGGATCGAGGAGGGCGTGTAGCCGCGCCGGCGCAGGCCGAAGATGGTCGGCATGCGGGGATCGTCCCAGCCGTCCACGTGGCCTTCGCGCACCAGTTGCAGCAGCTTGCGCTTGCTGGTGACGACGTAGCTCACGTTCAGGCGTGCGAATTCGTACTGGTGGGGCAGCGGCTGCGCCAGCTTGCCGAGTTCGGCCAGGCGCGCCAGGATCCAATCGTAGAACGGACGCTGGTCTTCGAATTCCAGCGTGCAGACGCTATGCGTGATGCCTTCCAGCGCGTCTTCGACCGGGTGCGCCCAGCTGTACATCGGGTAGATGCACCACTGGTCGCCGGTGCGGTGATGGTGGGCGTGGCGCACGCGGTACATGACCGGGTCGCGCAGGTTGATGTTGGGCGAAGCCATGTTGATCTTCGCGCGCAGCACCAGGCTGCCGTCCGGATGCTTGCCGTCGCGCATTTCGCGCAGCAGCGTCAGCGACTCGGCGGCCGGGCGGTTGCGCCAGGGCGAGTCGGTGCCGGGTTCGGTCAGCGTGCCGCGGTTGGCGCGGATCTCTTCGGGGCTTTGCTCGTCGACGTAGGCGTGGCCGGCCTCGACCAAGGCCTCGGCGAACTCGTACATGTAGCCGAAGTAGTCGCTGGCGAAGTACAGGTTGTCATTGCCGTCGGCCTTCCAGTCGAAGCCCAGCCAGTGCACGGCCTCGATGATGGCGTCGACGTATTCCTGGTCTTCCTTTTCCGGATTGGTGTCGTCAAAGCGCAGATGGCAGACGCCGCCGAAATCGCGGGCCAGCCCGAAGTTCACGCAGATGCTCTTGGCGTGGCCGAGGTGCAGGTAGCCGTTGGGCTCCGGCGGGAAGCGCGTGCGGATGCGGGCCGAATCCAGTCCGCCTTGTTGTTGCAAGGCCGCCGGGCCAGGCTTGCCCGCCCAACGCTTGCCTGCGAAGCGCTGGGCTTCGAGGTCGTCTTGAACGATGTTGAGCAGGAAATTTGATGCGGCAGGGGTCGGCGTCGTGGCGGAGGTCATTCTTGAAAGAATAGGAAAAAGCAGCGACAAAGAGTCAATTTTGCCACGTTCCGCAGGCGGGGCCTTTTTGCTGCCGGTGCAACCGGTTTCAAACTGTCCCCACAGTCATGTAACTGGCTCTACACTACGGGCCATCATGGACATATCCACGTTATCCCTGGCCCGCACGCAGTTCGTGGCCAGCCTGAGCTTTCTGGCGTTTTTCCTGGCCTTCTCCCTGGCGCTCGCCTGGGTACTGCTGTTCTTCAAGATCAGGGCGCGCTGGTCCGGCCAGGGCGGCTGGACCGCCGCGTACCGCTTCTGGGTGCGGATATTCGCCCTGGCCTTCGTGCTGACGCTGGCGGCCAGCGTGCCGGTGCTGATCCAGCTGGGCAGCCTGTGGGCCGGCCTGATGGACAAGATCGGCAACGTGGCAGGCCCCTTGCTTGGCTACGCCATTCTCTCGGTCTTCATCCTCAAATCCTGTTTCCTGGGCGTCATGCTGTTCGGCCAACGCCGTGTGTCGGACGGCGCCCACACGCTGGCCGTGCTGATGGTGGCGGTGGGGCAGCTGGTGGCGGTGTTCTGGGTGCTCGCGCTGCAATCCTGGATGCAGACGCCGGACGGCGCGCTGCTGGTCGATGGACGCTATCAGGTCTATGACTGGATGGCCGTGGTGCTGAATCCCTCCGTGGGCTGGCGCATGGCGGTGGTGATGGTGGGCGCGGCGCTGGCCGCCGCGTTCCTGATGATGGGCGTGACGGCGCTGCAGGCCCTGCGGCGTCCGCTGGGCGACGGCGAGCGCAACGCGTTCAAGACCGCGCTGGTGGTCGCCGTGGTGGGGGCTTTCATGCAGTTGCCGGTCGCGACCGGCGCCGGGCAGATGATTGCCAAGCTGCAGCCCGCCAAGGCCGCCGCCGCCGCGGGCTATTGGGAAAGCGGCGCAGAGCCGCAACTGGTGCTGTTCGCCTGGCCCGATGCGCGCGCCCATACCAACGTGGCCGACGTGACCCTGCGCAACATGGGTGGGATGTGGCTGCACCGCAACCAGGACGGCACCTACCGCGGCCTGGACAAGTATTCGGGCATGCTGCCGCCGGTGGCGCTGACCTTCTGGTCGTTGCGCGTGGCGGCAGGGCTGGGCTTGCTGATGCTGGCCGTGGCCTGCGTGACCTTCCTGTGGACGTTCCGGCGCGGGCTGGACCCGTCCACGCTGCCGCCGTGGTGGCAGCGGGTGCTGTGCGGCATGATGTTCTCCGGCGCCATCGCCGTCGTGGCCGGGTGGTGGGTATCCATCCTGGGCTTGCAGCCGTTCGCGGTGAACGGCACCGTCACGCAGTCCGAGGTGCTGGGCATCGTGGCGTCCAGCACCGTGCTGTACGGGTTGATCGGCTATGGCGTGCTGTACCTGTTGCTGCTTGCGGCGTTCGTCGGCATGCTGTTCCACGCGGCGCGCTATGGCGTCGTGCCCGTGCGCAAACTGGCTGGAGGTACGCCATGATCGCCATGCTGGCCGCCTCCCAGGGCCTCAACCCCGACGATCCCTCTTTCTGGATGCCGCTGGCCTTCATGGCGCTACTGTTCGTGGTGATTGCCGCGGGCATGGTGCTGGACGGTTTCGACCTGGGCGTGGGCATCCTGCTGCAACTGGCGCCGGAACACGAGCGCGGCCGCATGATGAGCCTGCTGAGCCCGTGGCGCGACGCCAATGAGTTCTGGCTGCTGCTGGGCATGGGCCTGTTCGCGGCGGCGTTCCCGTTCGCCTGGGGCGCGGTGCTGGGCAAGCTCTACGGACCGCTCACCTGCATGGTGCTGGGCGTGGTGCTGCGCAGCGTCTCGTTCGAGTTCCGCATCCGCGCGCGCAACGAAATGAAGCCGCGCTGGATCTTCGGCTTCTGGGCGGGGTCGCTGATCACCGCTTTCGGCCAGGGCATGCTGCTGGGCCGCATCGCCACCGGCTACCAGTCCGATGCCGGCTACGGCTGGTTCTCCATGTTCGTCGGCCTGTGCGCGGTGGCGGCCTATGTGCTGCTGGGCGCGTCCTGGCTGGTCATGCGGGTGGACGGCGATCTGCAGCGCCGCGCCGCCAACTGGGCCCGCCACGCCATCCGCTGGACGGCGGTGGGCATGGTGGCCATCGCGGTCACGCTGGGTCTGGCCAACGCGGGTATCTTCTACAAATGGAGCAACATCGCCCACCTGAGCCTGGCGGCGACGGTCTGGGTGCTGATGCTGGCGGGTTTCGTCGCAGCCGAAATGCTGCTGGCGCGGTTGCCGGGCAAGGCCGACCGTTTCAGCTGGCTGCCGTTCGTGCTGTGCGTGGCGCTGTTCCTGCTGATGCTCAGCGGCCTGGCCTACAGCCTGTTCCCCTACCTGATCCTGGACGACATGACGCTGTGGGACGGCGCGGGCGCGCTGGGTTCGATGCGCCTGGTGCTGGCCGGGGCGGTGGTGGGCATACCGGTGGTGCTGGTGTTCAACATCCTGGCGTACCGCTCGGTGTTCGGCAAGGAACGCGCCCCGGTGCCGCTGCTGCCGCCGCCGGGGTGATCCGGCCGGGAAGTCCGGCCGGAGCCGTCGTCACAAGACCGGCTTCGCTACCCGCTGCAGGATTTCTTCGCCGTAGGCTTCCAGCTTGCGGGCGCCCACGCCGCTGATGTGGCTCAGCTCGTCCATGGATTCGGGCTGGGCCAGGGCGATTTCGCGCAGGGTCGCGTCGTGGAAGATGACGTAGGCCGGCACCCCGTGGCTCTTGGCGACTTCGCCGCGCCAGGCGCGCAGGGCCTCGAATACAGGTTGCAGTTCGGCCGGCAGGTCGATGGCTGCCGCCTTGGGGCGGCCGCTGCCGCTCTTGCCCGAGCGCGGTTTCTTTTCGGACTCCCGGCGCAGCATCAATTGGCGTTCGCCCTTGAGCACGGCGCGGCTGCCTTCGGTCAGGGCCAGCGTGCCGTAGCCTTCGTGGTCCACCGTCAGCAGGCCTTGCGCCAGCAATTGGCGCAGCACGCCGCGCCAGGCGGTGTCGCTCAGGTCCGCGCCCACGCCGAATACGCTCAGCGTTTCGTGGCCGTGCTGCTTGGTGCGGTCGGTGACCTTGCCGCGCAGGATGTCGATGATGTGGCCGGCGCCATAGCGCTGGCCGCGTTCCTTCCACAGGCGGTAGACGGCGGACAGCACCTTCTGCGCCGCGACCGTGCCGTCCCAGGCCTGCGGCGGTTCCAGGCAGACGTCGCAATTGCCGCAGGCCGTGATCTGCTGGCCGAAGTAGGCCAGCAGACGCACGCGCCGGCATTCCACCGTTTCGCACAGCCCCAGCATGGCGTCCAGCTGCTGGCCCAGGCGGCGGCGGTAGGACTCTTCGCCCGGCGATTCGTCGATCATGCGGCGCTGCTGCACCACGTCCTGCAGGCCATAGGCCAGCCAGGCCGTGGCAGGCAGGCCGTCGCGGCCGGCACGGCCGGTTTCCTGGTAATAGCCTTCCACGGACTTGGGCAGGTCGATGTGCGCCACGAAGCGCACGTCGGGCTTGTCGATGCCCATGCCGAAGGCGATGGTGGCCACCATGACCACGGCGTCCTCGCGCAGGAAGCGCGCCTGGTTGGCGGCGCGCACCTGCGCGCTGAGGCCGGCGTGATAGGGCATGGCGTCGATGCCCTGGTTGCACAGGAACTCCGCGGTCTCTTCCACGCGGGCGCGCGACAGGCAATAGACCACGCCCGATTCGCCTTCATGATCGGTCTGGATCATTTCCAGCAATTGCTTGCGCACCTCATTCTTTTCGATGATGCGGTAGCGGATGTTGGGGCGGTCGAAGCTGGAAACGAAGTGGCGCGCATCGTCCAGCGACAGGCGCTGGGCGATTTCGCGGCGGGTGTCGGCGGTGGCGGTCGCGGTGAGCGCGATGCGCGGCACGTCGGGCCAGCGCTCGTGCAGCATCGACAGGCCCAGGTATTCAGGGCGGAAGTCGTGGCCCCACTGGGACACGCAGTGGGCCTCGTCGATGGCGAACAGCGCGATGCGGCCGCGTTCCAGCAATTGCAGGCAGCGGTCGGTCAGCAGGCGTTCGGGCGCCACGTACAGCAGGTCCAGCTCGCCGGCCAGGAAGGCCTGCTCGACGTCGCGGGCCACCCGCCACTCCTGCGTGGAGTTGAGGAAGGCCGCGCGCACGCCCAGTTCGGTCAGGGCGTCGACCTGGTCCTGCATCAGCGCGATCAGGGGCGACACGACGATGCCGGTGCCTTCGCGGACCAGGGACGGAATCTGGTAACAGAGCGACTTGCCGCCGCCCGTGGGCATGAGGACCAGCGCGTCGCCGCCGTCGATCACCTGTTCGACAATGGCTTGCTGGTCGCCGCGGAAGGATTCGTAACCGAAAACGCGCTGCAACACGCCGAGGGCGCGCGCGTCAGACATGGGGGTAGGCCGGGAGCATCATGGCAGGGATTTTAAGCCGCAATTCCGCCGGACCTTTTCCGGCAGGGAGATTTCTGTCCTGACCGCGGTCTGCCTACCAGCTCAGCCAGGTGCCGCGCATGAAGGTATCGACGGGCATGCTGAGGTTGGCGCGCCATTCGTAGTTGCCGGAAATGATGTCGCGGTCCGCGCCCACGGCCAGCTTGACCTTGGGCGCGACGAACATGCTGTGCGACAGGCCCACGCGCTGTTCGGCCAGCTCGGAGCCTTCCCGCAGCCCCGAATAGGTGCCGCTGAGCACGCCCCAGCCGGTGATGGGGACGCCGGCGGAAAGCGTGTTACGGGTGTGCGCCGCCGAAACCCCGCCGCCCGAGTAGCTGGACAGGTCGCCGTAGCCCGCGCCGACCTGCTCGTTGGAATAGCCCAGGTTGACGGCGTCGGCCACGGCCACGTTGTAGTCGAAGCGATAACGCCACGCGCTGGCCGCGTCGAAGGTGCTTTGCGTGGCCCCGGCGCGGAAGGTTCCATAGTCGCCCGCGGCGTAGGTGGTACCCATGCCGCGCGTCGTCAGCGACGGCGCGCTTTGCATCTGGCCCTCCACGGTCAGCGCCGGCGTAAGGCCGTAGCGCACGCTGCCGCTGCCTACCGGGTCGCCGTAGTCCACGGCCCCGGAACTGGCGGCCGGGTCCATGCGGTTCAAGCGGCCCAGCGACGAGGAATAGCCGAAGCTGCCTTCCGGGGCCGTGGCGCCGGATCCGGCCCAGTTCGAGATCTGCAGCCCGCCCACCGGCGCGCCGCTGCCCCAGGCGGGCGCCCTGGCGTCGATGTTGCCGACGGCGACGGAGGGGCCCGAGGTATTGCGGTAGACCCAGTTGCGGTTGCCGCCGTAGCGCAGGCCATCCTGGCTGCTGGCGGAGGCGAACCAGGGCCGGGAAGCGCGCGACACGCCAGAGATCATGACCACGGGTATGCGGGGCAGGTCGCCATCCTGGAGGGTGAGCGAGTAGTCCGGCGCAGGGTCTTCGGGCGTCGCGAGCACGGTGCAATCCTGCGGAACCGGCGCGGGCTGGGCATCGCCGGACAGTCCCAGTCCGGTGCCGGGGATCAGGTCCGTGTCGCCCGTGCTGTGTACGCTGGTGTCCAGCGCCGGCTCCATGGTCTGCATGTCGCAAGGGGACGGATCCAGCGGCACCGCGCGCGACGCCATCGAGGCTGCGGGGCGCACGGGCATGGGTTGAACCGGGGACAGTATGCCGATGCCGCGCGCAGAGGGCGGAGCGGGCATATAGGGGGACGCCGCAAGCGGATCGCCCAGGGCCGGGGCGATCGGGCAGGCAGAGGCCGCGACCAGCGCGGCGCGCAACAAGGGTTTTCGCCAGAGGAATGCAGGGGCGACCATAGGCACAGTGTAGAAAGGGAGCGCTGCCTTGCCTGTAAACGTTTTTTAGCAAAGCGGACAGAAGGCGGGCCGGGTTCCATTTTAGGGCCAGTCCGCATCGGGCGCTGCGCCTTGGCGGGAAAGCGCTGGTAAACGCGCTCAACATCGTGCAACAGGTATATTTCAGTTGATTTCCCGCCTCTTGCGGCTTGTGGCGGCGGGCCGCACTATGGCATCCATGGACAATCCCCACACCAAGCTGCTGGTCGTCGACGACGATCCGGCCCTACGGCAATTGCTGGCCGACTACCTGAACCGGCACGGCTACGACACCCTGCTGGCGCCGGACGCCACCGACCTGTCGTCCCGCATCACCCGCTACGCGCCCGACCTGCTGGTGCTGGACCGCATGCTGCCCGGCGGCGACGGCGCAGACGCCTGCCGCCGCCTGCGCGAGCAGGGCGAGGACATCCCCGTCATCCTGCTGACCGCGCGTGACGAGGCGGTGGACCGCATCATCGGCCTGGAGGCCGGCGCCGACGACTACGTCGGCAAGCCGTTCGATCCGCGCGAGCTGCTGGCCCGCATCGAAGCCGTGCTGCGCCGCAAGCGCGGCCCGTCCGCGCTGACCAAGGACGCGCCGGTCTCGTTCGGTCCCTTCGTGTTCGATCCCTCCACCCGCCAGCTGTCGCGCGAAGGCACGGTGGTCAAGCTGACCGGCGGCGAAATCAATCTGCTGGAGGCGCTGGTGCGCAACGCGGGCAAGCCGCTGTCGCGCGAACGCCTGCTGGCGCTGGCGCGCGACGACGACGCGGGCGAACGCAATGACCGCGCCATCGACATCGCCATCCTGCGCCTGCGCCGGGTCATCGAAGACGATCCCAAGCAGCCGCGCTGGATCCAGACCGTCTGGGGCATTGGCTACCGGTTTTCGCCCTGATGCGCTTTTCTCCCGGCTTCCTGGTGCCGCGTTCGCTGCGGGCAAGGCTCATCCTGCTGATCCTGGGCTCGGTCCTGCTGACGCAGGCGGCCACGCTGGTGACGGTGTCGTACTTCCGGCACAAGTTCATGGAAGACGTGGCCATCGGCTACATCGTCACCACCATCCGCACCTTGCGCGCCGCGGTGTCGCAGGTGCCGGCGGAGGAACGCGCCGACTTCGTGCGCGCCGCCTCGCAGAACCAGTGGCGCCTGTGGTCGCGGGTGCTGCCCGCCGAGGCCAAGCTGCAACGCTTCAATGGCCGCCGCCCGCCGCCGAAGGCCGCCCCGAAGCCGCCGCCTCCGCCGCCCGCGGACATGCAGATACACGGCCCGCCGGCGCCGCCCCCCCCGGAAGTGCGCGACGAGGAGCATGGCGATGAACGCGCCAGCGCCAGGGAAGGCGAGCGCGCGCGCGATCGCGACCGCGAAGAACACAGCCGCCGCTATCAGCCTGAACCGGATGACATCCGCCGCGACCTGCGGGTGCTGGTGCAGCAGCTCAATGAACGTTTGAACGACGGCACGCGCGTGGCGCTGTCGCGCGGACCCACGCCGGAGATCTTCATTTCGCTGGCGCCCAACCCCGCCAGCGAGGACGCGCCGCGCCTGCGCGAATGGCTGGTCATCCCGCTGGACCGCCTGGATCCGCCGGTTGCGACGCCGTTCATCGCCGCCTGGCTGGGCGGCCTGGGGCTGCTGCTGTTGCTGGCGGTGGGTTTTTCCTGGCACATCACGCGTCCTATCACCCGGCTGGCCGACGCGGCCGACCGGTTGGCGGCAGGGCAGCCGCAACGGGTCGAGCCCTCGGGCCCGCACGAAACGCGGGTATTGGGAGAACGCTTCAACGCCATGCTGGATGCGCTGTCCGAATCCGATTCGGTGCGCCGCACGCTGCTGTCGGGCCTGCCGCATGACCTGAAGGGTCCCTTGTCGCGGATGTGGCTGCGCATCGAGCTGGCCGACGACTCCAAGCTGAAGGAGGGGCTGCGCGCGGACCTGCAGGACATGCAGCACATGGTCGACCAGTTCATCGGCTTCGTGCGCGGCACCGACCCGGCCGCCTACCGCTACGCCTCGATGCTGCTGTCCGACTGGCTGACCGAGCGCGTGGGCGCCTGGCAGGGCGCCGGCACCGATATCAGCCTGCGGGCCGGCGACGACGTCGCGACCCTGGTGGTGCAGGCGGACGCCGTGGCGCTGGGCCGCCTGCTGGACAACCTGATCGGCAATGCGCTGAACCACGGCGCGCCGCCGGTCCAGGTCAGCCTGAGGCATGAGGGACGCCACGCGGTGCTGGACGTGGCCGACCATGGCTCCGGCATCGTGCCGGAACGGCGCCAGGAAGCGCTGCGCCCGTTCAGCCGCCTGGACGACGCGCGCACGCGCACCGGCAGCGTGGGCCTGGGGCTGGCGCTGGCCGAGGCCATCGCGCGGGCCCATGGCGGCTCGCTGGAGCTGCTTGAGGCGGAGTCCGGCGGGCTGTGCGTGCGGGTCAAGCTGCCGCTGTCCGAGACGTCCTAGGGGCGCCCGCAAGGGCGCTCGCTTCCCCCTGGGCGGGGCGCGCTACGGTACGATGCATCCTGCTCAGCATTTTGTCGTTTCCGCACCATGGCCATCCAGTCCGATTCGCTTTCCTCCCGTCCCGACGCCCCCCGTATCGTGGCGCCGCAGCCGGTCTCGCCCAACGAGGAGTCGATCGAACGCGCCCTGCGGCCCAAGGCGCTGGACGAGTACGTCGGCCAGCAGCGCGCCCGGGAACAGCTGGAGATCTTCATCGCCGCAGCCAGGAAGCGCGGCGAGGCCCTGGATCACGTGCTGCTGTTCGGTCCCCCGGGCCTGGGCAAAACCACGCTGGCCCACATCATTGCGCATGAAATGGGGGTGCAGCTGCGCCAGACCTCCGGTCCGGTGCTGGAACGCCCGGGCGACCTGGCGGCGCTCTTGACCAACCTGGAAAAGAACGACGTCCTGTTCATCGACGAAATCCACCGCTTGTCGCCCGTGGTCGAGGAAATCCTCTATCCGGCGCTGGAGGACTTCCAGATCGACATCCTGATCGGCGAAGGCCCGGCCGCGCGCAGCGTGAAGCTGGACCTGCAGCCCTTCACCCTGGTCGGCGCCACCACCCGCGCCGGCATGCTGACCAACCCCCTGCGCGACCGCTTCGGCATCGTGTCGCGGCTGGAGTTCTACAACGCCGCCGATCTCGGCCACATCGTCACGCGCAGCGCCGGCCTCTTGAACGCCGGCATCACGCCGGACGGCGCGGCGGAAGTCGCGCGCCGCGCCCGCGGCACGCCCCGCATCGCCAACCGGCTGTTGCGCCGGGTGCGCGACTATGCCGAGGTCAAGGCGGGCGGCACCATCGATGCGGACGTCGCGGGCCGCGCGCTGGCCATGCTGGAGGTGGACCCGCAAGGCCTGGACCTGATGGACCGCAAGCTGCTCGAGGCCATCATCCATAAGTTCGACGGCGGTCCCGTCGGCGTGGACAGCCTGGCCGCCGCCATCGGCGAAGAGCGCGACACCATCGAGGACGTGATCGAGCCCTATCTGATCCAGCATGGCTACCTGCAGCGCACGCCGCGCGGCCGCACCGCCACGCTGACCACCTGGCGCCACCTGGGGCTGACCCCGCCCGCCGGCGCCACGGCGGGCTCCGGCGATCTTTTCGGGAAGTAGGCTGCGGGCAAACCGGACCGTGCCCGGGCGCCGGAGGGCGCCCGAAGCCGGCCGCGGGTTTATCATCCGGAGGTTTTGATTATTCTCCGCGATCAAAGGACCCAAGCCCATGCAGCCCGAATTGCCCACCTATGACGACGTCGTGCGCGCCAGCGAGCGCCTGGCCGGCAACGCGCACCGCACGCCCGTACTGACCTCGGCTACCGCCGATGCGATCAGCGGCGCGTCGGTCTTCTTCAAGTGCGAGAACTTCCAGCGCATGGGCGCTTTCAAGTTCCGCGGCGGCTACAACGCCATCGCCCGCCTGACCCCGGAACAGCGCGCGGCCGGCGTGGTCACGTTTTCGTCGGGCAACCACGCGCAGGCCATCGCACTGGCCTCCAAGCTGCAAGGGGTGCAGGCCACCATCATCATGCCGTTGGACGCCCCGGCCGCCAAGCGCGCCGCCACCGAGGGCTATGGCGGCAAGATCGTCACCTATGACCGCTACACCGAGGACCGCGAGGCGATCGCCCGCCGCATCCATGCGGAAACCGGCGCCACCCTGATCCCTCCCTATGATCACGAAGACGTGATCGCCGGCCAGGGCACCGCCGCCAAGGAACTGTTCGAGGAAGTGGGCGAGCTGGACTACCTGTTCGTCTGCCTGGGCGGCGGCGGCCTGCTGTCGGGATCGGCCCTGTCCGCCTACGCGCTGAGCCCGCGCTGCCTGGTCTACGGCGTCGAGCCCGAGGCTGGCAACGATGGCCAGCAGTCCTTGCGCAAAGGCGAAATCGTCCGCATCCCGGCGCCCAAGACCCTGGCCGATGGCGCCGCCACGACGCACCTGGGCAACCTGACCTTCCCGCTCATCCAGAAGCATGTGCGCGACATCGTCACGGTGACGGACGAACAGCTGGTCACCACCATGCGGTTCTTCGCCGAACGCATGAAGATGGTGGTGGAGCCCACCGGCTGCCTGGGCGCGGCCGCCGTCATGCAGAACGTGGTGCCGGTGCGCGGTGCGCGGGTCGGCGTCATCATCAGCGGCGGCAACGTCGACCTTCCGGCCTACGCCAAGCTGCTGGCGGGCTGACCCCCTTCTGGCGGCCCCCTTGCGGGCCGCCGCCGCGCGCTTGCGGTTGTCGCGTGTGCAAGGCAGAATCGGGACTGAATCCTGACGAACAGGGGCTGCGACATGCGTATCCTTGTCATCGGCGGCACCGGTTTCATAGGCCGTCATCTGGTAGCGCGGCTATCCGCGGATCAGCATCAGATCGTCGTGCCCACCCGGCTCCACAGCCGCGGGCGCGACCTGCAGATTCTTCCCACCGTGACCTTGCTCGAAGCCGACGTGCACGACGACGCCACGCTGGACGGCCTGGCGCAGGGCTGCGACGCGGTCATCAACCTGGTGGGCATTCTGCACGGCAACGCCGGCCGGCCTTATGGCTCGGAATTCGCGCGGGCCCACGTGCTGCTGCCGCAGCGCATCGCGCAAGCTTGTCGCCGGCAGGGCGTGCGCAGGCTCATCCACATCAGCGCGCTGGGCGCCGATTCCAACGGCGACAGCATGTACCAGCGCTCCAAGGGCGACGGCGAAGCCGCCATCAAGCAGGAATTCCAGGGCAATCAGGACGGCGGCTGGACCATCTTCCGGCCCTCGGTGGTCTTCGGTCCGGACGACAAGTTCACCAATATGTTCGCCGGGCTGGCGCGGTGGCTGCCGGTGCTGCCGCTGGCCGGCGCGCATGTGCGCATGCAGCCGGTCTACGTGGGCGACGTGGTCGCTGCCATCGTCTCGGCCCTGGGCAATACGCACACCTGCGGCAAGACCTATGAACTGGGCGGACCCCAGGTCTACACCTTGGGCGAGATCGCGCGCCTGTGCGCCGCCTGGAGCGGCCATCCGCGGCCGGTGGTCAGCATGCCGATGGGCGTGGGCCGCATGCAGGCCCGGCTGTTCGAATGCATGCCGGGCACGCCTTTGATGTCGCGCGACAATCTGGATTCCTTGCGCCGCGACAACATCTGCAGCGGGCCGATCGCGCCCGAACTGCACGTGGTGCCGACGGGCCTGGAAGCCGTGGCGCCGCGCTACCTGTAAGCCGGTTTCAGCGCACCAGTGCTTTCAATGCCTGCTTGATGCCGTCGGACACGCCCACGCCTTCGGGCAGCGTCTTCAGCGCCGACAGCGATTCCTTTTCTGAATAGCCCAGCGCCAGCAGCGCGTTCAGGATGTCCGACTGGTTGTCCGGCGCTGCATGCGGCGAGGCGCCGATGTCCGCGCCCAGTTTGCCCCGCATTTCCAGCAGCAGGCGTTCGGCGGTCTTCTTGCCGATGCCGGGCACGCGCGTCAGGCGGCCCGATTCCTGCAGCGTAATGGCCTGCGCCAGGTCAGCCACCGACAACCCCGACAGCACCGACAGCGCGGTGCGCGCGCCGATGCCGCTGACCTTGATCAGTTCGCGGAAAGCGCTGCGTTCGCCTGCCGAAGCGAAGCCGTACAGGATGTGGGCGTCTTCGCGCACCGTCAGGTGCGTGTAGAGCGTGACGCGCGCGCCCGTGTCGGGCAGCGAGTACAGCGTGCTCATGGGCACGTCGATGTCATAGCCCAGACCGCCCACGTCCACGCAGATGGTGGGCGGGAGTTTCTCGATCAGGGTTCCGGTGATGCGTCCGATCATGGTGATGGTGGCCTGGCAATGGTGAGGCCGCTGAATGCGCGGCGGATGCGGGGATTCTATACGCGCGGGCGCGCATGCGGCGGGAACGGGTCCCGCTTCGCGGCAAATCGCGGCGTGCCAGGCGTTCAGCCGATCAGGCGGCCGTTGCGGATGCGGGTCTTGCCGCTCATGCGCAGCGAGGCGCCCAGGCGTTCGAGCTTGTCCTGCAGCGGGCCGGCATGGGCATGGCAGATGGCACAGGCCAGCGCGTCCGCCGAGTCGGGCGCGGGCGCGCCGTCCAGCGACAGCAGGTGCTGCACCATCATCTGCACCTGCTCCTTGGCGGCGCGGCCGGTGCCGACCACGGCTTTCTTGATCTGCAGCGCGGTGTACTCGTGCACGGGCAGCGAACTGTCGGCCAGCGCGCACAGCGCGGCGCCGCGCGCCTGGCCCAGCAGCAGGGTGGAAGCGGGGTTGGTGTTCAGGAAGATGATTTCCAGCGCGGCCACGTCGGGTTGCGTGTCGCGAGCCACCTGGCGCAGATTGTCCAGGATGACCTTAAGGCGTTCGGACAGCGCCAGCGCCGGCGGGACCACGATGGTCCCGCTGGCCACATAGCGCAGCCGCGGGCCGTCGGCATCGATCACACCGAAGCCGGTGCGGCGCAGGCCGGGATCGATGCCGAGGACGCGCATCAGTGGCGGAAGTGGCGGGTGCCGGTCAGCACCATGGCGATGCCGTGCTCGTCGGCTGCGGCAATCACTTCGTCGTCGCGCACGCTGCCGCCCGGCTGGATCACGCAGGTTGCGCCCGCGGCCACCACCACGTCCAGGCCGTCGCGGAACGGGAAGAAGGCGTCCGACGCCACGGCCGAGCCCTTCAGGGTCAGACCGGCGTTTTCCGCCTTGATCGAGGCGATGCGGGCCGAGTCGATGCGGCTCATCTGGCCGGCGCCCACGCCCAGGGTCATGCCGCCGCCCACGAACACGATGGCGTTGGACTTGACGTACTTGGCGACCTTCCAGGCGAATGCCAGGTCGTTCATTTCGGCTTCGGTGGGCTGGCGCTTGCTGACCACCTTGAGCGCGTCGCGCGGCACGTTGTAGGCGTCCGGGCTCTGCACCAGCCAGCCGCCGCCCACGCGCTTGATGTCGAAGGCGTTCTGGCCCGTGCCCATCGGCACTTCCAGCACGCGCACGTTCTTCTTGGCGGCCAGGATGGCCAGCGCGGCGCCGTCATAGGCGGGAGCCAGCAGCACTTCCAGGAACTGCGCGCTCACGGCTTCGGCCGTGGCGGCGTCGACCGGGCGGTTGAAGGCGATGATGCCGCCGAAGGCCGAGGTCGGGTCGGTCTTGAAGGCTTGCTGGTAGGCGCCCAGCGTGTCGGCCGCGACGGCCACGCCGCAGGGGTTGGCGTGCTTGACGATGACGCAGGCGGGCGCTTCGAAGCTGCGCGCGCATTCCCAGGCGGCGTCCGCGTCCGCAATGTTGTTGTAGGACAGTTCCTTGCCCTGCAGCTGGCGGTAGTTGCCCAGCAGGCCAGCCGGACGCTGCGCGTCCACGTAGAAGGCGGCGGTCTGGTGCGGGTTCTCGCCATAACGCAGGGCCTGTTCCTGCTTGACCTGCAGGGTCAGGGTGCCGGGCCATTCGTTGCGGGCCGGCACGGCTTCCTGCTTGGGCTCGGCTTCGGCCAGGCTGGTCAGGTAGGCGGCGATGGCGCCGTCGTAGGCGGCGGTGTGGGCGTAGACCTTGGAGGCCAGCGCCAGGCGCAGGCCATAGGAGGTGTTGCCGCCCTTGTCCATTTCGGCCAGCACGCGCGAATAGTCGACGGGGTCGATCACCACCGTCACGCCGCCGGCTTCGGTGCCGTGGTTCTTGGCCGCCGCGCGCAGCATGGCCGGGCCGCCGATGTCGATGTTCTCGACGGCGTCGGCGAAGGTGCAGTCCGGCTTGGCAACGGTTTCGCGGAACGGGTACAGGTTGACCACCAGCATGTCGATGCGGTCGATGCCCGCCGCCTTGATGGTGTCCATGTGCTCGGCGCTGTCGCGGCGCGCCAGCAGGCCGCCGTGGATTTTCGGGTGCAGCGTCTTGACGCGGCCATCGAGAATTTCGGGCGAACCCGTGTGGGCCGCCACTTCGGTGACGGTCAGGCCGGAGTCGGCCAGCAGCTTGGCGGTGCCGCCGGTGGACAGCAGGCGCACGCCGCGCGCAGCCAGGGCGCGGGCAAATTCAACGATGCCGGTCTTGTCGGACACCGAAAGCAGGGCGGTTTCGATTTTCATGGTGAGGGACGGAGTGGGGCGGGAGCGCCTTTCTCGTTCAGGTCGGATGGGAAATCTGGGGGAGCGGGCGGCGCGATGCGCCTGCCGCCCGCGCGCGAAAGCTATACCTGGATATTGTGCGCCAGCAACTTCTTGCGCAGGGTGTTGCGGGTGATGCCCAGCATTTCGGATGCCCGCGACTGGTTGCCGCCCGACCTTTCCAACGCCACTTCAAGCACCGGGCGCTCCACGCAGCGCATCACCATGTCCCACATGTCGTGGGGTTCGGATTCGCCCAAGTCTTCGAAATAGCGCTCCAGGCTGGCGCGCACGCATTCTTCCAGGACATCTTTCTTGCTCATTTGAGTACAGATATTTTTATGTTGGTGTTGAGGCGGTTATGCCGCCAGCAGGGCTTCTGCGACCGGCGCCGGATGGGATCCGCCGTCGCGCGAGATGAGGTCGAACCAGTCCGACACGGCCCGCCACTGGTCGCGGGTGTTGTCGATCAGATTCATGCGGGCGCAGAACGAATCCGCCCCCGGCAGGCCGTCCAGATACCAGCCTATGTGCTTGCGCGCCGTGCGTACGCCGGTGTGCTCGCCGTAAAACCGGTAATGGTCGTCGAGATGTTCGAGCAGCAGCTCGCGCATTTCCCCATAGGAGGGAGGGGCCAGTGTTTCGCCCGTGCGCAGGTAGTGGTCGATTTCGCGGAAAATCCAGGGACGGCCTTGGGCCGCCCGGCCGATCATGACCGCGTCGGCGCCAGTGTAATCCAGGACGTGCCGGGCTTTTTCGGGCGTAGTGATATCTCCGTTGGCGACAACGGGGATTTTCAGCTCGGCCTTGACGGCGCGGATAGTGTCATATTCCGCCTCGCCCGTATAGAGGTCGGCGCGGGTGCGGCCATGCAGGGTCAGGGCGGCGATGCCGGCGTTTTCGGCCATTTTCGCCACCCGCAGGGCATTGCGGCTTTCGCGGTCCCAGCCCGTGCGGGTCTTCAGGGTCACCGGCACGTCCAGCGGCGCGCAGGCGGATACCACCGCGTCCAGGATGCGGGCGATCTGGTCTTCATGGCGCAAGAGCGCAGACCCGGAGGCCACGTTGCAGACTTTCTTGACCGGGCAGCCCATGTTGATGTCGATGATCCGGGCGCCCTTGCTGGCGTTGAACACCGCCGCCTCCGCCATCATGGCAGGGTCGGCGCCGGCAATCTGCACCGAAATGGGGGCGATCTCGCCGTCATGGTTCAGGCGGCGGGAGGTTTTGACGCTATCCCACAGCTTGGGGTTGCTCGCGGCCATTTCCGAAACGGCATAGCCCGCCCCCAGCTTCTTGCAAAGCTGGCGGAAAGGACGGTCCGTCACGCCCGCCATGGGCGCGACCAGCACGTTGTTGGGAAGGGTCCATTGACCTATGCGCATGCTCACATTTTAACCGGCTCGTTCGCGCCCTCTTTGTCACCTGGAGAACAATTCGTAACAAAGGAAGGCGAAAGCAGACAACCGCCCCCATTATCGGGGGCGGATAGGAAGAGTTCAGGCGCGGAAACCTTGCAGCAGATGCTGCGCCAGCGGCGCGCGCAGCGGAGAGGCCAGATCCATCCCCAATAAGGCCAGACCACAGGCGTGCTCCACCGGCGCCAGGCCGGTCGAGAAGATGCGGGGCATCAGATCGGTCAGGCCGGCGGTGATGAAGCGGTCCACGTGGCGCGCTCCGGCGAATTCCGCCAGGGCGGAGCCGGGATTGACCTCCGGGTGAGCCAGCCAGCCGGCCAGCGTCTGGGCCAGGCGGGCTGCGTCGCGCAGGCCCAGGTTCAGGCCCTGGCCTGCGACCGGATGCAGGGTTTGCGCGGCATTGCCGATGGCCGCCACGCGGCCGTGCACCTGGGCGCGGCGGGCGCTGAGCGCCAGCGGAAAGACATGCCGGGGCGCCTGGCTGGAAAGCCGTCCCAGGCGGTCGCCGAAGGCGACGGACAGCGCCCGCGAAAACGCGGCATTATCCAGCGCCGCCAGTTCGGCCGCGCGCTCGGGCGCGCTGCACCAGACCACCGAATAGGCGTCCGGGGTCTGCGGATGCGGCAGCAGCGCCAGCGGGCCCTCGGCGGTGAAGCGCTCCCAGGCCCAGCCGCGGCGGGGCAGGGTGGCGTGCGCCGTGGTCAGCACCGCGTGCTGGTCGTAGTCGCGGCGCACGTCGACCGCGCCCGCGCCGTCGGATTGCACCGCCACCCGGCACAGCAGCGTCGTGTCGCCTTGTTCGATGCGCACGCCGTCCGCGTCCTGCATGCCGATCCGGGCGGGCGGGCCCGGCAGCACGGTGACGCCGCAGGCGGCCACGCATTCGTCCAGCTTGGCATGCAGGCCGGAATAGGCGACCACGCTGCCCAGCTGCGGCACGCCGAAATCGGTGTTCTGGATCAGGGTCCGGCCCAGCCGGCCGCGTTGCGACACATGGATGTTGCGGATGTCGGCCGAGCGTTCGGGCCAGGCATGCAGCGACTCCAGCAGCACCCGGCTGCCGTGGTTCATGGCCAGCACGCGGGGATCCGTGGCGGGCGCCGCCGCCGACGGCGCGACCGGGGCGGGCGCGCTGGCGGCAAGCAGCGCGATGCGCGCGGGGTCGGGCGCCACGCGCGCCAGCATCAGGGCCAGCACGCGGCCCACCGGGCCCGCGCCTAGAATCGCTATGTCGAAGGCGGATGAAGTCATGCCCGGATTTTAACCGTCCACTACAATCCGCAGCAGCCGGCGCGTCTTGGCGCCGTGGTCCTCTTTCCGGTCGATCGACATGACGCAGCTACAGGCCTCATCCCCGTTGTCCGCAGCTTCCGCCCGCCGCCCGCGCGGCAAGGTCGCGGTCGGGCTGCTGGCCTGCCTGTTCGGGGCGGTGGGGGCGCATTGGTGGTATCTGGGGCGCCGCCACGCCTGGCTGGTGACCGCGTACACGCTGATCAGCCTGTTCTGTGCCGTCAGCTTCTACCCTGTCTGGTACGACAACCCCGCCTTCTTCCTGGTGTTCATACCCATGGTCGACGGGTTCATCGAGAGCGCGGTGTTCTCGTTGATGCCGGACGAGAAATTCGACCGCCTCTACAACGACGGATTGGGCCGGCCGACCCAGACCGGCTGGGGGCCGGTGCTGGTTGCGATCCTGGCCTGCCTGGTCGGCGCCATCGTGTCCATGTTCGCCATCGCCATGGTGGTGGTCTACACCTGGATCGCCATGGGCTGGCTCGACGGCTACGTCTTTTAGCGCGGCTCTGGCGCGCCGCCAGCCTACTCGCGCATCAGCGCTTCGATCTCGCCGGCCTGCACCGGCACGCCGCGGGTGATGAGTTCACAGCCTTCGTCCGTGACCAGCGCGTCGTCTTCGGTGCGGATGCCGATGTTCCAGTAGGCCTCGGGCACGTCGTCAGCGGGCCGCACGTAGATGCCGGGCTCGATCGTCAGCATCATTCCCGGTTCCAGCTTGCGCCAGGGGCGTTCGGCGCCGTGGGCCGGGCCGGGCTGGCGGTAGTCGCCCACGTCGTGCACGTCCAAGCCCAGCCAGTGGCCGGTGCGGTGCATGTAGAAGCGGCTGTAGTCGCCGGATTCCAGCACCCCGTCCAGCGAGCCTTTCAAGAGTTTCAGGTCCAGCATGCCCTGCGCCAGCACGCGCAGGGCGGCCTGATGGCCGTCGTTGAAGCTGCGGCCGGGCGCCGTGGCCTGGGCGGCGGCATCCTGCGCGGCCACCGTCAGGTCGTACAGCGCGCGCTGCGGACCGCTGTAGCGGCCGTTCACCGGGAACGTCCGGGTGATGTCGCTGGCGTAGCTGTCGACCTCGCAGCCTGCGTCGATCAGCACCAGGTCGCCGTCGCGCAACACGGCTTCGCCGGCCGGGTAGTGCAGCACGCAGGCATTGGCGCCGGCGGCCACGATGCTGTTGTAGGCCACCGATTGCGCGCCGTGGCGGCGGAACTCGTACAGCAGTTCGGCCTCGATCTCGTATTCCCGCATGCCGGCGCGGGCGACGCGCATGGCGCGCACGTGGGCGCCGGCGGAGATCTTGGCCGCGCGCCGCATGGCCGCGATTTCCGTGGCGTCCTTGATCAGCCGCATCTCGGCCAGCAGCGGCCGGATGTCCTGTTGGCGCGAAGGCGGCGCATGGCCGCCGCGGCCAGCCTCGCGCGCCGCGGCCAGCCAGCGGTGCAGGCGCCCGTCGCTGCGCTTGTCGCCCGCCAGTGGGGCGTACAAGGTGGCATGGTCCTGCAGCAGCGCCGGCATCAGTTCGTCCAGCGCATCGAGCGGATGGGCGTCGTCGAAGCCGAAATGCGCGGCAGCCGCCTCGGGGCCGAAGCGCTTGCCCTCCCATATTTCATGTTCGATGTGGCGGGGGCGGCAGAAGAGCACGGCGCGGTCGGTCGCACCGGCGGTCAGCACCAGCCAGGCGCCGGGTTCGGTGAAGCCGGTCAGGTAGAAGAAGTCGCTGTCGTGCCGGTATGGATATTCCGCGTCGCGGTTGCGCGTGGCTTCCGGGGCGGTCGCCAGTATGGCGATGCCGCCGCCCTCCGCGCGCATCTGCGCCATCAGGCGTTGGCGCCGCGCGGCGTAAGGGGCGATGTCGTCGGGAGGCAGGCTCATGGCGGACTGGGGCGCGAACCCCGGCAGGGTGAGGATGCCGTTTACTTTACCTGCCATCCCCTGCTTGCGACAGCCCGCAAGGGGCGCATTGAATTCGCTGGACCGCGCAGGCCAAGCTGCTACAATCGCGGCTCTGTCATTGGGGAGTAGCCATCCTTTGTGCCCACAAAGGAGCTAGCGTCAACAGACTTGGTGGTTCAGCGCTGCGCAGCAGCCGCTAGAACTCCATGGCGCTAGTAGCGGTATCCATGCACGGCGGCACCCGCCGCATGGATCAGCCAGGCGAGACCTTTGGCCGCGTTGCGTTCACCCCAGCCGGGCGAGCCGCGACGTCGCGCCAATTGGTTTCTGCTCGTCCGGCTCGCCCATATGTTTCTCACCCTGTTCCTGTTTTTCCTGTCAGCGGCAGTGATCTACTTCGCCTGCGAGTTCTTCGTGAACGGCGTCGAATGGGTCGGCCATCGCTTCCAGCTTGGCGCCACCGCCACCGGCACCGTGCTGGCCGCGTTCGGTACGGCCTTGCCGGAAAGTGCCGTGACCTTCATGGCTGTCGTGTTTGGCGAAACCCCCGAGCAAAAAGACATAGGCGTCGGCGCCGCCATGGGCGGCCCGCTGGTGCTGGCGACGCTGGCGTATGCGGTGGTTGGCCTGGCTCTGTGGCGCTCACGCCGCGGGCGGGCCACGCAGGCGGACTGTATCAACGCGGACCAGCGCCGGCTGGCCCGCGACCAGGCCTGGTTCATGGGCATCTTCATCTTCAAGGTGGGCCTGGGCCTGCTGGCCTTTGCCTGGAAGCCCTGGTTGGGCATCCTGTTCCTGGCCACCTACGGCCTTTACGTCAAGCGCGAGCTCAGCAACGACGAGGAGAGCCTGGACAGCGAGGACCTCGAACCGCTGAAGCTGCGCCCGCGCGACGAGGATCCGAGCATGTTCTGGGCAGTCACGCAGACGGTGCTGGCCCTGGTCGTGATCGCCGGGGCATCGCATGTGTTCGTGAACCAGATCGAGTTGCTGGGCGTGGCGATGGGCGCATCGCCTCATGTGGCCGCGCTGTTGCTGGCGCCGGTGGCGACCGAGCTGCCGGAAATCATGAACGCGCTGATCTGGGTGCGCCAGGGCAAGGAGCGGCTGGCGCTGGCCAATATTTCGGGCGCCATGATGATCCAGGCGACCATCCCAAGCGCGCTGGGCATCTTCATGACGCCCTGGCTGCTGGACGGTCCCCTGCTCGCGGCAGGCCTGTTCACGATGCTGTCGATCAGCCTGCTGTGGCTCCGTTTCCGCCGCTCGGCTATGAGCGTGCCGGCGTTGTCGGCCGTGGGGGGCCTGTATGCCGTGTTCGCAGCCTATCTGGGCTGGCATTTCTACGTCTAACGGCGTTTGGTGCGCGGGGCTTGGGGCCCCGCGCTTTTTTCCGCATTCAGGCTCGATTTAGCGCCAAAAGCCTTGTCCATAAGTGGAAACCCGCGTAAAATCTTGCCCGTTATCCATCCCAGGAGCAGTCTTCGTGAATACCGATTCCGGCGAAAGTTGTCGATCTTGCATCGACGTCGCTGTTTAACAGGTCCACGCAGAACTCCGTCTGCCGCAGCCTGTTGAACAGGTTGCGGTTGTATCCCAAGCTCCAGGCGCAAGCCAGGGCAATCGCGCAAGCCAGCGGCTTGCCGGGAAACTCCCCAACATAAACCGCCAGAACCGCCGCTTCAGCCGCAGCGTCAGCGTTCGCGCACGTTTTTCTCGTGCCTGTCCGCCAAGCGCAGCGCGCATGCGCGCGTATTCGCGATCACGCTCCCCATTCTTGCAATGGAGGTCGTTATGCGTTTCTTCGACTTGTTCCTACGCCGCGCCGGCGTGGACCGCGCCACCGCCCTGGGCCGCCGCCGCGGCACTTCGCGCCTGACGGTCATCTGTCCGCGCGACGAGCTGGGCGCCTTGCGCAAGCAGATCTGCCTGGACTTCAGCGCCGCCGGCCTGGACGTCTCGCAAGTGCAGATCGACCAGGGCCGGGATCCTGGCATGGCATCCGCCTGCATCACCGTCAATTGCCCCCCGGAGCTGCGGGGCGAACTGATGTCGCAGGCGCGCCGCCTGAGCGCCAATCCCGCCGTGCGCCACGTGCATTTCGGCACCCAGACCACGACGCCGGCCGCGCAGGCCGCGCTGGCCTGAAGCCATCCTTTCTTCCACAGGAGAGATCATGCCCAGTGCCTTAGACCCCGAGCCTCGATTGCGCCCAGTGCGCGGCGCCGGCATGCCTGTCTGACCTGTCTTCTCGCTGCGAGCCGACAGGCAGGATAGTCATCCTGGCCCGTACGGAGTCCGCAGCCAAGAATCACCGGCCTGGCCCACGTCGCGTGCGCTTCTGCCGCCGGCACCGATTCCTCCGCTAGCTCCCATCCGTTTTCCGCACCCGGCGCATTTCATGCGATCCGGATACCGGCAACATTGCCCCGGCGCCTGCGCACGCCTGTACGCGGCGGTTTGACGGCTTTCTGCGCGAAAGCCGCGGACCGCTGCTCTGCCCGCGCGCAGCCAGCAGAGGGCAGGGTCGTCCGTGTCTCCAACAACTACACGTACAACCGGAGCACTCCGATGTTCAAGTTTCTCAAGTCCTTCTTTACGTCGGCGGCGGGCCTGCGCCATAGCGCCAGACACTTCCGCCGTTCGCCCATGCCGGAACGCGGCGTCGCGACCGCCGCGGCGTCTTCCGACACCGCGCGCCATGCCAACCGCCAGATGCTGGACCTGTCGCGCATGGGCTTTGGCGCCCTGTTCGCCCTGTTCGGCAGCAGCCGCGGCGGGCTGTCCGAGGCCCAGGCGCAGACCGCGCGCGAACGCTACGGCGCCAACGAGGTCGACCACGAAAAGCCGCTCTCCTGGTACACGCATCTGTGGCTGTCCTATCGCAATCCGTTCAACCTGCTTCTGACCGCGCTGGCGGCGCTGTCCTGGCTCACCGACGTGCGCATGGCCGTGCCGGACGACCAGTCCTGGACGGCGGTATTCATCATCGGCGCCATGGTGCTCATCTCCACCGTGCTGCGGTTTGCGCAGGAACAGCGCTCCAGCCGCGCCGCCGAGGCGCTCAAGGCCATGGTGCAGAACACCGCCACCGTGCTGCGCAGCGACCCGGCGACCCAGGCCGAGGGCGATGCCCGCCGCTATTTCGGCGTGGCGCTGCATGTCAGCGGCTCGCGCCAGATCGAGGTGCCGCTGGCGGAGCTGGTGCCGGGCGACGTGGTGCTGCTGTCCGCGGGCGACATGATTCCCGCCGACTGCCGCATCCTGAATGCCAAGGACCTGTTCATCGCGCAGGCCGCGCTGACGGGCGAATCGCTGCCTGTCGAAAAGTACGCCACGCAGCGCAGCGAGACCGCCAACGCGCTGGAACTTGAGAACATGGCGTTCATGGGTACCAACGTGGTCAGCGGCTCGGGCAGCGCCCTGGTGGTCGCCACGGGCTCGCGCAGCTACTTCGGCCAATTGGCCGGGCGCGTCACGCAGACCAGCCGCGCGCCGACCCAGTTCCAGCAGGGCATCAACCGCGTGAGCTGGGTGCTGATCCGTTTCATGCTGGTCATGGCGCCCATCGTCATGCTGATCAACGGCTTTACCAAGGGCGACTGGATGGAGGCGCTGCTGTTCGCGCTGGCCATCGCCGTGGGCCTGACGCCCGAAATGCTGCCCATGATCGTCACGGCCACCCTGGCCAAGGGCGCCGTGCGCATGTCGCGCCGCAAGGTCGTGGTCAAGCGGCTGGACGCGATCCAGAACCTGGGCGCGATGAACGTGCTGTGCACGGACAAGACCGGCACCCTGACCCAGGACCGCATCGTGCTGGAGCGCCACACCGACGTCTACGGCGCCAGCAGCGACGACGTGCTGGCCTACGCCTATCTCAACAGCTACTACCAGACCGGTTTGAAGAACCTGCTGGATGTGGCGGTGCTGCAGCACGCCGAAGTCGAGCGCAAGCTGGATCTGGCGGCAAAGTACCGCAAGGTCGACGAGATCCCCTTCGACTTTTCCCGGCGCCGCATGTCGGTCGTGGTCAACGAAACCGAGAATGGCCGCGAGCATCACGAATTGATCTGCAAGGGCGCGCTGGAGGAGATGCTGGCGGTCTGCACCCGCCTGCGCGTGGGCCACGAAGAGCATCTGCTGACCGATGCCCGCCGGGCCGACATCCGCCGGGTGACGGCGGACCTGAATCGCGACGGCCTGCGCGTCATCGCGGTGGGCGTCAAGGAAATGCCGCCCACCCAGCAAACCTACGGCGTGGCCGACGAGTCCGATCTGGTGCTGGTCGGATACATGGCCTTCCTGGATCCTCCCAAGGAATCCACCGCCCCCGCGCTCAAGGCGCTCAAGGATTCCGGCATCGAAGTGAAGGTGCTGACCGGCGACGTGGAGCTGGTGACGCAGAAGGTCTGCCGCGAGGTCGATTTCGAGGTGCGCAAGGTCTATCTGGGCGCCGATATCGAGGCAATGGACGAGGCGCAACTGGCCGCCGCCGTGCGCGAGGCCAATGTGTTCGCGCGGCTCACGCCGGCCCACAAGGAGCGCATTGTGCGCAGCCTCAGGGCCCAGGGAAACACCGTGGGCTTCATGGGCGACGGCATCAACGACGCGCCAGCCCTGCGGGCGGCCGACGTGGGCATCTCGGTGGATTCGGCGGTCGATATTTCCAAAGAGGCTGCGGACATCATCCTGCTGGAAAAGAGCCTGATGGTGCTGGAGGACGGCGTCATCGAAGGTCGCAAGACCTTCTGCAACATGCTCAAGTACCTGAAGATGACGGCCAGCTCGAACTTCGGCAATGTCTTCTCGGTCCTGGTCGCCAGCGCCTTTCTGCCGTTTCTGCCGATGCTGCCCATCCACCTGCTGGTGCAGAACTTGATGTACGACATTTCCCAGACCGCAATCCCGTTCGACAATGTCGACGAAGAATTGTTGAAGAAGCCCCAGCAGTGGGACCCTGACGGCCTGGGTCGCTTCATGGTGTTTTTCGGTCCGATCAGCTCCCTGTTCGACATCGCCACCTATGCGCTCATGTGGTACGTTTTCCAGGCCAATACGCCGGAACACCAGACGCTATTCCAGTCGGGCTGGTTCGTCGAAGGATTGTTGTCGCAGACGCTCATCGTCCATATGATCCGCACACGCAAGATCCCGTTCCTGCAAAGCCGCGCCGCGTGGCCGCTGATGGGCATGACCCTGCTGGTGGTGACGATGGGGTTGCTGCTGCCGTTTTCGCCCTTGGCCGAGTACCTCCAGCTGCAGCCGCTGCCGTTGAGCTACTTCCCCTGGCTGATCGGCATCCTGTTGGCCTATTGCACGCTGACGCAGTTCCTGAAGGGAATCTGGGTCCGCCGCTACGGCTGGCAATAAGTAGATGAGGCCCGCGGCGGGCGCAAGCCCGCCGCGCGATCAGGAGAAACACATGAGAATCGCTACTTTTGCCGCGCTGATGGCAGTGGGCCTGGCCCTTCCCTTGGCGGGTCGCTGCGCCGAGACCGGGCAGGGGCTGACGCTGTACGGGGTGGTGGACGCGGGGCTGGCCGTCACCTCGGTCTCGGGGCAGGGCAGTCACAGCGGGCTGCTCAACGGCGGATTGACCGATACCCTGTGGGGCATGACGGGGGCGGAAGACATGGGCGGGGGCTGGAGCGCCAGGTTCCAGCTGGAAAGCGGCTTCGATCCCTCGTCGGGCAAGCGGGCCGACGACGACCGCTACTTCAATTACGCCGCCTGGGTCGGCCTGGGGCATGACAGCTTCGGCGACCTGCGGTTGGGGCGCCAGCACACCATAGGCCAGGTCTACGGCAATTCCCTGGAAATCGCGTCCTGGAAGGAAATGGGCATGGGTGCCACCTTCAAGGCGTCCGACAACTACCAGCTCAGCAACCTGGTCAATTACTACACGCCGGTATGGCAGGGCTTCCAGGCAGGCATCGGCTATTCCTTCGACGCCGACGACCGCAGCCAGTTCAAAACGGCCAACAACAACCGCGCGCTCAGTCTCGGCCTGAAATATGAGGATGGACCCTTGCTGGCGGTCGCCACCTGGGACCAGCTGCGCCTGGCCGACGCGCCGCCGGGCAGCAACGGACGGCCGCAAGCGGTCCAGCTGGGCGCTTCCTATGACTTCGAGGTGCTGAAGCTGTCCCTGGCCTGGTCGCGCCAGCGCAACGGCGATGTCGGGCTGGACGGGGGCGATCCCGACGGACTGGGCATGGGCCTGGGACCGGCTGCCTTCGTGCGCGGCGGCACGGTCGATGCCTGGCTGGTCGGGGCCAGCGTGCCGGTCGGGCCTGGCGCCGTGCTGGTGCAATGGTCGCTGGCCCATCCGGACTGGCATTGGGACAACGGCATGACGGCGCGCAATGCGCAGGTGATGACGCTGGGCTATACCTACAGCCTGTCCCCGCGCACGACGCTCTATGCCTTCGCCGGCTATGCGTCGAACTACACGCTGGACGACCAGTTCGATCCTGCCCATTCCCACACCACGCGGGTGGGCACGGGCATTTCGCACCGTTTCTGAGCGCCGGGGCAGGGCGGGCCGGGGTCAACTACAATCGGCGAGTGCGGCGCATGGCGCCCGTCCTCGTACAGCCCCGACGTTTTCCGGATGGTTTGCATGGATAGTCTCGAATGGCTCATACCCTGGGAGTTCTCTCCCACGCTGGTGGCCTCCTTCCTGGTGGCCATCGTGCTGTTCGTGCGCGGCCAAAAGGTCCATCGCGTGACCGCCGCCCGCAGCATCCTGTTCTGGACCGGCATGGTGCTGCTGTACCTGTCCATGCATACCCGGCTGGACTACTACGCCGAGCGCATGTTCTTCATCCACCGCATCCAGCATCTGGTGTTGCACCATCTGGGGCCGCTGCTGGTGATGGCGGCGTTCCCGGGGCAGGTGATGCGCGCGGGCCTGCCCATGCGCTGGCGCATCCGCCTGCGCGACTTCCTGCGCACCGGCGCCGGCCGCGCCACGGTGGCGGTGCTGACCCACAAGATCTTCGTGCCGACGCTGTTTGTTTTCCTGGTGCTGGTCTGGCTGATCCCGTCGGTGCAGTTCTATTCCATGCTGGACTGGCGCCTCTACCGCCTGATGAACTGGTCGGTGGTCATCAGCGGCTTCATGTACTGGAACCTGATCCTGGACCGCAGGCCCGCGCCTCCCGCGGCCATGACGCCGGGCGGCCGGGTCATTTCTCCCGTGCTGACGATGCTGCCGCAAATGGTGGCCGGCGCGGTCATTGCCTTCACTGAAAGCGACATCTATCCGCTGTTCGAACTATGCGGCCGCGCCATCGCCATGTCGGCCCAGACCGATCAGACCATAGGCGGCCTGACCATGTGGATTCCGGCCGCGCTGGTCGAGGTGATCGGCCTGATGGTGGCCCTGGGAACCCTGATGCGCCTGTCGGCCAAGGGGCGCTTGCGCAAGGCGGATCGCGATGCGCTGGCCCGTTCCAAGGCCCGTGCCCGCGCCGCTTCAGCCTGAAAACCGCGGCGGGTGGCATACGCCGTCAGCTTAGAAGCTCTTCGGCGTATTGACCCAGAACAGTTCCACGGTTTGCTCGCCGACGACTTTCCACGAATGAGGCCGTCCGCTCAGGAACGAAATGCTGTCTCCGGCGCGCAAGGTCACGGGCGCCGCCAGATCGACCGTAATGCTGAATTCGCCGGCGATGACGTGTATGCACTCCTCTCCATGGTGCGTATAGGCGCCTTCACTGCGGGCGCCCGGCGCCAGGACCCATTTCTGGCAGTCGAGCGAAGGCAGGCTCGTCGCGAGCTGCAGGATCTGGATGCCCGCGCCGAACGACGGGGCATGTCTTTCCTGGCCCTTGCGCACCACCTCGGCCGCGTTGCGCGACGGCTTGGGCGACACCTCCGACAGGGCCGTCAGCGACGTGCCATAACAGGTGGCAAGCAGCTTCAGGCTGGCGACGGTGGCCCCGCGGCCTGTCCGTTCAAAGGTGGAAATGAAGGACACGGGCAGGCTGGTTTCATCTGACGCTTCTTTCAGCGACAAGTCGGCGCTGCGGCGCGCGGTGCGAAAACGCAGTCCAAGCGCGGCGGCGTCAGCCATTTCACGGGCCTGGGATGCCGTGGCGCCTGAGGCGGTCGAGGGTGGCGCCGCGGACGCTGATCCGGCCTGCGACTCCTCCAGTACGCGACGGATCGCAGGCATGTTCAGGCCGTTGATCTGCCGCAGACGAACGATATGGGATACCCGAGCCAGATCTGCATCTGAATAGATGCGCTGTCCCGTTTCGGTGCGCGCCGGAACGAGGAGGCCGTGTTGCTCCCATAGCCGCAGCGTCGAAATGTTCGTGCCCGTGAGGCGCGCGACGTCGCCGATTCGATACTCAGACATGCGAGTGAAGTTCCTGTGCTGGTGCGGTGGATGGACCAGTGTGGCAGTTCGTACAGAATATATATAGATAAATTATATAAATCCGATCCTTCATGATAGGACCGGACATATCGGGGAAAGCCCCTATTTTTTGCAAAAATCAGCTTCGATAGGATCACAACCTACAGAAATTATGTAGACATATTAAATTCGAGGCGCGGCTGGATTAAAGCCGCTTTGCTCATGATCATTTCACGCCATACAAGCCAAGCCGAACCTTTCCTGCAACGCAGCTTCTGGATGCAGGAGGCGGAGCCCGCCATGCAGGCAAGTGCGCCCATGACCGGTAGCCAGGCCGCCGACATCGTGATTATCGGTGGAGGCTATGTAGGCCTGTGGACGGCGTTGAGCATCAAGGAGCTCAGTCCTTGGTCCAAGGTCGTGGTCCTGGAACGCGACGTTTGCGGCGGGGGCGCTTCAGGGCGCAACGGCGGCATGGCCATGTCCTGGTGGCCGAAAATCGCTTCGTTGCTTGCTTTCGCGGATGCCGACGAGGCGCTGTTCCTGGCCCAGGCCTCGGAACGCGCCATCGATGAAATCGAACAGTTCTGCGGCCGCCATCGCATCGATGCGCACATCCGCCGCGGGGGATGGCTCTGGACTGCCACTTCCGAGGCGCAACAGGAGTCATGGGACGGCACGCTCCAGGCCTGCGCCCGGGTCGGCGCGCGTCCCTTCGAGTACGTACTCCCGGAGGACGTTGCACGTCGAACCGGGTCTCGCATGCACAGGGCGGGCGTGTTCGAGCGCGGCAATGCCACGGTGCAGCCGGCACGGTTGGTGCGCGGTATGCGCAGGGTGGCCCTGGAGCGCGGCATCGTGATCCACGAGAACACGCCGGTGCTGGAGTTGAGCGACGGCTATCCGGCGGTGATCCGCAGCGCCTTGGGCACCATGCTGGCCAAAAGCGTCGTGCTGGCGACGAATGCATGGGCCACGGCCATTCCTGAAATCTCAAGGCTGATCGTGCCCGTCAACAGTTCCATCGTCGTGACGCAGGCGATCCCCGAGCGCCTGGCTTCCCTGGGCTGGACCGGAGGCGAAGCCATCACCGATTCGCAGTTGATGGTCGGGTATTACCGGACCACAAGAGACGGGCGGATCGCGTACGGCAAGGGTACGGGGGCGCTTTCCCGGGGAGGCGTCATCGACGCCACCTTCAGCCGCCACGAAGAAAGCTGCCGGATGGCGGAACAGGATTTCCGCCGCGCCTACCCGATGCTTGCCGATGTGCGCGTCTCGCATGCGTGGTCGGGCCCGATTGATCGGACTTACGACAGCCTGCCCGTTTTCGGCACCTTGTCCGGTACGGGGCACATCCACTACGGAGTGGGTTGGAGCGGCAACGGCGTCGCTCCCAGCCTGTTGGGCGGCAGGATTCTGGCGAGCCTGGCCCTGGATCGCAACGATTCTTGGCGCCGCTGCGCCCTGGTTGGCCGCAAGCCCAAGCGGTTTCCGCCCGAACCCATCAAGTACTTCGGCGGTTCGCTGGTCCGCAACGCCGTACGCAGAAAGGAAGCGCGCGAAGCGCGGGATCTTGCGCCGCGCTGGCTGGACGCGCTCCTGGCCGGGTTCGCGCCCGCGGGACTTGAAGATTAGGGTCAGGCGCGCCTTGCATCAGGCCTGTGCGGAAAAAAACAAAACAAGCGCGTTCCATACCGGGGGCGCGGTCAAAGGAGAAAGCATGTCTAAGGGTGAGGGACTCAAGGGTGGGCTGCAATCGCGCCACATGACGATGATTTCCATTGCCGGGGTCATCGGCGCGGCCTTGTTTGTGGGGTCCGGCAAGCAGATCGCGCTGGCCGGACCCGCGGCGATCCTGGCTTATCTGGGCGGCGGGATCCTGGTGTTTCTAGTCATGCGCATGCTGGGCGAGATGGCCGTGGCCCAGCCCGATACCGGTTCCTTTTCGACTTACGCGGATCGCGCTATCGGGCGCTGGGCGGGTTTCACCATCGGTTGGCTGTATTGGTACTTCTGGGCGCTGCTGATGGGGTGGGAAGCCTATGTCGCGGGACAGATTCTGCATGGCTGGTTCCCCGTGGCGCCCAATTGGGTCTACGCGCTGCTCCTGACGCTTGGGTTGATAGGCGTCAACTTCATGAACGTCAGGAACTACGGGGAATTCGAGTTTTGGTTCGGCCTGATCAAAGTGGTGGCCATCGTCTTGTTCCTGGTGGTCGGAACGCTGGCGGTTGTGCACCTGTGGCCCTTTGGCGATGCCGGCGGCATGTCCAATCTCGCCGATCGGGGTTTCATGCCCAATGGGCCCGGCGCCGTGGTCACCGCATTGCTGGGCATCATGTTCGCAATGATGGGCGCGGAAGTCGTCACGGTGGCGGCGGGAGAGACCTCCGAGCCCGGTGGCCAAATCGTGAAAGCCATCCGATCGGTGGTCTGGCGGATCTGCCTGTTCTATGTAGGGTCCATCTTTCTGGTGGTTTGCCTGGTGCCCTACGACACGCCCGCCCTGGTCGACCCGACGCGTGGCAGCTACAACGTGGTGCTGGACGCGATGGGCATTCCCTACGCACAATTGATCGTCAACGCCATCGTGCTGACTTCGGTCTGCAGCTGCTTCAACTCGGCGCTTTACGTCTCGTCGCGCATGCTCTATTCATTGGCCCGTCGCGGCGACGCGCATCGCATCATGGCCGTTACTGGCGTTTCGTCCGGTGCGCCGTACGTGGGCGTGGTCATATCCAGCGTGTTCGCATTCGTTGCCGTCTACATGATGGCGACGTCCTCGATGGACCTGTACGACGTCCTCATGCAAACCACGGGCTGCGTGGCGCTGTTCGTCTACCTGACCATCGCATGCTGCCAACTGCGCATGCGGCAGCGCCTGCAGGCTCAGGGAGCCGAACTGAAGTTCAAGATGTGGTTGTTTCCCTGGCTGACCTGGGCGGTCATCCTGTTCATCTGCGCAGCCTTGCTGACGATGGTGCTGGAGGGTACGTACCGCCAGGAGGTGCTGTACACGTCCGCACTGGGCGCCGTGATCGTCCTGATGGGCGTGGCGGCACAGCGCTTTGGCATCGGCGGGCCGAAGGCCCATGAGCCCTCGGCGCGGAAGATTCTGGAACAAGGCTTCAACGGCCGGCGCGAGGCCGCGGCGCTCAAGCCTTGACGCGGCACGAATAGCCGCAGGCTTGCGGCTATTCCGGCAGCAGGCCGTGGTACTTCTTGCCCAGCGCCACGGTGGCCTGGAACATGCCGGCCTTGCTGCCACAGTCGTAGCGCACGCCTTCATAGCGGTGCGCATACACGGCGCGCTCGCGCATCAGCGAGGCGATGCCGTCGGTCAGCTGGATCTCGTTGCCGGCGCCCATCTTGGTCGAGCGCAGGTGGTCGAAGATCGCGGCTTCCAGCACGTAGCGGCCCACCACGGCGAGCGTCGACGGCGCGGCTTCGGGGTCGGGCTTTTCGACGATGTGGGTGACGCGTTCCGTGCGGCCGCTGGCGCTGGCCTCCCCCTGGCGGGTGGCCACGATGCCGTACTTGCGGGTATCCGCGCGCGGCACGTCCTGTACGCCGAGCACACTGGCGTTCTGCGCCACGGCCACGTCGATCAGCTGCTTCAGCGCGGGCTGGTCGGAGTCGATCAGGTCATCGGCGAGCAGCACGGCAAACGGTTCGTCGCCCACGGCCGGCGCGGCCGACAGCACCGCGTGGCCCAGTCCCAGCGGGGCCGACTGGCGGATGTAGAGGCAATTCACATGCGCGGGTAGAATGCCCCGCACCATGGCCAAAAGCTCGTGCTTGCCCTTGCTTTCCAGGTCCGATTCGAGTTCCGGCGCGGAGTCGAAGTGGTCTTCGATGGCGCGCTTGTTGCGCCCCGTCACGAAGATGAGATCGGTGATCCCGGCGGCCACGGCTTCTTCCACGGCGTATTGGATCAGCGGCTTGTCGACCACGGGCAGCATTTCCTTGGGCATCGCCTTGGTGGCGGGCAGGAAGCGCGTACCCATGCCGGCGACGGGGAAAACGGCTTTACGGACAGGACGCATTGAGACCTCGTTGGGGCTATCGATGAAACATTTTAAGCGCATCGCTATCATAGGCTTATGAACCGCAGGAAAATGCCATCCATTTGCTCGATTGCGAAACGGGGTGCAATCGTCGGGCTGTCCGTGGCCCTGGCCGTGCCCGTCCTCCCCATCGCCGCCTGGGCGCAGCCCGTAGGCCTGCCCTCGATGGGTGCGGCCTCTGCCGCTGAACTGTCCCCTGCGCTGGAGCGCAGCCTGGGCGAGGCCATCATGGCCCAGGGGCGGCGCGACCCGACCTATGTGGACGATTCCGAACTCAGCCAGTACCTCACCACCATGGGGCGCAAACTGGCGGCCTTCGCGCCCGGCGCGGTCCCCGAGGTCGAGATGTTCGGCGTGCGCGACCCCGAAATCAACGCTTTCGCCATGCCTGGCGGCTTCATCGGCGTCAATACGGGACTGATCGTGGCTTCCGCCAGCGAGTCCGAACTGGCGGCGGTGCTGGCGCACGAAATCGGCCACGTCGTGCAGCGCCACATCGCCCGCGGCATGACCCAGCAGAACCAGAACAGCATGGTGATGCTGGCGAGCCTGGCGGGGGCGCTGCTGGCAGCCCTGGCCGGGGGCGGCGGCAACCTGGCGGTGGGCGTGGCGGCATTCGGCCAGGCCGCGGCCATCAACCGCCAGCTGGGTTTTTCACGCGATGCGGAACGCGAAGCCGACCGGGCCGGGCTGCAGATGCTGACCAAGGCGGGCTACGACGCCGAAGGCATGGCGCAGATGTTCGGGCGCCTGATGAATGCGTCGCGCCTGAATGAAGGCGCGGGCGGCGGCTCATGGGCCAGCACCCACCCGCTGTCCATCGAGCGTATGTCGGACGTGCAGAATCGGGTGCGCAACCAGTCTCCGGTGGCGCGCCACGTGGATAGCGACGATTTCTGGTACATACGCGCCAAGATGCGCGTGGTGCAGGGCCGCGACGCGGTCAGCCTGCGCACCGCCGGCCAGCAATTGCAGGACGAGGCCCAGGCCCTGTCGGGCGTACGCAAGTCGGCCGCCTACTACGGCCTGGCGCTGCAGGCGTTCCAGCGCAACAACCTGGCCGAGGCCGAGCGCAACTGGAACCTGGCGTCGGCGGACGGTCGAAGCTCGGCCCAGCTGGCCAAGCTCAGTGTGGATATCGCCCTGGCCCGCAAGGAGTACCCCCGGGCGCTGGAGCTCGCCCAGGCTGGCACCAAGCGCTGGCCCGCCCACCGGGCCCTGGGCATCGCCTACGCCCAGGCGCTGCAAAGCGTCGGCCGCCACACGGACGCGCAGGAATACCTGCGGGCCAAGATCAAGCAATGGGGCAGCGACGAGCCCAGCCTCTACCAGATGCTGGCGCAGAGCGAAGACCGCAACGGCAAGCCCGTGGCCGCGCGCCGCGACCAAGCGCGCTTTTACGTCATGACGGGCGCATACGCCGCCGCGGAATCGCAGCTGCAGCAGGCGCGCAACATGTCCACCGACTTCTACGAGCAGTCTCAGATCGACGTGCAGATCAAGGAAGTGAAGGACAAGCTGGCCGAAGAGCGCCAGTTGCTGGAACGCTTCAAGTCGGGCTGAGCGCCCGGCCGAGCCGGGCAGGGCGCAGGACGCGCCCTACAGGCCGGTTTCGAAGAAGCGTCCCAGCCGCTGGGGCAGCCAGTTCAGGTGGGCGGGGAAGCTGCCGGTCGGAAAACCGGCATGGCCGCCATCGGTAGGCTGATGCAGCAGGATGGTGGACGAGCATTCCTCGGGCGTCGGCAGCGACGCGGCCGGCACGAACGGATCGTTGCGGGCATTGAGCACCAGCGTCGGCACGGATATCTTCGGCAGCCAGGGCTTGCTGGACGCCCGCGTCCAGTAATCCAGCGCATTGCGAAAACCGTGCATGGGCGCGGTGTACGTGTCGTCGAATTCGCGCAGATCATGCGCATGGGCGATGCGCATGACGTCCACGGCGCCGGGATAGCGGTGCGCCTTCTCCAGCACCTTGTGCTTGAGCGTCTTCAGGAAATGGGCGGTGTAGACCCTGCGGTTGAATATGCCGGTGGACAGCGTCTTGCCGCAGGCCACCAGGTCCAGCGGCACGGACACGCCCGCGCAGGCCGTCAGCCAGCCGGTATCCTCCTGGTGTTCGCCCAGGTATTTGAGCAGGGCGTTGCCCCCCAGCGATACGCCGACCGCATGCCAGCGAGCATGCGGGATGCGCTGGCGCACGGTATTCAGCATGAAGCCGACCTCGGCCGAATCACCCGAGTAGTAGGCGCGGGCCAGGCGGTTGGGCACGCCCGAACAGCCGCGGAAATGCGCGATCACCACGATCCAGCCGCGCGCGCGGAAGTGATGCGCGATGGACTGCGCATAGCGGCTATTGCTGCCGCCTTCCAGGCCGTGGAACAGGATCAGGGCTGGGGTATCGGGCGTATGCGGCAGGGACTTCCAGTCCGCATCCGTCATCCACCGGGCCGCGGCGGTCTTGCCATTGGCAACCGGACGCTGGCCGCTGACGGGCGCACCGTCGGCGGACTTGTGTGGGAACAGGCCCGGACCGGTCCAATCGAAATCGACGAAGTCGGTGTCGGGCGTGTCCACCCGTTCGCGTACGAATGCGATGCGGTGATACTGCGCGAACAGGGCGGCATAAACCGTCTGGCTGTCGCCTCCGGGCAACCAGGAGGGGACGGGACAGGGCGTTGTATCAAGACGAGCAGCGGCCAACTAAAAATCCACCCGATTCAGTGCAGCATGTCGGGTACGTCGTGCAAGTCGAGCACCCCGGCTTCGGTGGGCGCCGGCGAGGCATGGTGCATGACCATGCGCCAGCCGGTGGGCCCCTTGTGGTAGATGTTGGTGGCGTAGCAATTGGCGAATTGCGTGCCTTCCCGCGTCTGCACCGCCACCTGTTCCACCAGCACGTGCACCGCGCACATCATGCTGAGCATGACCAGCGGGCGCAATGGGCGCACGTGCAGCGGGCCGTTGGCCAGCACCTGCTGCCAGGAATCGTGCACCGCCGAGTGGCCGACGATGCGCAGGCCCCCCGGATGGATGCAGACGACTTCCTCGTCGTCCGCCCAGACTTGCATCAGGCGTACGACGTCCGCCTGGTCGAGGGCTTCGTAGAACGCGTGCTCTGCTTCTTCGGGCGTGGCGAACATGGCGGCGGAAACGGGTGGACGTTATAGAGCGGGTGACTCAGTGCCCGTGGCCGTGCAATACGGTGCCGGGCTTCAGGCGGTATTCGGCGCCGCAGTAGGCGCAACTGGCGGAGCCGGTGCGGGCCACGTCCAGGAACACGCGCGGATGCATGCTCCAGAGCGGCGCCTTGGGGCCCGGACAGAACACGGGCAGGTCGTCAGCGCCGACCTCGATGACTTCGTGGGGGTGGGGGACGGCGGCCGGAGCAGCAGCGGTCATGGATATTCCTGAAAAAAAACCGGTAATCGGCAGGTTGGGGCAATGATGCGGCCTGGTCATGGACCGGGCCGCGCGGATCAGACTTTACTCAGCCAGTGATGGTACTTCGGGTTGCGGCCATTCACCACGTCAAAAAAAGCTTTCTGCAGCCGCTCCGTGATCGGGCCGCGCCGGCCGGAGCCGATCTGGCGGTTGTCCACTTCGCGGATGGGGGTCACTTCGGCGGCCGTGCCGGTGAAGAACGCCTCGTCGGCGATGTAGACGTCATCGCGTGTCAGGCGCTTGGTCACCACGCGCAAGCCCAGGTCGGCGGCCAGCGCATGGATGGTGGAGCGGGTAATGCCGGTCAGGGCGGATGCGATCTCAGGCTCGCAGAGCACGCCGTCCTTGACGATGAAGAGGTTTTCGCCGGAACCCTCGGCCACGAAGCCTTCCGTGTCCAGCAGCAGGGCTTCGTCGTAGCCGTCCTGCAGGGCTTCGGTATTGGCCAGGATCGAATTGGCGTAGGTGGTGGCCACCTTGGCGCGCGGCATCGTGACGTTCACGTGCTGGCGCGCGAATGACGACACCTTGACGCGGATGCCTGCGGACAGCGCCTCTTCGCCCAGATAGGCGCCCCAGGGCCAGGCGGCGATGGCCACGTGCACCCGGGCGCCCTTGGGCGACACGCCCATTTTTTCGGGGCCGTAGAACACCAGGGGGCGCAGGTAGCCGGCTTCCAACTGGTTTTCGCGCACGACCGTCCGCTGCGCCTCGTTGATCGTGTCGCGATCGAAGGGCATCGGGATCTGGTAGATGTGAGCCGAATTGAAGAGGCGGTTGGTGTGGTCTTCGAGGCGGAAGATGGCGGTGCCGATCTCGGAGCGGTAGGCGCGCACGCCTTCGAATACCGACAGGCCGTAATGCAGGGAGTGCGTCAGGACGTGCGTGGTCGCGTCTCGCCACGGTACGAGCTTGCCGTCATACCAGATGAAGCCGTCGCGGTCTGCCATCGACATGGTCTACTCCCAAGCGCCCAAGAATCCCGAGGCCCGTATTGTATCAAGCAGCGAGGTTACAATACGCCCCTATTCGCGCCCCGGCGCGGCGCCGCCAGGCCCGCGCGTAGTGATCCCGGCGGGCGAACGGGTTGTCGTGCGTTCCTTTTCCTTAGAGTTTCCATGTCGTCCTGTCCGAATCGCCAGGGGCCAGCAGTTGTCCTCTGAATCCGCGCTTCCTGAATCCGAAGACCCCGTCGCGGTCCGCCAGGAGCGTATCGCTGCATTCCGGGCTGGCGTGCACGCCATCGTGCCCGCCCTGATCGCCACCGCCACTTGGGGGCTGGTCACCGGCGTGGCCATGGTCAAGTCGGGCTTGACCGAAACCATGGCGCTGGCCATGACCCTGTTGCTGTACGCGGGCTCGGCCCAACTGACGTCCCTGCCGCTCATCGCTACTGGCGCGCCGCTTTGGCTGATTTTCGCCGCCGGCTGCGTGGTGAACCTGCGCTTTCTCATTTTCGGCGCGGCGCTGCATCCCTATTTCCGCCACCTGTCCTGGCCCAAGCGGCTGGGGCTGGGGTATTTCACGACCGACATGGGCTTCGTGCTGTTCATGCCGCGCTTTGGCGATGCGGCCGTGCGCGGCACCCGCGAGCAGCTCTGGTTCTTCCTGGGCGCCATCGCGCCGGGCTGGTTCGTGTGGCAGACCTCGTCCATCGTCGGCATCTATCTGGGCTCCATGGTGCCCACGGACTGGTCGCTGGACTTTGCCGCGGTGCTGGCGCTGCTGGCCATCACGGTGCCGCTGGCCAGCACCAAGCCCATGCTGATTTCCATGCTGGCAGCCGGCGTGGTCGCCTGGACCGGGCAGGTCCTGCCGCTGCGCCTGGGCCTGGCCGCCGCCGTGGTGGCGGGCGTGGTCGCCGGCATTTGGGCCGAACGCTACTTCAAGGCCCGCGCATGACCCTCTGGCCTGCTGAAATCTACGTCTATTCCGCCATCCTGCTGCTGGCGCTGTGCAGTGTGCTGACGCGCGCCGGCTTCATGCTGTTCGGCGACTACATCCCCCTGCCGGAAGGCGTGCGCCGCGCCTTGCGCTACGCGCCCGCCGCCGCCCTGACCGCCATCATCGTGCCCGACCTGCTGCCCTGGAAGGCCGGCCTGGGGCCGGTGTTCGACTACAAGCTGGTCGCGGGCGTACTCGCCATCCTGGTATTCCTGCGCACCCGCAGCGCGGTGCTGGTCATCATCGTCGGCATGCTGGCGCTCTGGGGCCTGCGCTGGCTGGCCGGCTAAGAGTCATTACCCAAAACGTCCATCCAGTGGACGCGGCTGGTATGCCCGGCGGGCGCTTGCTGACAGCGGGCGGAAGGCGTTTGCAATGCCTTTCAGAAGGCGGCTGGACCGTGTGGTAATGCGGCTGCGCTAAAATCATGTTATCCACAGCAATCCGGGCCTGGTACTGCCCTCATAAGTATCGAATCCAGAATGCGCCGCCTGGCCAGCAAGGCAGGATGCAGATTGCGCGTGTTCAGGTTGTTCCGATGCATATGTAGTGCAGTGCGCGTAGCACTCTCGTTTTGTTCTTTTTCACTGGTCCCGGTATCTGCCTAACCCTGATGACTGAATCCACTCAATCCGTAGCACCTGCCGCGCCCGCGCCGACGTTCACCGATTTCGGGCTGCACCCTCTGCTTCTGCAGTCCATCGCCGAAACCGGCTACACCACGCCCACGCCGATCCAGGCGCAGGCCATCCCCGTCGTGGTGGAAGGGCGCGACGTCATGGGCGCAGCCCAGACCGGCACCGGCAAGACGGCCGCCTTTACGCTGCCCATCCTGCATCGCCTCATGCCGCTGGCCAATACCAGCGCATCGCCCGCGCGCCATCCGGTGCGCGCGCTGATCCTGACGCCCACGCGCGAACTGGCCGACCAGGTCTACGAAAGCGTCAAGCGCTACAGCAAGCAGACGCCACTGCGTTCGGCGGTGGTGTTCGGCGGCGTGGATATCGGTCCGCAGAAGGAAGCCCTGCGCCGCGGCTGCGAAGTGCTGGTGGCCACGCCCGGCCGCCTGCTCGACCACGTCGAGCAAAAGAACGTGAACCTGAGCCAGGTCGGCATCCTGGTATTGGACGAAGCCGACCGCATGCTGGACATGGGCTTTCTGCCCGACCTGGAGCGCATCATCCGCCTGCTGCCCGCGCAGCGCCAGGGCCTGCTGTTCTCCGCCACGTTCAGCAATGAAATCCGCAAGCTGGGCCGCTCGTACCTGAATCAACCGGTCGAAATCGAAGTCGCGGCGCGCAACGCCACCGCCAACACGATCACCCAGATCGCCTACAAGATGCCCAGCGACGCCAAGCGCGCCGCGGTCGTGCATCTGGTGAAGTCGCGCGGCCTGAACCAGGTCATCGTGTTTTCCAACACCAAGATCGGCACGGCGAGGTTGGCCCGCGACCTGGAACGCGATGGCGTCAAGGCTGAATCCATTCACGGCGACAAGACCCAGGCTGACCGCATGAAGGCGCTGGAAGCCTTCAAGGCCGGCGAACTGGAAGTGCTGGTGGCTACCGACGTGGCCGCGCGCGGCCTGGACGTGGCTGGCGTGCCTTGCGTCATCAACTACGACCTGCCGTACAACGCGGAAGACTACGTGCACCGTATCGGCCGCACGGGCCGCGCGGGCGCATCGGGCGAGGCCATCGCCTTGTTCACGCCCGACGAAGAACGCTTCCTGCTCGACATCGAAAAACTCATCAAGCGCGAAGTGCCGCGCGGCACCCTGGATGTTCCTGCCGACCTGGTCGCGCGCAGCCACCGCCGTAGCGACGAGCGCCGCGGTTCGTCGTCGCGCGAAGGGCGCGAGGGTCGTGAAAGCCGTGACAGCCGCGGCGACCGCGGCCGTTCGTCCGACCGCCGCTCCGGCTATTCGTCCGGCGCGCCGCGCCAGCCCGTGGACGATTTCTTCCTGAAGCCCTACGAGCCCTCGGCGCCGTCCGCGCCCGCCGAAGAACCGGCGCCCAGGAGCAATGGCGCATCCTCGGGGCCGAAGCGCCAGATCGCCGTCCTGCTGGGCGGCAGCCGCAAGCCCTGAAAGGCGCCGGCATGAAAAAACCCGCAAGCCCTTAGGTCTGCGGGTTTTTTTATGGCTGGCGCGCGTGACGCCCGCTGCGGCTCAGGCGGCCAGCATGCGCGGCAGGTCCGGCAGCGCGGTGGCGACCGCAGGGCTGTTTTCATTCAGGCTTTCGAGCAGGCGTTCCAGGTGGCCGATGTGCGGCAGCATGGGGCCGTAGAACACCACCTTCGATCCGATCTGCACCAGCAGCGTGGGGAAGTTCTCCACGTCTTCGTCGCCCAAGAGTTCGGCGTGGTCCTCGATGTCGATCCAGGCGAAGACGTGCCGCGGCATGGCGGCGGCCAGCGCTTGCAGCTTGGGCTTGTATTGCTCGCAGGTGTCGCACCAGGCCGCGCAGAAGCAGGCCACCAGCCAGGCGTCGGGCGATGAGCCCAGCCGCGCGCGCAGCGCGGCCAGGTCGGTATCGGGTACAAGTAGGGACATGTGGGCAGATGAAGGCGTGTTTGACTATCATACCCGGGATGTCTACCCCCTCATTCCTCGTCCATGACTGCTTTGCGCACTGATTCCGCCACGCCCGACAACGGCCGATTTTCCGCTGCCGGGGCCGGCGCCGTCAGCGTGGGCCAGGCGTTCAAGCGCGCCCTGGTGTCCCAATGCCATCCCTCCATGCTGTTCGCGGTGCTGCTGCCGTTCCTGATCGCGCTGGTGGGGGCCCTGTTGCTGCTGTACCTGTTCTGGACGCCGCTGAACGAATGGCTGGCTGCCGAGGCGGCGCGCTGGGACTTCGTCAACCGGGCCGAGGACTGGATGCTGGCGATGGGGCTGTTCTCGCTCAAGGTCTACATGATCCCCGTGATCGCGGTGGCCATCCTGTTGCCGGTATCGGGCATCCTCGGCCTGGCGATTGCCGCCGTGTTCGTGATGCCGCTGGTGCTGAACCACGTCGGCAAGCGTGAGTATGTGAGCGTCACGCGGCAAGGCAAGCATGCGACGGCGGTCAGCGTATGGAACGCGATCTGGGTATCGCTGGCCTTTGCCGCGGGCTGGCTGCTGACGCTGCCGCTGTGGCTGGTGCCGCCCATGGCTATCGCCTTGTCGATCTTCTGGTGGGCGTTCGCGTTTTCGCGCATGATGCGCGTAGACGCCATCGTCGAACACGCCAGCCCCGCCGAGCGCAAGCTGATCCTGGAACGCAACAACGGCGGCTTCTGGACCATAGGCCTGATCTGCTCGCTGTTGAACCTGTTGCCGCCCGCGTGGGTCATCCTGCCGGTGTTCTCGGCCCTGGTCTACGCCCACTACGGTCTGGAAGCGCTCAAGCGCTTGCGCGAGGACCGGGTCATCGACGTCTGAACCGCGTCATTCTTCTCAACTTCTGGAATCGGACATGGCCGCAGAATCCGCCGCCCGCCGCATTGGCCTCATCATCGTAGGGGACGAAATCCTCTCGGGCCGCCGTCAGGACAAGCATTTTTCCAAGGTCGTCGAGCTTCTGGGCGCGCGCGGCATGCAGTTGGGCTGGGCTGAAATCGTGCCCGACGACCGCGACACGCTCATCGCCACCTACAAGCGCAGCTTTGTCACCGGCGATGTGGTGTTTTCCTGTGGCGGCATCGGCGGCACGCCCGATGACCACACGCGCCAGGCCGCCGCGGCCGCGCTCGGCCTGCCGCTGGCGCTGCACCCGGAGGCCGAAGAGGCCATCGCGCTGCGCACGGCCGAGATGGCTGCCAAGGGGCAGGGCACAGCCGACATGAGCGCGCCGGAAAACCAGCAGCGCCTGCAGATGGGCGTGTTTCCGGAAGGCTGCGAGATCGTCCCGAATCCCTACAACCGCATTCCCGGCTTCTTCATCAAGGACCACACCTTCGTGCCGGGCTTTCCCGTCATGGCGTGGCCCATGCTGGAATGGACGCTGGACACGCGCTATCGTGCGCTGCAGCATGTGCGCGCCCACGCGGAGCACTCCTTCCTGGTATTCAGCATGCCGGAGTCGCGCATTACGCCGGCCATGCAGGCCGTGGAAACGCGCTGGCCCGGCGTGCGCGCGTTCAGCCTGCCCAGCGTGGGCGAGGCCGGCGGCACCCCCCATATCGACCTGGGCGTGAAGGGCGAACCGGCCGCGGCAGCCGAAGCGCTGGAGTATTTGCGGGCCGAGGTGCTGCGCCTGGGAGGCAGGCTGGCGCCCCCGCCAGCAGTCTGAAGTCAGGGCCGCACCCGATGTGCGGCCCTTTTTTTGATACAAAAAGCGGTTGCCAAACGCGCCAGTAAATTTCACAATACGGGAAAGAACTGTTTGCTGCAATGCCGCAAGTCCGGTTCCCTAAGGTGGGGCCCTACAGGCGGCGCGGCTGTCCACGCCCCCCTTTCCATGTCCCGTCTCCCCACTACCCGCAACGCCCTGGACGCCGAGACCGAAGGCGCCTCCGCCCATCCCATCGCCATCCAGGTGATCGAACGCGCCATGCGTCTGCTCGATGCCCTGGCCGCGCAGCCGGATCCGGTAACGCTGAAAGAACTGTCCGCGACCACGGGCCTGCATGCGTCCACCGCGCATCGCATCCTTAACGACCTGGTCGTGGGCCGCTATGTCGAACGCGTCGACAACGGCCTGTATCAGCTGGGCATGCGCCTGCTGGAGCTGGGTTCGCTGGTCAAGGGGCGCCTGAACGTGCGCGAGGCGGCCATTTCCGCCATGCGCTCGCTGCACAAGCTGACCGGGCAGACTATCAACCTGTCGGTCCAGCAGGGCGACGAGATCGTCTACATCGACCGCGCCTGGAGCGAGCGTTCCGGCATGCAGGTGGTTCGCGCCATCGGCGGCCGCGCGCCGCTGCACCTGACCTCCACCGGCAAGCTGTTCCTGTCCACCGCCGATGCGCGCCAGGTCCGGGCCTACGCGCTGCGCACCGGCCTGGCCGGCCACACGCGCAACAGCCTGACCGACCTGGACCGCCTGGAGCGCGAACTGGCGTTAGTGCGGCGCCACGGTTATGCGCGCGACAACGAAGAACTGGAACTCGGCGTGCGCTGCATCGCCGCCGGCATTTTCGACGATACCGGCAAGCTGGTCGCCGGCCTGTCCATTTCGGCCCCCGCCGAGCGCCTGCAGGACGACTGGATCAAGGCGCTGGTCGACACCGCCGCCAGCATCTCGGAAGCGCTGGGCTACGAGCCCTCCGTTTCCACCGGCTTCAACGGTCTGGGCATGGCCGCAGAGGCTCTGCGCCCGTAATCCAGGGCCGGCCTGCAAAAAAAGAAAAGCCCCGGACGGGGCTTTTCTTTTTGCATGCGCCGCCAGGGCGCATGGTTTGGGTTACTGCTGTTCGACGCCAGCCTTCTTGAACAGCTCGCCCCACTGCGGGACTTGCTGCTTGACCTTGGCTTCCAGGGCTTGCGGGTTCGCTTCGGACGTCAGCACAGTCGCGCCCAGCTGCTTCATGCGTTCCTGGAATTTGGGATCGGCCAGGCCAGCCTGCAGGCTCTTGACCAGCTTGTCGACGACGGGCTTGGGCGTGCCCTTCGGCACCCACATGCCATGCCAGATGCCCACTTCGAAGCCCTTGTAGCCGGATTCGTCCATGGTCGGCAGGTTCGGCAGCGTGGGGACGCGCTTCAGGCTGGTGACTGCGTAGGCCTTCACCTTGCCGCTGTCGATCTGCTGGGTGGTGTTGGTGGTCTGGTCGCAGAGCAGGTCCACCTGCTTGCCCAGCAGGTCGTTCATGGCGGGCGCCGTACCCTTGTAGGGGATGGTCAGCAGCTGTACGCCCAGCGCCTCGACCAGCATGGTGCCGCACAGATGGCTGGCGGCGCCGATGCCGGCGTTGGCCAGGGACACCTTGTCCTTGTTCTGTTTGACGTACTCGGCCAGTTCCTTGATGTTGTTGGGCGGGAAGTCCGAACGCGCGATGATGGTCATCGGCACGTCGACCACCAGGCCGATGGGCTCGAAGCTCTTGTAGGGGTCGTACCCCGGATTCTTGTACAGCGAGGGCGCCGTCGAGAAGCCGGCGTGCATCAGCAGGACGGAGTAGCCGTCAGGCTGGGCGCGCGCTACCTGGGTCGTGCCGATGGTGCCGCCGGCGCCGCCCTTGTTCTCGACCACGACCGTCTGGCCCAGGCTCGGCCGCATGGCTTCCGCGAGCGAACGCGCGACGTTGTCCGTCGGGCCGCCAGCGGCGAACGGCACCACCATGTTGATGGGGCGATCCGGATATTCGGCTTGGGCGGCGCCGGCTGCGAGCATGGCGCTGGCCGCGAGCAAGGCCGAAAGCGTGCGGGGGATGAGGGTCATGGAGTCTCCAATTGCAGGGTTTGCTGCGATTTGCTGTTGCGCGCTGACTTGTGGGTTTATTTGTCTGTCATCAGCGTGAAAGCAGTTTAGAAAACAATTGATACGACGTCACTTCGGGTATTTCCTGAATCCTGGGAAACCTTTGTGCTGGATCAAACCCGGACAAGGCATGCACCGTCAAAGTGCAATTCTTTGTTGCGTCGCACAAAAACTCCTTGACAAGGATTTTTCTCAGCCTAGAATGTCAATTGTGCAGTGCATCAAACGGGCCGGCGGTAGCTTGTAGTACCAGTTTCCGCGCACGTTTCTATAGTTCGTCGCAGACAACCATTCCTTATTTGCCGGACAGCCTCCGGCTACCCTGAAGGAGCATTCTATGAGCGCTATCCCGCAACAAGTCCTGGACCGTCAAAAGGCCAGCATCAACACCATCGTGGCCGCCCAGTCGGCCGTGTTCGCCGGCTTCGAAAAGCTGGTCGAGCTGAACCTGAAGGTCGTCAAGGCCACCCTGGACGAAGTCGCCCAGAAGTCGCAGCAAGCCGCTGAAGTCAAGGATCCGCAGGAAGCCGCCGCTTTCGCCTCGGGCCTGCTGCAGCCGGGCGCCGAAAAGGCCATGGCCTACACCAAGCACGTGTACGACATCGTTGCCGGCGTGCAGACCAGCCTGGTCAAGCTGACCGAGGAACAGATCGCCGAAGGCCAGCAGCAGCTGAGCGAAGCCGTCGACCAGTTCTCCAAGAACGCCCCGACCGGCTCCGAAAGCGCCGTTGCCCTGATCAAGTCCTCGCTGGCCACCGCGACCAGCGCCTACGATTCGATGACCAAGGCCGCCAAGCAGGCCGCCGAAGTCGCCGAGTCGAACCTGAATGCCGCCGCCAACGCGACCTTCAAGGCTGCCTCGGATGCCGCCGACGCCGCCACCAAGGTTGCCAGCCGCAGCCGCCGCAGCGCCTAAGTTTTTGGCGCGCAGTGCTGCGCAAACCGCAGTTATGTAGTACTGTTGAGTGACAGAGCAGAGCTGGAATTAGGGCCACCCACCGGGTGGCCCCTTTTTTTGCCTGCTTTTTTCGCTGTACGGCCGGCGGATGCCGGCCGCGTCCGGGCTCAGCGCGCCACGGCGCGCACGCACTCGCCCACCAGGGCCGGGCCGCGGTAGATCAGGCCGGTATAGAGCTGCACGGCGTCGGCGCCCGCATCCATCTTTTCGCGGGCCTGGCGGCCCGACATCACGCCGCCCACGCCGATGATCGCCAGGCTGCCGCCCAGCTTTTCCTTCAGGCGGCGGATGACGGCCAGAGACAGTTCATGCACCGGGGCGCCCGACAGGCCGCCCGCTTCCTCGGCATGCGGTTGGCCGGTGACGGCGTCGCGCGAGAGGGTGGTGTTGGTGGCGATGACGCCGTCGATGCCGTGGCGCGGCAGCGTTTCCGCGATGGAATCGATCTGTTCGTGCGTCAGGTCCGGAGCAATCTTCACCGCCATGGGCACGCGCCGCTGGTGCTGGTCTTCCAGCGCGCGGCGCTTGTCCGCCAGTTGCGCCAGCAGGGCCGACAGTTCGTCGCCGCCTTGCAGCGCGCGCAGGTTCTTGGTGTTGGGCGACGAAATGTTCACCGTCACGTAGTCGGCATGCGGATACACGCCTTCCAGCCCGATCAGGTAGTCATCTGCGGCGCGCTCGATGGGCGTGTCCGCGTTCTTGCCGATGTTCAGCCCCAGAATGCCGCCTTGCTTGCGCCAGGTGCTGCGCTGCACATTGGCCAGGAAGGCTTCCAGGCCCTGGTTGTTGAAGCCCAGCCGGTTGATCAGCGCATTGGCGCGCGGCAGCCGGAACATGCGCGGCTTCGGGTTGCCGGGCTGCGCGCGCGGGGTCACGGTCCCCACCTCGATGAAGCCGAATCCCAGGTTGCCCAGTGCGTCGATATAGGCGCCGTTCTTGTCCAGGCCCGCGGCCAGCCCGATCGGGTTGGCCAGCTGCAAGCCCATCAGCGTGCTTGGCGCCTTCGGCTGCGCGTGCATGAGCTTGCGGGTGGCACCGCATTCATAGGCGCGTTGCAGGCCCGACAAGGTGACTTCGTGGGCGGTTTCCGCGTCCATGGCGAACAGCGCCGGGCGGGCCAGGGGATAGGCGTGGAAGAGGATAGACATGGGGCGGAATTGTAGAGCGAATTTTGCCGGCCCTGCGCCGCCCCAGGCGCTCCAAAGAAGGGGCGGATCAGGCGGGCGGCAACGCGGGCTGGTCGCCCCACACGCCGTCGACCAGGAACTGGGCTGGATGGAAGCTGGATTTGTAGGACATCTTGCGGCTGTCGGCGATCCAGTAGCCCAGGTACAGCCAGGGCAGGTTCAGCGTGCGGCATTGTTCGATCTGCCACAGGATGCTGTAGGTGCCCAGGCTGCCGGCAATGTCGGGATCGTAGAAGGTGTAGACGGACGACAGGCCGTCGTCCAGCACGTCGATAATGGACACCATGACCAGCTCGCCGGTCTCGTCGCGGAACTCGACCAGGCGGGTGTTGACACGGCTGGTGAGCAGGAATTGCGCATACTGCGTGCGGCTGTCCTCGTCCATGCCGCCGCCCGGATGGCGGCCCTGCTGGTAGCGCGTATAGAGCCGGTAGTGCTCGGGCGACCAGGCCAGCTCCGCCACGAATGACTGCAAACCCTGGTGATCGCGCCAGGCGCGGCGCTGGCTGCGATTGGGCGCGAAGCCCGCCGTATCCACGCGCACCGGGATACAGGCGTGGCAGTTGTCGCAATGGGGCCGGTAGGTGAACAGCCCGCTGCGCCGAAAACCTTGCTCCACCAGTTGCGAATACGTCCCTGCGTTGATCAGATGGCCGGGCGCGGCAACCTGCGACCGTGCCTGGCGACCCGGCAGATAGCTGCAAGGGTAGGGAGCGGTGGCGTAGAACTGCAGGGTGGAGAAAGGGAGTTCTTTGAGCTGGCTCATCGGAGGTCCCGCAATGCGGCAGCAGGCCCGCAAGGGGAGTGGCTACATATTAACGCCGAACCCCGGGCCCGATGCTGTGTCGGGATGCAAGCGGCCAGCGCTGTCCAGCGTGCCCCGCGCCCACGCGACGGCAGGTAGCGCAGTGGCGGTGCGCACATGCTGCAGGAAAGCGGCGCGCGGGATGGGGCGCGCGCCCAGGCTGGCCAGGTGGCGCGTCTGCTGCTGGCAGTCTATGCGTTGCACGCCTTGCGCGGCCAGATAGCGCACCAGATAGGCCAGCGCGATCTTCGAGGCGTTGGGCGCGCGGGTGAACATGGATTCACCGAAGAACATGCGGCCCAGGCTGATGCCGTAGAGGCCGCCGGCCAGTTCGCCGTCAATCCAGGTTTCGATGCTGTGCACGTAGCCGGTCTCATGCCAGGCGCGATAGGCCTGCTGCATGGCTGCGGTGATCCAGGTGCCGGGCTGGCCGTCACGCGGCGCGGCGCATTGCGCCATCACCTCGGCGAAAGCGGTGTCCACGCGTACCTGCACGCGCGGCGCGGCGCCTTGCTCCTGGCTGGCGATCTGCCGCAACAGCTTGCGCAGCGAATGCGAGGGCGCGAAGTCCTTCACGGCGAGCACCATGCGCGGATCTGGGCTCCACCACAGGATGGGCTCGCCCTCGGAGTACCACGGGAATATGCCGTTGGAATACGCCTCGATCAGCCGGGGCGTGGACAGGTCGGCACCCGCCGCGAGCAGGCCGTCGGGATCCGCAAGCGCAAACTCCGCGGGCGGAAAAGGGGTGTCGACGGCGAGCCAGGGCAGTTTCAACGGTGCGATTCTAGGGTGTAGTGATGGGGGGGGTACATGCCCTGCTTGCGGTCGTCGAAGTAGTGGCGCAGCGTGGTCGCCACGGTGCGGAACGCCAGGTCGTCCCAGGGGATCTCGGATTCGTCGAAAAAGCGCGCTTCCAGGCTTTCGGGGCCCGGGTCGAGGTCGGCCGACAACGCCTGGGCCAGGTAGAACACGTGCACCTGATCGATCTGCGGCAGGTCGATGACGGTGTAGAGCTCGCCCAGCTTGATGCGCGCGCCGGATTCTTCCAGTGTTTCGCGGGCGGCGCCCTGCGCCGTGCTCTCGCCCAGCTCCATGAAGCCGGCGGGCAGGGTCCAGGTGTTGTAGCGCGGCTCGATCGCGCGCCGGCATAGCAGGACGCGGTTCTCCCAGACCGGCACCGTGCCGACCACCAGCCTTGGATTCTGGTAGTGGATCGCACCGCAGTGATCGCAGATGTCGCGTTCGCGGTTGTCGCCTTCGGGAACCCGGCGGCTGATGGGCGAGCCGCATTGGCTGCAGAAATGCGAACGGCGCGGCGCGGGGAAGTATTCGAGGGGCGATTTTGCGGTCATGGGTACGATTCTAACGGCTGCGGCGGGGGCTGGCGCGCCGGCCCGGAACGGCTGGGGAGGAGGCGCCGAAGCGGCCTTCCAGATGCTCCACGAAGGATCGTACCTTGGGCGACAGAAAGCGCCGGTGCGGGTAGACGGCGTACATGGAGATCGGGGTGTGGGCGTAGTCGGTCAGCAGCGCAATCAGGCGCCCGGCGCGGACGTCGTCGCCCACCAGGAAATCGGGCTGCAGGATGACGCCGTGCCCGGCCAGGGCCGCGGTCCGCAGCACATCGCCGTTATTGGCCCGCAGGGCCGCGTTCACGCGCACCAGATGGGTCACGCCGTCTTTCTCGAAATGCCATTCGTTGCCGGTGCTGGCATAGGCGTAATGCAGGCAGCGGTGCTGCTTCAGTTCCTCGGGCGTCTGCGGCGTGCCATGGCGTTGCAGGTAGTCGGGCGCGGCGCAGACCAGCAACTGCTGCGGCGCCAGCGGCCGCGCGACCAGCGAGGAATCCTGCAGCGGCCCGATGCGCACCGCCACGTCGTAGCCGTCCTCCACCAGGTCCACCACGCGGTCGTTCAGGTCCAGGTCGATGATCACGTCCGGGTAGCGTTGCAGGTACTCGGCTATGGCAGGCCCCAGGTGCAGGATGCCGAACGACACCGGCGCGCTCACCCGCAGCCGGCCGCTGGGCCGTTGGCCCTCGGCCTGCAGCGACAGCTCCAGGTCCGCCACCTCGGCCAGGATGGGCCGCACGCGTTCATAGAAGGCGCGTCCGGCGTCGGTCATGCTCAGCTTGCGCGTGGTGCGGTTCAGGAGGCGCACGCCGTACTTCTGTTCCAGATAGGCGATCTGGCGCGTGACCACGGAACGGGCCTGGCCCATCTTGTCGGCCGCGGCCGCGAATGAGCCCAGCTCCACGACCTTGGCATAGGTCTGCATGGCGGTGTGCGTGTCCAAGATTGTTTCCTATCGGGGAACAATAATTTGCAATTCTGCATGTTTATCTTTGTTTTTGGAATCGCAAGAATAGCGCTCATCAAGAATCTTCCCATCCTGGGCGATTCCCCTACCGCTCTAGGAGAGTGCAATGGTTGATACCCGTACCGCGCCCTATGCCGCGCTGTTGCTGCGCGTGGCGCTCGGCGTCATGTTCCTGGCCCATGGCCTGACCAAGCTGCTGGTGTTCACGCTGCCCGGCACCGCGCAGTTCTTCGCCAAGATCGGCTTCGCCGGCTGGCTGGCATACCCGGTGACGTTTTTCGAGGTCGGTGCCGGCGTGCTGTTGATCCTGGGCGTCGTGCCGCGTTGGGTCGCCGCCATTGCCGTGGTGCAGCTGTTCGTGGCGTCGACCGTGCATTTTCCCAATGGCTGGGGCTTTGGCAATGCGGGCGGAGGCTGGGAATATCCGATCTTCCTGACCGTGGCTGCGGCCGTACTGGCGTTGCTGGGCGACGGCAAGTACGCGCTGGTCAAGAGCGGCCGCGGCTGATCGCTGCGCGCACCAGACTGTCTACCGCCACGGACGTGGCCGACAGGACGGCCGGACCATAGAATGGCCCGGCCGTTTTTCCATTCCGGAGTTCTCCATGTTCTTCTCCAAGCCTTGCTTCAAGCGCGCCGTTGCCGCAGCCATGCTGGCCCTGGCCCTGTCTCCCGCCGTCCATGCGTCCGCCGAACAGGAAGCTGCCAACAAGGCGGCCGTGCTGGCCTTCTACGAGAAGGGCCTGAATCAGAAGGACGCGGATGCCGCCTTGAAGTACGTCGGCGACCGCTATGTGCAGCACAACCCGAATGCGGCGGACGGCCCCGAAGGCTTCCGCAAGTTCATCGCCTTCCTGCGCGACAAGTTTCCGCAGTCGCGCAGCGAGATCAAGCGAGTCTTCACCGATGGCGACTACGTGATCCTGCACGTGCATGCGGTGCGCCAGCCCGGCGATCGTGGCAGCGCCATCATCGATATTTTCCGCCTGGAGCAGGGCAAGATCGTGGAACATTGGGACGCGGTGCAGCCCATTCCCGAGCAGTCCGCCAATCCCAACGGCATGTTCTGAACGCGCCGTTCAGGCGCGGGGATTCGCTTCGAAGCCCAATTCCCGCGCCACATCCTTTTGCGCTATCAGCGCCAGCGGCGCGGCCGCATAGGTTCCGGGCAGGACGGCCTGGACTGCGCCACCGGGCGCAAGATCCGCCAGCGCATCCAGCAGCGGGGCGCCGTCCGCCGTGGCCATCTTCTCCAACAGCGGCTGCAGATCGCGGTCCAGCACGATGCCGGCGCCCAGGGGCGTCATCGCATACAGCTGTCCCGCGTCGTCCAGCTTCCACGCGTCGACCGAATCGACCGCGACGTTCGTGTGCGTGAGCAGTCGGCGGTTGTCGTCGCTCAGCCGCAGCACATAGGGCGCGGCGTCCAGCCGCAGGAACACGCGCTGCGGACCATTCTGGAAGAACCAGCGGCCCGCTTCATCGTGTTCGTAATTGCGGTTGATGAATTCCAGGATCTGGGTATTGGTGATGGATTCGCCCGGGCCGCCTTCGGCTGATTGCCCTTGCGGATGCAGGCGCCAGCGGCCGCGCGCGTCCAGCGACAGCCAGCCGTATACCGCTGGCACGTCGGGCCAGCGGGCTAGCGCGTCCTTCACCGATTGATCCATGTTCAGGGGCGGATGATGATGGGGGGCGGGTTGATGACAATGGCGGGCGCCGGCATCACGGCCACCGGCTGCGGCACCTGCACATAGCCGTGGCGGTAGTCGTCCCGGCATTTGCGCTTTTCCTGGTAGTCGCCATTGCGCTTCCATTTACGCTCGACCTTACAGGCGCCGTCCCAATACTGCTCTTTATACTCGCGCCCGTGGCGATGGCGGTGCTTGTCCGAATCGGCCTGCGCCGCAAGCGGGGCGAGCGTGAGCAATGCCGCCGTGGACAGCGTCAACAACGCGGAGGAGGGGCGGGCTCGAGAGTTCGGAATGGTACGCATAGGGTCCGTCATCAGTTGCAAACGGCGTCACCATAGCAATCATTTGATTGACGGCGCGTAGGGATGCGTAACCAGATGCTGGCAGAAAGCCGCAATCGTACCTGAGCCTCGGTTTATTTCGGCGCGGCAGGGCGCCGTTGCGAGCGTCTTTCGCGCCTTATGAATCCCAAGAGCGCTTCGGCAGCGGGTGAAAGGCTGCTGCCGCGGCGTTGCATCAGCACGAATGCCCGCGACACAGCGGGGCGCACCAAGGGCACCGCCGCCAGCATCGGATAGGCCCCAGGTTGCAGGGCGAGATCGGGAACGATGGCCACGCCCACTCCCGCCGCCACCATGCCCACCGCGGTCGTGCTTCTCTGGACCTCGAAGCGGGCCTGCAAGGCGATGCCCGCGGGCAGTTGATCATCAAGCAGGGGGCGGTTGCTGCTGCCCGCGCCAGGCAGGGTCAGCGCTTCGTTCTCCAGCTCGGACCAGGGAACCGCCTTGCGCCGGGCCAGGCGGTGTTCATTTCCGCAAACCAGCACGAAACGGTCGTGCAGGAGTTCCTCGTATTCGATTTCGGGTACGAGTCTGTCCGCGATCCCTATGCCGAACTCGGCGGCGCGGTCCAGAACGGCCTGCTGCACGGCAGCGGAAGAGTGGTCCAGCACGCTGACCCGGTTGTCCGGAAATGCCGAGGCATAGGCTTGCAGCACGCGTGGCAGAAAGCGGACGCCCACCGTCGGCACGCAGGCCATGGTCACGTTACCCGCGAGCGCCTGCCGTTGTTCCCGGATCTGCTGCAGAGCGCTTTCCAGTTCACCCAGCAGGCGCCGCGCCTGCGGCAGGAAGCTGCGGCCCACGGTGCTCAGAGAGAGCGTGCGGGTGGTGCGATCGACCAGGCGTACGCCCAGGTGGATTTCCAGGTTCCGGATGCGGCGGCTCAGCGCCGCCTGCGAGAGGAACAGCGACTCGGCGGCCTTGCCGAAACTTTCCCGTTCGGCCAATGCCACAAATGCTTGAACGCCCAGGACGTCCAGTTTCATAGGTTTTTTGCATCAATGAACGAAATCATTTCATTTTACGAGGAGCCCCAGGCAGCGTAAAAATTGAGCACTCACTCTCACCCAGCAGGGTACCGCAAATGAAGATCGCTATTCTGGACGACTGGTTCGACACTCTCCGTCGCCTTCCTTGCTATGCCCTCTTGCGAGATCACGAGGTCACTGTCTGGACGGATCACGCCGAAGATACCGATGTGCTCGCGCAGCGCCTCGCCGATACGGAAGCGTTGGTCTTGATCCGCGAGCGCACCACCATACGTCGCGAGTTGATCGAAAAGTTGCCCAAGCTGCGCCTGATTAGCCAGCGCAGCGTCTATCCGCATATCGACGTCGCCGCATGCAGCGACCATGGCGTCCTCGTTTGCTCGGACCTGCACGCCGATACGCCCTCTTATGCCGCGGCGGAGCTGACCTGGGCGCTGGTGCTGGCCGCTATGCGCCAGTTGCCGCAACAGGTGGAATCCATGCGGCACGGCCATTGGCAAAGCGGCGTGGGCCACACCGTCCGGGGCAAGACCATGGGCATCTTCGGCTATGGCCGCATCGGCCGGGTGGTTGCCGGCTACGCGCGGGCGTTCGGCATGCGGGTGCTGGTCTGGGCCCGCCCCGAGTCGCTGCAGCACGCACGCGACGACGGGCACGAAGTCGCGGCCTCCAAGCAGGAGTTCTTCGCGTCCTGTGACGTGCTGTCGCTGCATATGCGCCTGGTCGCCGCCACCAAGGGCATCGTCAACGCGGCGGACCTCGCGGCCATGAAAGAAGGATCGTTGTTCGTGAACACCAGCCGTGCCGGACTTGTCGAACCTGGCGCATTGGAGCGGGCGCTGCGGGCAGGCCGTCCGGGTATGGCGGCGCTGGATGTCTTCGAGCAGGAGCCATTGACCGATACCGCGAATCCGTTACTGCAGATGCCCAATGTCCTGTGCACGCCTCACATCGGATACGTGACCTATGAGGAATGGGATCTGCAGTTCAAGGATGTGTTCAACCAGATTCTCGGCTTTGCGGCAGGCAAGCCCGTGAACATGGTGAATCCGCAGGTGGCGTCGTCATGAACCTGTCCTTGGAGCGCCTGGCGAAGCTGCTGGATCTGGATGCGGCGAACCATGAGCGCCTGCGACTGACTTTCGGCCTCGCCTGTGCGCAGCGGGTCGAGTATCTGCTCGAAGAACAGGAGGTCGTGGATTGCCTGGCGAGCCTGGGCCGTTATCTGGGCGGCGCGATCGACCACGAACAGCTGGAGCAGATTTCCAGGCGGGCTGCGAGCCTGGCGAACCAGCACCAGGGATCGAAATCGTTGGACGGCTGCGGCCATGCCGCGGTGTCCGCGACCTATGCGGTTGCCAGCGCCCTGGCCGGCAAGGCGCTGCGCGCAGCCGAATACGCGGCTTACGCAGCGGTTTACGGACAGGGTGGTTACGGCGCCGTGTCTGATCCCGAAGCGTTCAGGGTGGAGTTCGCCTGGCAGACGAAATGTCTGGAGTCCTTGGCTGCCGGTAGGGTTGAATAGTCCGTATCGATGCTGTGGAACGGCGCCTTGTCGTGCGGAGCCCGGCATCTCGGAAAACAAAAAACCCGCAGATTTTCATCTGCGGGTTTCGGAAAATCGCTGGAGGCGCAAGCCGGAATCGAACCGACGTACACGGATTTGCAATCCGCTGCATAACCACTCTGCCATTGCGCCAGCACTTGCAAGAAAAAAGGAAGCGCGGTGTTGGCCGTTGCTTCCTTTTTGTATTTGGAGCGGGAGACGAGTCTCGAACTCGCGACCTCAACCTTGGCAAGGTTGCGCTCTACCAACTGAGCTACTCCCGCGGGGGTACTGCAATTTGGTGTGTTTTCTGACTTGGTTTTCAGAAAGGCCGTGTCCACCAAAGACAGCGATTATACACAGAATTTCGGGCTTGTGTAGCCTGGCGGGGCGGGGAAGTGAAAAATCCCCGCTCGCCGGGCCAAACAATGTCCTCAGGGCGTATCGCTCGATGCCGGCGTTGTGACGGTCGCGGCTTCGGGGGCGGCTTCAGGCGCGGGGGCGTCAGCCGGGGCGTCAGCGGATGCGGCAGCCGGCGCGGCGGCCTTTTTCGCGGGACGAGCCTTGCCGGCCGGCCGGCGCGAAGCCTGGCGGCGCGCGTACGCGGCTTGTTCCGCCGTTACCGTGCCTGCGGGCTGGCCTTGCAGGTCGACGCGAGTGGCGTCCGCGACCATGCTGCTCCAGTAGCGGCTGCCCTTGCACCAGGTGGCGATGGCTTGTTTGAGCTGTTCTTCCGTCATGCCCAGCTTCTCGAGATGCTGGGCCGCGTCGGCCAGGATGCCTTGCTTGAGCGGCAGCTTGGGCGCGGGATTCTTGGGGAACGCCTGCGGGAAGTGCTTTTGCAGGCGCCAGATGGCCTCGACCGCGGGGTCGACGGGCTCGCGCTTTTGCTGCGCGCGGGCGGCAGCCTTCGCTTGACCCGACTCGCGCTTTTGCTGCGGCCGCGCCGCAGCCTTCGCTTGATCAGGCTCCCGCTTCTTTGTCCGGCCTGCCGCCTTCGGTTGGACCGGCACCGCCTTTTGAGCCTGTGCCCGCAGCTGCTCGCGCAGGTCGGCAAGTTTTTCAAAACCCATTGTTATTTCCAAGACCTCAGATTTGTTCAGGCTGAAGGTTACCGCAAGTGCGCGAATGCAGCACAGCCTGGGCGTTACGCGTGTGGCGCCGACGCCATGGCCGCAGACGTCGGCGGATGCCGGTTTGCCGGCGGATCAGCGTTTGGAAGACGGGCAGGCGGGCTGGCCGGGCACCTGTATGTTTCTCTCGGTTTGCGGCGGGCCGGACCAGGCTGAGTCCGATCGGCGCGACGTCGATGATCTTGCGGTTCAGCGCGAGGCTGTCGATGAGCGCTGTCTGATGCCGTATCGCGGGCGAAACCAGCGTTTCCCTGATGTGGCGTACGCCCAGCTGGCGCCTTGGAAGCTGAAGGAGTCGCGGGCCAACCTTGCCGAGATCGAGCCGGTTGCGGAAGGAGAGGGGCCGCCGTGCAAGGCGACCCGGCTGTCATTGTCGTAAAGCGCATAGCTTGCGCCGTCGCTGGCGTGTTCCGCTGTGATGACGGAGGCGATGTCGTCGACTTCGAGCCCCACCCAGGTCTGCTCGTTGCCAGCCCCTTCGAGCGGCGTATACAGAAACAGATAATCGGTGGCGTCCGCTGTGGTGTCCGCCTAGCCGCGTGTCGTCCACCGCCAGGCGCGTCGAGCCGGGGCCTGCCAGCGTCGTGTAGACGATGCGCGCGTTGGCGGCGGCTACGTCCGCCCGGTTGCGGCGGGTAAGAATCAGCGCCCAATCGTAGGAGTCCGCCCCGTTCATCAGCGGGATGACGTTGACCTGTCCGGTCTGGCCGAAGGTCCTGGGCGTGTGCTGGGCTGGCATGCGGTCGGTGTTGCGCACTGACGAGGAGGCCACTGCCCGGAGCAGCGTTTCGCGCTGATCGAAGAATATCTGCGCGCGGTCAGCGGCGGCATTCATGCGGCGGCGGTAGCTGGAGACCTCGTCACTGAACGACCAGTACATCGACAGCATCGTGCCGATGAGTATGCATGCCTGCAGTGCCATGGCGAGCAGATGCAGCAGGATCATCGGCAATCTGGCGGTTGCCGGCGTGTATCCGTCGGGGAGGCTGGGGGCGGCCATCATGCCAGCGATGGTATGGGCCGGGCCGGGCTTCACGGATAAGAAAATTCTGGAAGCGCGATGGCGCCGGAGGCCTCGTTCCCATACGGCTATGTCAATTTGTTTCCCGATTGCCTCGGAAATCGGGAAATAGTGCGCCAGTTGTGTCGGCGTGGATGGTATCCGACAAGAAAATTTAAATAAATCGGATATTGGTCATTTTATTTATTTTCTACGTGCGGATGGTATCCATATTCAAATTCTGCGATTTTGGATGGTATCCAAGATACTGAATTAATTAATAAAGATGGTATCTATTCATTAATTTTCGATATTGAAAGAAAAGGGGTATAAATTGCCTCCTTTTTTCGCGAAAACTTGTTTCGGCCATTAGGTTTACCCGGTTACTTAATAATACTTTTATAGCGATCCGGTAATGCCTTGGATATCAGATTTATTAATCGACATATGGAGGATTTACGTTGATACACGACACGAAGAAATGGCTGACGGCGACGCTCGCGCTGAGCGCGTCCTACTGCGGTGGCGTTACGGCTGCGGACCTGACGGTTACGTCGGGCAATACGCAGGTGTTCGACGGCTCGGCCAATTTCCCCGGCGGGGTGGATGTCAACGGCGGCACGCTGGTGATCGGCGGCAATGGCGGCGGCTCGGGCGTTACGTTGGGCGGTAACGTCAATGCGAACTCGAACGGCACCGTCGCGGGCTTTGGCTCGATCAATGGCGACCTCAACGTGTCCGGCGCGCGCGTGGCGCCCGGCTATGAAGTCGGCACGCCCACTGGCGTCTCCAACGGCAATCTGGTCGTCAACGGCAACCTGTCGATGAACAATGCCGTGTTCAATTTCGAGACCGGCTACGCGGGGCTGCCGATTACGCAACCCGGCACCGGCGACAACATTACCGTGCGCGGCGATGCCGCCATCAACAACACCACGCTGAACGTCACGGTCAACACCCTGGGCGTCAATGCCGGCTACTACCGGATCCTGTCCTACGGCGGCAATCTGAGCGGCAACGGCCTGACGCTGGGTTCGGTCTCGGGTGATTCCGCCCCTGCCGCGACCATCCAGAACCTGACTGGCGACAAGCAGATCAACCTCATCCTGGGGCCGAGCACGACCAATCTGTGGAACGGCAACGGCGCGGCATCTGCAACCCGCTCGGGCGGCGGCAACGGCACCTGGAGCGCGGCCAGCACCAACTGGAACAGCCCGAGCAATGCCACGGGCGCTCTGCCCGACGGCGGCTATGCGATTTTCACGGGCGCAGCCGGCACGGTGACCGTGGACGGCAGCGCCGGGCCGGTGCGCGTGTCGGGCATCCAGTTCGCCACCGACCGCTATCGCCTGCAAGGCGCTCCCATCACCCTGGTCGGCAGCGGTGGCAACCCGCCCGCGATCGTGGTCGGTGACGGCACCTATGCTTCGGGCCAATTCGTCGACACCATCGACAACCCGCTGCAAGGCACGCAGGGCTTCGTCAAGACCGGCCCGGGATCGGTGATCCTGACCGCGGACAGCAGCGGCCTCACGGGCCCCATCCTGATCGCCGACGGCGCCCTGGAAATCGACGGCAAGCTGAACGGCCCAATGGACATCGGCCGCGAAGTCGTGCTGGCGGGCGTGGGCCAGGTAGGCACCACCAACCTCTATCCCACCGCGGTCATTTCTCCGGGCAATGACGGCACGCCCATGGGCACGCTCACCGTCAACGGCAACCTGACCTTTGGCCAGAACACCATCTACCGCGTGCATGCCGATCCGGCCAGCAGCCTCAGCGACCGCATCCACGTCACCGGCGTCGCCTACCTCGACGGCACCGTGGCGCATGTGGGGCCAGACGGCAACTACGCGCCGCGCACGACCTACAACATCCTGACGGCCGATGGAGGCATCCAGGGCCAGTTCACCGGCGCTTCGAGCGGATACGCGTTCCTGACGCCCACGCTCAGCTACGACCCGAAGAATGCGTACATGACCCTGACGCGCAACGACGTGCCGATCGGCAGCATCGGCGGCTCGGGCAACGAGAGCAACGTGGGTGGCGCGCTGGATCAGGAAGAGCCGCCCGCGACGGGCAACGGTTCGTCCTCGAACGGCAACGGCTCGACGTCGACGGGCAATGGCTCGTCTTCTGCCGGCAATGGTTCGACGTCGACGGGCAACGGTTCGTCTTCGGCTGGCAACGGTTCGACGTCGACGGGGAATGGTTCGTCTTCGACCGGCAACGGCTCGACATCGACCGGCAACGGTTCGTCCACAGCCGGCAACGAAACGCCCCCCGCCGGTAGCGGGTCCTCCCTGGTCGACAGCGGCGTCGCCGCGGGCAAGAACACCGGCGCCAGCCAGGTGGCGGCGGCCGTGCTCGCCATGACGCCGAACGAAGCGCGTTCGGCCCTGAAGATGCTGTCGGGCGAAGCCTACGCCAGCACCGCCAGCGTGCTGCTGAGCCAGGGCGACACCGTGCGCACGCTGCCGCTGTCGCATCTGCGCGGCAATCTCGACGCGCCGGTGCTTGCCGGACGGCCCACGGCCCAACTGGGTGCGCCGTCGTCCGACGCCATGCCGCAAAGCGGCGCCTCGCCGGTTTGGGCGCAAGCGTTCGGCAACTGGAGCAAGTTCGGCAGCGACGGCAACGCGTCCAGCGTGAGCCAATCGTCGGGCGGCCTCTTCGTCGGCGGCGATGGCGCGGTCGGCGGCGGCTGGCGCCTGGGCGCTGCGGTCGGCTACATCGGCAGCCACAACTCGATCGACGACGCGTCCTCGCGTACCAATGTGGACAGCTACACGGCCACCTTGTTCGGCGGACGGAACTTCCAGGCCGGCCCTGGTCACGTCCGGTTCATGGCCGGCGCGGCCTACACCTGGCATGACATCGACGCAAAGCGCGACGTGGCAGCCGGCAGCCTGAACCAGCGCCTCGAGTCGTCCTACCACGCCTCGTCGACGCAGGTGTTCACCGAACTCGGCTACAACCTGCCGCTGGGCGATGCCTACACCATCGAACCCTTCGCCGGGCTGGCATGGAACCAACTGCGCACGCGCGGCTTCGAGGAATCAGGCGGCACGGCGGCCCTGCACGGGTCCAGCAATTCCGATGACGTGACCAGCACCACGCTGGGACTGCGCGGCGGCTGGGAGTTCGGCTCTGACCGCACGCCGGGCCGTCTGACCGCGTCGCTGGGCTGGCGCCATGCCATGGGCGATGTCAAGCCCAAGCAACAGCTGGCCTTCGAAGGCGGCAGCACGTTCTCGGTGACGGGCGTGCCGATCGCCCGCGACGCCGCGGTGTTGGGCCTGGGCGCAGAAATGGCGATCACGCGCAACACGACGGCCGGCATTGCGTATGACGCGCAGTTCGGCGGCGGCAACCGCCAGCAATCGGGCGTGCTCAAGCTGGCTGTGCGCTTCTGATTGGACGCCGCACAGGCGCAACAGGCATCGCGATTGCGGCGCCCGTTGTGCCTGTGCGGGTTGGAATCCAGGCCAAATGAAAAGGGGCGAATCGAAAGATTCGCCCCTTTTTCCAGGACTTGCTCAAGAATGCGCGCTGAGCGGGGCCAGGGCGGACGAGACGCAGTTGGTCCTAGCGCTTATCGGCCCCTTGCCATCGCAGATAAGCCGAGCGGGTAACAGCAGACACTGAATCGAGGACTTTCCGGTGATCGACCTGATGCCGCAGCATCAGCCGTGCATCGGCCACGGCGCGGGATTTGCAGAACCAATGGCAACTGTGCTGCAGCAGATATAACTCTGCCGAGAGGTGGTACGCGCGTTCTCTTGCGTCCCAGTGGCTCTCGTTGTCCACGACATGGCGCAAGCCGGATGCATGAATGTGCAGCAGTTCACGAAAATCCCGTGTCCTTGCAGGAAGAAAGCGCTCGATGTATGGCACGCAGAACGAGAGCGTGCTCACACGGGTAGCCTGCGGACTTTCCTTTTGCATGGCGTCGGCCAGCGACCGTACTTGTGCCGCCACGGCGCGTTCGGTCTGAGCGAAGGTTTCCAGCACCTGTAGCTGGCGTGTTTCGGCGTCTTCGCGGATGGCGCGTGTGTAGCCTTGCGTCAGGGTTTCCATGTGGCGCTCAAGCTGCAAACCGCCCAGATGACGGCCCAGCAGCGCGATGCGGGCGCGCTGGTAGCGCACGCGCAGCACCTGCCATGCAGCGACAAGCACCAGCAGGATCAATGCGGTATCCATTGCCCGTGTTCCTTCATTTTTCAAGCGGCGCAAACCGCAATGAAAAAAGGGCCCGTAGGCCCTTTCTCAAGGATTTTCAGAATTCCGAGAAGGAAGCTGGAAATCAAAATTTGGAGCGGGAGACGAGTCTCGAACTCGCGACCTCAACCTTGGCAAGGTTGCGCTCTACCAACTGAGCTACTCCCGCAATTTCTTGTCTGGAGCCAGCCCCAACTGGGCGGTTCCTGACAAGCGAGGCGGAAGTATACCCAATTTTTCCAAAGATGCACGCTGGCGGCGGAATGCCGCGATGCGGGCCCTCGAAGCGGCGCGCTGACGCTGCTTCGGCGCCCCGGTGGTCGCCATTGATTGAACATGCGGCGGCGCGGCATGCGCCGGATCGCCAGTCCGGCGCTATGAAAACTGGCAAATTATCTTCAAAAAATATCAACAAAATCCATATTGCTTCACTCATACGCGAGATTCAGAATTCTGTTCATGGGCGCAGCCTGTCGCCCGAGGGCGGAAAATGGATACCAAGAACTCCACGAATCAGAGACAACTCACGGTCCGCATTTCCCGGGGAACCGAGGACGGGGCCTACTCCACGTACTCGGTCCCCTGGCGCGAAAACCAGACGGTCCTGGATGTGGTGACCGAAGTCCAGCGCACGCAGGAGCCCAGCCTCTCGTATCGCTACGCCTGTCGCGTCGGCGTGTGCGGGTCCTGTGCCATGACGGTCAATGGCAAGCCGCGCTGGACCTGTCGCACGCATGTGAGCCGCGTCGAGGAAGGCGGCGTGATCGTGATCGAGCCAATGCGCAATATGCCGCGGATCAAGGATCTCGTCGTCGATATGAGCGAGTTCTTCCAGAAGTGGGCGCGCGCCGGGAACACCTTCGTCGGCACAGCTACACGCAACGATCCGCCGGCGTTGGTGTCGCCGCAGAGCAAGAAGCGCAAGCAGGCCGACGCGGCCATCGAATGCATCAATTGCGGCGTGTGCTACGCGGCCTGTGACGTGGTGTCCTGGGACAAGGACTATCTTGGCCCGGCCGCCCTGAACCGCGCATGGACGCTGTACAACGACGAACGACACGCCGACCCCAAGGACGTGCTGCGCAAGGCCACCTCCGGCAGCGGCTGCAATTCCTGCCACTCCCAGGGCAGCTGCATGAAGCACTGTCCGGTAAGCCTCAGCCCCACCGGCAGCATTGCCGGATTGAAGCGCAGCGCCATCTTCAGCCTGCTCAAGGGAGGCTGACATGGAAGCTCGTCTTTTCGCGCTCCAGCGTCTGACGGCGATGGTGATGGCGCCCTTTGTCCTGGTACATGTGGGCCTGGTCATCTATGCAGTGCGCGGCGGCCTGACCGCGGGCGAGATCCTCTCGCGTACCGAGGGCAACTGGTTCTGGATAGTCTTCTACGGCCTGTTCGTCGTGAGCGTCTCGGTCCACGTGCCGATCGGCGTGCGCAACATCCTGATCGAGTGGCTGCAGTTGGGCCGCGGCGCGGCGTCCGCGGTCGGACTGGCGTTCGGCCTGGGACTGCTCATCCTGGGCGTTCGCGCCGTCGCGGCGGTGGGAGGCCTGATGCCATGAGATCCGCGCGCAACCATCAGGCGTACTGGGCTTTCCTGGGGCATCGCATTTCCGGCCTGGCGCTGGCCCTGTTCCTGCCGGCGCATTTCTATGTGCTGGCGATGGCGCTGGACGAAGCGCGGCTGGACGGATTCCTGAAGCTCGCCGACATGCCGGCGATGAAGGTCGGCGAGTGGGGGCTGGTGCTGCTGCTGACCCTGCACATGTTCTTCGGGCTGCGCCTGCTCGCACTGGAGCTGCTGCCTTGGCGTTCGCCGCGGGACGCGCGCGTCGCGTGGATCGGCTGGGGCTTTGCGGTCTCCATGGCGACGGGCCTGGTTTTCATCGCGGGAGTGATCTGAGATGCGGATCGAGAACATCAAGACGGACATCCTTGTGCTGGGCACCGGCGGCGCGGGCCTGTTCGCGGCGCTGCACGCCAAGAAGGCGAATCCGTCGCTGCGCGTGACGGTGACGGTGAAGGGCCTGTTGGGCAAGTGCGGCTGTACCCGCATGGTCCAGGGCGGCTACAACGTCGCGTTGGCCGCCGGCGACTCGGTGGAACGCCATTTCATGGACACCATCGAGGGCGGCAAATGGCTGCCGCGCCAGGACCTGGCGTGGCGGCTGGTCGAAGGCGCCGTCGAGCGCGTGCGCGAACTGGAAAACGAGATCGGCTGCTTCTTCGACCGCAATCCCGACGGCACCCTGCATTCCAAGGCGTTTGCTGGCCAGAGCTTCGACCGCACTGTGCACAAGGCAGACCTGACGGGCATCGAGATCATCAACCGGCTCATGGAGCAGGTGCGGGCGCTGGACGTCGATGAACTGGAAGAGCATCGCGCCATCGAACTGATTCCCGCCGCCGACGGCTCTGGTATTTCCGGCGTGCTGTTCATCGACATGCGGACAGGCCTTTACCGCTACATCCAGGCCAAGGCCGTGCTGCTGGCAACGGGGGCGGGGCCGACCATGTACCGCTACCACACGCCTTCGGGCGACAAGACCTGCGACGGCCTGGCCATGGCGCTGCGCTACGGCTTGAAGCTGCGCGACATGGAGATGGTGCAGTTCCATCCCACCGGCCTGCTGGGCGGGCCGGACACGCGCATGACCGGCACGGTGCTGGAGGAGGGCCTGCGCGGAGCGGGCGGCTACCTGCTCAATGGCGACGGCGAGCGCTTCATGGCCAATTACGACAAGCGCGGCGAACGCGCCACGCGCGACGTGGTCAGCCGCGGCATCTACGCCGAAATGCGCGCAGGACGCACGGGGCCGATGGGCGGGGTCTACATCCAGATGAGCCATCTGGGCCCGGACAAGGTGGCCAAGACTTTTCCCGGCATGGTCAACCGATGCAAGGACTGCGGCTTCGATCTGGCGGGCGGCAAGGTGGAGGTGGTGCCGACGGCGCACTACCTGATGGGTGGGGTCGAATTCAATGTGGACGGTTCAACCGCGTCGCCGGGCCTGTATGCGGCCGGCGAGGATTGCGGCGGCGTGCACGGCGCCAACCGCCTGGGTGGCAACGGCGTCGCCAATTCCACGGTGTTCGGCGGCATCGCGGGCGATGCGATGGCGGCCTACGTTGCGAAGTCCGGCCAGTGGCGCGACCCCGACCAGGGCGTCATCGCGCGCGGCATCGAACGCGCCGAGTTCCCGTTTTCCCGGCCCGCGGGCCGCATCCACGAGCTGCGCGACGCGCTCTCGCAAACCATGTGGGACGACGTAGGCGTGCTGCGCCGCCAAGAGGCCATGGCGCATGGCCTTGATGCCATTGCCGGCCACCGCGCCGCCTTGCGCGATATCGGCGTGGCGGACGGCGACCGCCGCTACAACCTGACCTGGCACGACTGGCTCAACCTGGAAAGCCTGGTCGACATTTCCAAGGTCATCACGGTTTCGGCGCTGGCGCGAGAGAACAGCCGCGGCGCGCACTACCGCGAAGATTTTCCCGAGGCCGGCGACCTGCACACCAGCTGCTACACGCGCGTGAGCGCGCAGGACGGCGAGGTGGCGCTGGAGATGGTTCCGGTTTCCTTCGACATCGTAAAACCCGGCGAATCGCTCATCGAGGGCGAGGCGGGCATTCCCCAGAGCTGAGGCACTCCAACCATGAGCATTCCTGTCCAGAAAGTTGAAGAGGCGGCGCTGGAGATCATGCGCCGCGCGGCCATCGAGATTCCGGCCGACTACAAGCGCGGCATCCAGGAGCTGCAGAAGAAGGAAACCGGCAAGCTGCCGCGTTTTGTCATCCACGCCATGGTGGACAACTGGGAAGCCGCCGATCAGGACCGGCGCCCAATGTGCGCCGACACCGGCCTGCCGCGCTACTACGTCAAGGTGGGCAACAACGCCTCGGTCGACAGCGGCTTCGTCGCCGTGGAACGTGCGCTGCGCCACGCCACGGCCGAGGCCACGGTCAGCGTGCCGCTGCGGCCCAACCGCGTGCATCCGCTCTGGCGCACCGACCATAACAACAACGTCGGCATCAATGCGCCAGAGGTCGAATGGTCCTTCGAGCCGGACTGCGACTGGATAGACATCACCACCGTGCACAAGGGCGGGTTGTTCGGCACCGACTACCGCATGCTGTTTCCAGGCGACGGCATAGACGGCATCAAACGCTTCGTGCTGGACACGCTGATCGCCTTCGGCAAGCGCGGGCTGGCCTGTCAGCCGGCCATCGTCGGCATCGGGCTGGGCGGCTCCAAGGACACCTGCATGCAGCTGGGCAAGCAGGCGGCCTGTCTGCGCACGGTCGGGGACCGCAATCCGGACCCCAAGGTGGCGGAGCTTGAACTGGAGCTGATGCAGCTGGGCAATTCCATCGGCATGGGCGCCATGGGTTTCGTCGGCTCCGGCATGGTGGTGGACTGCCATATCGAGTGCGGCTACACCCACACCGGGGGCATGCCCATCAGCCTGCACACTTTCTGCCTGTCTTCGCGCCGCGCCACTGCGCGGATCCATGCCAACGGGGAGATCGAGTACCGCACCGATCCCCAATGGTTCACGCCCTACATGCGCCGGGAGACGGTCGAATGGTAAGCAATGACGACGACATCAAGGTCTTTCATCTGGACCTGCCCGCCAGGCGCGAAGACATCGCCAAGCTGGAACTCGGCTCGGCCGTGTACTTGAACGGCGTGGTCTACACGGCCCGCGAAGGCGTATACAAGAAGGTGCTGGACCAAGGCTTGCCGCTGCCCGTGGACTTGCGCGCCATCAGCAACGTCAACTTCCATTGCTCGCCGGCGGCGGCGCCGGACGGTCGCGGCGGCTACAACGTGGGCGCCGTCACCGCCACCGCCTCGTTCCGATTCTCCAAGTGGATACCGCGCTGGCTGGAAGAGACCGGCTGCCGCATCCTGATCGGCAAGGGCGGGATGCCCGCCGACGATTACAAGCAGGTATTGGCGCCGGGCGGCGCGATCTACCTGACGACCGTGGGCTACGGCACGGGCGCACTTCTGGGCCGGGGCATCAAGCGCGTGCGCGAAGTGCATTGGCTGGACGAACTGGGCATAGCCCAAGCCATGTGGCTGTTCGAGGTCGAAAATTTCGGGCCCTTCATCGTCGAGAGCGACCTCGAAGGCAATTCGCTTTTCGCCCAGCACGCCGAGACCATCAATGCAGGCATCGAGAAACTCTACGCCGGGCTGAAGCCGCCCGCGCTGCACCGCTACGGCGAGACGGACGATCGCAAGGACGAAGTGATGTAGGCGTGCAAGCGCGGCCCGGGTAACTCCACCCCCTGACAAAGAGACTGCAATGATCATCGACTTTAGGCTGCGGCCGCCGGTAGGCGGCTTCCTGGATACGCTGATGTACTCGGCGGGAGAACGTCGCGATGGCTTTACGCGGACGGTGGGCTTCGAGCCCTCGGCCGCGGCGCAGCAGCAATCGATGGCGCTGCTGCTGAAAGAAATGGATGCCGCGCGGATAGACCGCGGCGTGGTCGTGGGACGCCTGGCCGGCGTGCTGGGCAGCGTGTCCAACGAGGACGTGCGAGGCATCGTGGCCGAGCATCCGGGCCGATTCATCGGCGCCGCCTCCATCGACCCCACCGACCGGCGCCGCGCGTGCCAGACCATCAGCCAGGCGGTGGAGGGCGGCTTCAAGCTGATCAATATCGAGCCGGGCTCCTACCCGGTTCCCATGTACGCCGACGACAGACGCCTGTATCCGATCTACGGCCACTGCGAGGACCTGGGCGTGCCGGTGATCATGATGGTCGGAGGCACGGCGGGGCCGGACTTGAGCTATTCGGATCCGATACGGACCGACCGCGTGCTGGCGGATTTTCCCGCCCTGAACGTGGTGGTCGCCCATGGCGGATGGCCCTGGGTCACTGAGATCCTGCACCTGGCGTTCCGGCGCCAGAACCTGTGGCTGTCGCCCGATATGTATTTTTCCCGCATGCCAGGCTGGGAGGAATACGTGAAGGCGGCAGACGGTTTTCTCTCGGACAGGATGCTTTACGCCAGCTCGTTCCCGTTCTGCCCGGTGCAAGGGTACAAAGAGTGGTTCGAGACCTTGCCGATCCGGGAAGATAATCTTGGGAAAGTCATGGGAGGGAACGCGCGGCGGCTGCTTGGCATCTGACGCGGCATACTCCTCCTTTCCGCAATGCCGTCAACACCAGGAACCTTCTTGCATGGATATCCGCACGCTCTACACGCTGATCGCGATTGCAGACCACGGCAGTTTCGCCGAGGCCGGCAATACCATCGGCCTGTCGCTGTCGGCGGTGAGCATGCAGGTTCGCGCGCTCGAGGACGAGCTGGGCATCACGATCTTCGACCGCAGCCGGCGTCCGCCCATCCTCACGGACACGGGGTTGGCGCTGGTGCACCGGGCGCGCGACCTGATCGCGCATTGGGAAAGCATGAGCGCCGCCTTGAAGAAGGGTACTTCGTCGGGATTGCTCAGGCTCGGCAGCGTCCATACCTGTGTGTCGGGCGTGCTGCCGCTGGCGCTGCGGCACCTGCAGAAGCAGGGCCACGGCCTGGAGGTCCATGTCACCACGGGACTCACGCACGACCTGGAGCGCGCCATCTATCACCGCCAGCTGGACGTGGCGATCGTGACCGAGCCCGATGCGCCGCGCTCGGGCCTGGATTTCCTGCCGTTCGTCGAGGAACAACTGGTCGTCATCGCCCACCGCTCGGTCAAGGGCGCCAGCGATCAGGAGATCCTGGAGCAGAATCCCTATGTCCGTTTCAATCGTTCGGCGCGCGTGGGGCATCTGGTGCAGGAAGAGATGGTGCGTAGGCGCATCACCGTGCGTTCGACCATGGAGATCGACAACCTGGAAGGCGTGATCGCCATGGTGGCCAATGGCCTGGGCGCATCGGTGGTACCGGCCTGCCGCGGCAGGAACGAGTTTCCCCCGGGCATCCGCGTCATTCCGTTCGGCTCGCCCACGGTCACTCGTCGCCTGGGCATCCTGGCGCCGAAGGAGAACCCGCGGGCCCATCTTACGCAGTTGTTGCTCGACGCATTGAAGTCAGTCTGTGCCGGCCAGTAGTTCTTAGTCCGGTAGTTCTGTAGTTCAGCAGCCTAGTAGTCCGCAGAAAAACACCGCAACGTCCCGAAAAATCGAGCCATCGGCCCGAGGGTCAGTTGCTGCCTGGCGAATCGTCAGCCGGCCGAACGCCGACCCGCTACGCCGTCCCGCGAACTGAAGGAGACAAAGCCATGAAGAACCAAACTCAACCCAATATTGCGCGCCGCCGCATCGTCAAGACGCTGGGCTGTGGCCTCGCGCTTACGCCGTTTATCGCCCTTCCGGCGCGAGCCGACTGGCCGGCGGACAAGGTCATACGCATGATCGTCCCGTTTTCGGCGGGCGGGGCCACCGACCTGCTGGGCCGCGCGTTGGCGGCCGAATTGGGCAAGGGCCTGAAGCAGAGCGTAATCGTCGAGAATCGCGCGGGCGCTGGCGGCAGCGTGGGCGCGCAGGCTGTCGCCAGCGCGCCGGCGGACGGCTATACGCTGTTGCTTGCGTCGGGCAGCATGTTCACGGTCAACCAGTTCATCTACAGCAAGCTGCCTTATTCGCTGACGGATTTCAGTCCCATCGGCAAGGTGGCAAACGGACCCATGGTCATCACCGTCAATGCCAACCTGCCGGTCAAGAACACGCGCGAGCTGATCGAGTACGCCCGCGCCAGGCCTGGCAAACTCAGCTTCTCGTCCGCGGGCGTGGGCAGCCAGACGCACATGGCGGGCGAAGCTTTCAGCGATGCGGCCGGGATCGAACTCATGCACGTCCCGTACAAGGGCGAGGGGCCGGCCTACACCGACCTCATGGCGGGCGTGATCGAAGTCGCCGTGGGCAATATCAATGCCATCGTGCCGTTGCTCAAGGGAGGACGCCTGCGGGCGCTGTCGGTGACGGGCAAGGAACGTTCCGCGTTGCTGCCGGACGTGCCGACCACGGCCGAGGATGGAGTGCCGGGGTTCGAGTTCACGGGGTGGTTCGCCCTGCTGGCGCCGGCGGGCACGCCCCAGGCTTCGGTCGACCGGCTGCTGGCCGATGCCAGGACGGCGGTGGCGCAGCCCAACATGCAGCGCTATCTGGCTGACCAGGGGATGTCGGCGACCATCGTGCCTGCCGCCGCGCTCAGGGAGGAGATCGCCAGGGAGTCCGCCAAGTGGAAGGCGCTGGTGGAAAAGAAGAAGATCACCGCAAGCTGAATCCGCATGATGCCGCCCGATACGCTCGCCTTTGCCGCACCCGTCGTCCTTGCCGCCTATGTCGTCTTCGGGATGACGGGATTCGGCGCGGCCATGGTGGCCGTGCCGCTGCTGGTCCAGTTCATGCCCTTGCAGTTCGCGGTTCCGCTGGTGGTGCTGTTCGACCTGGCCTGCACCGCGCTGGTGGGCGGCAGCAACTGGCGGCGCGTTTCCCTGGTCGAACTCAAGCGCCTGTTTCCCTGGCTGCTGCTGGGGATAGGGCTGGGTGTGACGCTGCTGCACAACGCCGGCGCTCGCTGGCCTTTGATCCTGCTGGGCAGCTTCGTGCTGGCGGTGTGCATCAAGGGCCTGCGGGGCGCGCGCGGGGCCAAGCCGTCGGCGCCGCTGAATACTTTCTGGGCCTTGCCGTTCGGCGTGTTCGGCGGCATCTTCAGTGCGCTGTTCGGGACCGGCGGGCCGATCTACACCATCTATCTGTCGCGCCGGCTGGATGCGCTGGACCAGTTCCGCGCCACGATCTCGGTGGTCATCCTGGCCAGCGGCCTCATCCGGGCGGCGGCCTTCGGCGCCGCCGGACTGTATGCGCAGCCGGAAATCCTGTTCGCGGCCGCCATGCTGCTGCCCGTGGCCCTGATCGGCCTGTACGGCGGATCCCGCCTCAGGGTTCGGGTGTCCCCGGAACTGCTGAAGCGGGCCATCTTCGTTCTGCTCGCGATAGCGGGCGCAGGCGCCATCTATCGCGGATGGGTCTCGCCTGCGTGAGACAGGCTGCCGTTACTTGGCCGTCGGCATGGCGAACTCGGCGCCCTTGCCAATGCTTTCGGGCCAGCGCTGCATGATCGACTTCTGCCGCGTGTAGAAGCGCACGCCTTCTTCGCCATAAGCGTGCATGTCGCCGAACAGGCTGCGCTTCCAGCCGCCGAATCCATGCCAGGCCATGGGCACGGGGATGGGTACGTTGATGCCCACCATGCCAACCTCGATGCGGCGGCCGAACTCGCGCGCGACGTTGCCGTCGCGGGTGAAGCAGGCCACGCCGTTGCCGAATTCGTGGGCATTGATGAGATCCACGGCTTCTTTCAGATCCTTCACGCGCACGCAGCCCAGCACCGGGCCGAAGATCTCTTCCTTGTAGATGCGCATGTCCGGCGTGACGTGGTCGAACAGCGTGCCGCCCATCCAGAAACCGTCGCCGCAGCCTGCGCCTGCCTGAGAACCCTGGAAGCCGCGGCCGTCCACCAGCAGTTGCGCGCCTTCCTGCACGCCCAGATCGATATAGCCGCTGATGCGCTCATGCGCGGCGCGGGTCACGATGGGGCCCATCTCGGCCGCGGGGTTCTCGCCGTCCAGCACCTTCAGCGTCCTGGTGCGTTCGATCAGTCTGGGCAGCAGCCGGTCGGCCACGTCGCCCACCAGCACCGCCACGCTGATCGCCATGCAGCGCTCGCCGGCCGAGCCGTAGCCGGCGCCGATCAGGGCGTCGACCGCCTGGTCGATGTCGGCGTCCGGCATCACGACCATGTGGTTCTTGGCGCCGCCCAGGGCCTGCACGCGCTTGCCATGGCGTGCGCCGGTCTCGTAGATGTAGTTGGCGATGGGCGTGGAACCGACGAAGCTGATGGCTTTCACGTCCGGGTGTTCCAGCAGCGCATCAACCGCCACCTTGTCGCCCTGCACCACGTTGAACACGCCGTCGGGCAGCCCCGCTTCGCGCAGCAGTTCGGCGATGCGCAGCGATGCGCTGGGGTCGGTGGGGCTGGGCTTGAGCACGAAGGTGTTGCCCGCCGCGATCGCCACCGGGAACATCCACATGGGTACCATCACCGGAAAGTTGAACGGCGTGATGCCCGCCACCACGCCCAGCGGTTGGCGCAGCGTCCAGTTGTCGATGCCGGTGGAAACCTGCTCGGTGTGGGCGCCCTTCAGCAACTGGGGAACGCCGCAGGCGAACTCGACGATGTCGATGCCGCGAGTGACTTCGCCTTGCGCATCGCTGAAAACCTTGCCATGCTCGGCGGTGATCAGGTGGGCAAGTTCGTCGCGATGCTTGTTCATCAGTTCAAGAAACCTGAACAGCACGCGGGCGCGGCGGATGGGAGGGGTGTCCGCCCATTGCGGAAATGCCGCCCGGGCGCTGGCCACGGCGCGGTTCACCTCGTCGGGCGTGGCCAGCGCCACCTGCTTGGCGACGGCGCCCGTGGCCGGGTTGTAGACGGGCTGGCGGCTGCCTGTCCCGTCGACGAGGCTGCCGCCGATATAGTGTCCGGCATCGCGGGATTGGGCGCTGGCATTGCTTGCGGTCATGGCTGGCTCCTGGGCTCATGCATGGTGTTCTGGAGCTGGCAATGTCGCGCATTGCCGCCCGGACGTCGAGACCGCAGGGCTGGAATCAGTGTTTGATGTTTCGAACAATGGAGCAAGGCATGACGAAAACCAGGCGTCTGGAAGATCTGTGGTCGCATATCCATTGCCTTGGGGTGCTGGCCGATACCGGCAGCTATACGGCGGCCGCGCGCCGCCTGCAGATCAGCAAGGCGTCGGTGAGCCAGCGCATCGTGGAACTGGAGCAGGCGGCTGGCGTCCCCCTCGTGCGCCGCACCACCCGCAGCGTCGGCCTGACCGAGGCGGGGCAGAGCCTGGTCGACCAGACCGCGGCGGCCTTTCTGCGCATCGAAGAGGGCTTCTCGGCCGTGCGGGACCTGTCCGAGGGGCCGCGCGGCGTGCTGTCCGTGACCGCACCCGTAGCCCTGGGACGTCAGGTCATTGCGCCGCTGATACCCGGATTCCTGAAGAATTTTCCCGACGTGCGGATCCAGCTGGAACTCAGCGACCATCTGGCGTCCCTGGCTACCGAAGGCTTCGACCTGGCTATCCGGCATGTGGCCGGCGTGCCAGACACGCACGTCGCGTCGGTCATCTGCGAGACGCGCTCCGTGCTGGTTGCGGCCCCGGAGTACCTGGCGCAGCACGGCACGCCGAAGACGCCGATGGATCTGGCCGCCCACAATTGCCTGCACTACCTGCGGCGCAGCGGCAGCGCTACCTGGTCGTTCGAGTCGCGTGACGGAGACAAGCGCGTGGCGGTTCCGGTGCGCGGCAGCTTCACCGCGAACAACAGCGAAGTGCTGCGGGAGGTGGCTGCCGGATCCCTGGGGATCGCGCTGGTGCCGGATTTCAGCGCCAACCAGGCCCTGCGCAGCGGAGAGCTGGTCGAGGTCCTGCGCGGGTGGCGCGTGGTGGGCGAATATGCAGAACGGCTGTACGCAGTCAGGCCCTACACGCCGCGCGTGCCGCTGACCGTATCCTCATTCGTCGGTTACCTGCGCGAGGCGATCCCGGCGTCCGCCGGACTTGGCGGACCGCCAGGGGCGGGCAATGAGGCGAGTTAATTGACTTGCAACCCGGCCTTGGCCACAAGGTCGGCATAGATCGCGGCTCCCTGGCTGACGTATTTTTCCGTTTCCGCGGGGGACAGGACGTGGGGGATGCCGCCGAAGTTGGCGTTGCCGGCGATCCACTTCGGATCCTGTGCGATCTGCTTGAGCACGTCGGCCCATTTGGCCACCGCTTCGGGACTCATGCCCGGCGGCCCGAACAGTCCGCTCCAGCCTACGACAGCTTCGAGTTGAGGCAGCCCCAGCTCGCGGGCGGTCGGGATGTCGGGGAACTGCGCCAGGCGTTCGGGCGTGGTCGTCAGCAGGGCGCGCAGCTTGCCGCTGGCAAGTATGCCCGTCATCGAACTCAGGTTGTTGCAGGCGAAGTCCGCATCCTTGCTGAGCACCGCCAGCGCGACTTCGTTGCCGCCCTTGTAGGGGACGTTGACCACGGCCTCGGATTTCAGGCCGAGGCTGTTGAGCAGCAGCTGCGGCGCAAGATTCTGCACCGTGGCCGGACCGGAATGGCTGTAGTTGAGCTTGCCGGGATGGGCCTTCAAGGCCTGTGCCAGATCGCCGATCGTCTTGTAAGGGCTGTCCGGATGCACCACACAGACCACGGGGTTCAGCTCCAGCAGTCCGATGTACGTGAAGTCCCGGGCGGTATAGGGCGTGGTCTTGGGTTGTAGCGCGGGCAGCAGGACCTGGGAGCCTATCCGGCCGACGAGCAGGGTGTAGCCGTCGGGAGCGGCGTTCTTCACGGCGGCCGAGCCGATCGCGCCGTTCGCCCCGGCCTTGTTGACGACGACCAGCGGCTGGCCAAGCAGGCCTTGCGCGGCGGCGGACAAGTTGCGGGCCGCCATGTCGGCGTCGCCGCCCGCGCTGAACGGCACGATGAGCTGGACGGGTTTGGCGGGATAGGCTTGGGCGGTTGCCAGGCCCGGAAGCGCGGCCAGCATGCAAATCGCGGCGCGAGCGAACGCGCCCGGCCAGAGGCCGGTAGGTCTCATCATGAGAAGTCTCCTGTCGTGCTAAGGGACGAAACCGGACTGCAGCTGGGCTCGATGCTTCGAGGTCAATGACCGGTCGCGGACTGCGTTGATGCGCTGAAAACCGGAGCGGGTTCGCCCGCCAGGGATACGTTGACACATGCGGGCAGCCCGCTGTCCGCCGCCGCGCGCAGCGCGGTGGCGAGGCTGTCGCTGTCCCGGGCGGCGTAGCCGGCTCCGCCAAGCGCCGCGGCGACTTCGTGGTAGCGCGCGGTCGGCGCGAGTTCGCAGCCGATCAGCCTTTGCGGACCGTAGGTGCGCATCTGGATCAAGTGTTCCGCGTTCCAGCGCAGGTCGTTGCCGACCACGGCGACGATCGCGGCGCGCTCGCGTACGGCCGTGTCCAGCTCCATCAGGTGAAAGCCCGCCGTGCCGTCGCCCATGAGCACGGCCACGGTGGCCTCTGGTTGTGCGATCTTGGCGGCGATGGCGTAGCAGATGCCTGCGCCGATCGCGCCCGACATGCCGTTGATGATGCGCACCGGCGCCTGGCAGTATGCCTGCGCCCACTGGCCGAATTCGCCGCCGTCGCAGACCAGGATGGGATTGGGGGCGGACGTGAGAAACGCTTGGACCGCTTCACATAGCGCGCGCGGCCCCAATGCTCCATCGGCGCAAGCCGCGGCGCCCAGAGTGTTCCGGTTGCGCAGCGCTTCGTCCACGCGCGCGCGCCACGAGGCGCGCGCGGCCGGGGCTGGCGCCGCTGGCAATGCCGGCAGCACGGTGTAGGGATCGCCCTGCAGGGCCAGAGCCAGGCGGTCGCCCAGCAGGCGGGCCGCGCGTTCCAGCATCGCGGGGTCGGGGTCTATCGCCACGACCCGGGCCGTCTTGCCCAGCGCGCCCGTGCCGCCGAAGCCCAGCGTGAAGTCCAGGCACTTGCCGGCCAGCACGATGAGGTCCGCCTGCGGAATGATTTCGGCCAGGGAGCCCAGGGAAGGGTCCTTCAGGCCGCGCGGGCTTTCCATGGGGATGAGGTGCACGCCTAGCGTTGCTTCCAGCTTCTCGCGAACCGCGCGCATGTGCGGACGCGCTCCGGTGGGGCCTGCCAGCAACAGGGGGCGCTGTGCCGAGTCAAGCAGCGCGGCGAGCTGTTCCAGGCCGGCTGCGTCCACTGCAGCGGGCTCGCGCTTCGGTGTAGTGGCGGGCAGTTCTGCCAAGCCCGTCTCCGCGGTCATCAGGTCGAAGGGCAGGGCCAGATGAACCGGTCCGCGCCGTGGGGCAAGCGCTTGCGCGACCGCGCGGTCGAGCGCGGGATAAAGCTCCTGCACGGTCCGCGGACGCAGCGATAGCTTGGTCAAGGAACGGGTGATGGAAACCTGGTCCAGTTCCTGGAACGCGCCCATGCCGTCTTCTCCTACCGAGGAGTCGCCGGAGATGAGGAGCACGGGGCTTTCCGCCTGCGACGCCGAGTAAAGCGGCGCCAGGCCATTGGTGATGCCGGGCGCGGCGGTCAGCATCGCGACGCCAAGCTCGCCGGTGATCTGGGACCAGGCGTCCGCCATGAAGACGGCGGCCGCCTCATGCCGCACATGGATGATGCGGATGCCTGCATCGATACAGGCATCGTAGAGCGGCATGATCTGATTGCCGGACAGGCTGAAGATGGTCTTGACGCCCAGGCGATGCAGCGTACGGATAATCAACTGGGATCCAAGCACCTGTCTCTCCGCTGGGGCTGCGTCGGCTGTGCGCCGCGCGCCTGTTTTTTACCGGCTATGGGAGAGTTCAGTGTATCGGCTATCCGTGGCGGGTTGGTTGATGTTTTTTGAACCTAGGGGGCGGCCCGCGGACGGTCTTGTTCCGTCTGCGCGACCGCGTCGCGCACGCCTTGCCCATAGGCCGGGTCTGCCCGGGTGCAGTTGGCGATATGGCGTTCGATGACTTCCCTGGAGGCGCCGCGGATCGCGCGCGCGGTGTTCTGGAACAGTCTCTGTTTTTCGTCCGCCGCCATCAACCGGAACAGGTTGCCGGGCTGGGAGTAGTAGTCGGTATCTTCCCTGTGATCCCAGCGGGCCGCAGCGCCGCTGATCTCCAGCGGTGGTTCGGAATAGTCCGGCTGCGCCTGCAGGACGCCATGGCTGTTGGGCGTGTACGCGGGCGTGCTGCCGCCGTTGCCATCCACGCGCATCGCTCCGTCGCGGTGATAACTGTGAAATGGGCAGCGAGGCGCGTTCACCGGGATCTGCGGGTAGTTCACGCCCAGCCGATAGCGCTGCGTGTCGCCATACGAGAACAGGCGGCCCTGCAGCATCTTGTCCGGAGAGAAGCCAATGCCGGGCACGATTGCCGCGGGACTGAACGCGGCTTGTTCGACCTCGGCGAAGAAATTCTCGGGGTTTCGATTGAGCTCCAGGACGCCGACTTCGATCAGCGGATAGTCCTTGTGCGGCCAAACCTTGGTCAGGTCGAAGGGGTTGAGATGATAGGTATGGGCTTCGGCGTCGGGCATGATCTGCACATACAGGGTCCAGCGCGGAAACTCGCCGCGTTCGATCGCTTCGTACAGGTCACGCTGATTGCTTTCGCGGTCCGCGGCGATGACCTGACCGGCCTCGGCGTCCGTCAGGTTCCGGATGCCCTGCTGGGTCTTGAAGGTGAACTTGACCCAGAAGCGCTCGCGGGCGGCGTTGATGAAGCTATAGGTATGGCTGCCGAAGCCATGCATGTGGCGATAGCTCTTCGGAATGCCGCGGTCGCCCATGATGAGCGTCACCTGGTGCAGGGTCTCGGGCAGCAGCGTCCAGTAGTCCCAGTTGTTCTGCGGGCTGCGCATGCCGGTGCGAGGATCGCGTTTGACGGCCCGGTTCAGGTCGGAGAATTTCAGCGGATCGCGCACGAAGAAGACCGGCGTGTTGTTGCCGACCAGGTCCCAGTTGCCCTCCTCGGTATAGAACTTGAGCGCGAATCCGCGGATGTCGCGTTCCGCGTCGGCCGCGCCGCGTTCGCCCGCCACGGTCGAGAAGCGGGCGAACATTTCGGTCTGCTTGCCTACCTGGCTGAAGATCCTGGCCTTGGTGTAGCGCGTGATGTCATGGGTGACGGTGAACGTGCCGAAGGCGCCGGCTCCCTTGGCGTGCATGCGCCGCTCGGGGATCACTTCGCGGTCGAAGTGCGCCATCTTTTCCAGGAACCAGACGTCCTGCAACAGCGCCGGCCCGCGCCGGCCGGCGGTCATCGTGTTGTCGTCGTCGGGCACGGGGGCGCCGAACGCGGTGGTGAGTTTGCTCATGATGGGCTCCTTGCGTGGTTCAACGGGGCAGCGGCCTTCAAGAGCGGGAGCATCGCAACGGGCTCGGATCCGGCCGCGCCAATCTCAGACGTAGTGCTCGATGGGGGAATGGTCTTCCAGGCGCAGCACACGACCATCGATGACGAGGGACGGCAGGCGGGTGATGCCAAGCGCCCGGGCCTGGGCGGCGGACCCGGGCTGCCGCGCGAGATCGAATGATTCGTAGCGATGCTGAGGCGTCGCGAAGGCCGCGGCCATGCTGCGGTCTATGCCCAGGCAGAGATTGCAGCCGTCGTGGAACAGGGTGACTTGAATCAAGGCGATCTCCTTGGCGTGCCGCCAGGGCGGCTGCGTCCCGGCACCCGTGCCTCATGGGCCGACATGCCAGGCTGGTCTTGGAGGCGCGGGCTGGAATCGAACCAACCTCAGGAGATTTGCAATCTGCCGCATGACCACTCTGCCACCGCGCCGTTTTGTTTGTCCTAGGACGTAATGAATGGTACGGAAGCCGGGCAGGGCGCGGGCTTCCTCGAATCCACGAAAATTGTCCTGGCGTCCAGCATGAATGACGCAGGCCAAGGCCGCGTATGTCATAGGGCGTGTGACAGTGGGGGACGGAGAGGGCGGCGCAATATGGCCGCAGGCAGCGTGGGGAGATGCCCGCGTTGCGAGCAGAAATGAAAAAAGGGCCCGAAGGCCCTTTCTCAAGGATTTCCAGAAAGAATCTGGAAATCAGAATTTGGAGCGGGAGACGAGTCTCGAACTCGCGACCTCAACCTTGGCAAGGTTGCGCTCTACCAACTGAGCTACTCCCGCATGGGTTCTGCACTTGAAACAGCCAGAACCTGTTTTCTTATTCACTCTGATCAACTTGGTTATCGATCAGAAGGCGCGCATTCTACATGATTTTTTTGAGCTTGTCTTGGCCTGGACTTATTTGGGTCTGTTCACTGCAAGCAGTTTGCGAACAAAGCCTGAAATTCAGGGCAAGCACTCAATCAAGTAATATGAGCGAAGACAGAAACTATAGCAATCCGCAGCATCCATGTCAAATTCTCCCGCCAAAGTTCTTCCGTCCCCAGCCTTGTCGCCAGCCAGCCAGGATCTCACCCGGCTGAATACGTTGGGCCTGGCGTCGCGGGCCGGGGCCTTTGTGACCCTGGAAGATGCGGCGCAGTTGCCGGCGTTGTCGCAGCTGGCGCACGAGGCGTCTTCCCTGCTGGTGCTGGGGGGAGGCAGCAATCTGGTATTGCCGAGCCAGGTGCAGGGATTGGTGGCTCGCGTCGCGTTCAAGGGCGTGCGCCTGCTGGAAGCTCGTCCGGATGCCTGGCTGATCGAGGCGGCGGGCGGCGAGACCTGGCACGGCTTTGTCGAAACCTGCGTGAACCAGGGCTGGGACGGGCTGGAAAACCTGGCGCTGATCCCGGGTACGGTGGGCGCGGCACCGGTGCAGAACATCGGCGCTTACGGCGTTGAACTGCAGGAGCGTTTCCACAGCCTGACCGCCTGGGACGTGCGCGCAGGGCGCCTGGTCGAAATGAGCGCGGCCGATTGCCGCTTTTCCTACCGCGACAGCGTGTTCAAGCACGACGAGCCCGGACGCTGGGTCATCGTGAGTGTGCGTTTCGCCTTGCCCCGGCCCTGGCGGCCCGTGCTGGGCTACCCTGATTTGCAGCGCCACGCGCGGCTGGCGGCGGGACAGCCGAGCGCCCGCGATATCTTCGACGCGGTGTGCGAGATCCGCCGCGCCAAGCTGCCCGATCCGGCGGTGACGGGCAACGCAGGCAGTTTTTTCAAGAACCCTATCGTGTCGGCGCAAGTGCGGGACAGGCTGCTGGACCGTTTTCCCGGTCTGGTGTCCTACGTCCAGCCCGACGGCGGCTACAAGCTGGCGGCCGGCTGGCTGATAGACCAATGCGGCTGGAAGGGCCGCTCGCTGGGGGCCGCGGGCGTGCATGAGCGCCAGGCTCTGGTACTGGTCAATCGCGGCGGGGCCACGGCGGCCGACATCATGGGCTTGGCGCATGCCATCCAGGCCGCGGTGTCCGAGCGCTACGGCGTGCGGCTCGAACCGGAACCCGTGGTGGTGTGAGGCCGTTTGGGCCGGGCAAGAAAAAAGGACCCCGCAGGGTCCTTTTTTGCAGGCGAGGGCTTGGGCTTCAGAGGCCCAGCACCGATTGCATGTCGTACAGGCCGTTGTGCTTGCCTTCCAGGAAGCGGGCGGCGCGCAGGGCGCCTTCCGCATAGGTGGCGCGGCTGGCCGAGCGGTGCGTGATTTCGATGCGTTCGCCGGTGCCGCAGAAGGACACGGTGTGGTCGCCGACGATGTCGCCGCCGCGCAGCACCGAGAAGCCGATGGTGCCCGGCTTGCGCACGCCGGTATCGCCGTGGCGGCTCCAGGTGGCGACGTCCGGCAGGGCCACGTTCCAGGCCGAAGCAATGGTTTCGCCCATTTTCAGCGCGGTGCCCGAAGGCGCGTCGACCTTGTTGCGGTGGTGCGCTTCGAAGACTTCGACGTCGTAGCCGGAGTTCAGGATGCGAGCGGCCATGTCCAGCAGCTTGAGCGTGGCGTTCACGCCCACGCTCATGTTGGGCGCGAAGACGATGCCGATCTTCTGGGCGGCGACTTCGATCGCGGCGCGGCCGTTGTCGTCGAAACCGGTGGTGCCGATGACGGCGTTCACGCCGTGCTTGACGCAGGCCTGCAAGTGTTCAAGCGTGCCTTCGGGGCGGGTGAAGTCGATCAGGCAGTCGGCCTGGGCCAGGGCGTCGAGGTCATCGGTGATGGCCACGCCCGTCTGCTTGCCCAGCGGCGCGCCGGCGTCCTGGCCCAGCGCGGCCGAGCCCTGGCGGTCCAGCGCCGCGGCGAGCTGCAGGCCGGAGGCGTTCAGCACGGCTTCGATCAGCATCTGGCCCATACGGCCGCTGGCGCCGGCAATTGCGATACGCATAGATAGTCCTTGGTGTTACTTGAGCGGCTCTGGGGCGTTGCCGGGCTGGCCAGGGTACTGGTTGAGGGGGCTGACCGGGGCGGCGGAGTCGCGCTTGCGCTGGTCTTCCTCTTCCTTCTGGCGGGTTTCTTCTTCGATGAGGCGCTTGTCTGCCTTTTCGTCGGCGACGGCGTTGGGCGTATTGATCTGGTAAGGCTGCAGTTCTGGCTGCTTGTCGCCTTCCCAGCGGGTCAGGCGGTCGTTTTCGAACCAGACGGTGAATTTGCGTTCCTGGGCGTCGCCGTAGCCAGGCTTGTAGTAGTAGGGGTAGTCCCAGCGGTTGGCGTGCAGCACGCTGGTCAGCGTGGGGCTGCCAAGGGCGAAGCGCACCTGCTCGCGCGTCATGCCGGGCTGCAGCAGGGCGACCTGCTCCTGGGTGATCCAGTTTCCTTGCTGGACGCCGGCCTTGTAGGGGAAGCCCCACTTGTCCCCCGAGCATCCAGCCAGGGCGACGGCCAGAGCGGCCACCGCCAGGCCGGTCTTCAGCGAGCGGGAGGGAATTCGTGCAATCATGGACACTACGCGCCCCTATTATTTGGAAGCAGACAAAACCGTTATCATAAAGGTTTCATAAGGATAGTTCCGCGTGGCGGCATGATTTCGGTGAGCCGGCTCGCGGTGAACCTATCCTGCCCATGCCAACGCGGACGGAGAGCGATTACACCATGAGCGACCAAAGCGAACTGAAGAACATGGGTTTGAAGGCGACGTTTCCCCGCCTGAAAATTCTTGATATTTTCCGGAAATCGGATCAACGGCACCTGAGCGCCGAAGACGTCTATCGCGCCCTTATCGGCGAAAACGTCGAAATCGGGCTGGCCACCGTCTATCGCGTCCTGACCCAGTTCGAACAGGCCGGCATCCTTGCCCGCAGCCAGTTCGACAGCGGCAAGGCGGTGTTCGAGCTCAACGACGGCGATCACCACGATCACCTGATCTGCACGAATTGCGGCAAGGTGGTCGAGTTTTCGGACCCCGAAATCGAAAAGCGTCAGCAAAAGATTGCCAAGGACAACTCCTTCGCGCTGGAAAGCCACGCCATGGTGTTGTATGGCATCTGCGGCAGCTGCATGAAGGGCCGCTGATCCGGCCCTGCCTACGGCCCGCGGCTACGCTCGCAGCGGGTCCGTGAGATCCAAATCCCCTTCAATGTGAAGGGGATTTTTTTATGGCGCGAATCGGCCCTGTTTTTGCCGGCGTCCCCGCTGTAAAGCGGCGGGCCAGCGCTTCAGTTCTGCCCGAAACCTTCCAGCATTTCGCGGGCGTGTTCGCGGGTGGTCGCCGTGAGCTTGATGCCGCCCAGCATGCGCGCGATTTCCTCCACGCGGGAGGAAGCGTCCAGTTCCTCGATGCTGGAGCGGGTGGCGCCGCGCGATTCCGCCTTGCTGACCAGGAATTGGTTGTTGGCGCAGGCCGCGACCTGGGGCAGGTGGGTCACGCACAGCACCTGATGACGTTCGCCGAGCTCGCGCAGCAGCTTGCCGACGGCCTCGGCCACCGCGCCGCCCACCCCGCTGTCGACTTCATCGAAGATCAGCGTCGGCACGCGCGCAGCGCGACTGGCGATGACCGACAGCGCCAGCGAAATCCGCGACAGTTCGCCGCCCGAAGCCACCTTGGCCAGCGGCCGCGGCGTGGTGCCGGCATGGCCGGCCACCAGGAACTCAACCTGCTCGTTGCCGTGCGCGGACGGCGCCGATTCGGCTAGCGTGGGTTCGAACTTGCCGCCCTGCATGGCCAGCGTCTGCATGGCTTGCGTGACCTGCTTGCCCAGGTCCTTGGCGACCTTGCGGCGCGCCGTCGTCAGCTTGGCGGCCGTGGCGTCGTACTGCGCCTGCGCAGCTTGCGTCTGGGCGCGCAGGGCATCGATGTCGCCCGCGGCTTGCAGCGCCTTGAGCTGCGCATGCAGCGTGTCGCGCAGCTCGCAAAGCGCGTCGGGCTCGACGCGGAATTTGCGAGCGGTTTCGAATACCAGGCCCAGGCGCGCCTCGACCGCTACGAGCCGCTGAGGATCGAGATCGACTCGGCTGACGTAGTTGTTCAGGTCCGATACGGCCTCGCTGATCGCGATGCGGGCCGATTCCAGTTCATCGTAGACGCCCTGCAAGCCGGGATCGTGGCGCAGCATCTGCTGGATGCGGTGGTTGGCCGCGGTGAGCCGGTGGTGCGCGGAATCGCCTTCGCCGTCCAGCCCTTCGAGGATCTGGTTGGCGCCATCCAGCAGGGATTGCGAATGCGACAGGCGGGTGTGCTCGGACTGCAGCGCATCCCATTCGTCGGGACCGAGATTCAGCTGATCGAGTTCGTCGACCTGCCATTGCAGGCGGTCGCGTTCGGTAGCCAGGCTTGCGGCGTCCTTTTCGGCGGATTCCAGCTGGCGCGCCAACGCGCGCCATTGCTTCCAGGCCTGGCCGACCGAGTTGCGCAGTTCGCCATGGCCGCCGTGGGCATCCAGCAGGTCGCGCTGGGCGTCGGCGCGCATCAGGCTCTGGTGCGCATGCTGGCCGTGGATGTCGACCAGGCTGTCGCCCAGTTCGCGCAATTGCGCCACGGTGGCCGGCGTGCCATTGATGTAGGCGCGGCTGCGGCCCTGGGCGTCGATGACGCGGCGCAGGGACAGTTCCGTGTCGGCGTCGATCTCGCGCTCTTGCAGCCAGGCGATCAGGCCCTTGGGGGTATCGAAGACCGCGGTGATGTCGGCGCGCGGCGCGCCCTCGCGCAGCATGCTGGCGTCGCCGCGTTCGCCCAGCGTGAGCGCCAGCGCGTCCACCAGTATGGATTTGCCTGCGCCGGTCTCACCGGAAAAGACGGTAAAGCCGGGGCCGAAATGGATCTCGGTCTGTTCGACGATGACGAAGTCGCGGATATGCAGGGTGCGCAGCATGTCGGGGCGCTTACTACTCTACGTTGTCAGAGGCTTCGGGCATCAGGTTCCAGTGCAGCTTGCGGCGCAGGGTGGAGAAGAAACTGTAGCCTTCGGGATGCACGAAGCGGATGGTATAGGGCGCGCGCTGCACGACGATGCGGTCGCCCGGCTGCAGGTCGGACCAGGTCTGCATATCGAAATGCACGCTGGCGCCGACTTCGACGCGGCCCATGGCCGTGAGCGTCATGTTCAGCACGCCGGAGTCGGGAATGACGATGGGGCGGTTGGACAGGGTTTGCGGCGCCACCGGCACCAGCACCATGGCGTTCATGCCCGGATGCAGGATGGGACCGTTGGCCGACAGCGCATACGCGGTGGAGCCCGTAGGCGTGGCGATGATCAGGCCGTCGGCGCGCTGCGTGTACATGAAGGCGCCGTCCAGCTCCACCCGCACTTCGATCATGCCGCCGCGTCCCGCGCGGTTCAGCACCACGTCGTTCAGGGCCGACGCGGAATACATTTTCTGATCGCCGCGCCACACGCTGCCTTCCAGCAGCATGCGTTCCTCGATCTGGAAGCTGCCTTCGAGCACGCGCGCCAGCGCGCCATGCGCGTCCTGCAACGCGATGTCGGTGATGAAGCCCAGGCGTCCGTGGTTGATGCCGACCAGCGGCATGCCATAGGGAGCAAGGTGGCGGCTGGCGCCCAGCACGGTGCCGTCGCCGCCCATGACGACGGCCAGCGACGCGGTCTTGCCGATTTCCTCGAGCGTGGCGACGGGGTATTCGGTCAGCCCGGTGTTGCGCGCCGTGTCCGCATCGATGAGCACCTGCCGGCCCGCTTGCGTCAGCGCGTGGGCGAGTGCTCTCAGCGGTGTGTCCAGGCCGGTGTCCTGGTATCTGCCGATCAGGGCTACGGTAGGAAAATGCATGGCTGCTTGCGTATCAAAAAAGGCCGGACCAGAAGCCGAAACCTGCCCGGAATGGGCGGTTTAGCCGATTATATGGGGCCGCATATGTGCTTGCGGGACAAAAATCGCCTCAATTGAAAAAGATTCCCTAAAATACTTGTTATGGATGACCGCGCACGCGCACTACTGAAAGCGTTGATCGAACGCTATATCGCCGATGGGCAGCCAGTCGGCTCGCGGACGCTATCGAAAGTATTCGACTTGTCCCCGGCCACGATCCGCAATGTGATGGCGGATCTCGAAGAACTGGGACTGATCCACAGCCCGCACACCTCCGCCGGCCGCGTGCCCACGCCGCGGGGCTACCGCATGTTCGTCGATTCGCTGCTGGCGGTGCAGTCCTACCAGCTCGAACCGCACAACATGGGCGAGATGCTGGCGGCCGCCGAACCTACGCGCGCCGTCAATGCCGCCGCGGCCCTGCTGTCCAACCTGACCCAGTTCGCGGGAGTGGTGCTCACGCCCAAGCGCGCCCAGGTGTTCCGCCAGATCGAATTCATCCGCCTGTCCGATAAGCGCGTGCTGCTCATCATCGTCACGCCCGACGGCGATGTTCAAAATCGCATCCTTTTCGTTCAGCGCGACTATGCCGAAGCGGAACTGCTGGAAGCCGGCAATTTCTTCAACATGCATTTCGCCGGCAAGTCCTTCAATGTCGTGCGGCAAACCCTGTCGACCGAACTGGCGCAATTGCGCGAGGACATCTCGCGCCTGATGCAGGCCGCGGTCGAAGCCAGCGCGGAAGCCGCCGAGGACGGCGATGCCATGGTCATTTCCGGCGAGCGCAAGTTGCTGGACGTGACCGACATCGCCTCCGACATGGACCGCCTGCGCAAGATGTTCTCGCTGTTCGAGAAAAAGACCGACCTGCTGCAGCTCCTGGACGTGTCCACCCGCGCCCAGGGCGTGCAGATCTACATCGGCGGCGATTCGCAGCTGGTGCCGATGGAAGAGGTCTCGGTCATCACCGCGCCTTACGGCGTGGACGGCAAGGTCGTGGGCACGCTGGGCGTGATCGGTCCCACGCGCATGGCCTACGAGCGCGTCATTCCCATAGTGGATATCACGGCGCGCTTGCTGTCCAACGCCCTCAGCCACAACCAGTAGGTCCATCCGAAGCTACGTCCTCCTTGCGGAGGAAGGGGAGTGTTTGTGTTTCTTCGCCTGTTCAAGTACCTGTGGCCTGAGCGCTATCTGCCGGAACCCGAGCAGGAGGACCCCTTCAACGAAGACCCCGCGCCCCGCGGGCCGGCCAAGGTCGGCGTGCTGCTGGTGAACCTGGGCACCCCGGACACCCCGGGTAAGCAAGACATACGCAAATACCTGGGCGAGTTCCTGTCCGACCCGCGCGTGATCGAGATCCCGCGCTATCTGTGGAAGCCCATCCTGCATTGCCTGGTGCTGACGATGCGGCCCAAGAAGCTGGAGCCGCGCTACGCCGGCGTCTGGATGAAGGAAGGCTCGCCCCTGATGGTGTACAGCCAGCGACAGGCCGATGGTGTGCGCGCGGCCCTGGCCGAGGCCGGAATCGACGCCGTGGTGGAGCTGGGCATGCGTTACGGCAACCCCTCGATCCCCGACGCCATTTCCCGGCTGCGCCGGCAGGGCTGCGAACGCATACTGACCGTCCCGCTCTATCCGCAGTACGCCGCCAGCACCACCGCCACGGTGGTGGATGCGGTCACCCGCCATGCCGGCCGCCTGCGCGACCAGCCCGAGCTGCGCTTCATCAAGCGTTTCCACGAAGAGCCGGCCTATCTGGACGCGCTGGCCGGTCGCATCGAACGCTATTGGCAAGAGCACGGCAAACCGCAGAAGCTGGTCATGAGCTTTCACGGCCTGCCGCGCTATTCGATCGAACTGGGCGACCCGTACTACCGCGACTGCATGGAAACGGCGCGCCTGCTGGGCCAACGCCTGTCGCTGCCGCGCGAACAGGTCGAGGTGACCTTCCAGAGCCGTTTCGGTACGGCCCGCTGGCTGGAGCCCTATACCGAACCGACCCTGAAGGCGCTGGCCGCCGCCGGGGTTACCGAGGTCGATGTGGTGTGCCCGGGTTTTGTGGCAGACTGTCTGGAAACCCTGGAAGAGATCAGCCTGGAGTGCCGCGACGCCTTTATCGGGGCCGGCGGCAAGCGTTTCCGCTACATCCCGGCGATCAACGACGATCCGGCCTGGATCGCAGGGCTGGCCGACCTGGTGGCACGCCACTTGCAGGGGTGGCCCACGCAAATCACGGACTTGAAGGAGAAGGCGCATGCACCATGATCCCAAGACTGGAAAGATCGTCAAAAAGGGGCAGGTCAGTACCCCGGTGGACGAAGATCAGGTGGAACACGAACTGGACGAGGCGCTTGCCGAGACCTTCCCCGCCAGCGACCCCATCGCGATCAGCCCCGAGCCGGACGAGGACCGCGCCGTGGACCGCGCCCTGAAGGACAGTTTTCCCGCCAGCGACCCGGTGGCGCCCGCACAGCCGCACAAGAAATAGCCTGGCGCAGAGGGCGTCCGCCATTTGCCGGATGGCGTCGAAAAGCGCTGAATCTATGCTTGCAGTCTGAGATTTGACGGCATTTGGCAGAAATTGGGCGGATTTCTGATTACATTCCGCCTGCCTCTGCTGGCTGGCGCCGTCAGGGAATATTTGCTTTCCCGGGCTTGAAATAGGGGTATTGGCCCCCATTCATGTCTGCGAAAGCCATACTTTTTGGAGGATTCCCCATGACGGCACCCAACGAGCCTGTAGATCAGACGCCCGAAGTCGGCCAGAACGCCGATGCGGCCTCCGCCGCCGAGGACGCCGTGCAGGCCGAGCTGAACGAGTTGCGCGCCCAGCTGGACGCCGCCCAGGCTACCGTCAATGAGCAGCAGGACCAGCTTTTGCGCATCCGGGCCGAAGCCGAGAACGTGCGCCGCCGTGCACAGGAAGACGTGTCCAAGGCGCGCAAGTTCGGCATCGAGTCGTTCGCGGAAAGCCTGGTCCCGGTCAAGGACAGCCTGGAAGCAGCGCTGGCCCAGCCTGAGCAAACCGTTGAAACCCTGAGCGAAGGCGTCCAAGTGACCCTCAAGCAGCTGACGGCCGCCTTCGAGCGCAATCTGCTCAAGGAAATCGCGCCGGCACAGGGCGACAAGTTCGACCCGCACCTGCACCAGGCCATTTCGTCCATCCCCGCCGAGCAGCCCGCCAATACCGTGGTCCAGCTGCTGCAAAAGGGCTACGCCATCGCCGACCGGACCTTGCGCCCCGCGCTGGTCGTGGTGTCCGCCGGCCAGGGCTGAGCAGGCGGCGTGCCATGACGGATCCCCGGTTCGACCCCGCCCAGATATTCCAGGTGTTCGGCATGCGGCACGTCGACACCGAGGGATTCGACGCGGCGGTGGTGCAGGCGCCGGGGACGGATCTGCGCTGCGTGTTCCTCTGGGGACAGGATTGCTATAACTGCAATATTTTCAAGCAGACCGCCTTGCTGCACCGGGACGCGCTGCTGGAGCTGGGGCTGACCTGGTTCGAAGCCGACGTCTACGCGGACGAAGCGCTGGGAAGGCGCTTCTCGCTGCATGGTGTCCCCACTTTTGTGCTGTACCGCGCTGGCAAGCGGCTGGGCCGCGTCACCGGCTGGCCCGGCCTGCCGCAATTCACCGCGGCCATGCGCCGCCTGCAGGAAACGGCTGTAGAAAATTCCGGCCAGGCGTCTTGAAAAACCCTGCGGGCAGCCCCAGTTATGTGGGGACAAGAAGTTTCTCCCTATTTTCATAGATTCAATCAAGGTAACCGACCATGAGCAAGATTATTGGCATTGACCTGGGCACGACCAACAGCTGCGTGGCTGTCATGGACGGCGGGCAGGTCAAAATCATTGAAAACGCGGAAGGCGCTCGCACCACCCCCTCCATCGTCGCCTACATGGACGATGGCGAAACCCTGGTCGGCGCGCCGGCCAAGCGCCAGGCCGTGACCAACCCGCGCAACACCCTGTATGCGGTGAAGCGCCTGATCGGCCGCAAGTTCGAAGAGAAGGCGGTGCAGAAGGACATCAACCTGATGCCCTATGCCATCGTCAAGGCCGACAACGGCGACGCCTGGGTGGAAGTGCGCGGCAAGAAGATGGCGCCTCCCCAAGTGTCGGCCGACGTGCTGCGCAAGATGAAGAAGACCGCCGAGGACTACCTGGGCGAAGAAGTGACCGAGGCCGTCATCACCGTGCCCGCCTACTTCAACGACAGCCAACGCCAGGCCACCAAGGACGCTGGCCGCATCGCCGGTCTGGAAGTCAAGCGCATCATCAACGAACCCACCGCAGCCGCGCTGGCGTTCGGCCTGGACAAGACCGAAAAGGGCGACCGCAAGATCGCCGTCTATGACCTGGGCGGCGGCACGTTCGACGTGTCCATCATCGAAATCGCCGATGTGGACGGCGAAAAGCAGTTCGAAGTGCTGTCGACCAACGGCGACACCTTCCTGGGCGGCGAAGACTTCGACCAGCGCATCATCGACTACATCATTGCCGAGTTCAAGAAGGAACAAGGCGTTGATCTGTCCAAGGACGTGCTGGCCCTGCAACGCCTGAAGGAAGCGGCCGAAAAGGCCAAGATCGAGCTGTCCTCGGCGCAACAGACCGAAATCAACCTGCCGTACATCACGGCGGATGCCTCGGGCCCGAAGCACTTGAACCTGAAGATCACGCGCGCCAAGCTGGAAGCGCTGGTCGAAGAACTGATCGAACGCACGATCGAGCCCTGCCGCGTGGCCATCAAGGACGCCGGCGTGAAGGTTTCCGACATCGACGACGTGATCCTGGTCGGCGGCATGACCCGCATGCCCAAGGTCCAGGAAAAGGTGAAGGAATTCTTCGGCAAGGATCCGCGCAAGGACGTGAACCCCGATGAAGCCGTCGCCGCTGGCGCCGCCATTCAAGGTTCCGTGCTGTCGGGCGACCGCAAGGACGTGCTGCTGTTGGACGTCACCCCCCTGTCCCTGGGCATCGAAACCCTGGGCGGCGTGATGACCAAGATGATCCAGAAGAACACGACCATTCCGACCCGGTTCTCGCAGACCTTCTCGACCGCTGACGACAACCAGCCGGCCGTGACGATCAAGGTGTTCCAGGGCGAGCGCGAAATCGCTGCGGGCAACAAGGCCCTGGGCGAGTTCAACCTCGAAGGGATCCCGCCGTCGCCCCGCGGCATGCCGCAGATCGAAGTCACCTTCGACATCGACGCCAACGGCATCCTGCACGTGTCCGCCAAGGACAAGGGCACCGGCAAGGAAAACAAGATCACCATCAAGGCCAACTCGGGTCTGTCGGAAGACGAGATCCAGCGCATGGTCAAGGATGCCGAGGCCAATGCCGAGGAAGATCACCGCGTTGCCGAACTGGCCCAGTCGCGCAACCAGGCCGATGCGCTGGTGCATGCCACCCGCAAGTCGCTGACCGAATATGGCGACAAGCTCGAGGCTTCCGAAAAGGAAGGCATCGAAGCCGCCATCAAGGAACTGGAAGACACGCTGAAGGACGGCGACAAGGCCGCGATCGACGCCAAGGTGGAAGCCCTGTCGACGGTTTCGCAGAAGCTGGGCGAAAAGATGTACGCCGACATGCAGGCGCAGCAAGCCGCCGGCCAGCAGCAAGCGGCCGACAACGCGAAGCCGGTGGACGACAATGTCGTCGACGCCGACTTCAAGGAAGTCAAGCGCGACCAATAATGGCCGGGCGCTGACCTGCCTCTGCCGCCCGGTAGCCGGAGAAATCCGCCTACCGGGCGTACTCATTCTGTAGCACTGAAAAGAAGGCTCGTTTTCGAGCCCACGGATCATGGCAAAACGTGACTATTACGAAGTCTTGGGCGTCGCGAAGAACGCCTCGGACGACGACCTCAAGAAGGCCTATCGAAAGCTGGCCATGAAGTACCATCCGGACCGCAATCCGGACAGCAAAGAAGCCGAAGAGAAGTTCAAGGAAGCCAAGGAAGCCTACGAGGTCCTGGGTGACGATCAGAAGCGCGCCGCCTACGACCGCTACGGCCACGCGGGCGTGGACCCCAACTCCGCCGGCATGGGCGGCGGCATGGGCGGCGGTTTCGCCGATGCGTTCGGCGACATCTTCGGCGAAATCTTCGGCGGCGGCGGCGGTGGCCGTCGTGGCGGCGGCCCGCAGGTTTACCGCGGCGCCGACCTGAAGTACGCGCTGGAAATCACGCTGGAGCAGGCCGCGGCCGGTTTCGACACCGAGATCCGCGTGCCCAGCTGGGAAAACTGCGACACCTGCCACGGTTCCGGCGCCAAGGCCGGTACCTCGCCCAAGACCTGCCGCACCTGCGGCGGCTCGGGCGCCGTGCGCATGCAGCAGGGTTTCTTCAGCGTGCAGCAGACCTGCCCGACCTGCCACGGCAACGGCAAGGAAATCACCGATCCCTGCCCCGCCTGCGACGGCGTGGGCCGCATCCGCCGCAACAAGACGCTGCAGGTCAAGATTCCGGCCGGCATCGATGACGGCATGCGCATCCGCTCCAGCGGCAACGGCGAACCGGGCATCAACGGCGGTCCTCCGGGCGATCTGTATGTGGAAATCCACATCAAGCAGCACAAGATCTTCCAGCGCGACGGCGACGACCTGCATTGCGAACTGACCATTCCGTTCACGTCGGCGGCGCTGGGCGGCGAGCTTCAGGTACCGACGCTGGGCGGCAAGGCCGAAATCTCGATCCCCGAAGGCACGCAGTCGGGCAAGACCTTCCGCTTGCGCGGCAAGGGCATCCGCGGCGTGCGCGGCAGCTACCCGGGCGATCTGTACTGCCATGTAGTGGTGGAAACGCCCGTGCGCCTGAGCGACGATCAGAAGAACATCCTGCGCCAGTTCGAGGCTTCGCTGAACGATGGCGGCGACCGCCATTCGCCGCAAAGCAAGTCCTGGACCGACCGGGTGAAGGAATTCTTCAGCTGAATTGGCTGAGGCATGCAAAAAGCCGCGATCATGATCGCGGCTTTTTTTTGCCCGGCGAGGGCGTGGGGGCGGGGGCAGCGCGCATATGAAAAGACCGCGGCTTGCGCCGCGGTCCAGTGCTACTGCTACTGCGAGTACTGCAACTGCTGTATCGACTGCAACTTCAACTTCAACTTCAGCTTCAGCTTCTACTGCTACTTTCACAGCTACTTCTACTGCTACTTCTACTGCTACTTCGACCGCCGCTGTCGCCGATAAAAACCGGCCTCAAACCATGATGCCGTCCGAGGCCGGCCGGGCCACAGCAAGCAGCTCACCGGGTGATCGGCGGGTACTCGAGTTCGCCGAACGTGTATTGGCCGCTGGCCTTGGCTTGCGCCAGTTCCTGCTGGACTTCAGCGCTGGTCTTGGCGCTGGCGGGGGCGGATACAGCCGCCGGGTATTCCAGTTCACCGAAGGTGTACTGGCCGCTGACCTTGGCTTGTTGCAGCTGGGCTTGCACTTCCTGCGAGCTCAGGCTGGTGGTCTGGGGCAGGGCGGGCGGATAGTCCAGCTCGCCGAAGGTGTACTGGCCGCTGATCTTGGCTTGCTGCAGTTCAGTGGCGACCTGGGCGCTGCTCTTGGCTTGTTCAACGCCGGCGGCTTGGGCGCCAACGCCAACCAGGGCCAGGGATAGCAGCAGGGTGGTGGTTAGGGTTTTCATGGTAGACCTCCAATTCGTCTTGGTTGGGGACCGAATCCGGCGGCCCTCCGTCGTGGTTCGTTGTGTGTTCCCGATGACTGAATTGTGCTCGTTATCCCACCTGGGATAAACCCGTATTCCTTGAAAACATCTTTCCAAATAATCGAGTAATCACGTTCGCTTTTATGATTTCATCCATTTTTGGCATAGTCGGGGGGCGTTCTGGTGAATTTTGGTGAGCTGACCAGCGCCGGAAAGCCAAAAAAAGCCCCGCCGCAGCGGGGCTTGAGCGAGGCGGGCCTGGTCAGGGCGCCGGCTTCTTCTTGAAGTCGCCGGCAACCGCGGTGCTGAAACCGTCCGCGCGCAGATACTTGCGCAAAGCCGCATTGACCGAATCGGCCGTCAGCGCGGAGATCTTCTTGTCCATGTCGGCCGACCAGGCGAAGGTGCGGCCGCGCTGCATGTAATCCAGCCAGGTGCTGGCCAGGACGTCGTCCTGGGCGCGGGCCAGATTGCGGTAGTTCAGCAGGGCCGTGATGCCGTCCGAGATTTCCTTGTCCGTGAAGCCGTCCTTCAGCACGCGCGCCAGTTCTTCGCCGATGGCCTTTTCCAGGCGCTCGCGGTTTTGCGGCGCGTAGATGGCGTACATGGTCCAGCTGGCGGAGGGCTCGAACGACGAGACCGACAGCGAGCTGCGCACGTTGTACGAGAGGCCGTCGGTTTCGCGTACGCGGTTCCACAGGCGCGAGGTTTCGGAGGCGCCGAACAGGTAGTTGGCCAGGTACAGCGCGGCGTAGTCCGCGTCCGTGTCCTGCAGCTTCAGCGGCATGCGCGAAATGTAGAACGCATTGGCCTTGTCGGGCGTGTCGATGTCGAACTGCTTGGCGGGAATGTCGCGGTACGGATTGGGCACGCGCGTGTAGCCAGGAGCCTTTTTCCAGCCGGCCAAACCGGTCTTGAGCGCCTTTTCCACGGCTGCGGGCTCGAAATCGCCCACCGCCGAGTACTCGATGTTGCCGGCGCCGTAGAACTTGGAATGGAACTTGACCAGGGCGTCGCGGTTCAGGGCGCGCACGCCGGCCAGCGATTCCTCGAAGGTCGGCACGTAGCGCAGGTCATTGGCGGGCCACGGATTGTCCTGGCGGGCCAGCGCGCGTCCGGCCAGTGCCGACGGTTCGGTCATGGCGTTCTGGATCGAGGTTTCGAGCTGGCGCTGATATTCCTCCAGTTGCTCCTTGGGGAAGTTGGCGTTGCGGACGATGTCCAATGCCAGCGCGGTGAGTTCGGGCAGGTTTTCGCCCTTGGTCGACATGGCGATCTTGAGCGTGGTGCCGCCGCCGCTGAAGCCGAGTTCGGCCTGCAGCTTGTCCAGGCGGTCCTGGATGTCCTGGCGCGACAGCTTGGCCGTGCCGCGGGTCAGCAGGTCGGCCACGGCGCTGGAATTCACGCGTTGGCCGAGCAGGTCTTTTTCGTTGCCGAACTGGATCAGCATCTGCGCCTGCACCCGGTTGCCGCGCGTGGCCTTGGGCAGCAGCGCCAACTGCACGGAGCCGTTGGGCAGGTCCAGCTTCTTGCGCTGCGTCAGCTTGTCGATGTTCTCGGGCGTGGGGTCGAAGGCCGATGCGGCCTTGAAGTCCGGATCGCCCTTGTAGTCCTTGAAGACGGCCGTCAGGTCCACCCGTTGTTCTTGCGGCGCGCGCACGGGCTTCTCGGTGGGGATGTAGCGGCCTTCGACGCTGTTGCTTTGGACCAGGTAGGTGGTCGCGGCGCGCTGCACTTCGGCCAGCGTGGCCTTGCGGGCGCGGTCGCGCTGCAGGAAGAACAGGCGCCAGTCGCCGGCGGCGATGGCCTCGGACAGCGCCACGCCGACCTGTTCGGGATCGCTATAGGTCTGTTCCCAGGCAGTCAGCCATTTGCTGCGGGCGCGGTCCAGCTCCTGCTGTGTGAAGGGCTTCTTGTCCAGGGTCTCCAGCGTGCCGGTCAGCGCCTTCATGGCGGCGTCCAGGCTCTTGCCCGGCGTCAGTTGGGCGGCGAACATCGCCAGGCCCGGATCCAGGTTTTCCATGGTGAAGCCGAACACGCCCGAGGCCAGCTTGGTCGGGACCAAGGCATGGTAGAGACGGCCGGAGGGCGTGTCGGCCAGGATGGTGGCGGCCAGGTCCAGCGGCACGAAGTCGGCGCTGCCGGCGGCAGGAATGTGGTACATGGCCGCGACCAGCGGCGTGCCGCCCGTGCGGCGCAGGGTTACGGAACGTTCACCATCCTGCACGGGTTCCACCGTGTATTCGGGCGGGAGCTTGCGTTCGGGCTTGGGCAGCTTGCCCAGCGTTTCCTCGATGTCGGCCAGGGTCGCCTGCGGGTCGAACTTGCCCGCCACGATCAGCACGGCGTTATCGGGCTGGTAGTACTCGTGATAGAAGGCGCGCAACTGGCCGATGTCCACGTTCTCGACGTCGGAACGGGCGCCGATGGTGTTCTTGCCGTAGCTGTGCCACTGGAAGGCCGCGGCCTGCATCTTCTGCATCAGGATGCGGAAGGGGCTGTTTTCGCCGCTTTCCATTTCGTTGCGGACCACGGTCATTTCCGAGTCCAGGTCTTCCTTGGCGATCAGGGAATTGACCATGGCGTCGGCCTGCCAGCCCAGGTACCACTTGAGCGTGTCGGGGTTGGCGGCGAAGCTGGCGAAGTAGTTGGTGCGGTCGCTGGAGGTCGAACCATTGGCCTGCAAGCCGCGGCGCGAGAACTCGCCCATGGCGTTGCGGGTGGTCGAGGTGCCCTTGAACAGCATGTGCTCCAGCAGGTGAGCCATGCCTGTCTGGCCGTAGTTCTCGTTGCGCGAGCCCACCAGGTAGGTCATGTTGACGGTGGTGGACGGTTTGGATTCATCGGGAACCAGCAGCACCCTCAGGCCGTTGGCCAGGCGGTATTCGGTGATGCCTTCGATCGAGGCGGCCTCCGAGACGCCCGCCGGCAGGCTGGCGGCGCCGGCCTGAAAGGCCAGGAAGGAGGAAAACAGCAGCACGCTCAGCGGGCGCGGCAGCTTCGACAGGGACAGGCGCATGGCAGACAATTCCTTTGGCATGGCAGAATCCGTTGGAGTGTATACGTTGGCAATGGTTCAGGGGCGCGGCGCGGCGTTGTCCACGGCGCGCGGCCCGGGACCGCAAGCAAGGAAGTCCGTCATGTCTCTATCCCTGGAAGTCGAAACGCCACGCCTGGTGCTGCGCCAATGGCGCGCCGCCGACCGTGAACCTTTCGCGGCGCTGAACCAGGACCCCCGCGTCGCCGAGTACCTGCTGCCGCTGAATGCACAGGAAAGCGATGCGCTTGCCGACCGGCTGGCCGCCGGCATCGACGAGCACGGCTGGGGCTTCTGGGCCGTGGAGGCGCCAGGCGTGGCGCCCTTCATCGGTTTTGTCGGCATCAAGCCGCTGGCGCCCACCCTGCCGTTCGCGCCAGGCGTGGAGATAGGCTGGCGCCTGGCGCAGCGGCACTGGGGCAAGGGCTACGCCAGCGAAGCCGCCGAGGCGGCCTTGCGCGCGGGGTTCGAGCAGGTGGGACTGGATGAGATCGTGGCCTTCACGGCCACGGGCAACCTGCGTTCGCGTGCGGTGATGGACCGCTTGGGCATGAGGGAGGATCCGGAAGGTTTCGACCATCCCGCCGTTCCACAGGGGCATCCGCTGTGTCGACACGTGCTGTACCGCATTGGGCGTGAGAACTGGCGATTGCGGCAAATTGGTGACACAGGTGAAGCAGCCGTGCCAGTTGCGGCGGCATAAGGGTCCAGGAGGGGCGTCCGGCTGTGATGTTGCGGCGCAATATGACGAAATGACGGGGCTGATTTGAGCTGTCCCGGCCCACGGGTGTAAGCTTTTCAAGACGCAGTACCCAGTTGCAGACGGGATGCGCGACAGCCCGCCCACAGGTTTCCCGTCCAACGCCAGACGCCGTTTTCTGCCCGGCGCCGGTGCTTGTCGTTCGCGCCTTCGCCGCCGGCATTGTGCCGGCGCACTTACCGGAGGAACGACCCATGCTGACCGAGATCGTCACGCGTGCCTTGTCCCAATTGACCGGCAGCCCATTGAGCGGCGACGGGATCAAAGGACAGTTTCAGTACGCCTATGCCAGTGATGACGGCCAATTCGTGGCCATATTGACCCATGACATGACCACCTATGTGGTGGACTTGAGCACACAACGATATTTCGCGGAGTGCGGCGGCTCGCCACGGGGCTTCGCCGGGCACGTGCTGGAAATGGAAGGCGCGGCGGCGCGCAGCCATCCCTGGCCCGCCGCCAACGATCTGTTCGACCTGGACATGGATGCGGATGAGCTTGCATGGCGCAACTGCCCTGGCTTGCGTGGCGAGCCGCCCGCCGCCCGATCTGCTGAGAGCCGCGCCGCCTGAGAGTGGCCAGAAGCGGCAAGATCCAATTGAACCGGCGGCTCCGCCGGTTTTTTTTGCCTGTAGCGGCCGAAAGCCGAATCGCCGCAAGGCCTTGCGGGTCGCTACAATTTGCGCCATGACTACGCACGCCGAAACCCGCGCGCCGGATGGCGCAACCCTGGTCGATTGCACGCATGAGCGCCATGCCGACCAGATACTGGCCATATTCAACGACGCCATCGTCAATTCCACCGCGCTGTACGACTACAAGCCGCGGCCGCGCGAGGCGATGCTGGGCTGGTTCCAGACCAAGCAGCAGGGCGGTTTTCCGGTGCTTGGGTACGAGAATGCCGACGGCGAACTGATGGCCTTCGCCAGCTACGGCACCTTCCGCGCCTGGCCGGCCTTCAAGTACTCGGTGGAGCATTCCGTGTACGTGGACGGACGTTTTCGCGGACTGGGCTTGGGCGAGGCGCTGATGCGCGAGCTGATCCAGCGGGCGCGCGCCAATCAAGTGCACGTGCTGGTCGGCGGCATCGACGCGAGCAATCAGGGCAGCATCCGCCTGCACGAGAAGCTGGGCTTCACGCATGCAGGCACCATCCGCGAGGCAGGCTTCAAGTTCGGACGCTGGCTGGATCTGGCGTTCTATCAGCTGACGCTGGATACGCCTGAAAAGCCGGTCGACGGGTGACCGGCAGTCCTACTTCGATAGCACACGCATGGCCTGTTCCAGGCCGGCGACCGTCACCGGGTACATGCGGCCCTGCATGATGTCGCGCATCAGCGCGATGGACTGGCGGTATTGCCAGGACGCGGTGGGCTCGGGATTGAGCCAGACCGATTTGGGCCAGGCGTCCAGCAGGCGGCGCATCCATTCGGCGCCGGGCTCCTTGTTGTAGTGCTCGACGGAGCCGCCCGGCTGCAGGATTTCGTAGGGGCTCATGGTGGCGTCACCGACGATGATCAGGCGCCAATCCGGGTTGTACTTGCGCAGCACGTCCCAGGTGTCGAAGCGTTCGTTCTGGCGCCGGCGGTTGCTTTGCCACAGGCTTTCGTACGGGCAGTTGTGGAAGTAGTAGACCTCCAGGTTGCGGAATTCGCTGCGCGCCGCCGAGAACAATTCCTCGACGCGTCCGATGTGGTCGTCCATGCTGCCGCCCACGTCCAGCAGCATCAGCACCTTCACGGTGTTGTGGCGTTCGGGGACCATGCGCAGGTCCAGATGGCCGGCATTGCGCGCGGTGCTGGCGATGGTGTCGTCCAGGTCCAGTTCCATTTCGGCGCCTTGCCTTGCGAAGCGCCGCAGGCGGCGAAGCGCCACCTTGAAGTTGCGCGTGCCCAGCTCGACCTGATCGTCGTAGTCCTTGAACTGGCGCATGTCCCAGACCTTGACCGCGCTGCGGTTGCCGGCCGAGTCGCCGCCCACGCGTATGCCTTCGGGGTGGTAGCCGCCATTGCCGAAAGGCGAGGTGCCGCCGGTGCCGATCCATTTGCTGCCGCCGGCGTGGCGTTCCTTCTGCTCTTCCAGGCGCTCCTTGAAGAGCTCCATCAGCTTGTCCCAGCCGTGCTTTTCGATTGCGGCTTTTTCTTCCGGGCTCAGGCTTTTTTCGAACTGCTTGATGAGCCAGTCCAGCGGGATTTCCTTGCCTGGGGGCAGGGCGGCCGCGATGCCCTTGTAGTAGGCGCCGAAAGCCTTGTCGTAGCGGTCGTAGAGCGCCTCGTCCTTGACCAGCGTGGCGCGCGCCAGGAAGTAGAACTCGTCCAGCGTGGGCGCCATGAGATCCTGGCGCAGGGCGTCCACCAGGGTCAGGTATTCCTTGACCGAGACGGGCAGCTTATGCGCCCGGAGGTGATAGAAGAAGTCGATCAGCATTTGCGGGCTGCCGGTAGTTGCTGGCGGATCGTTGCTGGCGGATCAGCGGCGCTGGCCGCCGCGCGTCATGGCCGCCAGGCGTTCCAGCAGGTGCACGTCCTGCTCGTTCTTGAGCAGCGCGCCGGCCATCAGCGGCACGGCCGTGGCCGTGTGCGCGTCGATCTCGGCGGCGGTCGAACCCTCGGCCAGCAACAGGCGCAACCAATCCAGCAGTTCGGAGGTGGACGGTTTTTTCTTCAGGCCCGGCGCGTCGCGCAGCGCGAAGAAGGTGTCCAGCGCCGCGCGCAGCACGTCCTGCTTCAGGTGCGGGTAGTGCACGGCCACGATGTCGCGCATGGTTTCGCGGTCGGGGAAACGGATGTAGTGGAAGAAGCAGCGGCGCAGGAAAGCGTCGGGCAGGTCCTTTTCGTTGTTGGACGTGATGATGACCAGCGGACGGTGCCGCGCGGAGATGGTCTCGCGCGTTTCGTACACGTGGAATTCCATGCGGTCCAGTTCGCGCAGCAGATCGTTGGGGAATTCGATGTCGGCCTTGTCGATCTCGTCGATCAGCAGCACCACCGGCTCAGGCGACTGGAAGGCCTGCCACAGCGTGCCCTGCACGATGTAGTTGCGAATGTCGCGGACCTTTTCGTCGCCCAGCTGCGAGTCGCGCAGGCGCGACACCGCGTCGTATTCATACAGGCCCTGATGGGCCTTGGTGGTCGACTTGATGTGCCACTGCAACAGCGGCCGTCCCAGCGCACGCGCCACTTCCTCGGCCAGCATGGTCTTGCCGGTGCCGGGTTCGCCCTTGATCAGCAGCGGACGCTGCAAGGTGAGGGCGGCATTGACGGCGAGTTTCAGGTCATCGGTGGCGACATAGTTGTCGGTCCCGTCGAAGCGGTCTGGCGAGGCGGAAGTAGCGGACTGGGCTGCGGACATGGTCTGATGGCTTCTGAGATTTGACGGTGATCAATACCATGGTAAAGGTATTAATCCTGAGCAATTATCGTACAATCAGGCGGTTTTGCTTTGGGTTCGACCCGCAACGTGTTTGCCGAGGGCCTTTTCGTGTGAGCAGGCCCTAGTCCTTAGCCATACCAAGAAGAGCCATTCCAATGAAGTTGCGAACCTCTCTGAAGTACACGGTATCCGTGTTGGCCGCGATGGCATCCTGTGCGATCGCCGGCCAGTCTGTTGCTGCAGACGCAGCAGTGGTCGGTAATGTCCAGAACGCCCGCGACAAGGTTTCCATGTGCATCGGTTGCCACGGCATCGAAGGCTACAAGGCAACGTTTCCCGAGCTGTACCACGTGCCGATGATCGCTGGGCAGAACGCCAAGTACATCGAAACCGCCCTCAACGAGTACAAGAAAGGCGCGCGCAGCCATCCCACGATGGACGCCATTGCCGGCAGCCTGTCCGACCAGGACATCGCCGATCTGGCCGCGTACTACTCGAATCTCAAGTAAGGGGGCAAACACATGAATCGCTACATGCTTGCCCTTGCGGGCGCGACCCTGGCCATGACGGGCGTTGCCGCCCAGGCGCAGGACCTGGCGGCCGGCAAGGCCGTCTTCGACAAATTCAACTGCGCTTCCTGCCACGGCGCCGACGCCAAGACGGCCGTGGATCCGGCCTATCCGACGCTGGCTGGCCAGCACGCGGACTACCTGGTTCACGCCCTGAAGGCCTACAAGCGCGGCGCGTCCGGCAGCGCGGCCACGGCCAACGTGCGCAAGAACCCCATCATGGGCGCTTTCGCGACCCAGCTGTCCGACCAGGACATCTCCAACGTGGCGGCATGGCTGTCGGCGCAGCCGAGCGACCTGGGCGTGCGCAGGTAAGCCGTCCGGATCCGTTCCGCAAACAAGAAAGCCCTCGGTCGAGGGCTTTTCTTTTTCCGCCGGGCCGTCCCAAGGAAAAATAGCCCCCTCGGGGGGCAGCAAGCCGAAGGCGCAGCGTGGGGGCTTTTCTTTTTCCGCCGGGCCGTCCCAAGGAAAAAAAGCCCCTCGGGGGGCAGCAAGCCGAAGGCGCAGCGTGGGGGCGGTGCTCAGCGGCTGGCGCGCTGGCGGATCAGGTCGATATAGGTGTCGCTGTCCAGCGGCGTGCCCAGGCGCTGCGCTTCCCACACCACCTGCCCCAGGCATTCCATGATTTCATGCGCGGCCTGGTGCGCGTCGCCGCGCGACACCAGCTGCTGGTAGGCCTGCCGGATTCCCGGCGGATGGTCGATGGACAGCTGCTCTGCAATGGCCAGATGCATGGACAGGTGCAGAAAGGGATTGGTGCGCCCCTTTTCCACCGAGTATTCGGCCGTCATGGCCTCGGGGTTTTCCAGGTCGCCGTGGTATTCGGGATGTTCGATGATCCAGTCCAGCGCGATGGCCTCGAGCGGTGTCAGCACTTCGGAGGCGCGATGCTTGCGCCAGGTTTCGATGAAGAATTCGCGGACTTGGTCGCGTGAGGGATTGAACATCTGATGGGGCTGAAAAGCGGGCTGGTGATGCATTATTTTACCGCCGCGCGCGGGCCGTCAGGCCCGCTGGCCCCTTTGCGATATAGAATTGGTTGCTATCGGCCATCCAGTGCGCGGTTCCCGTGGGCGATCTTCCCCGCCGGAACGGACGCTTCCCGATGCCGGCGCGTGCAGAAAAACCACTCGGAGCAAATGGAGCATTCATGTCCTACCAACATATCAAGGTTCCCGCTGGCGGCCAGAAGATCACGGTCAACGCTGATTTCTCGCTGAATGTGCCCGATCAGCCCATCGTCCCCTACATCGAGGGCGACGGCACGGGCGCCGACATCACCCCGGTGATGATCAAGGTCGTCGACGCGGCGGTGCAGAAGGCCTATGGCGGCAAGCGCAAGATCCACTGGATGGAAGTCTATGCCGGCGAGAAGGCCACCAAGGTCTACGGCCCCGACGTGTGGCTGCCCGACGAGACCCTGGACGTCGTCAAGGACTACGTGGTGTCGATCAAGGGCCCGCTGACCACGCCGGTGGGCGGCGGCATCCGTTCGCTGAACGTGGCCCTGCGCCAGCAGCTGGACCTGTACGTCTGCCTGCGCCCGGTGGCGTACTTCAAGGGCGTGCCCTCGCCGGTGCGCGAACCCGAAAAGACCAACATGGTGATCTTCCGCGAGAACTCGGAAGACATCTACGCCGGCATCGAATACATGGCCGAAAGCGAGCAGGCCAAGGAGCTGATCCAGTTCCTGCAGACCAAGCTCGGCGTGAAGAAGATCCGTTTCCCGAACACTTCGTCCATCGGCATCAAGCCGGTGTCGCGCGAAGGCACCGAGCGCCTGGTGCGCAAGGCCGCGCAGTACGTCATCGACAATGACCGTACGTCGCTGACCCTGGTGCACAAGGGCAACATCATGAAGTTCACGGAAGGCGGCTTCCGCGATTGGGGCTACGCGCTGCTGCAGAAGGAATTCGGCGCGACGCTGATTGACGGCGGCCCGTGGTGCAAGTTCAAGAATCCGAAGACGGGCCGCGAGGTCATCGTCAAGGACGTGATTGCTGACGCGTTCCTGCAGCAGATCCTGCTGCGCCCGGCCGAATACGACGTGATCGCCACCCTGAACCTGAACGGCGACTACATCTCGGACGCGCTGGCCGCGCAAGTGGGCGGCATCGGCATCGCCCCGGGCGCCAACCTGTCTGATTCGGTGGCCATGTTCGAAGCTACCCACGGCACTGCGCCGAAGTACGCAGGCAAGGACTACGTGAACCCCGGTTCCGAAATCCTGTCGGCCGAAATGATGCTGCGCCACATGGGCTGGACCGAAGCCGCGGACCTGATCATCTCCAGCATGGAAAAATCCATCCTGTCCAAGAAGGTCACGTACGACTTCGCGCGTCTGCTGGAAGGCGCGACCCAGGTGTCGTGCTCGGGCTTTGGCCAGGTGATGATCGAAAACATGTAATCGGCAGTGCGGCTCAAAAGCCGCCTCCATGAAAAAACGCAAGGCAAGCGCGCCTTGCGTTTTTTTTATGGGCCTTGCGTTAAATCAAACGCCCTCTGCAGTCTTGGTGAAAACCCTGGTGCTGTCCCTTATTCTGACGGAATACATACATAAACCGTCACATTCTGCCTTGATTGGTTTCATTGGGCGGGTGAAGAAGGATGAGAGGACTATGAAGAATTCCAGCTTGCGCAGGGAACTGCTGTGGTTTGTGTTCGCGGTCGGCGCTGTCGTGCTGGCCCTGGGCGCCTGGGACGCCTGGGAGCGCCGCGCTGAGATGGTGGCCGAGCGCAGGAGCGAGCTGCGCCACGTCCTCGATCTGGCGTCCGGCATCGTGCGCAATGGCAAGCAAAGCGTGCGCGAGGGCATGCCCCTGGACGAGGCCAAGCGCAATGTGGCGCGCCGATTGGCGCAACTGCGTTATGGCGAGGACGGCTATGTGGGCGCCTTCGGCGACGGCTACGACCTGCTGGTGCATCCCGATCCCAAGCTGGTCGGCACCAACGTCCGGGCCGTCAAGGACAGCGCCGGGCAGCCGATCTTCGAAAACCTCTATGCCCAAGGCAAGGCGGGCGGCGGCTATACGCGCTACCAGTTCCCGCGGCCGGGAACGGATCGGGCGCTGCCCAAGATCAGCTATGCCACCTACGACGCCGACTGGGGCTGGTTGTTGTTCACGGGCCTGTACGTGGATGACGTCGATCAGGCGTTCTACGGCACTTTGTGGCGGCAAGGCGGTGTGACGCTGGGCCTTCTGGTGTTGCTATTGGCGGCGGCGCTGCGCTTTTTCCGCACGCATATCCTCGGTCCGCTGGACCAGGCGGTGGTGGTGTGCGAGCGCGTGGCCAATGGCGACTTGTCGGGCAGCGTGCCGCGCAATCAGCGCGGCGAGATCGGCCGCCTGTTCGACGCCCTGGCGCGGATGCAGCAACGCCTGGACGGGGCGGTGCGCAGCATTGTGCATTCCACGGCTTCCATTGCCGCGGCCTCGCGGCAGATCGCGGCGGGCAGCATGGACCTGTCGGACCGCACCGAGAAGCAGGCCGCCGCGCTGGAGCAGACCGCCGCCAGCGTGGAGCAGATCACCGCGACCGCGCAGCAGAGCGCGCAACATGTGCGTGAGGTCAGCGCGCTGGCCGGTCAGGCAGCGCAACTGGCCAGGCAGGGTAGCGATGAAACGCAGCACGCCATCGACGCCATGCGCGAGATTTCGCATAGCTCGCAGCGCATCGACGAGATCATCCGGCTGATAGACGAGATCGCGTTCCAGACCAACATCCTGGCGCTGAACGCCGCGGTGGAAGCGGCGCGGGCCGGAGAACAGGGCCGGGGCTTTGCCGTGGTGGCGGGCGAGGTGCGCGCGCTGGCTCAGCGTTCGGCCACCGCCGCCAAGGAGATCAAGACGCTGATCGAAGCGTCGGCGGATTCGGTGGCTCGTGGCAGCCAGCGCGTCGAGCAGGCCAGCGCGACGATGGGCAACGTGCTGGAGTCCGCCGCCACCAGCGCGCCGCTGATGGGAGAGATTGCCACGGCCTCGGCCGAGCAGAGCGTGGGCATCGAACAGATCAATCAGGCCGTGACGCATCTGGACGGCGTGACGCAGCAGAACGCCGCGCTGGTGGAAGAGTTCGCCGCGTCGGCTGGCGCGCTGCGCGATCAGGCGGCCGAGCTGGCGAATGCGGTGTCCGTCTTCAGGCTGTCTGCAGCCGCCTAGGCGAGCCCTGCACCACGTTCATGGCCCGCTGCAGGCGCTGTCCAAGCTCTCGGCTGGCGCTGGTCATGGGCATGCGCAGCTCATCGGTGATCAGGCCCTGCATCGAGAGGGCGCGCTTGATCGGAGCAGGGTTGGGTTCGGTAAACAGCAGGCGGATCAGGCCGCGCAGGGGCTCGAAGAGTTCGCGCGCGGCCTCCGCGTGGCCGTCGCGGGCCAGCTGCATGACCTCGACATAGCGCTCGGGATAGACATGCGCGGCGGCCGGGATGGCGCCGAGGCCGCCGGCCAGGAAGTGGTCCAGCAGGGCCATATCTTCCCCGCATAGCGGCGTCAGCGTGCCGCGCCGGTTCAAGGCCGCCAGTACCGCAGGATTGCATTCCTTGACGGCGCTGAAGTTGGGCAGCGCGGCCAGCGCTTCCATGGTTTCGACCGTCATGGTGACGCCGGTGCGCTTGGGGATGTTGTACAGGATGATGGGCCGCTGCGTGGCCCAGGCAATCTGGCGGTAGTGCCACAGGATGCCGGCCTGCGAAGGGCCCAGGTAGTAAGGCGGCGGCACCAGGTAGCCGGCCGGCTGGTACTTGTCCAGGCGCCGGATGGCGGTTGCGACGCCGCGCGTGTCCACGCCGCCCGCGCCGAACACCAGCGGCAGCGCGTGCGGATCGCTCGATATGGCTTCTATCATGTCGACCTTTTCCGGCACGCTCAGCAGATTGCCCTCGCCGGTGGAGCCAAACAGCACCAGGCCGGAGATACCCGCGTTGCGGTAATAGCGGGCCAGCGCCTGCGCGGCGTCCAGGTCCACATAGCCGCCGCGCATCGGCGTGACCATGGGCAGCCAGATGCCTTCAAACGCGGTCTTGCGTGGCGTGTCCATGGCTTACTGCCCCGTCATCGCGTATGCGGGAAGCACCGGGCCGAACTCGGCGCGGGGCAGGCCCGACATCACCGCGTGCATCAGCGCATCCAGCTGTCCGCGTTCGCATTGCAGTTGCAGCACGCTTTGCGCATGGACGTGATCCACCGACAGCACGTAGACGCCGATGCGTTCGCCCAATGCGCGATGCAGCGCCAGCCGCACGTTCAGTGCGTCCAGCGTGTCTATCCTGATGGTCAGCGCGACTCGTTCGACGCGGGCGTGCGTACGCTGCGCGGGCAGGATGTCGGACATGGGGGCGAGGCAGGCTTGAAGTCGGGGGATCATGGCGGGTAGCGGGACCGGAGGCGCAGCTTGCAGCGTTCCGGGGATCCGGTTGGTTAATGACGGTTCCACTATAGGAAGCGCGCCGTAAATCCTGCCGATAAAAGCGGACGCAGCGCGTAAAAAACGCGTCAACGTCCGGGGCGCTCAGAACGTCTTGGTCAGCGACAGCAAGCCCGTTGCGCGGCCCATGTCGCGGCCGCGCGTATTGGTGTAGACGGCGCGGTCCGCGTTGGTGTCCAGATAGGCCAGCGAGACCGACAGGCCCCGGCCGAAGTCCTTCGTCAGCCCCAGCTTCCAGTCCGTGTAGTTGCCGTTGTCGACGTTGCGCACCAGTTGCCGGCCGACGTGCGCGTTGACGGTCAGGCCCCAGACGCCCGTATCGAAGTTGCCGGACAGGTCGAAGTACTGGCTGTGCTTGCTGTCGGCGAAGCCGAACAGGTTGGTCAGGGAGAGGGAGTACTTGAACATCAGAGGTCCATAGCCGATGCCGGCATACAGCTCGGTGGTGTCGGGACTGGTGTAGCCGGACGGATAGTCGCCAGGGTAGAAGTACTGCAGGACGCCCAGGTCGACGGGCACGTCCTGCGCGAGATTGCCCTTGTAGCCGCCGTAGAAGTCCATTTCCACGGGCGCGGACACGTCGCTGTTGCTGTCGTCGAGCCAGCTGATGCTGGAGTTCCAGTTGCCCAGGTAGAAGCCGCTGGAGTGGGCCAGATCGAATCCGCCCTGGATGGCCGGCTTGTTATTGCTTTGCATCAGGCCGCGATAGCGGTATTGGCTGGCCAGGGTGACGTTGGCCGTCAATGTGAAGTCGGACGCGGCAGGCGCCGCTTCGGCGGGCGCGTCGGCGGCCAGTGCGTTGCCGGCTTGCGAGGCGGCCAGGGTCAGCAGCGCGAGCGCGGCCAAGGTGTGGCGGGGCATGGAATTGCTCCTACTGTTGGATGGGACCGCAACAATAGGAGCAAGCGCGTAAAGGCCGAGACAAGACTTGCGGGTTGCGCGTAAACGCGGCGTCAATGCGCGCCCGGGACGCGCGCCTCAGCCGGCGAAGCGGTAGCCCACGCCGATCTCGGTGAGCAGGTAAACCGGCTGGGCGGGATCCGCTTCCAGCTTCTGGCGCAGATGGCCCATGTAGATGCGCAGGTAGTGGTTGCTTTCCACGTGCGACGGACCCCACACCTCGCGCAGCAGTTCGCGGTGCGTCATGACCTTGCCGCGATGCGCCAGCAGCGCCGCCAGCAGGCGGTATTCCATCGCAGTCAGGTGCACGTGCTGGCCGCTGCGCTCCACCACGCGTTTGGCGAAGTCCACGCGCACGTCGCCGAAGCTGATCTCGGAAGCATTGCCCGCGCCGCCTCTTGCGTGCCGCCGCAGCAGCACGCGCAGGCGCGCCAGCAGTTCGCTGACGCCGAACGGCTTGGTCAGGTAGTCATCGGCCCCGGCGTCCAGCGCGGCGACCTTGTCGGCCTCGGCGCTGCGGGCGGACAGCACCAGCACCGGCACCTCGGTCCAGCCGCGCAGTTCTCGGATCAGGATCATGCCGTCTTCGTCGGGCAGGCCCAGGTCCAACACCACCGCGTCGGGCTGCCGGGTGCCGGCTTCGATCAGGCCGCGCTTGACGGTTTCGGCTTCGTGGACGACGCAGCCCTCGCTTTCCAGGGCCTGGCGCACGAAGCGCCGGATGTTGGCGTCGTCTTCAATGATCAGGACGGTAGGCTGGTAATCGAACATGCGTTGCGGCGTTCAAGGGGTTTCGGATTGGATCGGGGGCGGCGCGCCCAGTGGCAGCGTAAAGACGAACTGGGCGCCGGATTCCTGGCCCGGCGCGTGTTCGACCCAGATTTTCCCATGGTGGGCGGCGATGATGGCCTCGCACACGGCCAGGCCCAGGCCGACGCCCGGGGTGGCGGACTCGCGGTCGCCGCGCGTGAATTTTTCGAAGATGCGGCGCTCAGCGCCCGGCGGCACGCCCGGGCCGTTGTCGCTGACCGCCACGCGCAGTTCGCCCTCGTGTACGTCCGCATGCAGACGCAGGGCGCTGCCGGCAGGCGTGTACTTGGCCGCGTTCTCCAGCAGATTGCAGAGCACGCGTTCGATCAGTACGCCGTCGCACTCCACCAGCGGCAGATGCGACAGGCTGTCCACGGTGACGCGGTGCGCGGCCAGCGGTTCGCGCATGGCGGCAAGCGAAGCGCCGACCAGTTCTTCGATGGATTGCCATTCCAGGCGCAGCGGCGTGTCGCGGTTCTGCAGCCTCGCCATGTCCAGCAGATTGACCACCAGCGCGTGCATGCGCTGGGCCTGGTCGCGCATGGCGCGGACGGTGTCGTGGATGTCGGGCGGCAGCGTCGCCTGCTGGCGCATCAGCGTGTCCGTCATGCCGACCAGGCTGGTCAGCGGGGTGCGCAGATCGTGCGACACGGCCGCCAGCAGCGAGTTGCGCAGCTTTTCGGATTCCATGCTGACCAGCGCCTGCTGCGCCACTTCCACGTAGTGCAGGCGTTCGAGCGCGATGGCGATCAGGGTGGCGTAGGCCTCGATCTGGCGGCGCGAGTCGGGATTCAGGAACAGGCTGCGGCGCGGAGCGGCCAGCGCCAGCACGCCGCGGGTGCGCATCGGCGCCTTCAGCGGCAGGTACAGCAGTTCGCTGTTGGACAGGGTGGAGGTGCCTGCGCCGGCCGGCTGTCCGTGGTCGTAGACCCATTGGGCCAGCGCGGATTCCAGCGGCGGCATGTCGTCCGCGGCGGGAGACGCCAGCTTCAGGCGGTCGTCCATGCCCAGGATGTATAGCGCGCAGCGCGAACCGAAGGTGGCATGCACGAAGGCGCCCGCCAGGGTGACGATCTGCTCGGGCAGCAGCGCGGACGACAATTCGCGCGCGAATTCGTAGAGGCTGCGCGCATCGGCTTCGCGCTTGACCGAAGCCTGCGCCTGCAAGCGCAGGCCGGCCGTCAACTGGCCGATCAGCAGGCCCACCGACAGCAGCACGCCGAAGGTCAGCAGATACTGCACATCCGATACGGCGAAGGACGCCAGCGGTTGCACGAAGAAGAAATCGAACAGCCCTACGCTGATGACCGAGGCCAGCGCCGCCGGTCCGCGCCCGTGGCGCAGCGCAACGGCCACCACCGCCAGCAGGAACAGCATGACGATGTTGGTCTGGTGCAGCGCCGGGAAGGCCAGCATGGACAGCGCGGTGGCCGCGGCGCAATAGCACAGCGCCCAGGCGTAGCCCGCCAGCGGCCGCGGATTGCGCTCGTCGGCGGCCTGGCGCGTACGTTGTCCCAGCGTGAGCGGATCGCGCCCCGGCGCGGATGCGGCCGGCAGCGGCGGCGCGCCCAGGCGGATGATGTCGATTTCGGGGCAGCCCGCGGCCAGCATGTCGGCAAAGCTGTGGCGGCGCCACAGCCAGCCCGGCGAGATGGCCGCGGTCAGCAGCGCAGACAGCGACAGGCGCAGGCGTTGCAGGCCGCTGGCGCGGGTGCGGCCGATGATGGCCTTGGTGATGTTGTGGCGGCGCACATAGCGCACCACGGCGTCGACCATGTCGCCGCCGGCCAGGACTTCGCTGCGCGCGCCCAATGCATCCGCCAGGGCCAGGCTGCGCTGGATGCGCTCCTGTTCGGCCTGGGGCGGCGGGGCCGCGCGCGGTGTGTCGATGGTGACCACGTGCAGATCGCATTCCAGCTGCTGGCTCAGGCGGTGTGCGCTGCGGATGACGTACTCGGCGTCCACGTCCGGACCGATACACGCGACCACGGCTTCGCGCGTACGCCACACGGGTTCGATGGCGCGGTCGCGGCGGTAGGCCTGGACGTCCTCGTCGACGTGGTCGGCGGTGCGGCGCAGCGCCAGCTCGCGCAGCGCTATCAGGTTGCCCTTGCGAAAGAAATTGCGGGTGGCGTGGCGGGCCTGTTCCGGCAGATAGACCTTGCCTTCCTTCAGTCGGCGCAGCAGCTCGTCGGCCGACAGGTCCACCAGGATGACTTCGTCGGCCGCATCGAAGACCTCGTCCGGCACGGTTTCCCAGACGCGCACGCCGGTGATGCTGCCCACGGCTTCGTTCAGGCTGTCCAGGTGCTGCACGTTCAGCGTGGTCCAGACGTCGATGCCCGCCGTCAGGAGTTCCTGGATGTCCTGCCAGCGCTTGGCATGGCGCGAGCCTGGCGCGTTCGAGTGCGCCAGCTCGTCCACCAACACCAGGTTGGGATGGCGGGCCAGCGCGCCATCCAAATCAAATTCCTTCAGTACGTGGCCGCGGTACGGCACGTCCTTGAGCGGCAGGACAGGCAGGCCTTCCAGCAGCGTGGCGGTTTCGCGCCGGCCGTGGGTCTCAACGATGCCGGCCAGCACGTTGGCGCCCTGGGCGGCCTGCGCGCGCGCCGCCTCCAGCATGGCGTAGGTCTTGCCCACGCCTGCCGACGACCCGAAGTAGACGCGCAGCTTGCCGCGCACCGCCTGGCGCGCAGCGTCGTCCAGGGTCTTCAAGAGCGCGTCGGGGTCGGGACGCTCGCCAGCGATATCAGCCATGAACGCGCAGTAGGTGTGAGGGAACGGCTGGCAATACTATACGCCGCGGCATCAGCGGGCTGGACGCAATTGGTCCAGCGCCAGGTTCAGCGTCAGCACGTTGACCGCGGGGTCGCCCAGCACGCCCAGCCAGGGCTTCTCGGTATGGGCCTGGATCAGCGCGTCGACCTGCGCGCGCGGCAGGTCGCGGGCGCGCGCCACGCGCGCCGCCTGGTAGGCAGCGGCGGCCGGGCTGATGTGCGGATCCAGGCCGCTGCCTGATGCGGTGACCAGGTCCACCGGCACCGGGACCGGGTTGTCCGGATCGGCCGCCTTCAGGGCAGCGATGCGCGCCTGGATGGCATCGGCCAGCGCCGGATTGCGCGGCCCCAGGTTCGAACCGCCGGAGCCGGCGCCGTTGTACGGCATGGGCGCGGTGGCCGACGGGCGGCCCCAGAAGTAGGCAGGCGAACTGAACGACTGGCCGATCAGTTCGGAGCCGACGACGCGGTCGCCTTGCTTGATCAGCAAGCCGGCGGCCTCGTGCGGGAAGACGGCGGCGGCGATGCCCGTGGTCAGGAAGGGATAGGCCAGGCCGGTCACCAGCGACAGCGCGGCGAAGACGACCAGCGCGGGACGCAGGATGCCGCCTTGGCGCGGCAGTGTGGCGGAATTTTTCATGATGGGTTCCTTGCGGTTTCGGGGCTCAGGCCCAGCCCAGGGCGGCCAGGACCATGTCGACCAGCTTGATGCCGGCAAACGGCACCAGCAGACCGCCCAGGCCATAGATGAGCAGATTGCGGCGCAACAGCACGGCCGCGCCCAGCGCGCGATAGCGCACGCCCTTGAGCGCCAACGGGATCAGCACCACGATGATCAGCGCGTTGAAGATCACGGCAGACAGAATGGCCGAGGCCGGTGTGGCCAGGCCCATGATGTTCAGCACGTTCAACTGCGGATAGACGGTGGCGAAGGCGGCCGGAATGATGGCGAAGTACTTGGCCACGTCGTTGGCCACGCTGAAGGTAGTGAGCGCGCCGCGGGTCATCAGCATCTGCTTGCCGATCTCGACGATCTCGATCAGCTTGGTGGGGTTGGAATCCAGGTCCACCATATTGCCGGCCTCCTTGGCGGCCTGGGTGCCCGAATTCATCGCCACCGCCACGTCGGCCTGCGCCAGCGCAGGCGCATCGTTGGTGCCGTCGCCCGTCATCGCTACCAGCCGGCCCTCCGCCTGGTAGGCGCGGATCAGCTTGAGCTTGGCCTCGGGCGTGGCTTCCGCGAGGAAGTCGTCCACGCCCGCCTCGGCGGCGATGGATGCGGCCGTAAGCTTGTTGTCGCCCGTGATCATCACGGTCTTGATGCCCATGCGACGCAGCTCCGCGAACCGCGATTGGATGTCCGGCTTGACGATGTCCTTCAGCTCGACCACGCCCAGCGCCCGATTGCCGTCGCTGACCATCAGCGGCGTGCTGCCGCGGCGGGCCACGTCCTCAGCCAGGCGCAGGGCCTGTTCCGGCACGGTAGAGTCCTGCTCGGCCAGCCAGGCCTGCACGGCGTCGACCGCGCCCTTGCGGATCATGCGGCCATTCAGATTCACGCCGCTCATGCGCGATTGCGCGGTGAAGGGCACGAATTCGGCATGCGCCATGGGCGCGGCCGGGGCGTGGATGGACTTGTCGGCCAGCGCCACGATGCTGCGGCCTTCCGGCGTTTCATCGGCCAGCGAGGCCAGGCGCGCGGCCTCGGCCAGTTCGCGCGCGGACACGCCGGGGGCAGGTAGAAAGGTCGAGGCCTGGCGGTTGCCGAAGGTGATGGTGCCGGTCTTGTCCAGCAGCAGCACGTCCACGTCGCCAGCGGCTTCCACGGCGCGGCCGGACGTAGCGATGACGTTCGCGCCCATCATGCGGCTCATGCCGGCCACGCCGATGGCCGACAGCAGGCCGCCGATGGTGGTGGGGATCAGGCAGACCAGCAGCGCGACCAGCACCGTGACCGTCACCACAGAACCGCCGCCAGCGGCGTTGACCGCGTAGATCGAGAACGGCATCAGGGTCACGACCACCAGCAGGAACACCACGGTCAGGCCCACCAGCAGGATGGTGAGGGCGAGCTCGTTGGGCGTCTTCTGGCGCTTGGCGCCTTCGACCATGGTGATCATGCGGTCCAGGAAGCTCTCGCCGGGGTCGGCGGCGATGCGCACGAAGATCCAGTCAGACAGCACCCGGGTGCCGCCGGTGACCGACGAGAAGTCGCCACCGGACTCGCGGATCACGGGCGCGGATTCGCCGGTGATGGCGCTTTCGTCCACTGACGCCACGCCGGCGATGACCTGGCCGTCGCCGGGGATGATGTCGCCCGCTTCGACCAGCACTACGTCGCCCCGGCGCAGCAGGCCCGAAGGCTGGCTGACTGCCTGGTTGCGCCAGGCGCCGGGCGCAGCCAGGCTGGCGTCGGCATCGCGAAAGCCCTTCAGCAGACGGGCGTCGATGGTGGTGCGCAGGCCGCGCAGGGTGGCCGCCTGCTGCTTGCCGCGGCCTTCGGCCAGGGCTTCGGCGAAGTTCGCGAACAGCACGGTGAACCATAGCCACACGGCGATCGCCAGGATGAACCCGGCGGGCGCTTCGGCCCGGCCGCGCAGGGCCATGACCCACAGCACCGTGGTCAGGATGCTGCCGACGTAGACCACGAACATCACGGGGTTCTTCAACTGCGCGGCGGGCGATAGCTTGCGCAGGCTGTCCAGCACCGCCGGACCGATCAGGGCGCGCGACCACATGCCGAACTGGCGTTCACGCGCAACGCCAGTCGCGGTGCGGGCGGCGCCGCCGCCGGCGCCGGTAGTAGAAGTTTCAATCTTGGCCATTTTCATTCCTAGCCTTTAATTTGCAGGTGTTCCGCCACCGGGCCCAAGGCCAGTGCGGGCACGTACGTCAAAGCGCCTACCAGCAGCACCGCGCCGATCAACAGCACCACGAACAGCGGGCCGGTGGTGGGCATGCTGCCGGGACCGGCGGGCAGCCGGCGCTTGGCGGCCAGCGAGCCGGCCATCGCCAGGATGGCGACGATGATGGCGAAGCGGCCGAACCACATGGCGACGCCCAGCAGCACGTTGTAGAAGGGCGTGTTGGCCGACAATCCGGCGAAGGCGCTGCCGTTGTTGTTGGCGGCCGACGTCAGGCCATAGAGGATTTCGGAGAAACCGTGGATGCCCGGATTCAGCACGCCAGCCTGGCCGGCCGGCACCGAGACCGCCAGCGCCGTGCCGACCAGCACCAGCAGCGGGGTAGCCAGGATGACGATGGAGACCATCTTCATGTCATAGGCTTCGATCTTCTTGCCCAGGTATTCCGGGGTGCGGCCTATCATCAGTCCGGCGATGAAGACGCCCAGGATGGCGAAGGCCAGCATGCCGTACAGGCCCGAACCCACGCCGCCGAAGACCACCTCGCCCAATTGCATCAACAGCATCGGCGTCAGGCCACCCATGGCGTTGAGCGAATCGTGCATGCCGTTGACCGCGCCGCAGGACGCCGCCGTGGTGACGGTGGCGAACAGCGAGGTGGCGGCGATGCCGAAGCGGGTTTCCTTGCCTTCCATGTTGCCGCCCGGCGAGAACGCGCTGAGCGCGCTGTCGGCGCCGGCCTGGGCCGCCATCGGATTGGGCTGCTGCTCGAAGTAGGCGGCGGATAGCGCAAACACCGCGAACAGCACGGTCATGGCCGCCAGGATCGCGATGCCCTGGCGCCGGTTGCCCACCATTTCGCCGAACGAGAAGCACAGCGCGGCGGGAATGGCCAGGATGGCCAGCATCTCCAGGAAGTTCGCCAGCGGCGTGGGGTTCTCAAAGGGATGCGCGGAGTTGGCGTTGAAGAAGCCGCCGCCGTTGGTCCCCAGCAGCTTGATCGATTCCTGCGAAGCGACCGGACCCATGGCCAGGGTCTGGGTCTTGCTGACGGCGGGATCGGTCACGGCCTGTCCCTGGGCGTCCAGCACGGGCTGGCCTTGGGCGTCCACGCGGGGCTGCTCGTAATGCACCGCCTCGATCGTCTGGACTTCCTGATAGGGGCTGAAATTCTGGATCACCCCCTGGCTGACCAGCGCCAGCGCCAGGACCAGGGACAGCGGCAGCAGCACGTACAGCGTGCTACGCACCATGTCGGTCCAGAAGTTGCCCACCGTGGCCGAGCAATGGCGCGACAGGCCGCGGATCAGCGCGAACAGCACGGCGATGCCGGTGGCGGCCGAGACGAAATTCTGCACCGTCAGCGCCAGCATCTGCGTCAGGTAGCTCATCGTCGATTCGCCGCCATAGCCCTGCCAGTTGGTATTGGCCACGAAGCTGATGGCGGTGTTCAGGGCTGAGTCCGGTGACACCGCGCCCATGCCGGCGGGATTGAGCGGCAGCATGCCCTGCAGGCGCTGCAAGGCGTAGACGGCCGCGATGCCGATGATATTGAAGGCCAGCACCGCCACGGCGTAGCGCTTCCAGCCCATTTCGGCCTGCGGGTCTATGCCCGCCAGCCGGTAGATGCCGCGCTCGATTGGACGGCCCCAGGCGGTCAGCCGGGATTGCCCGTTTTCCATGGCGATGCGGATATAACGCCCGAGCAGGGGCGCGATCGCAAGCAGGACTGCCAGGTACGCGACCAGCAATCCGACGAATTCGGCGGTCATCAGAATTTCTCCGGTTTGAACAGCGCGACCAGCAGGTACACGAACAACAAGGCGGCCGTCAGGCCGCTCAGCCAATAGAGCCAGTTCATGGCTGCTCTCCCGCAGACAAGGTTTCGCAGAACCGCAACAGGGCGAAAGTCAGCCCGGCCATGACGGCAAAGATGGCGATATAGAAGGCATCCACGTTTTTCCTCCCGGGAGCGGCGCTCCCTTCGAACGACGGGCCTGCTCGGCGAATAGGGATGCGCGCCGGGCAGGCGTAGTGACCAATCAGGACATCGGCAGGTTACGGAGCGGGGGGTAAAAACGGGGTATACGTTTGGGAGGGGGGTGTAAATGAAACGTAAAATCCCAATATTCAGTACGGGAACACCGAATTGCACTAAGTTGGTGCATGGAATATGTAAATGAATGCTCCTTCTTAGGGCATTCCCCTAGTGTGACAATCCCGCATCTGGTGCAGAATCTCTTCCCATGCAGGTGAGGAGACAAAGCCCTGCATGGGCAAATACCGGCGGCACCGGTACATAAAAAAAGTAAAGCAGTACCCAAAAAAAGCAAAACGCACAACGGCTGGCACCAGGTAGTGCCGGCCGTTGTCGCATAAAAAGCCGGCATTTCAAGCGCAAAGGCTTTTCAAGCGCCGCGTTTCGCGATAATCAGACAGGGTTCGCTCATCCCAGCTATGTCGGAATCGCGCCTTTCATCCTCGGCACCCGCCACGACTCCCTATTGGCGCCGCAATTTGTGGCTGATCCTGGTGTTGCTCGTCGCCTGGGCCGCGCTGACCTTCATTCCCGCTTTTTTTGCCCGCAGCCTGAACTTCGATTTCATCGGCTGGCCGTTCGCGTTCTGGATGGCGGCCTATGGCGCACCGCTGGCCTACCTGGTCATCATCGGCATCTACGCCCGGATCATGAATCGCGCCGATGAGCGCTCCGACGACACGGGAGGGCACCGCTGATGCCGTTTTTCAGCGGAGACACGCCCCAGCAATTCAGAGTCCGGCTGCGCCGCATCTACGTGCTGTACACGGCGGGCTTCGCGTTGATGATCCTGTTGATGGCGCTGGCCGAGATCCTGGGCATGCCGCGCAACTGGATCGGCTATGTATTCCTGCTGGTCACGGTCAGCCTGTACGCCGGTATCGGCATCGTCTGCCGGACCTCGGATCAGGTGGAATACTACGTGGCCGGCCGGCGGGTGCCCGCGATCTACAACGGCATGGCCACCGCCGCCGACTGGATGTCGGTGGCTTCCTTCATCGGGGTGGCCGGCACGCTCTACCTGACGGGCTACGGTGGGCTGGCCTACATCATGGGCTGGACCGGCGGCTACGTACTGGTGGCGATGCTGCTGGCGCCTTATCTGCGCCGCTTCGGCCAATACACCATCCCCGACTTCATGGGTGCGCGCTATGGCGGCAACATGCCGCGCCTGGCGGGCGTGGCCTGCGCCATACTCTGTTCCTTCACCTACCTGGTGGCGCAGATCTACGGCGTGGGCATCATCACCACGCGCATGACCGGCATTTCCTTCGAGCTCGGCATCTTCGTGGCGCTGGGCGGCATGCTGGTCTGTTCGTTCCTGGGCGGCATGCGCGCGGTCACCTGGACGCAGGTGGGGCAGTACATCATCCTGGTCATTGCCTATCTGGTGCCGGTGGTCTGGCTGTCCATCAAGCACACCAACATGCCCGTGCCGCAGTTGTCGGCCGGGGTGGTGCTGCAGCAGGTCACTGAAAAAGAAATCTACCTGCAGAACGACCCGTCCGAAATCGAGGTGCGCAGGCTTTGGCAGGAGCGCGCCGACGAAATGGGCCGCCGGATGGCGGCATTGCCAGAATCCTGGACACTGGAAAAGGACAAGCTGCGCAGCCGGCTGGCGCAGTTGACGGCGAATGATGCGCCCATGGTCGAGATCCGCTCGGCCGAACGCGAGCTGGCCGGCTATCCCCCCAGCGTGGAGGAGGCGCGTGTCGCATGGGCGCAGGCCAAGGCCGCCTTCGAGGCGCGGGCGGCGCCCGCCACACCGCATGCGGAACCGTTCCCGTCCAAGGATCCGGAAGAGCAGCGCAATATGCGCGTCAACTTCCTGGCGCTGGTGCTATGCCTGATGCTGGGCACCGCCGGCATGCCGCACATCCTGATGCGTTCATACACCACGCCTTCAGTCATCGAGGCGCGCAAATCGGTGTGCTGGTCGCTACTGTTCATCCTGCTGCTGTATTTCATGGCGCCGGCGCTGGCGCTGCTGGTGAAGTACGAGGTCTATACACAGGTGGTGGGGTCCAGCTTTCTCAGCCTGCCCAACTGGGTGCATGCCTGGAGCGCCGTCGACAGCAATCTGCTGGACGTGACCGACGTCAACCGCGACGGCATCGTGCAGTTGAGCGAAATCAGCATGGGCGCCGACGTGGTGGTGCTGGCCATGCCGGAAATCGGCGGGCTGCCCTACGTCATATCGGCCCTGGTGGCGGCGGGCGGGCTGGCTGCGGCGCTGTCCACCGCCGATGGCCTGTTGCTGACCCTGTCCAACTCCCTGTCGCACGACATGTGGTACCGCATGGTGTCGCCGCGCATGTCGGCGGCGCGCCGCGTGATGGTGTCCAAGATCCTGTTGCTGCTGGTGGCGTTCGGTGCGGCCTGGGTGGCGGCGCGCAAGCCGGCGGACATCCTGTTCATGGTGTCGGCCGCGTTTTCCTTCGCGGCTTCGTCGTTTTTCCCGGCGCTGGTCATGGGCGTGTTCTGGCGCCGGGCCAACAAATGGGGGGCGACGCTGGGCATGGCGGCGGGGCTTGCGGCGACGTTCGCCTACATGACGCACACGCATCCGTGGCTGCGCGAATGGGTGCTGGGCATTTCACGCACCCAGCCCGTGGACCTGTGGTGGGGCATCCAGCCGATCGCGGCGGGCGTGTTCGGCGCGCCGGTGGCATTCCTGACGATCATTGTGGTGTCCCTGCTGACGCCGCCTCCCGACCGGGCCACGCTGGCGCTGGTGGACTACCTGCGGCATCCGGGCGCACCCAAACCGCAGGGCGAACGCGCCTAAGGCGCTGCGCAGGCGTCGGCCTTCCGGTTTTCCGGATCGACGCAGGAAGCCCATGCCGCCGCGGGCATCGTTTGCAGCAGGGTATAGGTCTGGCCGGGCGCCCATAGCCATTGCACGCCGCCAGGCGTCTGGCCGGCGGCCTCCCAGACCCGTTTGCGTTGCGCGCTGGTCATGGGGAACTGTCCATCGTCGCCGCTTTTTCCTTTTGCCAGCACCTGGGCGGGGTCCCGCTTGGCGTCATAGATGCTGACCATGCCTGCGGCGGTCTGCTTGGGTTGCACGATGGTCCAGTCGTAGTTGTACGAATCCAGCGCTGGCGCTTTCCAGGCCGGACCGGGCAACACTAGTACGGCATAGTGGCCCGGACTTTCGCGGTAGGGCAGTCCCAGAACGGCGGGCTCGTCCGCCCACGCCGTCCGCTGGCGCAAGTAGCGCTGCGCCCTGCGGCCCTGAGCGTCATACGTCACGACTTCGAACGCGTCTTCGGATCTGTCTTGATAGGAAATCGTGCGCAACAGCCGGCCCGCCGCGTCATGCACGTAGCGGGCCATGGGCCGGGAGCGCGCCGAGCAATCGTTGGCGCCCAGCTCGGCCAGCCAGCCGTGGGCGTCGTAGCGCAGGCAGTAGCGCGCCGGCCGGTTGCGGCGGCCGTCCCATGCGCGCGAGCGCTCCTCGTAGCCAGTCAGCCGACCGGCGGCGTCATAGTAGAAGCGCGTTTCAGCGTCTGGCGGGGGCAGCTCGGCCTTGCCCGATGCGCGGGTTTCGTGGACTGCGTTGGCACTGTAACGGGCGATGCCGCACAAATGCTGGCGGCCGTCGGGGGCGCTTTCCCAGCGCAGCATCGTGACGCCGATGCGGGCGTGCGGCGCGGCGGCGTAGACGGACCAGTCCACCTGTTCGGCCCAGATGGCGGGGGAGGCGCGTCCGTCCGTGTCTATGGCGACGCCAGGCAGCCATGACCGGATGCGCGAGCCGTCCAGCGCCAGCAAGGTATTCGTGTCGTCCAGGGAAATGTCCATCACCCTGGTGTGGCGCTGCGCGGACGCCGCCAGTGGCTCGCAGAGCGCGCTGGCCAGCCCCGGCGCCATGGAAAGTGCCGTCAGCGTAAGCAGACGCAGAGAGCAATCAAAGCGCGGCATTGTGCAGGTAGGCGATCAGCCCCCAGAGTTCGCTGCTGACGCCGCCCAGGCGCAAGGCGTTGTCGCGGGTGTCCATCAGCAGGAAGGGGTAGGCGTTGCGTTCCAGCTTGCCCGGAGGAGGTAGTCGGTAAGGCGTGAAGTGCTCGCCCGACAGCAGGTAGGTATTGGTCATGTCGCCGACATCCACATGCAGGTACCAGACGGTCAGCTCCGCGACGTTCAGGGCAGCATCCGCTTCCGGATATAGGCCGCCCTGGCCGGCGGGGATGGCACTGTCCAGCACGGCCATGAGCACGGCGCGCGGGCCAGGCTTCGGAAAGTTTGCGCCTTCACCGCCGCGCTGCGTGAACGCCTGGCGGATGAATCCCGCGCCGCGTGAGCCGGGCACCACCGTGCGGGCGAACATCGCCTCCAACTGGGCTTGCGACAAGGGGCCGGGCGTAGCGGACAACTGGTCCAGGTCCTGCTTGAAAGCGCTCAGCCAGGTGCGGTAGCGCACGAGCTCAGCCGCGCGGTTGAACTCCTGGGCCCAGGCATTGCCGGCCGGCAGCAAGCCCAGACAGCCCAGGCACAGCCAGGCCGCCAGCCAGCGGCGGATCCGGGAACTCGCCGTGGACCCGTCGCGGGGCTTCAATGCGAAACGGATTTCGAGAACACGTTCATCACCACCACGCCGGCGATGATGAGGCCGATGCCGATGAGCGCGGGCGTGTCCAGGTGCTGCTTGAACAGCACCGCGCCCACGATGGATATCAGCACGATACCCACGCCGGACCAGATGGCGTAGGCGATGCCCACCGGTATCTCGCGCAGGGTCAGCGACAGGAAGTAGAACGAGATCAGATAGCCGAACACCGTCACGATGGACGGCGCCAGGCGGGTGAAGCCTTCGGACCCCTTGAGCGCGCTGGTCGCGAAGATCTCGGCGATGATCGCTATGCCCAGATAGAGCCACTTCATTTGCGCGTTCCTTCGGCTTGTCGCAGCAGCACCAGCAGGGCGCCCGCGCCGCCTTCGCGCTCGGGCGCCTCGGAAAACGCCAGCACCTCGTTTTTCTGCACCAGCCAGGTGCGGGCCTTGTCCTTGAGCACCGGTTCCAGCCCCTGTGAGCCATAGCCCTTGCCGTGCACGATGCGCACGCAACGGATGCCGTGCTCCTGGCATTCGTCCAGGAACGACAGCAGGGCGTGGCGGGCCTGTTCCACCCGCAGACCGTGCAGGTCCAGTTCGGCGCCTGCGCGCCATTGGCCGCGGCGCAGGTTGCGCGCGGTGTCGGGCGCGGCGTCGCTGCGTACGAAGGCGGTGCCGCCTTCGGACAGCAGATGCGTGATTTCGCCGCCGTCTGAGACGCCGGCGTCGGCGCGCGTGGGCGTTTCGCCCAGCGCGTTGGCGCGGCGCAGCGCGGGCGCAGGCTGTGCCACGGGCTTGTGCTCCACCCGGGCGGCCTGCTTGATGGGCGTGACCGACTGCATCGTGCGCTTGAACGCCGCCATGTCGTCCACGGGGGCGGTGTCGGCTTTTTTCAGCACCGCCACCCGCTGGGCCAGGGCGGCGCGTTCGCGCTCGGCCTGCAGGTCTTTCTTCAGGCGTTTCAGGTCGGCCAGGCCGACCTTACTGCCCCGCATTCTCCAGCCACCGTTGTGCGTCCAGCGCGGCCATGCAGCCGGTGCCGGCGCTGGTGATGGCCTGGCGGTAGACGTGGTCCTGCACGTCGCCGGCCGCGAACACGCCCGGGACCGAGGTCATCGTGGCCATGCCGGACAGGCCGCTCTTGGTGACGATGTAGCCGTCCTTCATTTCCAGTTGGCCCTGGAAGATTTCGGTGTTGGGCTGGTGGCCGATGGCGATGAAGGCGCCGGTGGCCGCCATGTCTTCGGTGACGCCGGTGTCGACGTGGCGCACGCGCACGCCGGTGACGCCGCTGTCGTCGCCCAGCACTTCTTCCAGGGTATGGAACAGCTTGAGTTCCATGTTGCCGTTCTCGACCTTGCTCATGAGCTTGTCGACCAGGATGGGCTCGGCGCGGAACTTGTCGCGGCGATGGATCAGGGTGACCTTGCGGCAGATGTTCGACAGGTACAGCGCTTCTTCCACGGCGGTATTGCCGCCGCCGACGACGACGACGTCCTGGTTGCGGTAGAAGAAGCCGTCGCAGGTGGCGCAGCCGGACACGCCGCGGCCCATGAAGGCCTCTTCAGACGGCAGGCCGAGGTACTTGGCCGAGGCGCCGGTGGCGATGATGAGGGCGTCGCAGGTGTAGATCTTGCCGGTGTCGCCCGTGAGGGTGAACGGGCGCTTGGACACATCGACCTTGGCAATGTGGTCGAAGATCATTTCGGTGTTGAAACGTTCGGCGTGCTTCTGGAAGCGCTGCATCAGGTCCGGACCCTGCACGCCATCGGCGTCGGCCGGCCAATTGTCGACGTCCGTGGTGGTCATGAGCTGGCCGCCTTGGGCCAGACCTGTAACAAGAACAGGGCTCAGATTGGCGCGTGCCGCATAGACGGCCGCCGTGTAACCGGCGGGGCCGGAACCGAGTATCAAAACTTTAGCGTGCGTAGGCGTGGACATGGGCGGGTATCTTTAGGTTAACGCCCAATTATAATGAGCCGCATGCCGCGTATCTCGACTGCTTCTCCGCGCGCCTCGCGCAATACCCGTAACGGGCCTTCCCCCCTGCAGACGCGCTTGTCCGCTCTGCTGCGCGAAGCCCGCTGGATCCTCTTCGCCGCCCTGGCGGCCTGGCTGACGCTGGTGCTGGCCACCTGGAATGCGGCCGACCCTGGCTGGTCGCATTCCGTCCCCGCCGGCGCCATCCACAACAAGGGCGGGACCCTGGGCGCCTATCTGGCGGACATCCTGCTCTATCTGTTCGGCTTTTCCGCCTGGTGGTGGGTAATTTTGCTGCTGCACCGGGTGCGCGCGGGCTACCGCCGCCTGGCCAGCCATCTTCGCGTTACCAATAGTAAGCAGCCGGAAGTGTTGCCCCGCGTCCACTGGGAAGAGGGCATCGGTTTCTTTCTGCTGCTGGTGGGGTCGCTGGGCATGGAAGCCCTGCGCCTGGCCAGCCGCGGCACGCATCTGCCCGGCGCCTCCGAGAACACCAGCGGCGCCGGCGGCGTGATCGGCCAGACGCTGGCCGACCTGATCGGCCGCAGCATCGGTTTCACTGGCAGCACGCTGGCCTTTCTGGTCATGCTGGCCATCGGCCTGAGCCTGTTCTTCTCGTTTTCCTGGCTGTCCATCGCCGAACGCGTGGGCTCGTGGCTGGAGGGCCTGGTGCGTCGCGTGCGCGACTCCTACGCCGCCCGCGAAGACCGCAAGGTCGGCGAGGTCGCCAAGGCCGTGCGCACCGAACAGGTCGTGGCCAAGCAGGAAAAGCTGGTCCACGAGCAGCCGGTGCGGATCGAACCCGCCATTACCGTGGTGCCCAAGTCCGAACGCGTTGAAAAGGAAAAGCAGCAATCGCTGTTCTTCGCGCCCTCGGGCGGCGCGGAAGGCGATCTGCCCGCGATCAGCCTGCTGGATCCACCCCTGGCCAACCAGGAAACGGTGTCGGCCGAAACCATTGAATTCACTTCGCGCCTGATCGAAAAGAAGCTGGCCGACTTTGGCGTGTCGGTCACCGTGGTGGCGGCGCAGGCCGGCCCGGTCATCACGCGCTACGAAATCGAGCCCGCCACGGGCGTGAAGGGCAGCCAGATCGTCAACCTGGCCAAGGACCTGGCGCGCGCGCTCAGCCTGGTCAGCATCCGGGTGGTGGAAACCATTCCGGGCAAGAACCTGATGGGCCTGGAACTGCCCAACCCGCGCCGCCAGATGGTGCGCCTGTCCGAGATCCTGGGTTCGCAGACCTACCACGCCAGCCATTCCGTCGTGACGATGGCGCTGGGCAAGGACATCGCCGGCAATCCGGTGGTGGCCGACCTGGCCAAGATGCCCCACCTGCTGGTGGCGGGCACGACCGGTTCGGGCAAGTCCGTGGGGATCAACGCCATGATCCTGTCGCTGCTGTACAAGGCGGACGCGTCCCACACCCGGCTGATCCTGATTGATCCGAAGATGCTCGAAATGAGCGTCTACGAAGGCATTCCGCATCTGCTGGCGCCGGTGGTCACCGACATGCGCCAGGCCTCCAACGCGCTGAACTGGTGCGTGGGCGAAATGGAAAAGCGCTACCGCCTGATGAGCAAGATGGGCGTGCGCAACCTGGCGGGCTACAACACCAAGATCCGCGACGCCATCAAGCGTGAGGAACCCATTCCGAATCCGTTCTCGCTGACGCCGGACGCGCCGGAGCCGCTGTCGCCGCTGCCCACCATCGTGGTGGTCATCGACGAACTCGCCGACCTGATGATGGTGGTGGGCAAGAAGATCGAAGAGCTGATCGCCCGCCTGGCACAGAAGGCGCGCGCCGCCGGCATCCACCTCATCCTGGCCACGCAGCGTCCCAGCGTCGACGTCATCACCGGCCTGATCAAGGCCAACATCCCGACGCGCATCGCGTTCCAGGTGTCGTCCAAGATCGACTCGCGCACCATTCTGGATCAGATGGGCGCCGAAACCCTGCTGGGCCAGGGCGACATGCTTTACATGCCGCCGGGCACCGGCCTGCCGGTACGCGTGCACGGCGCGTTCTGCAGCGATGACGAAGTGCACCGCGTGGTGGAAAGCCTCAAGGCGCAGGGCGAACCCAACTACATCGAAGGCCTGCTGGAAGGCGGCCTGGACGGGGATGCGGGCGAAGGCGCCAGCAGCGTCACCGGCATCGGCGGCGACGCCGAATCCGACCCGATGTACGACCAGGCTTGCGAAGTGGTGCTCAAGCACCGCCGCGCGTCCATTTCGCTGGTGCAGCGCCACCTGCGCATTGGTTACAACCGTGCTGCCCGGTTACTGGAGCAGATGGAGCAATCGGGTATGGTGTCGGCGATGCAGTCCAATGGCAACCGCGAGATCCTGGTTCCCGCAGCCGCCGCCCGAGAGGAAGCTTGATGAAGATGTTCCGCCGACTGGCCGCCGTGGCGGCCCTGAGCCTGGCGCCCGCCATGGTGTTTGCCGCCAGCGCGCAGGAGCAGCTGCGCGCTTTCGTGGCCACGGTGACCTCGGCCACCGGCTCGTTCTCGCAGTACACGGTGAACAATCAGGGCCGCACGCAGCCCGCCCAGACCGGCGTGTTCTCGTTCCAGCGTCCCGGCAAGTTCAAGTGGGCGGTGCAGAAGCCCTATGAGCAACTGGTGATCTCGGATGGCCGCCAGGTATTCCAGTTCGATCCGGACCTGGCCCAGGTCACCGAACGCAAGGTCGATGCCGCCATCGGCACCTCGCCCGCCGCCATCCTGTTCGGCTCGGGGTCGCTGGAGCAGTCGTTCGACGTTTCGGCCCTGCCGTCCAAGGATGGGATCGATTGGCTGCGGGCCAAGCCGCGCACCGCCGATGCGGGCTTTTCGCGCGTGGACATCGGCATGAAGGACAACCTGCCGGTGCGCGTGGAGCTGCTGGATTCATTTGGCCAGACCACCCGCGTGGATTTGTCCGGCATTGCCGCCAATCCGCAGCTGCCGGCCAAGGAATTCCAGTTCGTCGCGCCCAAGGGTGTTGATGTCGTGAAGATGTGAAAAAAGCCTGGCAACGCCAGGCTTTTTCTTGTGTGGTGTCCGCTTAGGGACGCTTATACGCGATGCAGTCGACCTCGACCTTGGCGTCGACCACCAGCGACGACTGCACGCAGGCCCGCGCCGGCGGGTTCTCGCCGAAGTATTCCTTGAACACCTTGTTGAACGACGCGAAGTCGCGCGCGTCGTCCAGCCACACGCCGCAGCGCACGACGTGTTCGGGACCGTAGCCGGCTTCCTTCAGGATGGCCAGCACCTGCTGGATGGCCTTGTGCGATTGGGTCACGATGCCGCCTTCGACGACTTCGCCGTTGTCCATCGGCACCTGGCCGGACACGTGCAGCCAGCCGTCGGCCGCGACCGCGCGGGCAAATGGCATGTGCGAGCCGCCCTGGCCCGTGCCGCCGGCGACGCCGTAGCGGGTGATGCCGTTGCTGTCGGCGGTGGGAGCATTGCTCATGGTTCTCTCCTTGAAATGAATGGCCGGTTTTGCGCCGGGATTTCGCCCGTTGCTTACTGGAAGTTCTTGCGCAGGTCGCCGCTGCGCGGCAGCCAGCGGCCGGCGCGGTCGCCGGTGGCCTCGCCCTGGCGATAGGACAGGGCGCCATTGACCCACACCGCCTCGATGCCAGCGGCAGTCTGCACCGGCGCGGCGAAGGTGGCGCGGTCGATGACCGTGGCCGGATCGAACAGCACCAGGTCGGCGTGGTAGCCCTCGCGCACCAGGCCGCGTTCGGCCAGGCCGAAGCGGGCGGCGGACAGGCCCGTCATCTTGTGCACGGCCTCGGTCAGTGGGAACAGTCCCACATCGCGGCTGTAGTGGCCCAGCACGCGCGGGAACGCGCCCCAGAGCCGGGGGTGAGGCATGGGATCGTTGGGCAGGCCGTCGGAGCCCACCATGGTGAGCCGGTGCGACAGCACGCGGCGCACGTCGTCTTCATGCATGTTGTGGTACACGGCGCCGGCCGGCTGCAGGCGCGCGGCCGTTTCGAGCAGGCTCAGGCCCCAGTCGGAGGCAATGTCGGCCAGCTTGCGGCGGGCCTGCTCCGGATGCGGCACGGACCAGGTGATGTCGATGTCGAACTCGTCCGTGACCTGCTTCAGGTCCAGGGTCGAGGAGCTGGCGGAGTAGGGGTAGCAGTCGCAGCCCACGTGTTGCAGGCGGCCGGCGGTCTCGAGCGCGGACAGCACTTCTTTCGTGCGGCCCCAGTTGCCGGCGCCGGCGCATTTCAGGTGCGACACCACCACCGGCACGCGGGCATGCTGGCCGATGTCGAAGGCTTCCTGCATGGCCTCCAGGATGGCGGCGAACTCCGAGCGCAGATGGGTGGTGTAGAGCGCGCCGAATTCATCCAGCGCCTCGGCAAGCAGCTTGACCTCTTCGGTGTCCGCGTCGAACGCGGAGGCATAGGCCAGGCCGGTGCTCAGGCCGATGGCGCCATGGGCCAGCGCGTCGCGCAGCTGCTCGCGCATGGCCAGCACTTCCTCGCGAGTGGCGGCGCGGTCGAGCCGGTCCATGTGGTTGCTGCGCAGGGCGGTGTGGCCGACCAGCGCGGCCACGTTCACGGCGGGGCGCGCGGCCTCGATGGCGCGGGTGTAGTCCGCGAAGGTGGGGTAGCTGAAGTCCGCGCGGGCGCCCAGCAGGTTCATCGGGTCCGGCGGTTCGCCGCGCAGGGCCACGGGCGACGCGCTGATGCCGCAATTGCCCACCACCACGGTGGTCACGCCCTGGGACAGCTTGGGCAGCATGTCCGGCGTGCGGATGACGTTGGTGTCGTCATGCGTGTGCACGTCGATGAAACCCGGGGCCAGCGCCAGGCGGGTGCCATCGATGATCTTGCGCGCCGCCGCGCCGGGCAGGTCGCCGATGGCCGCGATGCGGCCGTCGGCCAGCGCCACGCTGGCGCGGTAGGCGGGTTCGCCGGTGCCGTCCAGGACCAGCACATTGCCTATGAGGGTGTCGTACATCTTGTGTTCCAGTTCAATCGCCCAGCGGCAGGCGGTTTGGACCGCCGCGGTGTTCGTCCAGCGCCAGCTTGATGCGGCGCAGGCGCTCCCGGTTTTCTTCTTGGTTCAGCATGGCCAGTTCGGTCGAGAGCAGGTCTATGGCCAGCATCATCGCGTAGCGCGATGCCGAGGGCTTGTAGATGAAGTCGGTTTCGTCGGTGCGGATGGGCAGCACCACGTCGGCCAGTTCAGCCAGGGCGGAGGTGGCGTCGGTGATGGCGACGATGCGCGCCTGGTACTGCTTGACGATGCGGGCCGCGCCCACGATTTCCGGCGTGAGGCCCGAGGCCGACAGGATCAGCACCGCGTCGCGTTCGTCCAGCGTGGCCGCGACCATGCGCAGCAGCACCGCATCGCTGTACACGGCAATGGGATAGCCCAGGCGAACCAGGCGCGACTGCACTTCCTGCGCCAGCACGGCCGACGCGCCGCCCATGCCGAAGACATAGATCATGCGCGCGCCGTCGACAATGCCGGCGGCCGCCTCGAACAGTTGCTCGGTGAAGTTGGGCAGGTGGGCGCGCAGCGTGCTTTCGATGTCGGCGTAGATGCGGGCGTAGAAGGTGCTTTCCTCGGTTGGCGCGCTGGGGTCCAGGAAGCGGCTGCCCACTGTGCTGGCCTGGGCCAGCTTGAGCTTCAGGTCGCGGGTGTCGTCGCAGCCGACCGTGCGCGCGAAGCGCGAGATGGTTGCGATGCTGACGCCGGCCTTGGCCGCCAGCTGGTCGACGGTGGCGCTGGCGCCCCAGATGATGTCGTCCAGGATGGCGTCGGCGACCTTGCGTTCGGTCACGCTCAGCGAGTCCCGCCGACTGCGTATCTGGAAGACGATGTCGCGGATGATGTTCATGTGGGCTTCCTGGATCTGTTCTGGACTGGGCGGTTATCAGGCGGCCAGCTCGGCGTCGCCGATGCGCGAACACGCCACATAGTGGCCCGGGCCGACATTGGCGGCCTGCGCCTCGGTGGTTGCGCAGCTTTCGATGGCGTAGGGACAGCGGGTGCGGAACACGCAGCCGGAAGGCGGGTTGACCGGGCTAGGGATGTCGCCCTTCAACAGGATACGCGAGCGCGGCGCGCGCGGGTCCGGCACCGGCGCGGCGGACAGCAGCGCGCGGGTATAGGGATGGCGGGGGCGGGCGTAGACCTCACTGGTCGGGCCGCGTTCCATGACACGGCCCAGGTACATCACCACGACCTCGTCGCACAGGTAGTCCACCACCGCCAGGTCGTGGGCCACGAACAGCATGGTCAGGCCCAGGTCGCGCTGCAGGTCCTGCAGCAGGTTCAGCACCTGCGCCTGCACCGACACGTCCAGCGCGGACACCGGCTCGTCGGCCACGATGAAATCGGGCTCGACTGCCAGCGCGCGGGCGATGCCGATGCGCTGGCGCTGGCCGCCGGAGAACTCGTGCGGATAGCGGCGGCTGTGGTCGGCGTTCAGGCCCACGCGTTCCAGCAGCTCGCCGATGCGGGCCATGCGGCGGTTCTGGGCAAGCCGGTGGGTGTCCAGCGCTTCGCCCAGGATCTCGGCCACCGTCATGCGGGGGTTGAGGCTGGCGTAGGGATCCTGGAACACGATCTGCATGCGGCGGCGCCAGGGCAGCATCTGCTTTTCGGACAGCTTGGTGATGTCCTGGCCGTCGAACAGGATGCGGCCGGCGGTGGGCGCGAACAGGCGCAGCAGGGCGCGGCCGGTGGTGGTCTTGCCCGAGCCGGATTCGCCGACCAGGCCGACGATGGTGTTGCGCGGCACGTCGAAGCTGACGCCGTCCACGGCCTTCACGACCGGCGCATGGCGCGCCTGCGAGGTGGGGAAGTGGACCTTGAGGTCCTGGATCCGCACCAGCGGCTCCTCGGCGCGGATGGGAATGGGGCTACTCGTCATATCGGATTCACCTTGATGCAGCGCGCGCGGTGGTCGGTCTGCACCGGCATGAGTTCGGGTACGGCGGCGCGGCAGTCGTCGGCAGCCAGCGGGCAGCGCGGCGCGAAGGTACAGCCGGCCGGCAGCGACAGCACGCTGGGCACGTTGCCCGGGATGGCGCGCAGCCGTTCGCCGGAGGCCAGCAGGGCGGCCGTGGGGATGCAGGACAGCAGACCGCGGGTGTAGGGGTGCGTGGGCTTTTCGAACAGGTCGTAGACGCTGGCGTCCTCGACCACGCGGCCCGCGTACATGACCGCCACGCGATGCGCGATCTCGGCCACCACGCCCAGGTTGTGCGTGATGAACAGGATGCTCATGTTCATCTCGGCTTGCAGCCGGCGCAGCAGGTCCAGGATCTGCGCCTGCACGGTCACGTCCAGCGCGGTGGTCGGCTCGTCCGCGATCAGCACGGCGGGGTTGCACGCCAGGGCCAGCGCGATCATCACGCGCTGGCGCATGCCGCCCGACATCTGGTGCGGGTACTCGTTGATGCGCCGCTCGGCCGCCGGGATTTCGACGCGCTCCAGCATTTCACGGGCGCGCCGCATGGCCGCGTCGCGGGAGCCGCCCTCGTGCTGCAGCACGGCTTCGGCGATCTGGTCGCCCACCGTGTACAGCGGATTCAGGCTGGTCATGGGCTCCTGGAAGATCATGGCGATTTCGGCGCCGCGGATCTTGCGCAGGGTGGCGGGCGAGGCCTGGGCCAGGTCGTGCCGCGCGCCCTGGCGGTCGCGGAACAGGATCTTGCCGGCCTCGATGCGACCGGCCGGCTTGGGCAGCAGGCCCATGATGGACAGGCTGGTCACGGACTTGCCGGAGCCGGACTCGCCGACGATGGCCAGCGTTTCGCCGCGGGCCAGGTCGAAGGTAACGCCGTCCACGGATTTGGCGATGCCGTCGCGGCTGTGGAACCAGGTCTTCAACCCTTCCACGGAAAGCACGACGTCTCGGGTGCTTGCGGTCATGATTACAGCTCCTTGCGCAGGCGCGGATCGAGGACGTCGCGCAGGCCGTCGCCGACCAGTTGCAGCGACAGCACGGACAGGACGATGGCGATGCCGGGGAAGATCATGATCCAGTCGGCCGAACCCATGTACTGCTGGCCGGCGTTGATCATGGTGCCCCAGGTGGGGATGTCGGGCGACACGCCCACGCCCAGGAACGACAGGCCGGCTTCGGCCAGGATCGCGTAGGCGAAGATGAACGTGCCCTGCACCAGGATGGGCGACACCAGGTTGCGCAGCACGTGCACGGTGACGATGCGCCAGGTCGGCACGCCCAGCGCGCGGGCGGCTTCGACGAAGGGCAGTTCGCGGATCACCAGGGTCGAGGCGCGCACGATGCGCGCCAGGCGCGGCGTGTAGACGATGCCCAGCGCGATCACCACGTTGACCAGCGACGGCCCCAGCGCGGCCACCAGCGAGATCGCCAGCAGGATGTCGGGAAAGGCCATCATGGCGTCGATCAGGCGCGACACGAACTTGTCCGCAGTGCGGAAGAAGCCGGCGATCAGGCCCAGCGCGATGCCCAGGATGCTGGACACGATCACGACGGAGAAGCCCACCATCAGCGACAGGCGGCCGCCGTGGATGACGCGGCTGAACACGTCGCGGCCGAAGTCGTCGGTGCCGAACCAGTGCGCGGCGCCCGGCGCCTTCAACCGGTTCATGATGGACAGCTTGAACGGATCGTAGGGGCTGATCCAGGGCGCCAGCAGCGCAGCCAGGACCAGCACGACGATCACGATCAGGCTGATCAGCACGGTCTTGCGCGACACCAGCAGGCGCAGGACCTGCCAGCGGTCGGCGCCCGCGCCGGAATTAGCGGTAGTTGCGATAGCCATATCAGTAGCGGACCCGGGGATCGACCAGCAGGTAGAGCAGATCGATGAAGAGATTGATCAGGACGTAGATGGCCGCGATGATCAGCAGCGCGCCCTGGATGACGGGGTAGTCGCGGCGCAGCACGGCCGACACCACCAGGCTGCCCACGCCGGGCAGGCCGAACACGGTTTCGGTCACGACCGCGCCGCTGATCAGCAGCGCCGTGGTCAGGCCCAGCACTGTCAGGATCGGGATCAGCGCATTGCGCACGGCGTGCTTCAGGATCACCTTGCTTTCGGGCAGGCCCTTGGCGCGCGCGGTGCGCACATAGTCGTCGCGCAGCACGTCCAGCATGCTGGCGCGGATGAAGCGGGTGATCAGCGCCGAGTTCACCAGGCCCAGCACCACCGCAGGCAGGATCAGGTGCGACAGCCGGGTCATGAGCGAGGCGTCGGGCCCGCCGTAGCCGGCCACGGGCAGCCAGCCCAGCTTGACCGAGAACACCTGCATCAGCAGCAGCCCGAGCCAGAAGCTGGGCACGCTGGAGGTGAACATCGAGAACGACAGTACCGACTGGTCCAACGTGGTGCCGCGTTTGACCGCGGACAGTATCCCCACCGGCAGCGCGATGGCGCTGGCGATCAGCAGCGACATGAGCGTCAGCAGGATGGTGGGTTCGGCGCGGTCGGCCAAGGCCGACAGCACCGGCTTGTTCATGAAGATGGATTGGCCCAGGTCGCCTTGGGCCAGCTTGCCCAGCCACGAAACGTACTGCACGGCCATCGGCTGGTCCAGCCCGAGCTGGGTGCGCAGGGCGGCGATGTCCTGCTGGCTGGCCTGCGGACCCAGCATCACGGCGGCGGGATCGCCTGGCGTGACGCGGATGATCACGAACACGATGGTCGCGACGATGAACATCACGGCCACCAGCCCGACCAGCCGGTTTAAGAGATAACGCAACACGATGGATGTCCTAAAAAAGCGTCGTATCGTGGGGAGGGGCGGCGCGCTTGTTGGAAGGGCGCGCTCTGCGGGTCATGCATTGATGCGTGGAGCGCGGCAGGAGGTCTTGTGTGCGCCTTTGCCCTGCCGCGCTACGCCATTACTTGGACTTCCAGGCGTTCCAGAAGTAGGGCCACGGCACGGCCTTGGTGCCTTGCAGCGACGGCGAGCGCGCGGCCTGGGCGTTGAAGTCGCCGACCTTGATGAAGGGCACTTCGTCGTACACGGCCTGCTGCACATCGGCCCAGCGCTTGATGCGCTCTTCCTGGTTGCTGGCCTGGTTGAAGGCGTCCAGCGCCTGGTTGCGGCGGGGGGTGTCCCACCAGCCCGGCGCGTCCTTGGACGGGAAGTCGATCAGGGCGGGTTCAGGCAGGAAGGGGCTGTGCGTGATGAAGACGTCCCACAGGGCCGGGTCCTGGCGGCGCTGCGTCAGCGTGGCCCAGTCCACCACCTGCATGTCCACGGTGAAGCCCGCGGCCTTCAGGTATTCGGCGGCGACCAGCGCCATCTTGTAGTGGAACTCGTACTGCTGGCTGGTCAGGATGCGGATCTTGCGGTCCTGCACGTTGGCGCCATCCACCAGCTTCTTGGCGCCGGCGGCGTCGCCCTTGTTGTAGACCTTGCCGCCCAGGGACGTGGCCCAGGGATAGCCCTCGGGATACAGGTCGCCGTTGAGCTTGTAGAAGTTCTTGTCGCCGAAGGCGGCGTACAGCATGTCTTCTTCGTTCAGCGCCAGCTGCACGGCCTGGCGGACCGCCAGGTTCGTCATGATGCCTTGCTTGGTATTGAGCACCAGGCGCGGCCAGCCGAAGGGCTTGAGCATGACGGGGTCGGAGCGGCCGTTCTTGAGCTTGGGCAGCGATTCCACCGGCAGCGAGTCGACGTAGTCGAACTGGCCGGCCACCGCGCTTTCGACGCGGGTGTTGGCGTTGCTGACCGGTACGAAGCGGATCTCGTCCAGGTACTGCTTGCGCGCGCCGCCAAAGCCGTCGGGCTCGCCTTCGCGCTGCTTGTAGCCTTCGAAGCGGACCAGCTGGATGTACTGGTCGGGCACGCGCGCCTTCAACTGGTAGGGGCCGGTACCGACGAATTCGGTCAGGGCCGGAGCGATCTTGCCCTTGGGCATGATGACGGCGGCGCTGTTGTTCATGGCCAGCAGCGCGGTCAGGGGCGCATAGGGCTGCTTGAGCGTGATGCGGATGGTGTTGGCGTCCGGCGCTTCCATGCCGGTGATGATCTTGGCGGCCATCTTGCCGCGCGTGGCGGTCTCGGTCCAGCGCTTGAGCGAGGCCAGCACGTCGGACGAATCCATCTTGGATCCGTCATGGAAGGTGATGCCCTGGCGCAGCGGGATCGTGTAGGTCAGCCCGTCGGCGGAGACTTCCGGCAGCTTGTCGGCCAGGAGCGGGGTCAGGTTCCACTTGCCGTCGAAGGTGTACAGCGTTTCGAAGAAGTGCTGGGTCAGGATGCCCACCAGGTCGGCCGTGCTGGTCATCGGATCCAGCGTGGGCGGCTCGCCTATGGTGGCAACCGAAATCGTGCCTCCCTTGATCGGCGTGGCACAGAGGGCGGGGGTCGACAATGCGGTCAAGCCAATTGCGCCGGCCAGCAGCAGGCTATTGAGCCCACCGCCTCGCCGGGAGGTACGGAAGTTCATGATTCTCTCTCCAGAGGGTCAAAAACGGGTTTTGCTTGTAGTAATTAGAGGTTTGCGCCGGAATCCCGCGATTCCTCCTGCCCGCCGGGTACCGGCGCGGTGCGGCGGGCAGGGCCGTTCAGAAGAAGGTTTCGGCCACGTCGGTAACGCGGTATTGCTCGTCCACCAGCAGCACCTGGCGCCACTTGTCGAAGGTCAGGCAGGGGTGGGAAATATCGAAGGCGATCATGTCGCCGACCTGGATGTCGTCGCCTGCGCCGATCTGCATGAAGGCGTGCTGGTCCATCATCGCGCTCAGCTTCCAGTGGCCGGGAGCCTGGCCGGGCGCGGCGTCACGGCCGGGGCGGTACAGCGCGGCGGGCGTGGGCAGGCCGGCGTCGAAGGCGGCGTCGCGCTTGCCCATGGCGACGATGGCGCGGCCCGGTTCGGGCAGAGACTGTACGTAGGCCCAGACCTGCAAGGCCGGCTGCAGGCCGGGTTCCATCTTTTGCGCGACCGGATTGTGGGCGTTGATGCGCTCGGCGGCCGAGCGGTAGATGCCGACGTCATGCGACAGGTAGCAGCCAGGGCGCAGCACGATTTCCAGCGGCGCGCCGATGTCCAGTTGCGAGAATTCTTCGGCCACCACGTCGAACCAGGCGGAGCCGGCGCCAGAGATCAGGGCGGGGCCGTTCTTGCGCAGGCGGCCGGCGGCGGCGAGGCCGCGCAGGGCGTCGGCGGCGCGGCGCAGGAAGGCGCGGATGGCGTCTTCTTCCTGCAGCACGCCTTCGTAGACTTCGATGCCGGCCAGGGCCAGGCCGGGCCATTTGCCGATTTCGTCGACCAGCGCCCGCAATTGGGCGTCGTCGCGCACGCCGGTGCGGCCGCCTTGCGGGCCCAGCTCGATCAGCACCGGCAGGGTCAGGCCCTGTTCGCCGAAGTACGCGCCCAGCTGGGCCGCGTTGGCCGGGGAGTCCACTATGCAGAAAAAGGTGAAGGCCGGGTCGCGCAGCAGGTGCGCAATGATGGCCATGTTGGCGCGGCCCACCAGCTGGTTGGCCATCAGGATCCGGCGCACCCCATGCTGGTAGGCGGCCCGGACCTGCGGGGCGGTTGCCAGCGTGATGCCCCAGGCGCCGCCGGCGATCTGGCGCTGGAACAGAGCCGGGCTCATGGTGGTCTTGCCATGGGGCGCCAGCTTGACCTTGTACGCTTCCATGAAGCGCTGCATCCATTGCAGGTTGTGGCGCACGCGGGCTTCGTACAGCACCGCCACGGGCAGGCTGACGTCCTCATTGAGCAGGTTCCAGTTCAGCGCCGCCACGCCGGCGGTGGTACAGGATTCCGGAAAGGCGCCCAGGCCTTTGCCGTTCACGTCCAGGGGGGCTGCGGGGAAGGAGGAGTTCGTCATGGGGCGCCTGCTATGGAAAATATTTACGTCAAACCTGGTTTTTTTCATTATCGTGAAAAGAATTTACAAGCGGGAGTTAGGAGTTTCCCGTAGTCGGCGCTGGCCGGCGGTTGGCGCGACAATAGGAAAAACCTCCGACACAAGGAAGCGTCATGCTGAAAGTTGCTTTGGGCCAGTTCGCCGTCAGCCGCGTCTGGGAAGAAAACGCCCAGGTCTGCATAGACTTGATGGAGCGCGCCCGCGCCGGCGGCGCCGGCCTGCTGGTCTTGCCCGAAGGCATCCTGGCCCGCGACATCACCGATCCGCAGATCGTCCTGAAGGCTGCCCAGCCGCTGGACGGTCCCTTCATGAGCCGCCTGCTGGAAGCCAGCCGCGGCTCGCAGTTGGCGACCATGATGTGCGTGCATGTGCCGACCGGGGAAGGGCGGGTCTGGAACACGCTGGTGACGCTGCAAGACGGCAAGATCCTGTCGCAATACCGCAAGCTGCACCTGTACGACGCCTTCAACATGAAGGAATCCACCAACGTCACGCCCGGCGTCGACATCCCGCCGCTGCTGGACATCGGCGGCCTGCGCGTGGGCCTGATGACCTGCTACGACGTGCGCTTCCCCGAACTGGCGCGGCGCCTGGCGCTGGACGGCGCCGACCTGCTGGTGCTGCCGGCGGCCTGGGTTCGCGGCCCGTTGAAGGAAATGCACTGGGAAGTGCTGGTCACGGCGCGCGCGCTGGAAAATACCTGCTATGTGGCTGCCACCGGCGAATGCGGCGAACGCAACATCGGCTGCAGCATGGTGGTGGATCCGCTTGGTGTGGTGACGGCGCGGGCGGGCGAAGCCCCGGCTCTGGTTTTCGCCGATATCGACCCCGAACGCCTGGCCCATGCCCGCAAGGTATTGCCGGTGCTGGCGAACCGGCGCTTCGCGCCGCCGGGACTGGCCTAGGACCGCTAAGGGAGGCAGGCCCGCGCCATGGTGTAATGCTGGCTTGAATTACTTGCTGTCTCCCCTCATCTTCTGCCAATGAGCAACGATCTCTTCGCGGCCGATCCTGCGCATCGGCCCTATGTGCCCCTGGCCGAGCGGCTGCGCCCGCGGACCCTGTCCGACGTGGTCGGACAGTCGCATCTGCTGGGGCCCGACAAGCCCCTGCGCGTCGCCTTCGACTCGGGCCGGCCGCATTCCATGATCTTCTGGGGGCCGCCAGGCGTGGGCAAGACCACGCTGGCGCGCCTGATGGCGGACGGCTTCGACGCGCAGTTCATCGCCATCTCGGCGGTGCTGGGCGGGGTCAAGGACATCCGCGACGCGGTCACCGTGGCGCAGGTGGCGCAGGGCCAGGGACGACGCACCATCCTCTTCGTCGACGAGGTGCACCGCTTCAACAAGGCGCAGCAGGATGCCTTCCTGCCCTATGTGGAAAGCGGGCTGTTCACCTTCATCGGCGCCACCACCGAAAACCCCTCGTTCGAGGTCAATTCGGCGCTGTTGTCGCGGGCACGGGTGTACGTGCTGCAATCGCTTACCGCCGAGGAGCTGCAACAGCTGGTCGACCGCGCCGTGCAGGCCCTGAACGACGGGCTGGAAGAGGGCGAGCGCATCCATGTCGAGGCCGACGCGCGCGAACAGCTGGCGGCCTGGGCCGACGGTGACGCGCGCCGCCTGATCAGCGCCGTGGAAGTGGTGGCCGAGTCGGCCCAGGCCGCCGGCCGCGATACGGTGGACGCGGCCTGGCTGGAGATCTCGCTGTCGCAGAACCTGCGCCGCTTCGACAAGGGCGGCGACGCGTTCTACGACCAGATCAGCGCACTGCACAAGTCGGTGCGCGGCTCCAACCCAGACGCCGCGCTGTACTGGTTCTGCCGCATGATCGACGGCGGCGCCGATCCCAAATACCTGTCGCGCCGGCTGGTGCGCATGGCGGTGGAAGACATCGGCCTGGCCGATCCCCGCGCCACCGACCTGGCCGTGAACGGCGCCGACATCTATGAACGCCTGGGCTCGCCGGAAGGCGAACTGGCGCTGGCGCAGGCGGTGGTCTACATGGCCTGCGCGGCCAAGTCGAACGCCGTCTACAACGCCTACAACCAGGCGCGCAAGTTCGCGGCCGAGCACGGCAGCGCGCCGGTGCCGATCCACCTGCGCAATGCGCCCACCAAATTGATGAAGCAGCTGGGCCATGGCAAGGCCTACCGCTACGCGCACGACGAGCCGCACGGCTACGCCGCCGCCGAGCAATATTTCCCCGATGGACTCAATCCCTCCTTCTATCGGCCGACCGATCGCGGCCTGGAGGCTAAAATCCAGCAAAAGCTGGCATTCCTGCGCGAGCTGGACGCACAGGAACGCGCCAAGAAACGGTAACGGGCGTCGCCCGTTGCTTCACGCAACCTCACCGATATCACCATGCTAGACCCGATACTGCTGCGCAAAGACCTGCAAACCGTCGTAGACCGCCTCAAGAGCCGTGGCGTGTCCTTCGACACGGAACGGTTCAATGAGCTGGAATCCCGCCGCAAGGCCGTCCAGACTGAAACCGAGTCCCTGCAAGCCCGCCGCAACGCGCTGGCCAAGCAGATCGGCCAGCTCAAGGCCAAGGGCGAGGACGCCAGCGCCGTCATGGCCGAATCGCAGGCCGTGCCCGTGCGCCTGAAGCAGCTGGAAGAAGAGCTGGCCGCCTTGCAGCAGCCGCTCAATGAACTGCTGATGTCGGTGCCCAACCTGCCGCACGCCAGCGTGCCGCTGGGCGAATCCGCCGACGACAACGTCGAAGTGCGCCGCTGGCTGCCGGGCGCGGCCGGCGCCGACGGCAATCCGCCGGCCCTGGCGTTCGAGGCCCGCGACCACGTCGCCATCGGCGAGCCCCTGGGGCTGGACTTCGACATGGCCGCCAAGCTGTCCGGCGCCCGCTTCTCGTTCATGCGCGGCCCGATTGCGCGCCTGCACCGTGCGCTGTCGCAGTTCATGCTGGACCTGCAGACGGGCACGCACGGCTACACCGAGTGCTACACCCCCTACATCGTCAATGCCTCGACGCTGTACGGCACGGGCCAGCTGCCGAAGTTCAAGGACGATATGTTCGCCGTGTCCAAGGGCGGCGGCGACGACGATCCCAAGGTCGACGACCAGGGCAAGCCGTACGTGCGTGAAGACCAGTACCTGATCTCCACCTCGGAAATCACCTTGACCAGCGTGGCGCGCGACACCATCCAGGCCGCCGCCGACCTACCGCTCAAGCTCACGGCGCACACGCCGTGCTTCCGCTCGGAAGCCGGCAGCGGCGGCCGCGATACCCGCGGCATGATCCGCCAACACCAGTTCGACAAGGTTGAAATGGTGCAGATCACCCAGCCCGATCAGTCCTACGAGGCGCTGGAAGACATGGTGGGCCATGCCGAGCGCGTGCTGCAACTGCTGGGCCTGCCCTACCGCGTTGTGCTGTTGTGCACGGGCGACATGGGCTTCGGTTCGGCCAAGACCTATGACCTGGAAGTGTGGCTTCCCGCGCAGAACACCTGGCGCGAGATTTCCTCGGTGTCGAACTGCGAAACCTTCCAGGCCCGCCGCATGCAGGCGCGCTTCCGCAATGCCCAGGGCAAGCCGGAATACGTGCACACGCTCAACGGTTCGGGCTTGGCCGTGGGCCGCGCGCTGGTCGCCGTGCTGGAAAACCACCAGCAGGCAGACGGCAGCGTGCTGATTCCGGAGGCGCTGCAGCCTTATATGGGCGGCCTGACGGTGCTGAATCCGGCACCGAAAGCCTGACGCTTTTCAGCTGTCCATCCGTCATTTGGCGGAGTAAAAGACGGAGCCTTCGGGCTCCGTTTTTTTTTATTATCTGTACATATTCCTGTCGCCTCGGGCCTTTAAGCTGCCTGCGCGAGTGTTTGATTATGATGTGAGCAATTGTGTATTCCAATAAAAGGGCCGGATAGTTACGGCACAATATGCCCCGTGTGCTACACGCTTCATTCACTTAAATAACAAGGAGTTGCCCATGACTTCAAGAATGATTGGAGATTTTCGTGTGAGATGCTCCGTGGCTCAGGAAGACGAGCAGGGCTACCGTGTGCAGATATGGACGCGCCGGGTTGGCGGCACCGCGCCGGAAAAGTGCTGGACCGTGCCCGGACAGGCGCCGTTTTCGAGCCTGCACGAAGCCGAGCAGGAAAGCCTGCAACTGTTCCAGGGCATCAACGGCGTGCGTTTCAACGGTGAACCGGAGTTTGCCCATGCGTCCGCATAATGGTTGGTGGCGGTCGTCGAGCGAGCCCCGCCGTTGGATCGATCTCGTTCAGGAAACGCCGCGGTGGAGCGATGCCAAAGCCAGCAAGGCTCCGCAGCAACCGGTGGTGTTGGTCGGCAAACCCGTGCAGGCTCCTGCAGCCTGAGGTGCTTTCCGCGCGGCACCGGACATTGCCCCGCAGAAAAAAAGGCCACTCGCAAGAGTGGCCTTTGCTTTTTCCGGCGCCTGGCGGCCGTCACGCATTAATCGCGGTCGTGTCCGCGACCACGGCCGTGGTGGTGGTCATGTCCGCGTCCGCGGCCATAGTAATAGCCGCGGTCGTAATAGCGGCCGCCGCCGCGGTAGTACACCGGCGCCGGGTAGACCACCGGCGGCGCGACATACACCGGCGCGGGGCGGTAATAGACGGGCGGCGGGGGCGGCACATACACGGGCTGCGGCGCGACGTAGACCGGCGCGGGGTATACGATCCCCGGTATGCCGATCGAGATGCCGACGTCCACGCGAGCCAAGGCGACGCTGGAGATCAGCAGACCAGCGGCACCAGCACCAGCGATAAGCCATTTTTTCATCTTGCACCTGCCTGCCGCTTGACGCAGCAAAGTTGAGTATTCGTTGATGCCATTTTCGGGCTTTTCGATCAGGCAGACGTAAGCGGGCCCGCGTCAATCGCGACAATCCGCAACCGTCCCCGCCCATATGGCATGCGGCTTGCTGCTACGCAACAGCGTGAGTCCGCTCTGATGCGGCCGCGATTGAAATGGATTGAAATCGCCTGGAATCAGGTGAAGCCGGGTGGCCAGGTTACAGGCAGTCACCATCCGCCCCTGTTTCCGCGTAACGACGTTGCGCGGGCGCACCAGTTTTTTGGGGCAGGAGCTAGGCGTCCAGCTCCCCATCGGCCTGTTGGCGACGGAATTCGACCACCCAGACCCACGGGTTCGCTGCCCAGGCGTGCGAGCCGTAACGCTCGCACCAGGTCAAGGCGAAGGCGGTCTGCAGCGGCACGCCCGGCAATAGGGCGGAGCTTTGGTACAGGGCTTGCGTGCCTTCGGCGCGGGCATCGGCTTCGGACAGCGTTTGCAGGCGCTGGACGCGCACGCCCACGATAACGGCGGTGGCGAAGGTATTGCCGGCTTCGTCGGTCAATTCGATACTGTCGCCGGATTTTCCAAATGGGCACCTGACCCAGCTTGAGGTCTTGCGCAATTCGGATGGATTATCCAGCGACGGGCCCATGGCCACCCATCTGCCGGAATCCGCGGCGTCCGCATACCAGACCGTGGTCAGTTTGGTCGGTTGCGGCTTCAGGATGCGCCGGCTCTGCACTTTACGGCCGTCCAAAACAGCTTGTTTAAGCGGCTCGCTGAATTGAAGAGACTGCCTTTTCATACGCTCGCGGTTCCTCCAACGGTCAAAGCATATGCGCCAATGCGGCGACAGCCTGGTCGACGCATGCCTACTGTGCGGGCGGTTTGGGCCTGGAATCGGGAAGTATGCCGCCTCAAGGCCATCATGTCAGGCATGAGCTGGATTTATGTGTCTTTTTGAATACGGCGCGGGGATGTTTGTATACTCGAAACATGACTACGAACCTGCATGATCTCAAGCCGGGTTACTACTGGTACACCATGGCAAATGACCCGCTCGCCATCATTCATATCCATGAGGATGGCGGCGCCACGCTGATGGGTACGGATTACCGCATCGGCGCCGAAGGCGTGGCCGACATGGTCCGCCAGGGTGAACGTTTCTTCTGGATAGAACCGCCCCAAGCCTGAGCTTGATGGCGCGTGCCGCCTGGTCTGCGCAAGGCCGGCCGCCACGCGCGGCGCCTGGAATCCTGCCATGACCAATCTGTTTTTGAAGAATGTCCGCGCCCCGCAAGGCGGTGCGGTGGACGTGCTGGTGCGCGACGGGCGCATTCAGGGTATCGGGCCGGGCCTCGCCGCCGCGCCCGGCATGCCTGTCGAGGACGGCGCAGGCGCCTTGCTGCTGCCTGGCCTGGTCGAAGGCCATACTCACCTGGACAAGACCACCTGGGATTCGCCCTGGTACGTGAACGAAGTGGGCCCGGCGCTGACCGACCGCATCGAGAACGAACGCGTCTGGCGCGCCCGCAGCGGCCATGACGCGGCCAGCCATTCGCGCGCCCTGGCGCTGGCCTTCCTGCGCGAAGGCACGACCCGCATCCGCACGCACGTGGACATCGACACCGACGCCGGGTTGCGCCATCTGGAGGGTGTGCACGCCACGCGCCAGGAGCTGGCCGGACGCGTCGAGATCCAGACCGTGGCCTTTCCCCAGTCGGGCCTGCTGGTCCGGCCCGGCACGGCCGAGCTGCTGGACCAGGCGCTGGCGCAGGGCGCGGATGTGCTGGGCGGGCTGGATCCCTCGGCGATAGACCGCGATCCGGCGAGGTCGCTCGACGTGCTGTTCGGCCTGGCGGACAAGCATCACAAGCCCGTCGATATCCATCTGCACGAGCCGGGCGAACTGGGCGCCTTTACCCTGGACCTGATCCTGGACCGCGTCCAGGCGCTGGGTATGCAGGGCAAGGTTGTCATCAGTCACGCCTTCTGTCTGGGCGGCGTCGACGCCAAGCGGCTGGACGGCCTGCTGCGGCGGCTGGCCGCGCTGGACGTGGCCTTGCTGACGACCGCGCCGCCGTCGCGGCCCGTGCCGGCCGTGCGCGCCTGTCGCGAGGCGGGGGTGACGATCTTCGGCGGCAACGATGGCATCCGCGATACCTGGACGCCTTACGGCAGTCCCGACATGCTGGCGCGCGCCATGCTGATCGGGCTGCGCAACGACCTGCGGCGCGACGACGAGGTCGAATGGGCGTTCGATTGCGTGACCGCCGCCGCGGCCCGCGCCTGTGGTTTCAGGGACTATGGCCTGGCGCCGGGCGCGCGCGCCGACCTGGTGCTGGTCGACGCCAGCTGTATTGCGCAAGCCGTGGCAACGCGCGCGCCGCGCCGCCTGGTGGTGTCGGGCGGCGTGGTCGTGGCGCGCGACGGCCGCGACGCAAACGCACAGGGCTGATCTTCCGCGCTCAGTCCAGGCCGAGCTGGGTCTCGGCCATTTCCACGAAGGCCTGCATCAGCGCCGAACGCACGCCGGAGCGCAGCCAGACCGCGCCCACGGTGCGCACCGGGCAGGGCGGCGGCAAGGGCCAGCGCCTGACGCGGGCTGACGGTTCACCGGTGGTCGCCCAATCCGGCAGCAGCGCCACGCCCAATCCTTCCGACACCAGTTTGGCAATGGAATCGATTCCATCCAGCTCGAAGCGCACATGCGGCCGCAGGCTGCGCGCACGCAGGTAGTCGTCGGCCATCTTGCCGCCCACCACGCTGCGGTCATAGCAGATATAGGGTTCGCGAGCGATGACTTCCAGCGGATCGCGCACCTTCATGTCGGCCGGCGTGACCAGCACCAGCGGTTCTTGCCGCAGGTCGCGCCAGGCGCAGGTCTTGGGGATGGCGAATAGCGGATGCACCAGCAGCGCGCCGTCCAGTTCGCCGGACAGCACCTTGCCGTAGAGCAGGGTGGTGGGCGCGGGTTCTATGTAGATTTCAATGTGGGGATGGCGCGCGGTCCAGGCGCGCAGCACGGGCGGCATGATGCCGGTCAGCGCGGTGGGCGTGGCGCCCAGGCGCAAAGGGCCCGCCGGCAGTTCGGTGTCGGACGCGGCCGAACGCAGGTCGCGCACGTCGCGCAGGATGGCGCGGGCGCGCTCCAGGATCCGCATGCCGGCCGGGGTGGGCTTCACGGTGCGGCCGGAGCGCGCGATCAGGGCGCTGCCCATGTCCGCTTCCAGCGCGCGCAGGCGCTGCTGCACCGTGGCGGGCGTCAGCCCCTGGTGGCGCGCGGCCTGGGCGATGGAACCCAGCTCCACCACGTGCACATAGGTTTGCAGAAAGCGCGAATCCACGAACCAGCTTCTCCTGAAAAGATGCTTTTTCCATATTCTAAAGATGGATGAAGATAATTGTTGTTTTCTTTTGCCGCGGCAAGAATACGTTCAGAGCGTTGAGGCCCCGCAAGCCGCGCAGGCCCCGCCCGACCATCCCGATTACCAAGGAGCCAGTTGTGCCCATCATTGAATCCATAGACGTGTGCGCCGCCGCGGTGCCCCTGGACAAGGTCACCTCGTTTTCGAACCGCACCGTGTCCACGCGGCACTACGGCCTGGTGAAGGTTCGTTCCTCCGACGGCGTGGAGGGCATCGGCTTCTGCTACGTGGGCAGCGCCGGCGGCGCCATCTTCGAAGCCGCGGTGCAGAACCTGCTGGGCCCCGTGCTGCTGGGCAAGGATTCGCTCGCTGTCGAAGGCCTGTGGCAGGCGATGTACCAGGAAGCCCTGCTGCAAGGCCGGCAAGGCACGGTAATGCGCGCATTGAGCGCCCTGGACATCGCGCTGTGGGACCTGAACGCCAAGACCGTCGGCCTGCCGCTGCACAAGTACCTGGGCGCGGTCGAGCTCGAAACCGTGCCGGCCTATGCCAGCGGCGGCTATTACCTCGACGGCAAGACGCCCCAGCACCTGGGCGAGGAAATGGCGAGCTACGTGGACAAGGGCTTTCGCGCCGTGAAGATGAAGACCGGCCGCCTGTCCCCGGCCGAGGAAGAGGCGCGCCTGAAGGCGGCGCGCGAGGCCATCGGCCCCGACGTCGAGCTGATGATGGACTGCAACAACGCCTGGCAGGACGTGACTCAGGCCATGCAGTACATCCGCCGCTTCGAACAGTACGATCCGTACTTCATCGAAGAACCCTTCGGCCCCGACGACATCGACAGCCACGCCAAGCTCGCGCGCCTGACGCGCCTGCCCATCGCCACCGCCGAGATCGGCTACGGCCGCTGGTATCACAAGGAGCTGCTGGACAAGGGCGCAGCCGGCATCCTGCAGACCGACGCCGCCGTCTGCGGCGGCATCACCGAATGGAAGCGCATCGCCGCTACCGCTGCCAGCTACGGCGTCGTGGTTTGCCCGCACTGGTTCCATGACGTGCATGCGCCGCTGGTCGCCGCGACGCCGAATGCACGCTACGTCGAATTTTTCTGGGACGATCAGGTCCTGAACTTCCGCAGGCTGGTCGACCGCCAGTTGACGCACAAGCAGGGGCGCGTGGTGTTGCATCAGGAGCCCGGCCTGGGCTTCGGCTTCGACGAGCGCATGGTCGAGCGCTACGGCAAGTGGAGCCGGGTCGCTGGTTGAGGGCAGGGCGCGCGGCCTGCCGGCCGCGCGCAGCAGCGCAGGAGCATCGCAGCCAGGCCGCGCCAGACGGCCGCTTGCGGTGAGCGGTGACAGAGTTTCGAGAACCAGTCGCCGGCCATCGGACCGGCGCGCGAGGAGACAGCAATGCAACGTAGGCAATTCATGACCGGCGCCGCGGCGCTGGGAGCCGCGCTGGTCCTGCCGGCGGCGGCGCGGGCGCAAGACCTGCCGCAGGGGCCGGTGAAGATCGTGGTGGGCTTTCCCGCCGGCGGCGGCACCGACGTGCTGGCGCGCCTGCTGGGGCAGAAGCTGGGCGTGATGTGGAATATTCCCGTCATCGTCGAAAACCGCGCGGGCGCGGCCGGCATCATTGCCGCCGAACAGGTGGCGCGCCAGCCCAACGACGGCAACACGCTGTTGATGGCGCACGTCAACAGCCACGGCATCGCGCCGGGCCTGCAACCCAAGCTGGCCTATTCGGTGGACCGCGACTTCACGCCCATCGCGCTGGTCGGAAAGACGCCCACCATCCTGATCGGCGGCGCCTCTCAGCCCGCCAAGACGCTGCCCGAGCTGGTCGCGCTGTGCAAGGCGCAGCCGGGCAAGATCGTGTTCGGTTCGGCCGGCAGCGGTTCGGCGCAGCACCTGGCGCTGGAGATCTTCAAGGCCCGCGCCCGGATTGATGTGCTGCACGTGCCCTACAAGGGTTCGGCTCCCTTGATGAACGACCTGCTGGGCGGCCACGTGCAGTACTGCTTCGAAGGCATGACCACCGCCACGCCGCTGGTGCAGTCCGGCAAGGTGATCGCGTTGGCGCAGACTCTGCTGCAGCGCTCCAAGAGCCACCCCAATGTGCCGACCGTGGCCGAACAGGGCTATCCCGGCTTCGAGGCCAGCATCTGGTTCGGCATGGTCGGTCCGGGCAAGATGCCGGCCGCCATGGTCCAGCGCATGAACCAGGACATCGACCGGGCGCTGGCGATGCCGGATGTGCAGGAAAAGCTGGCGCAGGTGGGCGCGGAGGATGGCGGCGGCAGCGTCCAGCGCTTTGCCGACTTCATGAAGCAGGAGCAGCAGAAGTACGCCCAGACCATCCGCGACGCGAAGATCGTGGCGGAAGGCTGAAACGCCGGCTGCGAGCGGAAATTGATGGAGACACTGCCCCCTCAAAAAGTGTAAAAAGATATAACCTCGCCAGCCGGCGATCCCTGGGGACGGCCTCGATGCCGCGCAAGTTTGTAATCGGCATCGCCATCGCTCTCGCCGCCGCCGCGGCGCTGTTGCCCATCGGCTTCGCGCTGCACATGTCCTGGTCCCGCGCCGTCGCGGGCGAACAGCGCTATCTGGACGACCAGGCCCAGCGCATCCTGAGGGACACGCAGGACTTGCTGGACCAGACCGTGACCACGCTGCGCGATCTGGACGGGCTGGCATTCGAACCCTGTTCACCCCAGCACATCCGCCATATGCGGGCCCTGGCCCTGAGGGACCGGGCCGTGGACGATCTGGCCTACGTGGCGGGCGGCATCGTCCAGTGCACCACCTGGGGCGTGCCCAGCTACGAAGAGCCGCTGGTTCCGGCCCAGGTCGAACTGGCCAATGGTGGACGCCTGTTGCTGGACGCAGTGCCCGTCTTGAGCCCCGGCATCAGGATGGTGGCCGTGCGCCACGGCGATTACAGCGCCTTGTTCGAACCAGGCCGGTTCACCGAAAAGGCGCTCACGGACGGCGCGCAACTTGCCGTGGTCCTGCCGGGCGTGGGCATGCTGGGCACCCGCAACGACCCCGATCTCGTGCTGGTATCGCAGGCGCTGAATGGCGGCAAGCTGGACATCGACGAGGCCTATCTCAGCGCCGTCGCCCGCAATGCGGACCTGGCCGTCGTCCTGCTCGAACCTCAAACCGAAGCGCTGGACATGCTGCCGCGCGAACGCCTGTTCTGGTTGCCCATGGGGACGCTGGTCGCGGCAGCCATGATCGCACTGGTCGTCTGGCTGTCGCGCCGGCGCCTGTCGATCGCGGGCGAATTGGCCGCCGGCATCAGGCGGCGTGAATTCGTCGTCCACTACCAGCCCATCATCGACCTGCGCACTGGCCGCTGCATCGGCGCGGAGGCGCTGGTGCGTTGGATCAGGCGCGGCGGCAAGACCCTGAGACCTGATCTGTTTATCTCGATCGCCGAGGACAACGGCCTGATGGCCCGCATCACCGAAGAGGTGTTTCGCCTGGTGATCCGGGATATGGAGGATCTGCTGGGCGAGGACCGGGGAGCGCACATCTCGGTCAACCTGAGCGCCAGCGATCTCAAGGATGGCGGGGCGTTGCGGGTGTTGCAGCGCATGCTCGAAGGCACGGTCATCGATCCCCGGCAGATCTGGCTGGAAGCCACCGAACGCGGCTTCATGGACGTGGACAAGGCCTGCAGCGTGATCGAACAGGCCCGGGCGCAAGGCCATGCCGTGGCCATCGACGACTTCGGCACGGGTTACTCCAGCCTGTCCTATCTGCAGCGGCTGCCGCTCGACTCGCTGAAGATCGACAAGTCCTTCGTCGACACCATCGGCACCGATTCCGCGACCCACAAGGTCACGGACCACATCATCGACATGGCCAAGTCGCTGAACCTGCTGACCGTGGCCGAAGGCATCGAACGCCAGGAACAGGAAGACCACCTGAAAGCGCGCGAGGTGGATTTCGGCCAGGGCTGGCTGTACGGCAAGCCCATGCCGGCGCCGGAGTTCATCGCTTACTACAAGAAAAACGTGGCCAGCACGCCGCCGCCCAGCCGGCTGCCCGACGCGCGGAGGTGAGGGCGGCAGAAGCGCCTAGCGCGCCTGCGGCTCCACCCAGCCTGCCGTTGCCGAGATCGAGCGGGCTTTTTCACTGAGCAGCCGCGCCGTGTCGGATTGCAGGTCGTCGTCGATGGCGCCCACCGGGCCCATCAGCGTGATGGCCGCCTTCATCTCGCCCAGCATGTCGAAAATGGGCGCGGACAGCGACGTGAAGTGCGGCAGCAGCGCGTCGCGGCAACGGCTGAGGTGGTGTTCGAGCACTTCCTCGCGGATGGCCTGCACGTCCTTTTGCGTGTAGGACTTGCCGCCATATCCGTCCGAACCGGCCGAGGCCATTTCCTGTTCCAGCAGTTCGCGCGTGCTGGCTTCCGGCAGGTGCGCCAGGAAATTGCGGCCCAGCGCCGAGGACAGCAGCGGCAGCACGCTGCCCACGCGCAGTTCCAGCAGGGGGCGGCTGCGAGCGCCTTCGACGCGGTAGACGATGGTCGGGCCCTTGTTGCCCCACACGCCCAGGAACACGGTGTGGCCGGTGACCGCGGCCACTTCGGCCATGATGGGCCGGGCGGTGGTGAATACGTCGAACTGTTCCAGGGCCGCCAGGCCCAGCCGCAGGGCATAGGGACCCAGGCCGTAATGGCCCGTATCCGCGTGCTGCTGCACCACGCCCACCTTCTGAAAGCTGACCAGGTAGTAGTGGACGTTGGGTACCGTCAGTTCACAGGCATCCGCGATTTCCTTCAGGGGCAGGGGGCGGCCGGCCTTGCGGATGACGTCCAGGATCCGGAATCCCACTTCGATCGACTGGATGCCCCTGCGCGCGGCGGCAGGCGCCTGTTCCGCGTTCTTTTCCATCTTGCCGGCGGGCCTTGCCATTGCTGCCTCCACTGTTTTTCTGGCGGGAGTGTAGCAGCGGGGCGGACCCTTGCCGCCCGGGCGCGCGGGCGGCTTCGCCGGGTTTCCCCTAGTTTTTCAGGTCCTGGGTTAAGTTTGATAATAGTTAATGAATACAGCATTATCAATCTAAAGCGATTGGGGAAAGCAAGCATGGAAGCGAATGTGGCAATGCCGCGGATCGACGCCGGTCCGACGCTCAGCAGGAAAGAGGAACGCCAGGTGGTGGTGGCCTCGACCCTGGGCACCTTGTTCGAGTGGTACGACTTTTTCATTTACGGGACCCTGGCCGTCTTCATGAGCCAGGTGCTGTTCCCGCAGGACAACCCCACGGTGGCACTGCTGGCCGCGCTGGGCGCGTTGGCGGTGGGCTTCATCATCCGGCCCCTGGGCGCCGTGATGTTCGGCTACCTGGGCGACAAGCTGGGCCGCAAGTACACCTTCCTCATCACCGTGGTGATGATGGGCGGCGCAACCGTCCTGATCGGCTGCCTGCCCACCTATGAATCGGCCGGCCACCTTTCATGGATCCTGCTGCTGACCCTGCGCGTGGTGCAGGGCCTGGCGGTGGGCGGCGAGTACGGCGGCGCGGTCATCTATGTGGCCGAGCACTGCGAACCCAAGCGCCGAGGCCTGCTGACGGGCTGGATCCAGATCACGTCCTCGGCGGGCCTGATCCTGTCCCTGATCGTGATCCTGTGCACCCAGGCATCCATGAGCGCCGAGGATTTCCGCCAGTGGGGCTGGCGCCTGCCGTTCATCCTGTCGATCGTGATGCTGGCGATTTCGATCTACGTGCGCGCCAAGCTGCACGAGTCGCCCGTGTTCACGCGCATGAAGCAGCAGAACCGCCTGTCCAAGAACCCGGTCAAGGAGACCTTCGGCCAATGGTCCAGCCTGCGGCTGGTGCTGCTGGCGCTGATCGGCGTCACCGCCGGCCAGGGCGCTACCTATTTCACCGGCCAGTTCTACGTCATGATCTTCATGCAGCAGGCCGTGCAATTGGACCAGACCAGCGTCTACACGCTGATCCTGATCGGTTTCATCATCGGCGCGCCGACCTTCGTGCTGTTCGGCTGGCTGTCGGACCGCATCGGCCGCAAGTGGATCATGATGGTCGGCTTGTTCGTCGCGGCGCTGGGCTACCACTCCATGTTCGACGTGCTGCTCAAGGCGGGCAACCCGGCCCTGGCGCAAGCCATGCAGACCACCCCGGTGCGCGTGCATGCCGACACCAGCGGCGGCGCCTGCGATTTCGGACTGCAGGCCGCCATGATCGGTAGCCACGCCGACCACAAGAAGGTCTGCGTGCAGGCCAAGAAATTCCTGGTCGGCAAGGGCATCAACTTCGAATACGCCGCGCCGCTGCCCGGGCAGAGCATCGCCATGAGCGTGGGCGGCACGACCGTCAACGGCTTTGACCGCGCCGCCTACACCAGCGCGCTGACGGCCGCCGGCTATCCGGAGCGGGCCGACCCCGCACGCGTCGACCGCACGACCATCATCCTGATCCTGGTGCTGATGACGGCCGTGGTCGCCATGGTCTACGGCCCGGTGGCGTCCTATCTGGTCGAACTGTTCCCGGCCCGCATCCGCTATACGGCGCTATCCTTCCCGTACCACATCGGCGCCGGCATCTTCGGCGGCATCGTGCCCTTTACCGCCACCTACCTGGCTCAGGCCAGCGGCAATATCTTTGGTGGCCTGATGTATCCGGTCGTCGTGACCGCGGTGGTCGGCGTCATCGGCAGCCTGTTCCTGCCGAACACCCGCGCCCGCGCCATCGACGAAGACGCTGCACACTGAGAAAGAGGAGAGACATGTCCACGCAACAGAGCTTCAAGGCTGCCGTCATCCAGGCGGCCTCCATTCCCACCGACAGCGTCGCCTGCGCCGAAAAGGCGGCATCGCTCATTCGCCAGGCGGCCGAGCAGGGCGCCCGCGTGCTCGTGTTCCCCGAGGCGTTCCTGGGCGGCTATCCCAAGGGCAACTCCTTCGGCGCGCCCATCGGCATGCGCAAGCCCGAAGGCCGCGACGCCTTCGCCAGCTATCACAACCAGGCCATCCGGCTGGATGGCGAAGAGGTCGCGCTGGTGGCCCAGGCCGCGGCCGACACCGACAGCTTCGTGGTCATGGGCTGCATCGAGGCCGATGGCGGCACGCTGTACTGCACGGTGCTGTACTTCAATGGCCGTGAAGGGCTGGCGGGCAAACACCGCAAGCTCATGCCCACCGCCGGCGAACGCCTGATCTGGGGCTTCGGCGATGGTTCCACCATGCCCGTCTTCGACACGCCCTACGGCAAGATCGGCGCGGTCATCTGCTGGGAAAACTACATGCCCATGCTGCGCATGTACATGTACAGCCAGGGCGTGGCGCTGTATTGCGCGCCCACCGCCGACGACCGCGATTCCTGGATTCCCAGCATGCGCCACATCGCGCTGGAGGGGCGCTGCTATGTGCTCACGGCCTGCCAGCATCTGCGCCGCGATGCCTATCCCGACGATTTCGAATGCGCACTGGGCGACGCGCCCGACACCGTGCTGATGCGCGGCGGCAGCGCCATCATCGATCCGCTGGGCGAAGTGCTGGCAGGGCCGGATTTCTCAGCCGAGACCATCCTGTACGCCGACATCAATCCCAACCAGATCCTGCGCGGCAAGTACGACTTCGACGTCTCGGGCCACTACGCACGCCCCGACGTGTTCCAGCTGCAGGTCGACACCCGTGAAAAGCGGGCCGTCTCGGCGCTGAATGCCGGGGAGGCTTGAATCATGCATTTTGATTTCAGCGCCTTGCCGACGCAGACGGTCTACAACGTGCTGACCTCGACCGTCACCCCGCGCCCGATCGCGTGGCTTACCACCATTTCGGACAAAGGCGTTGTCAACGCGGCTCCCTTCAGCTTCTTCAATGTCATGGGGCCTCAGCCGCCGACGGTCGCCATCGGCCTGATGCGCCATGCCAGCGGCGAACTGAAGGATTCCGGCGCCAACATCATCGAGAACGGCGAGTTCGTGGTGAACCTGGTGCCGGAGTCGCTGGTTGCGCAGATGAACCAGACCTGCGCCGATTACCCGGCGGACGTGGACGAGATGGCGGCGGCCGGCCTGACCGCGCTGCCGGCTACACACGTGCGTCCCCCGCTGATCAAGGGCAGTCCGGTGTCGCTGGAGTGCGTCAGCCAGGCAACCATCGTGACCGGCCCGCGCCAGCTCGTGGTGATCGGCCGGGTGCTGGGCGCGCACGTCGACGATGCCTATGTGCAGGACGCCGAGCGCGGCTACATGGACACGCCGGCCATGGGGCTGATCGCGCGCATGCACGGCGGCGGCTGGTACGCGCGCAGCACGGACCTGTTCCAATTGGCGCGGCCAACGGCGCCCTTGTGATAGTCAGGCGGGGCGGCCCCGCCTTCGCTTGCTGCAATGGATGCGCAAAGCGTAGTGGCCCGCGGGGCGACGGGAGCGCTCACAGGAAGTCGGAAACTTCGCACGGTCTGCCAAACAGAAAGCCTTGAAAGGCTGAGCAGCCAATGTTCCGTAGATAGGCAAATTGCTCGGCCGTTTCCACGCCCTCGGCGACCACATCCACCTCCAGGGCCTGGGCCAGCATGACGATGGCCCCGACTATGCCCTGATCCTTCTTGCTCACGACAACTTCGTCGATAAAGGTCTTGTCGATTTTTATTCGGGAGATCGACAGGTATTTCCGGTTGCTCAACGCATCCTGCAGCGCATGGAATGACTGAATGGCAGCATGGTGATACATGGGCCCTCTCTAGCTGTTGGAGGGATTGCGGGCGTCGAAAGAACTGGGCGTCGGCCTAGGTTAGGAGAATGCCGCAGCCGGGTCTTGCCATTCGATGCCAAGTACGAAGCAGCCGTTCAAGCCGGTCTCGAAAAGGCATGGGAGACGCCGATCTTCCTGTCTTGACAGGTATTGCCTCGCTCTGAATACTCCTGGCGCGCCGATGGGGGGGGGCTCGAGTCTGCGGCTTGCCATATGGTGCCAAAGTGACATGGGTCCATATCTGGCGATGGGGCGCTGTCGGGCCATTTCGATGCTCGCCCCGGTGGGGCTGCACTTCGGATCCCTCCGTCCGGCCACCGGCTCAAGGCATCTACCCATGAACGGGGTCCAAACCCAACGCATTAGGCAACTGCCAGCCGAGGACCCCGGAGCCATCCGAAGCGCAGCCCCACCGGGGCGAGCATCGGAATGGCGCAGGGCAGCCTCGGCGGCTAAAGGACTCTGGCATCCGCAAGCTCGAAGCCCTACCGCCCCGCACTTCGGTTTTGTGAGGCAGCGTTCTTGAGTCGCCGCCGTCCGGACTGCGGGATTCCGATGCTCGCCCAGTGGGGCTGCGCTTCGGATCCCTCCGTCCGGCCACCGGCTCGCGGCGTCTGCCCATTACGGGATCCAAAACCAACGCATTAGGCGCCTACCAGCCGAGGACCCCCGGAGCCATCCGAAGCGCAGCCCCACCGGGGCGAGCATCGGAATGGCGCAGGGCTTGCCTACACGCAAGCCGGCGCGCGCCGAGCCTGTGCGTTTTTAGTTTTTATGAAGTCCGAAGGAAAAAGAAAAAGGCCAATCCCGAGGGATTGGCCTTTTTTGCAATACTTGGCGGAGAGGGTGGGATTCGAACCCACGGTACGGGGATACCGTACGCCTGATTTCGAGTCAGGTACATTCGACCACTCTGCCACCTCTCCGTGGCTGGGTTTCGTAACGGTGGTGTTCCTGGCTGGCCTGGGTTACCCCAAGGGCCGGGTCTTCCACTAAAGATCCCTGGTCGGAAGGATCTTCGTTGTCGAAGCAGCGAAGCCCGCAATTCTACAGGATTTTTTTTGTTTGTGTAAAGGGGGTGGTTGAAAGTCTCCCACAGCGGGTTTCAACCGGCTTTCAGCGGCGGCGATCTTTGCCCAGAATTCCGACATGCCCGGCGTCCCTGCCCGGCACTCTTCTCTTCTCGGCGCTCATCCCGGAACCGCTAGTCCCATGGATCTCATCCTTATCCTTTTGCTTGCGGCCGTGCTGTGCGTGCCCCTGACCCAGCTGCTGGGCCTGGGCGCGATCCCGGGCTATCTGCTGGCCGGCGTGCTGGTGGGGCCGTCCTGCCTCAGGCTCGTCACCAATGTGGACACCATGATCAATGTGTCCCAGTGGGGCGTGGTGATGATGCTGTTCATCATCGGGCTGGAGCTCTCGCCCAAACGCCTGTGGGCCATGCGCAACGAAGTCTTCGTGCTGGGTTCCTTGCAGATGCTGGCCTGCGGGCTGCTGCTGGCGGTGGTGTTCGGCGCGGCGCTGCGGCATCTGGCCGGCATGGAATGGCAGGCGGCAATCCTTTGCGGGCTGTCGCTGGCCCTGTCGTCCACGGCGGTGGCCTTGCGGCTGCTGGACGAACGCGTGCTGACGCGCACGCCCCTGGGCAGGTCGGCGCTGGGGATACTGCTGTTCCAGGACATGGCGGCGATCCCGATGCTGGTGGCGGCGGGCCTGCTGGGTTCGGATGGCGCCTCGGCGCCTTCCTTCAAGGAGGCGCTGATCGCCGTGGTGGTGGTCGCGGCGGCGTACCGGCTGCGGCTGCTGGGCTGGGCTGCCAAGGCGCAGTTGAATGAATTGTTCACGGCCGCCGCCCTGCTGATGGTGGTGGGCGCTGCTCAACTGTTCGACTACGCCGGCCTGTCCGCGGGCCTGGGCGGGTTCCTGGTGGGCGTGCTGATGGCCGAGTCGCGCTATCGGGATGACCTGGAAAAGGCCATCGACCCGTTCAAGGGGCTGCTGCTGGGCCTGTTCTTCGTAGCCATCGGCATGTCCGTGAATCTGAAGGTGGTGGCCAACCACTGGCCCTTCATTCTTGTAGGCGTATTCGCGCTGCTGCTGGTCAAGGCCTTGATTCTGTACGGCTTTTCGCGCTTTCTGGGCCTGCCGCGCTATCACCGCCTGCTATTCGCGCTGGCGCTGGCGCAGGGCGGGGAGTTCAGCTTCGCCATCTTCAACGAAGCCTGGGACAACAATCTGATGAACCTGGAACAGCGCGACTTGCTGTCCGTCATCGTGGCGATTTCGATGGGCGTGGTGCCGATGCTGATCAAGCTGCTGGAACGCATACCCGAGAACCGGGGCGGCATGGCCGATCTGCCGGCAGCGGAACCGGTCCAGGACGAGGCGCCGAAACCTCCCGCGCCGCGCGATCCTCCTCCCGCTGCTTGACCCTGCGTGCCGTACGGGCATGGCATGATTGCCGTCATGCCGGGCAGCTACACTTGACCCTTGCTTGGCCCGTCCAATGTGCTCGACCACAGGAGAATGCTCATGCTTAAAGGAAAAGTCGCCCTTGTCACCGGTTCCACCAGCGGCATCGGCCTGGGTATCGCCACTGCCTTCGCCCAGCAAGGCGCCGATATCGTCTTGAACGGCTTCGGCGATGCGGCCGAAATCGAAAAGCTCCGCGCCGGCCTGGCCGACAAGCATGGCGTGAGGGTCATCTACGACGGCGCCGACCTGTCCAAGGGCGCGGCCGTGCGCGAGCTGGTCGAGAACGCCGTGCGCCAGTTGGGCCGCATCGACATCCTGGTCAATAACGCCGGCATCCAGCACACCGCGCTGATCGAGGACTTCCCCGCTGAAAAATGGGACGCGATCCTGGCGCTGAACCTGTCGGCAGTGTTCCACGGCACCGCCGCCGCCTTGCCGCACATGAAGAAGCAGGGCTTCGGCCGCATCATCAACATCGCCTCGGCCCATGGCCTGGTGGCTTCGGCCAACAAGTCGGCCTACGTCGCCGCCAAGCACGGCGTGGTCGGCTTCACCAAGGTCACCGCGCTGGAAACGGCCGGCCAAGGCATCACGGCCAACGCCATCTGCCCGGGCTGGGTACGCACTCCGCTGGTCGAAAAGCAGATCACCGCGCTGGCGGAAAAAGATGGCGTGGACCAGGAAACCGCCGCGCGCGAACTGCTGAGCGAAAAGCAGCCGTCGCTGCAATTCGTGACGCCGGAGCAACTGGGGGGCACCGCCGTGTTCCTGGCCTCGGACGCCGCCGCGCAAATCACAGGTACGTCCGTCTCGGTCGATGGCGGCTGGACGGCACGCTAAAAAAGGAATTCCCGAATGCTGTTTTTGCTTTCTCCCGCCAAGAAGCTGGATTACGACTCGCCGCTGCACATCGAGACGCATACCCAGCCGCTGTTCGTGGACCAGGCCGCCGGCCTCATCAAGGTGCTGAAGACCAAGTCGGCCGAGGACATCTCCGAGCTCATGAGCTTGAGCCCGGCGCTGTCCGAACTCAACGTGCAGCGCTATGCCCACTGGAAGCGCAGCTTCACGCAGGCGAACTCGCGCCAGGCGGTGCTGGCCTTCAACGGCGACGTCTACGAAGGGCTGGAGGCCGCGACCCTGTCGGCCAAGCAGCTGGACTGGGCGCAAGAGCACGTGGCCATCCTGAGCGGCCTGTATGGCGTGCTGCGCCCGCTGGACCTGATGCAGCCCTACCGCCTGGAAATGGGCACGCGCCTGGCCACGCCCAAGGGCAAGAACCTGTACGAGTACTGGGGCCCGGCCATCGCTGACTATCTCAACGAACGGCAGGCCGGCCAGAAGGCGCCGGTGATCGTCAACCTGGCGTCCGAGGAATACTTCAAGTCGGTCGACCTGAAGACGCTGAAGGCGCGCGTCGTGCAATGCGTATTCCAGGACTGGAAGAACGGCGCCTGGAAGGTCATCAGCTTCCACGCCAAGCGCGCGCGCGGCCTGATGGCGCGCTACGCGATCCTGCACAAAGTGTCCAAGCCCGAAGGCCTGCAAGGCTTCGACCTGGAAGGCTACAAGTTCGACGCCTCTGCCTCGTCGGAAGACAAGCTGGTGTTCCGCCGCAAGGTCTGATCCGGTCCCGGGCGTTGCGCCCGGGACTCCCCATTCCCGTCAGAGCCATCCACGCCGGTCATGCTGCCGCCGCCACCGGCGGCGCGTGCGTAGGATCGGCCAGCGCGTGCAGTTCCTGGCGGATCATGTGCGCCGCCTTCAGCATCTGCTTGACCGGATAGACCAGCGCCGCCTGTTCGCCTTCCGTGTCGAACTGGGTCGGCAGGCCGGCCGGCGCCTGCGCGCGGTTCTCATCCAACAGGTCCACCATGCCGGTCAGCGCCCGCTGTACCGCTTCGGGCGTAGCCGGCAGGCTGGCCAGAATGGGGATGGCCGCTGTGATCTGCGAAGCCAGGATGTGGTTCTGGATCAGCAGGTTGTTCAGCTCCGGCACGCTCACTTGGTGCGACGTGGGCTCGCTCATCATCCGGTAGAAAGCCTCGGCGAAATTGCTGAAGGAGATGTGCACGTTCTTGCGCGCCAGCCGCCAGGCCAGGTCGGCGTCCGTGACCGCCGGAGTCTCGCCGGCGGCGGCGCCCACGGGCGCGCCGTGGGCCTGCATGGCCTCGACGTAGCGCAGGCCGGCGATCAGGTATTCGCGATTGGCGCGCGTGGCCGCGGCCGCCAGCGGTTTCAGGTAGCGGGCCTCCCACCAGGGCAGGATGTAGCTGCAGATCAGCGCCAGCGCGCAGCCGATCAACGTGTCGATGGCGCGTTCGCCGATCACCGACATGGACACCGTGCCCGGCGACACGAAGTGGAACACCAGCACCACGAACAGCGTGTTGAAGGTGGCGCTGGCCATGTAGTTCAGCTGCACCAGGCTGTTGCCCATGATGCAGGCGCCCAGCAGCGCGGCGAACAGCAGTTCGGGCCGGTCGGTCAGGTTGAACAGCAGCAGGGCCAGGATGCAGCCGATCAGCGTGCCCGTCAGGCGCCAGCTATTGCGCTGGCGGGTCAGCGCGAAACCCGGCTTCATGATGATGACGATGGTCAGCATGATCCAGTAGTTGTGCGCGGAAAACGCTGGCGAAAGCCATTGGCTGGCCAGCGTCATGGCGATGGCCGCGGCCGCGGTGACGCGCAGCGCATAGCGGAAGTGCGGCGAATCCAGGCGCAGGTTGCTGGTCAGGAGCCCCACGCGGAATTCCTGCCGCGAAATGAAGCGCGTCAGCGACTTGTTGATGCGCAGCACGTCGGTGGGCTTGGCGTCGGGCGAAGCGGCGGTGTGGTCGGCCAGGCGGTCGACGATGCGCGCCGAATTGCGCAGCCGGCGCAGCACCTGGACGATCAGCGCCAGCATCTCGGGCTCGCGCTCGCCCAGGCCCTGCTGCTTGAGCTGTTCGATCTCGTATTCGATGGCGCGCAGTTCGGCCTTGGCGCTGCTGCGGTACTGCACCTTGCGCCCGCGCGACACGTCCAGCGCGATGCGGTTGAGCTCCAGCGACATCTTCACCAGCGCATCGCGCATGAACATCAGGCAGTCGCTGCCGGCCAGCGCGCGGCGCAGCGCCGCGTAGTCGGTATGCGTGGCCACCAGCGTATCCAGCAGCTGCAGCATATCGACGAACATGTTCCAGATCATCACGCGTTGGCGGTCGCCCAGGCCTTTGCCGCGGGGCAGGGCGCGCAGCACCATGTCGCGCGCCGCCTGGTGCTTTTCCGTCATGACGGATTGACGCTGGATCAGCTCGCGGTAGGCGTCGTCCAGATCGGCGGTTTCATCGTAGAAGGTGGCGCGCGCCGCCACGTAGTCGGCGGTGGCGAAGAGCGCCACCGACATGGCCTGCTGCTCCTCGCGCAGCCAGAACAGGCGCGAGAACCCCAGGCTGAATGCGACGTAGAACAGCGCCCCGCCCAGCGTGGCCGCGGCGTGCGCCAGCACCTCATGGGGCGCCAGCGGCGAATGCATGGTCAGGGTCATCAGCAACAGGCCGGCAAAGCCGATCAGCCCGCCGCGTTTGCCGAACACCGTGAACATCGAATAGACGAAGCACTGCGCGATGACCGCCAGCCAGATCAGCACGGGGTGCGATGACGCCAGCCCTGTGATGATGACCGTCAGCGTGCCCAGCGCGGCGCCGCCCAGCATCTCGTTGGTGCGGTGGCGCTGCGGCCCGCCCGGCTGGTCGATGATGGCCAGGCATTGCGCCCCGAACGTTGCAACCAGACCCGTGGTGTAGTTGCCGAACAGGCCGCCCAGCACCAGCACGGGCAACAGCATCCCCACCCCCTGACGCACCCCTCCGAAGAAGTAGTGGCTGTAGAGGAAGCGGCGGATGCTGGCAATGCGCAAATCCATGAGGCGGCGGCTCGGTTTCGGATGACGAAACAAGTATAGAGAGACTGCCTAAATTTTTGGGGTCGGATAGTTACCGAACCTTCCAAGCAACGGTCGAACAAAAGTCGATTTGCTACCTTTGACGCAACGCGGTAAATTGCTCCACTTGCATCGGTCTGCCTATCCGAAACCGGTGCGTTGAGGCGGATTGCCAGGGTCACCTCCCAGCCATCCCGCAGCAGTTACACCTGCCGTTGGCCGCGCCACAAGCGTGTGTTGCCAAGGCTTCCATTTCGACCTCCAGCGTCCCCCAGGGGCGTTTGCACTGCGTTCTGTCGAGCGTGTGCCGGGTCGGCAAGGTGTCCGGGTGGCGTGGCTCCGTGAGCCGCAAAGCGCCGGATCATGTTGTCGGGACCGGTATGGGTTCAGTTGCCGCCGTATCCGGGCGAGCAGCAGTCAGGGTTGCAGGGCCGGTACTGAAAGGAATGACAACATGGAACTGAATGGCGCCGATATCGTCGTGCGCTGCCTGGCCGATGAAGGCGTGGAACACGTTTTCGGCTACCCCGGCGGCGCGGTGCTTTACATCTACGACGCGATTTTCAAGCAAGACAAATTCCAGCATATCCTGGTTCGTCACGAGCAGGCCGCCGTGCACGCCGCCGATGCCTATTCGCGCTCGTCGCAAAAGGTCGGCGTCTGCCTCGTGACCAGCGGACCGGGCGTGACCAATGCCGTCACCGGCATCGCCACCGCCTACATGGATTCCATCCCCATGGTCATCATCAGCGGGCAGGTGCCCACTGCGGCCATTGGCGAGGACGCCTTCCAGGAATGCGACACCGTCGGCATTACGCGTCCCTGCGTCAAGCACAACTTCCTTGTGCGCGACGTCAAGGACCTGGCCGAAACCATGCGCCGCGCGTTCTACATCGCGCGCACCGGCCGTCCCGGCCCGGTGCTGGTGGATATCCCCAAGGACATCACCATCGCGCAGTGCAAGTACACGCCGCCCAAGGGCGAGATCTCGATGCGCTCCTATGCGCCCGTCAACAAGGGCCACCAGGGGCAGATCAAGAAAGCCGTGCAGATGCTGCTGGCCGCCGAGCGGCCCATGATCTACACGGGCGGCGGGGTCATCCTGTCGAACGCCGCGCCCGAGCTGAACAAGCTCGTGTCGCAACTGGGCGCGCCCTGCACCAGCACCCTGATGGGTCTGGGCGGCTACCCGGCCAGCAGCGGCCAGTTCGTCGGCATGCCCGGCATGCACGGCACGTACGAGGCCAATATGGCGATGCAGCACTGCGACGTGCTGCTGGCCATCGGCGCCCGTTTCGACGACCGCGTGATCGGCAACCCCAAGCACTTCGCCCAGAACGCCCGCAAGATCATCCATATCGATATCGATCCCTCGTCGATCTCCAAGCGCGTGCGCGTGGACGTCCCGATCGTCGGTAACGTCAAGGACGTCCTGGCCGACCTCAGCGCGCAGTACGACATCGCCGCGGCCGAGCACAAGCCTGCTCCGATCGCCAAGTGGTGGGAGCAGGTCGAGTCCTGGCGCGGCAAGGAATGCCTGAAGTTCGCCAACTCGGACGAGGTCATCAAGCCGCAGTTCGTGGTGGAAAAGCTCTGGGAAGTGACTGGCGGCGACGCCTTCGTGACTTCCGACGTGGGCCAGCACCAGATGTGGGCCGCGCAGTACTACAAGTTCGACAAGCCGCGCCGCTGGATCAACTCCGGCGGCCTGGGCACCATGGGCGTGGGCCTGCCGTACGCCATGGGCGTGCAGATGGCCAATCCTGGGCACGACGTCGCCGTCATCACGGGCGAAGGGTCGATCCAGATGAACATCCAGGAACTGTCGACCTGCCACCAGTACCGCCTGACGCCGAAGATCATCTGCCTGAACAACCGCTTCCTGGGCATGGTCCGGCAGTGGCAGCAGATCGACTACGGTTCGCGCTATTCCGAGTCCTACATGGATTCGCTGCCCGATTTCGTCAAGGTGGCCGAGGCCTATGGCCACGTGGGTCTGCGCATCGAACGACCGGCGGACGTCGAGCCGGCGCTGCGCGAAGCGTTCAAGAAGCACAAGGATCGCCTGGTTTTCCTGGACTTCATCACCGACCGCACCGAAAACGTGTGGCCGATGGTCAAGGCCGGCCGCGGGCTGACCGAAATGCTGCTCGGCTCTGAAGACCTGTAAGGAGGCCACCCATGAAGCACGTGATTTCCGTCCTCCTCGAAAACGAACCCGGCGCGCTGTCGCGCGTGGTGGGCCTGTTTTCCGCGCGGGGCTACAACATCGAGACCTTGACCGTGGCGCCCACCGAGGACTCCACGCTGTCGCGCATGACCATCGTGACCACCGGTTCCGATGAAATCATCGAGCAGATCACCAAGCACCTGAACCGCCTGGTGGATGTGGTCAAGGTGGTCGACCTGACCGAAGGCGCGCACATCGAGCGTGAGCTGATGCTCGTGAAGGTGCGCGCGGTCGGCAAGGAGCGCGAGGAAATGAAGCGCATGGCGGATATCTTCCGCGGCCGCATCATCGACGTGACCGACAAGTCCTACACCATCGAATTGACCGGGGTGCAGGAAAAAGTACAGGCCTTCCTGGAGGCCCTGGACCGCAGTGCAATCCTTGAAACCGTGCGCACCGGCGTGTCCGGCATCGGACGCGGTGAACGGATTTTGAAGATTTGACCGGCCTTCCAGGCCAAGCCGCACCCTACATCTGAATTAAACAAATATCCAAAATACTGGAATCTGGAGCACAACCATGAAAGTTTTCTACGACAAAGACTGCGATCTCTCCCTGGTCAAGGGCAAGACTGTTGCCATCATCGGCTACGGCTCGCAAGGACACGCGCACGCGCAGAACCTGCATGAGTCCGGCGTGAAGGTCGTGGTCGGCCTGCGCAAGGGCGGCGCCTCGTGGAACAAGGCCGCCAACGCCGGCCTGGAAGTCAAGGAAGTTGCCGACGCGGTCAAGTCCGCCGACATCGTCATGATGCTGCTGCCCGACGAGAACATCGCCTCGGTCTACAACAAGGAAGTGCACGCCAACATCAAGCCCGGCGCCGCCCTGGCGTTCGCCCACGGCTTCAACGTGCACTACGGCCAGGTCGTGCCGCGTGAAGACATCGACGTCATCATGATCGCCCCGAAGGCCCCGGGCCACACCGTGCGCAACACCTACAAGCAAGGCGGCGGCGTGCCCCACCTGGTGGCCGTGTACCAGGACAAGTCGGGCGCCGCGCGTGACGTGGCCCTGTCGTACGCCAGCGCCAACGGCGGCGGCCGTGCCGGCATCATCGAAACCAACTTCCGCGAAGAAACCGAAACCGACCTGTTCGGCGAACAGGCCGTGCTGTGCGGCGGTACCGTCGAACTGATCAAGGCCGGTTTCGACACGCTGGTGGAAGCCGGCTACGCGCCCGAAATGGCGTACTTCGAATGCCTGCACGAACTGAAGCTGATCGTCGACCTGATCTATGAAGGCGGCATCGCCAACATGAACTACTCGATCTCGAACAACGCCGAGTTCGGCGAGTACGAAACCGGCCCGAAGATCGTCACCGACGAAACCCGCAAGGCCATGCGCCAGTGCCTGACGGACATCCAGACCGGCGAATACGCCAAGAAGTTCATCCTGGAAAACACCGCCGGCGCTCCGACGCTGACCTCGCGCCGCCGCATCAACGCGGAATCGCAGATCGAGCAAGTGGGCGGCAAGCTGCGCGCCATGATGCCCTGGATCGCCGCCAACAAGCTGGTGGACAAGTCCAAGAACTGATCCATGCCATTGCGCGGGGCCTGCCCCGCGCAATCAGGGTCGAAGCGGCATGCCTGCGAGGGCATGCCGCTTTTTTTTGCAGGCTTCCCCTCGATTGGCCAGGCACGCGGCTTGCTCCGCCCCGCAAGCGGGGCCAGATGGGTTAACCTTTCAATGTTCGTTGTAAGTTATTGAGACCATGCCCAATTTTTCCATGCGCGATTCCGAGAACCGCCACCGCAGCATCTACCTGCTGCCCAACGCGTTCACCACCGCGGCACTGTTCGCGGGGTTCTACGCCGTCGTGCAGGCCATGAACGACCGCTTCGAAGTGGCCGCCATCGCCATTTTCGCGGCCATGGTGCTGGACGGCATGGATGGCCGGGTTGCCCGCCTGACCAACACCCAGTCCGCCTTCGGCGAGCAGTACGACTCGCTGTCCGACATGACCTCCTTCGGCGTTGCGCCCGCGCTGGTCATGTACGAATGGATCCTGAACGACCTGGGCCGCTGGGGCTGGCTGGCCGCGTTCGTCTATGTCGCCGGCGCCGCGCTGCGCCTGGCGCGTTTCAACACCAACATCGCCGTGGTCGACAAGCGCTACTTCCAGGGCTTGCCCAGCCCGGCTGCCGGCGCGCTGGTGGCGGGTTTCGTCTGGCTGGCCGTGGACAACAAGCTGCCCATCCATGACAGCCTGATGGCCTGGGCGGCGTTCACGCTGACCATGTACGCGGGCATTTCCATGGTGTCGAATGCGCCGTTCTTCAGCGGCAAGAGCTTCGCCCTGGGCCGCAGCGTGCCGTTCTGGGGCATCCTGCTGGTGGTGGCCGTGTTCGTGTTCGTGTCCAGCGATCCTCCGGTCGTGTTGTTCGGCCTGTTCGTGCTGTACGGCCTGTCGGGCTGGATCATGTGGGCCTGGCGCTGGAACCGCGCGCGCCGCCTGACGCAGGAACGCCGCAACCAATCGTCCTGATTGGTGAACGCCTTGAAAACAAAACCCGCCTGATGGCGGGTTTTGTTTTTTAGAGAGGCGGGGGAATCAGCGCCACATGAACCGGTCGTCGTCGTACATGGGGTCCGGGCCGGGATGGAAGTGCGTCAGCTTGCTGCCGTCGCGGCTCATGTAGACATACATCAGCGAGTTCCAGACGCCGTTTTCCTTGTAGCGGTACGACCAGACCACCTCGCGCTTTTCTCCCAGGCCGGCTTCCTCGATCTTGGCGGGCGGGCCGAATTCGCAGCGCACGCGGTCGGGACCCCATACGCCTTCGCTCAGCACCTTGAAGTGTTCGTCCGTCAGCAGCGGCACCACCTGGCCCACGCGTCCGTCCGCGCCGACGTTGGTGCCCCAGGCGTACTGGCCCATGGGCTGCTGGGTCCAGATCACGCGCCGCCCGCCATTGGCTTGCGGGCATTCGAAGTTGGGCCGGCCGAACTGGGCTTGCACGTCGGCGTAGGGCGTGCCGGGAGGAATCTGGGCCATGTTTGCGCAGGCGGCCAGGCCGGCCAACGCGGCGGCAGCCAGTGCCAGGCGCGCGCTTCTGTAATATTTAGACATATCTTCTCCTTATGTGGCATCGCGGCCTGCGGCGGGGCAGGCGGCCCTCATTGGGGTAATTCTAGCGAATCGGCTATAATCATCGAGCTTTATCAAGTGTATTGATCTTGCAACATCCTTTGCGCTGGCCGCAGAGCTGGTCCAGGTGCCAGGCCCCGGTGTCGAAACACCGCGTCCAACACCCGGATTCCAGGCTTCTGTTTGAGTCATCAATGGCAGCAGTGAGAAAGCGAATTCCGCCAGGTTCGCGCAAATTTTTTCCAAACCACGTCAGGGCGCCTCGGCCCTGTCGCATGTCCGAAGAGGTCATAAATGTCTGTAGCTGACATCAAAAAATCCGATATCGTCGCGCAATTCCAACGCGCTCAAGGCGATACCGGCTCCCCCGAAGTTCAGGTGGCTCTGCTCACCGCCCGCATCAACGAACTGACCGGTCACTTCAAAGAACACATGAAGGACCATCACTCGCGCCGCGGTCTGCTCCGTATGGTCAGCCGTCGCCGCAAGCTGCTCGACTATCTCAAGGGCCGCAATCCCGATTCGTACCGCGCACTGATCGAAAAACTCGGTCTGCGCAAGTGATCGACGGGGCTGGCTCCCCATGACGCAACCGTGGTCGGTGCGACGTATGTCGCGACGGCCACGGTTTTTCATTTGTAAGGAATAATCGTCATGTTCAACAAAGTGACAAAATCGTTCCAGTACGGCCAGCACACGGTCGTCCTGGAAACTGGCGAGATCGCTCGCCAGGCCTCCGGCGCCGTTGTGGTGTCGATCGAGGACACCGTCGTCCTGGCCACCGTCGTGGCTTCCAAGAAGGCCAAGCCGGGTCAAACGTTTTTCCCGCTGACCGTTGACTACATCGAGAAGACCTACGCCGCCGGCCGCATCCCGGGTGGCTTCTTCAAGCGCGAAGGCAAGCCCTCCGAGAAGGAAACGCTGACCTCGCGCCTGATCGACCGTCCCCTGCGTCCGCTGTTCCCCGAAGACTTCTACAACGAAGTCCAGGTGGTCATCCACACGCTGTCGGTCAATCCTGAAATCGATCCCGACATTCCCGCCATGATCGGCGCCTCGGCCGCGCTGGCCATCTCGGGCATCCCGTTCAACGGCCCCATCGGCGCCGCGCGCGTGGGTTATATCGATGGCCAGTACGCCATCAACCCGACCGCCTCGCAACTGAAGTCGTCCAAGCTGGATCTGGTCGTCGCCGGCACCGAAAACGCCGTGCTGATGGTGGAATCCGAAGCCGACCAGCTGTCCGAAGAAATCATGCTGGGCGGCGTGGTCTACGGCCACCAGCAAATGCAGGCCGTCATCAACGCCATTCATGAACTGGTGAAGGACGCCGGCAAGCCCGATTGGGACTGGCAAGCGCCCGCCAAGGACGAAGCCCTGATCGCCGCGGTCACCGCCGCTGCCCAGGAAGGCCTGAACGCCGCCTACCAGATCCGCGAAAAGCAGGCCCGTACGACCAAGCTGCGCGAAGTGTCGGCTGACGTGTCGGCCAAGCTGGCCGCCGCCGCCGCCGAAAAGGGCGAAGCGCTGCCGGACGCCGTCGCTGTCGACAACATCATGTTCTCGCTGGAATCCGCCATCGTGCGCGGCCAGATCCTGAACGGCGAGCCGCGCATCGACGGCCGCGATACCCGCACCGTGCGCCCCATCAGCGTGCGTCTGGGCGTGCTGCCCCGCGCACACGGCAGCGCGCTGTTCACCCGCGGTGAAACCCAGGCGCTGGTCGTGGCCACGCTGGGCACCAAGCAGGACGAGCAGATCATCGACGCGCTCATGGGCGAATACCGCGACCGCTTCATGCTGCACTACAACATGCCTCCGTTCGCCACCGGTGAAACGGGCCGCATCGGTGTGCCCAAGCGCCGCGAAATCGGCCACGGCCGCCTGGCCAAGCGCGCGCTGATCCCGCTGCTGCCGGCTCCGGAAGACTTCCAGTACACCATCCGCATCGTGTCGGAAATCACCGAGTCCAACGGCTCGTCGTCGATGGCTTCGGTCTGCGGCGGCTCGCTGGCCATGATGGACGCCGGCGTGCCGGTCAAGGATCACGTGGCCGGCGTGGCCATGGGCCTGATCCTGGACGGCGGCAAGTTCGCCGTGCTGACGGACATCCTGGGCGACGAAGATCACCTGGGCGACATGGACTTCAAGGTTGCGGGCACCGAGAACGGCGTCACCGCACTGCAGATGGACATCAAGATCCAGGGCATCACCAAGGAAATCATGCAAGTGGCGCTGGCTCAGGCCCGCGAAGGCCGCCTGCACATCCTGGGCAAGATGAAGGAAGCGCTGGACGGTTCGCGCGGCGAGCTGTCGGCTTTCGCTCCGCGCATGCTGACCATCAAGATCAACCCCGAGAAGATCCGCGACGTGATCGGCAAGGGCGGCGCCACCATCCGCGCGCTGACCGAAGAAACCGGCACGCAGATCGACATCTCGGACGACGGCACGATCGTGATCGCCAGCGTCGACGAAGCGCAGGCCAAGGAAGCCCAGCGCCGCATCGTCGAACTGACCGCCGACGTCGAAGTGGGCCAGATCTACGAAGGCGCCGTGCTGCGCCTGCTGGATTTCGGCGCCATCGTGCAAGTGCTGCCGGGCCGCGACGGCCTGCTGCACATCTCGGAAATCGCCAACTACCGCATCGCTAACATCAACGATGTGCTGAAGGTCGGCCAGCAAGTCCGCGTCAAGGTCATCGAGGCCGACGACAAGGGCCGCCTGCGCCTGTCCATCAAGGCGATTGGCGGCATCGAGCAGCAGCAAGCCGCTGCGGCTCCCGAAGCTGCCCCGCAATCGGAACCGCAAGCTGAATAAGCCTGCTTGACCGGTAGCATGAAACGGCGCCTGCGGGCGCCGTTTTTCATGGGCCGGCGCGCGCGCTTGTGGCCGGCATGATTCATCTTCTTGCTTCTTCAGACCCCGGACATCTCCCAACTGCGCTTACCTTCCTGTAAAGTCTTGCGCGAGAGCGAGGCCCCCCGACCACGGAGGATGGCCTGCGCGACGTGGCAAAGAAGGGGGAAACGGATGGGCAAGGCATGACGGCGTGGGCCAGATCCGCCAGTGCCGCGGCGCTGCTTGCGGCCGTGCTGAGCGGCTGCATGAGCAGCCCCGCGCCGGGCAAGGGCGGTCCCAAGAGCGAGGACATGTCCGCCGACCAGTTCGGCCAGACCGACTTCAACCGCACCGTCACGCTGGAGGTGCGCGACAACCTGGCCAGCCTGTATGTCCTGCTGGACAAGCTCTACCGCCGCAATCCGCGCGAATGGCGCAAGTCCGGCGCGCCCGACCTGGCCAAGGCGGTGTCGCTGGTCAAGCATTCCATCGAAGTCCGCATCCCGCCCAAGGACCTGGCGGGACTGCGCGACATCCAGATCCTGGCCGTGTCCCTGGACCCCAACTATTCGGGCGACCGGGTCGGCGCTTTCATCTACGGCCTGGCCGACACCATCATCGCCGCCCACAACGGCAAAACCCGCCTGTACGCCACCGACGCGCTGGACGGGCAGCGGGTCTACAATGCCGCACGGAACGTCGAGGCAGCCGCCTGGCTGCTGGCGTCGCGCCGCAATACCCAGGGCGAACCCTTGCTGCTGGCCAACGAAATGTCCCAGAACGCCACCAACCTCAGCTTTGAACGCGAATTCGGCGCCATCATCGGCCGCCTGGATCTGATCGCGAACCTGCTGGGCGAGAACACGCGGCGCATCGGGATCAACTACGCGCAGGGCCTGCTGCTGTTCAATTTCCTGCCGGTGCGCTAACAGGATTTCCATCGTGATCGATATCGCCTCCATTCAGACCGCCCGCGAGAACCTGCGCGGCCAGGTGCTGAAGACCCCGTTTACCCTGTCCCGCACGCTGTCCGACATCTTTGGCGCGGAGATCTGGCTGAAGTTCGAGAACCTGCAGTTCACGGCTTCGTTCAAGGAGCGCGGCGCGCTCAATCGCATGCTGACGCTGTCGGAAGCAGAACGCGCCAAGGGCGTGATCGCCGTGTCCGCCGGCAACCACGCGCAGGGCGTGGCCTACCATGCCCAGCGCATGGGCGTGCCGGCCGTGATCGTGATGCCGCGGTTCACCCCCACCGTCAAGATCGCCAACACGCGCCGCTTCGGCGCCGAGGTGGTGCTGGCCGGCGACACCTTCGACGACGCCAAGGCGCGCGGCTACGAGTTGGCGCAGGAGCGCGGCCTGATCATGATCCACCCGTACGATGACGAGGCGGTCATATCGGGGCAGGGCACGGTGGCGCTCGAGATGCTGGAAGACCAGCCGCAGCTGGACACCCTGGTCGTCGCCATCGGCGGCGGCGGCCTGATCTCCGGCATTGCCACCGCGGCCAAGGCGCTCAAGCCCGGCATCGAGATCATCGGCGTGCAGACCGAGCGCTTTCCGTCCATGTACGCCGCCGTCAAGGGCGTGTCCATGCCGCAGGGCGCCTACACCATCGCCGAAGGCATCGCGGTGAAGTCGCCGGGCGCGCTGACCCAGCCCATCGTCACCCAGCTGGTCGATCGACTGGAGCTGGTCAGCGAAAGCGATATCGAGCACGCCATCGTGGTGCTGCTGGAGATCGAGAAATCGGTGGTCGAAGGCGCGGGGGCCGCCGGCCTGGCCGCGCTGCTGCGCGCGCAGGAAGAGGGCAGCGACCGCTACAAGGGCAAGCGCATCGGCCTGGTGCTGACGGGCGGCAACATCGACCCGCTGATGCTGGGCGAACTGATCGAGCGCGGCATGGTGCGCGCCGGCCGCCTGGCGCGCATCCGCGTGGACCTGCGCGATCTGCCGGGCGCGCTGGCACACGCCACCAAGCTCATCGCCGACGCGCAGGCCAACATCACCGAAGTGCACCACCAGCGTGCGTTCACGTCATTGCCGGTGCGCAATGTCGAGGTGGATTTCGTGCTGCAGACGCGCGGCCACGAGCACATCCAGGAAGTGATCGACATACTGAACGCGGCGGGCTTTGCCGCCAGCAACCACGACCACTGAGCACGCTGGCGCGGTTCAGGCGCCGCCGTTCTGCGCGGCGTCGCGCGCCAGCAGGTTCTTCAGGCCATACAGGCGCTCGCGGTGCAGCGTCGCCGACAGCGGCTCGGGTTCGCGCCCCAACGCCACATAGTCCGCGGGCACCTGTGCCGCCGCCGCACGGATGGCGTCGGGCGCGGCCTGCCACCATTGCGTCAGCATGCGGTCGGGGTTGTAGACGTCCAGCCCCTGGCGCCGCAGTTCGGAACGGTTGAAATCCTTCAGATTCCAGGTCAGCACCTGCACCACCGGCGGCTGTTGCAGGCCGCAGCGCGCGCGCCGCGCCAGGCCGGCCGCGATCACGTGGAAGTCCTTGGGGTCGCTGTAGCGCAGGGAGGCCTCGTAGACCTGGGTGTCCGTCTCGCGGGCGCCGGGAAAGCGCGCGTTCATGTCGTCCCACATCTCCATCATCACCTCGGGCGGGATCTCCCAGATGCGCGAGGCGTTGCGGCGCCATTCCTCGCCGATGCGGTCGGTCCAGACCGGCGTGTACACGCCGGCCTCGGCCAGCCTGAGCAGCAGGCGGCGCAGGATGCCTGACATGAGGACGCAGGCGTCGAGGACGATGAAGGGCGGGGAGGAGGAAGCGGCGGTCAAGTGAGGTCTGAAGCCCCGCCGGCGCATGGCGGGCAGGGCGGAAACGTGGAAAACGAGGCGCAAGAATAACGTTTTTGGAAGCCGTCCGGGGCGGGCGGCCGCGCGCGGGAAGGGAGTCAGGCCTTAACCGAGTTCGGCGCGCACGGCATTGCACAGGCTCACCAGGTTGCGCCGCGACACCAGGCACTGTTTGAGCGGCGTGTCGATGGCGTAGAAATAGATATTGGCGAGAAAGCCGTAGAGCCCCGCGTCCACGCTACCCGGATTGGGGCCGAACATGAAGCCGTTGTCGCCCAGCAGGCTGGAGACGGCCTCCAGGTCGGCGATCCCGCGCGCATAGGCGTCTTCGGGGGCGTAGCGGCCTATGCCTTGGTAGTGGTAGCGCTGGAAGTTGTATTGGCGGGCGGCTTCCAGCTGCTCGGGCGTGACGTCCGGGTGGGCGTCCAGCAGCGCGCGGCGGAAGGTCGGCCAATAGCGGTCATCGCGCCAGCGCGAATAGGACATGACCCAGTACAGGTCGTCCAGCGCGCGGCGCACCAGCAAGTCCTGGCGCTGCTGCTCGGGCGTGAGGGAATCGTCGATGGTCAGTTCGTACTGGCGCTTCAGGTAGGCGATGATGGCGTCGCTGTCGCCGATACGCAGATCGCCGTCGGCGATGTAGGGCAGCTGGCCACGCGGGGCGGACTGTACGTCCAGCGTATGCCGGTGGTCGAACGGCAGCCGGCAGAGCTTCAGGAAGGCGTAGATCTTCAGGCCGTAAGGGTTGTTGTCTTCCAGCCCATAGAGTCCGGGGTACGAGTAGAGGGTGATCATGGCGCGCTCCCTGGTTACCGGACTAGATTAGATCGGCGGGGGCAATTTTGCGCGCTTCAGTTTGACGAGGCAGGCGTTCGCCGGTTTGCGACGAAGGATGGACGCCTGGCCTGTGGCGGGGTGGTGCCCGAGACCGGAATCGAACCGGTACGGCCGCGAGGCCGAGGGATTTTCTTACCACTTCGGCTTTCGCCGCCAGCGCGGATGCGCTGTTCGTGGTCTGGAGCACGCCTTCACCATAGCCTTGCGGCCTTAGGTGCCCGCCGTCTGCTCTCTACACCTTCCCCGGTCATGCGACCTGGGCTTGGCTCGGCGTTGGCTCGGAACGGGTCCAGGGCATTCGCCGAGTTTGACGGGCTACACCTTTGGAGTTTCCCCCAAAGGGCTCAAATTAGTTCAAGTCCCTTGTGTCTACCAATTTCACCACTCGGGCGTTGCGCGGCCCGGAAGGGCCGGCAGCGGGCGAGACTATACCATCCCGGCGCCAGGTGCCCTGATTGCGGGCTCCCGTCAGCCGGGGCGTTCAGGAGACGAAGCGCACGGCGGGGCGCGGGCGTTCGTCCACGGTCAAGGAAAAGACGTCGGGGCGCGAGTAGTGGCCCACCACGTCGAAGTCGTAGCGGGCGCGCACCAGTTCCGCCGTGTCGACCTGGGCGGTCAGCAGGCCGGCCTTGCCGCGCAGCGGGCCCGCCAGCACGTCGCCCAGCGGACCGACGATGACCGAGCCGCCGTTGATCAGAGGGCGGTTGGCGTCCCAGCCCGGCACGTCCTGGCCCAGTTCGGCGGGCGAGGGCTGCACCTGGCAGGCGCTGACCACGAAGCAGCGGCCTTCGTGGGCGATGTGGCGCATCGAGCACTGCCAGATGTCGCGTTCGTCCACGGTGGGCGCGCACCAGATTTCCACGCCCTTGGCGTACATGGCGGTGCGCAGCAACGGCATGTGGTTTTCCCAGCAGATGGCGCCGCCGATGCGGCCGGCTTCGGTGTCGACGACCGGCAGGGTCGAGCCGTCGCCTTGGCCCCAGATCAGGCGTTCGGTGCCGGTGGGCATGAGCTTGCGGTGCTTGGCGGCGAGGCCGGTAGCAGGTTCGAAGAACAGGGCGGAGCAATACAGCGTGTTGCCGCCGCGTTCGATCACGCCCACCACCAGGCTGGCCCCGGTGCGCTGCGACAGGGCGGCGAGCGCTTCGGTTTCGGGGCCGGGCACGTCGATGGCGTTGTCGTAATAGCGGGCATAGGCCTCGCGACCTTCGGGCAGGCGGTAGCCCAGGCGGGTGCCGAAGATCTCGCCCTTGGGATAGCCGCCCAGCAACGCTTCGGGCATGACCACGAGCGAGGCGCCAGAGGCGACGATCTCGCCCTCGTAGGCGAGGATGTCTTCCAGGGTGCGGGCTTTGCCCTCGGGGGAGGAGCCGATCTGCAGGGCGGCGACGGTTTTCGTGGTCATGGCGGGGGTCTCGGAACGTGGCAATGGGCTTCAGTGTCCGGCCGGCCCTAAAATCAATCAATCCTGGTCAGAGATAAATGATATGAACCAGATTGATATCGAGTCAGCCGACCTGAACCTGCTCAAGATCTTCGAGGCCATCTATGACGAGGGCGGAGCGGGACGTGCCGCGCTGCGCCTGGGCGTGACGCAGTCCGCTGTCAGCGCGGCGCTGGGCCGCCTGCGCGCGCTTTACGGAGATCCCCTGTTCACGCGCACCGGCAGAGGGCTGACGCCCAGCCTGCGGGCGCGCGAACTGCGGCCCGTCATTGGCGAAGCCCTGGACAAGTGCCGTCAGAGCCTATCGCTGGCGCGGCCTGGCGCGGCGGGCTTTGCCGGCAGGTCGGTGACGCTGGGGCTATCGGACGATTTCGAGATCGCGCTGGGACGAGACGCGATCCACGCGCTGGCGCAGAGCGCGCCGGGGCTGCGCCTCATCTTCCGCCAGACCCACAGCCGGCTGGCGGCCGACATGCTGATGGCGCGCGAGGCGGACCTGGTGATCGCTTCGGGCGGACTGGCCTCGCAGGCCTTGCAGCGCGTGACGGTCGGGCAGGGCGGCTATGCCTGCCTGCTGGATCCCGCCAGCGTGGCGCCAGGCCAGACCACCTTGTCGCTGGAGGAATTCATCCGCCGCCAGCACATTCTGGTGTCGTCCGGCGGCTTCATCGGGGTGGTGGATGAAGTGCTGCACGGGCTGGGACTGACGCGCCGGGTGCAGGCATCGACCACGCATTTTTCGGCGTTGGCGTTCCTGTTGCGGGGCAGCGATGCCCTGTCGACCTTGCCCGCGCACGCGGCGCGCGGCCTGGCTGCCGCTTCCGGCCTGCGCATGCTGCCCTGCCCGGTCGCGATGCCGGGCTATGCCATCGAAATGGGCTGGCGCGCCGATGCCTTGCGGGATCAGGCAGTGGCCGTGGTCAGGCGCGGTTTGCTGGGCTTGCTGACTGGCTACGCATGGGAGGGCGGTATGGGCGTGCGGGGTTAAAGGCGCAAGGCGCCCCGGACCGGGAAAACCCCGATCCCTGCGCAGGCGCGCAAGGCACGACACTTCCCGGCATGAAGCCCGTCCCGTCTCCCCCGCCGCATCCCCGCGATATCGATCCCGTCTCGCTCCGCCTGTTCCTCGCAGCGCTGGAGGAAGGCAGCCTGGCGCGCGCCGCCGCCCGCGAGAATATCGTTCCTTCCGCCGTCAGCAAACGCATGTCGGAGATGGAGGATGCCTTCGGCGTGCCGCTGCTGGAACGCGGGGTCAGGGGCGTGCAGCCCACGCCGGCAGGCAATGCGCTGGCCACGCACGTGCGCATGGTGCTGCAGAGCATGGACCGCATGCGCCGCGAGATGGCGGGCTTTGCGACCGGCGTGCGCGGCAGTATCCGGCTCGCGGTCAGCGTGGCGGCGCTGTCCGGCGAACTGCCGGCGCAGATCCAGTCCTTTCGCCGCGCCTATCCCCAGATCGATATTTCCCTGGAAGAGGGCACCACCCAGGAGGTGTTCCGCGCGGTGCTCGACGGCCAGGCCGACGTGGCGGTGGGTTCCGATTTTGGTCATGACGGTTTGCAGGTCTTTACCTGTGGCCGCTGCGATCTGGCGGCGGTCGTGCCCGGCCAGCATCTGCTGGCCGACCGCGACACGCTGGACTACGCGCAATTGCTGCCCTTCGAGCAGATCGAACTGAACCGCGACAACGGCATCAGCGCGGTGTTCGAGCAGGCGGCGCAGGATGCGGGCGTGGCGCGGCGGATCAGCGCGCGGGTCAGCTCGCATGAAACCATCTGCATGCTGGTGGCGCGCGGCATGGGCGTGGCCGTGGTGCCCATGTATCTCAAAGCGCGCCACGCCAACCTGGACATCCGCTTCATTCCGCTCTCCGGAGCCTGGTCCAGCACTTCCTTGTGCATCGCCGTGCTGGGGCTGGACGCCTTGCCGCCCGCCGCTCGCGTGCTGTTGGCGCATCTGGGCGTGGCGGAGGCCGCCTGAAACGACGGGCCTCAGGGCTTTCCCGGACGTTCCCAAACGAGAATGCCCCCGTGCTGAAAGAGCGCTACCCGCTGATCCGGCTTGCCGCCGATGATGGGGCATGGGGCGGCGGCATGCATCGATCTTGCCGTTGCCTGTTTTTCAGCGCATCAGGCCCGAGGATATGCAGATGGCAGCAACACCGGCTTCACCCTTCATGGACCACACCGAATTACCGCTGCGCGGCATCAAGGTGCTGGAGCTGTCCCACATGATCATGGGCCCGGCGGCCGGCCTGGCGCTGGCGGACCTGGGAGCCGAGGTCATCAAGGTGGAGCCGATCGAAGGCGACCGCACCCGGCGCCTGAAGGGCTCGGGCAGCGGCTACTTCCCGGTCTTCAATCGCAACAAGCAAAGCCTGGCGATCGACCTGAAGGCGCGCGAGGGGCAGGCCGTGGTGCGCCAGCTGGCCTTGCAGGCGGACATGGTGGTGGAGAATTTTCGCGACGGCAGCCTGGCCCAGTACGGGCTGGACTATGAGTCGCTGTCGGCCGAGAACCCTGGGCTGATCTACGTATCGCTCAAGGGCTTTCTGTCCGGCCCCTACAAGCAGCGCACCGCGCTGGACGAAGTGGTGCAGATGATGGGCGGGCTGGCCTACATCAACGGCGGCGCGGACACGCCCCAGCGCGTGGCGGCCTCTGTAAACGACATCCTGGGCGGCACCTTCGGCGTGGTGGGCGCGCTGGCGGCGCTGCACGACCGCCACGCCACGGGGCGCGGCAGGCATGTGCGCTCCGGCCTGTTCGAGAACAACCTGCTGCTGGTCGCGCAGTTCATCGCGCAATACCAGCTGACGGGCGCGGCGCCCAAGCCCATGGGCGCGGAGCGCCGGCCGCCCTGGGGCGTGTATGACGTGTTCGAGACCGCCGACGGCCGCGTGTTCGTCGCCGTGGTGGGCGATGCGCAATGGCGCAACTTCGCCCAGAAATTCCTGCCGCCCGAGTGGGCCGCCGATCCGCGCCTGGCCACCGCCGTCGACCGCGAGGCGGCGCGGCCCTGGCTGGTGCCGGGCGTGGGCGAGATCCTGAAGACCTGGAAGACCGACGAGCTGTGCGCGGCACTGGAAGCCGCCGGCCTGTCCTATGGCCCGATACGCCAGCCGCACGACCTGCTGGACGATGCGCACCTGAACGCCGGCGGCGCGCTGCTCAAGACCCGGCTGCCGGACGGCGGGGAGATATCCGCGGCGGCGCTGCCCATCGAGTTCGACGGCCTGAAGGCCGGCAAGCGTTCCGATCCGCCGCGGCAGGGCGGCGACACGCAGGCCATCCTGCAGGGCCTGGGCTGGGATGCCGCGCGCATCGAGGTCCTGCGCAGCGCAGGCGTTATTGCATGAACGGGCGGTAGCGCCCGATATCGGTCGAGGCGGCGCAGACCGCCAAGACTTCCATCAAAGAGGAGACAAGATGATCCGCAAACTGTTCGCGGTGGCCGCGCTGGCCGCCGCCTGTGCCGCACACGCCCAGGACTATCCCAGCAAGCCCATCCGCATCATCATCCCGTCCACGCCGGGCGGAGGCACCGACTACATCGGCCGCCTGATGAGCACCAAGCTGCATGAACTCAACGGCTGGTCAGTGATTCCCGAGAACAAGCCGGGCGCGGGCACGGCGCTGGGCCTGGCCGAAGCGGCGCGCTCGCCTGCCCAGGGTTACGACCTGGTGATCGGCCAGTCCGACAACGTCACCCTGATTCCGCTGCTGATGAAGGTGTCGTACGACCCGGTCAAGGACCTGGCGCCGGTGGCGCTGGTGGCCACTACGCCCATGGTGCTGCTGGTGTCGGACAGCTCGCCCTACAAGACGCTGCCCGAAGTGATCGACGCCGCCAAGAAGGATCCGAACAAGATCTCCTATGGCACCTCGGGCACGGGCGGCGGCGTGCACATCGCCATCGAAATGCTGCAGCACGCGGCCGGCTTCAAGATGCAGCACGTGCCGTACAAGGGCTCGGCCCCGGCGCTGGCGGACCTGATGGGCGGACACCTGCAGTTCGCGGGCTCTTCGATTTCGTCGGCGGCCACGCTGATCAAGTCCGGCAAGGTGCGCGCGCTGGCAGTCACTTCGCCCAAGCGCAATCCGGCGCTGCCGGAGGTGCCCACGGTCGCGGAGCTGGGCTACAAGGATTTCAGCGTGGTGACCTACTACGGCGTGCTGGCCCCGGCCAAGACGCCGTCCGCGGTCGTGTCGCGCCTGAATAGCGACTTCAACAAGCTGCTGGCGCGCAAGGACGTGCAGGAGGCGCTGGCCTCGCAAGGCCTGGAAACCGATCCGGTGTCCACCGAACAGTTTGCCGCGTTGATCAAATCGGACATCGCCAAGGCGCGCCAGACCATCGAAAGCGCGGGCATCGTGGTGCAGCAGTAGGCCGGCCGGGAAAGGACAGCACATGAACCAGGAAATCAGGCTTTGCGAAGTGGGTCCGCGCGACGGGCTGCAAATGGCCAAGGGCATGATGTCCGCGGCCGACAAGCTGCGCTGGATCCGGCAGCTGGCCGACGCCGGCCTGCGCGAGATCGAGGCGGGCAGCTTCGTGTCGCCGCGCTTGGTGCCGCAGATGGCCGATACGGGTACGGTCCTGCCCGACGTCCTGAAGATCGAGGGCTTGACGGTGGTTGCCCTGGTCTGCAACCTCAAGGGCGCCATTGCGGCCTACGAGGCTGGCGCGCACGCGCTGTCGTTTCCTGTCTCCGTTAGCGACACGCATAGCCGCGCCAACGTCGGCAAGGGCACCGACGCACAGGTGGAGGTGCTGGCCTCCATCGTCGATTGGGTGCGGGCGCAGCCGCGGCCCGTGCGCATCGATGCGGCGGTCGCCACCGCCTTCGGATGTTCGATGGAAGGCGTGGTGCCGGTGCGCCGTGTCGCGCAGGTGGCCGCCGCCGCCGCGTTGGCCGGCGCCGACGAGATCTCGCTGGCCGACACCGTGGGCTATGCCCATCCGGCGCTGGTGCGCGATGCGGTGCGCGCCGCGCAGGACGCCGTGGGCGCGCGCCTGGTCAAGCTGCACCTGCATGACACGATGGGGCTGGGCCTGGCCAATGCGCTGGCCGGGCTGGACGAAGGCATCCGCGCTTTCGATTCCTGCCTGGGAGGCCTGGGAGGCTGTCCCTTCGCGCCTGGCGCGTCGGGCAATATCGTCACCGAAGACCTGGTCTTCATGCTGGAAAGCATGGGCTACCGCACGGGCGTGGATCTGTCGCGGTTGCTGCAGGCGCGGCCCTTGCTGGCCCAGGCGCTGCCGCAGGAAAGCCTGCGCAGCGGCGTGGCCGCCGCTGGCATACCGAAGACCTACGGAGCGCGCGCCGCGGTCTAGTCCAAGCGCCGGTCTTAGCGGTAGACGATCACCGGCAGCGTCGAATGCGCCATCACCTTCTGCGTCTGGCTGCCCAGCAGCACGGCCGCCAGTCCGCCGTGGCCGCGCGAGGCCATGGCGATCAGGTCGCAGCCTTGCGTCATGGCGATATCGATGATGGTCTGCGCCGGGTTGTTGCTTTCGCGCATTTCGGTGGTGCAGGGCACGCCCGCGGCGCTGGCTTGCGCGGCCGCTTGCGACAGGTACGACTTGGCGAGTTCCTGGGCCTCGCGCTCATATTCCGTATGCACGCCCTCCAGGTGCACCGTTTCCATGGAGGTCGGGCGGTAGGCGCTGTACACCGTCAGCACCGTGACGCTTGCGCCCAGGGCGCTGGCCAGGCCCAGTCCTTGCGCCAGGCCGGCATAGGAACGCTCGGATCCGTCGATGGGGATGAGTATGTGCTTGTACATGACAACCTCCTGAGGGTGTGGAGGGCGGCGCGAGTCCGCGCGGCCCTAGGAGCGTGAACAGCATCTATCCCCATACTACGCCTAGTGGTGCCCTTAGCCCACCTTTCTCTCCTCATGCGCCCAGTGCGCGTCCCTCAGTTGCTTGCGCGCGAGCTTGCCGTTGGCGTTCTTCGGCAACTCCGCCACCAGTTCGATGCTGCGAGGCTTCTTGAAATCCGCCAGGTGCTTGCGGCAATGCTCGATCAGATCGGCCGGGGTGGTGGTGTCGCCAGGCTTGAGCACGAGCACAGCCTTGACGGACTCGCCCCACACCTTGTCGGGCACGCCGAAAACGCAGGCTTCGTACACGCCCGGATGCTGATACAGCGCCTGTTCGACTTCAGTAGGGTAGATATTGAATCCGCCCGAGATGATCATGTCCTTCTTGCGGTCCACGACATAGAGGAAACCTGCATCGTCCATCCGAGCCAGGTCGCCGGTATGCAGCCGGCCATCGCGCAGGGCTTGCGCGGACAGCTCGGGTTCGCGCCAATAGCCTGCGAAGATGTCGGGGCCGGTGGCGGTAATCTCGCCGACCTCGCCGGGCGCGACCTCACGGCCGTCTTCGTCCAGCAGACGAACCTCGCTTTCGCCGAATGGACGCCCGCAGGAGAGCAGCCGTTCCGGGTGGCCCGACATGGCTGCGGCATGGTCCAGGGCACTCAGCAGCACCAGGCCGCCGGTGGTTTCACCCGCGCCATAGCCCTGGCTGAGCTTGGGTCCCAGGGCTTCCCAGGCTTCGCGGATGCGGGCCGGCGCCATCGGCGCGCCGCCATAGGAAATCTGTCGCAGCGCGCTCAGGTCGTGCTGATGCAGCCGCGGATGCGCGATCAGCATGTTGACCATCGTGGGCACCATGAAGCTGAAGGCGGCGCGATGCCGGGCAGCGGAGGCCAGGAAGCTCTCGGGGTCGAACCGGTCATGCAGCAGGATCGTTCCGCCCTGGAACAGGAAGGGCTGCATGAACATGCCGCTGGCGTGGGTAATGGGGCCGGCGAGTGCCAGCACTTCGCCGGGATTGGCGCGCATGCGGCCCATCACGACCTTGCGCAGCGACGCCAGGCGGTTGCCTACCGTCTGCATGGCGGCCTTGAGCTTGCCCGTCGAGCCCGACGTAAAGTGCAGCACGGCCAGGTCGCCGGGTTGCATCGGCACGTCCGGGTTGCTGTCGGCGGCCGATTCCAGCAGGCGTTCGTATGAGCGCCAGCCTTCGATGTCGCTGGCGCCCATCACCAATCGATGCCGCACGTTCTCCAAGCCGTCCAGCAGGGATTGCGCTGCTTCCACATGGGCTGGGTCCACAATGAAGGCCGCCGCATCGGCATTGTTGACCGAATCCAGCACCTCCTGGTTCGACAGGCGCGCGTTCAGGGCCACTTTCACCAGTCCCGCCTTGTACAGCGCGCATTCGAGTTCGATGATCTCCGGGCAATTCCAGGCCAGAATGGCGACGCGATCGCCTTTCTTCAGCCCCAGGCCCAGCAAGGCGTTGGCCAGGCGGTTGGAGCGGGTTTCCAGCTGTCCGAAGCTCAGCGTCCTGTCGCCGAAAATGACGGCGGGACGGTCGCGCCAATAGCGCGCATTGCGGGTGGTGTATCGGCCTTGGTTCATGGTGTGTCCGTGTCTGGGGGTTGGCTTGCCGCTATCCTGCGGGGCGGCAAGGCGCCCGCGGATAACCAGGACGCGAATCCTCATGCCGCGCCGTTATCGTGCGGGGGCGATTCCCCTGCGTTATGGAAATCGTTGGATGCGGCATGACGTTCAGGCGGCCTGCGGGTTACCTCTATGCGAAAGCGGGGCCAGCATCGGTCCCGCCTTGCACAAGAACAGGAGACAACATGAACCAGCGAAATTTCCGCCTGCGGGACAGGGCGGCCCGTTGCCTGGCGGCCGTCAGCCTGGGGCTTGCCGCGCTCATGGCGGGACCCGCGCAGGCGGCTGGCGCCGGGGCTGCCGGCTACCCCGATAAGCCCATACGCTTCATCGTGCCGTTCTCGGCTGGCGGCCAGTTCGACTACATCGCCCGCCTGGTCGCCGTGCCCCTGGGCAAGGAACTGGGCCAGACCATCATCGTCGAGAACGTGGGCGGGGGCGGCGGCAATCTGGGCGGCGCCAAGGTCGCGAACGCGCCTGCGGACGGCTACACCCTGCTGGAGTACGGCGGCAACTTCGCGATTGCCAAGCATCTTTCGCCCAAACTGTCGTTCGACCCCATCGCGGATCTGGCGCCTGTATCCGGACTCAGCATCGCTCCGCACGTGGTCCTGGTCAGCAGCGCCTTGCCGGTCAAGACATTCCAGGAGCTGCTCGCATACGCCCGCGTCAATCCAGGCAAACTGAGCTACGGCAGCCCGGGGGTGGGCTCATCCATGCATCTGACGTTTGAAACGCTCAAGCAGCATTTCGGCCTGGACGCCATACACGTGCCCTATCGGGGTGGCAGCAACGCGCTCAATGACCTGGCAGGCGGCCAGATCGATATCGGCATCGTCGCGGTCGCGCCCGCCATGCCCTTCATCGCCTCAGGGAAGATCCGCGCGCTGGCCGTCACCAGCGCCAAGCGCGCCGCTTCCCTGCCAGAGGTGCCTTCCGTGGCCGAGCTGGGATATGCCGGCTTCGACAGCGGCAGCTGGGCGGGAATCGCCGTGCCGAAAGGCACGCCGCAGGAAATCATCGACCGGCTGAATGCCGCCGTCGGCCGCGCGATGCAGGATGCCCAGGTGCTGGAGGCCTTGGCGTCGCAATCGTTCACGCCCATACCCGGCACGCCGCAGCAGCTGCGCAAGCTCATCGATGATGAGTCCGCCCGCTATGGGCCGCTCATCGACAAGCTGGGCTTGCAGGCGGATTGAGGGCTAGGCGCCCGCCCGGGCGCGGGCATGCTCCCGCAGGATTTCCAGCAGCCGCTGCGTCAGCGGCGACTGGTAGCTGTTGCGCCGCGTCAGCACGCCGATCTGCCGATGCCATGTCATGTCGTCCAGAGGCAGGATGCTCAGGCCCTGGCCGGCATGCGCGGACAGGGTGATTTCGCTTACCAGAGTCAGCAGGTCCGTGCTGTGCAGGATGCCCAGCAATCCCGATACCGACGCGTTGGATTCGATCGTCACGTTGGGCGGCGCCGACCCGTGTTGCTCGAACTTGGCTTCCAGCCAGCGCCGTGATGCCGCCTGCGGTCCCGGCAGCATCCACTGGCACCCCGCCAGATCGGCAAAGCGGATCTTGCGGCGGCCCAGCAAGGGATGGCCCGGGCGCACGGCAACGAAAAGCTTGTCTGCGAACAAGGGTTCCCGTTCGAACTCCGCCGCGGAGGCGGATTCGAACAGCGAACTGATGGCGAAGTCCAGGTCTCCCTGCCGTAACGCTGGAATCAAGGCATCGTTCAGGCTGACCATGACCTGGACCTTGGCGGCGGGTCGTTGCGCCAGCAGTTCGATGCAGGCCGGATTGAAGAACGATTCCGCGAGCAGCGGCGTGACGCCGACGCGCAGCAAGCCGATGCTTCCGCGGTGCAGGTCACCCGCTTCCTGCATGGCGTCGTCGAGTTCCCGCCTTGCCTGCATCGAGCGCTGGTAGAACGCGCGTCCTGGAATTGTCAGCTCCATGCCCTTGGGCGTGCGGACAAAGAGCTGCAGTTTCAGTTCTTCTTCCAGGCGCCGGATGCCCTTGGTCAGTGCAGGCTGGCTGACGCCTATGCCGTCGGCGGCCCGGCCGACATGGCCCAGCCGCGCGACCGCCAGGAAATAGTCCAGATCTTCCAGCCTCATGATTCCGCCAGGTTATTGAAAACGAAGAAAAGATAATTGCGAGGATGCCGGGCGCTGTCAAGCTGGGGACTACTCAAAGGAGACGACATGGCCCAAGACGACAAACAGGCGCTGACCGGCCTGCGCACCCGGTTGCAGCAGTACCTGCAGGACGAACTCATACCGTTGGAACAGTCGCTCGGCCTGGGGTACGAGGACAAGTTCGGGCGCGACCTGGTGCAGTCCGTGTGGAAACGATGCCGGGCGCTGGGATTCTATGGAGCGCAGCTGCCGCGCGAGCTGGGCGGGCAGGGGCTGTCCTACCGCGACCTGTGCGTGCTCAAGGACGACGTCGCGGCATCCGGCGCCATCCTGTTCCCCCATGTGCTGGGGGATTGGGGCGGTCCTTCGCGCATCGGCAACCTGGTCCAGTATGCGACCCCGTACCAGCACGACCGCTACATCATGCCCGTGGTCAACGCCGAGCGCGGCGCCTGCTTCGCCATGACCGAGCCGCAGTCGGGCTCCGACGCTACCCGCTTGCAGACCGTCGCGGTGGCCGACGGCGACGATTACATCGTGACCGGGGTCAAGCACTACATTACCGCCTCGACGTTCGCCGATTTCGCCATCACCATGTGCGTCACCGATCCTGACCGGGGCGCGGAAGGCATATCCGCGATTTTCATCGATCTGGACAGCCCCGGCGTACGGCTGGTGCACGATTGCGTGCCGATGACAGGCCAGTATGTCGATGCGGACATCGTGCTGGATCAGGTCCGGGTGCCGAAGAAGAACCTGATCGGCAAGGAAGGGCAGGGTTTCAAGATCGCCATGAACCGCGTCAGCGTAAACCGCCTGCTGCATTGCCCGACCATGATAGGCCTGGCGCGCCAGGCTTTCAGGCTGGCTGTGGACTACGCCAAGCACCGTCAGCAGTTTGGCGGCCCCATCAGCCGCTTCCAGGCCATCCAGCACATGCTGGCCGACATGGCGACGGCCCTCTATGCCTGCGAACAGATGGTGCTTGCCACGGCAGAGCGTGCCGACTCGGGCGAGGACGTGCGCGATGCGGCGTCGATGTGCAAGCTGTTCGTGTCCGAGCGTTGCTTCGAAATTGCCGACAAGGCCATGCAGATCCATGGAAACGTGGGAGTGACGAAGAACCATCCGGTGGAGTTCATCTTCCGCCGCCTGCGCCTGTACCGCATCGTCACTGGAACCAGCGAAATCCAGCGCAATACCATCGCAAAGGGGATACTCGCATGAGCGCCGGCGCAGAGCAGGGGGCGGCGGGCTACCTGAGCGGCATGTCTGTGCTCGACCTGGGCCAACTGCACCCTGGGCCGTACACCGCCATGTTGCTGGGACAGTTGGGGGCAACCGTGATCAAGGTGGAAAAGCCGCAGGGCGACACCGCTCGCCAGTTGGGAGCCGAGACCTTCGCCAAGTACAACCGGGGCAAGCAGTCCATCTGCCTCGATCTGAAGCGCGAAGAAGACAAGCGCGTCCTGCTGCAACTGGTGGCAGGCAGCGACGTCGTGGTGGAGGGTTTCAGGCCTGGCGTAATGGCCAATCTGGGACTGGACTACACGCAATTGGCGCGCGTCAATCCGCGGGTGGTGCTGTGTTCGATTTCGGGATTCGGGCAGACAGGGCCCTATGCGCAACGGCCCGGCCATGACGTGAATTACATGGCCCTGGCCGGATACTGGGCCGTGCCGTCGCAGGTGCGCGATGTCATGGCGCGGCCGCGATTGCGTCTGTCGGATTACTGCGCAGCCATGCACGCCGCGCTCGCGATACTGGCTGCCGTGCAGGACGCGCGCGAGTCCGGCGTGGGGCAGCATTTGGACGTGTCGATCCATGACACCATGACGGCATGGATGGCCCCTGCATTGCAGGCGATGAACGGTCCCGCTGGCCCGGAGGTGGCGCATCTGCCGCATGTCATGCCTGACAACGACGTCTTCGAGACGGCGGACGGCCGGCATCTTGCGCTCGGCATTCTGGAGGAATCGTTCTGGCGCAACCTTTGCGTGGCGCTGGCCCCGGTCTGCCCGGATCTGAACGCGCCGGGCTACCAGACGAGGGCGGGGCGGATGCGCGAAAAGCGGGTCTTGAACGATCGACTGCGTGAATTGTTCAAGAGCCGCAGCCTGGCGGATTGGGAACGCCTGTTCGACGGTCACGATATCCCCTGGGCGCCAGTACTGCGGCACGATGAAGTGTTCGAGGACCCGCACGTCAGACATCGCGGGGTCGTTGCCGATACGCCGGCAGGACGCGTGGTGGGCTTCCCGGTGAAGTTCTCCAAACCCCTGCCGTCGATGGCGCGGGAGGTCCCCGGCCTGGACCAGCATCGCGCACAGATCCTGGCGCGTTTGCGCGCCCAGGCGTCCTGAACGCCCCTGGCGCACCCATTGCACTTGCGTCGACCGTACCTATTGCAGCCGCCGGTCGCTTCCTACACTTCCTCCTGAAGCCTTATTTTGCGCAGCCTGGCTGCAAGGGAGGGAGTAGTGAGCGGAACGGTTTACCTGGTTGGCGCCGGTCCGGGCGATCCCGAATTGCTGACGGTGCGCGCCTTGCGGCTATTGCAGCAGGCCGATGCCGTGGTCTGCGACAGGCTGGTAGGCGGCGGCATCCTGCCCCTCATCAATCCCGCCGCGCAGTTCCATGACGTAGGCAAGATGGCGGGCGACTGCCGCCACCGGCAGGAAGACATCCATCAGCTGCTGTTGGCGCTGGCGGGGTCTTGCTCCCGCGTCGTGCGCTTGAAGGGCGGCGATCCGTTCATTTTCGGGCGCGGCGGCGAGGAGCTGCTATTTCTGTCGCGGCACGGCGTGCAGGTTGAGGTCGTGCCGGGCATCAGCGCCGCCAACGGCTGCGCGGCAGCGCTGGGCATACCCCTGACGCATCGGGGCGTGGCGGCCAGCGTGCGTTTCATCACGGGTCATCTGCGGGACGACGCCGGCCTTGAACTGGACTGGAGTTCGCTGGCCGATCCCACCTGTACCCTGGTGTTCTACATGGCGGTGGCCAACGCCGCCGAGATCGTCGCGTCCTTGCAGCGGCATGGGCGCGGCGGCGACACGCCGGCCGCGCTGGTTCATTCCGGCACCACCGAAGCCCAGGACTGGACGGTGGCCCCCTTGCGCCAGATTCCGCAGCTGGTGGCCGGCTTCAAGCCGCCCACGCTGCTGGTGGTCGGCGACGTGGTGCGACTGGCGCAGCGCGCCTGGTCCGCCGCCGCGGCGGGACAGCTGTTGTTGCGTGACGCGGCCGAGCCATGCGCCCCGGTCGCGGCCTGACATGCCTGGCGCTGGCCTGTTGCACGGGGCTGGGAGCGGCGGTGGGCCGGACGCAGGCGGCGCCGGACCTCGATCCCGTCGATCAGCAGCGACTCATACACCTGGTGCGGCAGGACTGCGGCTCCTGCCATGGATTGCGCCTGAATGGCGGCCTGGGGCCGGCGTTGACGCCGCAAGCGCTTGCTGGCAAGCCGCCGGCCTATCTCGAACAGGCGATTCTGCACGGGCTGCCCGGCACCGCCATGCCCGGGTGGCGCGGCATGCTTGCGCCCGACGAAGCCGCCTGGATCGCCGCGCGGCTGCTCAAGGGCTTTCCAGAGGAATAAAGCGTTCATGAAACTGCGTTTCCTGCTCGTCCTGGCCGCCGTTGTGCTGGCCGGCTGCGCCGCGGCCACCGACCCGCGCGGCACCAACGACCTGGGCATGGTGATAGAGCGTGCCGACGGCGCCGTCTCCATCGTCGAAACCAGCGGACAGACCCGGCTGGCGCGGGTCGAAGGGCTGGGCGACCTTTCCCATGCGCACATCGCCTATTCCCGCGATGGCCGCTACGGCTACGTCTTCGGCCGGGACGGCGGGCTGACCAAGGTGGATCTGCTGCGGAAACGCGTGGACCGTCGCATCATCCAGTCCGGCAATGCGATCGGCGGCGCCATTTCGCAGGACGGGCGGCTGATCGTGGTGCAGAACTACACGCCCGGCGGCATCAAGGTCTTCGACGCTGTGACCTTGCGCCAGATCAGCGAAGTGCCCGCCGAGTATGCGCCGGGCAGGCGCTCCAAGGTCGTCGGCCTGGCGGACCTGCCTGGACAGAAGTTCGCCTACGCGCTGTTCGACGCGGGCGAGATCTGGATCACGGATCTGTCGGACCCCGCCCGGCCGGCCACACAACGCCACAAGGCCGGTCGCCAGCCCTACGACGCGCTGGTCACCCCGGACGGCCGCTATTACATCGCCGGGTTGTTCGGCGAGGATGCGCTGGCCATGATGGACCTCTGGCATCCGGAGGCTGGCGTGCGCAAGATCCTGCAGGGCTATGGGCGCGGCGAGGAGGCGTTGCCGGTCTACAAGATGCCCCACCTGCGAGGCTGGAGCGCGGCGGGCGGACGCCTGTTCCTGCCCGCCATCGGCAGGCACGAGGTGCTGGTGGTGGATACCGCCACCTGGCAGGAGACCGGCCGCATCGCCACACTGGGCCAGCCGGTGTTCGTCATGGCGCAGCCCGATGGCCGCCGCGTCTGGGTCAACTTTGCGGTGCCGGACAACGGCCAGGTACAGGTCATCGACACCGAAACCCTGGCCGTGGTCCGGACGCTGGCACCCGGTCGCGGCGTGCTGCACATGGAATTCACGCCGCGAGGAGAGGCGGTATGGCTGTCGGCGCGCGACGACGACCGGGTGGTGGTGTATGACACCCGGACGCTGCAACGCGGCGCCACGCTGGACATTCCCAAGCCCAGCGGCATTTTCTTCACCAACAGGAGCGGCCGCATTGGCTTCTGAACTGTCCGATTCCGATCTGCGTCTGCTCGATGGCTGGCAGCGGGACTTTCCGCTGGTCTCGCGGCCCTACGCCTTGCTGGCCGAGCGCGTCGGCCTGGATGAGGACACGGTGCTGGCGCGCTTTCAGCGGTGGCAGCGCGAGGGGCTGGTGAGCCGTGTCGGTCCGGTGCTGCACCAGTCCTGCTTTGCCAGCGCGCTGGTCGGCATGCACGTGCCGTCCGCCCGCCTGGATCAGGTTGCCGCCTACGTCAGCAGCCTGCCACAGGTCAATCACAACTACGAGCGCGAACATGCCTTGAACTTGTGGTTCGTCGCCGCCTGCCGCAAGCCTGGCGCGTTGGCGCGCTTGCTGGCGCGGATCGCACAGGCCTCCGGCTGCGAGCCGCTGGCCTTGCCCATGGAGGCCGAGTACCACATCGACCTGGGTTTCAGTCTGAGCGCGCCACAACAACGCACGACGCCGCAGCGCAGCGGCGGACGAGCCGTGCTGCCACCCGCCGGCAGCGCGCAAGAGACCTTGCTCCATGCCGTGCAGGATGGGTTGGACCTTTGCGCGCACCCCTATCGCCGGTTGGGACTACTTGCGGGGCTGGATGAGGACGAGACGCTGCACCTGCTGGAGCGCTGGCAGCGCGCAGGCCTGTTCCGCCGTTTCGGCGTGGTGCTGAGACATCGCCAGCTGGGCTTTCGCGCCAATGCGATGTGCGTCTGGAACGTGGACGACACGCGGGTGGATGCGCTGGGGCAGCGGCTTGGCGCCGAGCCCGGCGTCACGCTTTGCTACCGGCGCACGCGGCGCTTGCCGCAATGGCCCTACAACCTCTTCTGCATGATCCACGGCAAGGAGCGGAAAGCGGTGCAGGCGCTGCGCAATGCCATCGCCGGCCGTCTTGGACTTGATGCCTGGCCGCATGCGGTGCTGTTCTCGACCAGATGTTTCAAGCAGCGCGGTGCGAGGTTCGTGCCGGAAGAGGCGACGCATGGTTAGGTCCAAGGACATTGCCGCGGGCATGCCGCTGGGCTTGGACGCTGCCGACCGCAAGCTGATCAACCGCCTGCAGGGCGGCTTTCCGATCAGCCCGCGTCCGTTCGCGGACGTCGCGCGGGCGCTGGGGCTGGACGAAGACGCCGTGATCGCGCGGGTAGCCCGCTTGCGCGAGTGCGGCGCGCTGAGCCGTTTCGGCCCGTTGTTCCAGATCGAGCGCGCCGGCGGCGCGTACTGCCTGGCGGCGATGGCCGTGCCGCAGGCGCAATGGGAGCGGGTCGTGGCCCTGGTCAACCGCCGGGTCGAAGTGGCGCACAACTACCGCCGCGAGCATGCGTTGAACATGTGGTTCGTGCTGGCGGCGGCTGATCCCGCCGAAGTTGCCGCCTGTTTGCGCGCCATTGAGCAGGAGACGGGCCTGCCCGTGCTGGCGTTTCCGAAGGAGCGCGAGTACTTCCTTGAAATGAAGCTGGAGGTCTGAGATGGACGCAGCCGGCCTGACTCCGTTCGAACTGTCCCTGGTCCGCGCCACGCAGGAGGGGCTGCCGATCCGGCGGGATCCATACCGGGCCGTGGCCGCGCGGCTGGGCGTCACCGAAGCCGAGGTGATGGCGCAGTTGCGCGACATGCTCGCGCGCGGCGTGATACGGCGCATCGGCGTGGTACCCAACCACTACGCGCTCGGATTCGTGGCCAACGCCATGTCGGTCTGGGACGTGGAAGACGGTCAGGCCGACGCTGTGGGAGCCTGGTTGGGTCAGCGCGCGGACGTGAGCCATTGCTACCGGCGTCCCCGGCATCCGCCGCTGTGGCGCTACAACCTCTACGCCATGCTGCACGGGACCGATCGCGCGGCGGTGCTGGCGCGCATCGATGACGTCGCCGAGGCTTTGCACGTGCGCTTTCCGGACGCCCTGCGTGCGCACGACGCGCTGTTTTCCTCGGCAATCCTGAAAAAGACTGGCCTGCGCCTGAAAGAAGGCCAGGGGCCGGCAGCATAGCGAGGAATTCCGCATGTTCCGCATCTCTGCCTTCGTGTCTGAACTGCTGCGTCCCACGCCGCTTGCGCCGCGCCGTGGGGCGGCCGGACCCGTGGTGATCTGGAACCTGATCCGGCGCTGCAACCTGCATTGCCGGCATTGCTACTCCGCTTCGGTCGACAAGGATTTCGCCGGCGAATTGGACTACGCCGAGGTCTGCGCAGTCATGGACGATCTGCATGCCTACGGTGTGAGGGCGCTGATCCTGTCTGGCGGCGAACCGCTGTTGCGGCCGGACATTTTCGATATTGCGCGCCGGGCCAAGGCCATGGGCTTCTACGTGGGCCTGTCGTCCAACGGCACCCTGATAGAGCGACGCAACATCGAGTCCATCGCCGGTTGCGGCTTCGACTATGTAGGTATTTCGCTGGACGGCCTGGGCGCGACGCACGACCGCTTCCGGGGCGAGGCGGGCGCCTTCGATGCCTCGCTGGCAGGCATCCGGCTGTGCAGGGACCGCGGCCTTAAGGTCGGCATCCGCTACACCCTGACCCAGGGCAACGCCGACGATCTTCCCGGGCTGCTGGCATTGCTGGACGCCGAGAATGTCGACCGCTTCTACTTTTCACACTTGAACTACGCCGGCCGCGGCGGCCGCAACCGGGGCGAGGACAGCCATCACCGCATGACGCGCGCGGCCATGGAGCGGATCTTCGAAACCTGCCTGGAACAAGCCGCGGCCGGCAGACCGCGTGAGTTCACGTCCGGCAACAACGATGCCGACGGCGTGTTCTTCCTGCACTGGGTGCGTCGCCGGTTCCCGCAGAGCGCGCCGCATATCGAGGCCAGGCTGCGCCTGTGGGGCGGCAACGCCAGCGGCATGAACGTCGCGAACATCGACAATCGCGGCAATGTCCATGCCGACACCATGTGGTGGCACTACACTCTGGGAAATGTGCGCTTGCGGCCCTTTTCGGAGATCTGGTCGGATCCCGCCGAACCCTTGCTCAAGCTGCTGCGGCTGCGGCCGCGGCCCGTCAAGGGACGCTGCGCCAGCTGCGCCCACCTGGACATCTGCAACGGCAACACCCGCATCCGTGCGCAGAAGCAGTCGGGCGACCTCTGGGCCGAGGACCCCGGCTGTTATCTGACCGAAGACGAGACAGGAGTGTGAATGGAATTCCCGCCCAACCCGGTGGATGCAGAAGACGCGCCGCTGCAGCGCGCCTGGCAGCTGTTCGATGAGTACAACCGGCGCGATCCCAATCTGGTCGCCTGGAATGGCGCGATGCAGCCGCGCGAATGGCTGCACGCCCAATTCCTCCACGCCTGGGTGACGAAGCTGGCCCCGCAGGCCGGCTCTGCCTTGCGGCTGGCCGCCCGCTGCCAGCACATCGGCCGCTGGGAGGTCCCGCGCGAGGCCTGTCCGGCCGGCAGGGCTGGCTATCTGCAATGGCGCAATACGCTCAAGGAGCATCACGCGGACGTCGCCGCAAGGCTGTTAGCCAGCGCAGGCCATGACGCGCAAACCATACAGGCGGTGCTGAAGATCGTGCGCAAGCAGGGCATCAAGCGCGATGCCGACGTCCAATGCATGGAGAACGCGCTGTGCCTGGTGTTTTTGGAGCACCAGTACGAGGAATTCTGCGAACGCTATCCGGACAAGGTCGTCGCGGTGTTGCAGAAGACCTGGCACAAGATGGACGAAGCCGGCAGGCAGGCGGCTGCGTCGCTGTCCTTCAGCGAGCGGGGCCAGGCTTATCTGGCGGCTGCGCTGGCGGGTGGCGAGGAAGCGGGGACCTGACTTCCTGATCGCGGCGCTGGTCCGGGGCCGGACGTTCACAGGACGTTGCATGCCACGCCGCAAGCCGATATTCGTCGCGCCAGCAGCTTCGCGTCATGCGCGGTTCCCAGCAGCAGGACGGCGCGCTGGCCCGCCTGCACCTGGCGGGCCAGCCAGTCCAGTCCCGCGCCTGCGGCCACGGCCGGATCAGGCTGCAGGCCCGGGCCTTTCAGCTCGATTCTCGCCGCGTCCCGCCGTGCCTTGTCCAATATGGCCGGATTGACCGCCGGCACGTGCGCGACCAGGTCGGCCTGGTTCAGCAGGCGCAAGGCGCGCAGGGTCAACAGATCGGCGGGGCCGTCGGCGGCTGCCAGTATCGTCGCGCTGCCTGTGCGGGGCAGGGTATCGGCCTGCATCGCGGCTTCGAGGGCCAGACCGGCCTGCCTGCCGTCGCCGGCCGCCAGCAACGAGGGCAGCGGGCCGTCCAGCATCCAGTCGTAGAAGTCGCGACGTTGCTCCAGGTCGCGGAAGCGCGCAACGATGCGGTTGCGATAGCGTGCCGCGAGCCGCGCCAGATCTCCCGTGCTTTCGTCGAGCAAGGCTTCGAGCCGTTCGCGGATGCGCCGCGCCAGCACGGGCGCACAGCCTCCTGAAGAAATCGCCACCACCAGCGGAGAACGGTCCAGGATGGCGGGCACTTGTATCGTCGAAAGAACGGGATCGTCGACCACGTTGCAGGGAATGCGGCGCGCAAGCGCCGCCGCGGCAACCGCCTGGTTCGTGCCGCCCTGATCGGTCGCGGCCACCGCCAGCCAGGCGCCGTCCAGGCAGGCCGGCGAGAAGACGGCCGGCATATGCTGGAACTGGTCCTGGTCCGCGGCTGCGCGCAGCCAGGGCGTCAGGGCCGGCGCCGCCACGGCAACGGCGGCGCCGGCCCTGAGCAGCAGCCTGATCTTGCGTTCGGCCACGGCCCCGCCGCCCACCACGACCACCCGCCGGCCGGCCAGGTTGAAGTACACCGGGAAGAGCATCGCGGATGGCGCGTCCATGGCGGCCTGCTCCCTTACTTGCGGCTGGAGAAGTACTGGGCCAGTTCCTGGATGGCTTCGGGGCTCAAGGGCTCGGCCATCGAACTCATGACCGGGTCATTGCGCTCCCGGGTCTTGAAGGCATTGAGCTGTTTGACCAGGTACTCCATCTTCTGCCCTGCAAGATTGGGGTACAGGCCGACGGCGCTGATGCCGTCCGCGCCATGGCAGGAGGCGCATAGCGGCAGCATGGCGGAGACGCGGGGCGAGAGCGTGTCGGGATTGCCGCCGGCGACCAGGGCGGGCTGCCCGTCGGCGGCCAGCGCGTGCGCGGCGGCCTGGGACAGCAGCAGTGCCGTGAGTATGCGGAATAGCGTTTTCATATGTGGGTTCCTCGGCTCAGAATTTGCGCGTTTCGGACAGGCCGATGGTCAGCCAGCGGGTGCGGGCGCGGGAGAAAATGCCCGAGGGGCTTTCCATCTTGTGTTCCGCCACCAGCTCCAGGGTCTTGCTGTCGTAGATCTTGATGCGGTCGCCCCAGTAGCCCGAGCTGACATAGAGGTAATTGCCGGTGCGGTTGTAGTCGGGGAAGAAGGCATGCCCGCCCACGTCCAGCGTCTTGGCCACTTCCAGCGTGTTCTTGTCGATCAGCTGGATCCAGGCCGCGCGCTTGTCCTTGTCGACGATGTCCACCGCCACGTAGGGCGCGTTCGGATGCGCGGCGGGCGATTCGGTGGCTCCGGCCACCGGGATCTGCTTGACCACGGAAAAGTCTTTGGTGTCCCAGACCGTGACCACGGAGCCCTTTGCGCAGGTGCCGATGTTGGTGCCGAAGGCCAGGAAGCGGCCGTTGACTTCGGTCACCGCGCCCGATCCGACGTGAGGCTGGCAGCCGGCGGGTATGTCGCGCACCACCTTGTCGTCCTTGAAGTCGATCGCGACGATCTTGTTGTCGTCATAGGACGCGACCATGGAGTAGCGCCCGTCGGGCGTGAGGAAGGTGTCATGCAGCATGCGGCCGACCTTGGTCAGCTTGGTCACGGGCATGTCGGGCTTGTCGGGGTCGATGATCCAGATCTGGCCAGCCTGGCGCAGCGTCAGCGCGAACTTATTGTTGATCCGGCTGCCGATGACGGGCCCGCCGGCCGATTTGACGAACTTGCCGTCCGGATCTTCGCCCTCAAGGTCCATGTACTTGACCGGTTCCAGCGTGTCCGCCTTCAGGATGGCGACGCTCTTGGGCACGAACGAACTGATGGCCAGCCACTTGCCGTCGTTGGACAGGGCGATACCGGGGCCGGTCAGGCCGACCTTGGCCTTGCGCACGATCTGCAGCGAGTACAGGTCGATCTTGTAGACCATGCCGTCGTCGCTCTTGAGCCAGGCCCAGCGTTCCGCCACGGGGCTGAAATCCATGATGTGCGGCGCCACCGGCGTGGCGATCTCGCCGACCACCTTGTTGGTCTTGCCGTCCAGGAACACGGTGCGCGCATTGTTGCCCGCGTCGCCGCGCCCATAGCGTCCGCGCGCCATGACCACCATCAGGTCGTAGACGGTGTCGATGGCGTAGGTCGGCTTGGCGGGCAGGGTGGCTTCGTCGACCACCACCTGCACGCTGGCGCGGATCTGGTCCAGCCCCCATTTGGGATCGTCCGCTGTCTGCGTCTTGATGAGCCGGGCCAGCGCCCGGATCTCTTCGTCGGACAGGCGGCCCACGAAGGGCGGCATCAGCGTGTCGGGGATGCCGGTCATGATGGTGCCGCGCAGCGCCGCCTCGCTCTGGACCAGGCGGTCGCTGGTCAGGCCCGGCGCGATGTAGCCGCCGCGGTCGGCGCCATGACAGACGGCGCAGTTCTGCTGGAACAGCTGATTCGCCTTGAGGTACTCCCCGGTCGGCGCACTCCAGGCGGCGCCGGCCGAGACGAACAGCAAGGCCGCGCTCAATAGCTTGGTGTGCATGTCGATCTCTCCCGTAAGGTTTTGCCGAAACTGCGGCACATGCACTGTGTCATCGCGGCGCCGGGCCGATAAGGCACGGCTCACGCCTGCACAATGGTTACGGTCCAATCTGTTTTTTGACATAGGACAAAGTGAGGCCGTGGCCAAAGCACTACCGTGAGAGCAAACGGAGCGCGGCCGGCCCGCGCCGCTTCGAAAGGCCGGCGCCATTTTTTGTCCTGTGGTTGTCCGCCATGTTTTCACTCCCGCTCTCTCTATCCCGCCAGGATGCAAAACCCTACAAGCAGCAGATCGCCGACCAGATCGAGGCGTTGATACGCGCCGGACGGTTGCAGGAAGGGGACAGGCTGCCGGCCATCAATCGGATGTCATCGCTGCTGCAGGTATCGAAGAACACCGTGCTGGGCGCGTATGAACTGCTGATCGATTCCAGCTTGATCCAGAGCAAGCCCAGCCGCGGCTATTTCGTGACGTTGAATCGCAGCCTGGTCATCAATCCGCGTTGCCCCGATTTCGTCCAGGACCGTCCGCCGGTCTACGCCGACGCCGTCAGCCAGGCTCTGTCCAGCGGCGTCTGCGGCCAGTCGCCGCCGATGCCCCTGCGCTATGACTTCAAGGTCGGCCGTCCCTCGGTCCACGCCTTTCCGCTGCGCCAGTTCATCACGCTGTCGAACCAGCTGCTGCGGCATGCGGGCTGCGCCATGGCCGAATATGCGCCACCGGCCGGCCTGTGGGGCTTGCGCGTGCAGATTGCCGATTACCTGTCGGCGGCCAAGGCGTTGAAGGTCGAACCGGAACAGGTGCTGATCACGGCCGGCAGTCAGGAGGCTTTGAGCCTGATCGCCTCGCATTTCCTGGACCGCCACGGCAGGGCGGTGTTCGAGTCGCCCTGTTACGCGGGATTCAGGAATCTGGTGCGGCGGCATGGCGCGCAGGAGGCGCCGGTTCCGGTGGACGGGCAGGGACTGCGCACGGATCTGTTGCCGGAAGGGCCGGCCAGGCTGGCCTATGTGACGCCGTCGCACCAGTACCCCCTGGGCCACGCCATGTCGCTGTCTCGGAGACGGCAGTTGCTCGAATGGGCGGGCCGCAGCGGCGCGCTGATCATCGAGGACGACTACGACGGCGACTTTTGCTATGAGTCTGTACTGCCCATGCCGCTGGCCGCGATGAGCCCGCGGCAGGTCGTGTACCTGGGGACGTTCTCCAAGACGCTGGGGCCCGGCCTGAGGCTGGGATACATGGTTTGCCCGCCTGCGCTGGTCGACGATTTCGTCGAACGCAAGGCCTTGCTCAACAACGGCAGTCCATGGCTGACGCAGGCCGTGCTGGCGCGCTACTTCGATGAGAACAGTTTCGCGCGTCACCTGCAGACCTTGCGGCGGCGCTACCAGGCGCAGCGCGACGAACTGCTGCGCGGCATCCGCAAGGTCTGGGGCGGACGCGGCCGGATCAGCGGACAGAATTCAGGGATGCACCTGGCCTTCGAACTGCCGGCGGACAGCCCACCCGCCGACGCGGTCGCCGCGGCCGCGCTGGCGCAGGGCGTGAGGCTGTATCCGCTGGCCCAGGCCGCCGCCTGTGCGGCCGAGGGCGCCGAGCCCCGACATCTGCTGTTCGGCTTTGCCGGTCTGGATACTGGCGAGATCGCCCAGGCCATGGCGCGCGTGCACGCGGCTTGCAAACAATTGCAGGAATCCTGTCCGGACCGGGCGGCGTCTCGCCCGTCTTTGGACGAAGCGCGCTGCGCGGGTGTCTAGCACGCCTGCCGCGTTTCCGGTAGGGACGGTGGCGCAGCGCGGGGACCGGCGGCATCGCTATGCGGCGCTGCCGCGTCGTTCGTAGAATCAATTTGTCCTATGACAATATAAGATTCGTTCGGCCTGTGGGCACCTGGGGCGGACGGTCACGCATGGAGATGCTGCGATGCCGATTACCGCTACCGGGTCCGTCCCGCTGACTTCCCGCCGGCCCGTGCCGGAGGTTCCGAATGCCGCAGCCCGGACCGGCAGGCGCCTGAACCGGACCGATGCCGCGTTCCTGCTGATCTGCCTTGCCGGCTGCGCCTATGCGTTGGCGGAGTTCGGCCCGTTCCTGAACGGCTACGAGAAAGCGATGCTGATCGGCGCCGTGCCGGCCCTGGCCTGGCTGGGATGGTTGTGGCGCCCCTTGCGGACTCTGGCCCTGTCCAGCGGCGCCAGCGCGCTGCTGGCCGTGTGGCTGTATGCGGGCGGGGCAGGGCTGCTGCAGGGCGACCTGGGGCGCGCCGAAAGCGTCTTCCTGCTCAAGTACCTGCTGTCGTCGCAGTCGTCCATACTCTGGATGAGCTGCCTGTTCGTGCTGGGCACGCTCTGCTATTGGGCGGGACTGGCCCGGCCCGCGATCGCCTGGCTGGGCACTGTCCTGACGTGGGGCGGGGTATGGGCAGGGCTGACCGGCCTGCTGGTGCGCTGGCGCGAAGGGCATCTGCTGGGACCGGATGTCGGACACATTCCAGTCAGCAACCTGTACGAGGTATTTGTTTTTTTCGCGCTGGTCACGGCGCTGTTCTACCTCTACTACGAGGCCCGCTACGCCACGCGGGCGCTGGGCGGCTTCGTCATGCTGGTGGTCGCCTCGATGGTCGTCTTCCTGTCCTGGTATTCGCTCGCGCGCGGCGCCCATCAGATCCAGCCGCTGGTCCCCGCGCTGCAAAGCTGGTGGATGAAGCTGCACGTGCCGGCCAATTTCATTGGCTACGGCACGTTCTCGCTGGCGGGCGCGGTGGGTTTCGCCTACCTGGTCAAGCTGCACGGGCAGAGCGCCGCAGGCAAGCGCCTGATTCCGGTTTTCCTGCTGGGTGCGCTGCTATGCGCCGAGCCGATGATCTTCGGCTCGCGGCGGCTGCCGCCTGTGTGGATGCTGTATTTCGGCGCGGGCGCCATCCTCGTGGGCGCGGTGCTGGCGCTGCGCCGGCCGATTGCCTGCCGGCTGCCGTCCCTGGAGGTGCTGGAGGACATCATGTACCGGGCCATCGCGCTGGGTTTCGCCTTTTTCACCGTGGCCACCGTGCTGGGCGCGTTGTGGGCCGCCGACGCCTGGGGCGCGTACTGGCAATGGGATCCCAAGGAGACCTGGGCGCTGATCGTATGGCTGAACTATGCCGCCTGGCTGCACATGCGGCTGCTCAAGGGGCTGCGGGGAGAGGTGGCGGCCTACTGGGCGCTCGCCGGCCTGGTGGTGACGAGCTTCGCCTTCCTGGGGGTGAACATGTTCCTGTCGGGGCTGCATTCGTACGGCAGCCTGTAGGCCCCTGCCGCCTTGCGGGCGGCGATGCGCGCTGGCATCGGGTGTCTTGGCGGAAGCGGTGAGATTCGAACTCACGAACGGTTGCCCGTTGCCGGTTTTCAAGACCGGTGCAATCGACCACTCTGCCACGCTTCCTGGTATTGCGTATATTCCGGCGATCCGGCCATCAGGCAAACAATCTGCCAGGCCGGGAACACGATACGCCGTAAAGGGCGCAATAATAATCCATTTGCTGCAAAGGAGGCACGCGATGCACGCCGTAGAAATCTCTCGCCCTGGTGGCCCCGAGGTCCTGGTCCCCGTGGAGCGCCCCACGCCGGAAACCGGCGCGGGTGAAGTTCTGATCAAAGTCAGCGCCGCAGGCGTCAATCGTCCCGACGTGTTCCAGCGCAAGGGCAACTACGCGCCGCCGCGCGGCGCCTCGGACCTGCCGGGCCTGGAAGTGGCCGGCGAAATCGTCGGCGGCGACCTGGCGGGCAGCGGTTTCGCCATGGGCGACAAGGTCTGCGCCCTGGTGGCGGGCGGCGGCTACGCGGAATACTGCGTGGCGCCCGCCGCGCAATGCCTGCCCATCCCCAAGGGTCTGTCCGACATCGAGGCCGCCGGCCTGCCGGAAACCTATTTCACGGTCTGGAGCAACGTCTTCGACCGCGGCCGCCTGTCCGAAGGCGAGGCGCTGCTGGTGCACGGCGGCGCCAGCGGCATCGGCACCACGGCCATCCAGCTGGCCCGCGCCATGGGCCACAAGGTCTATGCCACCGTCGGCAGCGACGACCGGGCCCGCGCCGTGGAAGCGCTGGGCGCCGAACGCGGCATCAACTACAAGACCCAGGATTTCGTGAAGGAAGTGCTGGACGCCACCGGCGGACGCGGCGTGGACGTGATCCTGGACATGGTGGCCGGCGATTACATCGGCCGCGACATGCAGTGCCTGGCCGACGACGGCCGCATCGTCATCATTGCCCAGCTGGGCGGTTCCCACGCCAATGTGGACACGGCCCAGGTCATGCGCCGCCGCCTGACCATCACCGGCTCGACCTTGCGTCCCCGTCCGGTCGCCTTCAAGGGCGCCATCGCCCGTGCGCTGCGCGAACAGGCCTGGCCCTTGCTGGAAAAAGGGGCCATCAAGCCCATCGTGCACGCCACCTTCCCGCTGGCCGAGGCTTCCCGCGCCCATGCCATGATGGAAAGCGGTGAAAACATCGGCAAAATCATCCTGACCATGTAAGAAATGGGGGGCGCTCGGCGTAGCGTCCCGCAACAGGATACAATCACGGGTTTCGCCTGGAATTTTTTCCAGGCAGGCCCGTGGGCGGTTGCTACGCAGCCCTTGGCTCGCCCCAGTCCAACCGATACAGATACCTCGCCATGACTTCAGTCGAAAACCGCGCCCGCCTCGTGCTGGGCAACTGGAAGATGCACGGCAACCTGGCCGAGAACGCCGCGTTGCTGACCGAGCTGCGCGCCGCGGATGCTGCGAGCCACTGCGAAATCGGCATCTGTGTGCCGTTCCCCTATCTCGCGCAGGCGGCGTCGGCCCTGACCGGCAGCAGCGTGTCCTGGGGCGCGCAAGACGTCAGCGCCCATGAAAAGGGCGCCTACACCGGGGAAGTCTCCGGCGCCATGCTGAAGGAATTCGGCTGCCGCTGGGCCCTGGCCGGCCACTCCGAGCGCCGCGTGCTGCACGGCGAGACCGACGAAGCCGTCGCCGCCAAGGCCCAGGCCGCGCTGGCCGCCGGCCTGACGCCGGTGGTGTGCGTGGGCGAGTCCCTGGCCGACCGCGAAGCCGGCAACACGCTGGCCGTGATCGAACGCCAGTTGAAGCCCGTGCTGGCGCTGGGCGCCGAGGCGGTTTCGCGCATGGTCCTGGCCTATGAGCCCGTCTGGGCCATCGGCACCGGCCGCACCGCCAGCCCCGAGCAGGCGCAGGAAGTCCATGGCGCCATCCGCGCCGCCCTGCGCGCGCTGGGCGCCGCGCAGGTGCAAGTGTTGTACGGCGGCAGCGTCAAAGCTGCCAATGCCGCCAGTCTGTTCGCCATGACTGATATCGACGGAGCCCTGGTCGGCGGCGCGTCGCTCGTGGCCGAAGAATTTTTGCGAATCGCCGCTATCTAAGTTTCCGTTCCGGAGTCTGTAATGCCCTTGATGCTCAAAATCCTGCTGGCCGTCCAAGTGATCTCGGCGCTGGCTATCATCGTCCTGGTCCTGCTTCAGCAGGGCAAAGGCGCCGACATGGGGTCCGCCTTCGGCAGCGGCTCGGCCGGCAGCCTGTTCGGCGCCACCGGCGCGGCGAACTTCCTCTCGCGCGCGACCAAGTGGGCCGCCGTGGTCTTCTTCGCGTCCACCGCCGGCCTGGCTTATGTCAGCCACAAGGGCAATAGCGGCCCGGCCGTCGACTCGGGCGTGATGCAGAGCTTCCCGGCCGACCGTTCGGTGCCGCAAGTGCCGGGCGCGGCGCCTGCTCCCGCTGGCTCGTCGGTTCCCGGCGCCGCCTCGGTTCCCGGCGCGGGTTCCGTGCCCGCCGCTCCGGCCAAGCCCGACGCGTCGGTGCCCTCGGCCCCGGCCGCTCCCGCCACCCCGGCCGCTCCGGCCGCAGGCGAAAAGCCCGCCGAAACGCCCGCGAAGTAAGGCACAGCAAACGGAAAGGCCGGCACATGCCGGCCTTTTTCATGGGCGGCGCGCGCCTGCCCGGACATCCTGTCATCGGCGGCCGTTAGCATGCGTCGTCGCCGCGCCGGCAGCGGGTAGGGTATCGTTGCCTGCGCACCCGGTTCCCGTTTCTCGATCTCCGCCATGGCCACATCCAAACGCACTCCCCGAACCCCGCCCGCCGCCGATCAGCAGCGGGGCTCGCCGCAGGCCATGCTGGCGCGCATCCAGAGCCTGTTGCCCTCGATGGGGGCGGCCTCGCAGCGCATTGGCGAATTCGTCATACGCAACCCCGCCGAGGTGGTGCACATGTCGGTCAGTGAAGTGGCCGAGCGCACCCAGTGCAGCGAAGGCAGCGTGGTGGGCTTTTGCAAGCTGCTGGGGGCCACGGGCTTTCAACAGCTGAAGATCGCGCTGGCGCAGCAGATCGTGCAGCCGGTGCAGTACATCCACGAAGACCTGGCCGCCCAGGACACGCCCGAGCAGGTCGTCAGCAAGATCTTCCATAGCAATATCCAGACCCTGCAGGAAACCGAATCGGTGCTGGACGTGGCAGCGCTGTCGGCCGCGGTGGACCTGATACGCGGCGCCCGCCGCGTTGAAATCTACGGCATCGGCAGCTCGGCCGTCATCGCGCACGACGCGCACTACCGCATGCTGCGCATCGGGCTGCATGCCACCGCAGTGACCGATTCCCACGTGCAGGCCATCAGCGCGTCGCTGACCGGGCCGGACGTCGCTGTGCTGACCATTTCGCACTCGGGCAGCACGCACGAGACGGTGTTGGCGACGCGGCTGGCCAAGGAAGCCGGCGCGCGCACGATCTGCATCACCAATTTCGGCAAATCGCCGATCCAGGAGCATGCGGACGTGGTGCTGCACACCATGTCGCGCGAGACCCGTTTCCGCACCGAGGCCATGACCAGCCGGCTGGCCCAGCTCGCCATCATCGACACCCTCATCGCTTGCCTGGCCTTGTCCGACTACGACAAGGCCGTCTCCACGCTGCGCAGCACCTTCGACGTGCTGTCGAACAAGCGCTACTGATCGTCTTCAATGCCCGCCGGCAGCGCATGTCGGCGCGGGCATGCGCTGTCCAGCAGCCTCGCCACGTCCGGCGCATCCGCGCAGGGCGCATTGCCCACCAGCAGGTAGCCGATACCCAGGCGTACCGCACCCAGCCCATCGGTGCGCACGTTGTCGCCGATCACCGTGACGTCCGCAGGCGCCAGGCCCAGCCGGCGCAATCCTTCCTCCAGCAGCATGGCTCCCGGCTTGCCGAGTATGTGCGGCCGCGCGCCGGGCGCGCAGGCCAGCACCGACTGCAATAGCGCGCCCGTCTCCGGGACGATGGCGCCTTGCGGGCCGGGATGGGTGAGGTCGCCGTTGCTGACCATCAACGCCGCGCCACGCGCCAGCTCGCCTGCCAGGGTCTGCAGCGTCCCGTAGCCGAAGGAGAGATCGCGCGCCAGCAGCACGATGTCCGCATCGCGGTCGACCAATGCCAGCCCCAGTCCGGCCGCGAAACTGCGCAATGCGTCCGAGGCGCAGAGCAGCACCGCGGCCCGCGGGTTTTGCCGGGCGATATGGCGCACGGCCTGTTCACCGGCCAGGACCAGCATTCCGGCCTGCACCGGCAGGCCCATCGCCCGTAAACGCGGCGCCAGGTCCGCCGCCGTGTCGGTGGAATTGTTGGACACGATGACGCAGCGCCCTGCCCAGCGGGTCAGCAGCTCGCTGGCGCCCGGTATCACTTCATGCCCCCGGATCAATGTCCCGTCCAGGTCCAGGATCAGGCCGCGTGATCGGGCGGTCCAGGGCGGTTCTGCCGTCGGCGCTTGGGGGAAGGAAGCGAGGGGAGTGCGGGCAATGCGGGTCATGGATCGGCGTGGTGGCGTCGAAGCGCGTGCAGGGTTGAAAGAAGTGGGCGCCCGCTACGGTTCGGGCCTGCCCGGCGGCTGTGATTCTATCTGAACAAAATTCAAAAATTCATTTTTTTGATTTGAGAAATTTTCATTTGCCTGTCATGTGCGGTGACTAATCTGCGTTCCGGAATCAGGGCCGAGCACGCTGCGCCCCGATGGCAACCTCAACAAGACTAGGAACAGAAAAATGAAGATCCGCACCTGCGCGTCCGCCCTGGCGCTGGTTTCCCTGCTGGCCGCCGCGCCTCTCGCACAAGCCCAATCCCTGGCAGACGGCTCGCAGCAACGTCCGCTGCGCGTGCTGCTGATACCCGCCGACGGCGGCACCGAGTCGGGCACCAAGGCCGACTACGCGCCGATCTTCAACGCGATCACGCGCAGCACCGGCCTGCATTTCCAACTGACCGTGGGCCAATCCTACGGCGCCGTGGTCGAAGGCATGTGCAACCAGTTGGCCGAGGTCGCGTTCCTGGGTCCGGTTTCCTACGTGCAGGCGCATGAGCGCCAATGTGCGCAATTGCTGGCCGTGGGCGTGCAGAAGGGCGAATCCGCCTACTACGCCGCGATGTTCGCCAAGGCTGATTCGCCGATCAATACGTTGGCTGATCTGAAGGGCAAGCGCGCCGCGTTCGGCGACGTGAATTCGGCCTCCAGCTTCACCTTCCAGGTGGCATCCATGATCAAGGACGGCATGGACCCGGCCAAGGACCTGGCGGCGCTGCAACTGACCGGCAGCCACGCCAGCAGCCTCGCCGCGCTGGTACAGGGCCAGGTCGACGCGGCCGCGCTGTCGTTCGATTCCTTCGACAAGGCGGTGCGCCAGGGCGCGGTGGACCCGAAGTCCGTGAAGGTGATCTTCAAGAGCGAACCCATCCCGTATCCGCCGTTGGCGATGAACACCAAGCTGCCCGAGACGCTGAAGGCCACGCTCAAGCAAGCCTTTGCCACGGTCCATCAGGCGCCCGGTGTAACGCCTGACATGGTGCGCGGCTATGGCGGCGCCAAGCTGGATCGTTTCGACACCGAGTTCTCCGAGGCGCAGTTCGCCGGCCCGGCCTCGAAGATGGCCCTGCTGACCGACGAGATCAAGGGAGAAATCCTGCAGAAGGCGGCACAGCGGTGATCGGCGGAGCAAGCGAAATGGACATGCTGCGCTATGACGCTGTAGGCATGCGCTATGCCGATGGGACCGCGGCGCTGAACTCGGTGTCGCTGCAGGTGCCGCGCGGCCAGTTCTGCGTGATCCTGGGCGCCTCGGGCGCGGGCAAGTCGACTTTGCTGCGCATGGCCAACGGCTTGACCGCGCCCACCCAAGGCGAAGTGTGGGTCGATGGCACGCAGGTGCAGCCCTCGACGCTGGCGGCCGTGCGGCCACGGATCGGCATGGTGCATCAGCACTTCAACCTGGTGTCGCGCGCGACGGTCGCGACCAACGTGCTGTCGGGTGCGCTGCCCGGCTTGCCGGCATGGCGCGCCTATCTGATGCGCTTCCCCGCGGAATTGCGCGAACGGGCCTGCAAGCTGGTGCGCGAAGTCGGCCTGCAGCCCGAGCACCTGCAACGCCGCGTGAGCGAATTGTCCGGCGGCCAGCAGCAGCGCGTGGGCATCGCCCGAGCGTTCATGCTGGCTCCGGCCTTGCTGCTGGCCGACGAGCCGGTGGCCAGCCTGGACCCGCGCATCAGCCGCGACATCCTGGAGTTGTTGCGCAATCAGGCACGCGAACGCGGCGCCACCGTGCTGTGCAGCCTGCATCAGGTCGACCTGGCCCGCGAGTTCGCCGACCGCATCGTGGCCCTGCGCCATGGCGTCATGGTGTTCGACGGACCGGCGGGCGCGTTCGATGAGGCCACTGCCCGTGCGCTGTATCAGGCGCCGCAGGCGGAAAGCGGCATGGCCGCGCTTGCGGGCCGCGGCCATGCTGAACCTCGCATGGCCAGGCCGATCCGGCCGGCGGTGCTGTCGGCGGGAGGCGCGCAATGAACACGCATGCATTGAAGACGCCGGCCGACAACGCGGCCTGGCGCCTGGATCCGCCCTATGGCGCCCGCGCGCTGCTGATCGTGATCGCTGCGCTGATGCTGTTCCTCTACACCGGGCAGCGGGTCGAGATGGGTCGCATGGCGGCGCTCACCCTGGACGGCGCGCTGGCGGCGGTGGGCCTGAAGGAGCAGTCCCAGGTCACCTCGGGCCTGGGCGCCCTGGCCGACAACCTGTTCCCGCTGCAGGTCTCGTACCGCACCGAGACTTCGCGCATAGAGGGCTTCGACCCGGACAGGCTGCCGTGGCTGGCGCATGTGGAAACGGTGCAGGTGACCGAGAGCCGGCTGAATCCGCACACGCTGAAGATGGAAGACGAGGTATCCACGCAGACCTATCTGGTCGAGCCGCTGGGCTATCTATGGCGGGTGGCGGTGAAGATGGTAGAGACCTTCGAGATCGCGATCTGGGCGACCTTGCTGGCCGTGCTGGGCAGTGCGCCGCTGGCCTATTGCAGCGCCCGCAACTACGCGCCCAACCGCCTGCTGTACGTGGCGGCACGCGCCCTCGTCAGCATGTTCCGTGCGATGCCCGAGCTGATCTGCGCGCTGTTCCTGGTGCTGGCCTACGGCTTCGGCCCGATTGCCGGGGTGCTGGCGCTGGCCATTCATTCGATGGGATTCCTGGGCAAGTTCTACGCCGAGGACATCGAAACGGCCGACACCAAGCCGCAAGAGGCGCTGGCCGCGATCGGCGCCAGCAAGCCGCGCGTGCTGGCCTACGCAGTGCTGCCGCAGGTCATGCCCAAGTTCACCGGCTACACCCTGTACATCCTGGACCGCAACGTGCGCATGGCGACCGTCGTGGGCCTGGTGGGCGCGGGCGGCATCGGCCAGGAACTCAAAGGCCGCTACGACATGTACCAGTACGCCCACGTCGGGACCATTCTCGTCGTGATCTTCATCACCGTGTTCTTGCTGGACCAGGTCGCCGCCCGCTTGCGGCGCCGCTTGAGCTGAGCCGGCGCGGCGGCCAGCCAGGCCGCCGCGCCCCGATAGGTTTTCTGCCGGACGGACCCGGCAACGTTCCCTGACCAGGAGTTTTCATGACCCCGTACTTTGCACTGGGCCGCGCCCTTGTTGCGGCCATCGCCTTGAGTTTGACCCTTGCCGCCTGCGGCGGCGATGACGACTCGGATGACGGCGCGACCACGCCGCCCGAGACCGGACAGCCAGAGACGCCGCCGCCCGCGCCGCAATTGCGCTGCGCGCCCTGAACGCCCGATCCGCCCAACCCCACGCAAGAGTAGCCCCATGACCAAGACCTATCCCTCGCATCCCGCCAGCGCGTCCCCGGCCTTGCCGGGCCGCCGGCAGTTCTTCCGCGCCTCGGCCCAGGCGGCCGGCGCCCTGTCGGCAATGGCCTTGCTGCCCGCCTCGATCCAGCGCGCGCTGGCGGTTCCGGCCGCGGTTGAAAGCGGCACCATCAAGGACATCAAGCACATCGTGATCCTGATGCAGGAGAACCGCTCGTTCGACCACTATTTCGGCACCATGCGCGGCGTGCGCGGTTTCGGCGACCGCTTCCCGATTCCGCTGGCCAGCGGTAAATCGGTGTTCTTCCAGCCCGACCCCAAGGGCGGCCAGGACATCCAGCCCTTCCGCCGCGATTCCAGGACCAGCAACGCGCTGATCGGATCGGGCACGCCGCACAATTTCCCGGACCAGCAGGCAGCCTGGAACCAGGGCAAGATGGACCAGTGGATCCAGTACAAGAACCAGGCCACCATGGGCTTCTTCATGCGCGAGGACATTCCGTACCAGTTCGCGCTGGCCGACGCCTTCACGGTCTGCGACGGCTATCACTGTTCCATCCTGACCGGCACCGATCCCAACCGCATCGTGTTCTGGTCAGGCGCCAACGCCAATCCCGAACTGCGCAAGCTGGGCGTGAACAGCACCGACACCGATTCGGAACCCGTCAACTCGCGCTGCTGGCCTAACCCGTCCAACTGGGTGGCGGGCCGCGCGCAGCTGGCCGACGGTTCGGGCCAGGTCGACCCCGCGACCGGCGCCTACAACTACAAGTACGTGAACAGCGCCTTCAAGTGGGACACCTTGCCCGACCTGCTGCAGCGCGCCGGGGTCAGCTGGCACATCTACCAGAACATGAACAACAACTGGACGGGCGCCATGCACGGCTGCCTGGCCTTCAAGAGCTTCCGCACCGCGCAGCCGGGTTCGCCGATCTATGAACATGGCCTGACGGGCGGCCCCGAGAAGAACGACGGCGCCGTCAACTTCCTAGCCCAGCTCAAGCAGGACGTCGCCAATGGCACTTTGCCGCAGGTGTCGTGGGTGTTGCCTACGCAGGCCCTGGCCGAGCACCCTGGCAGCAGCGAAGGCGTGGCCGGTGCCGCCGATTTCATCGCCGACGTGCTGGACGCGCTGACCTCCAATCCGGAAGTCTGGAGCAAGACCGCACTGTTCGTGACCTTCGACGAGAACGACGGCTTCTTCGATCACGCCGCCATGCCCGCAGTGCCGTCCTATGACGCCAATGGCGTGCTGATGGGCAAGTCCACCGTGCCGCTGGAGGGGGAGTATTTCGATGCCTCGGTGGGCAACTACCTGAAGGCCGACGACAAGATCACCGGCAACATCCGGCCGTGGGGTCTAAGCTCACGCGTGCCGATGTACGTCGTGTCGCCGTGGAGCAAGGGCGGCTGGGTCAATTCCCAGGTGTTCGACCATACCTCGGTGGGCCGGTTCCTGGAGCAGCGCTTCGACATCAAGGTCGACGCCATCAGTCCTTGGAGCCGCGCGGTCTGCGGCGACCTGACCACCTGCTTCGACTTCGTCAGTCCCAACGATCCGCGCGTGCCCACGCTGCCCGACACCAGCAACTATCCCGCGGTCAACGCGGCGCAGAAGCTGTTGCCCACCACCGCCGTGACCCAGGCGCCCGCAATCCCGCAGCCGCTGTTCCAGGAGACCGGCACGCGGCTGTCGCGCGCGCTGCCCTATGAACTGCACACCAGCGCCCGGTTGGGGGCGGATGGCGCGGTCGAACTGCTGTTCAGCAACACGGGCGAAGCCGGCGCGGTGTTCCATGTGTACGACAAGCGCAACCTGGACCTGATCCCGCGGCGCTACACCGTCGAAGCCGGCAAGACGTTGTCCGACACCTGGACCGGCGGCGACTATGACCTCTGGGTGTACAGCAGCAACGGCTTCGTGCGGACCTTCTCCGGCAATACGCAGCGTGGCGCGGCCTTGGAAGTGCAGGTCTGCTACGAGCCGGCAGGCAGCGCGCTCTACGTGAAGGTGTCCAACCGCGGCACGGCCAGCCTGCAGGCGAACCTGCAATCCAACGCCTACCGCAAGGACGGCCCCTGGACCCTGGCGGTCGAGCCGGGCAAGGTCGCCGAACACCACTGGTCCATCAAGGAAAGCGGCAACTGGTACGACTTCACCGTCACCGCCGAAGGCTTCGAACGCCGCTTCGCGGGACGCATGGAGAACGGCCGCGCGAGCGTCAGCGATCCGGCCATGGCGCTGCATCTGTGATGGCTCAGGCATGAGCGGGCCGGGCGCGCATCGGGGTGCGCGTCCGGCCGGTCCGCAACAACAATCGATCAACATACAAATGAAGCACACATACGCAATTCTGGCCGCCAACGGCTTGTCGGTGGCGGTTCTGGTGGGCGCGCTGGCCGGGGGATCGGCCGCGCAGGCGCAGACCGCGCCGCCTGTGAAGTGGGACGGCAGCAACCTCGGTTATGGGCCGGGCGCCGCTCAGGGCGTGACGGGCAAGGGCAATCACGCGATCGGCAAGAACGCTGGCGCCAACGTGAAAGGCAGCAACAATATCGGCCTGGGCAATGGCGCGGGCCAGGACGTGAGCACCAACTGGAACCTGGCGATCGGCGAGGGCGCGGGCTCCAAGGTCGGCGGCAAGAACGCCAACCAGGCCATCGGCTATTACGCCGGCACCAATGTGCAGGGCGGCTGGAACCAGTCGTTTGGCCGAAGCGCCGGCCAGAACGTCACGGGCGACTACAACGATGCGTTTGGCTTCTGGGCCGGCACGGATACGGTGGGCAACAACAATGCCGCCTATGGCACCAACGCCGGGCGCAATGTCACCGGCAACGGCAATTCGGCCTTCGGCCAGGAAGCGGGCCGCAACGTCGTCGGTGACGGCAACCTGGCGCTGGGCCAGAACGCGGGGCAGAACGTGGAGGGCGAGGGCAATCTGGCGCAGGGCAAGAACGCCGGGCAGAACGTGACCGGCGCCAACAACACGGCTGCCGGCGCCTACGCCGGCTATGGCGTGCAGGGCGACGGCAATACGGCTGGCGGGCTGGCTGCGGGGCGCGACGTCGTCGGCAATAACAACGTGGCGCAGGGCACGGCCGCGGGGTCGGGCGTGCGGGGCAACGACAACGTGTCGATAGGCTCGAACGCCGGACGCGGTTCCGTTGCCGACCGCAGCGTGTCGGTGGGAGCGGATTCGTCCGCGGCCACGCAGAGCGTCGCGGTCGGCGCAGGCGCGGTGGCCAGCGCGGGCAACAGCGTGGCGCTGGGGGCGGGGTCCTCGGCGGCGCGCGGCGCGCAGGAGAACTACGAAGCCTACGGCATGGCGCAGCCCCAAAGCTCCACGGGCGAGGTGAACGTGGGTGGACGCCAGATGACGGGCGTGGCTGCAGGCAGCGAGGACACCGATGCCGTCAACGTGGGCCAGCTGCGCGCCGCAAGCAGCGCAAGCGAGGCGCGCGTGGGCGCCGTCGAGCATTCCCTGCAGAACCTGCGCAGCGATCTGGAGTCCCAGGAGCGCATGCTGAGCGCGGGGGTGGCTGCGGCCATGGCGACGGCTTCCTTGCCGCAGGCCTACTTGCCCGGCCGCAACATGCTGTCCATGGCGGGCGGCACCTGGAATGGGGAATCGGGTTACGCCCTGGGGCTGTCGCGCGTGTCCAGCGGCGGGCGCTGGGTCTACAAGGTGTCGGCCAACGGCACGTCCCGCGGCGACTTCGGCGGTGCCGCGGGGGTCGGATACCAGTGGTGAGGCCGGGCCTGCGATAATGCCGCAAGCGCGGCGGCCGGCGATGGAACGCGGGCCGCCGCCAGCACAGGCATACCCGGATCGGCCCCATGGAAAAGCGTTTGATGCCATCGATGATGGCGCTGCAATGTTTCGAGGCGGTGGCGCGGCACATGAGCTTCACGCGCGCCGCCGAGGAACTGCACATGACCCAGAGCGCGATCAGCAAACAGATCGCGCAGCTGGAGGCGCTGCTGCGCAACCCGCTGTTCCTGCGGGTGCGGCGGCGCCTGCAACTGACGCCTGCGGGAGCCTTGTACCAGTCCGAGGTCAGGGCCATCCTGAACCAGGTGGACATGTCCTCGCGCTACATCCTGACCTACGGCAGCGAGACTCAGGTGCTGACCATCGGCACCCAACCCACCTTTGGCGCGCGCTGGCTGATCCCGCGCCTGCAGGGCTTCATGGCCGCCCATCCCGACATCCAGGTCAAGGTGCGCAGCGAAACGCGGCCCTTCGACCTGATGCAGGCCAAGATCGACATCTCCTTCTTCTTCGGCCATGGCACCTTGCCGGGCGCCCAGTGCCGGGAATTGTTCGAGGCCGAGGTCGTGCCGGTGTGCGCGCCCGGCTTTCTTCCGGGTGACAGGGTCGACAGCCTGGAGGCGCTGAGCGCGCAGGCGCTGATCCAGTGCGCCTCGCGTCCGGAGGCCTGGCACGACTACTTCTCGCGCCAGCAATTCCAGTCCGACCGCAGCTACCACGGTCCCCGCTTCGATACCTTCTACATGTGCGTGCGCGCTGCGGAGGGCGGTTGCGGCGTGGCGTTGACGCCGCGCCTGCTGGCCGAAGAAGAGCTGCAGGCCGGCAAGCTGGTGATTCCCTGGGACTACGTGCAGCCCAGCGACGGCGCGTACTTCGTCGCCTATTCCGAGCACTCGGCCGAAGTGCCCAAGATCAAGCAGTTCGTCGCCTGGGTTGAGGAAGAGGCCGCGCGCAAGCGTGAGCGCGACGCCCAGCGGGCGCGGTCCATGAAAAAACGGACTGATTAAGCCGATTTTTTTCATTTGATCGCACGCGCGGCGCATGATTTCATGCGGGCCATCCTTGTTTACCGATGTGCCGAGCCCGCCATGAGTCAGAATTTCGTCAATCCGGACCAGATCCGCGCCTGGTTCTCCCGCGCCATGTCCGACATGTACAAGTCGGAAGTGCCGCTGTACGACACGCTGCTGGACCTGGTCGCCCAGGTCAACGCCAAGACGCTGGCCGAACAGCCCGAGTTGGCCGCCCAACTGGCCCGCACGGGCGAGATCGAGCGCCTGGACATCGAGCGCCACGGCGCGATCCGCGTCGGCACCGCGCAGGAACTGGCCAACATGCGGCGCGTGTTCGCCGTGATGGGCATGCAGCCGGTGGGCTACTACGATCTGTCGCCGGCCGGCGTACCGGTGCATTCCACCGCCTTTCGCGCCACCCACGAAGCCTCGCTGCAGGCCAGCCCCTTCCGCGTCTTCACCTCGCTGCTGCGGCTGGAACTGATCGCCGACGAGGCCCTGCGCGAGAAGGCCGCGCGCATCCTGGCCGCGCGCCAGATATTCACCGCGCGTACGCTGGAACTCGCGGCCCGCTTTGAGGCGCAGGGCGGACTGGTTGAAGCCGAGGCCCGCGAATTCGTGGCCGAAGCCCTGCACACTTTCCGCTGGCACAGCGAGGCCACCGTCAGCCTGGAAGACTACGAGGAACTGCACGGCCAGCACCGCCTGATCGCCGATGTGGTGGCCTTCAAGGGCCCGCACATCAATCACCTGACCCCGCGCACGCTGGACATCGACGAGGCCCAGGCCGAGATGCCGCGCCGCGGCGTGTCCGCCAAGGCCGTGATCGAAGGCCCGCCGCCGCGCAAATGTCCGATCCTGCTGCGCCAGACCAGCTTCAAGGCGCTGGAGGAGGCGGTTCTGTTCGCCGGCGCCGACGGCCAGTCCGCGGCCGGCAGCCACACGGCGCGCTTCGGCGAGATCGAGCAGCGCGGCGTCGCGCTGACCCGCAAGGGCCGCGCGCTATACGACCAATTGCTGGATCTGGCCCGCAGCCGCATCAGCGGCGCGCCCAACGAAGGCAATGCCGCGGCCTACATGCAGAACCTGCAGGACTGTTTCGCCGCCTTCCCGGATGACTATGACGCGCTGCATGCGCAGGGGCTGGCCTATTTCCGCTATTTCCTGACCGGCAAGGACGGCGCGGATGCGCAAGCCAGCCTGCAGGACCTGATCGCCCAGGGCTACATCCGCTTCGAGCCGCTGGTGTACGAGGACTTCCTGCCCGTCAGCGCGGCCGGCATCTTCCAGTCGAACCTGGGCGACAAGGCCCAGGCCGAATACGCGCAGAACGCCAGCCAGGCGGCTTTCGAGCAGGCCCTGGGCGCCCAGGTGCAGGACGAGCTGGCGCTCTACCAGGACACGCAGGACCGTTCGCTGGCCGCCTGCATGCAGGCGCTGCGCGCGCAGGCCGGCTCGCCGGTGGCCGCATGAGCCGTCTGGATCGTTGCCTGTCCGTGCGCGACTTCGAACGCGAGGCGCGGCGCATCATGCCGCGCTGCGTCGAAGGCTACGTCTGCGGCGGCACCGAGGACGGCGCCTCGCTGGCCGAGAGCGTGCGCGCATTGAGCGACGTGGGTTTCCGGCCGCGCGGCCTGCGCGTGGTGGACCAGCGCAGCAGCCAGGTCGAACTCTACGGCCAGCGCTACGCCATGCCGGTGGGCTTCGCGCCTACCGGGTTCTCCGCCATCGTCATGCATGAGTGCGACCTGGCGCTGGCGCAGGCCGCCCAGCAGGCCGAGATTCCCTTCATCATCAGCGGCGCTTCCAGCGTGCCGCTGGAACGCTTGCAGGAGGCCACGGGCAAGCGCTGCTGGTACCAGGCCTATCTGCCGGGCAATACCGAGCGCATCGGCAAGCTGATGGCGCGGCTGCGCCAGGCCGAGATCCCGGTGCTGGTCGTGACCATCGACACCTGCGTCGGCGCCAACCGCGAGAACCTGCAGAAGCTCTCGTTCACCGTGCCCTTCAAGCTCAGCCCCAGCGTGATGCTGGACGGCATGCGCCACCCGCGCTGGAGCTTCAACGTCTTCCTGCGCACGCTGCTGGGCAGCGGCATCCCCAGGTTCTCGAACCTGTACGAAGAGATCGGCCCGCCCATCACCCAGGACCCGCCCAACGGCTTTCGCGGCGAACGCGACAAGCTGTCGTGGGAACACATCCGCTGGATCCGCGAGAACTGGCCGGGCAAGCTGGTGCTCAAGGGCGTGATGCATCCCGATGATGCGCGCCTGGCCTGCGCGGCGGGCGCCGACGGCGTGATCGTGTCGAACCACGGCGGACGCCAGCTGGATGGCTGCATCTCGCCCGTGCAGGCGCTGCCCGACGTGGTGGCCGCGGTGCCGCCCGGCTTCCCGGTGATGGTGGACGGCGGTTTTCGCCGCGGCTCCGACGTGCTCAAGGCCGTGGCCCTGGGCGCGCGCATGGTCTTCACCGGCCGGCCCCAATTGTTCGGCGCGGCCGTGGCCGGCAGCGCCGGCATCCGCAAAGTGGCGGACATATTCCGCAGCGAGATCTCGACCAACATGGCGCTGCTCGGCTGCGCGACGCTGGCCGACCTCACGCCGGACCTGATCGCGCCCTTGCGGCCGGCAGGCGCCGTCTGACGCGGGCGGCTGTGCCGCCCCGGGCAGCAGCGCCCGCACAACAACAAAAAACGGTGCGCATCCCCATGCGCGCCCATCCGTTTTCGACAGGAGGAAACATGAAGAAGATCTATACCAAACTGGCCGGCGTGGCGGCAGTGCTGGCGTGCATCGCCAGCGGACCGGCGCAGGCCCAGGCCGGCGCCTATCCGACCAAGCCGGTGCGGCTGGTCGTGGGCTACGCCCCGGGCGGCACCACCGACATCAGCGCGCGCATGATCGCCGACGTGCTGGGCAAGGAGTTCGGCCAGACCTTCGTGGTGGAGAACAAGCCCGGCGCCAACAGCAACATCGGCGCCGAGTCCGTCGCCCGCTCGGCGCCCGACGGCTACACGCTGTTCGTCGGATCGATTTCCACCGCGATCAACCAGTCGCTCTATTCCAAGATGTCCTATGACGCGCTCAAGGACCTGGACGCCGTCGCCCTGCTGAACGTGGTGCCCAACATCCTGGCCGTCAACGCCAGCGTGCCCGTCAAGTCGGTGCAGGAATACATCGCCTACGCCAAGAAGAACCCCGGCAAGCTCACCTGCGCTTCGCCCGGCAACGGCTCGTCCGCCCACCTGGGCTGCGAACTCTTCAAGATGAAGACCGGCATCGACATCCTGCACGTTCCGTACCGCGGCAGCGGCCCGGCCGTGGCCGACCTGCTGGGCGGACAAGTGGACTCGATCTTCGACAACCTGCCGCCGCTGCTGCCGCATGTGCGCGCCGGCAAGCTGACCGGCCTGGCCGTCACCACCGCCAGCCGCGTGCCGTTCGCCCCGGAAATCCCCACCATCGCCGAATCCGGCGTGGAAGGCTTTGACGTGGCAGCCTGGTTCGGCGTGTACGCGCCGGCCGGTACACCGCCCGAAATCGTCCAGAAGGTCAACGCCGCCATCAACAAGGCCCTGACCTCCGACGCCGCGCTGGCCGCCAGCTACCAGACCAACGGCTTCCTGATGCCCCCGCCGCCCAACACGCCGCAAGCATTCAAGGCCTTCATGGAAAGCGAAACCCGCAAGTGGGGCGAAGTCGTCAAGGCGACCAACCTGCAGATCAACTGATAGGCGGGGGGAGGGGGCATTCGCGGCTCCTCTGGATAGTACTTGGGGACGGATTGGTGGCATGCCAGCGACAAAGCGGCACGGAACCACCCGTTTCCCAATTTGCGTGATAGAATGTTCGACTTTCCAGGAAAGCACGCTTTTCTGGCTGAAGTTAGCCGACGTGGTGAAATTGGTAGACACGCTATCTTGAGGGGGTAGTGGCGAAAGCTGTGCGAGTTCGAGTCTCGCCGTCGGCACCAAGAATTTGTTCCAGGGGTCGCCCCTGGAAAATGCAAAAGACCCGCATTCCTTTGACCAGGATGCGGGTTTTTTCATTTCGCGGTGTTCCCAGCGCCGCGGCAACTATCGGGAACGCATGGCCAGCCAGCTGCGGCAGTCTACCCGCAATCAAAGGCGCTGCCATATGCCGCGAGCAGAGTCTTGCACCCTCAGACCGGCAATGTTTCGAAGCAATTGCCCGTGAATCCCTGATTCCAAGAGCCTGCTATAAAGTCGGCTACAGCTTTTCTGCAGGACCAGGAAATGTCCATTCAAACGTTGAGCCGCTGTGGTGTGGCGATTTTCGCGGCTGCGCTGATGGCCGGTTGCTCGTCCAGCGGTTCCAAGACTTCGGATCAGGCTGCCGCCAAGTCGTATTCCTCCTCTGCCCGCGCCGGCGGCGAGTGCGCGAGCCGCAGCAAGTGCATCTACAAGGGTGCCTACGAATCAGGGGAACGGAACTACGCCGAAGCGGAAGCCAAGCGCCTGAACATGGCCGAGCTGGAGCGCCTGCGTCGCGCTTTCGGCAATTGAGCCCGGCAGGAAACCGGCGCGCGCCCACGCCGGAAGAAATCATGCGGCACTACGACTCGGATCCGGACGAGGATCCCTGGGTCCGTGGCAAGCCGGCGCCGGAATTGGTCGCGGTCGTACCCTATGACCCTGATTGGCCGGTCCGTTATGGCCAGCTTGCGACGCAGGTGCGCGAGGCCTTGGGACCGGCGGCGCTTGCGGTCGAGCATATGGGATCGACGGCGGTTCCGGACCTGCCGGCCAAGCCGGTGATAGATATAGACCTGACAGTGGCCGACCCCGTCCAGGAGGACTCTTATGTCCCCGCGCTGGAGGCGGCCGGTTACGCGCTGGTCTTGCGGGAGCCGTCCTGGCATCAGCACCGTCTTTTGCAGCTGGCCGCGCCGCGCGTGAACCTGCATGTGTTCGGCCCGGACTGCCCCGAGAACGTCCGCCACCGGATGTTCCGCGACTGGCTGCGCCAGCACGACGCCGATCGCGATCTGTATGCCCAGGCCAAGCGCGAGGCGGCGGTCGGCGCGATGCAGGTCATGGACTACAACAAGCGCAAGGAAGCGGTCCTGCGCCAGATCTACCAGCGCATGTTCCGCGCCGCCGGCTTCATCTGAGGCGCGCCGGCGCGGACTTTCTCCATCCGCCTCAGTAGTGGCTTTTCAGTGGCACGGCCGGGTCGGCCAGCACGTCGCGGGGCGGGTTCAGCCCCAGCTCCAGCAGCTTGCGCGCCGCCAGGTGGTCCATTGGGGCGTTGATCGATTCGACGCAGACCAGATGGCCGTCGGCAAAGTGCAGGATCGAGAAGCTGCCGGGCTTGGCGCCCGGGCGCAGGACGCGCTCGGTGTCCGGCGGCGCCAGGCCGGCGATCTGCAGGCGCAAGGCGCCCTGGTCGGACCAGAACCAGGGCAGGGCGTGATACGGCGTCTTGGTGCCGAGCAGCACGCCGGCCAGGGTGCGGGCCTGGTCGTTGGCGTTCTGCACCGACTCCAGGCGCAGGGTCTTGCCCCAGCGCGCATACGGAAACGAGGTGCAGTCGCCGATGGCGTAGATGCCGGGCGCCGAGGTTTGCATCAGCCCGTCCACCACGATGCCGTTCAGGCAGTCCAGGCCCGCAGCCTGCGCCAGCGTGATCTCGGGCACGGCGCCGATGCCGGCGACCAGCAGGTCTACCGGATGCTCCACGTCGTTGACGACTACGCTGCGCACGCGGCCGTTCTCGGTCCGGATGTGTTGCAGGTCGGAGGACAGGCGCAGGTCGACGCCGGACTCGTGCAGCACGCGGGCGACGTGGTCCGAGGCTTCGGGCGACACGGAGCGCGCCAGCAGGCGCGGCGCGGATTCGAAGACGGTGACCGGGCGTCCCAGGGCGCCGGCCGTGGCCGCGATTTCCAGGCCGATGAAACCGCCGCCCACGACCGTGACCGAAGGCGCGTCGGCGATCGCGGCGCGCAGGCGCGCGGCATCGTCGGCGTTGCGCAGGTAGATCAGGTTCTGGAGTTCATCAGGGACGTCCGGCAGGCGCCGCGCGCGCGTGCCGGTGGCCAGCACCAGCGCGTCATAGTCCAGCTGTTTGCCCGAAGCCAGCGTCAAGCGGCGCGCGTCGCGGTCTATGCCGACCGCGGGATCGGCCAGCAGCACCTGCACGCCGGCGTCGGCGTAGACCGCCTCGGCGCGCAGCAGCTGGATCGGGGCTTCCGGATCCTTGATGTAGGTCTTGGAGAGCGGCGGGCGGTGGTAGGGCAGCGAGGCCTCTTCGCACACCAGCGTCAGGCTGCCGGGAAAGCCGCCTTCTATCAGGCTGGCGCACAATTGCGCCGCCGCGTGGCCGCCGCCGACGATTACCACCTTCTGCATGCATGACTCCTGTTCTGCCTGGCCCGGTCTCGGGCCGAATCGGCAATGCTACCGCAGGTGGCAGCTGGAGGAAGTGCATGAAAGTGGGCACTGCGCGTCCGAACGAGATCGGGTCGCAGCGATTGGGGGCGGGCTCAGGCGCCCGGCAGCATGTAGCGGGCGGAAACGGCCAGGATGCGCTGCGCGGATTCGCGCAGCCTGCGCGCTTCGCGGTGGGCGTGGAGGGAAACCACGGCGTCGTAGCGGCGCGCGCTGAGCGGGCCGGCCAGCAGCACCGGGCGGCGGGTAAGTATCGGGGATATCAAGCGTTGCATGTGGAGCATTCCTGCGGGCGTCAGGCCCTGTCGATGCCAGGTATCGTAAGGCGGCCAGGGGCGGCGGCCAACGAAATACCTTTTATATGAATATCCGGCGCGCGCCCGGGATCGGGGGCTGGCGGATATCCGGACGCCAGTATCGCCCGCGAGTATGACAGCCATATGCCAGTGCTGCGCGCGGCCGCCCGGCAGGGAACGGGCAGGCCGGCGCACAGGCGTTCCGGTCGGCCGCGCCCTTGGCGTGGCTGCCGCCTCAGGGCGCCTTCAGCCGCGACGGCACTTCGCCCACGTCGCTGCACACTGCCAGCACTTCGGCGGGCTTCCTGCTCATCGACAGGTACACGTGGCCGATGCTGCTGTCGAAGTAGGCGGTCTCCAGCTTGCCCAGCACGACGCTGTCGCCATTTTCGAACTGGATGCGGACCTTGCCCGACAGCACCAGCGCGAATTCCTGGCCCGGGTGCCGGATGTAGTCCTCGAACTCCACCACCTTGCGCGAGTCGATGAGCGCCAGCATGGGCGTCATCTTCTTGCCGGGGTATTCGCCCATGAGCAGGCGGTAGTGGTAGTTCTCGGTGACGTAGTCGCGGGCGTCGCTGAGCTTGTTCTTGACGAAGGTGGGGGCGACGGCGGCCTGCGAGGCGTCCGGCAGCATGAACATGCGGGTCATGTCTATGCCGAGCGCGCCGGCCAGCGCGGCGAACTTCTCGTAGCTGAGGGCAATCTGCCCCAGCTCTGCCTTGGACAGCGTCGAGACTGCGATGCCGCTGGCGCGGGACAGCGCCTGCAGGGTCATCTTGCGCGCCTTGCGCTCGGCCCGCAGGCGAGCGCCCATTTCTTCCTTGCCGACGATCTCGGGCGGGGATGTAGTGCCGGGTAGGGCCATGTAGCGATCTGGCAGGTAGGAGGTGGTTGGGGCAGGGCCCGCAAGCCCCGCTGCGTATGCCGGATTGTAAGGGCTGGCCGGGATCAGGCACCCGCCCGGTTGAGGACGCGGCCCGCGTGCTGGCCGGTGAAGGCCTGGCCTTCCCAGACGGGCGCGCCGTTGACGTACACCGAGTGGATGCCCGCGGCGCGCTCGGTGGGACGATCGAAGGTGGCCGAGTCGGCCACGGTGGCGGGGTCGAAGACCACCAGGTCGGCGTAGTAGCCGGGCTGCACCTGGCCGCGTTCGGCCAGGCCGAACTTGGCGGCGGTCAGGCCGGTCATCTTCCAGACCGCGGTTTCCAGCGGGAACAGGCCCAGGTCGCGTGAGTAATGGCCCAGCACGCGTGGGAAGGTGCCCCACAGTCGCGGGTGCGGACGCTCGTCGTGGGGCAGGCCGTCGGAGCCGATCATGGTGGGGCCGAACGCCAGGATGCGCTGCACGTCGGGCTCGTCCATCATGAAGTAGATGGCGCCTGCGGGCTGCAGCTCCGGCACCACGTCGTACTTGGACTTGCCGCGCTCGGCGGCGATTTCCTCCAGGTCGCGCCCGCTCAGTTCGGGAAAGGGCTTGCACCAGGTGATGAGCGTGCGGCCAGCCAGCAGCACGCGGTCCTGCTTGAGCATGGTGGAGCCGGCCACGTAGGGATAGGCGTCCAGCGACACGTCCTGGCTGGCCATGGCGGCCTCGATCAGCGCCAGCGTTTCCTTGGAGCGGCCGAAGTTGGGCTTGCCCATGACCTTGTGGTGCGAGATCACCACCGGCACGTCCAGTTCGCGGCCGATGCGGAAGGTCTCTTCCAGTGCCGCCACGATATGTTCGCCTTCGTCGCGCATGTGGGTGGCGTAGACGCCGCCATGCGTGCCCAGCGGGCGGCACACCGCGATGATTTCCTCGGTGCTGGCATGGGCCGCGGGCGGATAGAACGCGCCGGTGGAAATGCCGATGGCGCCGCTGGCGAGCGCGTCGTCGGCCAGCGCCCGCATGGCCTGGATTTCCTCGGCCGTGGCTTCGCGCTTCAGATCGGGCATGACGGCAGCGCGCAGGGTGGAATGGCCCACCATGCAGGCGGCGTTGACCGCGGGCGGCGCGGCGCGCAGGGCCTCCAGGTAGTCGGAGAAGCGCTCGAAGCGGAACGAGCCGCCTTCGTCCAGCAGGTCCAGCGGCGCGGGCGGGTTGGCGTGCGCCAACGGCGCCAGGCTGATGCCGCAGTTGCCGGTGACCACGGTGGTGACGCCTTGCGAGATCTTGGGCGTCATGTCGCGGTGCTTGAGCAGATAGTTGTCGTCGTGCGTGTGCGAATCGATGAAACCCGGCGACACCACTTTGCCGGCCACGTCGATGCGCCGCCGGGCACTGCTGGCGCTCAGGTCGCCGACGGCGGCGATGCGGTCGCCGCGCACGCCGACATCGGCCAGCCGGCCCGGCGAGTTGGTGCCGTCGATGACGGTGCCGCCGGCAAGGATGTAGTCGAACGGGTTGGCGTCGGTCTGGGACATGCGTATCTCCGGCTAAACGGGGGTGGCGAAGTGGCAGGCGACCTGCTGTTCGGGGGCGATCTGGCGCGGCTGCGGCGCTTCCTCGGCGCAACGCGGCTGCGCCATCGGGCAACGGGTGCGGAAGGCGCAGCCCGAGGGCGGCGACAGCGGGCTGGGAATCTCGCCCTTGAGCACTTCCACGGGCTTGCGCTCGCCCTGTCGGGCCGAAGGGACGGCGGCCAGCAGGGCGCGGGTATAGGGATGGGCGGGCCGTTCGAAGATGGCCTCGCGGGTGCCGGTCTCGACGATCTTGCCCAGGTACATCACGGCGACGCGATGGCTGATGTGGCGCACCACGCTCAGGTCGTGCGAAATGAAGACATAGGTCAGCCCCAGGTCGCGCTGTAGGTCCATCAACAGGTTGATGACCTGCGCCTGCACCGACACGTCCAGCGCCGACACCGGTTCATCGCAAACGATCAGGCCCGGGTCCAGCGCCAGCGCGCGGGCGATCACGATGCGCTGGCGCTGGCCGCCGGAGAACTCGTGGGGATAGCGGTCGGCGGCGTCCGGGCGCAGGCTGACGCGGGCCAGCAACTGCGCGACTCGGTCGCGGATGGCCGCGCGGCTGTGGCCGAAGGCGCGCAGCGGCTCGCCGATGATGTCGCGCACCCGCATGCGCGGGTTCATCGACGAGAACGGATCCTGGAAGATGAACTGCATGCGCTGGCGCATGGCGCGCAGCTCGCGGCTGTTCATGGCGGCCAGGTCGCGGCCTTCCAGCAGGATGCGACCTTCGGTGGGATCGGTCAGGCGGATCAGGCATTTGCCGGTGGTCGATTTGCCGCAGCCGGATTCGCCCACGAGGCTCAGCGTCTGGCCGCGCGGCACCGACAGGGAAACGCCGTCGACCGCGCGCAGCACCTTGGCGCCGCTGCCGCTGTCCACGGGGTAGTGTTTCTTCAGGCCGACGACTTCCAGCATGGGCGGGGCGTCGGCGGCGGGCGCGGACACGGCGCTCGCAAGGGGGATGTCGTGCAGATTCATGGCGGGCCTCAGGCGGTCAGGGCGGCGGGGGCGGATTCGGCCGCGCGGGCCCAGCACCAGACGCGGTGGCGGCTGCCGGCATCGGCGGCGGGAGGCGCCTGCTCGGAACAGCGCGGTTGCGCCTCCGGGCAGCGCGCCGCGAAGGCGCAGCCGCGCGACTCGGGCGTCATCACCGGCACGATGCCAGGCAGCTCGGCCAGCCGCGCCGTATGGTCCTGGCCGTCGGCGAAGTCCGGCAACGAGCGGATCAGCGCCTGGGTGTAGGGGTGCTGGGCGCGATCCAGGATGTCGTCGACGCTGCCTTCCTCGACCTTGCGCCCGGCGTACATCACGATGACGCGCTGGCACATCTGCGCGACCACGCCCAGGTCATGGGTGATCAGCACGATGGAGGTGCCCAGCCGCTGCTGGATTTCCCGCAGCAGGTGCAGGATCTGTGCCTGGATGGTGACGTCCAGCGCGGTGGTGGGCTCGTCGGCGATCAGGACCTTGGGCTGGCAGGCCAGCGCCATGGCGATCATGGCGCGTTGGCGCATGCCGCCCGACAGCTGGTAGGGATACTCGCGCACCCGGCGCGCCGGGTCGGAGATCTGCACCAGCTCCAGCAGCGATTCGGCCTGCGCCATGGCCTCGCGCCGCGACAGGCCCTGGTGCAGCATCAACGATTCGCTGATCTGCCGGCCCACCGTGAACACCGGGTTCAGCGAGGTCATGGGTTCCTGGAAGATCATCGAGATCTGGTTGCCGCGGATCGCGCGCATGGCCTTTTCTGGCAGCGCCAGCAGATCCTGGCCGTCGAACTCGATGCTGCCGCCGGCCACTCGCCCGGGGGCGCGCAACAGGCGCATGATGGACAGGGACGTGACGCTCTTGCCGCAGCCGGATTCGCCGACCAGGCCCAGGGTTTCGCCGGGCATCAGATCGAAGGACAGGCGGTCCACGGCAAGCACTGTGGTTTCATCGCCATCGAAACAGGTGGTGAGGTCGTGCACGCGCAAGACGGGTTGGGTTTGCATGGGCGCTCCTACAGCTTTTTCGCCAGACGGGGATCGAGCATGTCGCGCAGTCCGTCGCCCACCAGATTGACGGCCAGGACGGCCACGCCCAGGAACAAGCCCGGATACAGGATGATGTGGAAAGCCACGGCCACGAAGTTGCGGCCTTCGGCCATGATGTTGCCCCAGCTGGGGATCTGCGGCGGTATGCCCACGCCCAGGAAGCTCAGCACGGCCTCGGTCAGGATGGCGGACGCCGCGATGAAGGTGGCCTGCACCATCAGCGGGGCGAACAGGTTGGGCAGGATGTGGCGCAGCAGGATCGCGGGCACGCGCGTGCCGGACGAAATGGCGGCCTCGATATAGGGCTGCTCGCGTATCGTCAGCACCAGCGCCCGCACCAGCCGCACCACGCGCGGCACCTCGGGGATGACGATGGCGATGATCACGGTGCCCAGGCCGCCCTTCAGCGTGGCCATCAGGGCGATGGCCAGCAGCACGCCCGGAATGGCCATCAGGCCGTCCATGATGCGCATGATGAAGGCGTCGATGCGCCGGAAGTAGCCCGCGGCCATGCCCAGGGCCACGCCGGCGACGGTGGAGACCACCGCCACCACGATGCCGACCACCAGCGAGACGCGGGCGCCCCAGACGGTGCGCGAATAGACGTCGCGGCCCAGCGCGTCGGTGCCGAAGAAGTGTTCGGACGATGGCGGCTTCATGCGCGCCAGCGGATTGATGTCCTGCGGATCGACGGTGGCCAGCCAGGGCGCGGCCAGCGCAATCGCGGCCAGCGCCAGCAGAATGGCGCCGCCGATGTAAAGCATGGGATGGCGGCGCAGCGAGCGCAGCACGCGGCGATGGCGCGGCCGGCGCGCGGGCAGGGACAGGGTAGTGGTCGTCATGCGTAGAGTCCCCGTTCAATAGCGGATGCGCGGATCGAAGAGCCGGTAGCTCAGGTCGACCAGCAGGTTGATCAGGACATAGATGCCGGAGGCCACCAGCAGCACGCCCTGGATCACGGGATAGTCGTGGCGCAGCACGGCGTCGATGGTCAGGCGGCCCAGGCCGGGAATCGCGAATACGGTTTCCGTGACCACGACGCCGCCGATCAGCAGGGCCACGCCCACGCCGATGGTGGTGACGATGGGATTGGCGGCGTTCTTCAGCGCATGCCAGACGATGGGGCCGGCCGCCAGGCCCTTGGCGCGGGCGGTGCGGATGTAGTCTTCGGACAGGGCTTCCAGCATGGTGGCGCGCGTCATGCGCGTGAGCAGCGCCATGTAGACCAGGCCCAGCGACAGGCAGGGCAGCACCAGATGGCGCAGGTAGGGCACCACGCCGTCGGCCAGGGGCTTGTAGCCCTGCACCGGCAGCCAGCCCAGCTTGATCGAAAAGCCGTAGACCAGGCTGTAGCCGATCAGGAACACCGGCACCGAGAATGCGCAGACCGCGCCTATCATGACCAGCCGGTCGAGCCAGCGGCCCGCGTGCCAGGCCGCCAGCACGCCCAGCGGAATCGCCGCGATCACCGCGAACAGCATGGTGAAAATGGCGATGGACAGCGTCGGCCCCATGCGCTGGCCGATCAGCTGCGAGACCGGCATCTGTGTCGACATCGACGTGCCCAGATCACCAGTGGCGATGTGGCTGACCCAGATGCCGAACTGCTGCAGCAATGGTTTGTCCAGCCCCAGGTTCTGGCGGATCTTCTCCACGTCGTCGGCGGTGGCGTTGTCGCCCGCGATCACCGCCGCGGGATCGCCCGGCGACAGGTGGATCAGCAGGAACACCACGACCGCGACCACGGCCATGACAGGAATGACGGCCGCGATGCGGCGCAGTACGTATTTCACGCTGGTTTTCCCCCGGCTTGTGGCCGGGCGCACATGGCGCCCGGCGCCCGCCTTACGGCTTCTCGATGTTCCACATCACCGGGATGCCGGTCTTCAGCAGTTCGGTGTGCTGCAAGCCGCGGAACGCGGACACGGGCTTGAATTCCCCCCACATGACATACGGCACGCTCTGGTAGGCGCGCGCCTGCATCTGCGCGGCGATGTCCTTGCGCTTGGCCGGGTCCGTTTCGCGGATCCAGCTGGTGCGCAGCGCGTCCAGTTCCTTGTCGCAGGGCCAGCCCGGCAGGCTGTTGCCGCAAGCGGCGGACATCCAGGGATTGGTCACCGGCGTGCTGGCGTCGTAATAGCCGCCCCAGGTCAGGAAGACGTTCCAGCCGCCTTGCGCGGGCGGATCCTTCTTCAGGCGGCGTCCGGCCAGGGAGGCCCAGTCCATGGATTGCAGGTCGACGTTGATGCCGGCCTTCTTCATGTTCTGCGTCAGCACCATGACGGCGGGCGCGCTGAGGTGGTCCGTGGGGTACAGCACCACGACTTTCTCGCCCTTGTAGCCGGCTTCCTGCAGCAGTTGCTTGGCGCGCGCCGGATCGGTCTTGGCGTACGGCGCCGCGCCCGCGTCGCTGGCCAGCGGCGAGCCGCAGACAAAGAGGCTGGGGCAATAGTCCACGCGGTATTTCTCCGGGTAGCCCATGGCCGACAGCATTTCCTTCTGGTTCACCAGGTGGTAGAGCGCCTGGCGGGCAAGCTGGTTGTCGAAGGGCGGATGCAGCGAATTGAGGATGACCATGCCCTGCGTCGCGACGGACGTGTTCAGGGTGATGTCCTTGTTGGTCTCCAGCACGGGCAGGAAGTCGGGCGTGGTCTGTTCGATCATGTCGACTTCGCCGTTCATCAGGGCGGCGGTGGCCGTGTTGCCGTCGGGAATGTAGACCCACTCGACGCGGTCCACCTTGACGTTCTTGCCGCCCGCCAGGCCGTCGGCAGGTTCCGTGCGCGGCACGTAGGCCGGGTTTTTCACGTACACGACCTTGTTGCCCGGCACCCATTCATCGCGCTTGAAGAGGAAGGGGCCCGAGCCGACCATTTCCGTGACCTGGGTGTTCGGGTCCGTCATGGCCAGGCGCTTGGGCATGATGAAGGGCGGCATGCCGGAAGGCTTGGACAGGGCGTCCAGCACCAGGCCGAAAGGCTCCTTCAGCGTCAGCGTGAAGCTGTTGTCGCCGGTCACCGCGAGTTCCGCGCCCGCGGCCATCATGGCCTGGCCCAGCGTGTCCTTCTTGGCCCAACGCTGGATCGACGCCACGCAGTCCTCGGCCTTGACGGGTGTGCCGTCATTGAACTTCAGGCCTGGGCGCAAGGTGAAGCTCCAGCTCTTGCCGTCCTCGGACACGGTCCAGCTGTCCACCATCTGCGGCTTGACTTGGCCCTTGCTGTCCTGCGAGAACAGGGTGTCGAACACCATGTAGCCGTGGTTGCGCGTGATGTAGGCCGTGTTGAACAGCGGGTCCAGCGTCTTGAGGTCCGCGTGCGGCACCAGGCGCAGGGTCTTGGTCTGCGCCAGCGCGCCGGTGGCGGCCCCCATGGCCAGCAGGGCGGCTGCGCCCAGCAAACTGAAACGTCTGATCATTGTTATCCCCTTCGTTATTCCCATGCCCTGGTCGGGCGGCGATCGTTGAGCCTCAGGCCTTGAACGGCCACTTCGGCAATTTGCGCTTGGTGTAAGGCAGCGCGTTGTAGTCGGTGGTGATGGCGCCCGGCGTTTCCACGTAGATGACGTGGCGGCCGACCTGCGAATACGAGGCGTAGAAATGCTGCGACGATTTCACGATGATGAGCCTCATGGCCTGCAGGTCCACGCCGAACTGCGTGAACAGGTCGGTGCCCATGGCCTGGGTGCGGTTGGTGGTCAGGGCGATGGTCACGCCCTGGCTGCGCACGATGGCCACGTCGCCCAGCAGGGCGGGCGTGCCGGCCAGCCCGGTCATGATGGCGTCGCGCTTGAGCGCCACGATTTCGCAGTCCAGGTCCAGCGGCTGTCCCGATACCGGCGCGACCTTGCCGCCGATGCGCAGCTGGATGCGCGCGCCTTCGCCAGCTTCGAAACAGAGCTGCACCGCCACCGGATCCCAGAAGGGGCCGGTCGCGACGTCGGTGATGCCGCGCGCCAGCACGCGTTCCAGGATGAAGGTGGCGTCGCTGGGTGCGCCGCCGCCCGCGTTGTCGGCGGAATCGGCCAGCACCACCGGAAAGTCGTTCAACGCCAGGGCCTGGTCCAGCGCTTCGTCGGCGCCGGGGTAGGGCGGCGCCAACTGGTCGCGAAAGCCGATGATCTCTTCGCCCAGCGCGCGCGCCAGGGCGTTGGCCTGGGCCTGGTCGCCGTCGGTATAGACCAGCACCTTGGAACCCATGTCGGGGGTGTCGCCCCACGGGAAGCCATGCGCGATCGACACCGACAGCACGCCTTCCTTGCCTTCCATCGCGAGCAGGCGGTCGACGAAGCTGCGCATGGGTTCGCGGCTGGTGTGCATGATGGAGATCATCTCGCAGTCGTACACGGCGCGCGTTGGCTTGATGCGGCCTTCGGCGCGCGCCACGCACAGGTCCACCAGGTCGTAGGCGCGTTCCAGGATGTCCGTGTGCGGATATTCCTTGAAGCACACCAGGAAGTCGGCGCTTTCCACCATGTCCGCCGTCATGTGGCAATGCGGGTCCAGTTCGGCGCCGATCACGGTGTCGGGGCCCACGATCTCGCGCGCGCGGCGCAGCAGGTCGCCTTCGCAGTCGTCGTAGCCGTCGGCCACCATGGCGCCGTGCAGGCCGAACAGGGCGATGTCGACGCGGCCCGCGCGCTTCAGGTCGCCCAGCAGTTCGTCGCGCAGGGTTTCGTAGGCGTGGCGGGTGGTGATGCCGGCCGGCGTTGCGCCGGCGGTCAGGCCTTCGATCAAGGTCCAGTCCTTGCCTTGCGCGCGCTGGCGCGCCGCCCACAGCGGCCCCGAGAACATCTGCATGCGGTCCGGATGCTGGCCTGCGGGGTAGTAGCCGCGCGCCCGATAGGCCGACAGCCCGGTCGGGATGGGAGAGAAGGTGTTCGTCTCGGTCGCCAGGGACCCGGAAAAGATTTTCATGCTGCCGCTCCGCGTAAGGATGTGCACATGGGGGCGCAGGCGTTGCCGCGAGCGCAAGGAAAAGACCGCACCGCCTGGCGCGAGGGCCGGGCAGTGTCAAACCATCGGACAGGCCCGCGGGGCGGGATCAGGCTTCGGACACGGGGCCCGGCGTGTAGCCGCCGTGCGCGACTGCCGCGCCCAGCCAGGCCTGCACCTCGATTTCCACGTCCACGCCCATGGCCAGCTTGGCCTCGACCGTCGAACGCGAAGGGAAGTCGGACGAGAAATGGCTGCGGTAGGTGTCGTTGAACTGCGCAAAGAGCTCCAGGTCCGACAGCCATACCGTCACGCGCACCACGTCCTTGAGGGTGGCGCCCGCCAGGGCCAGCGTTTCCTTGATGCGCTCGATGGCGGCATGGGTCTGGGCGGTGATGTCGCCGCGCACGACCTGGCCGTTGGCGTCCATCGGGATCTGGCCCGACAGGAACAGGAAGCCGCCGGCCTGGGTGGCGCGGGAGAACGGCAGGGGCAGGGGGCTGGGGTAGCGGGCAATGGTGGTCATGGTGGACTCTCGCAGGCAAGGGGGTGGGTTCAGCGCAATCGCGCAGGACGCACGGCTTCGGCATTCACGCCGTGCGCATGCAGATGGGCGGGCAGCGGCTGGCGCGTGAGCAGCGCGGCAGCCAGCTCAGAAGTCGCCGCGGCCGTCTGGATACCATAGCCGCCTTGGGCCGCCAGCCAGAAGAAGGCGGGCGCATCGGCATCCCAGCCGACCACGAAATCGCCGTCGCGCACAAAGGAGCGCAGGCCGGCCCAGGTGTGCTTGGGGCGGCGGATGGTGAGCGAGGTCGCGCTTTCGATGCGGTAGATGCCGGTGGCCACGTCCAGTTCTTCCGGCACCACGTCATGCGCGGCGACCGGATCGGCGTTGGCCGGCGATCCCAGCAATTGGCCGGCATCGGGCTTGAAGTAATAGCTTTCGTCGACGCCGACCACGGCCGGCCAATGGGCAAAGTCCACGTCCTGCGGGCCGGAGAACGTGAAGGCGGTGCGGCGGCACGGCTGCAGGCCGACGGGCGAGGCCCCGCAGAGGGCCGCGGTATGGTCCGCCCAGGCGCCCGCGGCGTTGACCAGCGCCCGCGCACGCAGGCTGCGGCCATCGGCCAGCGTCAGCGTCCAGACGCCGTCCGCATGGGCGGCCGACACGACTTCGGCATTGTTGTGCAGTACTGCGCCCTGGCGCGACATGCCGCGCAGAAAGCCCTGATGCAGCGCGTGCACGTCGATGTCGCGCGCGTCCGGTTCTTCGATGGCGCCGCAGATCTGGTCGGCGCGCAGACAGGGCACGCGCTCGACGGCCGCTTCGGCGTCGATCAGCGCCACATTGGGCGATTGGCTGCGGAAGTCGTCATAGACCTGGCGCAGCAGGTCCCGCTGTTCGGGCGTGGCGATGTACAGCACGCCGCGCGGGCTGAGCAGCGGATGCTCGCTGAAGCCCTGCGGCGGATTTTCGTAGAAGGCGCGGCTGGCGCGCGTGAGCGCCTTGATCTGGTCCGTGCCGTAGGTTTCCATGAACATGGCCGCGGAACGGCCGGTGGAGTGGTAGCCCGGCTGGGCCTCGCGTTCCAACACGGCCACCGAGGCCGTGGCGCTCAGGCGGTAGGCCACGGAAGCGCCGGCGATGCCGGCGCCGATCACGGCGTAATCGAATAGGGGTTCTGCTGTCATTTTGTCGGAAGCGAGAATTCTCTTATTTGATAATTCTCGAATACGATAGTTTTTTGACGGCAGACAAGTAATAGGGGAAAGCCCCGATGGAGGAAACTCCGGGGCCCGGGAGGTCAGGTCAGGCGGGTGCCATTGGGAACCTGATCGTCCGGCACTGCCAGCACGATGCCGCCGGACTCGTCCGCGAAACCCAGCACCAGCACTTCGGATTTCATCGGCCCGATCTGGCGCGGCGGAAAGTTCACCACCGCCATGACGCGCTTGCCCGTCAGCTGTTCCAGTGTGTAGCGATCGGTGATCTGCGCCGAACTCTTGCGGATGCCCACGCCGGCGCCGAAATCTATCGTCAGCTTGTAGGCGGGTTTGCGCGCCTCGGGAAAGGCCTGCGCCGACTGGATGGTACCGATGCGGATGTCGACCTTGAGGAAGTCGTCAAAGCCGATATCGGCGGCGGCGGGGGTGTTCGGGTCTTGGGTGTAATGCACGTTGGGTCCTTGGATTGGGCTGTCCGTCACCTTGCGCAGAGCCGATTTGGTCGATAGGCGGAACAGTTTGTTCCGCGCAATGGGGTGTTTTTTGGCTTCCTGGACGTATTCGGGACAATTGCCGGTCGGTAGAATTCGCCATGCATTTTCCTCTATCTACTCGTCGGAAGGCCACAACGTCATGAGCAACGCTTATCTGGACGCCCTCAAGCAGCGTCGCACGCAGTACTCGCTGGGCCGCAACCTGTCGATCTCCAAGGAGGAACTGACCTCCCTGATCCAGGAAGCGATCAAGCACAGCCCCTCGTCGTTCAATTCGCAAAGTTCGCGCGCCGTGATCCTGTTCGGCGCCGAGAGCGAAAAGCTCTGGAACATCGCGATCGAAGAAGTGCGCAAGGTCGCGCCGGCCGAGAGCTTTGCCCAGACCGAAGCCAAGCTCAAGAGCTTCGCCGCGGGCGTGGGCACCGTGCTGTTCTTTGAAGACCAGGGCGTGGTGCAGGGCTTGCAGGAAAAATTCGCTCTGTACGCGGACAACTTCCCGGTCTGGTCCGAGCAGGCGGGCGGCATGGCCCAGTTGTCGGTCTGGAGCACCCTGGCCAGCGCGGGCGTGGGCGCCAGCCTGCAGCACTACAACCCGCTGATCGACGCCGCCGTCGCCCGCGAATGGAACGTTCCGGCGTATTGGAAGCTGCGCGCGCAGATGCCGTTCGGCTCCAACGAAAACGGCTTCGGCGAAAAGGCGTTCATGGACGATGCCGAGCGCTTCCGCGTGGCCGGCTGAGTTTTCGGGACGCCTTGCGCGTCCCGGTCCGAGCGCATCGGAAAGCCCGCAATTCCCAGGGAATCGCGGGCTTTTTTACGTCCGGCTTCTGGCGGACTTCAATCCGTCTTCCAGCCCCATTTCTTGAAGATCGCCCGGCCTTCGGGCGCGGTCAGGAAGTCGACAAAGGCCTGCGCCTGGGCATTGCCCTTGCCTTTCCTGGTCACGACGGCGCCCGCGTCGCGATAGATGCGGTACGGCTCTTCCACCTCGACCATGCTGGCGAGCTCGGGGTTGGACACCTGCCAGATGTTCCAGATCAGCCAGGCGTCTATGGTCTTGTCCTCGGTCCATTGGGTGCGCGCCTGTGCGCTGTTGCCGGCCTCCGGCAGCACGAGGTTGGCGCGGAAGGCGCGCACGGTTTCGATGTCGCCAAGACGGCCGGCCACGTCTTCCCACAGTCCCGTCTGGCCCGCGCCGGACACGGCCATGACCTTGATGCCGGGCTTGAGCAGATCCTTGAAGCCCTTGATTGCCTTGGGATTGCCCGGACGCACCAGGATGGCCGAGGGCCTCAGGTACAGCGTGCGGGCCTCGCGCAGCTCGAACACGCCGGGCAGCGCCGAGGCGAAACCACTCATCATGTTTTCGGCGCCGCTGTAGATCACGTCGGCGTCCTGTTTGGCCTTGTCGGCCCAGGCCGGCGTGGGGCCCGCGGTGACGCTGACGTCAATGCCGTGCAGCTTGCCGAACGCAGTGGCCGCTTCCTTCATCGCGGGTGCGGGACCGCCGGGGCCGTACACGTTCAGGCCTGGAGCGGCCCAGGCGCTGCCGGCGGCGGTGCAAGCCAGGGCAATGCCGCAGGCAAACGATCTGATCGACTTCATATCAAGACTTCCATTTCTGCGCTGACCGACGCCGGGCGTCCGGCGCGTTCGGCTGGTTGATCCGTGGCGTGCTGCGTAGTCTCTTGCGCGGCTTGCCACTGAGTAGACGAGCAGGGGAAGGGGAATATTCCAATGGACTGTGCAATCCGCGCTGCGTTGCAGAGCGTTGAACTCTGTTTCCAGTCTGTTAAAAAGTCGCGTGCAAAATTGCAGCCTTGCTGCCGCCTTGCGATGAATGGCTTAACGGTCTGCAAGCATCGAAACGCTGCGCAGCGCATTCTCAAAGAGAAACGTCACATGAAATCTGGAATCCCCGTGGGCCGCCTGCTGTGCGTCGCCGGCCTGTTCGCGCTTGCCGCGCCCGCCTATGCGATCGATTGCGCCAAAGCCGCCAGCGCCGTGGAAAAGCTGATCTGCTCGGACCGCAAGACCGTGGCGGCGGACGCCGAGTTGAACCGGGCTTACGCCGCGATTCTGAAACAGGCTCCCGACGGAGATATCCGCGCCATGCTGGCGCACAACCAGAAGCGCTGGATTGTGGCGCGCGACCGCGCGCTCACGAACCTGATCGAGGACCCGGGTTCGGTTCCCGACGGCAAGACGGCCGCAGGCGTCGCTCGCGATTTGATCCAAAGCCGCACGGCGCAGCTCAAGGAGACGCACAAGGGCGCCACGCTCCCCGACATGATCGGCAGCGCAGTCCGCCAGCAGCAGTTCCAGGCGCAATTCACCGGCGGCGCTTACGCCGGCTACTCGACTTCTTGCGACGTCTTCCCAGGCGAAAATGCCTACTACGGCTGCTTCGCGACGCGGCATTACCAGAATAATGACCGCATTTGCTCGGTCGACGAGTACTGGGCGTCGGGCGGCGTCTACACCAAGCGCTATGTCGCCAACGTCGTGGACGGCAAGCCGCAGTTGGCGGCATCCTGCTCGTTCAGCAGCTCGGACGAGGCATGCTCCGATAAGGCGGGCGAGACAAAATGGAACATGAAGCCGAAAAAGCCAGACTTTTCCTATCCAGCCCAGCCGCTGCCCAAGATCGATGGAGAGATCGTGGGCGATGACGACTATGAGTGGGCCCGAGCTTGCCTGACGGGCGCGGCCTACCCTGCCAATTGACGCTGGCGAGCCGATCGCGAGCGCGCGATCGGCCTTGTATTGCGGTGGTTTGCGCGTATTGCGTGCAGTTCGCGGTGGATTGGCAATACTTGCAGTATTTTGAGGGTTATGTATTTAGTTGTAAGTCAAGCGGAACCTCACGGTGATCCGCTGGCAGGCAAGAGCGCTATACGTTTACCTAGGGAAAACCCGTAGATTGCGTTGCTCAGAGGGTGTTTTTCAGGCCGGATCTGCGGCAAGATTTTGAAACCGACTGGATGGCTGCGTGTTTAAAACGTCCATCCCGCGAACGTAGAATCCCGTTTTTCATCAGTGCCATCCGGCTGACAGGAAACGAACCATGAAGAAAACCATCCTCCTTGCGTCCGTATGCGCCGCGCTGCTGCAAGCTTGCGCTCCGACTTCCTCTCCCCGTGAAGGATCGTCCTCCATGCCCACTACCGCCACCACGCCCGCCAGCCCTGAAGTTAGCCTGCCCGCCTATTACTGGCGCCTGGCTTCCGCCACCGATGCAGCGGGCAAGCCGATAGCCGCGCTGCAGGCTGGCGTCGAACACCAACTGCGCCTGTCGTTCACGCAGGACGCCTTGAACATCCGCGGCGGCTGCAATGCGCAGTTCGGGGGCTACACCTACAAGAACGGCGTGCTGCAGGTGGCGAACCTCGCGTCGACCATGAAGGCCTGCGACCAGAGCCTGATGCGCCTGGACGCCGAGATCGGCCAGCGCATGAAGGGCGACCTGCGCGCCACGCTCAGCGGACACGCTTCCGAACCCGGACTGGAGCTGGTTGCGCAGGACGGCAGCGTCCTGAAGTTCGTCGGCGAACCTACGCCCGAGACCCTGTACGGCAGCGCCGGCGAAATCATGTTCCTGGAAGTTGCCGCGAAGAAGACGGAGTGCAGCCACCCGCTGATTCCCAATTATCAGTGCCTGATGGTGCGCGAGCGCCGCTACAACGAAGCCGGCGTGCAGCAGCCTACCCAGGACAAGTGGCATCCGCTGTATCAGTCCATCGAAGGCTTCCAGCACCAGGATGGCGTGCGCACCGTGCTGCGCGTGAAGCGCTACGACTGGAAGAACCCGCCCGCGGATGCGCCCAAGCAGGTGTATGTGCTGGACATGGTGGTGGAGCAGGACGCGTCGAAGAAGTAAGACGCCAGCTTCCCTCTGGATTTCCCCATTGCGCCCGGCCCCTGGATTCAGCGGCCGGGCGCAGTCATTTCACCCGGTGCAGGGTACTATGTTGTAAATTGTAGTCATTCTCATTTATAACCGTGCGTCTTCATGGCCGCCTCCGATCCCTCTCCGCGGCACCCCCTGCATACGCTGTACCAGGAACACCAAGGCTGGTTGCAGGGCTGGCTGCGTAAAAAACTGGGATGCGCTTTCGACGCCGCCGACCTGGTGCATGACACCTATCTGCGTGTGCTGGCCCGCCGTGATCCGGGCGACATCCGCGAGCCGCGTTCCTATCTGGCGACCATCGCGCACGGTCTCATGGTCAATCACCTGCGCCGCAGGGATCTCGAACGCGCCTATCTGGAAACGCTGGCGCAGCTGCCCCAGGTGCAGTCGCCGTCACCCGAGGAGCGCGCCCTGGCGCTGGAAGCCCTGTGTGAAATCGACGCCATGCTGGATGGCTTGCCCGTCCCGGTGCGGCGCGCTTTCCTGCTTTGCCAGCTTGAAGGGCAGACGCACGCGGATATTGCCAAGACGCTGGGCGTGTCGGTCGGCTCGGTGCGGCTGTACATCGCGCGCGCCCTGCGCCAGTGCCTGGAGTTCGCGCCATGAGCGCCGGCGAGGCAGGGCGCATCGATCCGCGTGCATTGGACGGCGCGGTGGACTGGTTTTTGCGGCTGACCTCCGGCAGCGCCAGCCAGGCGGACCGGGACGCGTGGCAAGCCTGGCGCCAGGCCGATCCTGAACACGAGCGCGCCTGGCAGCGCACCGAAGCGCTTACGCGCCGTTTTGAGGCGTTGCCCAAGGGCATGCTGCCCGTGTTGGGGCGACCGCGCTCGTCCGCCCGCCGCGCCGCGCTGGGCAAGCTGCTGGTGCTGATCGGCGCCGGAGGCGCCATCGGCTACGCGCAGGTCGATGAAGCCTGGCGCGGCTGGGTGGCGCAATACCGCACTGCTGTCGGCGCCCGGCGCGAGGTGATGCTGGCGGACCATAGCCGCGTGGTGCTCAATGCCGCCACTGCCATGGACGTCCTGTTCGATGCCCAGCAGCGGCTGATCGCGCTGCATGGCGGCGAAATCCTGATCGAAACCGCGCCGGACCCGCAACAGGTTTCCCGGCCGTTCATCGTGCGCACCCGCGAAGGCAGCATCACCGCATTGGGTACGCGCTTCGTGGTCAGGCGCGACGATGGCGTATCGGCGGTACAGGTGCTGGAAGGCGCCGTGCGCGTGGCGCTAGCGGGCGCTTCGGCGGATGCGGCGCGCATCGTGCCCGCCGGCATGGGCCTGCGCTTTGGCGGCGGCCATATCGATGACGCCCAAGCGCTGACCGGCGACCCCGCCGCCTGGCAGCGCGGCATGCTGCAGGTCGACGGCATGCCTTTGAATGAATTCCTGCGCGAGCTTCAGCGTTACCGCACGGGCTGGATCGATTGCGCGCCCGAAGTGGCGCATCTGCCGATTTCCGGCGCCTTCCCGCTGGCCGAACCCGACCGGGTGCTGGCCACGGTGGCGGACACCCTGCAACTCGGCCTGCGCCATCGCACCCGCTACTGGGTGTCGCTGGTGCCGCGCGGCGGGACTATTTTGTAACGGCGACTAGCACTTTGCGCGTCTTATCTGGCTACGAGGGTAAGACCAACATCTGGAGTGCATGTCATGCCCCGTCAGCTTTCCCCGTTGCGCGCAAGCGTCTCCTTCCCTGTCTTGCTCGCGGCAGGCGTATTCGCGTTGCCGCTGGCCGGGTTGATAGCGCCCGCCCAGGCGCAGACTCAGGCGGGGCAGATGAGCGTGGCCATCGAGCCCGGACCGCTCAGCGCGGCGCTGTCGGCCTACGCGGCCCAGGCCGGCGTCCTGCTGTCGTTCGATCCTGCTCTGACGCGCGACCTCCAGTCGCCGGGATTGCGCGGCAGCTATGGCTTCGAGGAAGGGCTGCGCCAGCTGCTGGCCGGCAGCGGGCTGGAACCGGCGCGGCGCGCGGACGGCGGCTACACGCTGCGCAGATTGCCGCAGGGCGAAGTCACGGCCTTGCCCGCCGTGACCGTCACCGGCGCTGGCGACGAAGGTCCCTCCGAAGGGACAGGCTCCTATACCGTGCCGGCAACCAGCGCCGCCACCCGCATGCCGCTGTCGCTGCGCGAAACCCCGCAATCCATCAGCGTCGTCACGCGGCAGCAGATGGACGACCAGAACCTGAACACGCTGGACGAGGTGATGCGCCAGACGCCCGGCATCGCCGTCGACCGGCTGGATGAGCGCGTGCAATTCACCTCGCGCGGTTTTGCGTTGAACACCATGCTCGATGGCGTGCCCACGCTGTCGTTCAAGACGCCGTCGGCCGAGGCGGGCATGATCAACACCGCCATCTACGACCGGGTGGAAGTCGTGCGCGGCGCCGCAGGCCTGCTAAACGGCGTGGGCGAACCCGGCGGTTCGGTGAACCTGGTGCGCAAGCGCCCCACATCGGAGTTTGCCGGACACGTCACCGGCGGCGTCGGCCGCTGGAACAGCTACAACGCCGAAGCCGATCTGGGCGGCCCGCTGAACAGCGCCGGCACGCTGCGCGGCCGCGTGGTTGCCGCCCGCACCGCGGGCGACAGCTTCATCGACTACAAGAAGCGGTCCGACGATGTCTTCTACGGCATCCTCGAGGCCGACATCCTGCCGCGCACCACGGTCAGCCTCGGTTACGAGCACCAGAAGACCGCCATCGACGGCGCGAACTTCGGCCAGGCGCCGCTGTTCTACAGCGACGGCACGCGCACGAACTTTCCCAGGTCCTTCAATCCCGTGACGCCGTGGAGCCAATGGGACATGTATACGGACCGGATATTCGCGACCTTGGACCACCGCTTCGGCAGCGGCTGGCACGTCAAGATGGACGCCAGCCGCCTGAAAAACGAAAGAAAAGCCGCCTGGGGCTACGTCCTCGCGTATCAGCCCGTCGATCCGTCCGGCGCGTCCACCATCGAATTGCGCGACAACCCCGCAAGCTCCACCAACAAGTCCTTCGACGTCTACGCCGAAGGGCCGTTCCAGGCATTCGGCAGGGAGCACCGGGCCGTCCTGGGGCTGAGCTACAACCGCTACACCAGCGAACTCAACCTGAACTCGGCGAATCCCGCCGGCTGGGACCGTCGGCGCGTGAATCTCTACGAGCTGCGCGACGTGCCGCGGCCCGCCATGCCCTACACTTTCTACAACACCTTCCTGGATGCGAAGGAGACCGCCATCTACGGTTCCGCGCGCCTGAAGGTGGCCGAGCCGGTGTCGCTGATCCTGGGCGCGCGGACCACCTGGTACGAAGAAAACTCATCGGCCTACAACGGCCCCGCCAACACCTGGACCCACAACCCCACCGCAAAGGAAAACGGCGTCTTCACGCCTTATGCCGGCGTGGTCGTGGACCTGAGCAAGGATTATTCGGCCTACGCCAGCTACACCCGGATCTTCATTCCCACCACCTCGCGCGACGCCAGCAACGTGGTGCTGCCTCCTCAAACCGGCCAGAACTATGAAATCGGCCTGAAGGGCGAACACCTGGACGGCAAGCTGAACACAAGCTTCGCGATATTCCGCACCCAGGAGGAAAACGTTGCGGTGGAGGATCCGTCCAGCCCGCCGCTACCGGACGGGAGCACTCCCTACCGCGCCGTCAAAGGCGCGCGCAGCAAGGGTTTCGAGCTGACCGCATCCGGCGAAGTGGCGCCGGGCCTGCAGCTGATGGGCGGCTACACCTACTTTGCCAAGCGCGACGCCGAAGGCGCATTGCTGTTGCCGAGCACGCCGCAGCGGCTGTTCCGCCTGGCCGCCAGCTACAGGCTGCCGGGCGAATGGAGCAAGCTTACGATCGGCGGCAACGTCAGCTACCAGAGCAGCATCTACTACGACGAAGCCGGCGGGCTAGGGCGCGCCAGCCAGGGCGGCGTCACGCTGTTTGGCCTGATGGCGCGCTATGACTTCAACAGGCATGTGTCCGCGTCCGTCAACGTGGAAAACCTGACCGACAAGTATTACTACAGCGGTCTGGGGGGCTACAACGGCTACAACTACGGCACGCCCAGGAACGTCTGGATGAAGGTGAGCTACAAGTTCTGAGGACCGGGCAAGCCAGGCGGCGGGGGCGCGCGGAGGCTTTCGCGCGAGGCGGGTTTGATGTTTGTCATGTCCGCGGCTTCCGGGTTGATGGGACAATCCTCGTTGATGGCCATTCCCGATCGCAGCCATGAACACCTACCCCTTGCTGCTCATCCTGCACCTGCTTGCCGCCTTCCTGTTCGTCGGCACCGTTACGTTCGAGGTGCTGTTCCTGGAACCCGTGCACAAGCGCCTGCCGCCCGACGTGCGCCGCGCGCTGGGCAGCCAGCTGGCGCCACGCGTGCGGGCCGTGCTGCCGTGGTCGGTCGTCGTGCTGTACCTGGCCGGCCTGGGCCTGGCCTGGCAATACCGCAGCGCGCTCGCCAACCCGTTTGCATCGTCCTTCGGCGTCCTGCTGTCGCTGAAGATCGCGCTTGCCTTGAGCGTGCTGGTCCATGTCGCGACCGCCTTGACGCTCGCTCGCCGCAAGCGCCTGACTGGCGCATTGAGCCGGCGCATGCATATCAGCGTGTTCTGCCACATGGTGCTGATCGTGGTGTTGGCCAAGGCGATGTTCCACGTGGCCTGGTGAGCGCGGAGGCCGCGGCGCCGTAGGAGCCCCTGCCGCAGTGCTATGCCGGCAATGCGAGCGGCTCAAGCGTTCCGTAGCCTTCCTCCCCATATACCAGCGCCGGCAGCGGCGAACGGCCCTGGCCGTTCGTTTCCCATAGTTCCGCCACCCATTGCATCGCCGTATCGACGATGACGTCCTGGACGTTGAAACCAGTTTCGTCCGACGCGAACAGAGGAACCTCGGGCTCGATGCCGTCTTCCGTGTGGCGCACGTCGAACAGGTAGCGGTGGCCTTCGATGGCCTTGTTGAGCACGAACAGGTCCGGGCCTTCCAGGCTGGCCACTACGGAGAACGTGCCTTCGCCGTCCTGGTCGGGGAACACCACGAAGTGGATCTCGCGCGCCTTGGGCGGCAAGGCGGCGATCAGCGCTGTCAGTGTGGCGCGCGCCGCGGCGTCGTGGGCGCGCAGGATGCGCAGCAGTTCGGTTTCGTATTCGGATCGGTTCATGGCATTCCGTTCAGGACTGGTTGGCGCATTTTGTCGCCGACCTCTGGAGAGGCGGCAGGGAGTGCCGTGGATTATCTGCCATTTCCTGTCGCCGTCACCGCGCCAGCCGCAGGCACTCCATGAAGTACGCCGCATGTTCCGAGGCCAGCGCGGCGTCTCGCCACACCATGCCTGTAATCCCGCGGCTGCGCATCGCCAGCGGCAATACCTTGATCATGTGCTGCTTGGCGAAATGCTTTGCCAGCCGCTCGGAGATCGGCAGTACCAGATCCGATCCGTCCAATAGCGCCAGGTTGACCAGCACCGACGACGATTCCACCTGATGCCAAGGCGCGGGCTGGCCGGCCAGCGCCAGTTCGTAATCGATGCGTATCCGCATCGGTGTTGAAGCGCCGGGCGCGATCCAGGGGTATTCCTGTACGTCCTCCCATGTCACCTTGCGCTTGTTCGCCAGCGGATGCGCCGTGCCCACGGCCAGGCAGATGGGCTCGCCGTACAACTCTTCGTAGTGCAGGTTGCGCGGCAGCGAGTGCTGTTCCAGGCGTCCCACCAGCACGTCGAACGTGCCTTCCTGCATCAGCGGCAGCAGGTAGTCCAGCGTGTTCTCGGCCAGGCGCAGCAGCACGCGTGGATAGCGTTCGCGAAAGCGCCGGATGCTGGGCGGCAGCAGCACCGGCGCGATATTGGGCGTGACGCCCACTGCCAGCGTGCCGGTGGCGCCGCGGGCCAGCTGCGCCATGGTGTCCTGGGCGCGGCCCAGCTTGCCCAGGATCTCGCGCGCATGCGTGCGCAGTTCCAGTCCATACAGCGTGGGTTCGATGCCGCGCGCGTGGCGCTCGAACAGCGTCAGGCCGATGTCTGCTTCCAGGTCCTTCAGCCACTTCGACAGCGCCGGCTGTGTGATGTTGAGTTCTGACGCGACCTGGCTCAGGTTGCGGGTTTCGCACAGGCGCACCAGGATGGCCAGGTGGCGCAGGCGGATGCGGTGGGTCCAGTCCATGCGGGCATCCTTGAGGCATAAATTCAGGGTTATAGCTCGGTAATATTAATTCATTATCAATTTATGTCTCCTCTACACATAATGGCCTGACAACAGAGCCAAGCCGGCGCAAAGCTGGCGGCGAGGAGACACGATGCAGCCGAATTTCCTGCTATTCATCACGGATCAGCAGCGCGCGGACCATCTGGGCAGCTATGGCAACCCCATGCTGCGCACGCCGGAGCTGGACGCGCTGGCGGGGCAGGGGTGGTCGGCGGACCGCTTCTATGTGGCGTCGCCCATCTGCATGCCCAACCGCGCCACCCTGATGACGGGCCGCATGCCCTCGGTGCATGGCGTGCGCCACAACGGAATTCCGCTGTCGCAGCGCGCCACCACCTTCGTCGACCGCTTGCGCGGCGCGGGCTATTCCACCGCATTGATCGGCAAGTCGCACTTGCAGAACATGACCGGCAAGCCCGCCGTCTGGCCGCCGGCGAGCGACGGCGCGCAGGGCGAGGCCTGGACCGCCGAGCCCGGCAACTACGATCAGGAATGGGGCCCGCTGTGGCGCACGGATCCTGGGCATGATCTGCAGACGCCGTTCTACGGCTTCGAGCGCGTGGCGCTGGCGGTGGATCACGGCGACCAGGTCTGGGGCCATTACGAGCGCTGGCTGGCCCGCGAACATCCCGAGGCGCGGCGCCTGTGGGGGCCCGAGCATGCCCTGCCCGCGCCCGGCTATGTGCTGACAGAGCATCATCAGGCCTGGCGCACCCGCGTGCCGGAAGAATGCTCCACCACCGCCTACATCGGCGACCAGACCATCGCGCAGTTGCGCGACAACGCGGCCAACGGCAAGCCCTTCTTCATCCAGTGCTCGTTTCCCGATCCGCATCATCCTTTCACGCCTCACGGCAAGTACTGGGACATGTACCGCCCGGAAGACGTGACCCTGCCCGAGTCGTTCCACGCCAGCGCCGCGCCGGGCCACCAGCCGCCGCCTCACGTAGCCTGGATGCACCAGCAGCGCAATCAGGGCAAGGCCGTCAAGCACACGCCCGCCATCTTTGCCTGCACCGAGCGCGAGGCGCGCGAGGCCATCGCGCTGAACTACGGCTCCATCAGCCATATCGACGCCACCATCGGCCGCGTCATGCGGGCGCTGCGCGCGACCGGGCTGGACCACAACACCATCGTCATCTTCACCAGCGATCATGGCGACTACTTCGGCGACCACCAACTGCTGCTCAAGGGGCCGATCCATTATCAGAGCCTGATCCGCACGCCCTTCATCTGGCGCGATCCGCAGGCGGCGCCCGCCGCTGCGCGCAGCCAGGCGCTGTGTTCCACCGCCGACATCCCCGCTACCGTGCTGGCGCGCGCGGGCCTGCCTGCCTACAACGGCATGCAGGGCGCATCGTTGCTGCCGCTCATGTCGGGCGAGACCGAGCGCGTGCGCGACGCGGTGCTGATCGAGGAAGAGGGCCAGCGCACCATGTTCGGCTTTCCCGGCCGCACCCGCATGCGTACCTTGCAGACGCCGCGCCACAGGCTCAGCGTCTATGCCGATGCCGCCTGGGGCGAACTCTACGATCTACAAGAAGACCCCCACGAACTGCGCAACCTGTGGGACGACCCCGCCGCCGGCGCGTTGCGCGCAGAACTGCTGCTGGAACTGTCGCGCAGCATGATCCGGCACGCCGAGACCAGCCCGCACCCCACCGCCATCGCCTGATTCCGCCGCCACGGCGCCTGCCTGCGGGTTGGCGCCATCCAGGAGAAAAGCATGATCAAGTCCTTGTTGCTCTGTACGGCGCTGCTCGTGGCCGCAACCTCGGTCGCGGTGGCGTCCGACTATCCGTCGCGTCCCGTGCGCCTCATCGTCAACTTCCCGCCCGCGGGCCCGCTGGACCTGGAAGCCCGCGCCATCGCGCAGCATGCCGGCAAGATCCTGGGCCAGACCATCGTCGTCGAAAACCGCTCTGGCGCGTCCGGCAACATCGGCGCCCAGTCCGTGGCCCAGGCTGCGCCCGACGGCTACACGCTGCTGATGACGCTGGACACGCTCATGACCGTCAACCCATACATTTTCAAGGGCTTGGACAAGGACGTCACCCAGCGGCTGGAACCGCTGAGCCTGGCCGGCTCCTTCGGCCTGGCGCTGGCGGTGCGCCCCGAACTCGGCATCAATACGCTGGACGAATTCCTGCGCTACGCCAAGGCCAATCGCATCACCTATGCCTCAGCCGGCTACGGCAGTCCCGGCAACCTGGCCTTCGAAAAGCTCCGTCTCGCGGCTGGCATGGAAGTCGCGCATGTGCCATATCGCGGCAACGCGCCTGCCGTGAACGCGCTGCTGGGCGATCAGATACAGGCCGCCTTTCTTGCCACGCCCGGCGTCCTGCCGCATGTACGGGCAGGCAAGCTGAAGGCCTTGGCGGTGTCGGGCAAGGAACGCGACGCCGACCTGCCTGAAGTCCCCACGGCGGCGCAGTCGGGCGTGGCTGGCTTGAAAGACTATGACGTGTCGTTCGCCTTCCTGGTCATGGCGCCCAAGGGCACGCCCAAGGAGGTCGCGCAGGTCTGGGAAGACGCGCTGGCCAAGGTCTACGCCATGCCGGAGTTCCAGCAGAGCATGGCCGTGCTGGGCATGCGCGGGCCGTTCGCAGGCAAGGCGCGGGCACAGGCATGGGTGGACAGGGAGGCCAAGGGCTGGAAAGAGGTGATCGCGAAGGCGGGAATACGCGGGGAATAGCGCTGTAACACGCCGGTCAGCAGGCTCTGCTAGACTGGTTGCACTCTTTGGGGAGTAGCCTCCCTGCGGCCAGTACCGCAGGGGCTTGCGTCAACATTCTTGGCTTCCTCGGCCATGGCGCAAGCGGCATCCATGCTTGGCGAGACCACGGATTTTTCGCGCGATGCCGGGCGGCGCGGAGGATCCGTGCCGTTTCCGCCCAGCAGGATTCCCACTCCAATGAATCCCATCGCCATCATCGTTCTCGCGTTCGCCATGTCCACGGACGCGTTCGCCGCGGCCATCAGCAAAGGCGCCGCGCTCTACAAGCCCCGATTTCCGGAAGCCCTGCGCACAGGGCTGATCTTCGGCGTGATCGAAGCCATCACGCCGGTGATAGGTTGGGGACTGGGCTCGGTCGCGGCAAAGTATGTGGTCGCCTGGGACCATTGGATCGCGTTCGCGATGCTCTGTATTCTGGGTTTGCTGATGATACGCAACGGCCTCAAGGAAGAGGACGAGGACGCCGCGCCCGTCACCCGCCATTCCTTCTGGCTGCTGGCGGCTACGGGCCTGGCTACCAGCATCGACGCCATGGCGGTCGGCGTGGGCCTGGCGTTCGTGGATGTGAACATCGTGGTGGCGGCCATCGCCATCGGCTTGGCCACGACGCTGATGGTGACGATAGGCGTGATGCTCGGACGCGTGCTGGGCAGCGTCGCCGGGAAGCGGGCCGAGATCCTGGGTGGAGTCGCGCTGATCGGTATAGGCGCGGCAATACTTTATGAGCATCTGAGCGCAGCAGCGGCTTGACGCCGCATGGGAAGGCGGCGCTCGTCGGCTCCGCGGATGATGCTTATCCGCGAGTACCCCCGATCAAGGCCGAACGCGCGCTGTCGAAGTTGCGGCACTCGGATTTCAACCACTCGGAAAAGATCCGGGTGCGCCGCTCTTCAGGCCGGCGCGACAGCAGCACATAGCGCGCCGGCGCGGGCACGTGCTTGCCGAACACGTCTACCAACCGTCCGCTGCGCAGTTCGTCGTAGACCATCGCGCTGCGCCCGATAGCCACGCCCTGGTGATTCAACGCGGCGCCAATGGCCAGGCTGGCCAGATTGAACTGCGGCCCGTCCAGGTGGCGGATCCACCCCGGCCGATGCGCTTGCATCCAGGTGCGCCACTCGATGAACTCCGCGGCGCCGACCCAAGGAGAGGCGTCGTGCAGGAACTCGACGCCGTCGAGCGATTTGCCGGTGCGAAACGCGGGGTGCGCGGCCAGGTATTCGGGCGTTGCGACCACGAGCAGATACTCGTCCAGCAAGGCGTCCGCCTGTAAATGGCTGTAGTGCGCCGGGTCATAGCGGATGGCGAGGTCTATGTCTTCTTCCTCCATCAGCTTGCGGTCCAGCAGTTGGAACTCCGCCTTCAACCGGACTGATACCTCCGGCTGTAGGCGATGGAATTCCGTCAGGCGCGGCATCAGCCATTGCAGCGCGAACGACGGCAGGCAATTGACCTGCAGCGCGGACGCCGGCAAGCCCAGCCGCTCGATTTCCTGCTGAATGTCGCCAAGCGCACGGCTGACCGTCGTGTACAGCGATTCGCCCTTGGGCGTGAACTTCAGGCCGCGTTGCTGGCGGACAAACAACAGGTAGCCCAGGCGGTCCTCCAACTGCCGGATCTGCTGGCTCACCGCGCTTTGCGTGAGGTTCATGGCCGACGCCGCCCTGGTGAAGCTGAGATGGCGGCCGGCCATGTCAAAACACCGCAGGGCTCCCAGGAGTGTCGAGTCGAAATGGACAGACATAAGTCACGCTAATGGCTGAATTAGAAATGATCGCTATTCTTGCATGCCTTCGGAATCTACGATTTGCGCCGAACCATCAACCCGCAAGTCCATGATGACCGCCAATTTCGATCCTCAGCTATTAGAAAATCTTCAATCAAGAACGCCTTTGCTATGGCTCAACCCGGCTAGGGGAGGGCTCTTGCCCGGCTCCGCGCCGTCCCTGGCCCTGATCGATGAGGCCGAAAACCGCCTGGCGCGTTGCGCGCCGCTGCTGGCCGCGCTGTTTCCCGAGCTTGCCGCTGCGGGCGGGCATATCGAGTCCCGGCTGATGCCCGCCAAAGCCTTGCAGCAGGCGCTGGGCGCCGGGGAGGTGTCGGGCAGCTGGTATCTCAAGCGCGATGATGAACTGCCAGTCGCCGGGTCCATCAAGGCGCGCGGCGGCTTTCACGAAGTGCTGGCCATTGCCGAGTCGATCGCGTTGGAGCACGGCCTGCTCAAGGATGAGGCGACGGACAGGCGCATCATGGCGACGCCGCAGGCTCGCGCCTTGTTCAGCCAGTATGCCGTGACCGTGGGCAGCACCGGCAACCTGGGCATGAGCATCGGCGTCATGGCCGCCGCGCTGGGATTCGATGCCGTGGTGCATATGTCCGCCGATGCCAAGGAATGGAAGAAGGACCGCTTGCGCAAACGTGGCGTGCGCGTGGTGGAGCATGCCGGCGACTATGCCGAGGCCGTCGCGGCCGGGCGGGCGCAGGCGCTGGCCGCGCCCCGCAGCCATTTCGTCGACGATGAGCAATCCGAGCTGCTGTTCTTCGGCTATGCCGCAGCGGCCCGCGGACTGGCGCGGCAACTGGCTGAAGCAGGGCGCGTGGTCGATGCGGCGCACCCTCTGTTCGTGTACATCCCCTGCGGCGTCGGCGGCGCGCCGGGCGGCATCAGCCATGGCCTGAAGGCGCTGTTCGGCCCCAACGTGCATTGCTTCTTCGCCGAACCCGTCGCGTCGCCGTGTTTTCTGGTGCAGCTGGCATCGGGCGCGGATTCCCCCGTGTCGGTCTACGACATCGGCCTGGACAACCGCACCGAGGCCGATGGCCTGGCCGTGGGCCAGGCTTCCGAACTGGTGGCGTCGCTGATGAGGCCCCAGCTAGGCGGCGTCTTCACCGTGTCGGATGACGAGCTCTACCTGAACCTGCTGGCGCTGAAAGACACCCTGGGCGTCGAAGTCGAGCCGTCGGCCGCGGCCGCGGTCTCGGGGCCTGGCTGGCTGGACTCTGCCGCAGGGCAGGTCTATGCGTCGGGCATCGATATGTCCGCAGCCACTCATGTCATCTGGGCCACCGGCGGTTCGCTGGTGCCCCCCGAAGCGCTGCGCGGCTTCCAGGAGCACGCCAGGCAACTCAGCCAGCGCCGCGCGGCATAAGCCGCAGCACCCAAAAAACGACATACCAAGGAGAAAACCCGTGAGCGGAAGTGCAACCCTCCCCGCCGGCCGCGCAGCGCGCCCGGACCAGCAAGCCTTTGAGGACGCGACCTACAGAAAGGTCGCGCTGCGGTTCATTCCCTTTCTGATGCTCTGCTATGTGGTCGCGTACCTGGACCGCATCAACATCGGCATCGCCAAGCTGAACATGCTGGCCGACCTGCAGTTCAGTGAGGCTGCCTATGGCCTGGGCGCAGGATTGTTCTTCATCGGCTACATGTTGTTCGAGGTGCCCAGCAACCTGATCATGCACCGCGTGGGCGCGCGCCTGTGGATCGCGCGGATCATGATCTCCTGGGGCATCCTGTCCGGCATCATGGCCTTCGTCACCGCGCCCTGGCAGTTCTACACGGTGCGCTTTCTGCTGGGCGTGGCCGAGGCCGGGTTCTACCCTGGCGTGATCCTTTACCTGACCTATTGGTTTCCCAACCGCCGCCGCGCCAAAATGACGGCGATCTTCCAGGCCGGCATACCGGTGGCCGGCCTTATCGGCAACCCGCTGTCGGGCTGGATCATGGAACGATTCCATCTGGTCGGCGGACACCCCGGCTGGCAATGGCTGTTCGTGTTGGAAGCGCTGCCCACCATTCCGCTGGCCATCGGCGTGCTGCTGATCCTGACCAACCGCGTACAGGATGCCGCGTGGCTCACGCCGGAACAACGCCAGCTGATCGAGCGGGACATCGCTGCCGACAACGCGGGCCGCGAGCACATGCCGCTGCTGCAGGCGCTGCGCGACGCGCGCATCTGGAAGATCGTCGCCATGACCTTTCCGGCGATGATGGCGCTGTACACGCTGGGCTTTTATCTGCCCACGCTGATCAAGGATGCCGGCGCCGAGGGCGGCTTGCGCATCGGCCTGCTGAGCGCCATTCCGTATCTGGTCGCCATGGTGGCGATGGTCCTGGTCGGGCGCAGTTCGGACCTGCGCCGCGAACGCCGCTGGCACCTGGTCTTCATCCTGGTGCTCGGCGCGGCGGGACTGGTCGCCAGCGTGTCCGCCGGCACCAACCTGACGCTGGCCGTCATCTCGTTGTCGGTGGCCGCCGCCGGCATCATCAGCTTTTCTCCCATCATGTGGACGCTGCCCACCGCCTTCCTGGGCGGGGCCACCGCGGCTGCGTCGATCGGCATCATCAACAGCCTGGCCAATCTGGGCGGCTTCGTCAGCCCCTACCTGATCGGCTGGATCCGCGACATCTATCACAGCACCGCGCCGGCCATCTACATCATCGCGGGTTCGCTCCTGGTCAGCGCCTTGATTGCGCTGAGCTTCGACCCCAAGAAAGTCAATCGCTGAAGGCAAGGAATACGCCATGGAAAACGTTAAAGATGCCGCGCCGCGACTCGCCGTCGCCGGCCTGATCCATGAAACCAATACTTATGCCGCCGAGGTCGCCGGCCAGACGCCGTTGCGCGCGTTCGAGCAGTACGGCGGGGACGAGATACTGCAAGCCTTCGACAAATCGAATCACCAGGTCGGCGGCTTCATCGAAGGCGCCAGGCAGACGGGCGCCGAACTGATCTGCACCTTCGTCGGCCAGGCCACGCCCTCGGGCACGATCGAGGCCCAGGCCTACGCCGAAATGAAACGCAGAATCCTGGACGGTATCCGCGCCGCTCTGCCTGTCGACGGAGTGTTGCTGGCGCTGCATGGCGCGGGCGTCGCCGATGGCATCGAGGACATCGAAGGCGATCTGTGCCTGGCGGTCCGCCAGCTGGTTGGCGCCGATGTCCCGATTGCCGCTGTCTATGACCTCCATGGCAACATGACCGAGGCCATGCGGCAGGCTTGCGATCTGACCTTGCCTTGCAAGCTGTATCCGCATACTGACTTTCACGACCGAGCGGTCGAGGCGGTGGCGCTGTTGCTCGAGATCATCGGCGGCCGCCTCAAGCCGGCAACCGCCATGCGCCTCTTGCCCATGCTGCCCTACATCGTCACGACGCAGGAAGGCTTCATTCCCGCCGAGGTCAATGCCGTATGCGCCAAGCTGGCCGCGCTGCCGGGTGTCATCGACTGTTCGTGGTTCCACGGCTTTCCCCTTGCGGATATCGCCGCGCCTTGCCCGGCCGTGGTCTGCACCACGGCGGGCGATCAGGCGCTGGCAGAGCGCTGCGCGAATGAAGTCGCGCAATGGATCTGGTCGCACCGCGAAGCGTTCCGGCCGTCACTGCCAAGCCCGGAGCAGGGCGTCGCCATGGCGCTGGCCGCCTCGCACGGTCCCGTCGTCGTCAACGAGTACGCGGACAACCCCGGCGGCGGCACGCCCGGCGACGGCACCTACCTGTTGCGCGCCATCCTGGACGCCAAACCCGTGGCCGGAACCTGCTGTTTCGCTTCCATCAACGATGCGTCCGTCGTCGAGCAGGCCCGCCAGGCCGGCGTCGGCGCGACCATCAGCGTGTCGCTGGGCGCCAAGCAGGGCCGCTTCCAGGGGCAGCCGCTGCGGGTGCATGCCTATGTGAAAGCCATCACCGACGGCCGCTTCGTCAATCGCGCGGGCTCGATGTTCGAAGGCGTGCGCTTCGACCTCGGCGCCATGTGCCGCCTGGTCATCCAGGGCGTGGACGTGATTGTCGCCTCGCGCGCCGAACAGATCTACGACGAGGAGCCATTCTTCCTGCATGGCATCGACGTGACCGCATACAAGCTGATCGCCATCAAGGGCGCCAACCATTTCCGCGCGGGCTACCGCCGCCTTGCGGCGCAGATCATCTCTGTCGATAGCGTGGGCTTGAGCACTGCCGACATCACCTCGTTCCCACGGGAACGGCTCGCAGGCGAATACTGGCCGCTGGCGGACATCGCCGACTACGCGCCGTATTCCAACGCGTAGCGGCTTTGCACCTACGATGACTTGCCGAAGTGCTCTTTGAACCAGGACTGTTCCTGGTACGGCGACTGCTGGCCGTTGACCCGCCGGCATGCAGACGATGATTCAGGCCGGCGGACAGTCCGCCGGCGTGCTCAATCTGTCGCCAGATACGCCTGCCCGCCCGGCTTCAGATAAGGCGCCAGCGCTGTGAACGGTACGCTGGCATGCGTGCCCAGGCAAGCGCCCGCCGAGTGCCCGACCCCGGACACGGACAGGCTCAGCGCGCCGGGCGCCTGGACGCCTAGCGCCAGATAGGCGGGCCAGAGGTCCGCGCAGTCTTCCAGATTGGGACGATCCTCGGATTGTTGGACCGTTGTTCCCGCCTTGACCGCTTGTTGCACCAGCGCGAGCAGGGCAGGGCTTTTTTCGCCGCCGAAGCTGCGCTTGCCCGGCACATAGGCGTCGAACACGCGATTCCAGTCCAGGTACTCGCCGCGCAGCAGATCGTAGGTATAGGGTTCGAAATGGTTGTACGGATGGGCCCCGCCGCAGTCCAGGCTGCCCGATTCGGTCACCGTCATCAGCGCGCGCGACAGCCAGGTGACGTGCACGGCTTCTTCATCGAACCCGCCCAGCGTGCCCGCGCCGGGATTGTCGCTGGTGTAGGCCGATGCCATGCAACCCAGCGCGCCCAGGCTCTTCTGCCAATGACGCTGTTCCAGCAGAGTGTTCGTGCGCCGCAGGACCTGCGCATCGGGATGCCGGCTCAGCCGGGGATAGCTGAACTTGGTGCGCGGGTCGCGCCACATGCGATAGGCCACGGCGCCGTCGCCGATCTCCTTGCCGACGGGCTGGGCGTGTCCAGACAGTTTCAGCGTCTCGTAGGGCGCGCGCGCGGCGTTGATGCCTGCCTGGACATCGATGTCGCCGAGATTGACCTGACTGGCGCGGGCCTGCTTGCGGTCTTTTTCCAGCTGCTCCGTGTCGTATTGCGCAACCTGCTTCAGGTCGAAGCGTAGCTGCTTGCCGCTCCTGGCGTCGGTCCAGAGACCGCGATAGCCCTTGGAATCGCGCGTGCCTTGCCAGCTTGCGGCCTGATCCGCCGGCTTGCCTTCCTGGCGGGGCTTCGGTTCGAAGAGCTCCTTGGCCGTGCCTTGCAGCGGAATATCCACGCCGTGCCTGGCGTAGAAATAACGGCCGGTCAAGGTGCCGTCGGCAGCCGCTTCTGTGTCCAGCTCCAGCACGATGTCGCCGGCGCCTTGCAGTGTTCCGGTGTAGACGGTGCGGGGCGCGGCATGGGCCTGGGCTGCGGTCAGCAATAGCATGGAAAGCGTCAGCGCGGTGAGGTATGAATGGCTGGGGGCGGAGAGTGAGCGAAGCATCTGAGAGAGCATCCAAGGCCGCGAGGCGACTGCGTTGATGGAAGAAATTTCGGTTTTCGGGCGATGTGGTGAGCGTTTGCGAGATTTGAACCTGCTATTGAGTCCGCAGTCCCAAAGCCCGCAGCCAAGCGTCCACTTGCCCGAAGGCATCCTGCTGCCATTGATCCGCGGTTCGTCGCACCAGTTGGAATCGCCTGAGTTCCTTGCGCTGTGCATACCCTTGGCTCAACAGCGATTCGACCAGGTGCGCGTACTGACCATCGCCCAGCGCTTCGGCATCCAAACCCAGGTCCACATCCAGGGTGCCGACGTGGGGCATGTCTTCATTGCCCAGCAGCAGCCATGGCACGGCGCCGCCTACGACGGCAAAACGTCCCTTGAAGCTTCCAAGGATCTGTCCGATTTCGATAAGGACGGATTTGACTGCCGCCGTTGTGCGGTCGTCGTACTCGCTCGCTAACTGTGCCTCGCCACGCGTCATTCGTGCCATTGGAGCCTTTCCCGTCGCAGGTGATCGGCGGCCTCCTGTCCGCGTTCGCCTGCCACGCTGAGGTCCAGATAGGTCTGGATTGGGCTGGTGCAGACCACGCCGGGCGCCGGTTGCACAGTGTCACGGAACAGCCCCGGATCGTCCAGTACGGTCACCACCAGGTTTTCTCCCTTGCCGGCGGTTTCGAGCTTGAGTCGTGATCGCAGGAGTTCAAGGCCTGCAGCATCAGCATAGAAATAGTGTGTGCCAGTCCGTACAAACGGCGCCAGCCAGCGGGCTGCAGTGAACGAAGCGCGTGCGATCTGGCTTGTCGCGCCAGGTGACCCATCGTGCAGCGCCGCATCAAACGCCGTTCCGTGCAAAGTGGTATAGAAAGTCAGCCGTTGACCGGCCGGAGATTCGTAGGCTTCACGCCAGGCGTCCACAAGTGCGTCGGGCCTAGACAGGAACATTCCCTCGGGGCCCAGCTTCGCCCATTCGCGATCCAGTAGGCTATTGCGCACATTGCTGACGTGCCCCAGGCTGACGTCCGCGGCTTGCGCCAATTCGGCAACCCGCCAACCGCGGGAGGACTTGCGCAGCATGACTTTGAGTATCTGGACTGATTTCGGTTTGAACAGCGACCGCAGTCCCCGCCGTTCTATCACCGGCTTCTTGGCTACCTGCCGTGAGATAAAGATGGTAGCGAAGGCAAGCCGAGCATTCCCTTCGAAATCGAGGTGCGCCACGCCGAACTCGCGGCACAACTCCTGAACCTGCGGCGACAGATAAGGCGCAATCAATATGGGCGTAACGTGATCGGACTGCCGTCCCACGTATTCACGCAACGAAAGTACGGCCAGGCGCGCGTGCCGCGGTTGTCCGCTGGGCAGTACCGTCGCGACCAGCTTGTGCCGGTTGCCGAATGTCGTCAGTTGGGCGGCGAGCTCGATTGCTGAGCTTGGATTCCGAGGGACGAGAGTGACCTCCAGGCTCTCGACGGCGGGTATTTCCTCCAACAGCGATCGGAGGGTACTCGCAGCTTGATCATCGATTTTCACTGGATTGTGCATTTTCATCGTCTGCTAAAAATAGCATTTTCAGTGAAAGTGTCAACGATAGTTTCACTGGAATAGTTATTTTCAGCCCGTGTTGAAATAGGAAAAAACAATGAAATTCGGTCTGCGTTCTACGCTTCGCCCTTTCCTTGAGTCGCAGGGGCTTGTGTTGGCCAGTCGGAGCAGCCCAGCAACGCAGCCGCCTCGCCATCCGCCAGCATCTGCTCAAACAGGTCTCCAAGACCGCTGGCCACCTCGCTGACCGCCTCGAACTCGGGCTCGACGCCATGCACGATCCTTCCCGAAATCCGGTCGATCGCGAGAAACTCGTAATCACCGTCCACGCTCATGAAGATCGGCACATGGCGCGCCCAGAAGGTCTCGACGGCGTGCCGGTCGGCATCGCTGATGGCGGCTTCCAGGCTGATGTCGCGAAAGGCGTCCCACCCGAAGGCGCTGTCGGCGGTTCCGGCATAGTCGGCCGCGCTCAGGAACCAGCGCGTATCGTCCGCGCTGCTCAGTTGCGTGTACAAGGACAGGAACGCTGCGTGTTCCGAGGCGTCTGCCCGCGCAGCCGTGGGTGTCGCGCGTAGCACCGTCCAGCCCCGCGCGGCAAGCAAGCCCAGGAAACGTTCGTGCAAGATGCTCATCGGGTCCGCCATGGCTATCGCGTCGCCGCGATGTTCGCGCGCGGCAAGCGCGCCTTCAAGGTCTGTGCCAACTCGCCCAATCCCACATCGCCGCAGCCGACCAGCGTCAGCTCCCGCAATCGGGTCAGCATGTCCAGCACGCCGATATCCGCAATCCGTTTGCAGTACTGAATGTCCAGCCGTTCCAGGTTTTCAAGGGCGCTGATCGGACCGATCTTCTCCAGCGCACCAAGGTTCTTCAGGCGCAAAGAGCGCAATCCTGTCAGTTGCTCGATGCCGGACAGCGTCTTCAAACCACGGCCCGCCAGCAAGCCCAGCGCCAACAGCGGCAGTCCCGCAATGCGGTCGAATATCGACGAATCGAACGGCACGTTCCAAAGGTTCAGTTCCTTGAGCGGCAGGCTCAAGGCGCGGTCCAGCAGCATGCCGCGTCGGTCTGGGACCATGGACAAGGAAATCAACACCGGAAAGTCTTCCGGCTCGAACCGCAACGTGGCGCCCACTGTCAGCGCCTCCAGCCTGGGCAGCGGGCCGGCCTGCCAGGTGTACGTGCCAGGCTCGGGATGGATGGAAAGATGGCGCAGGCTGGCAGGGAGCATGTCTGCGCGCAATCCCGTCAGAACGCTGCCCGCGACCGCGCCGGGGCCGATGGACAGGTGCGCCAGCGCCGGCAGCCGGGCGAGGAGTCCGGGCAGCTCGCGCAGCGGGTCACCCGGCGGCGCCCATAGATGTACGTCTTCGATCGATGCCAGGACCGTCTCTTGCTGTGGGGCGTCGTAGAGCACGACGCGTTCATCCGCGCCTGCGAATTGCGAGCGCTGGCTGCTGTGCATGAAGCGCCAGGTCTGGGCGCGGTCCGGGAGAGGGATCGAAAACGGGATGAAGGACATGTGGCTTTCCGAATCCGTGAAAGGCTAGTTTACGGTGCTCATCGTCCGGGCGGAAAACTGTGCGATGACCGATGGGATGCTCTTCCTCCGTAACTTGATAGTCGCAAACTAAGTGGTTACATTCAAGATGGAGAACATCATGACCACCACTACCCCCACGCCAGAATTCCGCCTGCTTGGCGACCACGCGGCGTTAGATCTGATCAACACCGTCGAGCAATCCGACGATGGCCCTCGCGATCGCCTGCAATCAGACGACGATGTGCGAGCCTGGCTGGAGGCCTTGGGTTTTTCGCCCGCCCAGCGCAAGACCCCGAAGGGTCTGCTCGAATCCGCGAGGACATTGCGCGAGACGGTGCGCGCATTGGTCGCCCAGAGAAAGGCCGGGTTGCCGCTCAAGCTCAGCCCGCTCAACCGGGCGCTCGCCGCCGGAGGCAGCCATCTTGAGGTTTCCGTGGTGGCGGGCGCGCCCAGCCTTGCCCGTCGCTATGAAGCGGCTACGCCCGATCAATGGCTGCTTCCGGCCGCAGAGGCCGCCGCAGACTTGCTCGTGCATGGGGACTTCGAGCTGGTGCGCAAATGCGAAAGCCCGCTCTGTTCCCTCTGGTTCTACGACCGTACTCGCTCCCATCGCCGCAGGTGGTGCAGCATGTCGCTTTGCGGTAACCGCCACAAGGTGGCGGCATTTCGACAGAGAGAGGCCCAGGACGCTGCTTCCTGAGCGCTTGCTAGCCCACCCATCCGGCCGCCTGGCCGGATTTTTTTTTGAATGAGTCTCTCCATGTCATAGCTTTGAACTATTTAAGTAACCATTAAAACTTAATTTGACAGGTTACTAAAAAAGCGTAAGAATGGCCTGCACAGCCTGCAGGAATTCGGCTTTTGATCCAGTCCCAGACCACGGAGATCGTCATGTCCAGCCCCCCAGAAAACCAGATCCAAACGCGCCGTTTGCAAGCCGACGGCCTGAACTTCTTCTATCGCGCGGCGGGCAACCCCGATGCGCCCGTGTTGCTGCTTCTGCATGGTTTCCCCAGTTCTTCGCACCAGTTCCGCAATCTGATCCCGATTCTGGCCACGCGTTTTCACGTGATTGCGCCGGATCTGCCTGGCTTCGGCTTCACGGAAGTACCTGGGGAGCGCGGCTACCGGTACACGTTTGACGACCTGGCCGTGTCGCTCGGCGCGTTCGTCGATGCCTTGGGCCTGAAACGCTATGCGATGTACGTTTTCGACTACGGCGCGCCTGTCGGGCTGCGCCTGGCGCTTGCCCACCCCGAGCGGGTGACCGGCCTGGTCTCTCAGAACGGCAACGCTTATCTCGAAGGGCTGGGCGATGCCTGGGCGCCAGTCCGCGCCTATTGGGCGGAGCCGACCGCGGCCAACCGGCAGGTCATCGCGGATGCCGTGCTGAACCTGGAAGGAACGAAGTGGCAGTACGTGCATGGCGTCGCCAATCCGGACGACGTGGCTCCGGAAAGCTACACGCTCGATGCCGCCTTGCTTGAGCGGCCTGGCAACAAGGAAATCCAGCTCGATCTGTTCCTGGACTACGCCAACAATCTGAAGCGGTATCCGGATTTCCAGGCGTTCTTCCGCGCGGCGAAAATCCCGACGCTCGCCATCTGGGGGCGCCACGATCCGTTCTTCATACCGCCCGGCGCCGAGGCGTTCAAGCGGGACAATCCGGAAGCGCAGGTCGAGTTGCTGGATACCGGGCACTTTGCGCTCGAGACGCATGCGGCATATATCGGGCGCCGGATTATCGAGGTGTTGGCGCCTTGAGGGATTCTGAAAGAGGCCGCGAATGCGGCCTTTTCAATACGGCTACCTTTCGGCGTTCATCACGCACACGCCACGGCCGACGGATTCACGCTAAAGTGCCCGTTCATTTGAATCGAGGATGGATAGGGTATGTCAAACGAAAGCCCGCTTCTTGATGACAACGCGGTGTACCGAACCTTGCTCGAGTCCACCAAGGCAATTCCCTGGAAGATCGATTGGGCCACGAAGCAATTCGCCTATATCGGTCCGCAGATCGAGGCGTTGCTGGGCTGGAAGGCCGAAAGCTGGGTGAGCGTGGAGGACTGGGCCATGCGCATGCACCCGGAGGATCGGGACTATGTGGTGAATTTCTGCGTCACCCAATCCCAGGCCGGCGTCGATCACGAGGCGGACTACCGCGCGCTGACCAAGGAAAACGGCTACGTATGGATCCGGGACGTGGTGCACGTAGTGCGCAATGACAGCGGCGAGGTCGAAGCGCTGATCGGCTTCATGTTCGACATCACCGAACGCAAGAAGACCGAGGAAAAGCTGCTGGCCTTGCAGAAGGAGCTGGAGGCGCTGTCCTTCAAGGACGGTTTGACGAATATTGCCAACCGGCGTCGCTTCGATAGCGGTTTTGAATTGGAGTGGGAGCGCGCGCGCAGCGAACGAAAGCCGCTGTCCATCCTGTTGTTCGATGTCGATTTTTTCAAGCAATACAACGATCTGTATGGCCACACCCAAGGCGACCAATGTCTGGTGGATATCGCCCAGACCCTGAGTTTGGCGCTGGATGGACCTCGCGATCTCGTTGCGCGCTACGGTGGCGAAGAGTTTGTCGTGCTGCTGCCGGAAGCCGATGCCGGAGTGGCGCGAAAAGTCGCTGAACGCTGCCAGCGCTTGCTCAGGAAAAAGGCTATCGTGCACGCGCTGTCACCGCACGACAGGCGCGTCACGGTCAGCATTGGAGCCGGAACGGCGCTGCCAGACGGACAGAGCGACCGTGCTGGCTTCATCAAAGCCGTCGACCAGCAGCTATATGCAGCCAAGAAAAACGGGCGGGACCGCATCGAGCATGTGCAGTTGTAGAGCCGACCTTGAATACAAGGTTTTCTCAGTAACAAGCGCTGAACCTTCTGGTCCGGCGTCTATACAGGAATTGATTCAATGAGCAGTATTTTCCCAGGCGATCTGTGGGCAGTGGGTGAAGCACAGGTCGAAGGTTTGACGGTCATCGTTCGCTTTCGCACCGGCTTGCCGTCGGCGACTGATCGTGAGATCAATGAGAACCTGGTCATCATCTCTTGGCCGTACCAGGGCGTCGAGTCCGGCATGCCCAATGACGAAGACAAGCAGAGCCACAATAGCTTTGAAGAGGCCATCGAGAAAGGCTTTGAGAATTCCGATATCGGGGTGCAGGTGGCTTGCCTGACTGGAAATCACCACAAGGAATGGCGTTACTACACGCGTGACGTCGAAGCCTTCCTGGATGCATTCAACGCATGCCTGGCGGGGCACCCGGTCTATCCCATACAACTGCGCATGTACAAGGATCCTGATTGGAATGCCTTGTCGGGCTTGCAGCCCCAGGGTTCAGATCAGCTTCATTGAAAGAGGCCAGGCGGCGCTTGCGCGCCGCCTGCTACGCATAGCGCTTGGCGCCCGCCACGCAAACCACCGCCGCCAGCGTCACGACCAGCATCGTCCAGCTGACCTGCTCATGCAGCAGCGCGGCAGCCAATCCCAGCCCCATGAAGGGCTGGAACAACTGCAACTGCCCCACCGCCGCAATTCCGCCCTGCGCCAGCCCGCGGTACCAGAACACGAACCCGATAAGCATGCTGAACAGCGACACGTAGGCGAGGCCTATCCACGCCGGCGTGCCGACGTGCTCGAACGAGGCCGGCATGGTCAACAGCGCGATGGGCAGCATGAGGGGCAGAGACAGCACCAGCGCCCAGCTGATGACCTGCCAGCCGCCCAGCTTGCGGGACAGCTTGGCGCCTTCGGCATAGCCCAGGCCGCAGACGATGATGGAGGCGAGCATGAGCAGGTCGCCGGTGGGCGAGGCCTCCAGGCCGCCCCAGGCGGCATAGCCCGCGACGCAAGCCGCGCCGACGATGGAGAACATCCAGAACGGCGGACGCGGGCGTTCGCCGCCGCGTATCACTGCGAAGATCGCGGTGCTGAGCGGCAGCAGGCCGAGGAAGACGATGGAATGGGCCGAGGTGACGTGCTGCAGGGCCAGCGCCGTCAGCAGGGGGAAGCCGACGACTACGCCCAGTGCGGTCAGCGTTAGCGAGGGGAGGTCGGACAGGGTAGGCCGGCGTTGGCGCAGCAGCATCAGCAGGGCCAGGCCAAGCAGGCCCGCGATGGCGGCACGCGCGCAGGTCAGGAAAATGGGATCCAGGTCCGCCACGGCGACCCGGGTCGCGGGCAAGGAGCCCGCGAAGATCACTACGCCGATAAAACCGTTCACCCAGCCGCTGGTGGCCTTTTGCATCTGAAGCTCCTTGATACCGGGCTCCAGTACAGCACGGCCTGAGCGCGCAGTCCAAGCACAATCCAGTACAATTTCAAGAAACTGTTATGTATTAAAAGCCAGTACGGCGGAGAATTCCATGGCGCGCGGCGGCACTCTCATCAAGCAGGTCATGGGCGAGATCCAGGGGCGGATTGCGGCCCGCACAGCCTTGCCTGGCTCCCGGCTGCCTTCGGTAAGAGTGCAAGCCAAGACGCTGGACGTATCGGTGTCCACAGTGGTGGAAGCCTACGAGCGGCTGGCGGCGGAAGGCGTGCTGGTGTCGCGCCCCGGCTCCGGGTTCTATGTGGCCGGGCAGGTGGCGCCGTTGGCGCTGACCGAGATGGGGCCGAAGCTGGACCGGGAAGTCGACCCGCTGTGGGTATCGCGTCAGTCGCTGGCGGCGGACGCGGATAGCTTGCGGCCGGGCTGCGGCTGGCTGCCGGTCAGCTGGATGTATGAAGACGGGTTGCGGCGCGCCATGCGTGGCATGGCGCGCGCCGAAACCGCGGAACTGACCGAGTATGGAACGCCGCTGGGCCATGCGCCCCTGAGGCAGCTGTTGGCGCGGCGCATGGCGGGCATGGGGATAGAGGCAGGGCCCGAGCAGATCATGCTGACCGATTCGGGGACTCAGTCCATCGACCTGATCCTGCGCTTTCTGCTGGAACCGGGGGACACGGTGCTGGTGGACGATCCCTGCTATTTCAACTTCCATGCGCTGTTGAAGGCGCATCGCGTCAAGGCGGTGGGGGTGCCGTACACGCCGAACGGTCCGGATGTCGCGGCGTTCGAAGCGGCGCTGCGCGAGCATTCCCCGCGGCTCTACATCACGAACTCCGGCATACACAATCCGACGGGGGCGACTTTGTCGCCCTTGGTCGCGCACCGTCTGCTGAAGCTGGTGGACGATTCCGAGCTGGTGATCGTCGAGGACGACATCTTCGCGGATTTCGAGAATACGCCCGCGCCGCGGCTGGCTGCGTTCGACGGGCTGTCGCGGGTCATACATATCGGCAGCTTCTCGAAGACGGTGTCGGCGTCGGTGCGTTGCGGCTACATCGCCGTGCGGTCCGATTGGGTGGAAAGCCTGACCGACCTGAAGGTCGCCACGACCTTTGGCAGCAGCCGGCTGGCGGCCGACATCATCTTCAGGACGCTGACGGGCAGCGGCTACCGCCGCCACATGGAGTCGACCCGGCTGCGCCTGGCGCAGCAGATGGACAAGACCGCCGCAAAGTTGCTGAAGCTGGGCATCAAGCCCTGGCTGACGCCCCGGGCGGGCATGTTTCTGTGGTGCCGCCTGCCCGAGGGCAAGGACGCGGCTACGGTGGCCCGTCTGTGTCTGAAGGAAGGGGTGTTGGTGGCTCCCGGAAATGCGTTCAGCCAGTCGCTGGCTGCGGGAGATTTCCTGCGGTTCAACGTTGCGCAGTCCACGGACGAGCGGATATTCACGGTGCTGTCCAAGGCGTTGAGCGCGGCTTGATGCAAGGGACTCGGTTGGTTGCCTGAAGCACTGGCAGCCGGCATTCACGAAAAATTTCCGTGTCGCCTGATACCTTTTGCTTTCTCGACTGACAGGCGCAGGCAATCCAGCGGCCCGCCTGGCCGCCGGACTGTCGTATTGATGACTACAGGTAGGCGAGCGTGATGATGTAGCCCTGGGCGTCCTGTTGCCCGGCGTGGCGCGCCCTGAGCGGCACGGTCTGCACGTCGACCTTCACTCGATTGGCGCTTACGCGGTAGCGGTCGGCGGGCTTGCCAGCGGCGCGGGCGCGTTCAGCATCGCATTCCACGCGGACGGTTGCTTTTCGGGATTGAACCTGCGGTGTGCATGACGCAGCCTCGACGATGGCGCCGTGGAAATAGATGGTTCCATCCGCGGCGCGGGCTGCGGGCAGGACGCTGGATGCGCACAGCAGAAGCAGGGAAAGGCGATATTGGAGCTTGGACATGACAGCGACTCCTTGCGACTGGAAACGGAGGGGGGGCTATGTCTGTCTTCACTTCTTTAACGGCATCCGGCAGCGAAAGTTAATCGCAATCCGCCTTCGGGCCGCGTTCGCGCGTGCGAGCGGTGCCTGGCTTGCAACTGCAACGCTGGCGCGTCAGTCCGCACGGCGATATGCCGCCGTGGCGGAAAGTCCGCGGCTGGACCGCTTTTTTGTAAGGAGAGAGTCGGCTCGCTACGCGAACACCGGAAGGACTATGGGCGGCATCGTGGGCTCCTTTGATCGCGCCCTGGAGGACGCGGTGATGGTCAGGGACCTGGAACGGACTGTCGGCCAATATGAAATGCGTGGTTTCATTGTCGCAGGTCGCGGGGAAAAATCAATACCTGGCGTCCGGCGCATGCGATCACTATCTTCCGGATTCTGGCGACGGGATGTTTCGCACCGTATTCGCTCTGCCTTGAATGCTCGCTGCTGACGCGTCCGGCGCCGCTTCAGTAAACTCCGGGGCTGCCGCGCGGCGCTCACCGCCGCTTTCATGCCCGCTGATCTCCATGACTGCTTCCGACACGACATTCGCCGCCGCGCTTCGCACTCCCGTCTCCACCGCCGACGATCTTGATCCGCTGGATCAGTTCTTCCAGCGCCCCGAGGTAGGCGCCTTTTTAGCCCAGGCCCGCAAACCTGGGCAGGCGGACGCCAGCCTGCGGACCTGCGCCGATCTGTTGCCTACGCTGCACCCTGGCCGCGCCGCTGCCGTGGCCTTGATGTGCGGTTCGCTGGTGGAAGACGGCGCCGATCCGGCAATACTCTTTCCCGTCCTGCAGGACTTGCTGCGGCAGTGGCTGAGCACCCTGAGTCCGTATTGTGCGCAGGAGGTCGAGGACGACGATGATGAGGTGGAGGAGGCCGACCGCCGGGCTTGGCAGGATGCCAGGTCGCGGATGGCCGACGTACCCGAGGACAGGCGCTGGGAAGTGGAAGCCTTGCATCAGGCGGCAGACCTGCTGGTGCTGCCGATGATGACCATGGTCTTGCGCGACCGCCGCAATCACGCCGCCCTGGTGTCCGACGCGGAGTTGATGGCGCTGCTGCATCCCATGGCCACCAGCAACGACAGCCTGCCCTTCGAGCATCTGCACTATCTTTGGCTGGCCTCGCAGTTGGGCTACGAGGAGGAGTTGGTAGTGGTGCTGCCGACTTCCATGACGGGCTTCATTGCGCGGGCGCATGCCGTCAACAACAACTTCCACGCCTTCACGCTGTTGCAGATCATCATCGGCGAACACGCGCAGGCCTTGGGCGTGAAGCGCGAGATCGCAGCGCGCGAACCGGACCAGGACAGCGATACCGCGGACTTCCAGTGGTTGCAGGCTGATGCCTACGCCGGCGGCGAGCTGGTCAACGCCATGCGTTACGCCTGGGGCGAGGCGGCGTTGCGGCACAACCTGTCCCGCCACGGCAAGCGAGTGCTCATCGCGTTGGAAACGGCCGAGGGCATGAAGCGCAATTGGTCGGGGTTCAACGGCGCCATGCATGAAGCGCAGCAACCGTCCATGACATTCACGCGCTATCTCACGCGTGACGAGGTGGCTTCGTATCTGGCTTGATCCGGCGCGGACGGGGCCGCATGGCGGGCGGTATATTCGAAAGCTCCCCTCTCAACAGGAGCGCCACATGCAGACCAATGAAATCCATCGGGGCCGGCTGATCGACCACATCCAGCTGGTGGTGCGGGACCTGGCAGCCAGCCAGCGGTTCTATCAGGCAGTCTTCGATGCGCTGAAAGTGCCGATGGGCGGCACGGGCGACGGCTATTTCTGGGCGGACGAGCTATTCGTTTCCACGCCCGACAACAAGGCTGCGGCGGGGCAGTTGACCGGACGCCATCATCTTGCGTTCCAGGCGCAGGACCAGGCCATGGTCGCTGCCTTCTACAAGGCGGCGCTGGCCCATGGCGGCACGGACAATGGCGCGCCGGGCTTTCGGGACTACCATCCAGGGTATTACGGCGCTTTCGTGCTGGATCCGGACGGCAACAACATCGAGGCCGTGTTCCATGGCGAGGCGCAGCGCAGCGCGCCTTCGGTGAAAGTGACGTTCTGAGCGGCGCGCGTTTGGCTCAGACGCGTGCCGCCCCGTAATCACACTCCCAGGTAGGCGCGGCGCAGCCCCTCATCGGCCAGGAGTTCAGCGCCCGGCCCGGACATGACGATTTCACCGTGCTCCAGCACATAGCCGCGCGCGGCCATGCTGAGCGAGCGGTGCACGTCCTGCTCCACCAGCAGGATGGTGATGCCGCGCGCGTTGATGAGCGGCAGCTTGTCGAAGATGTCCTTGACCATGATGGGCGCCAGGCCGATGGACGGCTCGTCCAGCAGCAGGAGCTTGGGCGAGGTCATCAGCGCGCGGCCGATGGCCAGCATCTGCTGCTCGCCGCCGCTGAACGAGCGAGCCAGCTGGCGGCGCCGTTCCTGCAGACGCGGGAACAGCTGATAGACCCAGTCCAGGTTGTCGCGGCTGCGGCGCTTGTCGCGCAGTACGTCGGCGCCGACCAGCAGGTTGTCCTCGACGTCCATGTGGCCGAACAGGCGGCGGCCTTCCATGACCTGGGCCATGCCCAGGCGCGCCACCAGGTGCGCGGGCAGGCCGCTGATGCGCTCGCCCAGGAAGCGGACCTCGCCGGCCAGCGCGGGCAGGGAGCCCATGACGGTGCGGATCAGCGTGCTTTTGCCGGCGCCGTTGGCGCCGACCAGACTGACGATCTCGCCTTCTCCCACGTGCATGTCCACGCCGCGCAGCACCTGCACGTCGCCGTAGCCGGCGTCCAGTTGACGGATCTCCAGCATCACGCGGCCTCCCCGAGATAGGCGCGCACCACCTGCGGATCGCGGGCGACCTGCTGCGGCAGGCCATCGGCGATCTTGCGCCCCTGCTGGATGACGACGATGCGGTCGGATAGTTGCATGATGGCCTTCATGTTGTGTTCGATCACCAGGACGCTGATGCCGTCGCCGCGCAGGGAAAGGATCAGCGCCACCATTTCCTCGGTCTCCACCGGCGTCAGGCCCGCCATCACTTCGTCCAGCAGCAGCAGGCGGGGCTGGGTCGCCAAGGCCTTGGCGACTTCCAGGCGCTTGCGGCCCGACAGCGTGAGAGTGCGCGCGATCTGATGCTCGCGTCCGGCCAGGCCGACGCGCGCCAGCACGGCCTGGGCGACTTCCTCGGCCTGGGCTGGAGCGCGGTGGCGCAGGAAGGCGCCGATCATGGCGTTCTCCAGTACCGTCATGTCGCCGAATGGCTTCACGATCTGGAACGTACGTGCGAGTCCAGCGGCGCAGATGCGCGCCGGATCCTGGCCGTTGATGCGGCTGCCATTGAAGCGGATGTCGCCGCTGCTGGGCGGCACGAAGCCGGATGCCATGGCGAACAGCGTGGTCTTGCCGGCGCCGTTGGGGCCGATCAGGCCGACGATCTCGTCGGCGCCGACGGCGAAGCTGACCTCGTCGGAGGCTCGCACGCCGCCGAAATTGCGGCTGACATTATGGAACTCGAGCAGGTTCATTGTGTGCCCCCCATCGCGGGACCGGCGGTCTTGGCTGGCGTGCCGGCCGCGCGCGCAGGCGCCTTGGCGCGTCGGGACAGTATCGCCATCAGTCCTCGCGGCTCCCAGCGGATGATGATCATCAGCAAAAGGCCATACAGCATCATGTCGGCCCCCACCATGCCCCCGGTCAGGGAGCGCGCCAGCTCTTCGCCAGGCAGCAGCAGCAGCGCGCCCAGCACCGGGCCCCAAAGCGTGCCGCGGCCGCCGATGATGCAGACCACGGCGATGACGACGCTGAGATTGGCGCCGAATACCTTATCGGGGCTGATGTAGAGGACGAACTGCGCATAGAAGGTGCCGCCCAGCGCGGTCATGGCCGCGCTCAGCATGGCTGCGGTCAGCTTGTAGCGCCGCACCGGCACGCCCAGCGCCATCGCCGCGTCCTGGTCGTTGCGCACGGCCGTCAGGCAGTAGCCGAAGCGGCTGCGCAATACATGGCGGTTGATCAGCAACGCGGCGATGGTGAAGGCCAGCGCCACGATGTAGTAGTAGGCCTTGCCGGTATGCTGGAAGTACAGCGGAGCGTCGCGCAGCAGCGTGACCTCCATGCCGCGCGGCCCGCCCAGCAGGGTGTCGGCGTTTTCCACCAGCGTCTTGAGCACCATGCAGGAGGCGATCGTGGCCAGCGCGAAGTACGCGCCGCGCAATTGCAGGCAGGACAGCCCCACGATCAACGCCGCGCCCATGGCCACGACGGCGCCGGCCCACATGCCCAGCCAGGGACTGATGCCCAGGTTCACGAACAGCCAGGTCGAGGTATAGGCGCCCAGCCCGAAATAGGCGGCATGGCCCAGCGAGAGCTGGCCGGCGATGCCGCCCAGGATGTTCCATGACAGCGCCAGATAGGCGTACAGCAGCGTCATGGCGCCCACCGACAGCAGGTACTGGTTGCCGCTGGCCAGCGGCAGCAGCGCCAACAGGCCCAGCGCGGCGATGCCGGCGGCCGAAGTCTTTGTGGTCTTGGCCATCATTCGTTCTCCACGCCGAACAGCCCGCTGGGCCGGAAATACATGGTGGCGAGAAACAGCAGGAAGATGAGCGCCTCCGCATAGGTGATGGGGATCAGCTGGCTGCCGACCGATTCCAGCACGCCGACCAGGATGCCGCCCCAGAACGCGCCTGCCACCGAGCCGATGCCGCCCAGCACGACGATGACGAAGGCGCGCAAGCCGAAGATGTCGCCGACGAAGGGGTTGACGGGATAGAGCGGCAGCAGCAGCGCGCCGGCCGCGCCCAGCACCAGCAGGCCGATGGCGAACGACAGCCGGTAGACGCGGGCGCTGTCTATGCCCAGCACGCTGGCGGCTTCGCGGTCCTGTCCGGTGGCGCGGATGGCGCGGCCTGTGCGCGTGTGGCGCAGGAACAGCACCAGGGCCGCCGTGATCAGGCAGGCGAAGAACAGGCCGGCGATCTGCGGATAGGTGAAGATCAGGTCGCCGGGCATCCAGACTTCGTTGGCCCAAGGCGCGTCGATGGTCCGGCTGTCGGGGCCGGCCAGCGCCAGGAAGGCGTTGTCCAGGAAGATCCACAGGCCGGTGGTGAAGATCAGAACGCCGATCGGCTCGCGCGAACTTTCCTTGCGGTAGATGCCGTCGATCAGCCAGCGCTGGCAGGCATAGCCGACGACGAACAGCGCGGCCGCCGTGAGTGGCATGGCGGCCAGCGGATGCAGGCCGAAGTGGCTGGTGAGCGCGAAGCAGACGTACATGGACATCATCAGGAAGGCGCCATGGGCGAAATTGATGATCTTCATGACGCCGAACTGCAGGCTCAGGCCCAACGCGATCAGGCCGTAGACGGCGCCGCTGGCGATACCGCCCAGCAAGGCCTGGAGTAGGGTAGTGGTCAAGTGGAGGCTCCTAGCGGTAACGGGGCGCCGGCGCCACGCGCAGGGCGTGGCGCGGCGACGCCAGGTCGGTCAGGGCTGAGCGGCAGGCCAGACCATCTTGTAGGATTTGGAGGCCAGGTTCTCCGGCCACACGGTGCGGTACTGGCCGTCGGGCGTGATCTGCTGCATGACGTAGCGCTTTTCGGGGTTCTGGCCCTTGGCGTCGATCACGATGTCATAGCCCACGAGCTTGTTCAGGTCGGTGCCTTGCAGCTTGGTCTGGGCCAGGGCGTCGCGGATGGCTTCGGGATCCGCCTTGCCGGCGCGCTCCAGCGCGTCCTTGATGACCCAGACCGCGGCGTAGGCGCTGACCGACAGTTCGTTGGGATCGACCTTGTAGGCGGCGACGAAGTCGTCCCAGAACTTCTTGGCGAACGGCGTGGTGATGGACGACTCGTAGCCGGCCCAGCCATTGGTGGTGTAGACATTGCCCGCGATGTCCTTGCCGACCAGCGGGATGAAGGTACTGTCGATCTGGCCGGCCGCGCTGCCGACGTAGGTCGAGCCCACTCGCATCTGCGCCAGCAGTTTGTGCAGCTGCACGGCGTCGGCGCCATAGGAGGTCACGGTGACGACGTCGGGCTTCTTGCCCTTGATCTTCAGCACCAGCGGACGCAGGTCAGGCGAGTTGGGCGGGTATCCCTCGTCCAGCACCAGATCGATGCCGGCTGCCTTGAACTTGGCGCGCAACGTGTTGGCCATGTCCTGGCCCCAATCGGTGTTCTCGTAGACCATGGCGACCGTCTTGGCCGGCTTGCCGGTGGTCTTGCCCGCGTAGTCGATGAAGTCCGCCATGCTTTCGGCGTTGCCCGAGGCCGGGATCTGCGTGGGACGGAACACGTACTTGAAGCCGCGTTCGGTGATGTCGGCCTTGGCGGCCAGGTCCACCACCCATGGCACGCGGTTCTTTTCCGCGACGGCGGTGGCGGGGAAGGTCACGCCGCTCTGGAAAGCGCCCAGCAGCACCGGGGTCTTCTCGCGGGTGATCAGGCGTTCGACCTCGGTCATGGCGACCTTGGCATCGCCCCGGGTGTCCACCTCGACCAGCTGCAGTTGCGCGCCGCCCAGCGACTTGATGCCGCCGGCGTCGTTGATGTGCTTGACGGCCAGATGCGTGGCGCGCGACATGTCTTTGCCAATGGAAGCGGTGGCGCTGCCCGACAGAGGAATCAGATAGCCGATCTTGACGGGCTCGGCAGCCAGGGCGGCGCCCTGGACCAGCAACGTGGCGCCGGCCGCGGCGAACAGACGCCGCAGGGCGGCGGGGCGATAGGGGTTGCTCGTGTTCATGAGGATTTGTCTCCAGGTTTTTTTGTGATTCGAGAGTGCGGCGCGGGCTTCAGCCTGGCGGCCCTGCGCCGAGTGCCGCGTGCGTCGCGCACACCAGGCGATGGGCGCGTTCATCGAGCAGCACCGTGCGTCCCATGCGGTTCATGGTGTAGGCAAAGGAAAGCCGGCGCTGCGGCCAGGCGAAAGCCAGCGACCCGCCAGCGCCCGTGTGGCCGTAGGCCTCGTCGCCGAAGCAGGCGCTGTCCAGGCCTTGCGCGCGGTTATCCATCTGGCGCATGAAGCCGCTGGCGTAGCGCGTGGGTACGCGCAGGCAGGCGTCGTCGTCCGTGCGCGCCGACAGGGCCGTGGCCGCGGCCAGCGTGTCCTCGCGCAGCAGGCGCACGCCGTCGCGCTGGCCGCCCAGCGCCAGTGTGCCGTACAGACGCGCCAGGCTGCGCGCATTGCCGATGCCGCCAGCCGCGCATAGCCCGGCTGCGTGGCCGGCGCGGCTGTTGAAGCCGGAAGGGCGCCAGCCGCCGGTGTTCTTGGCGTACAGCGCGGTAGGGCTTTCGGGTTCGTCCTTCAGGGACTGCTCGAAGGGACTGAACGGCGCTTGCGGCGCGGGCGGCGGCACGATGGGTGCGACTCGGGCTTCCTCCGTTTCCGGCAGGCCGATCCAGAAGTCCAGGTCCAGCGGCTGCGCGATATGGCGGCGGAAGAATTCGCCGGGCATGCAGCCGCTCAGCCTGCGCACCAGCTCGCCGACCAGCCAGCCGTAGGTCAGGCCGTGGTAGGCCACGCGTTCGCCCGGAGCCCAGAAAGGCGCGGCCCCGGCCAGCCGGCGGGTCATGCCCTCCCAGTCGAAAGCGGCGTCAGCGGGTAGCGGCTCACGCAGCGCGGGCAGGCCAGCGGTATGGTTGAGCAGCATGCGCGGGGTGGTGGTGGCCTTGCCTGCTGCGGCGTATTCGGGCCAGTAGCGGGCGACAGGGGCGTCCAGGTCCAGCTCTCCCGCTTCGGCCAGCATGTGGGCGCAGAGCGCCGTGGCCGGCTTGGTATTGGAGAACACGATACAGACCGTGTCGCGCTGCCAGGGCTGGCCGCGGTCCGTGTCGGCCCATCCTGCCCACAGGTCGACCACCGGATAGCCGTCGACTTCGATGGCGACGGACGCGCCGAGCTCGCCACCGTCCTGGAAGTTGCGCGCGAATGCTGCGCGTACTGGTTCGAAGGCGGGATCGCAGTAGCCGTGTATGGCCGGCGCCGCGGGTGCAAGCGCCGGAGACGAGGATGCGGCGGCCATGGTCAGCGCGTCAATGGCGCGCGCGCGCCGTAGCCCAGCAGGTAGCGCGCGTCGTTGGACAGCGCGGCCGCGACGCCTTCGGGCAGCGTGCTGGTGAAGTCGGCGAAGCCGCGCAGCCAGGACACGTTGTAGTTGCAGAGTATGGCGCGGCGCTCGCGGTCGGTATGGTTCGGGCCGGAGCGGTGCCAGGTGTTGGACAGCCAGATGGCGACCGAGCCGGCGGGTGCGGTCAGCGTGACCTCGCCGTCCAGCGGGCCGCTGCCCCACGGTGGCGACTTGCGCAGCTTGTGGCTGCGCGGCATGACCCGCGTGGCGCCGTTGTCGGCGGTGAAATCGTCCAGCATCCAGACGTTCTGCAGCGTCAGCGGAAACTCCGGCAGCGGCTCGGCGATCTGGCCCAGCGGCGCATCCACGTGCCAGGCGCCGCCGCCTGTGCCGGGGCCGATGCTGGTGGCCTGGAAGTCGTGCAGGTTGCAGTCCTGGCCCATCACGCTGCGCACCATGGGCAACACCGCCGGGTGCTCGATCAGCGGGATCATGTCGGGCGCCTTGTTCAGGAGGTTCCAGACGCGTTGCGACTTGTCGTCGTCGAACAGGGTGGGCAAGTGCAGGAAGTTCTTCGACACTTTGTTGATGGGCACCGGCCAGCGCGTGTTTTCGTTGTCGCGGCGATACTGGTGCACGCGCGCCACCATGCGCTGCGCTTCCATGTCGCTCACCGTGTAGTGGCGCTTATAGTAGGCCAGGATGTCGTCATCGTCCTCGTGCCGTTCGTCGTCCAGCGGGAACGGATCGGCGCGTTCCGCGGCCATCAGTCCGGCCACGCATTCGCGCGCCTGTTCCAGCTGTGCGGCGTCCAGCACGTTTTCAATGACGGCGTAGCCTTCTTCGGCGAGCTGGTGTTGCAAAGCCTGCAGATCGAGTTGCTTCATGTTCCTCCCCTTTTATGTGGAATGTCACTGCGAATTCGGGCCGGGCACGGCCACGGGCGCGAGCGCGCTGCGTGCGAGCTTGCCTATGCTGGTGCGCGGCAAGGCTGCCGTCGCGCCGATGCGGCGCGGCACTTTGTAGCCGGCCAGGTGCGCGGCGCAATGCGCCTGCAGGGCGGCCATGTCCAGGCGTTGGCCGGGGGCGGGCGTGACCCAGGCGTGGACCACCTGGCCCAGCCGCTCGTCGGCCACGCCGAAGGCGGCCGCTTCGCCGACTTCGGGGCGCGACAACAGCACCTGTTCCACTTCCAGCGGATAGACCTTGAAGCCGCCCACGTTGATGCAGTCGTGCCGGCGGCCCCGCAGATGGAGATAGCCCTCGTCGTCCAGGATGGCGACGTCGCCGGTGTAGAACCAGCCTTCGCGCAGCGCTTGCGCGGCCTCCGGCGCCGCTTGGCGGTAACCTGCCATCACGTGCGGCCCGCGCACGCGTATTTCGCCGGGCTGGCCCGGCGGCATGACGCGGCTGGCGCCATCCAGGTCCACCACCTGCAGTTCGCCGCCTGGCACGGGCAAGCCCACCGAACCGGGTTTGCGTGGACGGTGCATGGGATTGAAGGCCAGGCAGGGACCCGCCTCGCTCATGCCGTAGCCCTCATGGATGGGGCAACCGGCGCGCAACTCGAAACGCGTCAGGGTTTCGCGCGGCAGCGGCGCCGCGCCGGAGAAGCAGGCGCGCAGGCTGCCGAGTTTTTCAGGCTGGAAGGCCGTGCTCAGCAACAGGTCATGGAAGATTGCGGGCGCGCCCGGCAGCAGGGTCACGCCGTGGGCGGCGATGGCCTCGATGGTGCGGGCGGCATCGAAGCGCCGCATCACCACCAGCTCGCCGCGGGCATGCAGGCTCAAGTAGAGCGACATGGAGACGGCCGACACATGGAATAGCGGCATCACGCAGAGCACCACCTCCGAATCGCGCCGCGTCGGCAGCCAGGCTTCGCGCTGCGCGATGTTGTAGGCGATCTGCCGGTGCAGGATGTTGACGCCCTTGGGGCGTCCGGTGGTGCCGCCGGTGTATTGCAGCGTGGCCAGATCTTCATGCCGCGGCAGGTCTTCGGGCAGGGCGCAGGCCTGCGGCAGCATCTCCAGCAGGCCGGCGCCGTTGCCTGTGCGGAGAATGGCGCCGGCATCCAGGCCCGGGCACAAGGCGCTCAGATCCAGCTTCACGCTGTCGTCATGCAGCAGCATGCAAGGCTCGGCGTCTTCCAGCATATAGGCCAGCTCGCGCTCGCGATAGCCTGGGTTCAGCGGCACGGCCTGCGCGCGCAGCGCATGCACTGCAAAGGTGGCAACGGCCAGGTCCAGCGAGTTCTGCATCAACAGGGCCACCCGGTCGCCGGGCCGCACGCGTTCGCCCAGGCGGCGTGCCAAAGCTCCAGCCAAGCCGGCGTATTGCGCGTAGTTCAGGCGCACGCCTTCGAAGGACAGCGCGGGAAGATCGGGCGCTTCGAGAGCGGCGTCGCGCAGCAGATGGATCACCGAATCCGGGACCCTGGGCAGGGCGGGGGCGTTCATCATGCCTTGCGCTCGGCAGCCTTGCGGGCGGCCTTGGCGTCGCTGGCCTGCCATACCGTGGGCCGGCCAGCGCCGCCCAGCAGGGTGATGGGATCGGCATTGTCGATGTGGCCGTACTGCCCCTTGTAGATGCTGTAGCCGCACAATTCCTGCAGGCGGCGCGGGAAGCTTCTCGCCACCTCGGCCGGAATGCCGAGCTGCAGGTTTTCCTGTTGCCGCATCCATCCGGCGCAGTAGTAGCACGACAACGCGTAACGGCGGGCGTTGCTGTTGTTGGCGCCGCCCTTGTGCCACAGCGCGCTGTCGAACAGCATGACACTGCCCGCCTTCATGGTGGCCTGCACGGTGTCTATGTCCTGCGCGCCGTAGGGCGGAGACGAATCGTAGCGATGACTGCCGGGCACGATGTGGGTGGCGCCGTTCTCGGCCGTGAAATCGCTCAAGGCCCAGATGGCATTGACCGCCAGCGGCGGGCGCGGGCGCGGCAGCGCCAGTTGCTGGGTATCTTCGTGCAGGGGCTGGGCGCCTTGGCCCGGCGCCAGCGTCAGTGAGCACAGCGACGACAGCAGCAGCTCGCGGTCCAGCAGGCGTTCGGCCAGGCTCAGCACGTCGGGCTGCAGCGGCACGTCCCAGAAGCGCGGATCGTAGACCAGCAGGTTGTTGATGCGCACCGTCTTGCGGCCTTCGAACGAGGTCTGGGCGTAACCGAGGTTGTGCTCGGCCTCGATCCGGATCAGGGCTTCCTGCAACTGGCTGACCTGCTCGGGCGGGATGATTCCCGGCAGCACCACGAATCCGTCGCGTTCAAAGGCTGCGATCCGCTCGTCGAGCGGTTCGGGCGTGGACATCTTTTGTCTCCTGATTGGGCCTGGATCTGAGTCCGGCGATATAGGTCTGTGCGTATAATCGGCCGGTAGTCTTCGCCCTGCCAGCGCGTAGCGTCCACGGCAGTGGCGCAAAGCGTCCATCCCCTAGAAGATGGCGGCCCCAGTCGGCATGATCCGGTACTCAACATGAGCGCGCAGGCCTACCACCACACCACCGATGTCATAGCGCCGCAGGAGCAGTTCGCGTATTGGCGCGATGCAATCTGCGATGCCTACGTGCCGCTCGAACCCGAGCGTGACGCCGCGCGCAGCTTTCGCGGCCAGATCGACGGCCTGCTGCTGCCGGACCTGCACGGCTCGACCATCACCGCCCAATCCCATGTGGTCAGGCTGTCCGCGGCCGGTCTCTCGGCCCGCAAGCAATCCCCATTCTTCGCCAATTTGCTGTGCGCGGGAGAGGCCCTGGTTTCGCAGGACGGAAGCGCCATGCGGGCGCGGGCTGGCGACGTCTACGTGGTGGATTGCGCTTCGCCCTGGGAAGTCGACTTCCGCACCGATTTCCGCATGTTCTGCATAGAAATCCCGGAAGGCCTCTTGCGGCCGCAACTGGGCCGGCGTGGGCGGCTGGCCATGCCGGTGCTGGACGGAAGTTCAGGGGCAGGGCGGGTGCTGGCCAGCTACATGCGCCTGGTCAGCGAACTGCCGGCAAACGAGTTGCAGCAGGTGCAGGCGCTGATGGTCAGGCATTGCAGCGAACTGCTGTCGCGGACGCAGCTCGAAGGGGCGGATGCCGGCGCGCAGATCGCCGAACGGGTGCGCCACGAAGTCCTGGACCGCATTCTGGCGCTGGTGCAGCGGCGTTTGGCCGATCGCGGCCTGACGCCGGCTTCGGCCAGCGAGGAGCTCGGCATCTCCCGCAGCTATCTGTTCAAGATCATGGCCGAGCATGGCCTGAGCTTCAGCGCTTACGTGCGGCAGTGCCGGCTGGAAAGGTGCCGCCTGGCCATCGAGACCCAGCCTGGCCGCTCCATCGCGGACATCGCCGCCAGCTGGGGATTCGAGGAAGTTTCCACGTTCAATCGGGCGTACCGCGCGCACTATGGCCGCTCGCCAGGCAGCGAGCGCGGCGGTGCGCCCTTGCGGGCTCAATAGCGCGCATCACCATTTGCCCTGGCCCTGCGACTGCTGCATCTGCGGGGCGTTGGCAGGCCTGACCGTGTCGACATACTTCCGGTAGGCGGCGACATACTCGGGGCTATTGATGTCAGGGGTGCTGTCGCTGTCCCAGTTTCTTTCAACGCCGGATTGCTTCCAGGCGGCCAGGTCGCGTTCGACTTGATCGCGGCTGAGTTGGACGTCGGAGGGCGGAGCTGCGGTGGTTGGGGCGGCGGACATTTGCGCGGCCACGGGGCCGGAGAGCAGGGCGCAGGCCGCCAGGACGACGGGAATCATGGCGCGGACGGTTAGGGCAGTTTTCATGAAATGCTCCTGATGACGAGAGTGACCGCAGCATTGGAGACCGGTGTCCATGGGGGCTCGCGGCAATGCAGCCCGGTGCAGGGACAGCTGCGCAACCGGATTGGCGCATTGGTTTTTTTCTTGGGCAGGCCGGCCCGGCCCGCGGCGCGCGCGGACACGCACCTGGCGCTGGGTTCCACCGCCAGGTTTACGACTCGGGCCGGACCGGGCGTCCGGGCCTCATGCCTTTGTGCTCATCGTAGGACGGCGCGGGTGGGCGCCACATACTCAATATTGGGTACGTCATACCGATGGCGCGCGCTCAGAGCAGCGAGGCGAGCCTGACCAGTTCGGACTGGCGATTGCATTCCATCTTGTTGAGCAGGGACGCCACCTGTTTACGCACGGTCAGCACCGAGGCGTGGCGCAGGGTCGCGACTTCCTCCACGCTGTGTCCCATCGCAAGACCGGCCAGCACAGCGGCTTCCGCGTGCGTGATCGAGAACACGGATTCCAGTCTGTCGACGTCCGGTTGGGAAAAGGCGCTTTTTCTGCGCATGCGCACCAGCAGCATGCGGCTGCCGATCAGGCTCAGCGCTTGCGGGGCCGCGCTGATGTCGATCCAGGTCAATTCGCCCCATCCGGCGGCTGCCGCCAGGGACCGCGCCTTGCCGTCGCGCGCGACCGCCTGGCAATACGCGTCGAACAAGGCCTGTATCTTCGCGTCGGGATGGCGCAGCTTGCCGCCGCGCACGTTCCAGCCATGGCCGTCGCTCAGATAGTGCATGGCGAGGGCCGATCTCTTCTCTACCATCGCGTCGTGGCTGACCAGCAGCACGGCTTCGCCGACATCCGAGAGTGCGCTTTCAATGGCTGTCCAACCGATGGCGAGCGCCTTTTCGCGTTGGGCCAACCGGCTTTTCAGCAGGCGGAAGTAATGGGCTACGTCGCCGGACTGAAGCCGTTCGCTGGCCTTGTCGTCCACGGTCGAGCGTTGGAAGGCGATGGCGGCGCGCAGCATGGCGCTGGATTCGATTACCAGGCACAGCACTTGCGCCATCCGGTGCTTGAGCATGAAGTCCGTGTAGAACTCGGAACGCTGCAGCTGCTTGTGGCCGCACATGTTGGCGGTATCCAGCCACGTGCCCACGGGCAGCAGCCGCGAATCCTGTTCGACGATGTCGCAGCTGTAGTAATGGTTGCGGTAGTCCGTGGCGGCGGCTTCGGGAAAGCTGACGGTGGACAGGTCCAGCAGCTTGTGGCGGGCATCGAAGACGATCAAGGTGCCGCTGTCCGCGCCCACCATGTCGCGGGCGGTCAGCAGGATGTCATGCCAGGGCGGATCGGGATCCGCCAGACGGTCCAGGGCTTCGATCGCGCGCCGGACGGCAATCTGGTGTTCGGCCATTTCGTGCCTCCAACTCTGGTTCAGACGCAAACGCTGTCACGTATCACAGATCGTTGTAGAGGTGGCTCCGGCCAGATCGGGGGAGCGCTGCGCGGCGGTGATTTGCCGGCATGGGAGAGGCTGGCCGGCCTGGATTGCCGCGGCGCTGCCACAAGGAAATTATCCTCGCAAAACCCCGGGGCGGATGAAAAAAGTGGGTGCATTGTCCGGACAAAAAGGGTCCGGATTCAGAGGTGGTCTTGGTGTACCGGGTTGTGTATACCAGTGCGGGCGGGGAGATCGCGTCAGTGGTGGACGCCGCCGGGCGGACGGACCGCCGCGCGCCACAGATCCAGGAAATGCCGCTTCTTGAGCGCATCCAGATACACCAACAGTCCTACGCCCAGCGCCACCGGCCGCACGCCCGCTTCCGGGTTGGCCGATGCGCTCACGGGCCGCATGCCCGATTGCCGCGCGACCATTTCCTGGCCCCGCGGCGACAGCAGATAGTCCAGGAACATCGCGCCCAGATCCGCCCGCGGCGCCTGTCGGGGAATGATGGCGGAGCGCGACAGCATCAACGTGTAGTCCTGCGGATAGACGATGGCCAGCGGCGCGCCCAGGTCGATGCGGTGCCGGGTGTAGGACTCCAGCAGGTTGTAGGCCAGCGTGATCTCGCCGCGTTCGAGCTTGTCCAGCGCGTCTTCGGTGGACGCGTGCACGGCCACGCGGTTGCGGCCCAGTTCGGCCAGCAGCGCGCCAGCCATGCTGTCCAGCCGCGTGTCCTGCGTGGCCGCCAGGTAGCCGATGCCGCTGCCCTCGACGTCGTAAGTGGAGATCGCGCCGGCCAGGGGCTGGTCCGGCGCCTGCAGCAGGGACAGCAGCTCGCGCCGGGTGCGCGGCGCCCTTGCGGACGCGAGCTTGCTGGTGTTGTAGACCATGACGATGGGATCGGTGCCGATGCTGAAGACCTCGTCGCGCCAGTTGGCCCAGGCGGGCAGGGCGCGGGTCTGCGGCGAGATGTGGGGTTGCGCGTAGCCGTCGTTGACCAGTTTGGTCTGCAGGTCCATCGCGCTGCTGATGACGATGTCGGGGCCGGATCTGGTTGCCGGCGCCTGCGTGGCGCGGGAAACCGTCCCGGCATACAGCTCCTGCGTGGACAGCTCGGTGTATTCCAGGCGCAGGCCGGGGTTGAGCCTGCTGAAGTCTTCCAGCACGCCGCGGAACACCTGCACGCTGTTGGAGGCGTGCACGACCAGTACGTTCCTGCTGTCCGCGGGCCCCAGCGTCAGGCCGTCGGCGCTGGTTTCCGCGGCGTTGCCGGCAGCAAAGGGCAGCAGCGCGGTGAGCGCCGCCAGCAGGCGCAGGGGTTTCAGGAGATCAAGCTTCATGGGGGCGGGGCGGCAGCGTGACCACGGCGTCCAGGCCGCCGCCCACGCGGTTGCTCAGGGCCAGCCGGCCCTGATGGATGTCGACCACGCGCTTGATGATGGACAGGCCCAGGCCGGCGCCGGACGCGCGCGGGTTGGGACCGCGCACGAAGCGCTCGAAAGCGGCGTTGGCCAGCGCCGGCGGTATGCCCGGACCCTGGTCGGATACGGATATGCGCCAGCCATCGTCCTCCGGCTCCAGCCGCACGTCGATGTGGCCGTCGTCCGTGGCGCCGTGACGCAGGGCGTTGTCGATAAGGTTCTTGAACGCTTCGCGCAGCATCAGGCTGTCGCCCAGCACGGTGGGCGGATTGCCGGGCGCAGTGGCGGGCAGATGCAGGCGCACGTCGGGCTGGGGATCGGCTTGCGGGACCGTGTCATACACCGCCTGCCGCAGCAGCTCGGCCAGGTCCACCGGCTGGAACTGGCGCACGTTGCTGCGGTGGATGACGCTGGCGTCGCTCAGCAGCTGGTTGACCAGGCGCGAGAGTTTCTCGGCGTTGCGCAGCACGGCCAGCAGGCTGCGGCGCTGTTCGGCGGGATCTTCCTCGTCCAGCGCCACTTCCATCTGTGCGTGCAGCGCGGCCAGCGGCGTGCGCAGCTGATGCGCGGCTTCGGCGATGAAGAGGCGCAGGGTGTCCAGGTTTTCCGACAGGCGCGCCATGAAGCCATCCAGCGAGTGCACCAGCGTGTCGAGTTCCTCCGGCACGGGAGCGGCGATGGGATGCAGGTCCGCCGCGCTGCGGGCGGCCAGTTCGCGCTCGATACGGCGGATCGGCGACAGCGAGCGCAGCAGGCCCCAGTAGGCCAGCGCCAGCGCCGCGGCGGTAAAGCCGATCAGCGCCAGCGTGCCTTGCCACAAGATGCCCGCTGCCAGCGCGTTGCGGGCTTCGCGGGTCTGCGCGACCTGGATGAGGGCGGTCTCGGCATTGCGGGGACCGGCGATCTTGCGTTCCATCCAGGCGATGCGCACTGGCTCGCCCTGGTAGCTGGCGTCGTACAGGCGGGGCGAGTACGCCGGGCCTTCGCTGCCACGGGCGGGCGGCGCTGGCAGGTCCGCATAGCCGGAAATCAGTGCGCCGCCCGCGTCGCCGACACGATAGAACACGCGGTCGCGCGGCGCCTGCTCCAGCAGCGCCAGCGAGGCATAAGGCATGTCCATGCGCCATTCTCCCTGCACCAGCTGCAGGCTGTCGGCGATGGACAGCACCGAGGAACGCAGCAACTGGTCGTAGGTGGTGTCGGCGGTCTGATTGGCGTAGCCGCGCACCAGCAGATACAGCGTGGCCAGGGCGGCGACGAACAGCGCAAGCAGCATGGCCAGCAGGCGGCGCTTGATCGAGATGCGGCCCTGCGCGGCGGCGGGCGTGGCGGGGTCACTCCCGGCCGGGGCCGGGCGCGGCGGGGCGGTCGTGGTCATCGGTGGCGGTCAGGAGGTAGCCGGTGCCGCGCTGCGTTTCGATGCGCAGCGGCGAGCCGTCGAGCTTGCGGCGCAGCCGGGCGATGTAGACCTCGATGGCGTTGGGCGCGGCATCGTCGTCGAAGGCGAACAGCTTGTTGGCGATTTCGGTCTTGCTGACGGCGCGGTTCATGCCGGCCAGCAGGATTTCCAGCAGGCTGTATTCGCGCTTGGGCAGTTCGATGCGCTGGCCGGCCAGCGTGACCTGGCGCGCGGCGCTGTCGATGACCAGCTCGCCAAAGCGCAGCATGCCGGACGCCTGGGGGCTGGGGCGGCGCAGCAGGGCGCGGCAGCGGGCTTCCAGCTCGCGGAAATCGAAGGGCTTGGCCAGGTAGTCGTCGGCGCCGGTATCCAGGGCGTGGACGCGGTCTTCGATGTCGATGCGGGCGGTCAGCGCCAGCACGGGCGTCTTGCTGCCGCGGTCACGCAGGCGGTGCAGGATGTCGAAGCCCGACATGCGGGGCAGGCCGATGTCCAGGATGACGAGGTCGAAGGTTTCGTATTGCAGCACGCCGTCAGCGCTGAGGCCGTCGTTCTGGCAGTCGACTGCATGGCCGAGACGGCGCAGCCGGCGCACGAGTGCGTCGGCCAGATCCGCGTCGTCTTCGATCACCAGTATGCGCATAGGGGCGATTGTCGCATGGCTGGACTAGCCCCCGCGCCGCACCCGCGTTCAAAAACGACAGGTTGCCGACAGCTTTTATTTCTAGTCTTGCGGTCGCGCTTCCCCAGCCGGAGGCGCGTTTACGCATAACAACGACTAGTCGGAGATAACCCTCATGCTTCTGACCCTGCTTGGCTTCGGCATGGTGATCACGTTCATGACGCTGATCATGACCAAGCGCCTGTCGCCGCTGGTGGCGCTGATCCTTGTCCCCATTATTTTCGCCCTGCTGGGCGGGTTCGGGTCGGGCATCGACAAGATGATGCTGGACGGCATCCGCAAGATCGCGCCCACCGGCGTGATGCTGATGTTCGCCATCCTGTATTTCGGGGTCATGATCGACGCCGGCCTGTTCGATCCCATCGTGGGCCGCATCCTGCGCGCGGTGAAGGGCGATCCGCTGAAGATCGTGGTGGGCACGACCGTGCTGGCGCTGGTGATTTCGCTGGACGGCGACGGTTCGACCACCTACATGATCGTGGTGGCGTCGATGCTGCCGCTGTATCGCCGCCTGAAGATGAACGCGCTGTCCATGACCTGTCTGGCGATGCTGGCCAGCGGCGTCATGAACCTGACGCCCTGGGGCGGCCCGACGGCGCGCGCCGCAAGCGCCTTGCACGTGGACGCGGGCGACATCTTCGTGCCGCTGGTGCCGGTAATGGGCGTGGCCATTGTCGCCATCCTGATCCTGGCGTTCTGCCTGGGCCTGCGTGAACGCCGCCGCCTGGGCGTGCTGTCGCTGCCGGACGGCGCTTCGCTGCACGCCGGCTATGACGAGGACGGTCCCAAGAACCTGCCCGAGATCGAGGTCGACCAGGACCTGCGCCGCCCCAAGCTGCTGTGGGTGAACGCCGGACTGACGCTGGCCCTGATGGTGAGCCTGGTGATGGGCGTGCTGCCGCTGCCGGTGCTGTTCATGATCGCCTTCGCGATCGCGCTGGTCATCAACTATCCGGACCTGGCCGAGCAGCGCCGCCGCGTCGCGCAGCACGCGGGCAATGTGCTGTCGGTGGTGTCGCTGATCTTCGCGGCCGGGATCTTCACCGGCATCCTGTCGGGCACGGGCATGGTCGAGGCGATGTCGCGCAGCCTGCTGGCGGTGATTCCCGACGCCATGGGCCCGTACCTGGCCGGCATTACCGCCCTGGTGAGCCTGCCCTTCACCTTCTTCATGTCCAACGACGCCTTCTACTTCGGCGTGCTGCCCATCCTGAGCGAAGCGGCCCAGGGCTACGGCATTTCGCCGGTCGAGATGGCGCGCGCCTCGCTGATCGGCCAGCCCGTGCACCTGCTGAGCCCGCTGGTGCCTTCGACCTACCTGCTGGTCGGCCTGGCCGGCGTGGACTTCGGCGACCACCAGCGCTATTCGCTCAAGTGGGCCACGATGGTCTGCCTGGTGATGCTGGCCGCGGCGCTGGCGTTCGGCCTGTTCCCGCTGGTCGGCCAGATCGGCTGAGCGGCGGCGCGATACCGTCTTTTCAAAAGGGGAAGTACATGGCTTTGCGCATTGCTTACATCACCAGCGGAATGGGCCACACGGGCACCGCGATCTGCCAGGCGCTGCACAACGCGGGACACCGCGTGGTGGCAGGCTGCGGGCCGCGCTCCTCGCGCAAGGACCACTGGCTGAAGGAACAGAAATCCCTGGGCTACGACTTCGTCGCCTCCGAGGGCGACGCCACGGATTGGGCCTCGACCGAGGCGGCCTTCGCCAAGGTGCGGCGCGAGGTCGGCGAGATCGACGTGCTGGTGAACAATGCTGGCGCCATGCTGGACATGCGCTTTCGCCAGATGAGCCAGGCGGACTGGTCGGCGGTGCTGCGCAGCAATCTGGACACGCTGTTCAACACCACCAAGCAGGTGGTCGACAGCATGGCGGATCGCGGCTGGGGCCGCATCATCAACATCGGCTCCGTGGCCGCGGAGAAGGGCCAGATCGGCCAGATCAACTACGCCACCGCCAAGGGCGCCGTGATCGGCTTCACCCGTTCGCTGGCCCAGGAAGTCGCGGCCCGCGGCGTGACCGTCAACCTGGCCTCGCCGGGCTTCATTGCCGACGACACCGTGAAGGCGTTCCCGCCGGCGCTGCTGGACCGTATCGTCGAAAGCGTGCCGGTGGGCCGGCTGGGTACTGCCAAGGATCTGGCGGGGCTGTGCGCGTGGCTGGCGTCGGATGAGGCGGCGTTCGTGACGGGAGCCAACTACGCCATCAATGGCGGCGTGTATATGAGTTGAGGGAAGGTCCTCAATTCGCCAGCTTCACCGCCCCGCTATCGATCAGCTTCTGCCACTTGGCGCTGTCCGCCTGGATGAATGACTGCAATTCCTCTCGCGAGCCGCCGCCGGCGATCATGCCGGCGTTGTCCAGGGCGGCCTTGAATTCCGGCGTGGCGACGGCGGCGCGCAGCGCGGCGTTGACCTGGTCCAGCTGCGCGGCGGGGATGTCCTTGCTGGCCGCGACCGAGAACCACTGGGTGGCGGCGTAGCCCTTGAAGCCGGACTCTTCCACCGTGGGGACGTCGGGCAGGCTGTCCAGGCGGTAGGGCGTGGTGACGGCGTAGGCCTTCAGCGTGCCGGCCTTGATCTGCGGCATGACCGGGGCCGAACCCAGGATCGCCAGGGGGATCTGGCCGCCGGCCACGTCGGCCACCGCCTGGCCGCCGCCCTTGTAGGGCACATGCACGATGCGGGTGCCGGCATACTGGTTGAGCAGTTCGCCCGCCAGGTTTTGCGATGTGCCGTTGCCCGAGCTGCCGTAGCTCCATGCTTCGGGCCGCTGGCGGGCATCGGCCAGCACGTCCTGCAGGGATGCCCGGGCGTCCTTGGCGGGACCGACAATGACCATGGGGCCTTGGGCCATCAGGATGACGGGCGCCAGTTCGCGGCCGATCTCGGGCTGGGGCGTGGGGTAGATCAGCGGGCCGGGCACGGTCAGCAGATAGCCGTCGCTGGCCTTGCTGCGCGCCACCAGCTGCAGGGCGATCGCGCCCGCCGCGCCGGGGCGGTTTTCCACGATAACGTTCAAGCCGCTGCGCCGCGCCAGTTCCTGCGCGGCGATGCGGGTCAGCACGTCGGCGGTGCCGCCCGGAACGAAGCCGATCACCCAGGTGATCTGCTTGCCGGGCCATTCCAGCTTGGCGTCTGCCGCGCCGGCGGTGGCGGTCAGCGCGGCGCCCAGCAGCAGCGCGCAGCAGCGGATAGCGAATTTCATGGTTTCCCCTTTGTGTTTTTTGCTCAGGCCGCCGCGCGTCTCAGCTCGGATCCGGCTTGCCGGGCGGCGTATTCGGATGCGCGGCGCAGGACTGATTGAAGGACTGCACCATTTTCAGGATGGGCCCCAGCACCCAGGTATTGAAGATGAGGATGTCGCTTTCTTCCTTGGGGTCCTGCTTCAGGTTGAAGAGGTACGGCGACTCCAGTTTTCCCTTGCCTTCGTTGACCTCGGGTTCCCAGTAGAAATGCAGCTTCCAGTCGCGCCATTTGACCGCGCGCAGGTCGTTCTTGATGTAGAACAGGAAGCCCTCGCGCAGCGAGGTCGGGCTGGCGCCGGTGAAGAAGTCGGTCTGGTCTATGCCGTCGATGGGACGGTCCTGCGGCATGGACGCGCCGCCGATGCGCGACAGCGTGGTGTACAGGTCGGTGACGTGCACGATCTCGTTGGAGACCTGGCCGGGTTGGACCTTGCCCGGCCAGCGGATCATGAAGGGCACGCGCAGGCTGCCTTCCATGGCCGTGTGGTAGGTGCCGGTCCAGGGACCGGCGGTGCCGCGGTAGGGCTTGCGGAATTCCGGGCCATTGTCGCTGCAGAAGATGAACACGGTGTCGTCGCGCAGCTTCAGTTCATCCACCGCCTGCACGATCTGGCCGACGCGGTGGTCCATTTCCACCATGGAGTCGGCGAAGTCGCCGGCGCCGGTGCGCCCCGCGAAGTCCGGGTGCGGCAGGGTGGGAAAGTGCAGGTGCACCAGCGGCAGGTACAGGAAGAAGGGGCGGCTGGCCTCTGCATGCTTGCGCATGAAGCCGATGGACCGGTCGACCAGTTCGGCGTCGATGCCGCGGCGGGTCTCCAGATCGTAGACCTTGACGTTTTCCGAAGGCGAGCCGGCCTGGCCCTGCATGATGTGCGGGATGTCGGCGACCGAGGGATCGAAGCCGATGGACGAGGTGAACTGGCTTTCGTCCGTGGTGCGCGGGATGCCATACCACTCGTCGAAGCCGCGATCGGACGGATAGCGGCCGGGGATGTCGCCCAGGTGCCACTTGCCGTAATGCGCCGTGGCGTAGCCCTGGCCGGACAATTGCTGGGCCAGCGTGATTTCGTCGCGCGCCAGGCCTTGTGGCAGGCCGGGAGGGACGGATTGCAGGCAACCGGTGCGGATGGGATGGCGCCCGCTCATCAGCGCGGAGCGCGTGGGCACGCAGTCGCTTTCCACGTTGAAGTTCTGCAGCAGCAGTCCTTCCGAGGCCAGCCGGTCGATGTTGGGGGTGGGCGCGCCGCGCAGCGCGCCGCCGCCGTAGCAGCCCAATTCGCCCCATCCCAGGTTGTCGGCCACGATCAATACGATATTGGGCTTCTTGTCCACGCGCTGCGTCTCCTGTCTGCGGGTTTATCCAGGGATTCTAGGAGCGCAGGCCCGGCTTAATATTCCTGAAGCTGAGTCTATGCATAACCAACGATTATGAATCTGTCCCTGCGCGACATCGAGTACTTCCTGGCCGTGGTGGAACACGGCAACCTGGACCGCGCCGCGGCCGCCTGCGGCGTCAGCCAGCCGGCGCTGTCCAAGTCCCTGCAACGGCTGGAAGCCGATACCGGGCTGGCGTTGCTGGACCGCGGCGGCCGCGGGCTGCGCCTGACCTCGGCGGGCCTGGCGTTCCGCGAGCATGCGCAGCGGCTCTGGGCGGAGTACCGCGACGCCGTGCGCAATGCGATGGAGCTGCGCCTGGGCGAGGCCGGGCTGCTGCGTATCGGCGCGACCGGCGCTACCGTGGACAGCGTGGTGATGCCGGCGCTGCGCCGCCTGCTGCCGCGCCGGCCCGCGCTGCGGGTGCAGCTGACGCAAGGCCAGTCGGACGATCTCAACGAGCAGGTCGCGGGCGGCAGGCTGGACCTTGCGGTGACACCGATCTATGCCGACGTGCCGGGCTCGCTGCATCAGGAATCGATACGCGAGGACGGCCTGTGCGTGGCCGCCAGCCGCAAGCATCCGCTGGCGTCGCGGCGCAAGCTGGCGTTGCGCGACCTGGCAGGCCAACGCTGGATCCTGCCCATGCAGGGGTCGGTGGCGCGCCAGGCGCTGGAGGCCCGCTATGCCGAGGCGGGCCTGGCGCAACCTGCGGCGGCGCTGGAGGTGCAGCATTTTTCCGGGGGCGCGCTGGCGTTGTTGGCGGCCTCGGACCTGCTGGCGCTGATGCCGCATAGTGCGCTGGGTCCAGGCATTGCGGAACTGCCGGTGGCGCTGGGCCGGCCCCTGCGGCGCAGCATGGCGCTGGTTACGCGGCACGGCGCCACCTGGTCGCCGCTGATGCAGGAGTTCCGCGCGGCGGTGCTGGAGGCCACGCCCCGCGCTTAGCCAGCTTGCGGAAAGCCCCCGTAGGGCGCCCATCCAGATCCTGCGATGACGCCGCCGTCGCAGGGGATGGTGGCGCCAGTGATGACCGAGGCCGCCGGCGACAGCAGGAAGAACACCACTTCCGCGATCTCGCTCGGCTGCATCAGGCGGCCCAGCGGCGTGGCGTTCAGGATCGGCGTCATGTCGCGCTCGCCCTGCCGTTCCTTGGGTTTCAGGAAGGGCGTGTCGGTCCAGCCGGGCGCGATGGCGTTGACGCGCAAGCCGCGGCGCGCCCAATGCACCGCGAGGGCTTCGGTCAGGTTGACCACGGCGGCCTTGGCCGGACCGTAGGCCAGTACCGGGCCGGGGCGGAACGACAGCACGGACGCCACGTTGACGACCGCCCCGCGTCCGCGCTCGGCCATCGCGCTGCCGAATACGCGGCAGGCGATATAGGTGCCTTTCAGGTGGGAATCCACCACACGGGCCCAGGCCTCCACCGGATAGTCTTCGATGGCGGTTGGAACCTGGGCGATACCGGCGCAGTTCACCAGTCCGTTGACCGCGGGTAGGAGGGCGGCAAGCCGTTCCTGAGTGGCCCGCAGTCCGGCCTCGTCCAGCACGTCGCCGGGGACGGCCACCGCGCGCGGCCCCAGTTCCCGCGCCAGCGTATGCGCGGCTTCCTGGTTGAGGTCAAGGATGGCCGCGTAGCCGCCCGCTTCGATCACCCGCCTGCATACCGCCGCGCCGATGCCGCTTGCGCCGCCTGTGACAATGACCGACAAGGTTGAGTCTGGCGTTGCGTAGTCCATCAACGTCCCCAGCGCGCCTTCAGGCGCTGTTCAAACATGCGCAGCGCAACGTCGATGCAGATGCCGACGATGCCGATGGCGATCATGCCGGCCATGACGATATTGGTGGCGACGTTGAGCTGCCCCTGGACCATCATGTAGCCGATGCCGTTGCCCACCACGATCAGTTCCGCGCCCACCAGCGATTGCCAGCCGATGCCGGCGCTGACGCGCAGGCCGGCCAGGATGGAAGGCAGGGACGCCGGCAGCAGCACTTCGGCCACGATGCGCGGGCCGCTGGCGCCCAGCGTGCGCGAGGCTTCCAGCAGTCGCGTGTCGACGAACTTGGCGCCGCGGTAGGCGCTGATCAGGCAGGGCGGAAAGGCGCCGGCGAAGATGATCAGGGTGGGTCCGCCGATGCCGGTGCCGAACCACAGGCCGGCGAACGGCACCCAGGCGATGGGCGCCACGAAGCGCAACGCATCGAAGAACGGACTGACCACGTCGTCCAGCCAGCGGTACCAGCCCATCAGCAGGCCCAGCGGTATGCCTACCGCCGCGGCCAGCAGGAAGCCGCAGGCGAAGCGGTAGAGGCTGGCGCCCAGGTGCGTCCAGAGCGTGGCGCCGGAATAGGATTCGCTGCTGTACTGCGCGATGGTCTGCAGCACGGTCAGCGGGCCGGGCAGGTAGTTGGGCGGGAACACGCCTGCCACGCTCAGCAGATGCCAGGCCAGGAAGAAGCCGGCCAGCCCCAGGCAGGACAAGCCGAAGGTGAAGGCGGGCGGGTCGCCCGAGGCGCGTGTCAACGTAGCCATGGCAAGGCCCTCTTTTCGATCCATTCCAGTCCGCGTGTCATCACCGCGCCCAACAGGCCCACCCAGACCATTGCGTACAGGATCATGCCGGGCCGGATGTCCAGCGCCGCGGTGTCCAGCACCTTGCCCAGGCCGATGAAGGCGCCGATGAGTTCGGCGGCCACCAGCGTCATCCACGCGGTCTGCAGCGACAGCCGCAGGCCGGTGAAGATCATGGGCATGGAGCCGGGTATCAGGACCTCGCGCAGCATGCGGACGGGATTGCCCGCGCCGTGCACGCGCGCGGCCTCGATCAGCGTGGGGTCGATGTTGCGCACGCCTGCGTAGGTGTTGATGACGGCAGGTGTGAACGAGGACACCCAGATCAGGAAGATCTTCGCCGGATCCCCCAGGCCCAGCCACAGGATGGCCAGCGGGATCCAGGCCAGTGGCGGAATCGGGCGCAGCAGCGAGAACACCGGCCCGACCAGCGCGTCGATGCGTTTGCTGAATCCCATCAGCAGCCCCAGTGGCACGCCGGTGCCGATCGCGACCAGGAATCCCAGGAATACCAGGCGCAGGCTGTGGCCGATGTGCTGGAACAGCGTGCCGCCGGCATAGCCGGAATCGCGCGAGAGCTGCACCGCGGCCTGCCAGGTGGTGAGCGGGGTGGGAAAGCGCGCGCCATTGACCAGGCCCAGCGCCGACACGATCCACCAGGCGGCAAAGGCGATGGCGACGGCCGCCACGCCCACGGTGATTCGGCGGCGCGATGCGCGCGGCCGCCGCGCGGGCAGGGTTGCGATGTGCTCACTCATGGCCGGACCCCGTCGCCTGGCGGTCCAGATGGGCCACGTCCTCGAGCAACAGCAGCATGGCGGTGCAATCCTGCTCCTGCCGTCCCCATGATTTGGCCAGCGCGAACATCTCGCGGGCGTAGCCGCCCAGGCCCAGCGGCGCGCCCACCGAGGCGGCCAGGTTCATGGCCAGGTTGATGTCCTTGTAGCCCATGCGCATGGGGAAGTCGGGGCTGATGTCGCCCGCCAGCACCTTGCCGGGAAAATTGGTCAGGAGCTGTCCGCGCCCCGCAGTGGTGTTGGACAGCACCTTGACGACAGTGGCGCGGTCCAGCCCGAGCTTGGCGGCGAACATCAGCGCTTCGCCCGTCAGCACCATGCCGACCATGGACATGTAGTTGTTGACCAGCTTGAGCCGGATGCCCGAACCGAAAGGGCCCACGTGCACGATCTCGTTGGCCATGGCGGCGAAGATGGGCGCGGCCTGGTCGAAGTCGGCCTGCGCGCCGCCAGCCATGATCAAGGCCTTGCCCTGCGCCGCCTCGCGCGGCGTGCGCCCCACGGGGGCATCCATGCAACGCAGGCCCAGGGCTGCGAGATCGGCGGCGATGCGGTCCGTCTCGACCGCGTCGCCCGTGCTCATTTCAATGACCAGGGCGCCCGGATTCAAGCCCGCCGCCGCGCCATCGGCGCCGAACAAGGCGTCGCGGACGTGGGTCGAGGTGGGCAGCATGGTGATCGCCACGTCGCAGCCGCGGGCGGCGTCCAGTGGCGTGGCGGCCCGCCGGAAGCCGGTGTCGGCCAGGCGCTCCATGGCTGCGGGAACGACGTCGTAGCCTGATACTGCATACCCTTGCGCGGCCAGGTTGCGCAGCATCGCGCTCCCCATGACGCCCAGGCCCAGGAATGCAATGCGGGGTGATTCGATGTGTTCCATGGGGCTTGCTCCGTTGTGGTCAGCGGCCTAGCCGCGCACTGGTGCTGCTGCGCGGCGGCGCGGTGGTGTCGCGGACGATCAATTCCAGTTCGATGCAGACGTTTTCGGGCGGCGTGTCGGCATCGGCGGCCAGCAGGATCTGGGCGGCGCGCTGGCCCAGCTCGAAGGCCGGCACGTTCAGGGTGGTGATGCCGGGCCGGCAATGGGCCGCCATTTCGATATTGTCGAAGCCCGTGATCGAAATCTGCTCGGGCACGCGCAGGTTTTGCCACAGGCATTCCTGCAGCGCCCCATAGGCCAGGATGTCATTGCCGCACATGACCGCGGTGGGCGGCTCGGGCAGGCGCAGCAGGGTGGCCATGGCGCGGCGGGCTTCGGGCACGGTGTAGGGCTTTTCGATGACGTATTGCGGCGGCAGTTCGATGCCGCGGCGCGTCAGGGCGCGCGTGAAGCCGGCGACGCGGTCGGCGGCGCGGTCGTTGTCCTTGGAGATGCCGGCGATCACGCCAAGTCGGCGGTGGCCGATGTCCAGCAGGTAGTCGGCGATGCGCTGCGCAGCCGCGGCGTTGTCCCAGCCCACCATGGGCCAGGAATCGGCGGCGTCGTAATGGCAGGTGGTGACGAAGGGGATGCCCTTGGAGTGCAGCAGTTCGTAGAGTTCCGGGTCGCGGCTACGCCCGACCAGCATCATGGCGTCCACGCCGCGCTCGATCAGCGCACGCACTTCACCCGCTTCGCGCGCGGGGCTGTAGTTGGTGCTGGCCAGCAGCAGCTGATAGCCGTGTTCGTGGATCGCTTGCTGCATGCCGTCGACCAGTTTGGCGAACAGGGCACTGTCCACCGTGGGGATGATGGCGCCCATGGTCCGGGTCTTGCGGGAAGCGAGCGAACGGGCTGCGCCGTGCGGCACGTAGCCAGCCTCGGCCAGCAGGGCCATGGCGCGCGCGCGTAGGTCGGGCCGCACTTTTTCCGGGTGGTTCAACACCCGCGACAAGGTTGCCGACGAGATGCCGCCGGCGGCGGCGATGGACTTCAGGGTGTCCCCGGATAGGGGAGCCGACTTTCGCTTCATGTTTTGAAAGCGCTTTCAGAAATTTGATGGTGTGAATATACAGTTATTGAAACGCTATGGTCTATCTCTAGGGTTTTCTCGGGGTTGAACGAGATTCTTCCGCGCTTATTCTTTGTATGCGCTTTCAAAAAACGAGCCCGGACGCAGATCCGGGCCTGCTATCCGGGGAATGTCGCGGCAGCTCGCGCATGCAGACCGGAATCCACTATCGGAGACTAAGCATGTCGAGAATCCCCCGCATCCTGGGTCTGTGCCTGGCGCCGCTGGGCGCCTTGTTGTTGAGCCCGTCCGTGTCGGCCCAGACGCCGACTCCCATCAAGGTCAGCTACCAGATTGCCTATTGGGCGCTGCCGATCTACATCGCTACGGAAAAGAACTGGTGGGCGGAAGCCGGCCTGAAGCCGGAGTTCGTGGTGTATCCGGCGGGGGCGCAGCAGATTGCCGGCGCCGCATCCAAGTCCTGGGACGTGGGCGGAACGGGGTCGCCGCCCGCGGTGCTGGGCGCGCAGCGCTATGGCATCGTGACCCTCGGCGTCACTAATGACGAATCGACCGCCAACGGCGTGATGGCGCGCAAGGAAAACGCCGCCGCCGTGCGCAGCAACGCGGCCAAGGAAGTGAAGGGCAAACAGATCCTCCTCAGTCCGAACTCGACGGGCGAATACGCCACCATGGCCTGCCTGAAGAAATGGGGCATGCAGCGCAGCGATGTCAGCGTGGTCACGCTGGCCCCGGCGCAGCTGGTGTCCGCCTACACCGGCGGCAACGGCATGCTGGCCGGCACCTGGGCGCCCAATTTCTATACGCTCAACGAACAGATCGGCGCGGAAGTCGTGTGCAGCGGCAAGGACGCGGGCGTGATGATTCCTGGCGCGCTGGTGGCCCGCGGTGAATTCGCCCAGCAGAATCCGGACGCGGTCGCCAAGTTCCTGGCGGTGTACTTGCGGGCCGTCAGCTTTGAGAAGAACAACAAGGCGGAAGCCATGGGCTACCTGCGCAAGCTGTTCCAGGCCAACGGCATCAAGCTCAACGACGGTTACCTGGGACAGGAGCTGGAACGGCCGATCTTCACGCTCGACGAGCAGCTCAAGCTGATGTCGCGCACTGGCGGCAAGTCCACGCTGGACAACGCCTACGAGGCGCTGTCGGGCTACCTGAAGAGCGTGGGCACGCTCACCGAGGTGCCGGACCCCAAGGCCTACATCACGGACGACTACATGAAGCGCGTCGACCAGACCCCGGCGCTCAAGACTTTCGCCAACAAGACCAACTGAGCTTCATCCATTCTTCCGCGAGGCCATACCATGGCAGTAAGCAAGCTCAAGTCCGCGTCCAGGCAGCCCCAGGCCAACGAGGCCGCCGCGCGCGAGGTCGCCGCCGAAATGCTGGCGAACATCAAGTCGGGCGGCGAGGCCGCGGTGCGCGACTACGCCCGGCGGCTGGATAAATGGGAGGGGGACATCCTGGTCGGCGCCACCGAGATGGAACGGCGCACCACGTCCATTCCCGACGGCATCAAGCGCGACATCGAGTTCGCCGCCGGCCAGGTGCGCAAGTTCGCGCAGGCCCAGATGGCTTCGGTGCGCGAGTTCGAGCTGGAACTCGCGCCGGGCCTGGTCGCGGGCCAGCGCCTGATACCGGTCAACGTGGCGGGCTGCTATGTGCCCACCGGGCGCTACGCGCACATCGCTTCGGCCTACATGAGTATTGCCACCGCCAAGGCGGCCGGCGTGCCCATGGTCATCGCCTGCTCCACGCCGTACCGCGGCGAGGGCATACATCCGCAAGTGCTGTATGCCATGCAGGTGGCGGGCGTGGATGCCGTGATGACGCTGGGGGGCGTGCAGGCGATCGCCGCCATGGCCTATGGCCTGTTCACCGGCAAACCGGCCGACATCATCGTCGGGCCGGGCAACAAGTTCGTGGCGGAAGCCAAGCGCATGCTCTTCGGCAGCGTGGGCATCGACGTGTTCGCCGGGCCTTCGGAGGTCTGCATCATCGCCGACGCGTCGGCGGACCCGGCTATCGTCGCCTCGGATCTGGTCGGACAGGCCGAGCATGGCCACGAGTCGCCGGCCTGGCTGATCGCCACCGACCGCAAGCTGGCCGAAGCGGTGCTCAAGCAAGTGCCCGAACTGATCGCGGCCCTGCCGCCCACCGCAAGGGACGCGGCCGGCGCCGCCTGGCGCGACTACGGCGAGGTGGTGCTGTGCGATACGCGCGAAGAGGCGGTCGAGGTCTCGGACCGCTACGCCAGCGAACACCTGGAGGTCCATTGCGAAGACCTGGACTGGTGGTTCCGGCATCTGACCTGCTATGGCTCGCTGTTTCTGGGCGAGGAAACCACGGTGGCGTTCGGCGACAAGGCCAGCGGCACCAACCACATCCTGCCCACCAAGGGCGCGGCGCGCTATTCGGGCGGCCTATCCGTGCACAAGTTCATCAAGACCGTCACCTGGCAGCGCATGACGCGCCAGGCCAGCCGTGACACCGCCCAGGTGACGGCGCGGATCTCGCGCCTGGAAGGCATGGAAGCGCATGCGCGCACGGCTGACGACCGCCTGGCCAAGTACTTCCCCAAAGAGTCCTTCGAACTGGGCGAACCCGTGCGGGAGTAAAGCCATCATGCAGAATGACATGTCCCGCCTGTTCGACCTCGACGGCCGCGTCGCGCTGGTAAGCGGCGGCAGTTCCGGCATAGGCCGGGCCATTGGCCTGGCGCTGGCGCGGGCCGGCGCCAGCGTGGTGCTGGTGGCGCGGCGCGAGCACGAGCTGGCTTGCGCCGCCAGCGAATTCGAAGCGCAAGGCCTGCGTGCGCGCGCGTTGCCCTGCGATCTGGCCGACCGCGATGCGTTGCGCGACTTTGCCGACCGCGCGGCGCAACCTTTCGGCGCGCCTGACATCCTGGTCAATGCCTCGGGCATCAATGTGCGCAAGTCCTTCGAGGACACGGCTGACGATGATTGGGACCGTTCGCTGGCGATCAACCTGACCGCACCGTTCCTGTTGACCCGCGCGCTGGCGCCGGCCATGCGCGAACGCGGCTGGGGCCGCATCATCAACATTACCTCGCTGCAGTGCGTGCGCGCCTTTCCTGACAGCGCGCCCTATGGCGCGTCCAAGGGCGGCCTGATGCAGCTGACCCGAGCCATCGCCGAGTACTGGTCGCGCCACGGAGTCACCTGCAACGCGATCGCGCCGGGCTTCTTCGAGACGCCGCTGACCGCGCCCGTGATGAGCGACCCGGCCCGCGTGCAGGCCCTGGCGGGCAGCACCATGATCGGCCGCAATGGCCGGCTGGAAGACCTGCACGGCGCGGCAGTGTTCCTGGCGAGCGAGGCGTCGGCCTACATAACCGGGCAGACCCTGTTCATAGACGGCGGCTTTTCGGCCCGCTGACCGGCATCTCCATGGAGCCTCGCCATGAAAGCCCTTGTCTACACCGCGCCCGGCCAGCTGACCTTCCGCGATGAACCCGATCCCGCGCCAGCGGACGGCGATGCGCTGCTGCGCATCGAGGCCGTGGGCATCTGCGGCTCGGACATGCATGCCTACCATGGGCATGATCCCCGCCGCAATCCGCCGCTGATCCTGGGCCACGAGTTCGTCGGCACGCTGGTGGGCGGCAGCCGCGCCGGCCAGCGGGTCACCGGCAATCCGCTGATCCACTGCGGCCAGTGCGATTTCTGCGTGCAGGGCCGCAACAATCTCTGCCGCAACCGCGGCATGGTGGGCATGACGCGTCCCGGCGCCTTCGCCGAGTTCATGGCCATACCCGAACGCTGCCTGATATCCGTGCCGCAGGACATGCCGGCCGCCGCGGCCGCGCTGACCGAACCCGCGGCCACGGCCTTGCACGGCGTGGCGCTGGCGCAGCGGGCGTTGTTCCGGCCGTTGGCCGAAGCCCGCGCGCTGGTCGTGGGCGGCGGCGCCATAGGCCTCCTGACGGCGTTGCTGCTGCGCAGCCAGGGCTGCCGCGTCAGCTTGGCGGAGACCAATCCCTTGCGGCGCGCTTCGGCGCAGCAGCACGCGGGCTGCACGGCCTTCGATCCGCGCGAGGCGGCACCCGAACCGGGCGCATATGAACTGGTGGTGGACGCGGTAGGCGGCAAGCTCACGCGCGCCGCGGCGCTGGCCGCGGTGCAGCCGGGCGGCGTCATGCTGCACATCGGCCTGCAGGACTGGGCCAGCGAGATCGACATGCGGCGGCTGACGCTGGAGGAGATCACCCTCATCGGCGCCTATACCTACACCAGCGCGGATCTGCGCGCCACGGTGGACGCGCTGCATCGCGGCGTCTTCGGCGACCTGTCCTGGATCGAGGAGCGCGAACTGGGCGCGGGCGCGCGGGCTTTCTCTGACCTCGATGGCGGACGCGCGGCGTCGGCAAAGATCGTGCTGAGGACGCATTGACATGGCCCGCCATCCTCTTTCCCCGCCCGTCGTCGGGGGCGTACCGGCCGCCCTGGCCCTGCTCGATCGGAGTGCCGCCATGACCGTAGCCAGGCCTCCCGCCCCTCCACCCGCGCCGGTGCGTCGACGCCTGTCCCTGCGCTGGCTGGTCAGCGGCGCGTCGGTCGCGGCGCTGCTCCTGGCCTGGTACCTGGCCACCGGCCCTTTGGAATTGTTGAGTCCGGTGCAGCTGCCGTCGCCCAGCGATGCCTGGGACGCACTACTGGAGATCGCAGGGGACGGCTATGCCGACGGCACGCTGTGGCAGCACATCGTGGCCAGCACCGGACTGGTGCTGTACGGGTTCGCAGCGGCGGCGCTGACGGGCGTGCCGCTGGGGATCCTGATGGGGCAGAACCGGCTGGTCGAGGCCTACGTCAATCCGGTGTTCCAGATCGTCCGTCCCATTGCGCCCATCGCCTGGATTCCGCTGACCATCCTGTGGTTCGGGCTGGGCACCAGCGCCAAGGTCTTCGTCATCTGGCTGGCAGCTTTCGCGCCGACCGTGATCAATACCTACACCGGCGTGCGCAACATCGACGACACGCTGCTCCAGGCGGCGCGGGTCAATGGCGCGGCGGGCCGCCTGATGCTGCTGGACGTCATCGTTCCAGGCGCGTTGCCCGCCATCTTCACGGGCCTGAGGACGTCGTTGCAGGCTTGCTGGATGGTGCTGGTGGCGGCCGAGCTGGTCGGCTCCTTCGTCGGCCTGGGCCACGTGCTGATCATCGCCACCCGCGACCTGAACTCGGGAATGATCGTGGTGGCCATGGCCGCCGTGGCCGGCATGGGCATGCTGATGTCGGCCCTGCTGGCGCAGGTCGAACGCAAGGTGATGCCATGGAAAGCCTGAACCGCGCCGGCCCGTCGCGCGCGCACGCCCTCGTGTCGCGCCGCGTGCTCGAACGCTGGCTGATGCCGGCGCTGGGCATCGCCACCTTGTTCGGCGGCTGGGCATTGCTGTCCGGGCTGGGCCTGGTATCGCCGGCCTTCCTGCCTGGACCGCTGACGGTGCTGCGCAGCATGGCCGAGCACACGCGCGAACCCTATGCGGGCTCGGTGCTGCAGATGCATCTGCTGGCCAGCCTGGAGAAATTCCTGATCAGCTTCTCCATCGCGGTCCTGCTTGGTGTCCCGCTGGGCTTGTTCATGGGGCGTTTCAAGGCGCTGGATTGGGCGGTGACGCCGGTGTTCGAAGCCTTCCGCTTCATTCCCCCAATCGCCTGGGTGCCGTTCGCGATCTTCTGGTTCGGCACGGGCTTCCTGTCGCCCACCCTGGTGATATTCGCCGGCGCCTTCGCGCCCTGTGTACTGAACGCCTATCGCGGCGCCCGGCAGATCGACCGCGCCTTGATCGAGGCCGGCCAGATGCTGGGGGCTGGGCGCTGGGCGACGCTGACGGAAATCCTGCTGCCGGCCGCATTGGCGCACATCGTCGCTGGCATCCGCGTCGGCGCGGGGTTCGGCTGGCAGTCCTTGATCGGCGCGGAACTGATCGTGGGTTCGACCGGGCTGGGCTACATGATCGTGCAGGGCGGCAGCAATCTGGAACCCGCCATCGTGATCAGCGGAATGATCACCATCGGCCTGATAGGCGCGGGCATCGACTACGGCATGCGCGCCCTGCAGCGCAGGGTGCAGCGCGACTGGTCGCGCTGACCCGGGAAAAAAGGAGGGAGTACAGGCAGGCAGTGCAGGCAGCGTCATTTCATACTGGAGAGAGACAGATGAAACACTACAAAGGCCTCAAGGCCTTGGCAGCGCTCGTAATCGGGTGCTGGCTGGGGGGACCCGGACAGGCGACGGCCCAGGCCGCGCCGGCGGGCGAGGAACTGTTCACCATCCGCATCGGGCAGCAGCCACAGCGGTGGGCGCTGGAGTGGTACATCGCCAGCGAGAAGGGGTGGTGGAAGGAGGTGGGCCTGAAGCCTGAGATTTCGACCTTTGCTTCCGGCGCGGTCGAAATCGCGGCGGGCGCGTCCGGTTCATGGGACGTGGGCGGGGCGGGCAATATTCCGTCGCTGCTGGGCGCGTCGAAGTACGGCCTGCAGACCATAGGCATCGCCGACGGCGAGGCCGCCATCATCACGCTGATGGCCACCAAGGACCGGGCGGATGAGTACCTCAAGAACCCGGCGCTGCTCAAGGGCAAGACCATTCCGGTCACCAGCAACTCCACGGGTCAGTGGGGCGCGGCGCAATGCCTGTCACAGAAGTTCGGCCTCAAGCCCGACGACTACCGCTTCGTGAACCTGTCGCCGCCCGACATCAATGCCGCGGTAATGAGCGGCAAGTACGACATTTCCTCGGTGTGGGCGCCCAACACCTACATCCTGGAAGAGGCCATAGGCGCAAAGGTGATCTGTACTGGCGCCGAGCTGAAAATGCCTATCCACAGCTACCTGTTCACGACGCCGGCCTTCGCCAAGAAGCATCCCGACAAGGTCGCCCGCTTCCTGGCGGTTTACCTGCGCGCGGTGGCCTGGCAGCGCGCGCATCCCGAGGAGGCCAAGGCGTATCTGAAAGCCTTTTTCGGCAGCGTGGGCGTGAAGTTCCCCGACAAGTACCTGGCGCAGGAATTGCGCGACCGTCCGGCTTTCGACCTGGCGGAGCAGACCAAGCTGTTCGCGCCGGGCCCCGGCGGGTCCTCGGAGATCGTGGAGTGGTGGAACAGCGTGGGGGAATTCATGGTGTCCGTGGGCGTGGTCAAGAAGATCCCTGATCCCAAGACCATGGTCACGGGCAAGTATCTGCAGATGATCCAGGACGATCCCAAGCTCAGGGCCTTCGTCTCCGACGTCGCCAGGTAAGCCGGCGGCCGCGGCTCTCAACAAAGGAACGCAAGCATGAGTCAGATTACTTTCGAGCGGGTGCAGCGCACTTTCAGCCGGGGCGGGGAAAGCTTCCTGGCCCTGGACGACGTGAGTTTCGAGGTGGGCGAGAGGGAGTTCGTTTCCATCGTCGGACCGTCTGGCTGCGGCAAGACCACGCTGATGCGCATGGCAGCCGGCCTGGAGTTTCCCTCGGCCGGCAGCGTGCGGGTGGGTGGCAAGGAAGTCGAGGAACCGGGACCGGACCGCGCCGTCGTGTTCCAGCAGTTTGCGCTGTTTCCCTGGAAGACCGTGACCGAGAACATCGGCTTCGGCTTGAAGTGCAAGGGCGCCTCGCGCGAGGCGCGGGCGCGGACCGTGGCGCGCTACATCGAACTGATGGGCCTGGCGGGCTACGAGCAGGCCTATCCGCACCAGCTGTCCGGCGGGATGCAGCAGCGCGTGGCCATCGCCCGCAGCTACGCGCTGGATCCCGACGTGCTGCTGATGGACGAGCCCTTCGGCGCGCTGGACGCCCAGACCCGCGTGGTCATGCAGGAAGAACTGGTCAAGTTGTCCCGCCTCAATCCGCGCACCGTGCTGTTCATCACCCACAGCGTGGAAGAAGCGGTGTATCTGTCCGACCGCGTGGTGGTGCTGACCGGCCGCCCGGGACAGATCAAGGAAATCATCAACGTGGCCGACGTGCGCAAGCGCGAGGACTGGGACAGCATGGAGCGGATCGAGGACGTGATGGACATGGAGGCATTCGTGCACCTGCGCACGCACATCTGGAAGCTGCTGCGGGCGCAGGAAACCGAACCGCTGGATGCCGCCCTGGCCGCGGCTCACTGAAGGGAAGCGTAGATGAAGCACATCAATGAAGGCGCGGCGCCTGCCGCGAAACCCTCGCGGCTTGCCGCCCTGCACACCGACACGCCGTGGTGGCGGCTTACCGCCACCGCCGCGGATGCGGGGGCCATCGCGCCGCGCGAGATGGTCCGCATGCTGGAGCAGTTGATACTGATCCGGCGCTTCGAAGAGAAGCTGCTGAAGCTCAGTGTGGCCGGCATCCTGCATGGTCCGGCGCATTCCAGCATCGGCCAGGACGGCGGCGCCGTGGGCGCCATGTCGGCGCTGGAGTCGGCCGACAAGATCAACGGCACCCACCGCATGCACCACCAGTTTCTTGCCAAGGCGCTGAACCACGCCACACCGGCGGACTATTCGCCGTTGGACTCGGAAACGCTGGATTCGCACCGTGAGGTGGTCTACCGGACCTATGCCGAGATCCTGGGCCTGACGCCTGGCTATTGCGGCGGCCGTGGCGGTTCCATGCATCTGCGCTATCCCGAGGCCGGCATCTATGGGTCCAACGCCATCGTGGGCGGCAATCCGTCGCATGCGGTGGGTTACGCCTTTGCCGACAAGCTGCGCGGCCGCGACCATGTGTCGGTGGCCTTCTTCGGCGACGGCGCCATGCAGAGCGGGGCGGCCTACGAGGCCATGAACCTTGCGGCGCTCTACAACACGCCCACCATTTTCTTCGTGGAAAACAACCTGTACGCCGTGTCCACCCACGTGTCGGAACAGACCCGCGAAACCCGCTTGTCGGCGCGCGGCCTGTCCCTGGGCGTGCCGGCGATAGAGTTCGACGGCATGGACGTGGTCGCTGCGCGCCTGGCCATGCAGGAAGCCCGGGCCATCATCCGCCGCGACGGCGGGCCGGTGCTGCTGGAGGCGCAGACCTACCGCTACCTGCACCAGTCGGGCGCGCTGAAGGGCAGCGCCTTCCGCTACCGCGACAAGGACGAGGAAGAAGCCTGGGGCGCGCGCGATCCCATGTCGACGTTTCCCGAGCAGCTGAAGTCGCTGGGTCTGATCGACGATGCCGGCATCGCCCGCCTGGAGCGCCGCGCGGAAGAACTGATAGACGGCGCGCTAGGGCGGCTGCTGGAGCACTACGGCGATGAGGCGGCGCAACGCATCCGGCCCGAACTGTGGCCGGACCCGGCCAGCGTGGACAGCGGCATCCGCGGCAACCTGGGCGAACTCGCGGGTCAGCGCGCCATCGAGCTGGAGGAGCAGACGCCAGCGAGTCTGGCGGACGCCAAGTTCCAGGACGTGATTTCGCGCGCCATGCTGCTGAACATGCAGCGCGACGACGGCATCTTCATCCTGGGGGAGGATGTGCATCGCCTGAAAGGCGGCACGGCTGGCGCTACCAAGGACATCGGCGACCATTTTCCGGAACGCCTCATCGGCACGCCCATCTGCGAGAACGGCTTCACCGGCCTGGCGCTGGGCGCGGCGTTGAACGGCATGCGGCCGGTGGTGGAGATCATGTACCCCGACTTCGCGCTGGTGGCGGCGGATCAGCTGTTCAACCAGATCGCCAAGGTGCGCCACATGTTCGGCGGCAAGTTCGCGGTGCCGGTGCTGGTGCGCAGCCGGGTCACGGCGGGCACCGGCTACGGTTCGCAGCATTCCATGGACGCCAGCGGCCTGTTTGCCCAGTATCCAGGGTGGCGCATCCTGGCGCCGTCGCGTCCCTACGATTACATCGGCCTGCTCAATGCCGCGCTGCGCTGCGACGATCCGGTCCTGATGGTGGAATTCAACGACCTGTTCAAGACGTTGGGCAAGGTGCCGGCCGAGGACTGGGACTACATCGTGCCCATCGGCCGGGCTCGGGTGGCGCGTGAGGGCACGCGCTGCACCATCCTGACCTATGGCGTCATGGTCGAGGTCTGCTGCCAGGCGGCGGAGCGCACGGGCATCGATGCCCAGGTGATAGACCTGCGCACGCTGGATCCGCTGGGCATCGATTGGGACACCATCGCGGCCGGCGTCAAGCGTACGCAGGCGCTGATGATCGTGGAGCAGACTACCCGCGGCACCTCGATCGGCTCGCGGGTCGCGAGCGAGGCGCAGTCGAGGCTGTTCGACTGGCTGGACCACGAGATCGTGCACGTCACGGGCGCCAATTCCTCGCCCGTGGTCTCCAAGGTGCTGGAGCGCGCCGCGCTGGCGGACGCGCAGGCCGTGGAGACGGCCCTGAAATCCATGGACAGCCGCCGCGGCGGCGCCCGCTGAACTGGACGCCATCGGAGAGAAAAATGCTCAAAGACAAACTGCTTGCCACGCATCACACGGCTGTCTGCGTCAATGATTTCGAACGCGCGCGCAATTTCTACACCGGCTTTCTTGGCTTCGAGCTGGAGGGCGAGATGGACCACCGCAGCGAGCCTGCGCTGGGCGAAGTGGTCGGCCTGCCGGGCGCGACCATACGCTGGGCCATGCTGCGCCACGGCGGACACCGGGTGGAACTGTTCAAGTACTACACGCCGGACGGCGACAGGCAGCCGCGCCGCCAATGCGATTTCGGCTACAGCCACATGGCGTTCGAGGTGGAGGACGTGGATGCCGTATACGAGCAGGCCACGCGCGCCGGCTATGAAAGCGTGTCTTCGCCGCGCGTCATGCGGCAAGGGCGCACCAAGGTGTTCTATCTGATGGAGCCTGAAGGCGCCATCACGGAGTTCATCCAGTTCATGAATCCGGCGGCCTGACGCCGCGCTGGCGTCACGCTCCGCCAGCCGGGGCGCGCGCATCGATCTTCTGAGGAACAAGCATGACGAGAACGCTGGATATGGTCGTCCCGCCGACGGGCGAGGCCCTGGACGCCGCCCGCCTGGTCGCCTGGATCGTGGCGCCTGGCCAGGCCTTCAAGACGGGCGACGTGCTGGTCGAAATCGAGACCGACAAGTCCATCATCGAGGTGCCCGCGCACGACGACGGGATCATGGTGGAGCATCTGGTCGCGGTGGACGGCATCGTCAACGCGGATACGGTGATCGCACGCGTGCAGATGGAAGGCGAGGCTGCGCCGGCGGCGAGTGCGGCCGGCGTGCCGGCTCAACCCACAGCGGCAACGCCTGCGGCGGCCGCTGCCGCCCCGGCCGCCGCGCGGGCGCCGGCGGCGTCGCCGTCGTTGGTGCGTCCACTCGCGCAGCCTTCAGGAGAGCGCAAGTTCGCCACCCCTGCCGCCCGCCGCGTCGCGGCCGAGCGCGGTATCGCGTTGGACGCGGTTGCGGGGACCGGGCCCAACGGTCGCGTGACGGTGGCGGATGTCGGCCTGGCAAGCGGCAACGGACGGGAGGGCATGCTGGCCCGCGGCGCGCCAGGAGCAAAGCGCGAGGACTGGGCGGCTACCCGCCATGGCGAGATACGGTTCACGGTGTGGGAGGGGAGCCGTCCGGACAGCCAGACGGCGGTGCTGATCCACGGCATGTTCGGCGACCGCGACGCCTGGGCCAGCCTGGCGCATGCGCTCAGCCGCGCCGGACTGCGCGTGCTGGCGATGGATCTTCCTTGCCATGGCGCCACGCGTTCGCAGGCCACGCGCTTCGAGCATATCGTCGATGCGGTGGCCGACACGGTCGCATCCCAGTGCATCGGCCCCGTGAACCTGATCGGCCATTCTTTTGGCGCGGCGGTGGCGGCCCGGGCGGCGTCCCGCCCCGGCATGGCCGTGGACAGCCTGGTGCTGATCGCGCCGGTCGGCCTGGGCACTGAAATCGACCAGAGCTTTCTGACGGGCATGACGCATGCCGGCACCAACGAAGCGGCACAGCGCGAGCTGCAGAAACTCACCGTCTCCGGCATGACGCCGTCGGGAAACTTCATCGACGCCCTGCGCCAGAGCACGCAGGCGCGGCGCGAGCCTCTGATCGAGCTATGCCGGGAAGTAGGCTGGAACGGCGTGCAGCAACTGAGCATCGCGGCCGACCTGGCCAGCCTGCAATGCCGCTGCACGCTGATCCACGGCCGGCGCGACGCCGTCATCCCATGGCGCCACGCGCTGAACGCACCGGCCAGGACCGCGCTGCACCTGCTGCCGGATGCCGGCCACATGCCGCAATGGGAGGCCGGCAAGCTGGTGGCGGATATCGTGTTGGAGGCTTTCACCCGCCAGGCACCAGCGTCTCCATATGCTTGTTGAAGCGTTCGCCTTCCACCATCAGCCAGTCGCAGAAGGTCTTCAGCAAGCGGTCGTGGCGGCGCTCTTCGCGGATGATGAGGAAATAGCCCGGCGACTGCACCGTCAGCGGGCCGAAGGGCGCCAGCAGCCGGCCGTCCTCGATGTCGCTGGCCACCAGCGATGAATAGCCTATGGTCATGCCCAGGCCGTCGAGTGCGGCCTGCAGGGCGAAGTACAGGTGTTCGAGCTCCAGCGATTCGGCCGGCACGACCCGGCTGTGCTGCACGCTGGCCAGCCAGTCGTTCCAGGCGCTACGCCGCGCGCGGCAGTGCAGGAAGGTGTGGCGCGACAGGTCGGTGATGCGTTCCAGCGGCAGCCGCTGCAGGAGGCCGGGCGCGCATACCGGAAAGAAGCTCTCGTTCAGCACACGGCGCTTGTAGAGGCCGGGGGTGGGCTCGGCCTCGCGCCGGATCACCACGTCCAGATTCGCGGGCAGGCGGCTGAAGGGCTCCAGTCCGGTGGATATCTCCACCTCCACCTCGGGATACTGCTCACGGAACCGGGCCAGCCGGGGAAACAGCCAGCGCATGGTGAAGGTGGGCAGGGCATTGACCCGCAGCACCTCGCGCGAACGCAGGCTGCGCGAGGCCGAGGCGATGGCGTCCAGCGCCGGGCTGATGGTGTCCAGATAGAGCCGGCCCTGATCCGTCAGTTCGATCTTCTTGCCCAGGCGGCGGAACAGCTTCACACCCAACCAGTCTTCCAGCGCCTTGATCTGATGGCTGATGGCGCCATGCGTGACGGATAGCTCGTCCGCGGCCTGGGTGAAGCTCAACTGGCGGCCCGCCGATTCGAAGGCGCGGATGGACGTCAGCGGCGGCAGTCTGGGTTTCATTGTGAATTTACCTCACAACAGTCGCTAGAAATGATGCCTGGCCCCGGCGTCCGCCCCGTGCTGGAATACGCCGCAAGGTTGCATACCGGGAAATCGGGGCGGCGGATGCCGTCCCGGAACACGCTGTGAATTTAACTCACCGGAAAGGGAGCAGGCATGCTGCAGGGCAAGGTCATACTGGATCTGACGTGGGTGCTGGGCGGGCCGTTTGCCGGCCAATTGCTGGCGCAACTGGGTGCCGAGGTCATCAAGGTCGAACCGGTGGGCGGCGATTACGCGCGCTCGGTGCCTCCCGTTTCCGACGTGCAGGATTCGCCGTTCTTCCTGTCGGTGAACCGGGGCAAGCGCAGCGTGGCGCTGGACCTGAAGCATCCTTTGGGCCGCCAGGCGTTCCAGGATCTGGTGCGCGAGGCGGACGCGGTGATCTATGGCTTCGCCTCGGACGTGCCGGCACGGCTGGGATTGGATCACGACACCCTGGCCGCAATCAATCCGCGCATCGTGGTCGGCCAGCTGATCGGGCTGGACGACCGAGGTCCCTATGCAGGCGCGCCAGCGTTCGACCTGATGCTGCAGGCCATGTCGGGTTTGATGAGCATCACGGGGGAGGCCGGCGGCAAGCCGGTGCGCGTCGGTTATCAGGTGGCGGATCTGGCGGGCGGGCTGTACCTGGCGCTGGGTGTCGCCGCTGCGCTGGTGCAGGCGCAGGCCAGCGGCGTGGGAGAGCAGGTGCAGGTGTCGCTGTTCGATGCGCAGATGGCCATGCTGACCTGGCAGGCCCAGGGCTATCTGCAGGGCGGTCCCGTGCCGCGCGCCAGCGGGGCGCGTCACGGCATGATCGCGCCCAGCGACATTTACCGCACGTCGGACGGGCGCTGGATCGCCTTGGCGCCCACCGGCGATGCGTTCTGGCAGGCCTTGTGCGCCGCGATCGGGCTGCCGGAACTGGCCACGGACGCCCGCTACGCCACGCCCGCGGCGCGCGTGGCCAACGTGGATGCGCTGACCGAGGCCTTGTCAGGCGCCATCGGCGCGCGCAGCGCGCAGGAATGGCTGGATATCTTCGAGGCGCGGCGCGTGCCCGCCGCGCTGGTGTTGGGCGTGGACGAGGCGCTGGCGCATCCGTTGGCGGCGTCGCGCGGCATGGTGGAAGAGGTGGCCAGGCCGCAAGGCGGCGAGCCCGTGCGCATGCTCGGCAATCCCTTCAAGTTCGCAGGCCAGCCGCGGCTGGACTATCCGCCGGCCCTGGGGCAGGACACCGAGGCGTTGCTGCGCGCCATGGCGGGTTATGACGACGCCAGCCTGGCCGCCTTGCAGGCGGCGGGCGTGATCCGGACTGGCGCCGCGACAGCGGGAGTAATGCAATGAACGCCGCCGCGGACGAGCGCGACGCAGGCTTGCGCGAGGACGAGCGCGCGCTGCTGCGCGGCCTGGCGTCGTTTGCGCAGGAGGCGGTGGCGCCGCTGGCCGCGGCCGGCTGCGGCGCGCAGGATTGGGCCGGCGTCCAGATCCGCGACGCCTGCCGGCGCGGATATGGCGGCATCGAGATCCCGGCGCGGGACGGCGGGCTGGGACTGTCCTACCGCATGCGGGCCCGGGCGGCGGAGACGCTGGCGGCGACGGATTTTGCCTTCGCCTTCGCGTTCATCAATCAGCACAACGTGGCCTTGCGCATTGCCGAACATGGCAGCGCCGCGGCGCGCGAGCGTTACCTGCCGGGGCTGCTGGCGGGCGACCTGATCGGGGGCACCGCCATGTCGGAGCCGCGCGCGGGCAGCGATTTCGCCGCCATCGCCACGCGGGCGCGGCGGCAGGATGGCGGCGGGTGGATCCTGGACGGCGAAAAGGCCTGGGTGGCCAATGCCGCGGGCGGCGAGCTGGCGCTGGTGTTCGCGCAGACCGATCCGGCGCGCGGGCCGGCCGGCATCGCCTGCTTCATCGTCGACCTGCGTGCGCCGCAATGCCTGCGTCTGACGGGCGCGGCGCTGGAAGGCCTGGGGGCGGCCGGCATCGCCGGCATCCGCCTGGAAGGCTATCGGGCCGAGGACAGCGACATGCTGTATGCGCCGGGCCAGGGTTTCCAAATGGCGCTGGCCGGCGTGAACAAGGCGCGCACGCACATCGCGGCGATGGCGGCGGGCCTGCTGGACAGCGCGCTGAGGCTGGCGGTGCGCCACGCGTCCGCGCGCCAGGCTTTCGGCCGCCCCATCATCGAACAGCAGGGTTTGCGCTGGTCGCTGGCGGACGTGTCGATGCGGCTGCAGATCCTGCGCATGTTGACGGACCGCGCCGCGGGCCTGATCGATGCCGGTTCGGACGAGGCAGTCCCGGCCGCGGCCATGGCCAAGAAATACGCCGGCGAGGAATGCCTGGACGGCGTTTCCGCCTGCATCCAGGCGCTGGGCGCAACGGGCTTGCTGCCGGCGCAGGGCATGGGACGGCGGCTGTTGGCGGCCAAGGCATTGTGTTTTGCCGACGGCACCACCGAAATGATGAACGAGCGTATCGCGGCCGCCCTGGCCTTGCGGTTCGCAGGGACGGCGCCTGCCACGGTGGCTGGCGCAACGATGCACAGGGAGGAAGGAATGTCGTATCAGGCCTTGAAGCTGACGCGAGGCGAGGACGGCGGCACGCAGGCGCGCCTGACACAGATCGCGCAAGACGAGCTGCCTGAGGGCGAAGTGCTGGTGGAGGTGGCGTACTCGTCGCTGAACTACAAGGACGCCCTGGCGATCACCGGCAAGTCGCCGGTGGTGCGCAGTTTTCCCATGGTGCCTGGCATCGATTTCGCCGGTACCGTGCGCCGCAGCGCCGATCCGCGCTTCAAGCCGGGCGACGCGGTGCTGCTCAATGGCTGGGGCCTGGGCGAGACGCGCTGGGGCGGATTGGCGCAAGCCGCGCGCGTGCCAGCCGACTGGCTGCTGCCCTTGCCGGCGGGCCTGGATGCCCGCCAGGCCATGGCCATCGGCACGGCGGGCTACACGGCCATGTTGTGCGTGATGGCGCTGGAACGCCACAACGCCACGCCCGAAGGCGGGCCGGTGCTGGTGACAGGCGCCAACGGCGGCGTCGGCACCGTCGCCATCGCGCTGCTGGCGGGCAAGGGATACACGGTCACGGCGAGCACCGGACGTCCGCAGGAAGCGGACTACCTGCGGAGCCTGGGCGCCAGCGGCATCCTGGACCGCGCCGCGTTGTCGGCGCCGGGCAAGCCGCTGCAGAAAGAGGCTTGGGCGGCGGCGGTCGATTGCGTCGGCAGTCACACGCTGGCCAACGTGCTGGCCGGCATGCGGTACGGCGCGCCCGTGGCGGCCTGCGGACTCGCCCAGGGCATGGACCTGCCGGCCACCGTGGCGCCGTTCATCCTGCGCGGGGTGACGCTGATCGGCGTGGACAGCGTGTATGCGCCCATGGCGCTGCGCGCGGAGGCTTGGCGCAGGCTGGCCGATGAATTGCCGCGCGGCATGCTGGAGGCCAACACGCAGGAGCTGGGCCTGTCGGAAATCGCGGCCGCCGCCGCGCCGTTGCTGGAGGGCAGGATACGCGGCCGCATCGTCGTCGACGTGAATCGATAAGGGCCGCAGCATAGCGACCCGCATACCACCAAAGGAGACTGGGCATGATGAAGCAACGATGGCGTTCCGTCATCGCTGCGGCGGCGCTTTGCGCCACCGCTGGCGCGGCATGGGGACAGGGGTATCCGGACAGGCCGGTGCGGCTGATCGTGCCGTTTCCGCCTGGCGGTTCGGTGGATTACGTGGCGCGCAACATCGCGCCCGTGTTGTCGCAGAAGCTGGGCCAGACCGTGGTGGTGGACAACAAGGGCGGCGCGTCCGGCACCATCGGCACCGCCGAGCTGGCGCGCGCGCCGGCCGACGGCTACACGCTGATGCTGGCTTTCGACTCGCACGCGGTTAACGGTTCGCTGTACAAGAATCTGTCGTACGACACGATCAAGTCCTTCGACTACATCAGCCTGATCGGCACCATGCCCGCAGTGCTGCTGACGGCCAAGAAGACCGGCATCACCACCCTGCAGCAGTTCCTGGACTATGCGCGCGCGCATCCGGGGCAGGTGAACTACGGTTCTTCAGGCGTGGGCGGCTCCAATCACCTGAACCTGGCCGCCCTGGCGGCGCGCACGGGCATCAAGGTGACGCACGTGCCTTATCGCGGGGGCGGCCCGATGTTCAACGCGGTGCTGGGCGGCGAGGTGGACGTGGTCATCGCCAGCCTGCCGACCATCGTTGGCTTCGTGCAGGGCGGGCGCCTGAACGCGCTGGCCATCGGCACGGCGCAGCCCGCGCCCGCGCTGCCGGACGTGCCGCCCATCGCCACGCTGGTGCCCGGCTTCGAAGCCTATTCCTGGGTTGGCATGCTGGCGCCGGCGGGCCTGCCGCCCGAGGTGCGCAAGCGTGTGCAGCAGGCGCTGCGCGACACGCTGGCGACCCCGCAGGTCAAAGACAGCATGGAGCAGGGCGGCTTCAACATCGTGTCCAGCTCGCCGGAGGAATTTCAACAGCGCGTGCAGGCCGAATCGCAGCGTTGGGGCAAGCTGATACAGGACACCGGCATAAAGATCGAATAGCGGCCTGGCATGGGCAGGGCTGCGGGGGCTGCCGGCGCCCCACGCCGCGCCTCAGCCCTTCAGCCCGATGCGTCGCGCCAGCTTGTGCAGATTGCTGGAGTCCACGCCCAGCGCGCGCGCCGCATGGGCCCAGTTGCCCTGGTGCGTTTCCAGCGCCCGGCGGATGGCCTGGCGCTGGCAGGCGTCCACCGCCTCGCGCAGCGTCTGGCCTGGACCGGCGGGCGCGTCGGCATCCTCCTGCGGCGCGGCCAGCGGCATGTCGCCGTCGGACAGGTCCAGCAGCTTGGCGCCCAGCGTCACGATTTCATTGCGCGTGGCGCCGTGGCTGACGGCCTTGATCGCGGCGCGGCTGATGACGTGCTCAAGTTCGCGCACATTGCCGGGCCAGCGGTAGCGGCGCAGCATGTCCTCGGCCTCGGGCGACAGCCGCAGGCTGCGCAGGCCCAGCCGCGCGCGGTTCAGTTCCAGGTAGCGGCCCGCCAGCAGCAGCACGTCATTGCCGCGGTCGCGCAGCGGCGGAATGGGGATGGGATAGACCGACAGCCGGTGATAGAGGTCGGCGCGGAAATCACCGGCGCGCACCAAGTCGCGCAGGCTGCGGTTGGTGGCAGCCAGGATGCGCACGTCGACGCGGCGCGGACGGTCGTCGCCCAGGCGCTGGATTTCGCCGTTCTGCAAGGTGCGCAGCAGCTTGGCTTGCACCAGCAGCGGCAGTTCGCCCACTTCGTCCAGGAACAGCGTGCCGCCGTTGGCGGCCTCGAAGCGGCCGGGGCGGTCGGCCACGGCGCCCGAGAAGGCGCCCTTGGCGTGGCCGAACAGTTCGCTCTCGGCCAGCGATTCGGGCAGGGCCGCGCAATTCACGTGCACCAGCGGCTTGTCGCGACGGCGGGAGAGCCGGTGCACGCGATGCGCGAACAGTTCCTTGCCGACGCCAGTCTCGCCTAGAAGCAGGATGGGCAGCTCCGAGTCCGCCACCACCTGGATCTCATGCAGCAGTCGGCCGATGGCTTCGCTTTGTCCCAGGATCTCGTTGTTGTCGGCGACGGCGCTGTCGGCCGGTTCGGCGCCGCGCGCCACGCGCAGCGCGCGGATTTCCGCTTCCAGGCGCGTGGTGCGCAAGGCGGCTTCCAGCAGCACGATGTAGTCGCGCAAGTCCGACTGGGCCTCGGCGTCGAAAGTGCCGACTTCCAGCGCGTCCAGCGTCAGCACACCCCAGGGGCGGCCCTCGATGTGCAGGCTGGTGCCCATGCAGTCGTGCACCGGCAGCGGTTCCCCGGCCATGCCGTTGATCAGGCCGTCATAGGGATCGGGCAGGGTGCTGTCGTGGTGGAAACAGGTGACGCCGCGCCGCGCCAGGATGGCCGCCAGCCGCGGGTGCTGCTGCACGGCGAAGCGGCGGCCCAGGGCATCTTGCGTCAGGCCGTCCACCGCGATGGGGCGCAGATGGTCTTCCTCCAGTTGCAGCAGCGCCACCGCGCCGCAACGGAAATGCGTGCGCAGGCTGGACACCAGCCGCTGCAGGCGGACGGCGGGGGGCAGGTCGGCGACCAGATCGGCAAGCAGGAGGTTTTGCATGGGGTGAATTTTACCGTTCGGGGTGGTTTAAACCTCACGTTTGCAGGGTGATATTCACCCTTTAATTTGCAGTTCATTGATAAATAGCAAGTTTTTCCTGGCACGGATTTCGCATTGCTTTCTGTACCCGTCACGAACTATGGAGAGACGCGATGAGCATGGTTGAGCAATCCCTGGGGCAGTTGGCCCGCAGCATCCCTGGCGCCACGCAGGTGTTTCATGAGTACCAGCTGGACTTCTGCTGTGGCGGCAAGAAGAGCCTGGCCGAGGCGGCGGCCCAGCGCTCGCTGGACGCGGCGCAGATCGAGGCGCGCCTGATGGAGCTGGCGCGCAGCCCGTCCCACGAGACGGATTGGGGGCTGGCCTCGCCGGCCGAACTGGTCGATCACATCCTGGCGCGCTACCACGAGGTGCATCGCCAGCAACTGCCCGAGCTGATCCGGCTGGCGCTGAAGGTGGAGCAGGTGCATGCCGACAGCCCGGACTGCCCGACCGGCCTGGCCGATCACCTGCGCGTGATGCAGCAGGAACTGGAAAGCCATATGCAGAAGGAGGAACAGGTGCTGTTCCCGATGCTGGCGCGCGGCCATGGCGCCATGGCCGGCATGCCCATCATGGTCATGCGCGCCGAGCACGACGACCACGGCGTGGCGCTGGAACGGCTGCTGGCGCTGACCCACGACATCACGCTGCCGCGCGCCGCCTGCAACACCTGGCGGGCGCTGTACCTGGGGTTGCGCACCTTCAAGGAAGACCTGATGGCGCACATCCACCTGGAAAACAACATCCTGTTCGAGAACGCGGCCAGTCCGGCGGCGCACGCGCGCAGCTAGTGTCCGCGTCCGGGCGCCGCAACAGCTAGCGGCGTTCCGGCGGAATGCCGTCCAGGCTGCGCCGCAGGGCCTCGTGCGCGGCCAGATCGACCGGGCGGTGCTTGCGCTCGGCGCTGGCTGGGTACTTGCCCAGGAAATTCCCGCCTTTGCGGTCGCTGGCCGGGCGCACGGGCCGGGACGCGAAGCCGCCGCCGCAATTGGGGCAGACATTGCCCAGCAATCCTTCGGCGCAGGCAGCGCAGAAGGTGCATTCAAAGCTGCATATCCGGGCGGCGGTGGAGTCTGGCGGCAGCGCCGCATCGCAGTGTTCGCAGCTGGGTCGCAAGGCAAGCATGTGGCCTCCTGGGGCGAGTGTCGGGTTCTGGCGCCAGGGTAGGCCGGGATGGCCGGCGGCGCCATTGGCATTACGGACAGAAAAGAAGTGAAAACGGCCAGGCTGGTTACGCTTGGCGGGCGGCTGCCGCCTGTACACTCGAAAATCCTTTCGAGGCACAGGGGATTCTTGATGGCTGGAAGCAGCTTCTTTGCACTGTTCGACGATATCGCGACCATCCTGGACGACGTGTCCGTGATGACCAAGGTCGCGGCCAAGAAGACGGCCGGGGTGCTGGGCGACGACCTGGCATTGAACGCCCAGCAGGTCACGGGCGTGCCGGTCAACCGGGAACTGCCGGTCGTCTGGGCGGTGGCCAAGGGCTCCTTCATCAACAAGCTGATCCTGGTGCCGGCGGCGCTGCTGATCAGCGCCTTCGCGCCCTGGGCCGTGACGCCCCTGCTGATGGTGGGCGGGGCCTTTCTCTGCTACGAAGGCGTGGAGAAGCTGGCGCACAAGTTCCTGCCGCACGGCGATTCGGACGAAGGCAATCACGCCGCGCGGGCCGAAGCCCTGCAGGACGACTCGGTCGATATGGTGGCGTTCGAGCGCGACAAGATCAAAGGCGCAATACGCACGGACTTCATCCTGTCGGCGGAAATCATCGTCATCAGCCTGGGGGCGGTGGCGGATGCGGACTTCACCCGTCAGGTGCTGGTGCTGTCGGTCATCGCCATCGCGATGACGGTCGGGGTCTACGGCCTGGTGGCCGGCATCGTCAAGCTCGACGACCTGGGCCTCTACCTCAGCCAGAAGTCGTCCCAGGCCATGGCCTGGCTGGGCCGGCGCATCGTGGGCGCGGCGCCCTATCTGATGAAGACGCTGTCGGTGGTTGGCACCGCCGCCATGTTCATGGTGGGCGGCGCCATCCTGACTCACGGCATCCCGCCGGTGCAGGCCGCGGTCGATCAGGCCGCCGCCGCGGTCGGCGGGGGCGGGGTGGTGCAGGCGCTTACGGCCACCTTGCTCAACGCCTTGTTCGGCATCGTGGCCGGAGCCGTGGTGCTGGGGGCGGTCAGCCTCGCCAAGCGGTTGTTCAAGAAAGGTTGAAGCGGGCAGGCGTCGTCCCGCCCGGCGGGACGCGCCTCGAGCCATCCAGGGGAGCGCCGCGGCGCTCCCTTTTTTATGTTCCTAGGGAATCCCCTGCCTTGTTGGGCCGGAATACGTGCGCCTAAAATTGGCGCCAATTTATGTGATCATTATTTTGACCACCGGCACAGACCATCGGCCTCCGCGGCCATGGAAACGAGGAAATCATGCAGTCCAACGCAGCACTTGCCATCCAGCCCGACGCCGCCCGCGCGCGGGCCATGTACGACCTGGGCCACAGCACCGTCTTCGCCGCCCGCTCCGATCCGCGCTTTTCCTATTGCACCTATGTCCCGCCGCACATCGACAGCGCCAGGCATCCGATGCAGCTGGTGGTGATCATGCACGGCACCGGCCGCGCCTTCGTGGAATACCGCGACGCGTTCGCCGAGTTCGCCCGCTGGAACGACTGCATCGTGCTGTGCCCGCTGTTCCCCGTGAGCCCGCTGGGCGACGGCAATCGCGACGGCTTCAAGCAATTGCGCGAAGGCAACATCCGCTACGACGAGATCCTGCTGGACATGGTGGCGGAAGTGGGCGAGAAGTTCGGCTGCGACTTCAAGAAGTTCGGCCTGTTCGGCTATTCGGGCGGCGGCCAGTTCGTGAATCGATTCGCCTACCTGCACCCGGAAAGCCTGTGGGCCGTGTCGATCGGCGCGCCGGGCTCGGTCACGCTGCTGGATCCCAGCCAGGATTGGTGGGTGGGCGTGCGCGATGCCGAGACCCGTTTCGGCAAGCGCATCGACATCGAAGCGCTCAAGCAGGTGGCGGTCCACATGATCGTGGGCAAGGCCGACCTGGAAACCTGGGAAATCACTCACCGCGAAGGCGGAAAGTTCTTCATGCCCGGCGCCAACTCGGCCGGCAATACCCGCCCGGAGCGCCTGGAGTCGCTGCGCCGTTCGTTCGAAGCGCAAGGCGTGAACGCGGTGCTGGACGTGGTGGAAAACGTGCCGCACGACGGCTTGAAGTGCGTGGGCCAGGTGCAGGACTTCCTGGCCTCCGCCCTACGCAAGCTCCGACATGAAGACAACTGAGACCGGCGGACGCGGCGCTTGCGGGCATCCGCGAGTCCGCGACCAGGAATAGGAGAGGGGCATGCTGCGTTTCGCGCTATCCCGGATCGTCATGGCCATACCGACGCTGCTGATCGTGGCGGTGGCGGTATTCGTGATGATCCGGCTCATCCCGGGCGACCCCGCCCAACTGCTGCTGGGCGACCTGGCGACGCCAGCCGCGCTGGCTGACCTGCGGGAGCGGCTGGGGCTGGACCAGACCTGGCTTACCCAGTTCGGCATCTGGTTCGGCAACATGCTGCACGGCGACCTGGGGTCGTCCATCAATACCGGCCAGCCGGTGCTGCCGCTGGTGTGGGACCGCTTCCTGATCAGCGGCCGCGTGGTGGTGGTGGCGGTGCTGTTCGCCGCGCTGGTGGCGGTGCCGGCCGGCATGATCGCCGCCTGGAAGCAGAACAAGGCGCCTGACCTGTTCCTGGTCGGCACGGCGACGTTGCTGGTGTCGATTCCGACCTTCTGGCTGGGTTTGCTGCTGCTGATCTTCTTCGGCCTCAAGCTGCAGTGGCTGCCAGTGGTGGGCTACGTGTCCATCGGCGAGGACTGGAAGGCCGGCCTGCTGTACCTGGCCATGCCCATCCTGACGCTGTTCCTGCATGAGATCGGCGTGCTGATGCGCATGGCGCGGGCCAGCACGCTGGAAGTGCTGCGGCTGGACTACATCACCCATGCGCGCGCCAAGGGGCTGTCGGAATCCGCGGTGCTGATGCGCCACGCGTTCCGCAATGCCTTCGGACCCACCTGGACGCTGATCGGCCTGGTGCTGGGCAACCTGCTGGGCGGCATCGCGGTGGTGGAAACGGTATTCACCATCCCCGGCCTGGGGCGTCTGCTGGTGGACTCCATCTTCGCCCGCGACTACCCCGTGATCCAGGGCTGTCTGCTGTTCGTGGGCGTGGTCTACGTGATCGTGAACCTGTTCATCGACCTTTGCTATCCCCTCTTTGACCCGAGAGTGACCGCCGAATGAAAAAGCGAATTGCAGCCAACGCGCTACTGGGCGGCGTCATCGTGGCGCTGATGCTGGTGGCGGCCGTCATGGGCGCCTTCTGGACGCCGCATGACCCGCTCAAGATCAACTTCGTGGCGCGCCTGAAGCCGCCTGGCGGCGAGTTCCTGCTGGGCACGGACGAATTCGGCCGCGACGAGCTGTCGCGCCTGCTGGCGGGGGCTTCCAGCAGCGTCTGGATCAGCCTGCTGACGGTAAGCTTCGCCATCGTCGCGGGCACGATCATCGGCACCCTGACCGGCTTTGTGCGAGGCTGGACCGACCGCGTCATCATGGCCTTCAACAATGCCTTGCTGGCCTTTCCCGGCCTGCTGCTGGCGCTGGGCCTGCTGGCCGTGGTGGGCGCCAACAAATACGGCATCATCCTGGCGCTGGGCCTGGCCTACACGCCCTCGGTGACGCGCATCGTGCGCGGCACGGTGCTGTCGCTGCGCGAGAAGGAGTTCATCGAATCCTCGCGCGTGCTGGGCAACTCCGAGCTTTACACCATGTTCCGCCATGTGCTGCCCAATTGCGTGGCGCCGCTGACGGTGCTGGCGACCTCGATGTTCGGCTGGGTGATCCTGGCGGAAAGCGCGCTGTCCTTCCTGGGCCTGGGCGTACCGCCTCCCGCGCCCACCTGGGGCAACATGCTGGCCGCTGCCCGACCGTTCATGGCGCAGGCTTCCTATCTATCCATACTTCCCGGCCTGGCCATCGCGCTCGCGCTGCTGGGAATCAATCTGCTGGGCGACGCGGTGCGTGACCGCCTCGATCCCCGCATGAGGGGCGTGTAATGAGCGCATTGGTATCGGTATCGAATCTGTCGCTGACCGTCGGCCCCGGCGGGCGCGAGATCGTCAGCGGAGTGTCCTTCGAGGTGGCGCCCGGCGAGATGGTCGGCATCGTCGGCGAATCCGGCAGCGGCAAGACGCAGGCCGCGCGCGCCATCATGGGCCTGACGCCGTCGCCGTTGGTGGTGGCTGGCGGCTCCATCAAGTTCGAAGGCGTGGACGTGACGCAGGCGTCGCCGGCTGCGCTGCGCAAGCTGCGCGGCGCGCGCATCGGCATGGTGTTCCAGGAGCCGATGACCTCGCTGAATCCGTCCATGCCAATTGGCCGCCAGCTGGATGAGGGCCTGCGCCTGCATCGCAAGGACCTGTCCGCCGCCGCGCGCCGCGAACGCATCCTGGAAATGCTGCGACGGGTCGGCATCCGCGATCCCAAGGGAGCGATGGAAGCCTGGCCGCACGAGTTCTCCGGCGGCATGCGCCAGCGCATGATGCTGGCATCGGTGATGCTGCTGGAGCCAGCGCTGCTGATCGCCGACGAGCCCACCACCGCGCTGGACGCGGTGGTGCAGCGCGACGTGCTGGAACTGATGGTGGACCTGACCCGCGAACACCATACGGCGGTGCTGATGATCAGCCACGACCTGCCAATGGTCGCGCGCTACACCGAGCGCATGGTGGTGATGCAGCATGGCAAGGTGCTGGAGACCGGCGCCACCGCCTGCATCCTGGAGCGGCCGCAGCATCCCTACACGCGCAAGCTGCTGGACGCCATGCCGCGCCGGCTGCCGGCGCGCCAACTGGGCAAGGAGCCGCCCATTGTCGAGGTCAAGAACCTGGTGGTCGATTACGCCGGCCACCAGCGACTGTTCTCGCGCACTGGCGCCAAGCGCGCGCTCAACGGCATCGACCTGCATGTCAAGCCGCGCGAAGTGGTGGCGGTGGTGGGCGGCTCGGGTTCGGGCAAGACCACGCTGGGCCGGGCCATTGCCGGACTGCTGGCGCCCACCTCGGGCCAGATCCTGTTCCGTGGCCAACCGGTGAACCGTCGGTCGGCGTCCTGGCGCGACTACCGGCTGAACTGCCAGATGGTGTTCCAGGATCCGTATTCCTCGCTGGACCCGCGCATGACCATCGGCCAACTGGTGGGCGAGGGCCTGCGCATGCTGGACGACATGCCCGCGGCGGAAAAGCGACGCCGGGTGGACGAAGTGCTGGCCGAAGTGGGCCTGGGCTCCGAGTACGCCAAGCGCTATCCGCACGAGATGTCGGGCGGGCAGCGCCAGCGCGTGGCGATCGCCCGCGCCATCGTGCGCCGTCCGGCCTTCGTCATCGCCGATGAGCCGGTGTCCGCGCTGGACGTGACCGTGCGCGCGCAGGTGCTGGACCTGTTTGCCGACCTGCAGGAACGCCACGGCTTTTCCTGCCTGTTCATCAGCCACGACCTGGGCGTGGTGGAGCAGGTGGCCGACCGCGTGGTGGTGATGCGCGACGGCGGCATCGTCGAGCAGGGCTCGCGCGACGCCGTGTTCGACCAGCCGCAAGAGGAATACACCCGCAGCCTGCTGTCGGCGATTCCGGCGCTGGAATCCACCGATACCGGCGGCGTGCGCCTGCGCTGGCGGCTGGACCAACAGGAGCCGTTGCGGGCCAGCGCCTGAGGGCCGGGTATCCCAGGGGGCGACGGCGCCGTCCCCCAGGGATACTTACGCATAAAATACGCGCTTCGGATTTGATAGACGGGAGTGGTCCATGCCGAAAGCGGCAACGGCGCAACCCGGCCTGGTTGATCGCATCGCCCACGATATACAGGCGGGCGTTTACGGTCCCGGCGCCTGGCTGAAACAGATCGACCTGCAGGAACGCTACGACGCCAAGCGTCTGGACGTCCGGCGGGCGCTAGACCAATTGGCCGCCAAGCGGCTGATCGCGCACATCCCGAACCGGGGCTATCACGTCTATGCCATGGATCCGGACCAGCATCTGCAGATCCGCGACATCCGCATCCTGCTGGAAACGGGCGCGGCGGCGGACCTGATGCCCAACGTCACCGCGGGCAAAGTCAAGGCACTGCGCACCCTGGCCGAACGCTTCGCCAAGCTGTTGCAGGACGGCACGCTGCTGGAACAGTACGAGGTCAACCTGGCTTTCCACGCGGGCATGTACGACATGTGCCGCAATCGCGAACTGGTCGCGCTGATCCACGAAACGCGCGCCCGCGGCCCGGCGGCGCCAGCCAAGGAATGGGTGACGCGTTCGCGCATCGAGATCTCCGCGCGCGAGCATTTCGACATGGTGGACGCGCTGGAAGCCCGCGACGTCAAGCGTCTGCAAAAAATCATTGCCCAGCACGTGGGGCAGGACATCTCCTGACGCTGCCAGCGTGTCCCGCGCTGCACGCATGCGGCGGCCTTCGGAAAGAAGGCCGCCGTTTTTCATTCCGGCGGCGTCTTCAGGGATACCCCCGATAGCGGAGCGGCGCATTCCGCTCATAATGGGCAGCTAATTTTGGCGCCAATATATGCGTGAATTTTGCGCCGCACGCCGGGGAGTTTTTGCATGCACCACGTTTTCGTACCTAGAGCGCTCGCGCTCAGCCTGGCGCTGGCCGCCGCCGGTTCGGCCCAGGCCGCGCTGCTGACCATCGCCCAGCCCGCCGACATCCGCTCGACCAACCCCGGCGTCAACCGCGACAACACCACCGACGGCGTGGTGCTCAACATCGTGGAAGGTCTGGTCGGCTACCGCGAGAACGGCACTGTGGGCCCTCTGCTGGCGAAGTCGGTGGACCTGTCGGAAGACGGCCTGACCTACACCTTCAAGCTGCGCGACGGCGTCAAGTTTCACAACGGCGCCGCGCTGACCTCGGCCGACGTGATCTGGAGCTGGCAGCGCTACATGGATCCCAAGACGGACTGGCGCTGCCGCAGCGACTTCGACGGCCGCAACGGCCTGAAAGTGACGGACGTGTCCGCGCCCGACGCGCAGACCGTGGTGATGAAGGTGGACCGAAAGTCGGCCGTGTTCCTGGATTCGCTGGCCCGCACCGATTGCGGCATGACCGCCATCATCTCCAAGGATTCGGTCGCGGCCGACGGTTCCTGGATCAAGCCGGTGGGCACCGGCCCCTACATGTTCAAGGACTGGAAGCGCGGCGAATACACCTTGCTGACGGCCTACAAGGACTACGTCTCGCCCGCCGGCGACAAACCGGACGGCTACGTGGGGTCCAAGCGTCCGCTGGCCGACGAGGTCAAGTTCCTGGTGGTGCCGGATCCTTCCACTTCGAAGGCAGGCCTGCTGTCGGGCGCGATCGACGCCGCGCAGATCACCAACACCGACGTGGGCGAACTGAAGAACGCCAAGAACCTGACGGTGTTCAGCCCACATGACGCGGTCAAGCACGTGCTGCTGTTCCAGACCGAGGATCCGGTCCTGAAGAATGTGAAGATCCGCCAGGCCATCGCCGCCTCGCTGGATATTCCGCAGGTCGTGGCCGCCGCCTCCGAAGGCCTGGGCCAGCTGAACAATTCCGCCGTCTACGCGGGGTCGGCTTATTACAAGGACGCGGAAAAGCGCGGCTACAAATACGATCCGGCCCGGGCGCAGCAATTGCTGAAGGAAGCCGGCTACAAGGGCGAGCCCGTGGTCATCTACGCCAACAAGCGCGCCCACGTACCGAGCTATCAAGTCGCGGTGATCGCCCAGGCCATGATGCAGGCGGTGGGCATCAACGCCAAGATCGAGGTGCTGGAATGGGCCACGCAGCTGGACCGCTACAACACCGGCAAGTACCAGATCAGCTCGTTCTCGTTCTCTTCGCGCCTGGATCCGTCGCTGAGCTTCGAGCAATTTTCGGGCGACAAGGCCAAGCAGCCGCGCAAGGTCTGGGATGACCCGGCGGCGCAGAAGCTGATCGATGAGAGCTTTCTCGAATCCGATCCGGCCAGGCGCCAGGCGCTGTTCGACCAGCTGCACGCCCTGATGCTGGAACAGACCCCCATGCTGATGCTGTACAACGGCGCGGATGCATGGGCATCCAGCAAGCGCGTGGAAGGATTCTCGGTCTGGGAAGGCAAGCCGCGGGCCTGGGAAACCAAGGTCCGCGACGGCAAGTAAGACGCTTGACGGCGCCGGGCCGCGAGTGCGGCCCGGCCTGAATCGCTAGTCGAGCTTCACGCCCGCCTGCTTGATCACCGCGGCCCAATCGCGCACTTCATTGCCCAGGAACGCACTCAGCTCGGCCTGCGTGGACGGCGCCAGGATCAGGCCCTCGTCGGCAAAACGCTTGCGCAGCTCGGCGTTGGTCAGCACCTTCTCCAGCGCCGGTTGCAGGCGCTGCACCACTTCCGCCGGCACGCCGGCGGGCGCCATCAGGCTGTACCAAGTGGTGGCTTCCAGTCCCTTCACGCCTTGCGATGCGGCGGTCGTGACTTCGGGCAGGGCGGGCGACTTCTCGATACCCGTCACCGCCGCGGCGCCGACCCGGCCGCCCTTGTACTGCGGCAGCATCTCCACCACCTGCGTCACGCCCATGCTCAACTCGCCCGAGGCCACCGCCAGCAGCACGGGCGCGCTGCCCTTGTAAGGCACGTGCACCAGTTTCCCGCCCGTGGCCAGGTTCAGTACTTCGCCGGTCAGGTGGGTGATGCTGCCCGCGCCGGAAGAGCCGAAGGTCAGCTTGCCCGGATCCTTGTTCGCCAGGGCGATCAGCTCGGGCAGGTTCTTCGCCTGCAGGCCCGGATTGACCGCGAATACCAGCGGGCTCTTGCCCACCAGCGTGATCGGCGTGAAGTCCTTGACCGGGTCGTAGTTCAGGTTCGGATACAGGCTGGGCGCGATGGCCAGCGTGGACACGTTGCCCAGCAGCAGCGTGTAGCCGTCCGGCTCCGCTCGCGCCACCGCATTGGTGCCGATGGTGCCGCCCGCGCCGGCGCGGTTTTCCACGATGACCTGCTTGCCCAGCGTGTCGTTCAACTGCTGCGACAGCGCACGCGCCAGGGTGTCGGCCGCGCCGCCGGGCGGGAAGGGCACGACGATGCGGATCGGTTTGCTGGGATAGGCCTCGGCTTGCGCCGCCGGGCTCAGGCCCAGCGCCAGCAACCCGGCCAGGGCCGTGGCCAGCAGGCCGCGGCGATTGATTTTCTGGTACTTCGACATGCTGCTCTCCTGATGAGAAAACGTGGGCGATGCAGAAAATGAATCAGCGCGCGGCGCCCTGGGCGGCCGGATGGTGCGCATGCCAGTGGCGCGCGATGTCGGCGCGCCGGCAGACCCAGACGTCGCCGTGCGCCGCCACGTGGTCCAGGAAGCGCGCCAGGCCCGCCGCGCGGCCCGGCTGGCCGACCAGGCGCAGATGCAGCCCCACGGACATCATCTTGGGAGCCGTGGCGCCTTCCTCGTACAGCATGTCGAACGCGTCGCGCAGGTACTCGAACAGGTCCTGCCCCGTGGCCATGCCGCCGCGGATGAACTTGGCGTCGTTGTTGGCCAGGCCGTAGGGCACCAGCAGATGAGGCTTGCCGGCAACTTCGGTCCAGTAGGGCAGCTCGTCGTTGTAGGTGTCGGAGTCGTAGAGAAATCCGCCTTCCTCGGCCAGCAGGGCGCGGGTGTTCAGGCTGGGGCCGTAGCGGCAATACCAGCCCAGCGGCCGCGAGCCCACCGTGCGGGTGATCGATTCCACGGTGCGGCGGATGCGCTCGCGTTCCTCTTCCAGCGTCAGGTTCTGGTGCCGTTCCCAGCGCCAGCCGTGCGCGCACACGTCATAGCCCGCCGCCTTGATGGCCTCGCAGACTTCCGGATTGCGTTCCAGCGCCAGGCCGCAGCCCAGTATCGTGGCCGCCATGCCGCGCTCCTGCAGCAGCCGGTGCACGCGCCAGAAGCCGATCCGGCTGCCATACTCGAACATCGACTCTGCCGCCAGGTCGCGCCCGGCGAAGCCGCCCGCGCCGCCCTCGGTCAGTCCGGTTTCGGATTCAGCGTCGCCGTCCGGCACCGAAGGCTCGCCGCCTTCCTCGTAGTTGATGCAGAGATTCAACGCCAGGCGCGCGCCGCCCGGCCAACGGGGATCGGGCGGGTTGGCGCCGTAGCCGACGAAATCGCGGCGCAAGTGGGGATGATCGGTAGTCATAGCGGGCTAGCCATCGGGATAGAGTCAATCGGAAATCGAAACCAGGGCGTGCGGAGCCGGAGCCTGCCAGAACTCGTCGTCATCGCCGCGGCCGGTCTGGCCCATCAGGACCAGGAACTCCGCCGGCCCCCGCAGCACGGTCAGGCCGTGATGCCAGGCGCCCACGCGGTAGCACACGCCCTGGCTGCCGGTTGCGAGAAACGCTTCCAGCCGCGCCATGTCGGGCAGGTCGTCGGCCCCGGTAGGCGCCACCACCACCAGATAGGGCGAGTCCGTCAGCGGCACGAAACTCTGCGCCGCATAGCGGTGGCGCTCCATCAGCCGGATCTCCACCGGCCCGGGCGGCGCCGCCTGCACCCGGCTGACCCAGCTGGCGTGCCGCACAACTTCGGGGCTGTGCCGCATGGGCTCGGTCAGATGGTGACGGCGCTCCGCGCCCTGGTGCGCGATCACTTCGCCATAAGGCGCGAAGGCCTCCGGCGTGAGCGGCCGCGGGCGGATCACGAGCGGGGAGACATCCATGTCACGCGCCATGGCTCAGATACCCCAGCGAATTCACGTAGCTGCGCCGCACGTTCTCCAGATGCGCCGCCATCGCCTGACGCGCCCGGGTCGATTCCCCCGACAGTAGCGCTTCCACAATCGCCAGATGTTCTTCCCGCGCCTGCACCTGCCGCTGCGGCAGCCGCTCCACATCGCACATCCGCACCTGCCGCCGCGTCGCCGTGATCATCGTCGCCAGATTCCGGTTGCCGCAATACGCCGCCACCAGATCGTGCAGCGCGTTATCGACCTCCCAATCCGACTTCTCGTCCGGCGTCTTCGCATCCAGCAAAGCCTGCAGCCGCGCCCGCAGCCCTTCCAACGGCTCCGCCGGAATCCGCCCGGTCGCCATCGCCGCGGCTTCGCTCTCCAGCAGGCTGCGGATCTGCAGCAGCTCCAGCAGGTCCGTCACGCCAAACGAGCGCACCACGATGGACCCGTTGGACAGCCGCTCCAGCATCCCTTCGCCCAACAACCGGTTCATGGCCGCGCGCAAAGGCGTGCGCGACACCTCCAGCTCATCCGCCAGTCGGCGTTCCTCCAACACTTCCCCCGCCGGAATCCGGCGCGAAACGATCTGGTCCAGCAGGGTTTGATAGGTGCGTTGCGTAGCGTTCATGTGTATTGCAGCGTAAGAAAAAGGCGCGGACGGCAGAGACTCCGAGTTGCCGTCCGGCGCAATGGACGAGAAGGTACCCCACTGGTATCCCAAAGAGATACCAGTAGTATCCCTAATAGGCCTGACCGGATACAGCCAGGCAATCAGAGTGGCGAGAAAAGGGAAGGCAGAGGGAAAGCGGAGGAAAAACGGAAAGGAAGGTGCGGGGGGAGAAAACCGCAAGGAGAGAAAAAACAAGTCCCACGCCAGCGCGCCAGCGCACACCGCCCCGACGCCCCACCACCACGTAAGCTGAATGCGGCCGCCTGCGCGGCCGCAAGCAGCGGGCCCCGCAAACCTCGCCACTACCCACGGGTCTGACGGCGCAGCGAACCAAGAAACTCGTAGTCCGGCGGCGCGGGCCTGGTGGCTGCGAGCAACCTCGATGCGCCCGAGGGAATCTGAAGGAGTCGCCGAAGGCGAGGACGAAGATGACGAAGGGGCAGTCCGGAGCGAACGCTCCGGACCGCAATCGTGGGCGCGAGCAGCCACCAGGCCCGCGCCGCCGGGCGACCTACGAAGACCGCCGAAGCACCAGCAAGAACAACCTCAAGGAGCCGAAACCCGCTCCACCTCCCAAGCCCGCGGCTTCTTGACCGCCCAAGGCTGATACCCCCTGATATCCGCCCGATAAGCCCCAATATCCAACCCGTTATACAAAGGAATACTAGGCACATCCGCCAGGAACAGCCTATGCAGCTGATCAAACGAAGCCTGCCGCTTCGCATGATCCGTATCCGACGACGCCGCCTCGATCAGCTTCAGCGCCTGCGGATTGTCCCAGACCTTGCGCGGCTGCTTCGCCTTGTCCCCCGTCACCATCTCGTAGTTCAGCGCCGCATCCAGCCGCGCCGAATAGGGGAACGTCATCATCTGGTAAGTGCCCGCGTTATAGCGGTCCAGCTGCGTCGCCCATTCCACCACCGACAACTGCGCCTTGATCCCCACCGCCTGCAGCATCGCCTGGATGATCACCGCCGAGTTGTACGACTGCGGATAGCGCTTGGTCGTCAGGATCGTCAGATCCTGCCCCTTGTAGCCCGCTTCGCCCAGCAGCTTCTGCGCCAGCGCCGGATCGTAGTTCCAGCCCTGCTTCTGCGCCGCGTCATAGTAGGGCGACACCAGCGGCACGATCGAATTGTTGGGCTGAGCCAGGCCTTCCGTCACCGCCGCCGCCAGTTGCTGGTAATCGATCGCGTGCGCCAGCGCCTGCCGCATCTTCGGATTGGCCAGCACCGGATCCTTGGTCTGCATCAGCAATGCCGTCATGCTCATCACCGGCGCATGCGCCACCTTGACGTTCGGCGTGCCTTGCAGCACCGGCACGTCGCTATTGGACACGTCCTCGATGATGTCGATGTTGCCGCGCTGCAGGGCCGCCTTGGCGGTGGAATCGTCCGGCACGATCAGGAAGCGCACCTCGTCCACCAGCGGCCGTTTCGATCCCGTATAACCGTCACGCTTGCCGTCCAGGTTCGAATAGCCCGCGAACTTCGTCAGCCGCACGTACTCGCCGCGCTTCCATTCCGCCAATTCGAACGGCCCGGTGCCGATGGGCTTGTCCCAGGAACCGTCCGCCCGCACCGAATCCTTGGACAGGATGCCAGTGCCGCCGCAGTCGGCGCGCGCCAGCGTCGCCAGGAACAGGCTGCTGGGCTTTTCGATGTGGTAGACCACGGTCTGCGCGTCCGGCGCTTCCACGCCCGTCACCTTGACCGTGCCGCGCCCGTCGAACTCGCTGGCGCAACGCCAGCCCGAATTGGCCGCGGTGTAATGCTGCCAGGTCCACAGCACGTCGGCCGACGTCATCGGCTTGCCGTTGTGGAACTTGATGCCTTCGCGCAGCTTGAAGGTATAGGTCTTGCCGTCCGGGCTGATATCCACCGACTTGGCCAGCAGCGGCCGCACCTCGGCGTCCTCTCCGTAGGCCACCAGGCCCTCGACGATGTGCAGCACCACCGCGTCGCTGTTGCTGTCGCGGTTCACGCCGGGTTCGGTGGAGCGGATATCGGCCGTGAACGAAATGCGCAGCGGCGGGGCGGATTGCGCCCAGGCCGCGCCGGCCATGGAGCCCAGCGCCAGCGCAACCGCGGCGCTCAACAAATGGTTTTTCATCGATACGTTTTCCTGGGGTTGCGCGGGCGCGCCGCTTCAGGCGGCAGCCAGCAGTTCGGGTTCGGCGGTCAGGCTGTAGCGGGTGAAACTGCGGTTCAGCGCCGGCAGCGGCGCCACTTCCATCAGGCCGGCCTCGGGCTCCATGATCACCATCGCCACCGTGGCCGACAGATTGTCGTGGCTGCCGGGGCGCGGCGGACGGCACACGGAATAGGGGGCGCCGAAGTCATCGAACAGCGCGCGCTTCAAGTCTTCGCGCGTCAGCTTGGATTCCTCGTTCAGCAGACGGCGCACGCGCCAGTCGCGGTAAGCGCTTTCCGGCGTGCTGGCGCGGCCCGTGTCGCGCAGCTTGCTCAGGGCCACTTCGCTGACCCAGTGGTTGGCGTGGACGATGAGATCGTCGCTGCCCGGGTAGATGGGGAAGGCTTCATCGGTGGTGCATTCGTAGTCGACGCCGAAGCCTGCCGCCATGCCGATCATGATGTTGTTCGAGCAGGACTTGGGCGTGGTCGCCACCGCCTTGATCGCCAGCGCGAAGTGTTCCTGTTCCAGCACCTTGCGGCGGATCAACGAAAGCGGCACGCCCAGCTGGCGGAAGTCGCGGTCGGACTCCAGGTAGTTGGCGGTGATCGAGACGCCGGCGCTGTTCAGGCCGCTGCGCGCCAGTCCGCCCGCTTCGACGAAGGTCAGCATGTCGGGGCCGTTGTCGTTGCGCACGCGCAGCACGATGGCGGTCTCGGCGCATTCCGCGCGCCAGTCCCAGTTCTGCCCATGGATCAGGCGGCCGTTGGCCGAGCGGGTCGGCAGGATCAGCGCGCCGGTGCAGCCGTCGCCCGGCTCCAATTCGGCGGCCTTCTTCTTCTCGGCGCGGGCCTTGGCGATGACTTCGGTGCGCGCGTTCACCATCACGATGTCTTCGAAAGGCACGTCGGCGCCCGCGGCGATGCCGCGCATTTCTTCCAGGTAGTGCGGCGCGAAGTTCTCGATCTCGCGGGCGAAGCCATTGATCAGCTGGGTGCGCGCCATGGCGTCATAGCCCAGGTCGACCAGGGTCTGGCCGTACATCTTGGCGCTCTTGCGCACGCGGTCGGCGGCTTGCTGGCCATACGAGCGGCCGCGGGCCTCGGGCGCGCCCGAAACCGATACGAAGGGAAATTGGGTGATCTGGGTCATGGACTTGGGCGGCGCGCCGCGCCGCAATCTGGGGGTGGGAATTGGATGGCGAAAAAATGTTAGCTTATTTTGGCGCCAATATTGCTCAGGGTTTACCAGTGCAAGCACGCCATGGGCGTCTTGCGTTCAGCGCGTATGGGGGGAGGCGGCCAGCTCGGAGCAGGTCTTGAAGCTGGCGCCTGCGGCGCGGAAGCGCTCCAGCAATTGCTCGACTTTCACCAACCTGGCCGCGCGGCCGACGCCGTTGTCGGCGCGCGGATGCAGGGTCAGGCAGGCATAACCATCGGTCGCCAGCAGCGCATCGCCTTGCTCCACCCAGTGCGCATAGGCACGGTCCTGCGTCACGCGGCGGCTGAAATGGGTGGCGTCGCACAGGCCTTCGCTCCAGGGCAGCTCCACCATGCCGGGGCCGCCGTCCGCGTCCAGCGCGTAGGGGGCGTCGTCGTCGATGGCGCTGCTGTCGTAGCGATAGCCGAGCTGGTGGAGCAGCGGCACGGTATTGGCGGTAAACGCGCTGGCATAGCGAAAGCCTTGCGGGGCGGAGCCGGTCAGTTCGGCCAGCCGGTCGCGGGCCCGTTCCAGCACTTCGCCTTCGCGCTCGCCCAGCGCGGGCAGGTCTTCGTAGGCATTGCCGTGCGAGGCGGCCTCGTGGCCGTCGCGCAGGCTCTGCTCCAGCAGGCCGCGGCAGCGTTCGGCTTCGAATACCGGCCAGAACAGCGTGGCGCGGATGTCCTGGCGGCGCAGCATGTCCAGCACGCGCGCCAGGCCGCCGCCGTAGGTGTAGCGGCCATGCGCGTCGCGCCCGTGCAGCGAGGTTTCGGGCTGGGTCGCGGCTTCGGGGCCGATGCCCTGCACATTGATGGTGACCAGTACGGTTTTGTCGGCGCTCATGCGCTTCTCCAGGCGTCGGGGCGGGCCAGGCAGTGCCGCGCCAGCGCTTCCAGCGTCATGACGTGCACATCGGGTTGTGCGGCCAGATAGGCCAGGAAGCGGTCCAGCGCCGCGGCGCGGGCCGGCGTGCCGGAGCCGCCGGCGGCCTTGGGGTGTACGGTCAGGTGCACATAGCCTTCGGCTGCGCGCAGCGCCTCGAATTCCTGCACCCAGTTGTCACAGGCTTCCGCGGCGAGGCTGTGTCCCGAGAAGTAGAACGGATAGTCGTCCAGCGAGACCGTGTTGTTCGGCAGCATGATGAAGTCCGTCGTGTCCGCCGGCAGGTAGGGACGGTCCTGGTCCTTTTCGCTGGCGTCGTAGCAGTAACCCAGCCGCCGCAGCGCGGGCAGGGTGCGATGGCTCTTGCGGCCCGAGGGCGAGCACCAGCCCGCGGGCGTTACGCCCAGCTCGCGCTGGATGATGCGGTGGGTCTTTTCCAGCAGCGCGGGCTCGTCATCGCCCAGGTCCCAGGCTTCATGCAGATAGCCGTGGGCGGCGATCTCGTGGCCCGCGTCCAGGATGTCGTGGAAGGTCGCCGGATAGTGCTCGACGTCATAGCCGCAGGCAAAGAACGTGGCCGGCATGCCGTGGCGCGCCAGGATCTCCAGATGCCGCGCCACGCCGCGGCGGATGGCATAGCGGCCCGCGGTGTGGGGACCGGCCGGGAACTGCTTGCGGCCGACCTCGACGGCGGGGCCGTCGACGTGGACGGTGACGCAGACCACCGCGCGCACCGGCGCGGCGCCCGCGGCGCGCAGGCCCTGCGCGCGCAGCTCGCGGTCCAGCGCCAGCCAGGGATTGGAGTGGGCGTCCACGGGGACGCCATAGGGTATGCGTTGCATCAGGTGGCCTTGATGTTGGCGCTCTTGATCAGCGTGCGCCACTTTTCGCTTTCGGTGGCGACGAAACGGCTCAGTTCTTGCGGGGTGCTGCCGTGCAGCTCCAGCCCGTTCTGCGTCAATTGCTCCAGGGCGGGCTGCTTGAGCGCGCTTTGCACGGCGCCATTGAGCGTCTGGATGATGGCGGCGGACGTGCCCGCGGGCGCGAACACGCCGTTCCAGCCTATGGCCTGATAGCCGGGAAAGCCCGATTCCGCCACGGTCGGCACGTCGGGCAGCGCCTGCGCGCGCTGCGCCGAGGTCACGGCCAGCGGGCGCGACTTGCCGCCGCGGATGAATTGCTGCTGGTTGATCACCACATCCATCAGGATCGGGAACTGTCCGCCCAGGAAGTCGTTGACCGCGGCTGCCGCGCCCTTGTACGGCACGCCGGGCAGGTCCAGGCCGGCCGTGGCCTTGAGCAGTTCCATGGCCAGGTGCGCAGAGCTGCCGTTCTGCGTGATCCCATAGAAGTACTTGCCCGGATTGGCCTTGATGATGGCGACCAGCTCCTGCAGCGTGCGCGCCGGAAACGACGGATGCACCACCAGCACGTTGTTGTAGTAGCAGACCATGGACACCGGTTCGAAGTCCTTGACCGGGTCATAGCCGATGTTCTCGTACAGGCTCTGGTTCACCGTGTGCGTACCGGTGGAGCCCAGCGCGATGGTGTAGCCGTCCGGCGCCGAACGCGCGGCCTGCTGGGTACCGATGTTGCCTGCGGCGCCACCCTTGTTGATGACGACCACGCTTTGTTTGAGCGCTTCGCCGATGCCCTGGGCCAGCGGACGCGCCACCAGATCGGTGCCGCCGCCAGCGGGGAAGGGCACGATGAACTGGATGGCGCGTTCGGCCGGATAGCCGGCCGCCCAGGCGCGGCCGGGCCGCGCCAGCGCCGCGCTGGCCAAGGTGGCGGCCGAAGCCCCCAGGAAATGCCGGCGGCTGATGCCGCCCTTGGTGCCGCAAGACTGCTTCATGGATTTTCCCCTGATGTTTTCCGCAGGTGCAGTGGCGTGTTGGACGTCAATCTGCCCATTGCTTGAATATCATTATTCGATAAAAAATTGTCTAATCCAATTAGTTTTTATCTATAAATGATAAAAAATAGAAAAACGATAGTTTGCGTCTGGAGGGGAGTCAGGATCTGGTAGTCAGCGCCTATGGCCCAGGCGCGCCGCGGGCATCCCTGTGATACGCTGCGCCCGATCCCGCGTTGTTCCCCGTCCCACGACCGCCATGTCCACCCTGAAGCGAGCCCTAGCGATACTTGACCTCTTCAGCCTGGAAACCCCGGTGCTGTCGGCGGAAGAGATCATTTCGCGCCTGTCGTATTCGGCGCCCACGGGCTACCGCTACATCCGCGACCTGACGGACCTGGGCTATCTGCTGCGCGTGACCGGCGAAGGCTACAAGCTGGGGCCGCGCATCATCGAACTGGACCACCTCATCATCGACGGCGATCCGGTGCTGGGCGTGGCGCGTCCGATCATGCGCGAGGTGGTGGATCAGGTGGGCGGCGACGTATTGCTCAGCGTGATCCACGGCCTGCGCATCCTCAACATCCACCACGAGCGCGGACCCGACGAACTGGGTATTCCGCACGGCCGCGGCCGCGCCCATCCGCTGTTCCGCGGCGCCACGGCCAAGACCATCGTGGCTTTCCTGCCGCGCAAGGATCAGCGCCGCCTGTACGAGGCCCATGCGGACGAGATCCGCGACCTGGGCCTGGGGGCGACTCAGGCCGCATTCACCGGCAAGCTGGACCGGATCCGGGTGCAGGGTTTTTATCTGGGAGTGGGCGAGATCTCGCCAGAACGGGCGGGCATCGCGGTGCCGGTGTTCCAGGAAGACCGGCGCGTGTTCGGCGCGCTGACCGTCACCTTTCTTGCGGCTCGGCTCAACACTATCGCGCAGGACAAGACCACGGCCTTGCTGCAGTCGGCCGCCCGCCGCATCGAATCGCTGGCGCTGGCCACGCGCATGAAGGAACAAGCCCCCGCGCCGTGAGCGCGAGGGCTTGCGTGCTGGTCCGCGTCGGCCATGGCCGGATGTGGCCGGATGCGCCTATTGCTGCGCGGCGCGGGCCGGCGACCCCATGGCCTGGAACAGCGCCGCCGTTTCGGTCAGGCGCGCATTGGCGTATTCGATCTCGCGCAGGCGGGCCGCCACGTAGTGCTGCTCGGCGGCGTACTCGGTATATGGCGCCAGCGCGCCCAGCCGCACGCGGCTGGCGGTGTTGCGGTAGGACTGCTCCGCGGCGCGGCGCGACGCTTCGGCGGAGGCCAGCGCCTGCCCGTCGGCGTCCAGCCGCGACAGTGTGTCGGCCACGTCGCGGAAGGCGGTCAGCACGGTCTGCTTGTATTGCAGCAACGCGGCTTCGTAGCGTTCCTTGGCCGCGCTGCGCTCGGCCAGTAGCGCCCCGCCATGGAAGATAGGCTGCGTGAGCGAAGCGCCGATGGCCCAGACGGCGCCGGCGCCCGACATCGCAGCGGGCCAATTGAAGCCGCTCTTGCCCATGGACGCGGACAAGGACAGGCTGGGGAACAGCTGCGCGGTGGCCAAGCCCACGTCGGCCGCCGCGGCCTGCACCACCGCATCGGCGAACAGGATGTCCGGGCGCGCGGCCAGCAGTTCGGACGGCACCACCACCGGCACTTGTTGCGGCACGGCCAGCATGCTGAAGGCGAGATCGGGCGGAGCCTGGTCCGGATTGCGGCCCAGCAGCACCGCCAGCGCATGGCGCGTCGCATGCCAGCGCGCGCGCAGGCCGGGTAGCGACGCTTCCAGCGTGGCGGCGTCCTGGTCCGCGTCCAGCGCGTCGTTCTGCGAGGCCGAGCCCAATTCGTAGCGGCGCTGCGTGTCGCGCGCGACCTGCCGCGCCAGCACCACCTGCTTCTCCGTCAACGCCACGCGTTCGGCCAGCGCCGCAGCAGTGATGGCGCCTGTGACGATGTTGCTGGCGAGCGAACGGCGGGCCGACTCCAGCTGAAAGGCCTGCTGCTCGACCTGGGCCGCGAGCGAGGCGTTGGCAAAACGCGCCGCGCCGAACAGGTCCAGGTCGTACTTGGCGTGGACCTGGCCGGTGAAGACGTTGTACTGCGCCGTCGGTTCGGGCAGGTTCGGCATGGTCAGCGCGCGCCGGCGGGAGGCATCGGCGCCCGCGTCCACCGAAGGCAGTAACGATGAATTCACCTGGCCGCGCAGCTGTTCGCGCGCGCCGGCCAGGTTGCGTTCGGCGGCGGCAAGGTCCGGGCTGTTGGCGAGACCTTCGGCCACCAGCGCGTTCAGCGCCTCTGATTCATAGCGCTTCCACCATTCGGGCACGGGCCGCGCGCCTTGCTCGAAGCGCTGCGCAACGCCCTGGGCGGCGGCGCTCGCGGGGGGCGTGGCTTCGACGCCGTACTGCGCCGGTTGCGCGACCGCGGGCGGCTTGCTGCTGGGCGCGAAGGCGCAGGCGCCCAGCGCCAGCATCAAGGGCAGGGCGGCCACGCGCAAGGATAGCTGGGTCATCGTCATGCTCCCCGTTCCACCGTGTCGCCGGCGTTGGCGCCCGGCGGCACGCCTTCGGGTTCGTCGCGCTCGTCATGGCGGACGCGGAACCACGCGGCATACAGGGCCGGCAGGAAGAACAGCGTCAGCACGGTGGCGATGGTGATGCCGCCCATCAGGGCGGTGGCCATGGGGCCGAAGAAGTTGCTGCGCAACAGCGGAATCAGCGCCAGCACGGCGGCCGCGGCCGTCAGCGTGATCGGGCGGAAACGCCGCACCGTGGCGCCGACGATGGCGTCCACTCGCTTGTGGCCGGCGCCGATGTCCTGTTCGATCTGATCCACCAGGATGACCGAATTGCGCATGATGATGCCGAACATGGCGATCACGCCCAGCATGGCCACGAAGCCGAAGGGCTTGCCGAACAGCAGCAACGCCGCGACCACGCCTATCAGCCCCAGCGGCGCGGTCAGCACCACCATCAGCACGCGGGCGAAGCTTTGCAGCTGCAGCATCAGCAGGGTCAGCACGGCCACCGCCATCAGCGGCATCTGGGCATTGATCGAGGACTGGCCTTTTGCGCTTTCCTCCACCGGGCCGCCCACCTCGATGCGGTAGCCGACGGGCAACCCGGCGCGCAGGGTGTTGAGCTTGGCATCGATGGCGCGGGTGACGTCTATGCCTTGCGCGCCCGCCGCGACGTCCGCCTGCACCGTGATGGTGGGCTGGCGGTCGCGTTCCCAGATGACGCCATACTCCAGGTCATAGCGCACGTGGCCCAGGCTGCCCAGCGGCACCGCGCCGTTGGGCGTGGGCATGGCCAGGGTGGCCAGGCGCGCGGGATCGATCCGCTCCTCTTGCGGCGCGCGCAGGCTCACGGTGATCAGCTTGTCGCGTTCGCGGTATTGCGTGACCGCGTAGCCCGACAGGGTCATGGCCAGGAAGTCCGAGATATCGCTGGAACTGACGCCCAGCTCGCGCGCCTTTTGCTGGTCGATCTCGAAGCGCACCGAACGTTCGGACGGTTCGTCCCAGTCGAACTGCACATTGGTCGAGCGCGGATCGGCGCGGACCTCGGCGGCCACTTGCTCGGCCACGGCGCGCACGTCGGCGATCCTGTCGCCGCTCACGCGGAACTGCACCTGGAAGCCCACGGGCGGGCCGTTCTCCAGGCGCGACAGGCGGCTGCGTATGGCCGGGAACTGCTCGCGCAGCACCGGCTGCAACCATTGCGCGAGCTTCTCGCGGTCCTCCACCGAATGCGTGGTGATGACCAGCTGGGCAAAGTTCGGGGTGGCGAGCTGCTGGTCCAGCGGCAGGTAGAAGCGCGGTGCGCCGGTGCCAACGAAGCTGACCGAGTGATCGATTTCCGGACGGCCCTCCAGCGCCTTTTCCAGCCGCTCGACCTGGCGCAGCGTGGCCGCGAACGAGGCGCCTTCCTGCAGGCGCACGTCCACCAGCAGTTCGCTGCGGTCGGAACTGGGGAAGAACTGTTGTGGCACGAAGCGGAAGCAGGCCATGGACACGACGAAGATCAGCGCCGTGGCGCCCAGCACCAGGTAGCGGCGGTCCACGCACCAGCCCACCCAGCCGCGCAGGCGCTGATAGAAGCGGGTGTTGTAGATGTCGTGTTCGTGGTCGTCGGGCAGATGGGCTTCGCGCTTGCGTTCCGGCAGCATGCGGTAGCCCAGCAAAGGGATCAGCACCACGGCGGCGAACCACGAGGTGATCAGCGCGATGGCGGACACCTGGAAGATGGAACGGGTGTATTCGCCCGTGCTGGACTTGGCCAGCGCGATCGGCAGGAAGCCCGCCACCGTGACCAGCGTGCCGGTCAGCATGGGAAAGGCAGTGCTGGTGTAGGCGAATGCGGCGGCGCGCGCGCGGCTCCAGCCCTGTTCAAGCTTTACCGCCATCATCTCGACCGCGATGATGGCGTCGTCCACCAGCAGGCCCAGCGCCAGCACCAGCGTGCCCAGCGATACCTTGTGCAGGCCGATGCCGAACATGTCCATGAACAGCGCCGTGACCGCCAGCACCACCGGGATCGAGATGACCACCACCATGCCGGTGCGCAGGCCCAGGGACACCAGGCTCACCGCCAGCACGATGGCCACGGCTTCGGCCACGGAGCGCAGGAAGTCGTCGACGGAATGCGATACCGCCTTGGGCATGCTGGAGACTTCCTTCAGCGTCAGCCCGGCGGGCAACTGGGCCTGGAGTTCCTCGAACTTGGCGCTCAAAGCCTTGCCCAGATGGACCACGTCGCGCCCCGGCTGCATGGTGATGCCTATGCCCAGTACGGCGTTGCCGCCCAGCCGCATCTGCTCGATGGCCGGATCCTGGTAGCCGCGGCGGATGGTGGCGATGTCGCCCAGCCGGATCGATTTGCCGTTGACCCGGATCAGCGTGTCGGCCAGGACGCGGCTGTTGGCGTACTGGCCGCTGGGCCGCACGAAGATGCGGTCGTCGGCGGTGGTCAGCGTGCCCGCGCTCGTCACGGCGTTCTGGCTGTTGATGGCCTGGGCGATCTGCTGCGGCGACACGCCCAGCCGCGTGAGCTGGGTGTTGGAGATCTCGACGTAGATGTGCTCAGGCTGATCGCCGAAGTAGTCCACCTTGGCCACGCCCGGCACGCGCAGCAGCACGGTGCGCAGCCGGTCGGCGTAGTCATGCAGCTGCGCGGGCGAAAAGCCGTCGCCCTGCAGCGTGTAGATGTTGGTATAGACGTCGCCGAATTCGTCGTTGAAGAAGGGGCCTTGCACGCCCGGTGGCAGCGTGGCTGCAATGTCGCCGACCTTCTTGCGCACCTGGTACCACTGTTCGGCCACGGTGCTGGCGGGCGCGGAGTCCTTCATGGTGTAGAAGATCAGCGATTCGCCCGGCCGCGAGTAGCTGCGCATGAAGTCCGTGTTGGGGGCTTCCTGCAGCTTCTTGGCGATGCGGTCGGTGACCTGCTCCTGCACCTGCTGCGCAGTGGCGCCGGGCCATAGCGTCTTGATGACCATGACGCGGAAGGTGAAAGGCGGATCTTCCGATTGCGCCAGCTTCGAGTACGACAGGACGCCGAAGAGCGTGATCAGCGTGATGATGAAGATGACCAGCGGCTGGTGCCGCAGCGCCCATGCCGACAGGTTGAACCGGCCTTCCTCGTGGCGAGGCGCCTGCACGGAAGCGTCATGCTGCGGGCCGCTCATGAGGCGAAATCCTCGGGATGCAGCGGCGGCACGGCGCGGACTTTCTCGCCGGGGGCCACCGCATGCACGCCTTGCCAGACCACGCGTTCGCCCGCCTGCAAGCCCTTGGACAGGGTGACGGTGCGGGCGTCGTAGCGCAGCACCTCGACGCGGCGCAGCTCCAGCGTGTCGGCGTCCGGCTTGACGATCCACACGGCGGGCGCGGGGCCGTCATGGAACAGCGCGGTGGCCGGCACGGTGTAGGTCGTCAGGTTTTCGCCGGAGCGGTTGTCGAAGCTGATATTGGCCGTCATGCCCAGGCGCACGTCCGGGGTCGGGGATTCCAGCGTGAGCTTGGCGCGATAGGTGCGGCTTTGCGGATCCGCGGCCGGCGCGATCTCGCGCAGCACCGCCGAGAACGTCTGGCCGGGCAGCGGGCCGAGCGTGACGCTGGCGCGTTGGCCGATGGCCAGGCCCGCCAGCACGCTTTCCGGCACGTCGCAGATGGCGTCGATGTCGCCGGACCAGGCCAGGCTGTAGACCGGTTCGCCGGCGGCCACGTTCTGTCCGGTGTCCGCCTGCTCCGCGGTGATGACGCCAGCATGGTCGGCCTGCAACGTGGTGTATTTGAGCTGGTCGGCCGCCAACGCTGCCTGCTGTTGAGCTTGGTCGCGTTGCGCCAATGCCGCGGCGTAGGCGTTGCGGGTCTGTTCCAGCTGGGTCGCGGCGATCAGGTTTTCGCGGGCTTGGGCGCGGTCGCGGTCCAGCTGCTGGCGCGCGTAGTCCAGCTGGTGCTGGGCCGCCGACAGCTGTGCGCGGGCGCTGGCCGCGTTCTTGGCGGCGTCGGCCGGATCCAGTTTGGCGACGATCTGCCCGGGGGTGACGGCATCGCCCAGCCGGACCTGGCGCTCGATGATCTTGCCATTGACCCGGAACGACAGCGGGGTGCTGTAGCGCGCCTGCACTTCGCCAGGCAGCGTCCAGGCCGGCAGGCGTTCATCGGCCTGGGCGGGCATGGCGACCACAGGGCGCGGCGCGGGCGGCGGCGCTTCATTGCGGCCGCAGGCAGCGAGCAGCAGAGCAAGTGATGCGGCGGCAGGCAGTGACCACAGGCGCGGCCAATGGCGGGAGCGGTTGGAGGGTGAAAGCGGCGCCGCAGAGGCGGCCGCGGCGGCGCGCGCGGCAAAGCGCGCGGCAGGGCCAGGGCAAGTCACGGAACACCTCGCGGCGCGGAGATTCGGGAATAAGGGCCGGTTTCGACCCGATACGGCCTGGATTCTAATACAGGTATGAATTCGAATTCAATATTGAATCTGAAATGCTCCCCAGTGCTAAACTCCCGCCATGTCAAAAGTCCGCCTTACGCGAGAGCAAAGCCGTGACCAGACGCGCCAGCGTCTGCTCGACGCTGCGCAATCGATCTTTCTTGCCAAGGGATTCGTGGCTGCCAGCGTGGAGGACATCGCCGAGCAGGCGGGGTACACGCGCGGGGCCTTTTATTCCAACTTCACCAGCAAGTCCGAACTGTTCCTGCAACTGCTCAGGCGCGATCACGAGAGCGTGATGAGCGACATGCGCGCCATCTTCGAGGACGGCGAATCGCGTCCGCAGATGGAAGCCCGCGTGCTGGAGTACTACTCCACGCATTACCGCGAGAACGACTGTTTCCTGCTGTGGATGGAAGGCAAGTTGCAGGCGGCGCGCGATCCGGATTTCCGGGCTGGCTTCGTGGCTTGCATGCGGGAATTGCGCGAAGCCACCACGGAATACATCCGCCAGTTTTCTGCGCGGGTCGGCACGCCGCTACGCATGCCGCCGGAACAGATGGCACTGGGCCTGCTGGCCCTGTCGGACGGCATGCAGTTCAGCTATGCCTTCGACCCGCAGGCCGTCACGCCGGAAATGACCGAGGCCGTGCTGGCCGGTTTCTTCCGCAGCGTGGTCTTCGGCGAACCGATGACCGACTAAGGCGGCCGGTTCCCGGCCTCAGGCCAGCAATTCCGAGATTTCGATGAGATTCAGGTCCGGGTCGCGCAGGTAGACCGAGCGGATCTTGCCGGTGGCGCCAGTGCGCGGCACGGGGCCTTCGATGATCCGGGCGCCTTCGCGGTTCAGATGCGCGATCACGTCTTCCAGCGGGCGATCGGCGATGAAGCACAGGTCCAGCGCGCCCGGTACGGGCAGGTGGGCCTTGGGTTCGAACTCATGGCCGCGCACGTGCAGGTTGATCTTCTGGTTGCCGAAGCGCAGCGCCTGGCGGCCTTCGCCAAAGGTTTCCAGGCGCATGCCCAGGATCCGGGTATAGAAGTCCACCGTGGCGTCGGGGTCGGTACAGGTCAGGACCAGATGGTCCAGGTGATCGATCATGGGATATCTCTCCTCTGGCCGGCCCGGCTTGCGGTTTCAGATTGTCAGACGGCCTTAGGCCGTGATAGTAATACTTGCGGCGCGCGGCCGGACTGAGGGGGGACGCGTGCTGGGAATTTCCAACCCTCGGGCGAAAGGAGCGGCAGCATGACTTCAGAAACCCGACCATCCACCATCAATCGCCCAGTGTTCTTTCCGGCGGCCGTGTTCACGCTGCTGCTGGTGGGGTTCGCGATCCTGGCGCCCAAGGTCGCGCAAAGCCTGTTCGAGTCCGTGCAGGGCTGGATATTGGGCAACGCCAGCTGGTTCTATATCCTGGTCGTGGCCATCATCCTGATCGCGGTGGTATTCCTGGCGGTCAGCCGGTATGGCGACATCAAGCTGGGACCCGACCACAGCGAACCCGATTACCGCAACTTCACCTGGTTCGCGATGCTGTTCTCCGCGGGCATGGGGATCGGCCTGATGTTCTTCGGCGTGGCCGAGCCCGTGATGCACTTCATCGCGCCGCCCGTGGGCGAGGGGGGCACCGCCCTTGCGGCCCGTGAAGCCATGAAGATCACCTTCTTCCACTGGGGCCTGCATGCCTGGGCCATCTACGCGGTGGTGGCGCTGATCCTGGCATTCTTCAGCTATCGGCACGGGCTGCCGCTGACCCTGCGTTCGGCGCTGTATCCGCTGATCGGCAACCGCATCCACGGGCCCATCGGGCATGCCGTCGACATCTTCGCCATCATCGGCACGGTGCTGGGCGTGGCGACTTCGCTGGGCCTGGGCGTGGCGCAGATCAACAGCGGCCTGAACCATCTGTTCGGCATTCCGGTGGGCGTGACCACGCAGATCATCCTGGTCATCGTCACCTGCGGCCTGGCGACCTTATCGGTGGCCAGCGGCCTGGACAAGGGGATCCGCATCCTGTCCGAGACCAATCTGGTGCTGGCGGCGGTGCTGCTGCTGTTCGTGCTGGTGGTCGGCCCGACGGTGTTCCTGTTTCAGACCTTTGTTCAGAACACCGGCGCCTACCTGTCTGACATCGTCAACAAGACCTTCAACCTGTATGCCTACGAACCCACCGACTGGATCGGCGGCTGGACGCTGTTCTACTGGGGCTGGTGGATTGCGTGGTCGCCCTTTGTGGGCCTGTTCATCGCGCGCATCTCGCGCGGCCGCACCATCCGCGAATTCGTCACCGGCGTGCTGCTGGTGCCGGCCGGCTTCACGCTGTTCTGGATGACGGTGTTCGGCGATACCGCCATCCACATGATCCTGGTCGACAAGGTGCAGGGCCTGGCGGAAGTGGTGCAGGCCGATTCTTCCTTGGCGCTGTTCGCCTTCCTGGAACAATTGCCCTGGAGCGGGGTGCTGTCCGTCGTCGCGATCGCGATGGTGGCGGTGTTCTTCGTGACCTCGGCCGACTCGGGCGCGCTGGTGGTCGACCTGCTGGCCTCCGGCGGTTCGGACCGCACGCCCGTGTGGCAACGCATCTTCTGGTCGGTGCTGATGGGGGCGGTGGCGATCGCGCTGCTGCTGGCCGATGGCCTCACGGCCCTGCAAACCGCGACCATCGCCAGCGCGCTGCCTTTCTCCATCATTCTGCTGCTGTCGCTGTGGGGCCTGTTCAAGGCGCTCAAGCTGGACGCGACCAAGCGCGGCATCCGCTACCAGTCGCTGACCTTGTCACGCCCCGCGCGCGGCGGACAGTCATGGGAGCGGCGCCTGCGCAACATGGTCATGATGCCGCGCCGCGCCCATGTGCAGCGCTTCATCAGCGACGTGGTGCGGCCCGCCATGGAAGACGTGGCGGACGAACTGCGCAAGCAGGGCTACCAGGTGGAAGTGCGCGAGCACGGCAACGACGAGGGCGTGATCATGGAAGTCTCCCATGGCGAGCACCTGGACTTTTCCTACGCGGTGCAGCCCGAGGCTTTCGTGCGTCCCAGCCTCACGCCCGAGGAAGCGGCCGACGAGGACGAGCGCAAGTACTTCCGCGCCGAGGTCCACCTGCGCGAAGGCGGGCAGGATTACGACATCATGGGCTGGAGCCGCGACGCCGTCATCGGCGACATCCTGGACCAGTACGAACGGCATCGCCACTATCTGCACATGGTGCGGACCTAGCCGCGTTGCGCTCCACGAAACCGCCAGCCTGCTGGCGGTTTTTTTTGCCCACACGGCCCGCAGGGGCTTGCGCGCCATAGTCCGCCGCTATGCAGGGGATTGGATTAACCCTTTTGACGAAATGCCCGATATCGTGGATTATCCAAGAACATTCTTTGATAAATAGCGAGTCAATCATGAAGGCGAAATCAGGAGCGTGGGCGGCTGGGGTCGTGGCGCTGGCGCTGGCGGGCGGCGGACTGTACTGGAAGTACGGCGGCGCGCAGCAAAAGGGCGGCTGGGCCATGGCGCCGGCCAAGGTCGCGGTGGCCGCCGCGCGGCAGGCGGACTTCCCTGTCACGCTGAGCGGCATCGGCTCGCTGGAGGCGGCGCGCCAGGTGCAGGTAGCGGCCGAAGTGGACGGCCGGGTCGACCGTATCCTGTTCGCCTCGGGCGCGCAGGTCCAGGCCGGCCAGTTGCTGGTGCAATTGAACGACGCGCCCGAGCAGGGCGAACTGGCCCGGCTGCAGGCCCAGGCGCGCAATGCGCGCGCCTTGCTGGACCGCACCCGCCGCCTGCTGCCGCAACAGGCCGCCACGCGCGAACAACTGGACCAGGCGCAGGCCGACTACGACCAGGCCGCGGGCGACATCAAGCGCGTGCAGGCCTTGATCGAGCAAAAGCGCATCAAAGCGCCGTTTGACGGCGTGCTGGGCGTGCGCCGCGTGAACCTGGGGCAATTCGCTCGCGCCGGCGATCCGCTGGTATCGCTGACCGACGCTTCCGCCATGTACGCCAACATCACCCTGCCCGAGCAGGCCATGGGCGCGTTGCGCGCGGGCCAGCCGGTGGCGGTGACCGTGGACGCCCATGCGGGACGCGTCTTCGAAGGTCAGATCACCACTGTGGAGCCGCAAGTGGACGCAGGGTCGCGCACCGTGCGCGTGCAGGCGACCCTGCCGAACGCCGACGGCGCGCTCGCGGCCGGCATGTATGCCCAGGGCCAGATCGGCCTGCCCGCGCGTCCCGGCGTGATCACCGTGCCGGAAACCGCGGTCAGTTACAGCGCCTATGGCGATTCCGTCTACGTGCTGAACCCGCCCAAGGCGGGCGAGGCGTCCGCCGGCCCGACGGTCCGCCAGGCCTATGTGAAGACGGCCGAGCGCGTGCGCGGCCGCGTGGTCGTGACCGAAGGCTTGCAGGCGGGCGACCAGGTCGTGACCTCAGGCCAGCTGCGCCTGCACAACGGCGCGGCGGTCGAGGTCGGCGCCGAGGACACCGTGGCGTTGGACGCCGCGCAGCAGACCGTGGCGCAAGTCCGGTAAGGGCGCGGAGCAGAACATGAAATTCACCGATCTCTTCGTGCGCCGGCCAGTGCTGGCGCTGGTGGTCAGCACGCTGATCCTGCTGCTGGGCATCAAGGCCCTGAGCGGCCTGCCGGTGCGGCAGTATCCGCTGACCGAAAGTACCACCATCACCATCACCACCCAGTATCCGGGCGCTTCGCCCGACCTCATGCAAGGCTTCGTCACCCAGCCCATCGCGCAGTCCGTGGCCACGGTGGAAGGCATCGACTACCTGTCGTCTTCCTCCACGCAGGGCCGCAGCGTGATCACGGTACGGATGAAGCTGAACGCCGACTCCAACAAGGCCATGACGGAGGTGATGGCCAAGGTCAACGAGGTCAAGTACCGCCTGCCGCAGGACGTCTACGACCCCGTGCTGGTCAAGTCCGCCGGCGAGGCGACCGCCGTGGCCTATGTCGGCTTTTCCAGCAGCACCTTGTCGCTGGCGTCCCTGACGGATTATCTGTCGCGCGTGGTGCAGCCGCAGCTCTCGTCCATCGACGGCGTGGCCAGCGTGGAACTCTACGGCGGGCAAAAACTGGCCATGAGGGTGTGGCTGGACCCGAACCGGATGGCGGCGCGCGGCATTTCCGCGGGCGAACTGGCCGACGCGCTGCGCGACAACAACGTGCAGGCGGCGCCGGGGCAGGCCAAGGGCCTGTACGTGGTGTCCAACATCCAGGTCAACACGGACCTGGTCAACGTCGCGGAATTCCGCGACATGGTGGTCAAGCGCGAGGGCGACGCGATCGTGCGCCTGGGCGACGTGGCCACGGTGGAACTGGGCGCGGCATCTACCGATTCCAGCGGTCTGATGGACGGCGAGCCGGCGGTGTACTTCGGCCTTAACGCCACGCCGGTGGGCAATCCGCTGGTGATCGTCAAACGCCTGAACGAGTTGCTGCCCAACATCAAGCAGAACCTGCCGCCCGGCACCAGCGTACAGGTGCCGTTCGAGCTGGCCCGCTTCATCAGCGCTTCCATCGATGGCGTGGTGCATACGCTGATCGAGGCCATCGCCATCGTGGTGGTGGTGATCTTCCTGTGCCTGGGTTCCTTGCGCGCCGTGCTGATTCCGGTGCTGACCATTCCCCTGTCCATGCTGGGCGGGGCTGCCATCATGGCGCTGTTCGGCTTCAGCGTGAACCTGCTGACCTTGCTGGCCATGGTGCTGGCTATCGGCCTGGTGGTGGACGACGCCATCGTGGTCGTGGAAAACGTGCACCGCCACATCGAAGAGGGCAAGTCGCCTGTGCGCGCGGCCCTCATCGGCGCGCGCGAAGTGGCGGGGCCTGTGATCGCGATGACCATCACGCTGGCCGCGGTCTACGCGCCGATCGGCCTGATGGGCGGGCTTACTGGTTCGCTCTTCAAGGAGTTCGCCTTCACCCTGGCCGGATCCGTGGTCGTGTCGGGCGTCATTGCGCTGACCTTGTCGCCCGTGATGAGCTCGTTCCTGCTCAACAGCCGGGTCTCCGAGGGCTGGATGGCGCGCCGCGCCGAGCATTTCTTCGGACGCCTGGGCGATGCCTATGGCCGCGTGCTGGACGTCTCGCTGCATCACCGATGGGTGACCGGGCTGATTGCCGTGGCGGTACTGGCGAGCCTGCCGTTCCTCTACAACGCCGCGCAGCGCGAGCTGGCGCCGGTCGAAGACCAGTCGACAGTGCTGACCGCGATCAAGTCGCCGCAGCACGCCAATATCGACTACGTGGAGAAATTCGGCCGCAAGTGGGACGACGTCATGAAGACCCTGCCGGAACAGCAGGGGCGCTGGCTGATCAACGGTTCCGACGGCGTCTCCAACAGCATCGGCGGCGTGGACTTCGTGCCTTGGGAAAAGCGCGAGCGTTCGGCCGACCAGATCCAGGCCGACATGCAGGCCATGGTGAACCAGGTCGAGGGCAGCAATATCTTCGCCTTCCAGCTGCCGTCCCTGCCGGGCTCCACCGGCGGGCTGCCGGTACAGATGGTCATCATGAGCGCGTCCGACTATCCGGTGGTCTATGAGGCCATGGAGGGCCTGAAGAAGGCGGCGCGTGAAAGCGGCTTGTTCATGGTGGTCGACAGCGACCTGGACTACAACAATCCGGTGGTGCAACTGAAGGTGGACCGCGCCAAGGCCAACAGCCTGGGTGTCACCATGAAGGCCATCGGCGACACGCTGGCCGTGCTGGTGGGCGAGAACTACGTGAACCGCTTCGGCATGGACGGCCGTTCCTACGACGTTATTCCGCAGAGCCTGCGCGAACAGCGTATTTCGCCGGAGTCGCTGGCGCGCTACTACGTCAAGAGCGCCAGCGGCGCGCAGGTGCCGCTGTCCAACCTTGTGACCGTGTCCATGGGGGTGGAGCCCAACAAGCTGACGCAGTTCAACCAGCTCAACGCGGCCACCTTCCAGGCCATCCCGATGCCGGGCGTGACCATGGGCGATGCGGTGCAGTTCCTGACCCGGCAAGCCCAGTTCCTGCCTGCAGGCTTCAGCTACGACTGGCAGTCGGATGCGCGCCAGTACAGCCAGGAAGGCTCGGCGCTGATGATCACCTTCATCTTCGCCATCATCGTGATCTACCTGGTGCTGGCGGCGCAATACGAGAGCCTGCGCGACCCCTTCATCATCCTGGTGAGCGTGCCCATGTCGATCTGCGGCGCGCTGATACCGCTGGCGCTGGGCATGGCTACCGTCAACATCTATACCCAGATCGGGCTGGTGACGCTGATCGGCCTGATCAGCAAGCACGGCATCCTGATGGTGGAGTTCGCCAATGAAATGCAGGTCAGCCACGGGCTGGACCGGCGCACCGCGATGGAGCAGGCCGCCCGCATCCGGCTGCGTCCCATCCTGATGACGACCGCCGCCATGGTCATGGGCTTGATCCCGTTGCTGTTCGCCAGCGGCGCGGGCGCGCACAGCCGCTACAGCCTGGGCCTGGTCATCGTGGTGGGCCTGCTGGTGGGCACGCTGTTTACGTTGTTCGTGCTGCCCACCGTCTACACCGTATTCGCCCGCGACCACCGCGCAGCGCACGACACGCCGCGCGCCCGGGAACTGGCGCTGGCCCAGGCCGAGGACGCCGCGGCACCCGGCGCCTCCGCCTAGCCGAAGGAAACCATCATGAAGCACTCACAACTTTCCATACGCATGCGCCGCGGCGCGGCCGTGCTGCTGGCCGCGCTGGCCACGGCCGGCTGCGCCGTCGGACCCGACTACCAGAAACCCCAGGCTGCTCCGGTGGCGTTGGCCAGCCCTGAACAGGCCCTGTTCTCAACCGATCAATTGCAGCGCGACTGGTGGAAGCAATTGCAGGACCCCCAGCTGGACCGGCTGATCGATCTGGCGCTGTCGCGCAATCTGGATATCCGCATGGCGCAGGCGCGCCTGGCCGAGTCGCGCGCGGTGCTGGACGAGAAGGAACTGGACCAGTTGCCGGCGGTCACGCTGGGCGGCGGCTATGAACGCAGCCTGTCGCAGGCCAATGCCGGCGTCGCGGGCCAGCGCAATCTGGCCGAGAGCTACCGGGCGGGCTTTGACGCCACCTGGGAGCTGGACCTGTTCGGCCGGCTGCGCCGGGCGGCCGAGGGCGCGGCCGCGCGCAGCGAGGCGCAGGCCGCGGACCTGGCCCAGACCCGCATCGTCGTGGCCGCCGAAGTGGCGCGCAATTACTTCGAGCTGCGCGGCGCGGAACAGCGCCTGGCCGTGGCGCGCGCCAACCTGGAAAGCCAGCGCGACAGCCTGCGCGTGATCCAGGCCATGGTGTCGGCCGGCCGCGGCGACGAAGGCGACCTGGCCAGCGCCCGCGCCGAACTGGAGACCGTGCAGGCCAGCGTGCCGTTGCAGATCGCGGCCCGACGGCTGGCGCAGTACCGGATCGCGGTGTTGGCGGGCCTGCGGCCGGTGGAGCTGGGCGAGCTCGATGCGGGCAAGGCGCTGGCGCCCCTGGATACCCGCCTGCCGATCGGCGACGTGAGCGCCTTGCTGTCGCGCCGCCCGGACGTGCTGGCGGCCGAACGCGGCATGGCTGCGGCCAACGCCGACGTGGGCGTGGCGACTGCGGAGCTCTATCCGCGCATCGACCTGGGCGGGTTCCTGGGTTTCGTCGCCCTGCGCGGCGCGGATTTCGGCTCATCGGCCAGCCGCGCGTTCAGCGTGGCGGCCACGGCCAACTGGCCTGCCTTCCATCTGCCCACGGCGCTGGCGCGCAAGCGTGGCGCGGTGGCGCGCGCGGACGGCGCCGTCGCCAGCTACGAGCTGACCGTGCTGCGCGCGGTCGAGGAACTGGAATCGGCGCTGACGGAGTACGGCCAGACCCAGCAGCGCCTGGGCAGCCTGGCGCAGGCGGCCGTGCATAGCGGCAGGGCGGCGGAACTGGCGCAGCTGCGCTACCGTGAGGGCAATACGCCGTATTTGACGGTGCTGGACGCGCAGCGTACGCTTTTGCGCGCCCAGGACGCCGTGGCCGTGGCCGAAACCGAGTCCTATACCCGCCTGATCGCGCTTTACAAAGCCTTGGGGGGCGGATGGGAGGCGCCCTCGATGGATCCGCCGGCCGCTTCCGGCTGACCGGCAGGCCAGGTTCATGGCACCATAGGCAAACAACCGGAGTATGCACATCCATGTCTGACAGTCCGTCCCATCCCGTGGTCTGGGAGCATCAGCCCGCCGATCGCGTGCTCATGACCCTGAAGACGCGGGGCCCGCAATCCGTCGCCGTCATTGCCAAGGCCCTGGACGTGACGGCCGAGGCCGTGCGTCAGCAGATGACGCGCCTGCATGCGGAAGGACTGGTGGATTCCGAAAGCCACAGCGCGGGCCGGGGCCGGCCCACGCAGATCTGGTTCCTCACCGATGCCGGAAACGGGCGCTTCCCGGACACGCATGCCGAAATGACGGTGCAGATGCTGGGCGCGGTGCGCCAGGTGTTTGGCGAAGAGGGCATCGAAAAGCTGATCCAGGCGCGCGAAGCCGCCATGCTCAGCAGCTACCGCCAGGCCATGCAGGGCGCCCGCAGCCTGAAGGAAAGGCTGGAGCGGCTGGTGGAAGTCCGCTCTGCCGAAGGCTACATGGCCGAGCTGCGCAAGGATGGCGCGGACTTCCTGTTCATCGAGAACCACTGCCCGATCTGCTCCGCGGCCAAAGCCTGTATGGGCTTTTGCCGCAGCGAGCTGGAACTCTTCCACAAGGTGCTAGGAGCAGAAGTCCGGGTGCGCCGCGAAGAACACATCCTCGCGGGCGCGCGCCGCTGCGCCTACCGCATCGACAAGGCTGGCTGACCAGTCATGAGCGGGGCTGCTCCCAGCCGCCCAGCGCCTTGTACAACTCCACCGCATTGACCAGCCGGCGCTGCTGCAGCCGGATGAACTCCTGTTCGGATTCGAACAGGCTGCGCTGCGCTTCCAGCATTTCCAGGTAGCTCGCCACGCCGCGTTCGTAGCGCCTTTCGGTCAGCCGCTGGCGGTCGCGGTCGGCGTCGCGGACCTTGCGCTGGGCGTCGATCTGGGCGCGCAGCGTGTCGCGCGCGGACAGCGCGTCGGCCACTTCGCGGAAGGCCTGCTGGATGCTGCCCTCGTACTGGGCCACCGCGATGTCCTTGCGCGCTTCCGCCAGCGACAGGTTGGCGCTGTTGCGTCCGGCGTTGAAGATGGGCAGCGTCAGCTTGGGCGCGAAGGTCCAGGTGCCCGTGCCCGAACCGAACAGGTCCGAGAAGCTGCCCGCCGTGGTGCCGATGTCGGTCGTCAGCTGCACCGACGGGAAGAACGCCGCGCGCGCGGCGCCGATGTCGGCGTTGGCGGCCCGCAGCGTGTCCTCGGCCTGGCGCAAGTCCGGGCGACGGACCAGCAGGGTCGAAGGCAGGCCCGCGGCCAGCGGTGTCAGGCTCTGGCTTTCCAGCGTGACGGCATCGGTGTCGGGCGGCAGCGAAAAGTCGCCCGCCAGCAGGCCCAGGGTGTGCACCGACTGCCGGTATTCCCGGCTCAGTTCGGCATGCGTGGCGCGCGAGGATTCCACCAGCATCTGCGCGGTACGCAGCCCCACGGCCGTTTCCAGCCCGGCGTCGTAACGGCGCTGGGTCAGTTTGAGCGAGGCCTCGCGTAGCGCCAGCGTGCTTTCGGTCAGGCGCAGCTGTTCGGCCAGCGAGCGCTGGTTGAAGTAGGCCGTGGCCGTCTCCGACACCAGCGACAGCGTGGCAGCGCGGTGCGCTTCCTCGCTGGCCAGGTAGCGCGACAGCGCCGCGTCGCTCAGGCTCTTCACGCGGCCGAAGAAATCCAGTTCGAACGCGGCGATGCCGACGGCGGCGCGGTAGCGGTCGGCCACCGGCATGCGCGGCTGGCCGGGCTCCGCGCCGCGTCCGCGGCTGAACTCGCCCGTGCCGTCGATGGACGGCAGGCGGTCGGCCTGCTGTACGCCGTACAGCGCCCGCGCTTCCTGGATGCGCAGCGCCGCCACCCGCAGGTTGCGGTTGTTCTCGAGCGCGGCGGCGATCCAGGCCTGCAGCGCCGGGTCGTTGAAGTAATCGCGCCAGTCCTGCGGCATCGCCGCCAGTCCGTCCGCGGCGACCGTGTCATAGGCCTGGGGGACCGGCGCTGCCGGTCGCTCATAGGTGGGGGCCAGCGAGCAGCCGGCCAGGGCCAGCGCAAGCAGGGTCATTGCCATAGCCTTCATGGCGTGGTCTCCAGCGTTTCGCGGCCTTGCGGACGCGAGGGACGCACGCGCATGCCCAGCGCGCGGCCCACGATCAAAAAGAAGAGCGGCACCAGGAAGATGGCCAGCACCGTCGCCGTGACGATGCCGCCCAGCACGCCCGTGCCGATCGCGGCCTGGGCGCCCGAGGCCGCGCCGGTGGCCAGCGCCAGGGGCAGCACGCCCACGCCGAAGGCCAGCGAGGTCATCACGATGGGCCGCAGCCGCAGCCTGGCGGCCTCCAGCGTGGCGGACACGATGCCCTGGCCGTCGCGCACCAGGTCCTTGGCCACTTCCACGATCAGGATCGCGTTCTTGGCCGACAGCCCGATGGTGGCGATGAGGCCGACCTTGAAGTAGATGTCGTTGGGCATGCCGCGCAGCGTCACGCCCAGCACCGCGCCGATCACGCCCAGCGGCACCACCAGGATCACCGCCAGCGGTATTGACCAGCTTTCATACAGCGCGGCCAGGGCCAGGAACACGACCAGCACCGACAGCGCGAACAGCACGGGCGCTTGGTTGCCGGACAGCCGTTCCTCGTAGGACTGCCCCGACCAGTCGAAGCCGATGCCGCGCGGCAGTTCGGCCGCCAGCGCCTCCATGGCGCGCATGGCCTCGCCGCTGCTGTGCCCGGGCGCGGCCGAGCCGTTGATGGTGAACGACGGGAAGCCGTTGTAGCGGTTGAGCTGCGGCGGTCCCATCGACCATTTCAGGGTGGCGAAGGCCGACAGCGGCACCATCTGGCCCTGCAGGTTGCGTACATGCAGGCGCGACACGTCTTCCATGTCGACACGGCTCTTGCCGTCGGCCTGCACGGTCACGCGCCGCACCTGGCCATTGAGCATGAAGTCGCCGATATAGTCCGAACCGTACATTACCGCCAGGGCGGTGTTGATCTCGTCCAGTGGCACGCCCATGGCCTGCGCCTTGTCGCGGTCGACGCGCAGCTCCAGCTGCGGCGCTTCTTCCTGGCCGGCGAAGACAACCTCCGTCAGCGCGGGATGCTTGGCCGCCGCTGCCAGCAATTGCTGGCGCGCCTGCTCCAGGGCCTCGTAGCCCAGGCCGCCCCGGTCCTGCAGGCGGAAGTCGAAGCCCGAGGTGGAGCCCAGGTCCGGCAGCGGCGGGGAGTTCAGCGCATGCACCATGACGTTCTTGCGGTCGGCGAAGGCGGCGTTGATGCGTTCCACCACCGCGTTCACGTGCAGGTCGGCGCCGCCGCGCTGCTTCCAGTCCTTTAGCGTGACGAAGAACATGGCCGAGTTCGGTCCGCTGCCGTAGTTGCTGAAGCCGTTGACCGAATACACATATTCGACGGGCTCATGCTCCATCATGTAGCGCTCGACCTCTTTCACCATCGCCATGGTTTCGGCTTGCGGCGAGCCCTGGGGCAGGATGACCATGGCCATGAAGCTGCCCTGGTCTTCGTCCGGCAGGAAGGAAGAGGGCAGCCGGGCGAACAGCAGCGCCACCGCGGCGATCACCGCCAGGTAGGCCAGGCCGAAGCGCACCGGACGGGCCAGCACGCCCGACACCCGGGCGGTGTAGCGCGCCGTCAGGCGCGCGAAGGCCCGGTTGAACCAGCCGAAGAAGCCGCGCTTCTCGTGGTGGCCGGCGGCGATCGGCTTGAGCATGCTGGCGCACAGCGCCGGCGTCAGCGACAGCGCCAGGAAGGCCGAGAAGGCAATCGACACGGCCAGCGTCACGGCGAACTGGCGGTAGATGTTGCCCACCGCGCCGTCAAAGAAGGCCATCGGCACGAACACCGACACCAGCACCACCGTGATGCCCACGATGGCGCCGCTGATCTGGCCCATGGCCTTGACCGTGGCCTCGCGCGGCGACAAGCCTTCCTCGGCCATGATGCGCTCGACGTTTTCCACCACCACGATGGCGTCGTCGACCAGGATGCCGATGGCCAGCACCATGCCGAACATCGTCAGCACGTTGATGGAATAGCCCAGCCCCAGCATCACGCCCAGCGTGCCCAGCAGCGCCACCGGCACGACCAGCGTCGGAATCAGCGTGGCTCGGAAGTTCTGCATGAACAGGTACATCACGCAGAACACCAGGGCTACGGCTTCCAGCAGGGTCATCAGCACCTTCTTGATCGAGATTTCGACGAAGGTGGATGTCTCGTACGGAATGTCCCAGGTCACGCCCGGCGGGAAATACTGGGCCAGCTCCTGCATGGTCGCGCGGATGCGCTTGGTGGTTTCGACCGCGTTCGAACCCGGCGCCAGCTTGATGCCCAGGCCTGTGCCGGTCATGCCGTTCACGCGCGACAGGTACATGTAGTCGGTGCCGCCCAACTCGACCCGCGCCACATCCTTCAGGCGCAAAGTGGCACCGTCCGGCTGCGCGCGCAGCGGAATGTTGCCGAATTGCTCGGGCGTGCGCAGGGACTCGCCCGCGACGATGCTGGCGTTCAGCGGGGCGTCCTTGGGCACGGCCTGGTTGCCCAGCTCGCCGATGGTGACGCGGGCGTTGTGGCTGCGCAGGGCCGAGACGATGTCGCCCGGGGTCAGGGACATGGCCGTCAGCTTGGCCGGATCCGGCCAGATGCGCATGGCGGCTTCCGCGCCGAACGACTGCACCTTGCCCACGCCTTCCACGCGGCGCAACGCCTGCAGCACGTTGGAGGCTGCCAGTTCGCCCAGCTGGATGTCATCCAGCCCGCCATCCGACTTCAGCGACACCACCAGCTGGATGTTGTCGGCCGCCTTCTCCACGCGCACGCCGTCGCGGCGCACCGATTCCGGCAGGCGCGGCTCCACCGCCTTCAGGCGGTTCTGCACTTCCACGGCCGCCAGGTCCGGGTTGGTGCCTTGCTTGAAAGTCAGGTTGATGCTGGCCCAGCCCGTCGAGTCGCTGCTGGACGAGGTGTACATCAGTCCCGGCGCGCCGTTCATCTCGCGTTCGATGATGGCGGTGACGGCCTCTTCGACCACCTTGGCCGAGGCGCCGGGGTAGCTGGCGCCGACGTTGACCACGGGCGGAGCGATGTCCGGATATTGCGCCACCGGCAGCGCACGGATCGACAGGATGCCGACCAGCACGATCAGCAGCGAGATCACCCAGGCGAAGACGGGGCGATCGATAAAAAAACGCGCCATTGCGGTTTATCCTTTTTGGCCCGACGCGGACGTCCTAGCCTGGACGCCGGCCTCCGGGTTGCCGGCGGCGGGGGCCTGCGCACTGGGCGCGGCCCGCTCCACCGGTTTGATTTTCTGTCCCGCCGCCATATGCGCGGCGTTCTCGACGACGATGCGTTCGCCGCCTGCCAATCCCTGCGTGACGATCCAGTTCGGACCCTGCAGCCGCTCTGCGGTGACGGCGATCTTCTTCAGCTCTCCGTCTGCACCCGCGGCCAGCACGTGCGCGCCTTCGGCATTGCGCAGCAGGGCGTTGCGCGGCACCAGATAGGTGTCGCGGTTGATCGCCTGCTCCAGCCGCACCCGCACATACATGCCCGGCAGCAGATCGCGGCCCGGGTTCTCGAACAGCGCCCGCATGGTGACGTTGTCCGTGCCGGGATCCACCGCCAGATCGGCGAACGACAGCGTGCCGCCGCGCCCGTACTCCGAGCCGTCGGGGAGCAGCAGCCGCACCCGCACCTGGTCCGGCGCCACGCCTTCCAGGGCGCCCGCGCGGATCTGCTTCTGCAACTGCATCACCTCGGCCGCCGGCTGGGCGAAGTTCACGTAGATGGGATCGATCTGCTGCACCACCGTCAGCGGCGTGGCCTGGCCTTCGCCCACCAGTGCGCCTTCGGTCACCAGCGCGCGCCGCGCCCGGCCGTCGATGGGCGAAGTGACGCGCGCGTAATCCAGCTTCAGCTTGGCGCTCTGCAGGTTGGCGCGGGCCAGGGCGACCTCGGCCCGCGCTTGGCGTTCCTGCGCCACGCTTTCGGCGTGGTCGCGTTCGCTGATGGCGCGGTCCGACACCAGGTCAGCGTAGCGGCGCAGCTTGTCGGCGGCGGCGGAAAGATTGGCCTGCGCGCGCGCCAGGTTCGCGGCTTCCGAATCGTAGGCGGCCTGCAACGGCGCGGGATCGATCTGGAACAGGGCGGCGCCGCGCGTCACATCCTGGCCTTCTTCGTACAGGCGCGCGGTGACGATGCCGGCCACGCGCGCGCGCACTTCGGCTTCGCGGTAGGGCTCCAGCCGGCCCGGCAATTCGGTCGCGACGCTGGTGGGCGTGGCTTGGGCAACGATGACGCCGACTTCGGCGGGAGCCTCGGTGGCTTGTTGGGCTTCCGGTTTCGAGCAACCGGTAATAAGAATTAGTACGGAAGAAAGGGCGAGCGTGCGTAGAGAGACTCTTTGCTTCATTTTTAAAATTTCTGATGGGCCCGCAGAGGGCTGAGGTGGGGAAAGGCGCCGACTTTCCCGCGTGGGGAAGCGAGTCTATCATTTAATCCGTCACGCTTGATTAATTATTTTGTTCGGAAGTATGCTCCCCGCTTCACACTTATTCACAGTGACGAAAGAGGCGGCTTCTTGTTTTGAAGCCGCCGTTTTTTTGCAGCCGGTTTTTTAAGAAGGAGGTCCCCCGCATGGCCCGCAAGACGAAAGAAGAGTCCCAACGCACCCGCGACCGCATCCTGGATGCCGCGGAGCACGTGTTCCTGTCCAAGGGGGTGGCCGCCACCACCATGAGCGACATCGCCGACCACGCAGGGGTGTCCCGGGGCGCCGTCTACGGCCATTACAAAAACAAGATCGACGTCTGCATCGCCATGTGCGACCGCGCGCTGGGCGAGGCTGCTCCCCTGACTCATGTCTCGACCGACGGCGAGGCGCTGGAATCGCTCTACACCTCCATGCGGCAATACATCCAGATCTACGCGCAGGAAGGCTCGGTGCAGCGCGTGCTGGAAATCCTGTACCTCAAATGCGAACGCAGCGACGAGAACGCGCCGCTGCTGCGCCGCCGTGACTTGTGGGAGCGCCACGCCCTGCGCACCTCGGAGAAACTGTTGCGCGCCGCGGTCAAGCGCGAGGACCTGCCCCGCGCGCTGGACGTGCGCCTGTCCAATCTTTATCTGCACGCCCTGGTCGACGGGGTGTTTGACAGCATCTGCTGGTCCGATCGCCTCAAGGGCGACATGTGGCCGCGCGTCGAGCGCATGCTCCGCGCCGCCATCGATACCCTCCGGTTTTCCGCGCACCTGCTGACGCCGAAAGCCGCCTGATTCCGCGGCGGGCGCTTTTCAACGGGATGCTCCTGAAGTGAGCATCCCCATGCCGGACGCCCCTACAATCCGCGCATGACCCTTAAGCAACTCGAAGCCTTCTACTGGGCCGCCACCTGCGCAAGTTTCGCCGTGGCGGCCGAGCGCCTGCATCTGTCGGTATCGTCGTTGTCCAAGCGCATCACCGAGCTCGAGGAAGGCCTGGGCCAGTCCTTGTTCGATCGCAGCGGCCACAAGGCGGTGCTGACCGACGCCGGCCAGCGCCTGCTGCCGCAGGCGCGCGACCTGCTGGCCTCGGCGGAGCAGATACGGGCGTCGCTGGCGCAAAGCGCGGGGCTCAGCGGTCGCTGCCGCTTCGGCGTGGGCGAGCTGACCGCGCTCACCTGGCTGCCGCGGCTGATCCGGGGCGTGCGCGCCGCCTATCCGGACCTGGTGCTGGAACCCTATGTGGACATCGGCCAGGTGCTGGAGCAGCGCGTGGCCGACGGCGAACTGGACTTTGCCGTGATCGCCGGCCGTTCCTCTCGGCCCAATATCGCTTCCACGGCCATAGGCCAGGCCGACTTTTCCTGGGTCGCCGCGCCGGCGCTGCTGGACGGCGCCACGCGCATGACGCCGGAGCTGCTTGCCCGCCTGCCGCTGGTCACGCTGCCGGCGGGGGCCGGCACCACGCGCATCATCGACGACTGGCTGGCGGGCCGCGATGCCGGCGGCGAACGCCTCTGCTGCAACAACTGGGGGGCGGTGGTCGGCCTTCTGATAGAAGGCACCGGGGTCGGCCTGCTGCCCAGCCACTGGGCCCGCGCCTTGCAGGCCGAGGGCAGCCTGCGCGTGCTGGAAGGCGATACGCCGCTGGCGGCCATGCCTTATGCATTCCAGTACCGCCGCGATGATGCCCGGCCGCTGGTCGCCAAGCTGCGCGCCGAGGTCCAGGCCGCCGTGGACTTCGCTGCCCCTTGCCGCATCCCCTGAGGGTGCGTCCGCAAGGCGGCCGTCCGGCGCGCATTTAGGCTTACGACAGCCGTCGCTCTATACAATCGCCGCGCGCCTGGCGCAGAATCCAACAAGAACGTGCGCAGCGGGGGATGGACCCGGATGCAGCACGGCTCGGGTCTGTTCCCTCATGCCGGGCGGCGCGTCCGCGTGGGGAACCAGGCCGACCTGAACCGACGGAGATCTTTCATGCGTAAACTTTGCCTCGCCATGGCCATGGCGGGAATGCTGGCCAGCGGATTGGCGCAAGCGCAATCCACCCTGCGTATCGGCTTGCAGGACGACCCCGACGTGCTGGACCCGGTGCGCGCGCGCACCTTCGTGGGCCGCATCGTCTTCGCTTCCCTCTGCGACAAGCTGGTGGAGATCACGCCGGACCTGAAGATCGTGCCGCAGCTGGCGCAATCCTGGACCTTCAGCCCCGACAACAAGGTCCTGACCTTCAAGCTGCGCACCGACGCTGTTTTCCATGACGGCACGCCGGTGAACGCCGCCGCCGTCAAGGCCAACCTGGACCGCGCCCGCACCTTGCCGGACAGCAACCGCAAGAGCGAGTTGGCCACCGTCGCCAGCGTCGAGGCCCCGGACGCCAGCACCGTGGTGCTGACGCTGTCCGAACCCGATGCCTCGCTGCTGTCGCAGCTGTCCGACCGCGCCGGGATGATGATGTCTCCCGCCAGCTTCGACAAGGACCCTGGCGGCAAGCCGGTGTGCTCCGGCCCCTACCAGTTCAAGGAGCGCGTGCAGAACGACCGCATCGTGCTCGAGAAATTTCCCAAGTACTGGGACGCCGCCAACTATCACTTCGACCGTCTGGTCTACACCCCGATTCCCGACAACACCGTGCGCCTGAACAACCTGCGCGCCGGCGACCTGGACATCATCGAGCGCGTGGCGCCCAGCGATGCCAAGGCGGTGAAGGACGACAAGAACCTGACCCTGGCGCCGGTGACCGGCCTGGGCTTCCAGGCCATTTCGGTGAACCTGGCCAATGGCGCGCGCGCCAACAACCCCCTGGCCAAGGACAAGCGCGTGCGTCAGGCGCTGGACCTCGCGATCGACCGCGATGTGCTCAATCAGGTGATCGGCGAAGGCATGTTCCAGCCCGCCTATCAGCCGTTCCCGCCGGCCAGCTTCGCCTACAACACCGCCTTCGAGCACAAGGGCCGCGACCCCAAGAAGGCGCAGGCGCTGTTGAAGGAAGCGGGCTATGACCGCGTCAAGTTCGAGATCACCTTTGGCAACAACACCACCATGCAACAGGTGTTCGAGCTGGTACAGGCCATGGGCGCCGAAGCGGGCTTCGACATCACGCTGCGTCCGGTGGAGTTCGCGTCCCTGCAATCCTCGCTCGCGCGCGGCGACTTCGAAGTGGGGCAGAGCGGCTGGTCGGGCCGCGTCGATCCCAGCGGCAACATCCACCAGTACCTGAGCTGCAAGGGCAACCTGAACGACGGCAAGTTCTGCGACGCCGCCGTGGACAAGCTGCTCAACGATGCCCGCGCCGAATCGGACACCGCCAAGCGCCGCGCCATGTATGACCAGGTGCTGACGGCGATGCAGGACCAGCGCCCGATCGTCTATCTGTTCTACCTGCCGTGGACCTTTGGCGTGCAGAAGAAGGTGGAGGGCTTTGTGCCTTACCCCGACGGCCTGATCCGCCTGAAGGGCGTCACTGTGGCAAAAAAGTAGGCTCCCCCCTACCCGTTGGCGCGGCCCCCCCAGGGGGCGGCGCTGGCGGACCGGCGGAGCCGGATCCGCGGTGCCCCGGCTGGCAGCGTCCGCCGGCCTCTCCAGCGTGCCTGTTCTTTTGATCGCCAGGCGCCCGCCGTGCAGGAAGTGTTCCGCGTTTCAGCGGCAGCCCTATAGGAATCATCATGTTTACTACTCGCCCGGAAATCCTCGGCACCTTTGGTGTCGTGACCTCCACTCATTGGCTGGCCAGCGCCGCCGGCATGTCGCTGCTGGAGCGCGGCGGCAACGCCTTCGACGCCTGCGTGGCCTCGGCCTTCGTGCTGCAGGTGGTCGAACCCCATCTGGTGGGCCCGGCCGGCGAAGTGCCCGCGGTGTTCTATTCCGCGCGCACCGGCCGCGTCGAAGTGCTGTGCGGCCAGGGCACCACGCCCGCTGCCGCCACGCTCGAACGCTACCGCGCCGAAGGCCTCAAGCTCATCCCTGGCAACGGCCTGCTGGCCACGGTCATCCCTGGCGCCTTCGACGCCTGGATGCTGCTCCTGCGCGACCACGGCAGCATGCGCGTGCGCGACGTGCTGGAGCCCGCCATCTATTACGCGGAGCACGGCCACGCGCTCATGCCGCGCATCTCCAACACCATCGCCGGCCTGAAGGACTTCTTCCAGACCCATTGGCCCACGACGGCCGCGGTCTACGTACCGGGCGGCCAGGTGCCCGAGGCCCGCAAACTGTTCCGCAATCCGGCGCTGGCTCGCACCTGGACCCGCGTGCTGAAGCAGGCCGAAAGCGCCGGCGCAGACCGCGAGCGCCAGATCGAAGCGGCGCGCGACGCCTTCTACCGTGGCTTCATTGCGGAGGAAATCGACAAGTTTGCGCGCAACACCGATGTCATGGACGAGAGCGGGTCCACCCACCGCGGCGTCATTACCGCCGAGGACCTGGCGGGCTGGTCGGCCAGCTACGACACGCCGGTCACCTACGACTATCACGGCTACACCGTGGCGAAAGCCGGCTCCTGGAGTCAAGGTCCGGTCTTCCTGCAGACCCTGGCGCTGCTCAAGGAGATGGATCTGGCAGGCGTGAGCCCGACCAGCGCCGAATTCGTGCACCGCGTGACCGAGGCCATGAAGCTGGCCTTCGCCGACCGCGAGGCCTATTACGGCGATCCGGCCTTCGTCGACGTGCCGCTGGACCATCTGCTGTCCGACGCCTATAACGCCGAACGCCGCGCGTTGATCGGCGAGTCGGCTTCGCAAGATCTGCTGCCCGGCCAAGTGCCGGGTTTCGAGGCGCAAGTGAAGCGCGTCATGGACACGCTGGAGCGCCTGTCCAAGGTATCCGCGCCCGGCAGCGCCACCAATGAACCCACGCTTGCCGACATGCGCGCCTCCGCCAAACGCGGCGACACGACGCACGTGGACGTCATCGACCGCTGGGGCAACATGATCTCGGCCACGCCTTCGGGCGGATGGTTCCAGTCTTCGCCGGTGATCCCGGAACTCGGCTTCGGCCTGAACACCCGCGCGCAGATGTTCTGGCTGGAAGAAGGGCTGCCTGGCACGTTGGCGCCCGGCAAGCGTCCGCGCACCACGCTGACGCCCTCGCTGGCGCTGCGCGATGGCAAGCCCTACCTGGCCTTCGGCACGCCGGGCGGCGACCAGCAGGAGCAATGGCAACTGTTGTTCTTCCTGCGTCACGTGCACCACGGCCTGAACCTGCAGGAAGCGATCGACCTGCCCATGTCCCACACCATGCATTTCCCCACGTCCTTCTATCCGCGCGACCGCAAGCCGGGGCATCTGGCGGTGGAGGCGAGCTTCGGCGCCGAGGTCATCGCGGCGCTGCGCCAGCGCGGGCACCAGATCGAGGAGGTGCCCGAGTGGTCGGTGGGCAGGTTGACCGCGGCTTCGCGCGATGCCGACGGCCTCCTGCACGCGGCAGCCACGCCGCGCCTGATGCAGGCTTACGCCATCGGCCGCTGAACGGCGGCGGCGGGCGCGCCTGGCGCGTCCGCCGCCAGCCTTGTTGCGGCGCTTTGCCGGCATGGGGTATGTTTGTCGCATGACGCCAACCCAGCATAAACCGGCAACAGCGGCCCATTCCCTGACGGGACAAGAACCCCTCTTCATCGTCCTCAATACCGGATCGGGACGCGGCGACGCGCAGATCCTCCAAGACACGATCCGTCGCATACTCGACGAGGCCGGGCGCCGTTACGAATTGATGCCCGTGCAGGATCCGTCGCGCCTGACCGCCACGGCCGAGGCCGCGGTCACGCGCGCGCAGGAACAGCAGGGCGTGGTCATCGCGGCAGGCGGCGATGGCACGCTCAATGCGGTCGCGGGTGTGGTGCTTGGCAAAGGAGTGCCGTTCGGCATCCTGCCCCAGGGCACGTTCAATTACTTCGGGCGCAGCTACGGCATTTCGCAAGATACCGAGGTGGCTTTGCGCGGCTTTCTGCAAGGCCAGCCCAGGCCGGTGCAGGTCGGCATGCTCAACGGCCGGCTGTTCCTGGTCAATGCCAGCCTGGGTCTGTATCCGCAATTGCTCGAGGACCGCGAAGCCTATAAACAGAAGTATGGCCGCAGCCGGATGGTGGCGCTGTGGTCCGGCCTGGTCACCCTGCTGCGCGCGCCACGCCAGTTGAGCCTGCTGCTGGATCATGGCGGGCAGGCCCGCAATCTGCGCTCGCCCACCCTGGTGGTGGGCAACAACAAGCTCCAGCTGGAGCACATCGGCATCGAATCGGCGGAGCTGGATCAGAACCGCCTGATCGCCATGGCGGCGCGGCCGGTCGGCACCTTGGCGCTCTATGGCCTGCTGTTGCGCGGCTTGTTCAGCCGCCTGGGCGAAGCCGAGCATGTGGTGAGTTTCGCCTTCGACCGTCTGACGGTGGCCGTGCGCGGGCGCCGCCGCGTCAAGGTGGCGATGGACGGCGAAATCTCCTGGATGGATACGCCGCTGGAATTCAAAGTGGCCGACGAACGGCTGCCGCTGGTGGTGCCGGCGGACTCGCAATATCTGGACCGTTCATGACCCGTATCCTGCATTTTTCCGATACCCACTTCGGCACGGAACGCAAACCCGTGGTCGAAGCCGCGCTGGACCTGGCCTGCACGCTTGCGCCTGACCTGGTGGTGCTTAGCGGTGACATCACGCAACGCGCGCGGCGCGGCCAGTTCGCCGCCGCCCGCAGGTTCATCGAGCGCCTGTCGCTGCCGGTGCTGACCGTGCCGGGCAATCACGACATTCCGCTGTTCAACGTGTTTGCGCGCGCGCTCAATCCTTACGGCAACTACAAGCGGGCTTTGGGGCCAGTGATCGAACCCGTGTTCGAGAACGCCGGCCTGCTCGCCATCGGCGTCAACACGACACGCCCGCGCCGCCGCAAGGATGGCGAGATATCCGGCGCGCAGATCGCCCGGGTCGCCGAGAGGCTGCGCCAGGCCAGGCCGGGGCAGTTGCGCGTCGTGGTGGCGCACCATCCCGTGCGCGCCAAGGTCGAGTCGGATCTGTCCAATCTGCTGAACGGGCGCGAACGGGCTCTCGAAGCCTGGACGCAGGCGGGCGTGGACCTGATTCTGGGGGGGCATATCCATCTGCCCTATGTGCTGCCCGCGAACCCGGCGGCGCCTTCCGGCGGCTGGGTCGTCCAGGCTGGAACCACCTGCTCGCGCCGCGTGCGCGGCAATGTGCCCAATTCGGTCAATGTCATCACCTGCGAGGGGGCAGGCGAGTGCCATATCGAGCGTTGGGACTACGCCGCGGGGGCGCATGCTTTTGCACCGGTAGACAGGACCTTGGTCGCGCTGTAATTGAGAAGGATCGGGAGTTTCATCGTGGCGGGCTCTTATTCATGACGGACGCGTACGCGGCATGGGCCGCGGCCCATGCCTTGCAGTTGTTCATCGCGCTGCCGTTGCTGGCCGGCGGGGTGGCGCTCGTGTTTGCGCGCTGCGGCCTGAGTCTGCGCGGCCGTCGCCGCGACGCCCTCTTCATGACGGGTACGTGCGCCGCGCTCGTACTCTTCCTGGTCCTGGCTTTCGCGATAGAAAGCGAGGGGAGGGTAGTGGCGTTCGACCGGGCCCTGGCCAATTCCCTGAGCATGTCCATGTCCACGCCGTTGCTGTGGCTGCTGTCCTGGTTCACCTACCTGGGCGACCGGAAATTCCTGACCGGGGTCAGTGTGCTGATGACGCTGTTCCTGTTGTGGCGCGGAGAATGGCGGCTGGCCCTGGTCTGCGCCGTCGCCACGGGCGTGGGCGGCGCGCTCAACTGGCTGCTCAAGCACGCCTTCGAACGGGTGCGGCCAGAGCACGATCATGGCTACGCCAGCGTGGCGGGATGGAGCTTTCCCAGCGGCCACTCCTCTGCCGCGATGGCCGTCTACGGCATGGCCTGCTATCTGTTGTGGCGTCTGGCGCCGCCTGCCTGGCGCCTGCCCGGCATTGCGCTGCTGGCGGCGCTCATCATGGCGATCGGACTCAGCCGCATCCTGCTGCAGGTCCATTTCGCCAGCGACGTGCTGGCGGGCTTCGCGGTCAGCGTGGCCTGGTTGGCGCTGTGCGTGGCGGCGGCGCAGCGCCTGCGGCCCTCATGCGCCGCGGGCCAGCGCGTTCAGTAAGCGCGTCTCGGCGAGCGGAGCGTCCACCGCCGCGGCCAGGGGCGCGCAGGTGTAGCGGCCGCCCGCCGCGACGATGGCCTGGTCCAGGCTGCGCGCGCGTTCGGCGCAAGGCGGCTCCAGATCCACGATCAGCTTGCCTGCCACCGGCGCCGTCACGTTGCCGTCGCTGAAACGCTCCAGCGTGCGGTCGATCTCGCGTTCGCGTGGCAGGGCCAGCACGATGGTGTCGGATTCTTCCAGCGCTTCCCGCGCGGAGGTGGCCAGCGTCGCGCTGCCGCGAAAGTCTTCGCAACGCCCGGGCTCGATGTCGTAGAGGGTCAGCGCGATGTCCGGCTCGGCCGCCAGGAGGCGCTGTGCGGCCTGCGTGCCGATCCTGCCCATGCCGACGATGCTCACGCGCATGCTCATGGCTTGGGCACGGACCACGTGCTCACGATATGGGCAAGAGGTTCGTCCGAACCCTCGCCGGTCAGGATGACTTCCCCGGCGGACAGCCGGCCCACTTTCAGCAACCGGGCGTCGGCATAGATGGCGCCCGCGGGGCTCTTGCGCAGGAAATTGATCGTCAGGCTGGCAGTCACAGCGTGCGCCTGTCCGGTGGCGCCCACCACCGCCGCGTACATGGTCAGGTCGGCCAGGCCCATCAGCATGGGGCCGGCAACGATGCCGCCCAGCCGCTGGTGGGCGTCGCGCGCCGGCAGCACCGCGCGCGCCGTGCCGCGGCCGATGCGTATCACGTCTATGCCCAACAACATGGAAAACGGATGTTGGTCGGCCAGCAATATATGGAAGTCGGCCAGGCTGATCAGCGGGGCGTCGGCCGGGGTGTCCAGGTCGGTTGCGGTCATCGTTGCTCCAGGGCGAGGCAGTAGTTGTCCAGCAGCGTTTCCGCTTGCTGGCCCAGGGATTTCAGGCGGCGGGTGTGCAGCAGCAGCAGCAACCCCATCAAATAGGTGAAGAGATTCATCTGTTCGACGGCGACGGTCGCGGCCTCCCAGGACTTGGTCCGGGCCAGCGCCACGCCCAGCAGATCTATGCACTGGCGCAGGCGGGCGTTGAGCCGTTCGTCCATTTCCCGGCCCAGGCCGCGCGGCCCCAGCCCCTGGAACAGGTACATGCCCAGCGAAAAGTCGGTCCGCCGTTCTGCGTAGTACCCGAAGAACGCATGGATCGCAGTGCGCGCCGCGGCCGGCGCCGGCCCGCTGGAGGCCGCCTCGGCCAGATGCGCATGCAGGCGTTCCAGCGATTCCTCCAGCAGTGCGCCATAAATGGTTTCCTTGCCGGCGAACCACGGATAGATGGCGCCGGTGGTGCAGCCGGCCTCCTTGGCGATCGCGCGGATCGTGGTCTTCTCCAGGCCGTCGCGCTCGAACACGCGCTGGGCGGCGTCCAGAACCAGCTGGCGGCGCAACGCATTCAGTCTTTCGGAACGGTCGGCGCGGGAGGTGGGCGTAGGCATATGGCTGAATGGTGAGACGACGATTCGATCATATCGGCGATTTTTATAAATAACAACGTTATTGATAGTGGACGAGTCGGCGCATTCCTGCTGTGGGGGGGGCGTTATGGCGAAGGTGCGATTCCGATGGCTGGTTGGAGGTCGCGGCGACGCGGAAACAGGGCTCGGAAGGGAGCTGTATTTGATGGCGGGGATGGTATCCGGAGCATCCGGATAATTAGGGGCAGGGCTGAAAGTCGCATGAATAGGTGCTTGGCCTAAAAACTAAGGGTAAGCCCTAGCGTGTCCGGCCAGGCTTCGCTGAGTTGTTGCAATATCCCAACAAGCCTGTCGTAAACCTGCACTTTTCTGGCGCCGACCATAGCCAGCCCCCCTGATTTTTGATGCAATAGCGTCAACTTCCCTTCGCGGAGTTAGGGGGGCGGCAGGCTGGTTTGCTGGATTGCTGCTCTTGTCACTCAAATCAACGGAGATTTCTTAAATGAAAAAGACTCTGCTCGCTGCCGCCCTGCTCGCCGGTTTTGCCGGTGTCGCCCAGGCAGAAACGTCTGTCACCCTGTACGGTATCATCGACACGGGTATCGGCTACAACAAGATCAGCGGTGGTCCCGATGCCATGAACGGCAGCCGTTTCGGCATGATCAACGGCGTCCAGAACGGTTCGCGCTGGGGTCTGCGTGGTTCGGAAGACCTGGGTGACGGCCTGCGCGCTGTTTTCCAACTGGAATCCGGCTTTGATTCGGGTAACGGCAAGTCGGCCCAAGGTGGCCGCCTGTTCGGTCGTCAAGCCACCATCGGTCTGGCCAGCGACAGCTGGGGTCAACTGGACTTCGGTCGTCAAACCAACATCGCGTCGAAGTACTTCGGCTCGATCGATCCGTTCGGCGCTGGCTTCGGTCAAGCCAACATCGGCGTTTCGATGAGCGCTGCCAACACGCAACGCTACGACAACATGGTCATGTATCAGACCCCGTCGTTCAGCGGCTTCCAGTTCGGCGTTGGCTACTCGTTCAACGCTGACGACAACAACGCTGATCAAACCGGCTGGCGCACGGCTGACAACACCCGCGCCATCACGACCGGTCTGCGTTACGTGAACGGCCCCCTGAACGTGGCCCTCACGTACGACCAGCTGAACGCTTCGAACAAGTCGGTGTTTGCTGATCAAGACGCGACCCCGCGTATGTACGCCATCGGCGGTTCGTACGACTTCGAAGTCGTGAAGCTGGCCTTGGCCTACGCTCGCACGACCGACGGCTGGTTCGCTGGCCAAGGCGTGAACACCGGTTCGGGCTCCCTGAGCATCGGCACCAACATCTTTGCTGACGGCTTCAAGGCCAACTCGTACATGGTCGGCCTGTCCGCCCCGATCGGCGGCGCAAGCAAGCTGTTCGGTTCGTGGCAAATGGTTGACCCCAGCAACGACCGTATCAACGGTGCTGAGACGATGAACGTCTTCTCGCTGGGCTACACCTACGACCTGTCCAAGCGCACCAACCTGTACGCTTACGGTTCGTACGCCAAGAACTACGCCTTCATCGAAGACGTCAAGTCGACCGCCGTCGGCGTCGGTATCCGTCACCGCTTCTAATCCAAAGCAGGGCGCAAGTCCTGCCTGGATTTAAAGTGCACAAACGGGCTTCGGCCCGTTTGTATAAAACCACCCTCCGGGGTGGTTTTTTTCGTTTGCGCGCCTGTGTTTTTGCGTGTGTTTGTGCGTGCATCGGCAGGCTGCTGTATGCTTGCGTACCGGTGCTGAAAGCAGCCATTGTTCCATTTAAGGAATGCTGTCTTTCGCCTGCTGTTCGAGCTACAGAGTTCAGCCAGAAGTAACCGCGCGAATGCTACAATCCTAAGGTTTGCGCATTTGACGGACGCCTGAATGAACCTGCAACAGTATTTTCCCGTCCTGCTGTTTATCGTAGTGGCCACCCTTATCGGGTTCGCGCTTCTAACGGCCGGCTCCCTCCTTGGTCCGCGGCGTCCTTACGCCGAGAAGCTCTCGCCGTACGAATGCGGTTTCGAGGCCTTCGAAGACGCCCGCATGAAGTTTGACGTGCGCTACTACCTGGTGGCGATCCTGTTCATTCTTTTCGACCTGGAAATCGCCTTTCTGTTCCCGTGGGCCATCGCCCAAGGCACGGTCGGTCTCGTCGGTTTCTGGACGGTCATGGTTTTCCTGGCCGTGCTGACGGTCGGCTTCATCTACGAATGGAAAAAGGGCGCGCTGGACTGGGAATAACCCGCCGGGTTTTTTCACAGCACGCTATCAGAGACGAATATGGCTATAGACGGCATTCTCAAGCAAGGGTTCATCACAACCAGCGCCGACAAGTTCCTTAATTGGGCGAAGACCGGCTCCATGTGGCCCATGACCTTCGGTCTGGCCTGTTGCGCGGTTGAGATGATGCACGCGGGCGCGGCCCGCTACGACCTGGACCAATTCGGCATCATCTTCCGCCCCAGCCCGCGCCAGTCCGATCTGATGATCGTGGCCGGCACGCTGTGCAACAAGATGGCGCCGGCGCTGCGCAAGGTCTACGACCAGATGCCCGAGCCGCGTTGGGTGGTTTCCATGGGCTCCTGTGCCAACGGCGGCGGTTACTACCACTACTCGTATTCGGTGGTCCGTGGCTGCGATCGCATCGTACCGGTAGACGTCTACGTGCCAGGCTGCCCGCCCACGGCCGAGGCGCTGGTCTACGGCTTGCTGCAAATGCAGAACAAGATCCGTCTGACCAACACGATTGCGCGCTGAGTTCCGCCGCGCCAGGCAGCAGCCTTTGCAGCCGGCCCCGCGAAACCAGCATATCGGTTCACCTAAGCGTACAAGATGATGACCAGGCTCGAAACCCTGAAAAACAATTTGCAGACCACCCTCGGCGCGGATATCGCGCTGACCGAGGCGTTGGGCGAGCTGACGCTCGAAGTACCCGCGCAGCAGTGGTTCTCCGTCTGCAACAAGCTGCGCACCGAAGCCGGCCTGCGCTTTGAAACCTGTATCGACCTCTGCGGCGTCGACTACCTGACCTGGGGCAACGGCACGCGCCAACTGCCCGAGGAAACCAACGCCAAGATCCACCGCTCGCGTTTCGCCGTGGTTGCCCATGTGCTCTCGATCGAGAACAACTGGCGCCTGCGCGTGCGCACCTGGGCCGAGGACGACGAGTTCCCGATGGTCGCCTCGCTGATGGAATGCTGGCCGGCCGTGGGCTGGTTCGAACGCGAAGCCTTCGACCTGTACGGCATCGTCTTCGAAGGCCACCCGGACCTGCGCCGCATCCTCACCGACTATGGCTTCATCGGCCATCCCTTCCGCAAGGACTTCCCGCTGTCCGGCACCGTCGAAATGCGCTACGACCCGGAACAGCGGCGCGTCATTTACCAGCCGGTCACGATCGATCCGCGCGAGGTCACTCCGCGCGTGGTCCGCGAAGACTCTTACGGCTTGGGGCGTTAAATCATGGCAGAAATCAAGAACTACACGCTCAACTTCGGTCCCCAGCACCCGGCTGCGCACGGTGTGCTGCGCCTGGTGCTCGAGCTCGACGGCGAAGTGATCCAGCGCGCCGACCCGCACATCGGCCTGCTGCACCGCGCCACCGAAAAATTGGCCGAACACAAGACCTACATCCAGGCGCTGCCCTACATGGACCGCCTGGACTACGTGTCCATGATGTGCAACGAGCACGCCTACGTCATGGCCATCGAGAAGCTGCTGGGCGTCGAAGCGCCGCTGCGCGCGCAGTACATCCGCGTGATGTTCGACGAGATCACCCGTCTGCTGAACCACCTGATGTCGCTGGGTTCGCACGCGCTGGACGTGGGCGCCATGGCGGTGTTCCTGTACGCCTTCCGTGAACGCGAAGACCTGATGGACTGCTACGAAGCGGTTTCGGGCGCGCGCATGCACGCGGCCTACTACCGTCCGGGCGGCGTCTACCGCGACCTGCCGGACTCGATGCCGCAATACGGCGACACCAGCAAGTACCGCGGCGACAAGGAAGTGCGCGCCATGAACGACGCGCGTTCGGGTTCGCTGCTGGATTTCATCGAAGACTTCACCAACCGCTTCCCGGCTTGCGTCGACGAGTACGAAACTCTGCTGACCGACAACCGCATCTGGAAGCAGCGTCTGGTGGGCATCGGCGTGGTCGACCCCGACCGCGCCAAGGCGCTGGGTTTCACCGGCCCGATGCTGCGCGGTTCCGGCGTGGCCTGGGACCTGCGCAAGATGCAGCCCTACGAAGTCTACGACCTGCTCGATTTCGACATCCCCGTGGGTGTCAATGGCGACTGCTATGACCGCTATCTGGTCCGTATCGCCGAAATGCGTGAGAGCAACCGCATCATCCGCCAGTGCGTGGAATGGCTGCGCAACAACCCGGGCCCGGTCATGATCGAGAACCACAAGATCGCCCCGCCCAAGCGCACCGCCATGAAGACCAACATGGAAGAGCTGATCCATCACTTCAAGCTCTTCACTGAAGGTTTCCACGTGCCTCCCGGTGAAGCGTACGCCTCGGTGGAACACCCCAAGGGCGAATTCGGCATCTATATGGTGTCCGACGGCGCCAACAAGCCTTACCGCCTGAAGATTCGGGCCCCCGGCTTCGTCCACCTGCAATCGCTGGATGAAATGTCGCGCGGTCACATGATTGCCGACGCCGTCACCATCATTGGCACGCAGGACATCGTTTTCGGCGAGATCGATCGCTGATCCGCCCAGACAGTCACGAGCACGCCCGCATAACCCGGATTCAAACTATGCTGCTTTCCGAACAGGCCTACCAGAAAATCGACCGAGAACTCGCGAAGTTCCCGGGCGACCAGCGGCAGTCCGCCATCATGGCCTCGCTTGCCATCGCGCAAGAAGAGAAGGGCTGGTTGGCTACCGAAATCATTGAAGATGTGGCCAACTACATTGGCGTTCCGCCCATCGCGGTCCAGGAAGTCGCCACCTTCTACAACATGTTCGACGTCAAGCCCGTCGGCAAGAACAAGATCGCCGTCTGCACGAACCTGCCCTGTGCCTTGCGCGACGGCGAACGCGCCGGCGACTACCTCAAGCGCAAGCTGGGCGTCGATTACCGCGGCACTACTCCCGACGGCCAGTTCACGCTGGTGGAAGGCGAGTGCATGGGTGCTTGCGGTGACTCGCCCGTGCTGATCGTGAACAACAAGCATATGTGCGTGCGCATGACCGAAGAGAAGCTGGACGCGCTGGTCGCGGCCCTCAAGGTGCAAGGAGAGTCGGCATGAACGCGCCCGACCTGTACAAACAGTTCGCGCAGGGGCTGGACCCCAACCCGCTGAACGACGTTTCCAATTCGATGTGCCTGCATGGCCGGCACATCCAGCCGCAGATCCTGGCTGACGTCGACGGCGCCAACTGGCGCCTGGCCGACTACGTCAAGCGCGGTGGCTACGAAGCCCTGAAGAAGATCCTGACCACCGGCATGAAGCCGGAAGACGTGATCGCCGAGGTCAAGGCCTCCGGCCTGCGCGGCCGCGGCGGCGCGGGCTTCCCGACTGGCCTGAAGTGGAGCTTCATGCCGCGCGCCTTCCCGGGCCAGAAGTACCTGGTCTGCAACTCCGACGAAGGCGAGCCTGGCACGTTCAAGGACCGCGATATCCTGCGCTTCAATCCGCACATCGTGATTGAAGGTATGGCGATCGCGGCCTACGCCATGGGCATCAGCGTCGGCTACAACTACATCCACGGCGAAATCTTCGAAGTCTACGAGCGTTTCGAAGAAGCGCTGGAAGAGGCGCGCGCCGCCGGCTTCCTGGGCGACAAGCTGCTGGGTTCGGATTTCAGCTTCCAGCTGCACGCGTTCCATGGCTACGGCGCCTACATCTGTGGCGAAGAAACCGCGCTGCTGGAATCGCTGGAAGGCAAGAAGGGCCAGCCGCGCTTCAAGCCGCCGTTCCCGGCCAGCTTCGGCCTGTACGGCAAGCCCACCACCATCAACAACACCGAGACCTTCGCGGCGGTGCCCTGGATCATCCGCAACGGCGGCCAGGCCTACCTCGAAGTCGGCAAGCCGAACAACGGCGGCACCAAGCTGTTCTCGATCACCGGCGACGTCGAGCGTCCCGGCAACTACGAGATCCCGCTGGGCACTCCGTTCTCGAAGCTCCTGGAGCTGGCGGGCGGCATGCGCGGCGGCAAGAAGCTGAAGGCCGTGATTCCCGGCGGTTCGAGCGCGCCGGTGCTGCCGGCCGACATCATCATGGAATGCACGATGGACTATGACTCCATCGCCAAGGCCGGCTCGATGCTGGGCTCGGGCGCCGTGATCGTCATGGACGAAACGCGCTGCATGGTGAAGTCGCTCCTGCGCCTGTCGTACTTCTATTTCGAAGAAAGCTGCGGCCAGTGCACGCCGTGCCGCGAAGGCACCGGCTGGCTCTACCGCATGGTGCATCGCATCGAAAACGGTCACGGCCGTCCGGAGGATCTGGACTTGCTGGACAACGTGGCGGGCAACATCATGGGCCGCACCATCTGCGCCCTGGGTGACGCCGCCGCCATGCCCGTCCGTGGCTTTCTCAAGCATTTTCGCGACGAATTCGCGCACCACATCGAGCACAAGTCTTGTGTGGTCCCGCAATATCTGTAGGTCTCAGGAACAGCAATGGTTGAACTAACCGTCGACGGCAACAAGGTCGAAGTGCCCGAAGGCAGCATGGTCATGCATGCCGCCCAGAAAGTCGGGCTTTACGTGCCGCATTTCTGCTACCACAAGAAACTGTCCATCGCGGCCAACTGCCGCATGTGCCTGGTTGAAGTGGAAAAAGCGCCCAAGGCGCTGCCCGCCTGCGCCACGCCCGTGACCAACGGCATGGTCGTCCACACCTGCTCCGAGAAGGCTCGCGCCGCTCAGAAGTCGGTGATGGAATTCTTGCTCATCAATCACCCGCTCGACTGCCCGATCTGCGATCAGGGCGGCGAATGCCAGCTGCAGGACCTGGCCGTGGGCTACGGCGGTTCTTCCTCGCGTTACCAGGAAGAAAAGCGCGTGGTCTTCCACAAGGACCTGGGCCCGCTGGTTTCCGCCGAGGAAATGAGCCGCTGCATCCACTGCACCCGCTGTGTGCGCTTCGGCCAGGAAATCGCCGGCGTCATGGAACTGGGCATGCTGGGCCGTGGCGAACACTCCGAGATCACGACCTTCGTCGGCCGCTCGATCGAGTCCGAACTGTCGGGCAACATGATCGACATCTGTCCGGTGGGCGCGCTGACCTCCAAGCCCTTCCGCTACAGCGCGCGCACCTGGGAACTGGCTCGCCGCCGTTCGGTCAGCCCGCACGACAGCCTGGGCGCCAACCTGGTGGTCCAGGTCAAGGGCGACCGCGTCATGCGCGTGGTTCCGTTCGAAGACGAAGCCGTCAACGAGTGCTGGATCAGCGACCGCGACCGCTTCTCGTATGAAGGCCTGAACAGCGAAGACCGCCTGTCGGCCCCGATGATCAAGGGCACCGACGGCAAGTGGCAGGAAGCCTCCTGGAGCGACGCGCTTGCCGCCGTGGCCCAGGGCCTGTCCCGCGTGCGCGACAGCTTCGGCGCCGGCCAGATCGGCGCCCTGGCGTCCGAATACGCCACCACCGAGGAATACGCGCTGCTGGGCCGCCTGGTCCGCGCGCTGGGTTCCGAAAACATCGACTTCCGCCTGCGCCAGACCGATGCCGCCTTCGACGCCGCCCTGACCGGCGCGCCGTGGCTGGGCATGCCCATCGCCGAACTCGACAACCTGGATCGCGTCCTGGTGGTCGGTTCCTTCCTGCGCAAGGATCATCCGCTGATGGCGCAGCGTCTGCGCCAAGCTGCCAAGCGCGGCACGCAGATCCTGATGGTCGACAGCGCTGCCGACGATCCCCTGATGCCCGTGGCTGCCCGTATCACCGTGGCCCCGTCCGAGCTGGCGCGCGCGCTGGCCGAAGTGGCAGTCGCCTTGGCCCAGGCCAAGGAACAGGCCGTGCCGGCCGAGTTCGCCTCGGTCACGCCCGGCGAAAACGCCAAGCTCATCGCTGCCAGCCTGGCTTCCGGCGCCAACACCGCCGTGCTGATGGGTAACCTGGCAGTGGCTAGCGCCCAGGCCTCGACCCTGGCCGCCAACGGCCGCGCCGTGGCTGAGTTGGCCGGCGGCAAGTTCGGTTTCCTGACCTCCGGCGGCAACACCGTCGGCGGTTACCTGGCCGGCGCCATTCCGGGCAAGGGCGGCAAGAACGCAGCCGCCATGCTGGCCGAGCCGCTGAAGGCCTACGTGGTCCTGCACGCCGAGCCGCTGCTGGATGCCGACAACGGCCAGCAAGCCATCGCCGCGCTGCGCGGCGCGCAGTTCGCCGTGGCCCTGACGCCTTACCGTTCGGCCGCCGCCGAATGGGCCGACGTCATGCTGCCGGTGTCGCCGTTCACCGAAACCTCGGGCACCTACGTCAACGCGCAAGGCCTTGCCCAGAGCTTCAAGGGCACGGTCACGCCGTTCGGCCAGACCCGTCCGGGCTGGAAGGTCCTGCGCGTGCTGGGCAACGTCCTGCATCTGGCTGGCTTTGACGACGAGACTTCCGAGTCCGTGCGCGACGCCGTGCTGGCTGGCGGCATCGAAGGCCGCCTGTCCAACGAGATCAAGGCCCCGCTGGGCCTGGGCCAGGCCGCCAGCGGCCTGGAGCGCGTCGCCGACGTGCCGATCTACCGCACCGACGCGATGGTTCGCCGCTCGGAGCCGCTGCAAGCGGCCCCGGCCTCGAAGAAGCCGGCTGCCGCCATGAACGGCCGCACGCTCACCAGCCTGGGCCTGACGGCCGGCGTCAAGGTGCGCGTGTCGAGCGGGCAGGGCGCCGTCGAACTCGAAACCGTGCAGGACGATGCCGTGGCCGACCGCGCCGTGCGCATCTCCGCAGCCTTTGAAAACACCGCAGCCCTGGGTGGCGCATTCGGTCAAATCAGCGTGGAGCGTGCCTGATGGAATGGCTTAATGTTCTTGAGAGCCAGGGTACGGCATTGCTGGGCCCGACGGTCTGGATGGTCCTCTGGACCCTCGTCAAGATTGTGGTCATCGCCGTGCCCATCATTCTGTGCGTGGCGTACCTGACCTACTGGGAACGCAAGATGATCGGCGCCATGCACGTGCGCATGGGGCCGAACCGCGTCGGCTTCAAGGGGCTGCTGCAGCCGTTCGCCGACGTGTTCAAGCTGCTGACCAAGGAAGTGGTGGTTCCGTCGCAGGCCAACAAGGTGCTGTTCATCGTGGCCCCGGTGGTCACGCTGATGCCGGCCCTGGCGGCCTGGGCGGTGGTGCCGTTCGGTCCCGACGTGGTCCTGGCCAACGTCAACGCCGGCCTGCTGTACATCATGGCCATCACGTCCGTGGGCGTGTATGGCGTGATCGTCGCGGGTTGGGCGTCGAACTCCAAGTACGCCTTCCTGGGCGCGCTGCGCGCTTCCGCGCAGATGCTGTCCTACGAACTGGCCATCGGCTTCGTGCTGGTGACGGTGCTGCTGGTGTCCGGCAGCCTGAACATGTCCGAGATCGTGCACGTGCAGAACCGCGGCTGGTTTGCCGACAAGGGCCTGACGTTCCTGTCCTGGAACTGGCTGCCGCTCTTGCCGTTGTTCGTGATCTACGTGATTTCGGCCGTGGCCGAAACCAACCGCCACCCGTTCGACGTGGTCGAAGGCGAATCGGAAATCGTGGCCGGCCACATGGTCGAATACTCGGGCATGGCGTTCGCGCTGTTCTTCCTGGGCGAATACGCCAACATGATCCTGCTGTCCTGCATGGCCTCGATCATGTTCCTGGGCGGCTGGGCTTCCCCGATCGACATCGCGCCGCTGACCTGGATTCCGGGTTGGATCTGGCTGGGTCTCAAGACGTTCGTCGTGGTCTCGTTGTTCGTGTGGTTCCGCGCGTCGTTCCCGCGTTACCGCTATGACCAGATCATGCGCTTGGGTTGGAAAATCTTCATCCCGCTGACCGGCGTTTGGCTGGTCGTGGTGGCGATCTGGATGCAGACGCCCTGGAACATTTGGCGCTAAGCCGCCAGGCAGAGGCAGGATATGGAAGCGATCAAGGATTTCTTCGGCAGTCTGATGCTGACCGAATTGCTCAAGGGCATGCGCCTGACGGGCAAGTATTTCTTCAAGCGCAAGGTCACCTTGCGCTACCCCCAGGAAAAGACGCCTGCGTCGCCGCGTTTCCGCGGCCTGCATGCGCTGCGCCGCTACCCCAACGGGGAAGAGCGCTGCATCGCGTGCAAGCTGTGCGAAGCCGTGTGCCCCGCGCTGGCGATCACCATCGAGTCGGACCAGCGCGATGACGGCACCCGCCGCACCACGCGTTACGACATCGACCTGACCAAGTGCATTTTCTGCGGCTTCTGTGAGGAAAGCTGCCCCGTGGACTCCATCGTGGAAACGCACATCCACGAATACCACGGTGAAAAGCGCGGCGACCTGTATTTCACCAAAGACATGCTGCTCGCCGTGGGCGACCGCTACGAAGCCGACATCGCCCGCCGCCGGGCCGAAGACGCTCCCTATCGTTGAAGCCCAGGACCTGATCCATGACTTTTACCACTGTCCTGTTTTACATACTGGCCGCCGTGCTGGTGATCGCGGCGTTCCGCGTGATCACCGCGCGCAGCCCGGTCACCGCCGTCCTGCACCTGATCCTGGCCTTCGTCAACGCGGCCATGCTGTGGATGCTGCTTGGCGCCGAGTTCCTGGCGCTGCTGCTGGTGCTGGTGTACGTGGGCGCCGTGATGGTGCTTTTCCTCTTCGTCGTGATGATGCTGGACATCCGCATGGATGCCCTGCGCCAGGGCATGAAGACCTACCTGCCGCTGGGCCTGGTCATCGGCCTGGTGATGGTGGTCGAAATGGCCTTCGTGCTGGGTTCGACCTGGTACGGCGCGGGCCCGCAAGCCCCGGTTGCCGGCGACTACAACAACGCCCGCGCGCTGGGCGAGGCCATGTACACCCAGTACATCTACGCCATTGAAGTGGGCGCCGCGCTGCTGCTGGTCGGCATGGTCGCCGCCATCGCGCTGACCCTGCGCCGCCGCCGCGACGTGAAGTACAACGACCCGGTGGCCGCTGTCCGCGTGCGCTCGAAGGACCGTTACCGCATGGTGAGCATGCCCGCCCAGAGCGAGCGTGCCCAGGCGCAGAACGGCACCCCGACCGCCGCCGCGCCCCAAGGAGAACAAAAATGACGCTGACGCTGGCCCACTACCTGATCCTCGGGGCGATCCTGTTCGCCATCGGGATCTTCGGCATCTTCCTGAACCGCCGCAACCTGATCATTCTCCTGATGTCCATCGAGCTCGTGCTCCTGGCCGTCAACATGAACTTCGTGGCGTTCTCCAGCTGGTTCGGCGATACCGCCGGCCAGGTGTTCGTGTTCTTCATCCTGACCGTGGCCGCCGCCGAAGCGGCGATCGGCCTGGCCATCCTGGTGCTGCTGTTCCGCAACCTGAACACGATCAACGTTGACGAACTCGATCGCCTGAAGGGCTGACGGGGTATTGGAAGAAAATGTCTAGCTCACCCAATCTCTACTTGCTCATCGCGCTGGCTCCGCTGGCCGGGGCGATTCTCGCGGGCCTCTTCGGCACCGGGTTCCTGGGCCGTCCCATCGGCCGCCGTGCTTCGCACATGATCACCATCCTGGGCGTGCTCATCTCCACCATCGGTTCGGTGGTGGTGCTGAACGACGTGCTCAACGGCCTGCGCTTCGACGGCGCGGTCTACACCTGGAGCCTGATCGGCCAGACCAAGCTGGAAATCGGCTTCCTGATCGATCCCCTGTCGGCCATGATGATGGTCGTGGTGACTTCCGTGTCGCTGATGGTGCACATCTACACCATCGGCTACATGGCGGATGATCCCGGCTACCAGCGCTTCTTCTCGTACATCTCGCTGTTCACGTTCTCCATGCTCATGCTGGTGATGTCGAACAACATGGTGCAGCTGTTCTTCGGCTGGGAAGCGGTGGGCCTGGTGTCGTACCTGCTGATCGGCTTCTGGTACACCCGTCCCACGGCGATCTTCGCCAACATGAAGGCGTTCCTGATCAACCGCGTCGGCGACTTCGGCTTCGTGCTGGGCATCGGCCTGCTGTTCGCTTACGCCGGCACCATGCATTACGGCGAAGTCTTCGCCCAGGCCGACAAGCTGGCCACGCTGACGCTGCCCGGTTCCGACTGGATGCTGCTGACGGTCGCCTGCATCTGCCTGTTCATCGGCGCCATGGGCAAATCGGCCCAGGTTCCGCTGCACGCCTGGCTGCCTGACTCGATGGAAGGCCCGACCCCGATTTCCGCGCTGATCCACGCCGCCACCATGGTGACGGCCGGCATCTTCATGGTCGCGCGTTTCTCGCCGCTGTTCGAACTGTCCGACGTGGCGCTGTCCTTCATCATCGTGATCGGCGCCATCGGCGCGCTGTTCCTGGGCATCCTGGGCATCATCCAGAACGACATCAAGCGCGTGGTCGCGTATTCCACGCTGTCGCAGCTGGGCTACATGACGGTCGCGCTGGGCGCTTCGGCCTACTCGGTCGCGATCTTCCACCTGATGACGCACGCGTTCTTCAAGGCGCTGCTGTTCCTGGGCGCTGGCTCCGTCATCATCGGCATGCACCATGACCAGGACATCCGCAACATGGGCGGCCTGCGCAAGTACATGCCCATCACCTGGATCACCTTCCTGCTGGGCACGCTGGCCCTGGTCGGCACGCCGTTCTTCTCGGGCTTCTACTCGAAGGAACACATCATCGAGGCTGCCGGCGCCGCAAACGTCTGGGGCGCGAACTTCGCGTACTACTCGACCCTGATCGGCGTGTTCGTGACCTCGCTGTACTCGTTCCGCGTGTACTTCCTGGTCTTCCACGGCAAGGAACGTTTCGACACCAGCGACCACGGCCATGGTCATGGCCACGACGATCACGGCCACGACGACCACGGCCATCATGGCGGCAAGCCGCATGAGTCGCCCTGGGTGGTCACGCTGCCGCTGGTGCTGCTGGCGATCCCGTCGGTCATCATCGGCGCCCTGGTGGTCGATCCAATGCTGTTCGGCAAGTTCTTCGACGGCGTCATCAAGGTCCTGCCGCAGCATCCCGCCATGCACGAGCTGCATGAAGAGTGGCACGGCTGGGTGGCCTTCGGCCTGCACGCCTTCCAGACGGTTCCGTTCTGGCTGGTCGTGGCTGGCGCGGTCATCGCCTGGTACTGCTACCTGATCAATCCCAAGGTTCCGGCCAAGATCCAGTCCAGCCTGTCCGGCATCAACAAGGTGCTCGAGAACAAGTACTACGTGGATTGGGTCAACGAGCAGATCATCGCCCGCGGCTTGCGCTGCCTGGGCCGTGGCCTGTGGCAGACCGGTGACCGCGGCATCATCGACGGCCTGCTGATCAACGGCAGCGCCCGTGTGGTGGGCTGGGTGGCAGCGGTCAGCCGTCACCTGCAGTCCGGCTTCATCTATCACTACGCGTTCGCGATGATCATCGGCATCATGGCGCTGGTGACTTTCTTTGTGCTGATTCCCCAATGATGGCAAGCGAGATGGCATCCAACACTTTCCCCTGGCTCACGCTTGCGATCTTTGTCCCGATCGTATTCGGCCTGCTGGTGCTGGCGGTGGGCCGTGACGACCGTCCCGGCCTGACGCGCGGCTTGTCGCTCGTCGGCTCAATCGCCGGTTTCCTCGTCACGATCCCGCTGTACACCGGTTTCGACTCCACCACGGCCAAGATGCAGTTCGTGGAGAAGACCTCCTGGATCGAGGCCTTCAACGTCAATTACCACCTGGGCATCGACGGCATCTCGATGTGGTTCGTGCTCCTGACCGCCTTCATCACCATCATCGTGGTGCTGGCCGGCTGGGAAGTCATCACCAGCCGCGTGTCCCAGTACATGGCCGCCTTCCTGATCCTGTCGGGTCTGATGGTGGGCGTGTTCTGCGCGCTGGACGGCATGCTGTTCTACGTGTTCTTCGAAGCCACGCTGATCCCGATGTACATCATCATCGGCGTCTGGGGCGGCCCGAACCGCGTGTACGCGGCGTTCAAGTTCTTCCTGTACACGCTGATGGGCTCGCTGCTGACGCTGGTCGCCTTCGTGTACCTGTGGAACGTGTCGGGCGGCTCGTTCGACATCCTGACCTGGCAGCAGACCAAGCTGGGCTACACCCCGCAGATCCTGATCTTCGTGGCCCTGTTGGCGGCCTTTGCCGTCAAGGTGCCGATGTGGCCGGTCCACACGTGGTTGCCCGACGCTCACGTCGAAGCTCCCACCGGCGGCTCCATCGTGCTGGCCGCGATCATGCTGAAGCTGGGCGCCTACGGTTTCCTGCGCTTCTCGCTGCCGATCGCTCCCGACGCCTCGCACAGCCTGGCCGGCCTGATGATCACGCTGTCGCTGGTCGCCGTGATCTACATCGGCCTGGTCGCGATCGTCCAGGATGACATGAAGAAGCTGGTGGCCTATTCGTCCGTCGCCCACATGGGTTTCGTGACGCTGGGTTTCTTCATCTTCAACACGGCCGGCGTCGAAGGCGCCATCGTGCAGATGATCTCGCACGGCTTCGTGTCGGGCGCCATGTTCATGTGTATCGGCGTGCTCTATGACCGCATGCACTCGCGCCGCATCGCCGACTACGGTGGCGTGGTCAACGTCATGCCGCGTTTCGCCACCTTCTTCATCCTGTTCTCGATGGCCAACAGCGGCCTGCCGGCCACCAGCGGTTTCGTCGGCGAGTTCATGGTGATCATGGGCGCGGTCGAGCACAACTTCTGGATCGGCCTGCTGGCGGCGACCGCCCTGATTCTGGGCGCTTCGTATTCGCTGTGGATGGTCAAGCGTGTGGTCCTGGGCGACGTCGCCAACGACCACGTGCGCGAGCTGACCGATATCAACCGCCGCGAGTTTGTGATTCTTGGCGTGATGGCGATCGCCGTGTTGTACATGGGGATCTATCCCAAGCCCTTTACCGACGTGATGCACGTTTCGGTGGAGGCCCTGCTGCAACACGTTGCCGTCTCGAAACTGTAAGACAAGACAATGATGCAATCCCAAATCGATTTCGCCCTGGCGACACCGGAAATCCTCCTGCTGGTTTTCGGCCTGGCTATCCTGCTCGTCGACGCGGTCAGCAATCACCCCGAGCGCAAGCCGACGTTTCTGCTGACCATGCTTGCATTGGGCGTGCTGACCGTCGTGTCGGCCCTGCAATGGAAGAACGGCGTTGTTGGTTCGACCTTCAACGGCCTGTACGTTACCGACGAACTGTCGCATCTGCTCAAGATCGCGTCCTACATCGCCGTGGCCGCGACCCTGGTCTATGGCCGCGTCTACGCGCAATTGCGCGACATGATGCGCGGCGGCGAACTCTACGTCCTGACGCTGTTCGCCCTGCTGGGCCAGATGGTCATGATCTCCTCCGGGAACCTGATCTCCATCTACCTGGGCCTGGAGCTGATGTCGCTGGCGCTGTACGCGCTGATCGCGCTGCGCCGCGACAACGTCGTCGCCACCGAAGCCGCCATGAAGTACTTCGTGCTGGGCGCGCTGGCCTCGGGCTTCCTGCTGTACGGCATGTCCATGATCTACGGCGCCACCGGCCACCTGGATCTGGCCGAAGTGTCCAAGGTCATCGCCGCGGGCAAGGCCGAGAAGCTGGCCCTGGTGTTCGGCATCGTGTTCCTGGTGTCGGGCCTGGCGTTCAAGCTCGGCGCCGTGCCGTTCCACATGTGGGTTCCGGACGTCTACCAAGGTTCGCCCACCGCCGTCACCCTGATCCTGGGCGGCGCGCCCAAGCTGGCTGCATTCGCCATCACGCTGCGCCTGCTGGTCGATGGCCTGCACGGCCTGGCCGCCGACTGGCAGCCGATGCTGATGATCCTGGCGGTGCTGTCGCTGGCCATCGGTAACCTGACGGCCATCGCGCAGACCAACTTCAAGCGCATGCTGGCCTACTCGACCATCTCGCACATGGGCTTCGTGCTGCTGGGCCTGATGTCCGGTTCGGTCGCGGGCAAGCCGGAACTGTCGTCGGCCGCCTACGGCGCCTCGCTGTTCTACATGCTGACCTACGTGCTGACCACGCTGGCGAGCTTCGGCATCGTGCTGCTGCTGTCGCGCCAAGGTTTCGAGTGCGAACACATCGACGACCTGAAGGGCCTGAACCGCCGCAGCCCCTGGCATGCAGCCATCGTGCTGCTGCTGATGTTCTCGCTGGCCGGCATTCCGCCGTTGGTGGGCTTCTACGCCAAGCTGGCCGTGCTGCAGGCGCTGGTCAGCGCCGGCCACGTGACGTTGGCCGTGATCGCGGTGCTGTTCTCGCTGATCGGCGCGTTCTACTACCTGCGCGTGGTCAAGGTCGTTTACTTCGACGAGCCGGCCGCCGATGCCGCGCCGATGGTCGCCACCTGCGGCCAGCGCGGCGTGCTGTCGGTCAACGGCGCACTGATCCTGATCCTGGGCATCCTGCCGGGCGGCCTGATGGCCCTGTGCGTGCAGGCCATCCGCAGCTCGCTCAGCCTGTAAGCGGAAAACGGGGCCATGAACCAGACTCTGGCGGTATGGCTGCTGATCGCGCTGGCCCTGGTCAGCGCGAATCTCCCGTTCCTGACGGAGCGGGTTTTCGCCGTCATGCCCTGGAAGCAGGGCGGAGTGGCGGCAGTCAAGCCGTTCTGGATGCGCCTGATCGAAGTGCTGGTGTTCTACGCCATCGTCGGCGCGCTCGGTTTCGCGTTCGAATCCACGCTGGGCAACCGGTTTTCCCAGACCTGGGAGTTCTACGCGATCACCCTGAGCCTGTATCTGGTGCTGGCTTATCCGGGGTTCGTGTACCGTTATCTGTTCAAACGGCACCCGCGCCTGCGCACCTGAAGGCAGCTTGGTTCGTGCATGAAAAACGCCCCGCGGGGCGTTTTTTTTTGCGCAATGAGGGAATGTCCTCTCTTATGCGCTTTGGCTTCCCAGAGGCCCTTCCGGGCGTCTCCATCGGCATTCCGTAGCGTGAGAGCCTGTGGGGGCGCGAGGCTGAACCCACTAGCCGCACCGCGCGAAAGTTCGGTATTGACCCTATAAGTATTTAGTGTTGTTTTTTTTCATTTTATGTGAGCGTAAAGCTATTTTTCAGGTTCCGTTCAGCCCTCGAGTTCACAATCGCAACCGGTAAAAAAACAAGAATCGTTGCTATTTACATTCGGAGAAGCTGGTTTGAAGCCCCAAGATACGTATTCGCTGAATACGCTCACTACCTCCCTGGCCGCCGCGATAGCGGCCCCCGCGTTGTTCATCAGCCCGTACGCCGCCGCCCAATCCGCGGATTCGGGCGTGACGCAACTTGCGCCCGTGCGCGTGGAGGGTGAGGGGTCGTCGTACCAGACCTCCACGGCGCAGTCGCCGAAGTTCACGGCGCCTCTGCTGGACACCCCGCGCACGGTGCAGGTCGTGCCGAAGCAGGTGATCCAGGACCAGGCCGCGTCCACGCTGCAGGACGTCCTGCGCAACTCGCCCGGCATCACGTTTGGCGCAGGCGAAGGCGGCCGCCCGGGCGGCGACCTGCCCATCATCCGTGGCCAGAACTCCGCCGGCAGCATCTTCCTGGACGGCATCCGCGATTCCAGCACGCAGGTGCGCGACACCTTCAACCTGGAACAGGTCGAAGTCATCAAGGGGCCGGACTCGGTCTACTCCGGCCGCGGCGGCGCGGGCGGCAGCATCAACATGGTCAGCAAGACGCCCAAGGCCACCGACTTCACGGAAGCCACGGCGCAGATCGGCACGGACAACAACTACCGCGCGACGATCGACAGCAACTGGCGCCTGGCCGACAAGGCCGCGTTCCGCTTGAACGTCATGGGCAACAAGGGCGATGCGCCGGGTCGCGACGACGCGGTGGACTTCGAGCGCTGGGGCGTGGCGCCCTCGCTGACCTTGGGCGTGGGCACGCCGACCCGCATCACGCTGAGCTACTACCACTACCAAGACGACAGCATGCCGGATTACTCCATCCCGTATGACCCGAAAACGGGTCAGCCGGTGACGGAGACCATGGGCGTGAGCCGCAAGAGCTTCTATGGCCTGAAGGGCCGCGATTTCATGAAGACCCGCGACGACGTTGCGACGGTGGACTTCCAGCACGACTTCTCCGACAAGCTGCAGCTGCGCAACGTGACACGCTACGGCCGCGGCACGACCGACTTTGCTGCGACCAACCCCGACGACAGCAAGGGCAACATTCCGAATGGCCTGGTGTACCGGGCGCTCAAGTCGGGCTATTACGTCACCAAGAGCTTCGCCAACCAGACCAACCTGACGGGCGAGTTCGATACCGGCAGCCTGAAGCACTCGTTCGACCTGGGCTTCGAGTACAGCAATATCAAGCAAGACAAGGACGGCTACACCGAGTCGGGCGTTCCCGCCGGCACCAGCGGTTGCGTGACTGGCACGGCCAATGGCAAGAACACCTACGCCAACCCGGCGCTGTGCGCTTCGCTGTGGGATCCGGACCCGGGTACTTACTACCCTGGCCATCTGCAGCGCAACAACAATCCCGCGCGCTACAACACGGATACGGTCGCGCTCTACGGCTTCGACACGATCAAGTTCAACGAACAATGGCAGGCCAGCCTGGGCTTGCGCTGGGACAACTACCGCACCAGCGGCAGCAACATCGCCAAGGGCCGGAACGACCCGGCAAGCACCCCGGCGTTCTACAGCACCAGCCGCGAGGACAATCTCTTCAACTACCAGATTGGCTTGGCCTACAAGCCGGCGCCCAACGGCACCATCTACGCGACGTATGGCACTTCGTCCACGCCGTCGGCCATCGCCTCCAGCGCGATCAGCGACGCCGTGTCGGTCTCGAACCAGTCGCTCGAGCCTGAGAAGAGCCGTACGGTGGAACTCGGCACGAAGTGGCAGGTGTTCGATGACCGCCTGACGCTGTCGGCGGCGGCCTTCCAGGACATCCGCAAGAACACCAGCGTGGCCGTTTCGGCCACCGAGACCGCACAGGTCGGCGAAGCCAAGGTGCGCGGCATCGAACTGGGCTTCTCGGGCAGCATCACGCCCAAGTGGAACGTGTTCGGCGGCTACACCTTCATGGACAGCGAAATGACCAAGGGCGCCTACAACAGCGGCGCCGTGGGCCAGGACCTGCCCAATACCCCGCGCAATGCCTTCAGCCTGTGGACCACCTACAAGGTGTTGCCCAAGCTGACGGTCGGCGGCGGCGCCTACTACGTGGACAAGGTGTACGGCAATTCGGACGCGACCAAGAACGCCGACGGCTCGCCCAAGGCGCGCTGGGTGCCTTCCTACTGGCGCTTCGACGCCATGGCCGCGTATGAATTCAACGACCACATGTCGGCGCAGTTGAACGTGCTGAACATTTTCGACGAAACGTACTACACCAAGGCCTATGCGGCGCACTATGCGGCGCTGGGTACTGGCCGGGCTGCGCTGCTTTCGCTGCGCGTGCGGTACTGATACGCCGCTGCAATGAAAAAGCCACCGCGAGGTGGCTTTTTTCATGCTTGGCCGCTGGCTGCGGGCACAGGCGCCGGGCGTGGCGCGATCAGCTCTCGAACCAGTTCAGCACCCCGTCCAGCCCCGACACATTCAGCGCATAACGCGTCTGCTGACGCACCAGCGGCTTGGCGTGGTACGCGACGGGGAAGCCGGCGATGCCCAGCATCTTCAGATCATTGGCGCCGTCGCCCATGGCGATGATCTGCTCCTGGGAGGCGCCGTGCTGGCGGGCGAACTCGCGCAGGTGGGCTTCCTTGGCGTCGGCATCGAGGATGTCGCCCAAGACCTTGCCGGTCAGCACGCCATTGGCGATTTCCAGGGTGTTGGCGTGCGCGCTGTCGAGGTTCAGGCGCTGGCGCAGGCGTTCGGTGAAGAAAGTGAAACCGCCAGAGACCAGCAGCACCTTGATGCCGGCCGCCTGGGCCGTGGTGATCAGGCGTTCGGCGCCGGGGTTCAGACGCAGCTTGTCCGCATAGACCTGTTCCAGCGCATCGGCCGGCACGCCTTCGAGCAGGGCGACGCGGCGGCGCAGGCTTTCGGAAAAGTCCTTGATCTCGCCGCGCATCGCGGCCTCGGTGATTTCGGAGACCTTGTCCTTCAGGCCCGCCACGCCGGCGATCTCGTCGATGCACTCGATGTTGATCAGCGTGGAGTCCATGTCCATGGCCAGCACCTTGCACCCGGACAGCTTCAGGCCTGCGGGCAGGAAGGCGGTGTCGACGCCATGGCGTTCTGCCCAGCCCACGACGTCGGCGCGGGTCGAGTCGTCGTGCTGCACGTCGAGCAGGCGGGCGGCAGTGGCGCTGATGCGCGCGACGCCTTGCGCCTGGGCCAGGGCCGCCAACTGTTCAGCATGTTCCACGGTCAGGCCGGGGGATTGGACGACAAGGTGATGGGTAGTCATAGAAATCAGTGTGGTTTGACGGTTACTTCAAGGCGCGCAGCACGGCGCGCACGGCATCGGCGCGGGCAGGAATCTGCGCGGCCTTGATCTCAACCCGCAATTTATCCTGTCCCGCCAGTTTGATGTGGCGCTGGCGTTGCACCAGTTCGATGATCTTGCCGGGATCGACCGAGGTCTTGGGGCCGAACTGCAGCAGCGCCTGGGTTTCGCTGGCGTCGATCTTGACGATGCCCAGGGGCTGGGCGGCCAGGCGCAGGCGGTGCGTGGCGAGCAGCGTCTGCGCGGCCTCGGGCAGCTTGCCGAAACGGTCGATCAGTTCTTCCTGGATGTGGATCAGATCGTCTTCGTCCGCAGCGTGCGCCAGGCGCTTGTAGATGCCCAGGCGGGCATGGACGTCGGCGCAATAGTCGGACGGCAGCAGCGCCGGGGCGTGCAGATTGACTTCGCAGGCCAGGTTGAAGGGCGCGTCCAGGTCGGGCTCTTCACCGGCGCGCAGCGCGCGCACCGCTTCGTTGAGCATCTCGTTGTACATCGAGAAACCGACTTCCTGGATGTTGCCGGACTGCGAATCGCCCAGCACTTCGCCCGTGCCGCGGATCTCCAGATCGTGCATGGCCAGGTAGAAGCCCGAGCCCAGCTCTTCCATGGCCTGGATGGCTTCCAGGCGCTTCTTGGCGTTGTTGGTGATGGCGTCTTCGCCGGGCGTCAGCAGGTAGGCGTAGGCCTGATGATGCGAGCGCCCGACGCGGCCGCGCAACTGGTGCAACTGGGCCAGCCCGAAGCGGTCGGCCCGGTGGATCACGATGGTGTTGGCGCTGGGCACGTCGATGCCGGTTTCGATGATGGTGGTGCACAACAGCACGTTGTAACGCTGCTGGTAGAAGCCCTTCATCACCTGTTCCAGCTCGCGCTCGGGCATCTGGCCGTGGGCCACGGCGATGCGGGCTTCGGGCACCAGTTCTTCCAGGCGGGCGCGGCGGTTGTGGATGGTCTCGACTTCGTTGTGCAGGAAGTAGCACTGGCCGCCGCGCTTGAGTTCGCGCAAGAGCGCTTCGCGCAGGGTGCTGCCGTCCTCGCGCCGCACGAAGGTCTTGATGGCCAGGCGCTTTTGCGGCGCGGTGGCGATGACGGAGAAGTCGCGTATGCCTTCCAGCGACATGCCCAGCGTGCGCGGAATGGGCGTGGCGGTCAGCGTCAGCACGTCGACCTCGGCGCGCAGCGCCTTCAAAGCTTCCTTCTGGCGCACGCCGAAGCGGTGCTCTTCGTCGATGATGACCAGGCCCAGGCGCTTGAACTTCACGTCCTTGGACAGGATCTTGTGGGTGCCGATGACGATGTCCACGCGGCCGTCGTTGATGCCTTCGATGGCGGCGGAGACTTCCTTGGCCGAACGGAAGCGCGACAGCTCCACGACCTTCACAGGCCAGTCGGCGAAGCGGTCGGAGAAGGTCTGTGCATGCTGTTCGGCCAGCAGCGTGGTGGGGCAGAGCAGGGCGACCTGCTTGCCATTGGCCACGGCCAGGAAGGCGGCGCGCAGCGCGACCTCGGTCTTGCCGAAGCCCACGTCGCCGCAGACCAGACGGTCCATGGGGCGGCCGGAGGTCATGTCGGCGATGACGGCTTCGATGGCGGCGGCCTGGTCGGCCGTTTCCTCGAAGCCGAAGCCCTCGGCGAAAGCCTGGTAGTCGTTGAGCGGCAGGTTGAAGGCGTAGCCTTCGCGGGCGGCGCGCTGGGCGTACAGGGCCAGCAGTTCGGCGGCAGTGTCGCGGACCTGGCGGGCGGCCTTGCGGCGCGCCTTGTCCCATTGGCCGGAGCCCAATTGATGCAACGGCGCGGCCTCCGGATCGGCGCCGCTGTAGCGGGCGATCACGTGCAGCTGCGACACCGGCACGTAAAGCGTGCTGCCGTTGGCGTATTCCAGATGGAGGAACTCCATCCCGCCTTCGCCCATGTCCATGTTGACCAGGCCGTGGTAGCGGCCGATGCCATGCTGCGCATGGACCACTGGGTCGCCCGCGCGCAGCTCGGACAGGTCGCGCACCATGGCTTCGACGTTGCTGGCGCGTTCCTGGTCGCGCTTGCCGCGGCGGCCGGTGGTGGCAAGGCCCGGGTACAGGTCGTTTTCGGTGAGGAAGGCCAGATTGGCCTGGGGCAGCCCGAAGCCTGTGGACAGCGGTGCGGCGACGATGCCGAAATGGGCGTCCGAAGCGAGGAAGGCTTCGATGGTGTCGGGCTGCGCGTCAGGCGTGACGCCGAACTCGTTGAGCATCTGCACCAGGGTCTCGCGCCGGCCGGCGGAGTCGGCGCACAGCAGCACGCGCGTCTGGCCGGCCTGCACCAGCGCGCGCAGCTTGGCGATGGGATCTTCAGAACGCCGCGCCACGCTCACGTCGGGCGCCGCCCGGAAGTCCGGATGCGGCTGGCCGGCAGTCAGCGACAGCCGGCGGAAATCCTTCAGCCGTGCGTAGAGCGTCTCGTTGTCCAGGAACAGTTCGGAGGGCGGCAGCACCGGCCGTTCGCGGTCGCTCTTTAGGAAGCCGTAGCGGCTGGAGGTGTCCTGGTTGAAGCGCTGGATGGCGTCGTCGATGTCGCCCACGGTGACGGTGACCGTGCCTTCCGTCAGGTAGTCGAATAGCGTCGCCGTTTCCTCGAAGAAGAGCGGCAGGTAGTACTCGACGCCAGCGAACGGAATGCCGTTGCCGATGTCCTTGTAGGGCAGCGCGCGCGAGGGGTCGCCCTCGAAGACTTCACGGAAGCGCGCCCGGAAGCGGTTGCGCGCGTCTTCGTCCATAGGGAATTCGCGGCCGGGCAGCAGCTGCACTTCACGCACCGGGTACAGGCTGCGTTGCGTGTCCACGTCGAAGCTGCGGATGGTCTCGATCTCGTCGTCGAACAGGTCCAGGCGGTAGGGCACCACCGAGCCCATCGGGAACAGGTCGATCAGGCCGCCGCGCAGGCAGAATTCGCCGGGCGCCGTTACCTGGGTGACGTGGTTGTAGTTGGCCAGGGTCAGCTGGGCGCGCAGCGCGGCTTCGTTGAGCTTGTCCTTCTGTTTGAAGGAAAAGGTGTAGGCCGCCAGGAAAGAGGGCGGCGCCAGCCGGTACAACGCCGTGGTGACCGGCACCGTCAGCACGTCCACCGACTTGGTCATCAGCGAGTGCAGTGTGTGCAGGCGTTCCGAAATCAGGTCCTGGTGCGGCGAGAAGGCGTCGTAGGGCAGCGTTTCCCAGTCGGGCAGCTGGCGCACACGCAGGTCCGGTGCGAACAGCTGGATTTCCTCGGCCAGGCGCTGGGCCTCGACCGGCTCGGCGGTCAGGATGACCAGCGGCGCCGAGGCCTGCCGCGCCAGGTCCGCCAGCAGCCAGGCGTCGCCGGACCCTGGGGGGCGCGGCTGCGCATAGCGCGCGCCGGCCTTCAGCGCGGACAGGGTGGGGGCCGTAGCGGGGACGGGAGGCGCGAAGGTGGCGGGGGCAGAGGGGGCTGGCATCAGGCTGGGAGCAGGCATCAAGCGGAAGATTATAAAATCACCGCACCATGTCTGCCTCCCTCATTGCAATCGTGCCCGCTGCGGGCGTAGGGGCCCGCGCCAGCCGGCCCGGGCATGAAACCGTGCCCAAGCAGTACCGTCCGCTGTCCGGACAGCCCATGCTGCGCCATGCGGTATGCGCGCTGCTGGCCGATGAACGCATCTCGCAGGTGCGGGTGGCCGTGACGCCTGGAGACGGCTGGGTCGATGCCGCGCTGGCCGGCCTGCCGCGCACGGTGTGGCGCGCCTGCGGCGGCGCGACCCGCGCGGATACCGTGGCGGGCGCGCTGGCCGACAGCGGCGTGGCCGACGATACCTGGGTGCTGGTGCATGACGCCGCGCGCCCCGGGCTGCCAGCAACGGCGCTGGGCCGCCTGATCGACGCCTGCCTGGCGGATCCCGTGGGCGGCCTGTTGGCGCTGCCCGTGGCCGACACCGTCAAGGCCGGCCACGAGCGTGTGGAGCGCACGCTGGACCGCAATGGCCTGTGGCTGGCGCAGACCCCGCAGATGTTCCGGGCCGGCGTGCTGCGCGATGCGCTGACGGCGGCCTCGGTGAGCGGCGCGGCCGTCACCGACGAGGCCTCGGCCATCGAGGCGGCTGGCTATGCGCCGCTGCTGGTGCCCGGCGCCATGCGCAATTTCAAGGTGACGTGGCCGGACGATTTTGAACTGATGGAAAAATGGCTATGAGTATTCCTTTTCGCGTCGGCCAGGGTTTCGACGTGCACGCGCTGGTCGAGGGCCGCCCGCTGATCATCGGCGGCGTCACGATTCCCCACACGCATGGCTTGCTGGGGCATTCGGACGCGGACGTGCTGCTGCACGCCATTACCGACGCGCTGCTGGGCGCCGCCGGCCTGGGCGACATCGGCCGCCACTTTCCGGATACCGACCCGGCCTTCAAGGGCGCCGACAGCCGCGTGCTGCTGCGCGAGGCCATGGCGCGCGTGCGCGCCGCGGGCTGGACGCCGGTGAACATCGATGCCACGCTGCACGCGCAGGCGCCCAAGATCGGTCCGCACGCGCCGGCCATGGTGAAGAACATCGCCGCGGATACCGGGCTGGCCGAGACCGAGGTCAACATCAAGGCCAAGACCAACGAAGGCCTGGGGTACCTGGGCCGCAAGGAAGGCATCGCGGCGACGGTGGTGGCGCTATTGGGGCGGATTTCCTAGCCTGCCGCGGGGCCCGCGGGCAAGGGGCTTTCGCATATTCTCCGTAATTCATTTGGTTTTGATACATCTTTAACAAATGAATAAGCGGGTCGGATTGATCTGGCATATTCTGCGCTACTTCATTTCGACTACTGAGACATTCGGATGCATTTACGTGGCATCGCCCTGGCTTCCATCTTCAGCGCGGTAAGCCTGCCCGCGCATGCGCAGTACGAGCAGCAGCTCGGCCCGCTGGCCGGCGCGGTCAAGCAGCAGATGCTTGAGGGCTGGACCGCCGGCGTGCAGGATGGATGGTTCACCCTGCACAACGCGAACAAGGCCGACAGCGAACAGACGCTGTACATGAATGTCGGGCCGGCGCCGGAATCGGGCCGGGTGACCGACGTCAATGTGGTCGTCAAGTCGCCAAATCCGAAAGCGTCCATCGGCGTGGCACTGAGCAACCGCGCCAACAAGAGCCTGTGCCTGCTCGAACTCACGGCCGACAAGAATACGCTGCTGTTCTGTCTGCAGGGGAAGGATCGCCGCGACATCGCTGCGCTGCCCAACGTAGCGAAGCTGGACGGTACCGACCGCATCAGAGTGGTCGAGCTGCCCGGCGCGGCCCGTTTCATCGTCAACGGCCAGCAGATCGGCGATGTCAGCAATGAGCCCGCCACGGGCGCCGAGCTGGGCATCATGGCCTACGACGTAGGCACCTTCGGCGTTGCCGATTTCAAGATCACGATGACCGGCGGCCAATCCGCAGCGGCGCCGGCGGCCGGCACCTTGCCCGCGCGCGGCGGCAACGCAGGCGGGGGCACGGCGCAAAAGCCCCAGGCGCAGGCTCCGGCCGCTGGACAGGGTGGCGGTGACTACAACCCTGCCTTGCCGGGGGAAGGCCCCTATCCGCGCTTTGGCGGCGACACCATGCGCATTGTGTCGGTGTACATCGGCATCATGCGCAGCATCTTCATGCACGAGTTCGGGCACGCCCTGATCGGCGAGCTGGAGCTGCCCTCGACGGGGGCGGAAGAGGACGCGGTCGATATCTATTCGGCGCTGCAGATCGTCGAGCCGACCATGTATCCGTCGGACAACAAGGAAGTGAACACCATGGCGCAGGACGCGGCAAAGTACGCGGCCTTGCAGTGGTACTACAGCGGCAAGGTGGCCGAGCGCAGGGGGGCCGACGCCTCCTCGGCCTGGCAAGACGAGCACACTGGCGACCTGAAGCGTTTTCGCAACATGCTCTGCATCATGTACGGCGGCAACCCCGCCGTGTTCGAGTCCATTGCCAAACACGTCGGGCTGGAGGACCGGACCCGGGCGCGTTGCGCGGATGAATTCAACAAGCAGAACCGCGCCTGGAACAAGATCCTGGCGCCTCACACGCGCGTGGGCACCTGGACGCCCGAAGGCCAGCAGCCGGCGAATGCGCCCGGCGCGCCGGTGAAGGTGGTGTTCCAGCCGTCCAAGCGCAAGATCGGCAACTTGTTTGCGAACAATCTGTCCGAAGCGATCTCGAACAACATCAAGCTGCTGGGCGAACGCTACGTGCTGCCGCGCCCGGTCAACGTGGTGTTCAAGGACTGCGGCCAGCTCAATGCCTGGTACAGCCCGCGCGAAGGCTCGATCACCATGTGCTATGAGCTGATCGAAAACATCGCGGTGATGATTTCCGACATCGAGATGGGCACCGTGGGCGGCGAGGTCGCTCAGGCAGGGGCGGCTCCGGGCTCGGCTGCGCCGCGGCAGCAGCCGGCGCAACCGGGGCAGGGCCTGCCCGCCAGCGCCATCGACGAGCTGAAGGACTTTGGCGTGCCGGCCACGACCATGCTGTTCACCGCGCCGTACAAGGGGCCGACGCCCAACAAGATCTACCGGGCCCAGGTGATCACGACCGCCGACCTGGTCGGGATGATCAAGAAAGACAAGAATCTCCTCATCGTCGATACCAGCGGGCTGCGCGACACGGTGCCTATCGGCTATCCGCTGACCGATGCGGGTTCGGACGGCAGCGTTACGGATCACCTGCAGCAAGGCTTCGACGCCTGGCTGTTGAAGAACAACGGTGGCGATCGCAAGGCGCCCGTCGTGGTCCTGGGCGCCGGCATGAACGATCGTTCCGCCTACAACGCGGCGCTGCGCGCCGGCACGCTGGGCTGGACCGTGTACTGGTACCGCGGCGGCGTCGAGGCGTGGGTCGCGAACGGCCTGCCCACCACGTCGAGCATGCCGAAGAAATAAACGGTCGGCGACGTAAATAAAAAGCCCGCCTGCGGTTACGCAGGCGGGCTTTTTTTTGCCGGACGGAGGCTTACTTGCCTTGGGCAGCCAGCGCCAGGGCGGCAGCGTTGACCACGGCGGCGATGCGGCCGGCATCGCGCAGCTGCTCGGTCGACAGGCCGTCATTCTTCAGGTTTTCGTAGTGCGAAGCCACGCAGAAGTGGCACTTGCCGATGATGGAGGCCACCAGGGCGAACAGCTCGAAGCGCTTCTTTTCCACGCCGCCGTGGGTGGCGTAGGCGTTCATGCGCAACTGGGCCGGCAGGCTCTTCAATTGGGCGTCGCCAGTCATTTCGACGTACGGATACCAGGTGTTGTTCATGCCCATGAGGGCCGAGGCCGTCAGCGCGGCGTTGGCGTCGCCTTCGGACAGGCCGCTCTTGAAGGCTTCGACCAGCACCGGGCTGCGCGCGGCGTAGGCGGCGGACAGCGCGGCGCCGACGGCATCTTCAGGAGCCAGCGTCGAGCGGGCGATCACGGCGTCCAGATTCAGGCGGATATCCTTGGCCCAATCCGGCAGTTGTTCCTTAATGGTCGTAAGAAATTCCATAGCTTTTACCTATAATCTAGAGCAGTTAAAGCCCAGCGCAGGACCCGCAATCGGGTCCCGGGCCGGGCTGGAAATTACAGCGTGGCGCCGCCAACCGTACGGTTGCACGGGCACAGCTCGTCGGTTTGCAGACCGTCGAGCAGACGCAGAACTTCTTCCGGGTTACGGCCGACGTTCAGGTTGTTCACCGAAACGTGCTGGATCGTGTTGTCCGGATCAACGATGAAGGTGGCGCGCAGGGCAACGCCAGCGCCCTTTTCACGCACACCCAGCTGGTCGATCAGAGCGCCGGTGGTGTCGCCGAACTGGTAGTGACCCAGCTTGTTGAGGTCCGGGTGCTCACGGCGCCATGCCAGCTTGACGAATTCGTTGTCGCTCGAGCCGCCCAGCAGGACGGCGTCGCGGTCTTCGAAATCCTTGGCCAGCTTGTTGAAGCCGACGATTTCGGTCGGGCAAACAAACGTGAAGTCTTTCGGGTAGAAGTAGATGACCTTCCACTTGCCGGGGAACGAGCTTTCGGTGATGTCTTCAAACGCCGACACGCCGTTTTCTTCGTGCTGGTTGAAGCCGGGCTTGACGCCGGTGACCTTGAAGGGTTCGAGTTTGTCGCCAACAGTTTTCATGTTTACTCCCAGTTGTTGGTGGAATTAAGGCTGCGCCTCAAACCTTAATTCTACGCTATGGATTCTCGTTGTCTAATTGATAATTCCTAAACTTTGCTTTGGGCAACTCTATCCTTGCGGTGAGGCCGCCGCCCTCGCGCGGCAGCATGCGCAACGAGCCGCCGACATGCTTGAGCAGGCGTTCGACGATGGCCAGGCCCAGCCCCGCACCGCTGACGCCAGTGCGCGCGGCTTCGCCGCGCGAGAACGGCCGCAACAGGCGGTCGACGTCTTCCGGCGCGATGCCGGGGCCGCGGTCGGACACCTCGATCACGATCATGGAGCCTTCAGCTTGCAGTGTCATGACGAGATGCGCCATGCCATCGGCAGAACGGCCGTAGCGGCGGGCGTTCTCGATCAGGTTGCTGACGATGCGCTTGAGGTCGAGCGCCGTGATGCGGGCGCGCAGGCCCGGCTCCAGCGTGGCGTCCAGCTCCCCGCCCAGGGATGCGGTATGGCTGCGTTCGCGTTCGTAGAGCTCGGCCAGCACCGCGGAGATGTCCGTGGCCAGCTGCGGCAACGTGCCGGCGGGACGCGCGTACTCCATCAACTGGCCGATACTGTGGTCGATCTGGCCCAGGTCTTCGTCGATGGCCTGGCGGGCGTCCTCGGATACGCCGCTCAACTCGATCTCCAGCCGCATGCGCGCAAGCGGCGTGCGCAGGTCGTGCGAGATACCCGCCAGCATCAGCTCGCGGTCGGCCTCCGCCTGTCTGAGGTCCTTGGCCATGCGGTTGAACGAGGCGTTCAGGTCGCGGATTTCCAGTGGTCCCTGCTCGGGCAGGGCGGCGGGAGTTTCGCCCCGCGACAGCACCTGGGCGGCCCGGGCCAGCCGCGACAGCGGCCGGTTGACGAAGCCCACGCTGACTGCGGCGCCCACCAGCGACAGCAATAGCGCCGTGGCGCCCCAGCCCAGCCATTCGATCCCGCCCGTCAGGCCGATCTGCTCGCGCTCGAACACCAGCCAATACAGGTCTTTTTCTATCTGGAAGCTGACCCAGAAGCCGGGTACCTGGTTGACGCCCCAGGCAATCTGCGTTTCCGGGCCGAAGCGCGTGCGGATGTGCTGGGCAACGCGTTGCCAGTAATCGTCGTCGGGGAGGGCTTCGGCGAAGTCGGTGACTTCGCGCGGATAGACCTGGATGCCTTCGTTGGTGGCCAGATCCAGCAGCAGCTTGCTGCGCTCGTCGTTATGCGAGTAGATCAGCGCGGTGCGCGTGATATTGACGGCCGTGATCACCCGCTGCGCCATTTGATTGGCGCGCGGTCCCAGCTCCATGCTGAAGAATACTTGTAGCCACGCGCCCAGGCTGACGAGCATCAGCGCGGCGAGCAACAGGAACGTGCGGCCGAACAAGCCGAGCCGCAAACGTGATGTCAGGTTCCTGAAGGTTCTGCGCAAGCGGGGCACGAGGCTGCGCTCCTGCCCGGGGCGGGCGAGTCGGTCAGCTACCACCGTCCGGCACAAACACGTATCCGAGACCCCAGACGGTCTGGATGAATACGGGCTTGGACGGATTCGGTTCGATCAGCTTGCGCAGGCGCGAGATCTGCACGTCCAGGCTACGATCGAAGGCTTCGTATTCGCGGCCGCGCGCCAGTTCCATGAGCTTGTCGCGCGACAGCGGGATCTTGGGGTGGCGCGCGAACACCTTCAGCACCGAGAATTCGCCGGTGGTGATGGGCACCTGTTCGCCGTTGCGCGTGAGCGTGCGGGTGGACAGGTTCAGCGTGTAGGGGCCGAAGGCGATGGACTCGTTTTCCTGGCTGGGGGCGCCGGGATGTTCCTCGGTGCCGCGGCGGCGCAGGATCGCGTTGATACGCGCCAGCAGTTCCCGGGGGTTGAACGGCTTGGACAGGTAGTCGTCCGCGCCCATTTCCAGGCCGACGATGCGGTCGATTTCTTCCGCCTTGGCCGTCAGCATGATGATGGGGGTATTGTCGTGACCACCGCGCAGCCGGCGACAGATGGACAGGCCATCTTCTCCAGGCAGCATCAGATCCAGCACGAGCAGGTCGAAATGCTCGCGTTGCCAGAGTTTGCCCATCTCTTTGGCGTCTTCGGCAACGAAAACGTTGAATCCCTGCTCGGATAAGTACCGACGCAGCAAATCGCGCAAGCGCGGATCATCGTCGACGACGAGGATTTTTCGGGTGGGGGTGGTGTTTTGCGTATTCATGGCCGGAAATGTAACAGTGGCAAGAACCAGCGGCTAGTGGGCGTTCACAAGATATTACACATTGCGAACCATGGTTGAAATCCCCCTCGCATCCCCCTGATAACCGGGGGCGGAGTCGCGGTATTTCGTACAATCTGCATCTATGGAACTAAACCTGCTGGCTTTGGAAACTTCTTCGTCCCGTTGCGGCGTGGCCCTGTTGCGGGCGGCCGATGGCCGCCTGGAGGTCAGCGTCAGGGAACACGAGGGTTCCCAGGAGCACGCGGAACGGCTCTTGCCCATGGCCAACGAACTGCTGGCGGCGTCCGGACTGGCGCCAGCCGCCTTGCACGCAGTGGCTTTCGGCCAGGGGCCGGGCGGATTTACCGGCCTGCGGGTGGCCTGCGGAGTGGCGCAAGGCATGGGCCTCGGCCTGGGCATCCCCGTACTTCCCATTGTCTCTCATCAGGCGGTCGCCGCACAGGTGGAGGCCACGCCGGCGGACGCGATCGTGGTGGCGCTGGACGCCCGCATGAATGAGGTCTATCTGGCCGTCTACCGCCAGACGGACGTTTCAGATGGCGAAATCTCTTGGGAAGTCCTGCAGGCGCCGTTGCTGATCGCGGCGGCTGAAGTGGTGCCATGGACCGCCCATCACCTGCCGGCATGGTCGGCGCGCGCGGGCCGGCCGCTGGAACCGGTATTGGCCGGCGATGCCTGGGACGCCTACGCGTCCGAAATGGAATATCCCGGCGCCTGGCGCCGCGCCGACGCCAGGCGTCCGGAAGCGGCCAGCGTTGCCCGTTTGGGCCGGCAGGGCTGGCTGCGGGGCGAAGCCGTGGCGCCCGAGTTGGCCGCGCCGCTGTACGTGCGCGACAAGGTGGCGTTCACCACTGCCGAGCGCATGCGGGGCGAGGGCGGCAATCCGAAAGCCCAGCCTTCGCTGGTTCCCGCGGTGCCTCAACCGATGACCGACGCCGACCTGGACGAGGTCGTGGCGTTGGAAGCGCACGTGCAGGCCTTCCCCTGGACCCGTGGCAATTTCGCGGACGCCCTGGCGGCAGGCTACGGCGCCTGGGCGCTGAGGCGCGAGGGCAAGCTGGCGGGGTTCTGCGTGCTCATGTTCGCGCCCGACGTGGCGCACCTGCTGGTGATCGCGGTCGCCAAGCCGCTGCACCGCCAGGGCCTGGGCGGCGTGCTGCTGGACTGGTGCGAGCAGCAGGCGCGTGAGCGCGGCATGGAGGGCGTGCTGCTGGAAGTGCGCCCGTCCAACGAGTCGGCCGTCAGCTTCTACAAACGGCACGGGTATCTGCAGATCGGCGTGCGCCGGGGCTATTACCCGGCCGAGAAAGGCGGCAGGGAAGATGCCCTGGTCATGCAGAAGCGCTTTGCGGCGGATGGAGCGGCGGCATGAGCCAGCCCAACATAGCGCCGCCGCCGGCCGCGCCCCGGGTCAATCCGCTGCAGCGCATCTGGCTGCGCGAGATCGGCATGGAGCGGCTGTGGCTGCGTCCAGCCCCTGCGCCCGGCAAACCGGCGGCCGAGGCGCAAGCCCTTGTTTCCAAGCCGGTTTTGCCGGCTGCGGCCCAGGATCCCGTCGCCGAGGCGCCGCTTGCGCCGCAGCCTGTCGCTCCGGTCGCGGCGGTCCCGGCGGTCCCGGCGCGCGAGGCATCACCCGCCGCCGCGGCGGCTCCTGCGGAACCCGCTCCCGGCCGTCCCGGCATACCGACGTCGATCCTGAACCGCAAAGGCCCGCCGCCGCCGCCGGCTCCCAAGGCCGAGGCCGAGGCGGCGCCTCCGCCGCCCGTGCCTGTGGCAGAAGCGATCCGGAATTCCACACTGGAAGAAATGCACGACCAGGTCGTGGCCTGTTCCGCCTGCGGCTTGTGCAAGGGCCGCCGCAACGCGGTGTTCGGCCACGGCGGCCAACCTACGCGCTGGCTGGTGGTGGGCGAGGCGCCTGGCGAGCAAGAGGACCGGCAGGGGCAGCCCTTCGTGGGCCGCTCGGGCCAGTTGCTGGACGCCATGCTGTCGTCGGTGTCCATGAGCCGCGAGCGCGATGTGTTCATCACCAACGTCATCAAGTGCCGGCCGCCCGGCAACCGCAATCCCAAGCCTGAGGAAATCGCGGCCTGCAGTCCGTACCTGATGCGCCAGATTGCGCTGCTCAAGCCGGAGCGGATCCTGGTGCTGGGCCGTTTCGCGGCCCAGACGCTGCTGGGCACGGACGCCACGATCGGCAGCCTGCGCGGGCGCGTTCACCAGTTGAAGACGGACGAAGGGCGGGAGATTCCGGTAATCGTCAGCTACCACCCCGCCTATCTGTTGCGCAGTCCCAGCGAGAAGGCGCGCGCCTGGCAGGACCTGCGCCTGGCCGTGGCGCAATTGGCCTGAGCCTGGCTCCGCTATCTTTGGGCAAACAAAAACCGGGCGTCAGCCCGGTTTTTCCATGGCAGCGGAATCGCGCGCCTAGTGCGTGGAGTCCAGCGCGCGCCCATGGCCTTCCTGGCCGATCTGGTCGTGCAGTTCCGGGTTGGCCTGCAGGTTGCGCTTGCTCCAGCGCATGAAGACCACCATCAGCACGGCGACCACGGTGCCGAAGATCACGATGATGATGTTGATGGGCAGCTGCAGCCACAGCAGCAGCGTGTACATGGCGACCATTAGCAGGATGTTGAGCTGTTCGTTGAAGTTCTGCACGGCGATGGAGTGGCCGGCCGACAGCAGCACGTGGCCGCGGTGCTGCAGCAGCGCGTTCATCGGCACGACGAAGAAACCGGCCAGGCCGCCCGTGATCAGCAGCAGCAGGTAGACGCTCCAGGGCGAGTAGACCAGCGGCATCAGCAGCACGACCAGGCCCATGGCGGCGCCGACCGGCAACACGGCCAGCGCGCGGCGCAGCGGAATGCGGCCGGCCAGGATGGAGCCGACGACGGTGCCCAGCGCGGCCACGCCCATCAGCATCGAGGCCTTGTCCAGCTGGTATCCGAGATGGCTGCGGCCCCATTCGATGACGATCAACTGCAGCGTGGCGCCCGCGCCCCAGAACAGGGTGGTGACGGCCAGCGAGATCTGGCCCAGCTTGTCTTTCCAGAGCACACAGACATAGCCCCAGAAGGTGCGGATGAGCCGTACCGGGTTCTTTTGTTGCGGCGGGTAGCGCACGTGGGTGTGCGGAATCAGCAGGTTGCACAGCGCCGCCAGCAGGTACACGAAGGCGATGACCAGGATCGCGGCTTCGGCCGGGGTGTGGACCAGCTTGCCGATGAAGGAATGGCTGAGCAGGGCGGTGGAAACCGAGGACGAGATCAGCAGGCCGCCCAGCACCGTGCCCAGGATGATGGAGAAGACCGTCAGGCCCTCGATCCAGCTGTTGCCCTTGACCAGCATGGCCGGGGGCAGCATTTCCGTGACGATGCCGTACTTGGCGGGAGAGTAGGCCGCGGCGCCGATGCCGACGATGCCGTAGGCCGCGCAGACCAGGTAGGTCTGGTATTCGGGGGCGACGCCGATGCTGGCATACGAGAACATCAGCATGCAGCCGGTCACTTTCAGGGCATTGGTGGAGAACATCACGCGGCCCTTGGGGAAGGAGTCCGCCAGTGCCCCGACAAAGGCGGCCAGCACGACATAAGCCAGCGCAAACGACCACTTCATCATGGGCGCCATCCAGTCCGGCCCATGCAGTTCCTGTATCAAGGCGATGGCTGCGATGAACAGCGCGTTGTCCGCCAATGACGAGAAGGCCTGCGCGGCCATGACCAGATAGAAACCACGTTTCAAGAATGTCCCCGTTCTCAGGCCTGGCCCCGGCCAGTCCGCGTGAAAATTTATGTGTCGTGCAAAAAAGTGTCAGGGAGTATAGCCGGACCCCAGACGGCGGCCATTGAGCGTTTGCCCGCGGATTGACCGCCGGCAAGCCTCAGGGACAACACGCCTTGACCCTTGCTGACGTTTGGGGACAGACTGCCTGCGGTATCATACGACCCATATGTGCGCCGGCCCTCCAGGGGCCGGTTTGCAATCTGTGCGGCAGGTCCGTTAACGCCTTTCGTTCAACCCACCCCGTCGTCATCGTACTGTGCGTCTTACTCAGCTAAAACTCGCCGGCTTCAAGTCCTTCGTCGATCCCACCGTGATTCCCGTGCCCAGCCAACTGGTGGGCGTGGTGGGTCCCAATGGCTGCGGAAAATCGAACATCATTGACGCCGTGCGCTGGGTGCTGGGCGAGGCCAAGGCCTCGGAACTGCGCGGCGAGTCCATGCAGGACGTCATTTTCAACGGCTCCGGCAACCGCAAGCCCGCGGCGCGGGCCTCGGTGGAAATGGTGTTCGACAACAGCGAGGGGCGCGCCGCCGGCCAGTGGAGCACCTACGCGGAAATCGCCGTGCGCCGGGTGCTGACCCGCGATGGCACCAGCAGCTACTTCGTCAACAACCAGCAGGTCCGCCGCCGCGACATCCACGACATCTTCCTGGGCACCGGCCTGGGTGCTCGTGGCTACGCCATCATTGGCCAGGGCATGATCAACCGCCTGATCGAGGCGCGCCCCGAAGAACTGCGGGTGTTCCTGGAAGAGGCGGCAGGGGTGTCGCGCTACAAGGAACGGCGTCGCGAGACCGAGAATCGCCTGTCCGACACGCGCGAAAACCTGACCCGCGTCGAAGACATCCTGCGCGAACTCAACAATCAGCTGGAAAAGCTGGAAGCGCAGGCCGAAGTGGCCACGCGCTACCGCGAACTCCAGGCCGACGGCGAAAAGAAGCAGCATGCGCTGTGGTTCCTGAAGGAAACGGGCGCGCGCGAAGAGCGCGCCAAGAAAGCCCAGGAGATGGCCCAGGCCCAGAATGAACTGGAAGCCGCCATCGCCGGCCTGCGGGCGGGCGAAGCTGCGCTGGAATCCCGCCGCCAGGCCCACTACGCCGCCAGCGACGCCGTGCACACCGCCCAGGGCGGGCTGTACGAAGCCAATGCGCAGGTCAGCCGCCTGGAAGCCGAAATCCGTCACGTGGTGGATTCCCGCAACCGCCTGCAGGCGCGTCGCGATCAGCTGCAGCAGCAGATCGGCGAGTGGACCGCCCAGCGCGAGCATTGCACCGAACAGATCGCCCAGGCCGAGGAAGACCTGGCCGCCGGCGCCGCCCGCACCGAAGAGGCGCGCGCCAAGGCCGAGGACGCCCAGGCCGCGCTGCCGGCCGTGGAGCAGCGCGTGCGCGAAGCCGCCTCGGGGCGCGACGAGATGCGCGCCGCGCTGGCCCGCGTCGAGCAGAATCTTGCCCTGGTGGCCCAGTCGCAGCGCGACGCGGACCGCCAGATGCAGGCCCTGGACCAGCGCCGCGAGCGCCTGCAACAGGAACTGCGCGAACTGCATAGTCCCGATCCGGTGCGCCTGGAGCAACTGGCTGGCGACCGAGCCGCCGGCGAAGACCAGCTCGAGGAAGCCCAGGAAGAGCTGGCCACCCTGGAAGGCCGCGTGCCCGAAGCGGACGCCGAGCGCAGCCGCGCCCAGGCCGCCGCCCAGACCGACGTGCAGAACCTGGCGCGCCTGGAAGCCCGCCTGTCGGCCCTCGTGAAGCTGCAGGAAGACGTGCAGAAGCAGGGGGCGCTGGAACCCTGGCTGGCCAAGCATGAACTGGCCGGGTTGTCGCGCCTGTGGCAGAAGCTGCACATCGAACCCGGCTGGGAAACCGCCCTGGAAGCCGCCCTGCGCGAGCGCATGGCTTCCATGGAAGTACGCAACCTGGATTGGGCCCGCGCCTTCGCCGAAGATGCGCCGCCGGCCCGGCTGGCTTTCTACCAGTTGCCCGCCGCGGCGCCGACGCCCGCCGCGCCCGCCGGCCTGACGTCGCTGGCCAGCCTGCTGCGCATCACCGATCCCGACCTGCGCACGCTACTGAATGAGTGGCTGGGCGGCATCTACACGGCTACCGACGTGACCCAGGCGCTGGCCATGCGCACCAGCCTGCCCGCGGGCGGCGCCTGCGTGGTCAAGGCCGGCCATCTGGTCGACGCCCACAGCGTGCGTTTCTACGCGCCGGATTCCGAGCAGGCCGGCCTGTTGGCGCGCCAGCAGGAAATCGAGAACCTGCAACGCGAGATCAAGGCCCAGCAACTGATCGCCGACCAGGCGCGCGCCGCGGTCGCCCGCGCCGAAGCCGCCTGGCAGCAAGTGTCCCAGGCCATCGCCCCGGCGCGCCAGCGCGTGGCCGAGGTCACGCGCCGGGTGCACGACATCCAGCTGGAGCACTCGCGCCTGCAGCAGCAGGCCGAACAGTCCGGCGAGCGCGCCTCGCGTCTGCGCCAGGACCTGGAAGAGATCAAGGTCCAGGAAGAAGACCTGCGCGCCACCCGCGAAGAGGCGGAAGCCCGCTTCGAGGCGCTGGACGAAGAGCTGGCCGAACACCAATCCCGTTTCGCCGACGCCGAGATCGACGGTGAAACCCTGGCGGCGCAGGCCGAAGCAGCCCGCGCCGGCCTGCGCGAACTGGAACGCGCCGCCCAGGAAGCCGAATTCGCCGAGCGCGGCATCCAGGTGCGTATCACCGATCTGCAGCGCAACCAGCAATTGGCGGCCGACCAAAGCCAGCGCGGCAGCGTCGAGCTGGAACAGCTGCTCGTGGACCTGGCTGAGCTGGACGCTTCGGCGTCCCAGGCTGGCTTGCAGGACGCCCTGGAAGCGCGCGCCGAGCGCGAGGAAGCGCTGTCGCGCGCCCGCCAGGAACTGGAAAATCTGGCGGCCCTGCTGCGCGGCGCGGACGAAGACCGCCTGCAGCAGGAACAGACGCTGGAGCCGCGGCGCGCTCGCATCATGGAACTGCAGTTGCAGGAACAGGCCGCGCGCCTGGCTGAAGAGCAGTTCACCGAACAGCTGAACGCGCGCGAGGTCGACCGCGAGGCGCTCGCCCAGGATCTGGCCAATCAGCCCGACGAATGGCGCCGCGCCAGCTGGCTGCAGTCCGAAGTCAGCCGCATTTCACGCCAGATCGAAGCCCTGGGCTCGGTCAACCTGGCGGCGCTGGACGAATTGAATACCTCGCGCGAGCGCAAGGGCTTCCTCGATTCGCAGCATCAGGACCTGATGACCGCCATCGAGACCCTCGAGGACGCCATCCGCAAGATCGACCGCGAAACCCGCGAGCTGCTGCAAGAGACCTTCAACGTCGTCAACGGCCACTTCGGCGAGCTGTTCCCCAAGTTGTTCGGCGGCGGCGAGGCCAAGCTGACCATGACGGGCGAGGAAATCCTCGATGCCGGCGTGCAGGTCATGGCTCAGCCTCCAGGCAAGCGCAACAGCACCATCCACCTGCTGTCCGGCGGCGAAAAGGCCCTGACCGCGACCGCCCTGGTGTTCGCGCTGTTCAAGCTCAACCCCGCGCCGTTCTGCCTGCTGGACGAGGTGGACGCGCCGCTGGACGACGCCAACACCGAACGCTATGCGAACCTGGTCGCCAACATGAGTGAGCAGACCCAGTTCCTGTTCATCTCGCACAACAAGATCGCGATGCAGATGGCCAAGCAACTGATCGGTGTAACCATGCAAGAGCAAGGGGTTTCGCGTATCGTTGCGGTAGACATAGACTCGGCCGTCCAGATGATGGCCTCCGAAGCGGCATAAACCCAATATTCAGAAGGGCGTCGGGGTTTCGGCGCGGGATTGATACATGAGTGATTTGCAGATCGGGCTGATAGCCCTGGGCGTATTGCTGATACTGCTGGTGCTGGGATTCAACTGGTGGCAGGACCGGCGCGTCCGGCGCAAGATGCAGACCCATTTCCCCTCCACCGAGCAGGATCCGCTGTTGGGGGCGGGCGCGGCAGCCGGCGCGTCTGCAACCGCGGGCGCAGCGGCGGCGCGCCGTGAGCCTGGCATGGGCGGCGAGAGCGCCCGTGCCCAGCCCGGTCAGCCGGCCCCGGTCGATGCCGGCAGCGATGCCGACGATACCGAAGAACCCGATCCCGCTTGCGAGGTGGTCATCGAGATCAACTTCGCCGACGCCGTGCGCGGCGCCGATTTGCTGCCCTACATGCAAAGCCTGCGCCACGTGGGCCGCAAGCCCATGCGCGTGTTCGCCGAAACCGATCAGCGCCGCCACCGCGCGCGCGTCCACGCCGGCGAATCCTACGCCTCCATGCAGCTGGCCGTGCTGCTGGCCAATCGCAGCGGCCCGCTGACCGCCATCGAATGGTCGCAGGCCTGGGCTCGCGCCCAGGACATGGCCGAGCGTTTCGACGCCACCATCGAAGGTCCGGACCAGCAGGCCGTACTGGAGCAGGGCGCCCGATTGGACGACACCTGCGCCGCCCTGGACACCCAGGTCGGCCTGACCCTGCTGCTGGGCGCCGCCCAGCCCGCCGCCGAGGTCCTGTCCGTGGCGCGCGACATGGGCTTCGTTGCCGACGGCAGCCGCCTGGCCTGGCTGGCGGAAAACGGCGTAGCCCGTTTCACGCTGGCGCGCGGCGACGGTGCGGCATTCGATGCCGGCATGGGCGGCATCGAACGTCTGTACCTGCTACTGGACGTGCCTTGCAGCCCGGCGGACGAGCGCGCTTTCGGCCGCATGGTCGACGTGGGCCGCGACCTGGCCGCTCGCCTGCGCGCGGACCTGGTGGACGATCAGGGCAAGCCGCTGGCCGATGGTTCGGAAACGGTCATCGACGAGCGTCTGCAGGTGCTGTTCGGCCAGCTCGAACAAGCGGGCCTGCCCGCTGGCAGCGAGCGCGCTCTAAGGGTGTTTGCATAAATGAGCGGCGCGACTGGCGGTGAAAACGCGGCGCAGGCCGCGGCGCGCTTGCGCGCCGAAATCGAACAGCACAACGTCCGCTACTACGTCTACGACGATCCGTCGATCTCGGACGCCGAGTACGACCGGCTGATGCGCGAACTGCAGGCGCTGGAGGCCGAGCATCCGGAGCTGGTGACGCCTGAGTCGCCGACGCAACGCGTGGGCGCGGCGCCTGTTTCGGCCTTTGGCAGCGTGCGCCATGTCGTGCCGATGCTGTCGCTGGGCAACGCCTTCGACGAAGAAGACGTGACCGCCTTCGACCGCCGCGTCACCGACACGCTGCGCGGCGCGGGCCTGCTGGGGCCGGCGCAGCAAGCCGATTACTTCTGCGAGCTCAAGCTGGACGGGCTGGCGATCAGCCTGCGCTACGAGGACGGCCGCCTGGTGCAGGCCGCGACCCGCGGCGACGGCCAGACAGGCGAAGACGTCACCTCCAATATCCGCACGATCAAGGCGATTCCGCTGCAGCTCAAAGGGGCGTACCCCAAGGTGCTGGAAGTCCGCGGCGAAGTCCTGATGAACCGCGCCGACTTCGAAAAACTGAACCAGGCCCAGGCCAAGCGCGACGAAAAAGTCTTCGTCAATCCGCGCAACGCCGCCGCGGGCAGCCTGCGTCAGCTGGATCCGCGCATCACCGCCAAGCGGCCGCTGCGCTTCTTTGCCTATGGCTGGGGCGAGGTCCAGGGCTTGGCGGGCTCCCAGGGAGGGCTGTTCGCCGAAGCCTCGGCGGGGGCGGCCGAAGCCTCGCAATTACCCGAGAAATCCCATGGCGCCATGCTGGACTGGCTGGCCTCGCTGGGCCTGCCGGTCAACGTCAAGCACAATCACCGCGCCAGCGGCGCCGAGGGCCTGATGGCCTTCTACGCCAAGGTTGGCAAACTGCGGCCTGAGCTGCCCTACGACATCGATGGCGTGGTCTACAAGGTGGATTCGCTGCCGGCGCAGAAGGTGCTGGGTTTCGTCGCGCGCGCGCCGCGCTTTGCGCTGGCGCACAAGTTCGCCGCCGAGGAAGCCACCACCACCTTGGTCGATATCGAAGTGCAGGTGGGCCGCACCGGCGCCATCACGCCGGTCGCGCGCCTGAAGCCCGTGTTCGTGGGCGGCGTCACCGTCACCAACGCCACGCTGCACAACGAAGACGAGATCCGCCGCAAGGACGTGCGCATCGGCGACACCGTCATCGTGCGCCGCGCGGGCGACGTGATCCCCGAAGTGCTGGGCCCGGTGCTGGATAAGCGCCCGGATGACGCCCGTGAATTCGTCATGCCCACGGCCTGTCCGGTCTGCGGCTCGGCCATCGAACGCCTGGAAGACGAGACCATCGCGCGCTGCACCGGCGGCCTGTTCTGCGGCGCACAGCGCAAGCAGACGCTGTGGCACGCCGCCAGCCGCAAGGCGCTGGACATCGAAGGCCTGGGCGAAAAACTGGTGGATCAACTGGTCGACAGCGGCCGGGTCAAGACCCTGGCCGACCTGTACAGCCTGCGTCCGCTCGAATTGGTGGGCCTGGACCGCATGGGCCAGAAGTCCGCCGACAACCTGGTGGCCGCCATCGACAAGGCGCGCGCCCCCGGCTTGAACCGCCTGCTGTACGCGCTGGGCATCCGCCATGTGGGCGAGACCACGGCGCGCGACGTGGCGCGCCATTTCGGCAGCATCGACGCCATCATGGACGCCGATGAAGACGCCTTGTCCTCCGTGCCCGATGTGGGGCCGGTGGTGGCGGCATCGATCCGCCGTTTCTTCGCCGAGCAGCACAATCGCGACGTGATCGAGCAGTTGAAGTCGCAGGGCGTGAATCCCGTGGCCGAGGCTGCGCCGCAGGCTACGACGCTGGCCGGCAAGACCTTCGTGCTGACAGGCACGCTGCCCAATTGGACGCGCGAAGAAGCCTCGATGCGCATCCAGGCGGCGGGCGGCAAGGTCAGCGGTTCGGTGTCCAAGAAGACGGCCTATCTGGTGGCCGGCGAGGACTCCGGCAGCAAGCTCGCCAAGGCCCAGGAACTGGGCGTGGCGGTGCTGGACGAGGACGGCCTGAAAGCCTTGCTGGGCGAACAGGGCGGCTGAGGCCGCCCGCCCAGGCACAGAATCAGATGGTGCTGCGCGGCATCATGTCGCGGATGGCGGCGGCGGCGCGCTGTAAGGCCGGCAGATGCTGTTGCTTCAATTCGTCGGGCTGGCGGGAGCCCAGCACCATGCTGACGCTCAGGCCCGCCACCGCGCGGCCTTCGTGGTTGTACAGCGGCACGGCCACGCCCGCGAAACCATCCACCAATTCGCTGACCGAAATGCAGTAGCCGTCCTGGCGCACCTGCCGGATCAGCTTGCGCAGGGCGCTGCGCGACACGGTCGTGTAGGGCGTCAGGCGCTTCAGGTCCGCGCTTTCCAGATATGCGTCGAGCGCCTCGTCGTCCAGCGTCGATAGCAGCGTGCGGCCCAGGGAATGGGCGTAGGCGGGCAGGCGGCTGCCCACCGACAGGTCCAGCTTGAGCAGCTTTGGGCCTTCTTCGCGCGCCAGGAACACGACATGTTGCCGGTCCAGCACGCCCAGCGAGCAGGTTTCCCCTACGGTCTGCGCGACTTCGCGCATGGTCGCGCGAGTCAGTTTGGGCAGGCTTAGCGAAGCGAAATACGCATAACCCAGGTCCATGACCTTGGGCGTGGGCGAGAAATTCCTGCCGTCCTGCCGCACATAGCCCAGTTTTTCCAGCGTCAGCAGAATGCGCCGCGACGCCGCGCGCGTCACGTCCAGTTGTTCCGCGGCCTCCTGCACGGTCACGCTGGCCACGCCCGTGGCGTAGATCTGCAGCAATTGCAGGCCGTTGGCCAGGCTGTCGAGAAACTCCTCTTTCCTTTCTTTCGGTTCCGGCAATGTCGTGTCCATGTATCGGCAGTCTTGTCGTTGGAGGCTCGATTGTAGTTTGACATCCGTGGCAATCTTCATAAAATGCCAATTAGCGAACAATTGTTCGTTAATTAGATGGGTCGGCCAGGGCACCCGCCCGGTACGTCCCGCAACAACGGAGACATGCCATGTGCAGGAGACTATTGCGCGCCTTGGGCGCATGCGCCCTGGCGGCGGGGGCGGCGGCCAGTTCCGCCGCCGGCGCGGCCGAGGCCTATCCCAGCAAACCCATCCGCTTCGTCGTGCCCGCCGCGGCCGGCGGACCTACTGAAATCGTCACCCGGTTGCTGGCCGAACGCATGACGCAGAGCATGGGCGTATCGGTCATCGTCGAGGCCAAGCCCGGGGCGGGCGGCAATATCGGGGCGGACGCCGTGGCCAAGGCGGCGCCGGACGGCTACACGATCCTGATGGGCACGATAGGCACCAACGCCATCAACCAGACCCTGTACAAGTCCATGCCGTTCCAGCCGTTGAAGGACTTCACGGCGGTGACGCAGGTCGTGTCGTATCCGCTGGTGGTGGTGGTCAACCCGAAGCTCCCGATCCACTCGGTGGCAGACCTCATCGCCTATGCCAAGGCCAACCCCGGCAAGCTCAACCGCGCCTCGGGCGGCAGCGGCACGTCCATGCACATGTCGGGCGAACTGTTCAACGAGATGGCCGGCGTGCAGATGCAGCACATCCCGTACAAGGGCAGCCTGCCCGCGCTCACGGACGTGATCGGCGGACAGGCCGACCTGGCCTTCGACAGCCTGGTCATCGCCCAGCCCCTGATCAAGTCCGGCAAGCTGCGCGCAATCGCCGTGACCGGGCCGGAACGTTCCCCAGCCGCACCCGACATCCCCACCGTGGCCGAAACCCTGCCGGGCTATGTCATGACGTCCTGGATCGGCGTATTCGCGCCCGCCGGCACGCCGCGTCCCATCGTCGAACGCCTGCAGCAGGAAATTGCCAAGGCGCTGGCCGATCCCCGCGTGCGCGAACAACTTGTTTCGCAGGCCGCGGATCCGGTGGCCAGCAAGCCCGACGACTTTGCGCGCTTCACAGCCGATGAAACCGAGAAATGGGCGCCTGTCGTCAAGGCTTCCGGCGCATCCGTTTCCTGAATCCCCAAGGAGGAGTGACACATGCAGTCCATCGATTTTCAGGCGCGCCGCAAGCGCGTCGCCCAACACGCGCGCGAACTCGGCTTCGATGCCTACCTGGGCACCCGCCAGGGCGCGCTGCACTACCTGAGCGGCGCATTCATGCCCTGGCGCGGCGCCGTGCTGGTCACGGCTGACGGCCACTGCGAATTCATCTACTGGGCCATGGACGCCTCGCGAGTGCGGGTGGAAGGCCATGAGATGGAAATGTACGAGTTCGAGTTTTCCGACTTTCCGCAACTGATACGCCAGCGCCTGGAGCATCACGGACTGACGCGTGGCAAGGTGGCGCTGGACCTGTCGCACCCCGGGGCGGCGCAGGTGGCGCCGGGCATGCTGACTGCGGCCGAGTACTTCGACCTCACCAGCCATCTGCCCGACATCCGTTTCGCGAACGGCGTGGACGTGATCGACGACGTCATGCTGATCAAGGACGCTGCCGAGATCGAGCGCCTGCGCCATGCGGCGGAAGTCTCGGACTACGGTTTCGAGCAGGGCATGAATGCGGTGCGGGTCGGAGCGACCGAGAACGAGATCGCCGGCGAAATCGAGCGTGCGATCCGGCAACGGGGCAGCACCTGGTCCTGGGCGGTGACGGGCGGTACCGAAGTCGGGGCCGGCGAGCGCACGGGATTCCTGCGCGGCGTGACTCAGCAGGCGACCGACCGCGTCATCCAGCCGAACGAATTCGTGATCCTGGACCTGCATCCCTTGCTGGACCTCTACATGGCGGATACGGCATTGCCCGTGTTCCTGGGCAAGCCCGACCCGGTCCAGAGCAAGCTGATCGATTGCTGGGAAGAGACCGTGCAGACCATGCTGGCATCGTTGACGCCGGGCCGGCCGATAGCGGAGTGCGCCAGCCGCGGCATTGCCGTGTTCGAAAAGCACGGACTGAGCGAGTTCGGCCTGCCCCTGTTCGGCCACGGCCTGGGCACCTGCGCGCGTACCCGGCCCTTCATCAACCTGCGCAGCCGCGACGTCGTGACGCCTGGCATGGTGGTGGCGTTGGGCACGCACCTGTACCGCCCGGGCGTGGGCGGCATGCGGCTGGAGTATCCGGTGCTGATCGGAGAGCACGGCGCCGAGCCGCTGGTGCGCACCGAGGCCCGCGTGCACCGCCTTCCCTGAACCTCTGCCGGAGCCTGATGATGAAAGCGATACCCCTGAGCCCGCTGATCGGTGCGGCCGTCCATGGCGTGGATCTGGAAACCCTGGACGACGCCGCCTTCGCGGATGTGAATGCGCTGTTCCTGCGCCACCAGTTGCTGGTCTTCAAGAACCAGCGCCTCTCGCCCGAGGGCCAGTTGCGCTTCAGCCGCCGCCTGGGCGAGCTGGATATCCACGTGCTGGCCCAGTACAACCATCCCGAGTATCCCGAGATATTCGTGCTTTCCAACGAGGTCAAGAACGGCGTGCCGGCGGGCATCGCCGACGGCGGTTCGTACTGGCATTCGGATTTCGCCTTCCGCGAATGCCCGGCCAAGGCCACCATTCTGAATGCGCAACAGATTCCACCGGAAGGCGGCAACACCCTGTTCGTCAACATGTACCAGGCCTACGAGGAACTGGACGGCGCCGTGCAAAGCCAATTGGCGGGCCTGCGGGCGGTGCACCGCTACCGGCGCAAGAACACCAGGGCCGACGAAGGTACCCAGGTGAAGATGGACGCCAGCCAACTGGCCGGCACGCCTGACGTCGAACATCCCATCGTGCGCACGCATCCCGAGACGGGCCGCAAGGCGCTCTACGTCCATCCCGGCATGACCGCCGAGGTGTCGGGCTGGGGCGAGGCGGACAGCCAGGAATTGCTGGACCGCCTGTTCGCGCATTGCACGCAGGAGCAGTACCAGTACGCGCTGCAATGGGAGCCGGGCGACGTGGTCATGTGGGACAACCGCTGCGTGATGCACAAGGCCACCACCCGTGAACTGCCGGCCAGCATGCGGCGCACGATCTACCGCACCACGGTCATGGGCGAACGTCCCGTTTAGGCGCTGCCGATGTCCACCCGTCAGCCCTCAGGTCGCGCCGGTGGCGTGACGCAGTTGGAAGCCTTGCCATTGGACGGCGGGGGAACGCTGGCGCCGGTCCGGCTGGCCTGGGCCCGCTACGGTCCGCCGCCGGAGCGCGCGCGCGCCGTGGTGTTGCTGCTGCATGGCATATCCGGCAGCCACCAGGCCTTGCTTGCGGCCGAGGGAGAGGTCCATCCCGATGCCGGCTGGGCCAGTCCCTGGCTGGGGTCGGGAGCGGCGCTGGACACGCGCGATACCTGCGTGCTGGCGCCGAACGCGTTGGGATCCTGTTTCGGCAGCAGCGCGCCGATCGGGGCGGCCGCCAGCGCATTTCCTGACATATCGATTGCCGATGGCGTGCGCCTGCAGGGGGAATGGCTGCGCGCGATCGGCGTCGAGCGCCTGGATGCGGTGGTGGGTTATTCCTACGGCGGCTATCAGGCCTTCCAGTGGGCCGTGGCCGCGCCGCTGCCCGTCGGGCGGGTGGTGGCGCTGGCGTCGGCGCCGCGCGGCGGCGGCAGCATGGCGGACGCGCAGCGCCTGCGCCGCATCGCCGCCGCCCTCGACGCGGGCGATGCGCATGCCTGGAACGAATGGGTCGAATTGCGCTGCGCAACCCTGCGTCGCTATGGCTACGCGCAATGGCTGGCCGATGCGGGCGAACCCGCCGCGGAGCAGCGTTTGCGGGCCGAGGCGCAGGCCTGGGCGGCGCGTTTTTCACCGTGGTCCATGGCGGCGCTCAGGACGTCCGCCTGCCGCTACGACGTGCGCGACGCGCTGCTGGAAACCGCTACGCCCGTGCGTTGGCTGCGCTGCGTATCCGACGAGCTCTTTGCGCCCGACGACCCGGGCGCGGGGGCGCGGATCGCGTATCCCGCCCATATTGTCCAGACCAGCGTGGCTGGGCGCTACGGCCATCTGTCGCCGCTGCTGGAAGGCTGTCTGTGGGATGCCCAGCTGCGGCAGGCGCTGGCATAGCAGAGGCTGTGCCACTCCGGCGCAGGAAAACCCGGGCGAAAAAATGCCCGCTTGCGCGGGCATTTTTCATCTGTGCGGCAAGGCTTACTGGATCTTGGCCTTTTCGCGCAGTTCCTTCTGGTAGTCGGCCAGGGTTTGCTGGCGCAGCATTTCTTCCAGTTGCGGGCGCACCTGGTCGAGCGGCGGGAATTCCACCGGACGGGTGTCGTCGACCACGATGATGTGCCAGCCGTACTGGGTCTGGACCGGCTTGTCGACCATTTCGCCCTTCTTCAGCTGCGTCACGGCTTGCGCGAACGGCTGGACGTAGTTGGTCGGGGGAGCCCAACCCAGGTCGCCGCCCTTTTCGGCGCTGCCGGGGTCCTTGGAGTTCTTCTTGGCCAGATCGTTGAACTTGCTCTTGTTGCTCTTGATCTGGGCCAGCAGGTCATTCGCCGTCTTCTCGTCTTCGACGAGGATGTGGCGGACCTTGTATTCCATCTTGCCGGCCTGTTCCTTCTTGATCTTCTCGTATTCGGCCGTGACCTTGGCGTCCGACACGGGGTGCTTGGCCAGGTAGTCGGCCATCAGGGCGCGGACCAGGATGCCTTGGCGGGCCAGTTCGACTTCGGTCTGGACGTCGGCCTGCTTGGCGATACCGCTGGATTCGGCGGCTTGCACGAAGATCTGGCGGTTGATCATTTCCTGCTTGACCTGTTCGCGCAGTTGCGGCGAATCGGTGGCGCCCTGGCTGACCAGCAGCTTGACGAATTGATCCAGGCTCTTCTGCGAGATGGCCTTGCCGTTGACGGTAGCCACGTTCTGAGCGAAAGCCGGCACGGCGATGACGCAGGCCGCAGCCAGCATGACGATGCGTTTCATGAATATCCTTTTACTTTCTATTTGGGAGCCTGGGCATCTAGCGCAAGCGCATGAATCGGATAAGGGATCAAATCTTGCAAATGATGATACACCAGCCTATGCCGCGCAACGGGCGAAAGCCCCGCGAAGCAAGGCGCTACGATGATCACGCGATAGTGGCCGGCGCCGTTTTTACTGCCTTCGTGGCCGGCATGCAAATGCGAGTCGTCCAGAATGTCCAAACTGACAGGTTCCAGGGCGGCTAGCCGCTCCCGGATCAGGGAAATGCGGTCGGTGGTGTCTGACATGAGGAGTGAGGGTTGGTTCCGGCGCGGCGCGCCGGCCATGGATTTCGGAAGGGATCAGGGCTGGGGGGGCGGGGTGTCGGAGGAGGGGGCCTGTTCCTCCGTCTGGATATGCTTGCCCAGCCAGATCGACTGGCCGATCACGAAGACCACCATCAGGCCCATCAGGCCGAAGGCCTTGAAGCTGACCCACTGCGATTCGGTGAAGTGGCCGGAAAACGCCACATACAGGTTGAGCGCACCCGCGATCAGGAAGAAGCCGGCCCAGACCAGGTTCAGGCGTTCCCAGGCGGCGTCGGGCAGCTGGATCTGCTTTTCCATCAGGCGGCGGATCAGGTTGCGGCCGAACAGCAAGCGCGCAAAGACCAGCGCGCCGCCGAACAGCCAGTACAGCACCGTGGGCTTCCACTTGATGAAGACGTCGCTGTGCAGCCAGATCGTGGCCCCGCCGAACACCAGGATGACGGTCAAATTGATCCAATGCATGGCCTCGGTGGCGCGGCCCGTCGCTTTCAGCCAGACGATCTGCAGCACGGCCGCCGCCATGGCGACGCCCGTGGCGATGAAAATGTCCGTGTACCGATACGCAATGAAGAAAAGGAACAGCGGAAACAGGTCGAACAGGAACTTCTTCATTCAGTCTTCTATGGGTTCAAACGTCATCGACAGGGAATTGATGCAGTAGCGCAGTCCGGTGGGCTCGGGGCCGTCGGGGAAGACGTGTCCCAGATGCGAGTCGCAGACGTTGCACAGCACTTCGGTGCGGACCATGCCGTGGGTGGTGTCGCGCTCTTCGCGCACCAGTTCCGGGTCCAGCGGCTGGAAGTAGCTGGGCCAGCCGCAGCCAGCGTCGAATTTGGTGTCGGAAGCGAACAGCGCCGTGCCACAGCCCACGCAGCGGTAGATGCCGTGAGAGAACGTATTCCAGTAACGCCCGGTGAATGCCCGTTCGGTACCCTTTTCACGGGCGACGACGTATTCTTCGGGGGAAAGCTGGGCCCGCCATTCGGCGTCGGATTTTCGTACTTTGTCCATATGAGCTCTTGGAGTCCCGATGCCCGAAATGGTTCGGGCATAATCCCGCCCCATGTTAATCGAGTTTGACCAGGCGGTTGTTTCCACGCCCCAGGCGCAAGTGCTGAATGGGGTGAGCCTGACGCTGGCCGAACGACGCATTGGCATCGTCGGCCCCAATGGCGCCGGCAAGAGCACGCTGGCGCGCCTGATCAATGGGCTGGTCCTGCCCTCGGCCGGCAATGTGCGGGTGGGCGGGCTGGACACCCGGCGCGACTTGAAGGCCGTGCGCCGCCAGGTCGGGTTCGTGTTCCAGAACCCTGAAAACCAGATTGTCTTCCCCATCGTCCGCGAGGACCTGGCGTTCGGCCTGAAGCATCTGTCCCCGGACCGCCAGCAGCGCGAAGCCCGTATCGATGCGCAGTTGGGCAGCCTGGGCGTCGGTCACCTGGCGGACCGGACCAGCCACACGCTGTCCGGCGGCGAACGCCAACTGGTGGCGCTGGCGGCAGTGCTGGTGATGGAACCGGCGCTGATCGTGTTCGATGAACCCACCACCCAGCTGGACCTGCGCAATCGCAATCGCGTGCGCGACGCCATTGCGGGCCTGCCCCATGATGCCATCGTCGTCAGCCACGACCTGGAGCTGCTGGAGGATTTCGACCGCGTGGTGGTGGTGCGCGACGGTAACGTCGCGGCCGATGACCAGCCGGCCGCCGCGCTGCGTTGGTACCGGGAGCACTGCGCATGATGGAGCCGCTTTACGTCGCGGGAGATACCTTTCTGCACCGCCTGCCCGCCTGGCTGAAGCTGCTGGCGCTGATGGCGGCGGGCGCGGGCCTGTTCCTGCTGCGCGACCCGCGCTGGCTGGCGCCTGCCTTCCTGGCGGCCGCCGCGCTGGTCTGGTCCACGGGCGTGGCCGGGGCTGCCGTCTGGCGGCAGGTCAAGGGCTTGGCCTGGGTGCTGCTGGCCGTCGGCTTGTTCACGGCCTGGTTCCAGGGCGGCCTGGAGGCGCTGGCCGTGCTGCTGCGCGTAGGCGCGATGGTGGGACTGGCCCTGGCCGTCACGCTGGCCACGCGCACCTCGGATCTGATTGCCGTCTGCGAAAAGGCGCTGATGCCACTGGAACGCCTGAGGCTTGTCGATGCCGGCAAGGTTGCGCTGGCCTTGGCGCTGGCCCTGCGTTTCGTGCCGGAGATCTGGCGCAACTTCCAGGAAATCCGCGAAGCGCAGGCCGCGCGCGGCCTGGGCGCCAATCCGGTCGCGCTGATCGTGCCCTTGATCGTGCTGACGCTGAAAAGAGCGCAGGAAGTATCCGAAGCGATAGACGCGCGCAGCCACTGAGGCCCGCGCGCCCAGTTCCATCTCCCAAAGGGGAAAACCGTGAAATCCAGTAATACCGTGCTGATTGCGCTGTTCGCGGCGCTGATCGTCGTCCTGAGCCTGATCCCGCCGATTCCACTGCCCGCCATACCGGTGCCGGTCACGCTGCAAACCTTGGGTGCCATGCTGGCAGGCGCAATGCTCGGACCCGTCCGTGGCGCGCTGGCCTGCCTGCTGTACCTGGCGCTGGCGGCGGTCGGGTTGCCCGTCCTGCCGGGAGGCCGGGGAGGGCTGGGCGCCTTTTTCGGGCCTACCGGCGGCTTTCTCGTCGGCCTGGTGGCGGGCGCCTTCGTGACGGGCTGGCTGGCGCGCAGCCTGGCCGGCCGCGCCGCGGGCGGCTGGGGGAAGTTCGCCGGCTATTTGGCGGCATGCGTGGTGGGCGGCATCGCGGTGGTCTACGCCTGCGGCGTGCCCTGGCTGGCCGCCGTGACGAAAATGGGTTTGGCCAAGGCTGCGATGGCGGTCGCGGTGTTCCTGCCCGGCGACCTGGCCAAGGCCGTGGTTGCCGCCTGGGTGGCGTCGCGGGTGGAGCGCGTGTGGCCGATGTTGGGGCGTTGAGAGGCGCGCCGCAGTCCAAGGGAATCCCCCAACTGACGGCCGCAAAGCTTTTCTAGTACAAGTTCGCCATTAACGAATGCGTTTGCTGAATTGCGTTTTTCGTAGCACATCAGGGAATTACCGGAGTTGCGCATCGTCATTTGATACTGTTTTAACCCTATAATATTTTTTTCTGTATAACTTTAACTAGGCTCGCCCTGCCTCGACCGAGGCGCCTCAGAGCCACCACAGGAGACAAAAACATGCGCAAGCACTTCGGCTTGTCCGCGGCGGCTGCCGCCATTGCCCTGGCCCTGCCGCTACTGGCGAACGCCCAGGTCAAGGTTGGCGTGACCGTGTCCAGCACCGGCCCGGCTGCCTCGCTGGGTATCCCCGAGCGCAACACCGTGGCGCTGCTGCCCAAGGAAGTGGCTGGCCAGAAGATCGAATGGATCGTCCTGGACGACGCCACCGACACCACGCAAGCCGTCAAGAACTCGCGCAAGCTGGCCTCCGACGACAAGGTCGACGTGCTGATCGGCACCTCGGTCACGCCGGGCTCGCTCGCCATGGTCGACGTGGCTGCCGAAGCCAAAGTGCCGATGATCAGCGTGGCCGCCAGCGCCAAGATCGTCGAACCCGTGGACGACAAGCGCCGCTGGGTCTTCAAGACCCCGCAGAACGACGCCCTGATGGCCGGTGCCCTGGCTGACGCCATGGCCAAGTCCAAGGTCAAGACCCTGGGCTTCATCGGCTTTGCCGACGCCTACGGCGACGGCTGGCTGGACGTGATGCAAAAGGCCGCCAAGGCCAAGGGCATCGAGATCGTCGCCATCGAGAAATACAGCCGCACCGACACCAGCGTGACGGGCCAGGTGCTCAAGCTGGTCGGCGCCAAGCCCGACGCCATCCTGATCGCCGGCGCCGGCACTCCGTCGGCCCTGCCGCAAAAGGAACTGAAGGCCCGCAACTACGGCGGCACCATCTACCAGACGCACGGCGCCGCCAACAACGACGTGCTGCGCGTTTGCGGCAAGGACTGCGACGGCATGCTGCTGCCGGCCGGCCCGCTGCTGGTCGCGGCCCAGCTGCCCGATAGCAACCAGGTCAAGAAGTCGGCCCTGGCCTACGTCGAAGCCTATGAAAAGGCCAACGGCGCCGGCTCCACCAACACGTTCGGCGGCCACATGTGGGACGCCGGCCAGCTGGTCGTGGCCGCGCTGCCCGTGGCGCTGAAGTCGGGCGCCAAGCCCGGCACGCCGGAATTCCGCGTCGCCATGCGCGATGCCCTGGAAGGCGTGAAGGACCTGGCCGCGTCGCAAGGCGTGTTCAACATGTCGCCCACGGACCACGCTGGCTTTGACGAGCGTTCGCGCGTCATGGTCAAGGTGGAAGGCGGCAAGTGGGTCTACCAGCCCGGCCTGTAATCCTCCAGGATCGCCCGATCCAAGGGTGTGCAAAGCGCGGCGGCGCCCGCCGCGCGGCACCCTAGCAATGCTTCGCACCGGCCTTTCCGGCCGGTGTGTCGTATCAGTGTCCCGGGTGCGGCCGGAACACCAGAATAAATAAGGTTGTTAGATGGATTCCTCAATTGCGCTGATCCTGCTGCAAGACGGTGTCGTCAACGGCGCCATCTATGCCCTCCTGGGCATGGCTCTGGTGCTGGTGTTCGCCGTTACGCGCGTCATTTTCATTCCCCAGGGCGAGTTCGTGGCGTTCGGCGCCCTGACCCTGGCCATGCTGGTGGACGGCAAAGTGCCGGGCACCGCCTATCTCCTGCCGCTGCTGGGCATCGTCTGCCTGGCGCTCGAGCTGCTGCGCGCGCTGCGCACCCGCAGCGCAGCCGCCTTGCCCAAGGCCATCGCCACCTGTGTGGTTCTGCCGCTGGCGCTGCTCTGGCTGACCGTGACCTACACCGCACCCGGCAATTCGCTGTGGCTGAACATGCTGCTGACGCTGCTGCTGGTGATCCCGATGGGTCCGATGGTCTACCGCATCGTCTACCAGCCGCTGGCCGAAGCCACCGTGCTGGTGCTGCTGATCGTTTCCGTGGCCGTGCACTTCGCGCTCACCGGCCTGGCGCTGGTCTTCTTCGGCGCCGAAGGCTGGCGCACTCCGGCCTTCGTCAGCGGCCAGGTCGACCTGGGCTTCATGACCTGGTCGGCGCAAAGCCTGTTCGTGGTGGCGACATGCGCCATCCTGATCATCGGCCTGTGGCTGTTCTTCGGCAAGACGCTGTATGGCCGCGCGCTGCGCGCCACGGCCGTCAACCGCCGCGGCGCCCGCCTGGTCGGCATCAGCACCACCATGTCCGGCAGCCTGACCTTCACGCTGGCCGTTGCCATCGGCGCCATGTCCGGCATGCTGATCGCGCCCATCACCACCGTGTACTACGACACCGGCTTCCTGATCGGCCTGAAGGGCTTTGTCGGCGCCATCATCGGCGGGCTGGCCAGCTACCCCGTGGCGGCCGCGGGCTCGCTGCTGGTGGGCGTGCTGGAGTCCTTCTCGTCCTTCTGGGCCAGCGCCTACAAGGAAGTGATTGTCTTCACCCTGATTATCCCGGTTCTGGTCTGGCGTTCGTTCAGCACCCATCACGTGGACGAAGAGGAATAAACGTCATGAACCGCATTCTGCTTGCCGTCTTCATCGTCGTCCTGGCGGGCCTGCCACTGCTGCCGGTCACGCCCGAATTCTGGGTGACGCAACTCAATTACATCGGGCTGGCCAGCCTGGTGGTGCTGGGCCTGGTGCTCTTGACCGGCGTGGGCGGCCTGACCTCGTTCGGCCAGGCGGCGTTCGTGGGCCTGGGCGCCTACACCACCGCCTACCTGACCACGCAATACGATGTCTCGCCCTGGCTGGCGTTGCCGGCCGGGCTGATCCTGACGGCCGTCGTGGCCTACCTGCTGGGCGCGATCACCCTGCGCCTGTCGGGCCACTACCTGCCGCTGGGCACCATCGCCTGGGGCCTGTCGCTGTACTTCCTGTTCGGCAATATCGACTGGCTGGGCAAGCATGACGGCATCGCCGGCATCGAGCCCATCAGCATCTTCGGCATGTCCCTGGCCAGCGGCCGCCACATCTATTACCTGATCTGGGTGTTCGTGCTGCTGGCGTTGTGGGCGACCCGCAACCTGCTGAACTCGCGTCCGGGCCGCGCCATCCGCGCGCTCAAGAGCGGCGCCGGCATGGCCGAGTCCATGGGCGTGAACACCGCCGCCTACAAGGTCGTGATCTTCGTCTGGGCGGCGCTGCTGGCCTGCGTCTCGGGTTGGCTCTACGCGCACATGCAGCGCGCCGTCAGCCCCAGCCCGTTCGGCATCAACTACGGCATCGAGTACCTGTTCATGGCGGTGGTCGGCGGCGCCGGCTACGTCTGGGGCGCCCTGCTGGGCTCCAGCGTCATCCTGGTGCTGAAGGACCAGCTGCAGAACCTGCTGCCCAAGCTGCTGGACACCAACGCCAACTTCGAGATGATCGTCTTCGGCGTGCTGCTGATCCTGATGCTGCAATACGCCCGCAACGGCCTGTGGCCGATCCTGGCGGGCTGGTGGGACAGCATTACCGGCGCCGATAGCTCGCGCCGCAATCTGGCGCCGCCCGCGTCCGCGCCGGCCCTGCCGACGCGCGTGCGCCCGCAAGCCGGCCAGGTGGTGCTTGAAGTCGACGCCATCCGCAAGGAATTCGGCGGGCTGGTCGCCGTCAACGATATTTCCTTCAAGGTCGCGTCCGGCGAGATCATGGGCCTGATCGGTCCGAACGGCGCCGGCAAGAGCACGACCTTCAACCTGATCAGCGGCGTGCTGCCGGTGACGCGAGGCAAGGTTACCTTCATGGGCCAGCGCATCGACAGCCGTTCGGCGCGCGACATCGCCAAGCTGGGCGTGGGCCGCACCTTCCAGCACGTGCAGCTGCTGCCCGGCATGACCGTGCTGGAAAACGTGGCGCTGGGCGCGCACCTGCGCTCCGACGTCGGCGTGCTGGCGGGCGCCCTGCATTCGGACCGCGCCCGCGAGGCGCAGCTGCTGCACGAGGCCGCCGAGCAGATCAAGCGCGTCGGCCTGGGCGAGTACCTGTACGAGCAGGCCGGCAACCTGGCGCTGGGCCAGCAACGCATCCTGGAAATCGCGCGCGCCCTGGCCGCCGACCCCGTGCTGCTGCTGCTGGACGAACCCGCCGCCGGCCTGCGCTACAAGGAAAAGCAGGACCTGGCGCGCGTGCTGGAACAGTTGCGCGCCGAGGGCATGAGCATTCTGCTCGTCGAACACGATATGGATTTTGTGATGCGTCTGACCAACCACCTCGTGGTGATGGATTTCGGCACCAAGCTGGCGGAAGGCGTGCCGGCCGACGTGCAAAAGAACCCGGCGGTGCTGGAAGCCTACCTGGGCGGCATCGATGATGACCTGCCCGAAGCGGACCAGGCCAAGCCCGTGTCGGCAGGAGGCGTGTGATGAGCGCTCCCGTACTCGAAGTCAGCAACCTGTCCGCCCGCTACGGCAAGGTGGGCGCGCTGGTGGGCGCCTCTCTCACCGTGCCCGCCGGCAGCATCGTCACGGTGATCGGCGCCAACGGCGCCGGCAAGTCCACCATGCTGAACGCCATGATGGGCTCGCTGCCGCAGACCGGCCACGCGGCCGGCACCGTGCAATACGCCGGCACCGACGTATCGGGCTGGCAGGTCGAGCGCCGCGTCGCGGCTGGCATGTCGCTGGTGCCAGAGCGCCGCGAACTGTTCGGCACCATGTCGGTGGAAGACAACCTGCTGCTGGGCGGGTTCCGCCGCTACCGCGCCCGCGAAAGCGGCTGGCGCGACACGCTGAACGAAGTCTTCGACCTGTTCCCGCGGCTGCGCGAGCGCCGCGCCCAGCAGGCCGGCACGCTGTCGGGCGGCGAACGCCAGATGCTGGCCGTCGGCCGTGCATTGATGGCCAAGCCCAATCTGCTGATGCTCGATGAGCCCAGCCTGGGCCTGGCGCCGCGCATCGTGCGCGAGATCTTCCACATCATCGCGCGCCTGCGCGAGACCGGCGTGGCAATCCTGCTGGTGGAACAGAACGCGCGCGCGGCGTTGCAGGTGGCCGATTACGGCTACGTGCTGGAAACCGGCGAAGTCATCCTGCACGGCCCGGCGCGCGAGCTGGCCGGCGACCCGAAGGTCATCGAAAGCTATCTGGGCCTGGGCAAGGGCGGCGAGCAAAGCTGACCGACCCCGAGCGCACGAAGAGCCGGACGCCGCAGGGTGTCCGGCTTTTTTTTATCGTTCGAAGACCTCGACCACCCGGAACCGTTCGCACACCAGCACCAGGTCTGGCGCATAGCCGCCGTTGCGGTCGAAATAAGCAATGTGCGCATCGCGCCATGCCTCGTACGGGCCTTCGCCTTCGGCCAGCGCGAACGCCTCGTCCACCTGATCGAAGCGCTGGATCAGCACGCTGAGCGTCTCGATCACGCAAGCCGGGCGGCCCGAGCCGTCCAGCACCACGTCACGCCGACCGGCCTCGGGCACAGGTTCCTGTTCGTTGAAGTCGCGCAACGCGCCGCAGGTGGCGGTCTTCGTGCCGGCCAGCACCAGCGCAAGCAATTCGTCGGCTAACTCGGGCGAGTCGCCGAACTGGAAGGTCACGGCGTTTTCATAGGGAGCAGGTGGTTTCATGCCTGGGGTATCCATTGCAATATCAGCTCCTGTCCCATCGCGGGATCGGAAGTGGAGGGGGCGCCGGTTTCGATGCGGCCGGCCAGACGCCGCGTGTAGGTCGGATCGCCGCTTTCGCGCACGGTCAGGTCATACCATCCCGCACTGCGGGTCATGTCCCAGGACAGGCTGACCGTCTCGCCGGGAGCGAGCGTGGCATCCTCTTCCTGGGGATAGCCGTAGGCGTTGGCTTCCACCCGGAATGAACGGGCCTGCGGGGCGGGGTTGCGCAGCGTTAATTGCAGCGATGCGCCAGGCCCCTGGTAGGCGGCCAAGACCTCCAGCGCCGGCAGGCCGGCGCGGCCGGTGCAATGGCGATGGAAACCGTTGGGACCCAGCACCCACAGGTCGTAGCGTCCATCGTCAGCGGCGGTCTGCCATGCGCCCTCCAGATGCTTGCCGGCTTCCACGGTGTAGCGGCGCGGGCCGCGGTCCAGATGCAGCCGGTCATAGACGTGCAGCACCGCGCCCGCCGTGCCGCTGTTCTCGAAACGCAGCGTGACGCTTGCCGCGTCCGCGCGCGCGTGGACCTGCAACGCATAGGGCAGGGGGCGCGACGGGCGCGTGCCCGCCTGCTGCCGCGCCGGCCCCGGCTGCAGCGGCGCGGGCGGCGTGATGGTGCCCGGCAGCGCCGATGCGAGGCCGGCGCGTTCGGCGGTGGCTGGAAAGCCGCTGGGCAGGCCTGCGCCGTCCGGCGCGGCGAAATCGAAGATCGAGGTCAGGTCGCCACAGACCGCGCGCCGCCACGGCGAGATATTGGGCTCGGCCACGCCGAAGCGTTGCTCGATGAAGCGCAGCACGGAAGTGTGGTCGAACACTTGGGAGTTGACCCAGCCGCCCTTGGTCCAGGGCGACAGCACGTACATGGGCACGCGCGGACCCAGGCCGTAGACGCCGTGCAAATGCGCCAGCGTGTCGTCCTTCTCTGCGCCGGCGACGATCTCGTGATACTCGCCGCGCGTATTTACCGTGGACGCCCCGGCCAGCGCGCCCGATGCATCGCGCGCAGGCGGCGCGGGCGGCGGCATGTGGTCGAAGAAGCCGTCGTTTTCGTCGAACATCAGCAACAGGACGGTCTTGCTCCAGACCTCCGGGTTGGCCGTCAACGCATCCAGCACCCGGGCCGTGTAGTCAGCGCCTTGCGCCGGGCTGGACGGGCTGGGATGCTCGGAGCCGGCCTTGGTGGCGCAGATCCACGAGACCTGCGGCAGCGTGCCGTCCAGCACGTCCTGGCGTAGCAGGTCCAGGCCGCGGGTGGTGAGCGCCTTTTCCTTCAGCGCGGCCGCCGCGCCCGGCGCGCCATGATAGGCGTCGCGGTAGGCCTTGAAGCCGGCGGTCGGGTTCAGCGAATAATTGTCCGCCATGTTCTGGTAGATGCGCCAGCTGATGCCGGCGGCCTCCAGGCGTTCGGGATAGGTCGTCCAGGTGTAGGCGCGCGCCGGATCGCCGCCCGTGAGCTTGTTGTAGGTATTGCCCAAGGCCGGGCCGTTGCCGCGGCCCAGGCCGTCGTTGGTGCCGGTCCAGACGAACAGCCGGTTGGTGTTGGTGCCGCCGGTGAACGAGCAGTGATAGGCGTCGCAGACCGTGAAGGCGCGCGCCATGGCGTACTGGAAGGGCATGTCCTCGTCCGTGAAGTACGCCATCGAATGGTTCTTCTTGGCGGCCGGCCAGTTGCCCATGCGGCCCGCGTCCCAGGCGTCCTGCGCGTTGGACCAGGTGTGCGGCGTGCTGGCCACGCGCATGGTTTCGAAGGCCTCGCGCGTATCCAGATGGAAGGGCAGGACCGTGCGCGGCGCGCCTTCATCGGGTTTGTCGTTGTATTGCGCCCAGACGGTGCGATGGCGCGCGTCGGGGCTATCCGGCACGGGTATGGGAAAGCGGTCGCCAAACCCGCGTACGCCGGCCAGCGCGCCGAAGTAATGATCGAACGCGCGGTTCTCCTGCATGAAGATCACGATGTGTTCCACGTCGCGGATCGTGCCCGTGCGCCGCGCCGCGGGGATCGCGAGCGCGCGGCGGATGGAGGCGGGCAGCAGGGCCAGGGCGCTGCCGGCGCCGGCCAGCGTCGCGCCGCTGCGGAGAAAATCACGTCGGGTCTGCATGAGGCATTCCTGAGAACGACGCTGCCCGCACAGGGGCGGGCAGCAGGGAGGGGGCTGAAACGGCGGCGATCCTACTTCGCGCCGGTGCTTTCCGCGTAATCCATGTACAGCTTGTGCGCGCGGCGGGCCATGGGGCCGTATTCCAGCTGGCGGTCTTCCACGCGGTTCACGTGCACCACCTTGCCGTAGTTGCCGGACGAGAACACTTCATCGGCTTCCTCGATGTCGGCGCGGGTCAGGCTGCGTTCCTGCACGTCGACGCCGTCGGCCTTCAACAGCGCCAGCACGCGGCGGCGCGTGATGCCGTTCAGGAAGGTGCCGTTGTCGGCGGGCGTGGACACCACGCCGTTCTTGGCGATCCACAGGTTGCTGGTGGCGAATTCGGCGATGTTGCCCGCGCCGTCCAGCATGATGGCGTTGTCGAAGCCCTTTTCGGCGGCCTCGCGGATGGCGCGCTGGCCGTTGGGGTACAGGCAGGACGCCTTGGCGTCGGTGGGCGCCATGTTGGGCCAGGAACGTGCAAAGCTGGAGAAGCAGGCGGAGAAGCCCTGGTCGCCCGGCATCGGCACCTTGAACACGTGCAGCACGAACTGGGTCTTGTCGGCGTCCGGCAGCAGGAAGCCGTCGGCGCAATAGAACATGGGCTTGATGTAGAGTTCGCTGCCTTGCGGGAACTTGGCTACAGCCTGCAGGCACAGCTTTTGGATCTCTTCCCAGCCGATCTGGGGCTTCATCAGCATTTTTTCGGCCGAGCGCACCACGCGCTGGCAATGCAGATCCAGGTCGGGCGTCAGGCCGCGGAATGCGCGCGCGCCGTCGAACACCATGCTGGCCATCCAGAAGGCGTGGTCGGCCGGGCCGAGCAATTTGGGGTTTTCAGTGGTCCAGTGACCGTTGTGCCAGAACAAGGCATCCATGGTTGTCTTCCTTCACTTGAATTGGGGTGGCGCTATCGGCGCGCCGAAACGTCAGGATACATGAGGCAGCGGCCGGCTTCGCGCCGTCATTCGCGCGCCAGCGCCGCCTGCACGCGGTCGGCTGCCTGCGCCGGCATCCATTGCCGCCAGACCGGGCCGTACTGCTTGAGGAAATAGCGCGCGGCGTCCTCGGGTTCCTTGCCTTCGTTTTCCAGCCAGCCCAGGGTGGCGTCGATGGCGTCGCTGGGCACAGTCAGCTTGCCCAGGAATTCGGCGATCTGCGGCGCCTGTTTCGCGAACTCGGCGTTCACGCCGGTGACGACGGGGTTGGGCTTGAACTCGGTGGGCACGGGATTCGCGCACTTGGGATCGGTCATGCAGGTGTAGGCGGCCTGGTCGAACGCGGGCAGTTCCAGCTTCACCAGATCCAGCGCGCCGACCAGCGAGGTGGGCGTCCAGTAGTAGAAGACGATGTCGCGTTTGCGCTTGTAGGCGGACACGATGGCGGCTTTTTGCGCGGCGCCGGAGCCGGGCGCGAACATCGCGTAGTCCTTATCGAGCTTCAAGGCGCGCAGCAGGTTCTCGTTCAGGGTGCCGCAGGCCCAGCCCGCCGGGCAGCCGTAGATCCGGCCGCGGCCGGGTTCTTCGGGATCGGCGAACACGTCCTTGAAGCGCGCCAGGTCGGCCGCGGACTTCAGCTCGGGATGGCGCTCGACGGTGTAGCGAGGCACGTACCAGCCTTCGCCGGCGTCGTAGACGTGGCCCACGCCCAGCACCTTGCCGCTGGCCAGGGCCTTCTTCCATGCACCCTCGATCTGGCCAGGCCACACTTCCGGCGTGACGTCGACGTCGCCGCGTTGCAGCGCCGCCAGCATGGGCAGGGTTTCGCCGATTTCGACCGTGGTCTTGCAGCCGTAGCCGTGTTCCAGCACATAGCGTTCGATGCCGGCCAGCACCAGGTTGGATTCCCAGTTCAGGCCGCTGAAGCGGACGGGCCGTTTGACTTCGCATACCGGCGCGGCGGAATCCGCGGCTTGAGCAGCCGCGGGAAGGAGGGCTGCGGCCAGCGCCAGGGCGCCAAGGACGGGGGCGAGCGGATGCGGTTTGCGCATGGTCAGGCACCTGTTTGGTTGGGTGCCGTTCATTGTACGGGCGGCAGCCGCCGCGCCAAATGAAAACGGGGCCGCATAAAGCGGCCCCGTGCTTGCGCTGTCAGGATCAGGCGCGGGCGGCGCGGCGGCGATCGATGAAGGCGCCGACCTCGCCCACGATGCCGCGGCGGAAGGCCAGCACGCAGATCACGAAGATCAGGCCGATCACGATGGTGACCGATTCGCCCAGGCGCAGGAACCAGTCCACGCCGGTCAGGTTGGCCATCATCTGGCCGAAGTCGCCCACCTTGTTTTCCATCAGCACCACGATGAAGGCGCCGAGGATGGGACCGGTCAAGGTGCCCAGCCCGCCGATCAGCGTCATCAGGATGACCAGGCCGGACATCTGCCAGGTGGCATCGGACAAGGTGGCCGACACGAAGACCAGGGTCTTGGTGGCGCCCGCCAGGCCGGCCAGCGCGGCCGACAGCACGAAGGCCAGCAGCTTGAAGCGGTCGACGTCGTAGCCCAGCGAGATGGCCCGCGGTTCGTTTTCGCGCAGCGCCTGCAGCACCTGGCCGAAGGGCGAATTCACCGTGCGCCAGATGATGAAGTAGCCGATGACGAAGATGGCCATCACCACGTAGTACAGGTTCAGGTCCTTGGACAGGTCGATCAGCCCGAACAGGGTGCCGCGCGGCACGCTTTGCAGGCCGTCCTCGCCGCCGGTGAACTTCGCCTGGAGGAAGAAGAAGAACACCATCTGCGACAGCGCCAGGGTGATCATGGCGAAATAGATGCCGCTGCGGCGGATGGCGATGGCGCCCATCGCCAGGCCCAGCAGCCCCGCCACGGCCACGCCGAACAGCAGGCCGACCTCGGTGGGGAAGCCCCATACCTTGAGCGCGTGGCCGGTGGCGTAGGCCGCGCTGCCCAGGAAGGCGGCGTGGCCGAACGACAGCAGCCCGGTGAAACCCAGCAGCAGGTTGAATGCGCAGGCGAAGAGCGCGTAGCACATGATCTTCATGGCGAAGATCGGATAGACCCCGATAAAGGGAAGAATGGCCACCACGATGGCCAGTACCGCATAGCCCAGGAATTGACGATTCATTTTTCTTTTCCGAACAGCCCGGCCGGGCGGATCAACAGAACGATGGCCATGATGATGAACACGACCGTGCTGGAGGCCTCGGGCCAGAACACCTTGGTCAGTCCTTCGATCACGCCCAGGCCCAGACCGGTCACGATGGCGCCCATGATGGACCCCATGCCACCGATCACGACCACGGCGAACACGACGATGATGAGGTTGGAGCCCATCAGGGGGGAAATCTGCAGCACGGGCGCGGCCAGCACGCCGGCAAAGCCCGCCAGCGCCACGCCGAAGCCATAGGTCAGGGTGATCATGCGCGGCACGTTCACGCCGAAGGCCTCGACCAGGCGGGGGTTTTCGGTGCCGGCGCGCAACAGTGCGCCCAGGCGGGTGCGTTCGATGACGAACCAGGTTGCCAGACACACTACCAGGGAGGCTGCCACGACCCAGCCGCGGTAATTCGGCAGGATCATGAAGCCCAGGTTGGTGGCGCCGCGCAAGGCGTCAGGCGTGGGGTAGGGCTGACCCGAGACGCCGTAGAAGCTGCGGAACAGACCTTCGATGAGCAGCGTCAGGCCGAAGGTCAGCAGCAGCCCGTACAGGTGATCGAGCTTGTACAGATGTCGCAGCAACAGCTTTTCTATGATGATGCCGAACAGCCCGACGACCAGCGGCGCCAGGATCAGCATGACCCAGTAGTTCAACCCCAGGTACGACAGCCCCATCCAGGCGATGAACGCGCCCAGCATGTAGAGCGCGCCGTGCGCGAAGTTGATGACGTTCAGCAGCCCGAAGATGACGGCCAGCCCGAGCGACAGCATGGCGTAGAAGGAGCCGTTGACCAGGCCTAGCAAAAGCTGGCCGAACAAGGCCTGTATGGGGATGCCGAAAATGTCAGTCATCTTATGAAAATCCTGCGCGTACGGAGGGAAGCGAGCTAATCAAAACGCGGCCCGACGGGTAGGATCGCCGGGTCGCGTCTGGGGCACATGGGCTGGATTACTTCTTGACCAGCTTGCAGGTGGACTCGGACAACTTGGTGTAGACCTCGTCGCCGGGCAGCGTCGCCACGACCTTGTAATAGTCCCACGGGGCCTTGGATTCGGCCGGCGTCTTGACCTGCATCAGGTACATGTCGTGGATCATGCGGCCGTCTTCGCGCACATAACCGCCTTGCGCGAAGAAGTCGTTGACCTTGTTCGACTTCATCCACTTCATGACGGCGTCGCCGTCGTCCGTGCCGGTGGCCTTGATGGCGTTCAGGTAGAAAGCCGTGGCCGAGTAGTCGCCCGCCTGCAGCATGGAGGGCTTGCGGCCGACCTTGGCTTCGAACTTCTTGGACCAGGCGCGCGAGGCGTCGGATTGATCCCAGTACCAGCCGTCGGTCAGGTACATGCCTTGCGTGGCTTGCAGGCCCAGCGCGTGCACGTCGTTGATGAAGACCAGCAGGCCGGCCATCTTCATGGTCTTGGTCACGCCGAATTCATTGGCGGCCTTGATCGAGTTGATGGTGTCGCCGCCCGCGTTGGCCAGGCCCAGGATCTGCGCCTTGGACGATTGCGCCTGCAGCAGGAAGGACGAGAAGTCCGACGCGCCCAGCGGCGCCCGCACCTGGCCCTTGACCTCGCCGCCCGCGGCCTTGACCACGGCCATGGTGTCGCGCTCCAGCGCGTGGCCGAAGGCATAGTCAGCGGTCAGGAAGAACCAGCTCTTGCCGCCGTCTTTCACCACGGCGGAGCCGGTGCCGCGCGCCAGCGCCACGGTGTCGTAGGCGTAGTGCACGGTATAGGGCGAGCATTGGGCGTTGGTCAGGTCCGACGCGCCCGCGCCGATCGCCATGAAGGGCTTCTTCTTCGCTGCGGCCACGCCGGCCATGGCCAGGCTGGTCGACGAGTTGGTGCCGGCGATGATGACGTCCACCTTCTGCTCGTCGAACCATTCGCGCACGCGCGCCGAAGCCACGTCGGCCTTGTTCTGGTGGTCTGCGGAGACGACTTCGATCTTCTTGCCGTTGATCGAACCGCCGGCGTCCTCGATCGCCATGCGCACGGCTTCCAGACCGGCCTTGCCATCGATGTCCGAATACACGCCGGACATGTCAGTGATGAAGCCGATGCGGATGACATCGTCGGAGATACCTTGCGCGTGGGCGGTTGCCCCAGCAAATCCCAGGCCCGCCATGGCCAGTGCAGCAGTGATGGTGTGCAGCTTCATGGGATGACTCCTCTCTTCCCTACGGTGTAGTGTTGCCGGATTTCCGGCGGATGACACAGGTTCTAGACGCCCAGCAGTTCGTTGAGCGTGTCCTGTTTTTCTGAAAGTTCTGCGGCTTCGAAGTGCTCGACGATCTGGCCGTGCTCCATGACGTAGAAGCGGTCGGCCAGGGGCGCTGCGAAGCGGAAGTTCTGCTCCACCATGACGATGGTGTAGCCGCGCTGCTTCAGCGCCGTGATCATGCGAGCCAGCGCCTGCACGATGACAGGGGCGAGGCCTTCGGAGATTTCGTCGAGCAGCAGCAGGTTGGCGCCGGTGCGCAGGATGCGCGCCACGGCCAGCATTTGCTGTTCGCCGCCAGACAGGCGCGTGCCGGGAGAATTCCGGCGCTCCTGCAGATTGGGGAACATGTCGTAGATTTCTGCCAGCGACATGCCGCCGCCCAGCGAACCGACGACCGGAGGCAGCAGCAGATTTTCTTCGCAGGACAGGCTGGCGAAGATGCCGCGTTCCTCGGGGCAATAGCCCACGCCCAGATGGGCGATCTTGTAGGTGGGCAGGTCGATGGCTTCGGTGCCATGGATGCGCACCGAGCCCTTGCGCGATCCCGTCAGGCCCAGGATGGCCCGCAGGGTGGTGGTGCGCCCGGCGCCGTTGCGTCCGAGCAGCGTGACCACTTCGCCTTGTCCAACGCGCATATCCACGCCGTGCAGGATATGCGATTCCCCGTACCAGGCCTGCAGGCCCGAAATTTCCAGTGCCGGGGTGCTCATGCGTGCGCTCCTTGAAGTTCGCCGTCGGTGGTGCCCATGTAAGCCTGCATCACGGCCGGATGGCGGGAGACTTCGGCGTACGATCCTTCGGCCAGCACGCTGCCGCGCGCCAGCACAGTAATGGTGTTGGCGATGGAGGACACGACATTCATGTTGTGTTCCACCATCAGGATGGTGCGTCCGGCGCTGACGCGCTTGATCAGTTGCGTGACGCGGTCCACGTCCTCGTGGCCCATGCCTTGTGTGGGTTCGTCCAGCAGCATCAGCTCGGGTTCCATCGCCAGCGTGGTGGCGATTTCAAGCGCGCGCTTGCGGCCATAGGGCAGGTTTACAGTGGTTTCGTTGGCGAAGGCGCCCAGATCCACCTGCTCCAGCAGGTCGCGCGCCGGCTGATTCAGCACGGCGAGCTGCCTGTCGCTTTTCCAGAAGTGGAACGACAGGCCGGTCCTGCGCTGCAGCCCGATGCGCACGTTCTCCAGCACGGTCAGGTGCGGAAACACCGCCGAGATCTGGAATGAACGGATCACGCCGCGGCGCGCGATCTGCGCGGGCCGCTCGCCGGTAATGTCGATACCGTTGAACTTGATGCTTCCCGACGTGGGAGAAAGAAACTTGGTAAGCAGGTTGAAGCAAGTGGTCTTGCCGGCGCCGTTCGGCCCGATCAAGGCGTGAATCTCGCCCCGCTTGATACGCAAATCGACCCCATTGACCGCGACGAATCCGCGGAATTCCTTGGTGAGGCCTTTTGTCTCCAGGATCGTGTCGTCCATGTTCGCTGCACCGGCGTTGTATTTATTTCGGTCTCCACCTGCCGTCGTTGCGCCAGGTCCCCGCAGGGTCCGGAAAACTGTTCAGGAAATCGCAGTTTTCTTATGAGTTGCCGGCGAGTATGCGCACCTATTTATCAAAATTCCATGAGGGTTTGTCATAGGTTTTGCAGTGCGGAATGGGCAATTGTCGGCAGGCCGACAATGCTTGCGCCACAAGGGAATAAAGGCTTTCCATAATGGAAATGCAATGCAGCAAATATGCGTTGATCGTCATCAACGCCTGATGGATTTGAGAGGGAGGGAAAACCCGATTTGCGTGCACCGAATGCCGTGTCGGCGCGTAAGCTAACGCGCCGTCAGGCGGGCGTCTTCTGCTTGAATTCGCAGAGGTCGGAAATGCCGCATTGAGGGCATTTGGGTTTGCGCGCCACGCAGACGTAGCGGCCCAGCAGGATCAGCCAGTGGTGAGCGTCCTGCATGTATTCGCGCGGCACGAACTTTTCGAGTTTCTGTTCGACTTCCAGCACATTCTTGCCGGGCGCGATGCCGGTGCGGTTCGACACGCGGAAGATGTGCGTGTCCACCGCCATCGTGGGTTGTCCGAACGCCGTGTTGAGCACCACGTTGGCGGTCTTGCGCCCAACGCCGGGCAGGGCTTCGAGCGCTTCGCGAGTCTGCGGTACTTCGCCGCCGTGCTGCTCGATCAGGATCTTGCAGGTGGCGATGGTGTTCTTCGCCTTGGTGCGGTACAGGCCGATGGTCTTGATGTAGTCGGCCAAGCCTTCTTCGCCGAGCGCCAGCAGGGCTTGCGGCGTGCCGTAAGCGGGGAAGAATTTGCGCGTGGCGATGTTGACCGATTTGTCGGTCGCCTGCGCCGACAGCAGCACGGCAATCAGCAACTGGAACGGCGTGTCGTATTCGAGCTCGGTGGTCGGATGCGGGTTGGCGGCCTGCAGGCGGGCGAAGATCTCTCGGCGTTTGGCTGCGTTCATGATTGAGTGGGGTTGCGGCGGGCCCGGGCGCGGGCCAGCGCGGATTCAATGGCGGAACGCTTGCGGTCCTCATTGCGCGCCTCGTCGGCGGCGGGAGCGGAAGCGCTGGGCGCGGCAGCCGCTTCGGGCGCCATTAGGCGCGCGTTGTCGGCAGCCAGGCGTTCGGTGCGTGCCAGATGGCTGCGGTGGCGCTGGCGGCTGATGGCGGCATCCTGCGAATTCCAGGCGCGACCTGCCGGCACCATCTGGATGCAATCGACCGGACAGGGCGCCACGCACAGGTCGCAGCCGGTGCACCAGTCGGCCAGCACGGTATGCATATGCTTGTTGGCGCCCACGATGGCGTCCACGGGACAGGCCTGGATGCACAGCGTACAGCCGATGCAGTGCGCTTCGTCGATGCGCGCGACCAGCAGCGGGCCGGGTTCGCCGCGGGTGGCGTCCAGCGGCAGGATGGGGGTATCGAGCAGGACCGCCAGCGCGGCGATACCGTCGTCGCCGCCGGGCGGGCAGCGGTTGATCGGGGCGGAGCCGTCCGCGATGGCGTCGGCATAGGGCCGGCAGCCGTCGTATCCGCACTTGGTGCATTGCGTCTGGGGTAGCAAGGCATCGATGCGGTCGGCCAATGAGCGACAGGACATGGATGTGAAGATGAAATCGTGGGACGGGGGCGCGAAAGGCAGGAATCAGGGACCCCAAACGCGAATCGCGCGCAACCCATCAAACAGCGCTGAGATTTCCAGTCACCGCTGTTTGATGGGTTGCGCGCGTCGGAGGTCCGGATTCTAGTCCGGCTTGACTCGCGCTACACCCATCCTACGCAGATTGCCGGATGAATTCGGCAATTTTAGGACAGATCATTTCGCGCCAGCGGCGGCCCGAGAAAATGCCGTAGTGGCCGCAGTTGGGCGCCGTGTAGTGCGTCTTGCGCTCGGCCGGGATGTTCTTGCACAGCTTGATGGCAGCGCGCGTCTGGCCCTGGCCCGAGATGTCGTCCAGTTCGCCTTCGATGGTGAGCAGGGCGACCTTCTTGATGTCCGCCGGACGCACCAGCTTGCCGTCCACTTCCCAGGTGCCGTTGGGCAGCTGGAACTCCTGGAACACCATGCGGATCGTGTCCAGATAGAACTCGGCCGGCATGTCCAGCACGGCGTTGTATTCGTCATAGAAGCGGCGGTGCGCTTCGGCGTCGCTGTCGTCGCCGCGCAGCAGGTCCAGGTAGAAGTCGTAATGCGACTTCATGTGGCGGTCGGGGTTCATGGCCATGAACCCCGCGTGCTGCAGGAAACCCGGGTAGACCTTGCGGCCCGCGCCCGGATAGCGCGGCGGCACCGGATGGATGACCTGGTTCTCGAACCAGCCGTAGGGCTTGGTCGTGGCCAGGCGGTTGACCTGCGTGGGCGACTGGCGCGGGTCGATGGGACCACCCATCATCACCATGCTGCGCGGCTGACAGGGATCGTTGGCGGAGGCCATCAGCGAGACGGCGGCCAGCACCGGCACCGTCGGCTGGCACACGGAAATCACGTGCACGTCCGGACCCAGGTGGCGGATGAAATCCTGCACGTAGCGCACGTAGTCGTTCAGATGGAACGGACCGGCCGACAGCGGCACCATGCGGGCGTCGACCCAGTCGGTGACGTAGACGTCGTGGGCCGGCAGCAGGGCGCGCACGGTGTCGCGCAGCAGGGTGGCGTGGTGGCCGGACAGCGGCGCCACCAGCAGGACCTTGGGATCGTCGCGGCCCGTGTGGCGGACATCGCGCTGGAAGTGCAGCAGGCGGCAGAACGGCTTGTCGATGGCCACGCCTTCGATGACGCGGACGGACTTGCCGTTGATTTCGGTGGTGGGCAGGTTCCAGGCAGGCTTCTGGTATTCCTTGCCGATGCGGGTCATCAGCTCATACCCGGCTGCCATTTGGCGGGAGATCGGGGTATAGGCGAGAGGGCTGTAGGGACTGGAAAACAGCTGGGAACCGGCGTCCGTAAATGCAGCGAACGGAGTCAGGAAGGCGCGCTGCATTTCGTGCAATTGATACAGCATTTGAGAAAAGTCCTTCTGGGTCGTGCGTGTGTCCCGATTATTGCTCCGGGCACTAACGATATTTCTAAACAGCCTGAAGAAACGCCGACAAAAAAAGCAAATCTGTTGCTAAAAAGCGACCCAATACCCATTGAGCACCAGTTTAGGGCGCTTTTTACAACGTGCTGTCATACCAAAAGAAGGATTTATGCACTAAGTCGGACGGACCGAAGCTACCAGTAGTTTTCCACTGCCAGGTTGCCGGGGATGCCGCGGCGTCCAGGCTTGAAGCCGCGTTCGCCCAGCAGCTTGCGGGCGTCGGCCAGCATGTCGGGATTGCCGCAAAGCATGATCTTGGCCTGCTCGGGGTCCAGCGGCTGGCCTGCGAGCTGCTCCAGGCGGCCGTCGGCGATCAGCGTGGTCAGGCGTTCCTGCGGCATGCCGGGCAGGGCTTCGCGGGTGGCGATGGGCAGGTAGACGAGTTTCTGCGGATCCGCCGCGAAGAACTCGGCCAGCGCCGGCTGATTGCGCCAGGATTCGATTTCGGTGCGGTAGGCGAGCTCCGCGGCGGTGCGCACTCCGTGCACCAGGATGATGCGGCGGTAGGCCCGCCAGACTGCCGGGTCGCGCAGGATCGAAAGGTAGGCAGACAGGCCCGTGCCCGAGGCCAGCAGCCAAAGATCGCCGCCCGGCGCGAAGCGCTCCAGGGTCAGAAATCCGTAGGGCGTCTTTTCCACATATAGCGAGTCGCCAGGCTGCAGCCGCGCCATGCGCGGACTGAACAGGCCTTCGGGGACCACGATGGAATAGAACTCCAGCCAGGGTTCGTGCGGCGCCGACACCATGGAATAGGCGCGCCACAGCGTGGGTTCGCCTTCCGAGGCGCCGGCTTCCGGCAGACCGACCCGGGCGAACTGGCCCGGCTGGAACGTATACGCGTCGTCGCGCGTCACGCGCACGGAGAACAGCTTGTCAGGCACCCAGGTGTGGACGTGGGTAACGGTCTGGCGCGTGTATTTGGAGTCGTCGGTCATCGGTACATCGCGCGAGGCCGGCCGCCAGGGCGGGGCCGGCGTTCGCGGATTATTTTTCCAGGTATTGCAGCTTGTCCTGCTTGCCATTCCATTCGTCGGCGTCGGGCAGGGGCTTCTTGGCACGGCTGATGCTGGCGAACTCGGGCGAGAGTTCGGCATTCAGGGCGATGAAATTCAACTGGTCCTGCGGCACGTCTTCTTCGGCGTAGATGGCATTGGCCGGGCATTCCGGGATGCAGACGGCGCAGTCGATGCATTCGTCAGGGTCGATCACGAGGAAGTTCGGACCCTCACGAAAACAGTCCACCGGGCACACGTCTACGCAGTCGGTGTACTTGCACTTAATACAGTTTTCGGTGACAACGTGGGTCATTCAGGAACTCCGGGAGCGGCGGCTTTTGTGTCTTGTTGGGCGGATTTTACCCAATGCCGCGCCGATGTGCCGGCAATACCCGTATTGACATAGTGGCCCTTCGCCCTGAACAGCGGGAGCTCTATGCTATGGTGTCGCGAAACGAAACGCGCCATCATGATAATCACTTCGCTGCTCGACACCGATCTGTATAAATTCAGCATGATGCAGGTGGTTCTGCATCATTTTCCCGCTGCCCAGGTCGAGTACCGTTACAAATGCCGCACGCCCGGGGTCGACCTGCGTCCCTACCTGGACGAAATCCGCGAGGAAGTGCATCAGCTATGCCAGTTGCGCTTCACCGAGGACGAACTTAAATATCTGGGCGGCTTGCGCTTTATCAAAAGCGACTTCGTCGATTTCCTCGAACTGTTCCATCTGCCGGAGCGCTGCATTCACATCGGCGTGGGCGATGGGCCGGGCGAAATCAGTATCGAGGTCAAAGGCCCCTGGCTGCATACGATCCTGTTCGAGATCCCGGTGCTGGCCATCGTCAACGAGGTCTATTTCCGCAACACCCGCAAGAATCCCGACTGGGAAGAGGGCCGCAAGCGCCTGCAGTCCAAGATGCACCTGGTGCTGGACGATCCGGCGCTGGCCGATTTCCGCGTGGCTGAATACGGTACGCGGCGCCGCTTTTCCAAGATCTGGCACGAAGAAATCGTGTCCACCATGAAGTCGCAGATGGGCGTGCATTTCGCCGGCACCAGCAACGTGTTGCTGGCCAAGCAACACGAAGTGCTGCCCCTGGGCACGATGGGCCACGAATACCTGCAAGCCTGCCAGGCGCTGGGTCCGCGGCTGCGCGATTCGCAGGTGTACGCGCTGGAGGTTTGGGCCAAGGAATACCGTGGCGACCTGGGCATTGCGCTGTCGGACGTCTACGGCATGGATGCCTTCCTGCGTGATTTCGACATGTATTTCTGCAAGCTGTTCGACGGCGCGCGGCATGATTCGGGCGATCCCTTCGTCTGGGGCGAGCGCCTGCTCGAGCACTACCGCAAGAACCGCGTGGATCCGCGCGCCAAGACGCTGGTGTTCTCGGATTCGCTGACTTTCCCGCGCGCCATCGAGCTGGCCCGCCAGTTTTCCGGTCGCTGCAAGGTGTCCTTCGGCATCGGCACCAACCTGACCAACGACCTGGGCCACGAGCCCCTGCAGATCGTCATGAAGATGGTCCGCTGCAATGGCCAGCCGGTGGCCAAGGTGTCCGACGCGCCGGAAAAGACCATGTGCGACGATCCGGCCTACCTGGCCTATCTGCGCCAGGTATTCCAGCTGCCCCCCGCCTGACGGCGGCTCGGGGTAAATTGCGGGTTCTTCAGTATCGTTCCACCCAACCCACTCGAATCTAGGGGACTATTCATGAGCAGCATCAAGCGCTTCCACGTGGCCAAGCGCCTGTCCGACATGGCCGTGTACAACGGCGTCGCGTACCTGGCCGGCCAGGTGCCGGACGATTCCACGCTGGACATCACTGGCCAGACCGAACAGGTGCTCGCCACGATCGACCGCCTGCTGGCCGAAGCCGGCACCGACAAGACCAAGATCCTGATGGCCCAGATCTACGTGGCCAACATGAAGGAATTCGATGGCATGAACAAGGCCTGGGACGCCTGGGTCGCCGACGGCAATTCGCCTCCGCGCGCCACCGTCGAAGCCCGCCTGGCCAATCCGGACTACAAGGTCGAAATCGTCGTGACGGCTGCCGTCTAAGACGCCTGCCGCGTCGGGCGCCCCGGGCGCCTGATGCGTGCACGGGGGCGGGCTGGCGCGTGCGCCACCCGTCTCATCATCCCGCGTTGTGCCGGCTACTGCCCGAGCAACAGCGTCGCGGCCAGCAGGCCGCCCAATTCCTCGCATTTCGCAATATCCGCGCCGGCCACGATCTTGGGCGCCAGGATCTGCTGCGCCGTCTGCGCACCCATGTTGACGATGAGCGCCGGCGCCAGCGCGTTGAGCCGCCAGCCCGTGCAGATGCGCTCGACCTGCCGCGCCGCACCCGCGCCGTCGCTGCCCGCGCTGATGGCGCAGGCGTAGGGCAAGCCTTGTATCCGGTCCAGCACCGCGTAATAGTTGCGGTCGAAGAATTCCTTCATCTCGCCGCTCAGCGAGGCCAGGTTCTCGGGGGCGCAGAACAGGTAGGCCTGGCTGGCGAGCATTTCTTCGGCCTGCGTGTCGGCGGCGCGCCGCAAGACCACGTCCAGGTCTGCCGTCTGTTCCAGTTGCGCGGCGGCCGCGCGCGCCCCGCGCGCAGCGGCTTCGGCCATCTGCCGCGCGGCGCCGGTGCGCGAATGCCACACGATCAGCAGCTGTTTCATGCGTAGCGTTCCAGCGGATCCTGCCGGTAGTAGGTCCGCAGCAGCCCATACCATTGCGGCAACGCTTCGTGCATGGGGTAGGGATCCACGAAGAAGTGTTCCGAGCTGACCGCGAAGAACTCGGCTTCGTCGGTGGCGGCATACGGGTCCATCGGCAGTTGGCCGTACCAGGCGTCGGCGGCCTCGCTTTCCGGATCCACATCATGCGGGATGGCGGCCTCGACCGCATCCACGGCAGCGATGAAGCGGTCCAGGCTGTCGTCCAGGATGCGGCGCCAGGCCTGTGGCTTGAGTTCGGGGTGCGCGGCCAGCGAGGGCATGCCGTCGGCATAGCCCGAACGCAGGTCCAGCTTGTGGGCGAACTCGTGGATGACCACGTTGAAGCCGCCGTCGGAGAACTGCGTGTCTTCCCAGGACAGCACCAGCGGCCCGCCTTCCCAGGCTTCGCCGGCGGCGTCCTCCAGGTATTCGTGCACCACGCCGTCATCGTCCTGGCGCGAGCGCGGGATGCGGAAGCTGGCGGGGTACACGATGATCTCGTCCCAGCCTTCGTACAGTTCGGGCGCCAGGTTGAGGATGGGCAGGCTGGCCTGGGCCGCGATGCTCAGGCGCATGAAGTCCGAGACCTCCAGTCCTTGCGCGCCGTTGATGTGCTTGCTGGCCAGCAGCCAGGCCGAACGCGCCTGCAACTGGGCCGCTTCATCGGCTTTCAATGCCGCCAGGAACGGGTGGGCGTCCAGCACCTGTTGCCACAGTTCCGGGGAGATGCGGGCCTGCATTTCGGCCACCGCGGAGGGGCGGGCGCCCCGGCCCTTGAGCCAGCGCAACATAAGCTTCGGTTCCTTCCATATGCCGGGGCTAGCGGCTGCTTTTGGTGTCTACAAACCCTAGTGTAGAGTGTCGGGATATCAAACTACATCCGCCTGCCGTCCGTCATGTCCGCCCCGCCTGTTCCCGACGCGCCTACGCCTTTCGACGCTACCTGGCGCCAGGAGGTAGGCGCCGGCCTGGATGCCGAGGGCGTGGCGCTGATCGACCAGGCCGTGGCCTGGGCCGAACCGCGTTTCGAAGGGCAGCAGGCGCTGACCGGCGAACCCCTGGCCGGACACGGCGCGGGCGTGGTCCGCATCCTGGCGGCCTTGCATACCGATGCCGCCACCCGCGCCGCGGCGTTGCTGGCTGCCTTGCCGACCGACCTGATGGCGCCCGCGCCGTCCCTGCGCAGCGATCCGGTCGCGGCCGCCTTCGGTCCCGAGATCGCGCGGCTGGTGCAGGGCACGCGCGCGCTGCTGCGCCTGGGCGTGGTGGCGCGGCAGGCGAGCGACGCCGCCGCCGAAAGCGGCTCGCAAAAGGAAATGCAGCGCAAGATGCTGCTGGCCATGGCGGCCGACCTGCGCATCGTGCTGATGCGGCTGGCCTCGCGCCTGCGCACCTTGCGCTGGCACGCGGAAAGCAAGGCGCCGTGCTCCACCGATTTCGCCCGCGAAACCCTGGACCTGTATGCGCCGCTGGCGAACCGCCTGGGGATCTGGCAGATCAAGTGGGAAATGGAAGATCTGGCGTTCCGCTTCCTGGAGCCCGACAAGTACAAACAGATCGCCCGCCTGCTGGAAGAAAAGCGGGTGGAGCGCGAAGCCTTCATCGCCGGCGCCATCGAGCGCCTGCAGACGGGATTGGCCAAGGCGGGCGTCGAGGCCGAGGTCAGCGGCCGGCCCAAGCACATCTACAGCATCTGGAACAAGATGCGCGTGAAGCGGCTGGATTTCTCGCAGATGTACGACCTGCGCGCGCTGCGCATCATCGTTGACGACGTGCGCGCCTGCTATACGGCGCTGGGCATGGTGCACGAAATGTGGACGCCGATCTCGGAAGAATTCGACGACTATATTTCGCGGCCCAAGCCCAACGGTTACCGCTCGCTGCACACTGTGGTGGCCGACGACGACGGCCGTCCCTTCGAAGTGCAGATCCGCACGCGCGAAATGCATCAGTTCGCCGAATACGGCATGGCCGCGCATTGGCGCTACAAGGAAGCGGGCGCCAAGGGCGGCCAGGTGGCGGCCTCCAGCGAATACGACCGGCAACTGGCGTGGATGCGGCAACTACTGGCCTGGAACAGCGATGTCGAGGGCGGCGGCGAACCCGCCCAGCCCGCGCCCGCCAAGCCGGCATCGGGCAGGCAGCGCGGCCCGGCGGCGGCGCCGGCCCATACCGATGAGCGCATCTACGTGCTGACGCCGCAGGCGCGCGTGATCGAACTGCCCGCCGGCGCCACGCCGGTCGATTTCGCTTATCACCTGCACACCGACCTTGGCCACCGTTGCCGCGGCGCCCGCGTCGACGGGCAGATGGTGCCGCTGCAGACCCATCTGTCCACCGGCCAGACCGTGGAGATCATCTCCGCCAAGTCCGGCGGGCCGTCGCGCGACTGGCTCAACCCGCAGCTGGGCTTTCTGGCCAGTCCGCGGGCCCGCGCCAAGGTGCGCATGTGGTTCAACGCGATCGAATTGCAGCAGCGCATCACGCAGGGCCAGGCGCTGGTCGAAAAGGAATTGCAGCGGCTGGGCAAGACTGCCGTCAATCTGGAACAGCTGGCGCAGAACCTGGGATTCGCCCGCGCCGACGACCTGTACGTGGCGGCGGCCAAGGAAGAGTTCAGCCTCCGGCAGATCGACACCCTGTTCCAGCAGCCCGGGCCGGTCGTCGAGCCGCAGCCGGCCGCCTTGCGCCATGCCAGCGCCGGCAGCGCCGAGAAAAGCGGCAAGAGCGGCGTGCTGGTGGTGGGGGTGGGGTCGCTCTTGACGCAGCTGGCGCGCTGCTGCCGTCCGGCGCCGCCCGATCCGATCGCCGGCTTTGTCACGCGCGGACGCGGGGTGTCGATCCACCGCAGCGATTGCCACAGCTATCTGGCGCTGGCCGCGCGAGAGCCGGAGCGCGTCATCGAGGTGGCCTGGGGCGAAACCGCCGACACGTTCTACCCGGTGGACATCAGTGTGCGCGCGCACGACCGTTCCGGCCTGTTGCGGGACCTGTCCGAAGTCTTTGCGCGGCTGCGCCTGAACGTGGTGGGCGTGAACACACAGAGCAAGCAGTCGCTGGCCCATATGGTGTTCACGGTGGAAGTGCGCGGCGGGGAATCGCTGTCGCGCGCGCTGGACGCCCTGGCCGAAGTGCCGGGCGTGTCGTCGGCGACACGCCGCTAGGCGGGAAACCCGGGCCGGGCGGCCCGGGCGGGAGCAGGACTCAGTTGTCCAGCTCTTCGTGCGCGCGGTCGCGCATGTAGAACGCGGCGATCAGCCCCAGCGCCACGCCGAACATCACGTAATAGGCGGGCGCCATCGGCGAGCCGGTGGTCTTGATCAGCCAGGTCACGATGAACTGCGCGAAACCGCCGAAGATCATCACGGCCACGTTGTAGGCCAGGGACAGGCCCACCGAGCGCACGCGCGCGGGGAACAGTTCCGCCATCACCGTGCTGAACACGCCGAAGAATGCCGACACGAACAGGCAGACCACGACCTGCACGGCCAGCAGGCGGCCGATGGACGGCGCGTCCGACAGCCAGTAGTACAGCGGATACAGCACGATCAGGTAGCCGATGAGCGAGCCGATCACCAGGGGGCGGCGGCCGATGCGGTCGGACCAGGCGCCCATGAAGGGCGTCAGCAGCACCATCAGCGCCGCGCCCGCCATCTGCACCAGGAAGGTCTGGTTCAGCGGCAGCTTCAGGATCTGCGTGGAGTAGGTCACCAGATACGTGAAGGTGATGTAGATGGACACGGTCGCGGTCACGACCAGGCCCACGCCGATCAGCGCTTCGCGGGTATGCGTCTTCAGCATCTGGCCCAGGCTCAGGCGCTGCACGTCGCCGCGGGCGGCGGCTTGGCGCTCTTCTTCCTTGATCTGCTTGAACGCGTCGGTTTCATCGACGTTGCGGCGGATATAGATGGCGATGGGGACAATGACCAGGCCGAACGCGAACGGCAGGCGCCATGCCCAGTCGGCGATCTGTTGCGGGGTGAAGAACTCGGTGATGAGCGTGCCGCAGGCCGCGCCGATCAGCAGCGCCAGCATCTGGCCGGCCATCTGCCAGGAACCGTAGAAGCCGCGCTTGCCGTTGGGCGCCATCTCGATCAGCAGCGCCGTCGAGGTGCCGAATTCGCCGCCGGCGGAGAAACCCTGCAAGAGGCGGGCGATCAGGATGAAGATCGGGGCCAGGATGCCGGCCGCGTGGTAGGTGGGGGCCACGGTGATCAGCGCGATCGACACGGCCATCAGCGAGGTCACCATGACCATGGCGGCCTTGCGGCCTTTCTTGTCGCCGTACAGGCCAAGGATGATGCCGCCCACGGGGCGCATGAAGAAGCCGACGCCGAAAATGGCGGTGGTCATCAGGATGGCGTTCAGCTCGCTGCCGGGAACGCTTGGGTCGGTGGGGAAGAACAGCTTCGAGATGATCGGCGTCATGAACGCGAACACCAGGAAGTCATACCATTCGAGGGCATTGCCTATTACTGCCGCCACGATGTTGCGTGTGGGAACTGCTTTGTGCTGCACGGTTTCTCCTTGGGGTTTGCCTAACCGGGCGACATTCTAGGCGCTTCGCGCGCCGGACCACGCCGAGACGCGAAGGCGCGCTGGCCTTACACTCCTGTTTTTCCCCAAGAGAGTAGTGACATGAACGCGCGCACCTGGCTGGAAACGCTGGTTGGCTTTGACACCACCAGCCGCAATTCCAATCTTGCCCTGATCGAAACCGTCCGGGATTGGCTCAAGGGCCAGGGCGTCGACGCATGGCTGGCGCACAATCCGGAGCGCACCAAGGCCAACCTGTTCGCGACCTTGCCCGCCCAGGACGGCGGCATGCAGGGCGGCATCGTGCTGTCCGGCCACACCGACGTGGTGCCGGTCGACGGCCAGGAATGGAGCACGGATCCGTTCAAGCTCGTCGAAAAGGACGGCCTGCTCTATGGCCGCGGCAGCTGCGACATGAAGGGTTTCATCGCCAGCTCGCTGGCAATGGTGCCGGAATTCCTGGCCATGCCGCGCAAGAAGCCGATGCACCTGGCGTTCTCGTATGACGAGGAAGTCGGCTGCGCCGGCGCGCCCTACATGCTGGCCGACCTGCACGAACGCGGCATCCGCCCCGAAGGTTGCGTGGTGGGCGAGCCCACCGGCATGCAGGTGGTGGTGGCGCACAAGGGCATCAACCTGTTCCGCTGCAAGGTGCACGGCAAGGCGGCGCACTCGTCGCTGACCCCGCGCGGCTGCAACGCCATCGAATATGCCGCCCGCCTGATCTGCCGCATCCGCGACCTGGCCGACAGCTTCAAGGCCAACGGCCCCTACGACCAGTTCTACGACGTGCCGTTCTCCACGATGACCACCAACCAGATCCGGGGCGGCATCGCGGTCAATACCATCCCCGAACTGTGTGAATTCACCTACGAATTCCGTAACCTGCCCGGCATGCAGCCCGACGAGATCCAGGCAGAAGTTGAAAAATACGTGCGCGAAGAGCTCCTGCCGCGCATGAAGGCCGAATTCGACGGCGCCAGCATCGAAATCGAGACGGGCGCGGCCGCGCCCGCCCTGGAAGCGTCCGAGGAAGCCGCCATCACCCAGCTGGTGCGCGCCCTGACCGAAGACCGCGCCACCCGCAAGGTTGCCTACGGCACCGAGGCCGGCCTGTTCCAGGGCATCGGCATCCCCACCGTGGTCTGCGGCCCCGGCCATATCGAACAGGCCCACAAGCCCAACGAGTACGTCGCGCTGGACCAGTTGGCTGCCTGCGACACCTTCCTGCGCCGCCTGGGGCAGTCGCTCTGAGGGCAGGCTGACGGTTCCCGGGGCGGCTGGGGCGTTGCCCCCGGCCGCTGCCGGCGTCAGGTAAAATGACGGGTTGCAAACCGGATTTGCGGCCGGCAGTGGCCTGCCGCGATACCCGGGGGAGATGCTTGGTGAAACCTTACGACTTTCCGGATGCCCAGGGCCATTTTGGCCCTTATGGCGGTGTTTTCGTGGCGGAAACGCTGATGCACGCGCTCGACGAGCTGCGCGCGGCCTATGACCATTACCGTGTCGACCCCGCCTTCCAGGAAGAGTTCAACTACGAACTCAAGCATTTCGTCGGCCGGCCCAGCCCGGTCTACCACGCACGCCGCTGGTCGGAAATGGTGGGCGGCGCCCAGATCTGGTTCAAGCGCGAAGACCTGAACCACACCGGCGCCCACAAGGTCAACAACTGCATCGGCCAGGCCTTGCTGGCCAAGCGCATGGGCAAGCCGCGCGTCATCGCCGAAACCGGCGCCGGCCAGCACGGCGTGGCCACCGCCACGGTAGCGGCCCGCTACGGCATGGAATGCGTGGTCTACATGGGCAGCGAAGACGTCCGCCGTCAGGCCTCGAACGTCTACCGCATGAAGCTGCTGGGCGCGACGGTGGTGCCGGTCACGTCCGGTTCGCGCACCCTGAAGGACGCGCTGAACGAAGCCATGCGCGACTGGGTCACCAACATCGAAAACACCTTCTACATCATCGGCACGGTGGCGGGTCCCGACCCCTATCCCCGCATGGTGCGCGATTTCCAGACCGTCATCGGCAACGAATGCCTGACGCAGATGCCCGAGGCCACCGGCCGCCAGCCCGACTACGTCGTGGCGGCGGTGGGCGGCGGCTCCAACGCCATGGGCATCTTCCATCCCTACATTCCGTACGAAAATGTGCGCCTGATCGGCGTCGAGGCGGCGGGCGAGGGCATGGACAGCGGCCGCCATGCCGCTTCCCTGGCCGCGGGCCAGGTGGGCGTGCTGCACGGCAACCGCACCTATGTCATGCAGGACGCCGACGGCCAGGTTCAGGAAACGCATTCGGTCTCCGCCGGCCTGGACTATCCCGGCGTGGGCCCGGAACATGCCTGGCTGAAGGACTCCGGCCGCGCCGAGTACGTCGGCATCACCGACGCGGAAGCCCTCAAGGCCTTCCACGATTGCTGCCGCATCGAAGGCATCATGCCCGCGCTGGAGTCCTCGCACGCCATCGCGCAAGCCGTGAAGATGGCCGCCACGCTGCCGCGCGACGCCGTCATCCTGGTCAACTTGTCGGGCCGTGGCGACAAGGACATGCATACCGTGGCCGAACAGGCCGGCATCGAGCTCTGAGGCCCTGTCCATGACCACTCGCATCGACCGCATTGCCGCCGCTTTTGCGCGCACCGCCGAATCCGGCCGCGCCGCGGCGCTGATTCCCTACATTGCCGCCGGCGATCCTTCGCCCGCCGCGACCGTTCCCCTGATGCATGCGCTGGTCGAGGCCGGCGCCGACGTCATCGAACTGGGCGTGCCGTTTTCCGATCCCATGGCTGACGGCCCGGTGATCCAGCGCGCCGCCGACCGCGCCATCGCGCAAGGCGTGGGCCTGGCCCGCGTGCTGGAGCTGGTGGCTGAATTCCGCCAGCGCGACGCATCCACGCCGGTGGTGTTGATGGGTTATGCCAACCCGATCGAACGCATGGGCCAGGCCGAGTTCGCGCGTCGCGCCGAGCAGGCGGGCGTGGACGGTGTGCTGGTGGTGGACTATCCGCCCGAAGAAGTCGTCGAGTTCGCCGCCACGCTGGGCGGGCACGGCATTGCGCCCATCTTCCTGCTGGCGCCCACGTCCACGGAAGCGCGCATCAAGGCCGTCGCCGAAGTGGCGCGGGGTTACGTGTACTACGTGTCGCTCAAGGGCGTCACGGGTTCGGGCTCGCTCAACACTGACGACGTTGCCGAGCGCCTGGCCGTGATCCGCCGCCACGTGCGCGACATTCCGGTGGGCGTGGGCTTCGGCATCCGCGACGCCGAAAGCGCCCAGCGCGTGGCGCGCGCGGCGGATGCCGTCGTGATCGGCAGCAAACTGATTGAAACCATGGAGCAGGCGGCGGCGAATGCCCCCGCGGCCCAGAAAACCGACGCCGCAGTCACCGCCGCCAGCGGCTGGCTGCGCACCATCCGGCAAGCGCTGGATCAAGTAAAACGAGCAAGCGCGTCGGCCTGAGCGGCGGGCGTGACCTCATACGGGATGAATAATCAATGAGCTGGATCGAAAAACTCCTGCCTCCTCGCATCAATAAAACCAGCGAAAGCGGCCCCCGCCGCGTTCCCGAAGGCCTATGGGTGAAATGCCCGTCGTGCGAATCGGTGCTGTACAGCGAAGACCTCGCGGCCAACCTGCACGTCTGCCCCAAGTGCGACCACCACATGCGCATCGGGGCCCGTGCCCGCATCGACTCGCTGCTGGATGTCGAGGGCCGCGTCGAGATCGGCCAGACCACGCGTTCGGTCGATACGCTGAAGTTCAAGGACACCCGCAAGTACCCCGAGCGTCTGCAGGAAGCGGTCAAGCAGACCGGCGAAACCGACGCGCTGGTGGTCATGAGCGGTTCGATCCGCGGCGTATCCGCAACGCTGGCCTGCTTTGAATTCGAATTCATGGGCGGCTCCATGGGCTCGGTGGTGGGCGAGCGCTTCGCGCGCGGCGCCCAGGCCGCGCTGGACAACAAGACGCCCTTCATCTGCGTGGCTGCCTCGGGCGGCGCGCGCATGCAGGAAAGCCTGCTGTCGCTGATGCAGATGGCCAAGACCAATGCCATGCTGACCCGCCTGTCGGCGGCCGGCCTGCCGTTCATCAGCGTGTTGACCGACCCCACCATGGGCGGCGTGTCAGCCAGCTTCGCCTTCATGGGCGACGTGGTCATCGCAGAACCCAAGGCGCTGATCGGCTTTGCCGGCCCGCGCGTGATTGAACAGACCGTGCGCGAAAAACTGCCGGAAGGCTTCCAGCGCGCCGAGTTCCTGCTGCAGAAGGGCGCCATCGACATGGTCGTGGACCGCCGCCAGCTGCGCGAGGAAATCGCCCGCCTGCTGGCCTTGCTGACCAATCAACCGGCGGACGTGGTTACGGCCTGAGTTTGCCCCGGCCTGCGCCTGAGGGGACGGGCCAGACGAACAGCGCCAAGATGCCGCCGGCAGCCCAGGGCTTCCGGCGGCATTGTCATATGCGGCCCCGGGGCCGCATATGACGAACAATTTGCGGAACAGTGTTTTCCATCCGCGATGTTGCCTGCGTGCGACAAAGCTTGAGCCTTCCGGCCCGGATTTTGCTATGTTGCGTACTAGGTTTGAAATCTACGGAGTTTTCCAATGCAGTTGACCAAGAAGAAGATGCTTACCGGCCTTGTGGGACTTGCCCTGGCTGCAACCGCGTCGCTGGCAAGCGCCCAATCGTCCGAGGGTACTCAGGGCGGCGTCAGCGTGCATTACGGCATTGGAGACCACTATCAGCGCCTGACGATCAACTACGAAACGGCTTCGGTCTGGACCTACCAGTTCGGTGGCAACTGGGGCCGGCTGGACCTGACGCCCGAACTCGGCGCGTCGTACTGGAAGGCGAGCGGCTCGCGCTCCCCGGGCCATGTCTGGCAGCTCAACGCCATCCCGATGTTCCGCTGGTGGACCGGCGAACGCTTCTACATTGAAGCGGGTATTGGCGCCACGCTCTTCTCCAGCACGCGTTTCGCCGACGAGAACATCAGCACCGCTTTCCAGTTTGGCGACCACATCGGCATGGGCTTTCTCGTGACGCCGAACAATCGCATCGGCCTGCGCTATTCGCACTTCTCGAACGCCAGCATCAAGCGCCCGAACCCGGGCCTGGACGTGGTGCAGCTGACGTACACCTACCAGTTCTGATCACGCCATATATGTGGGCGTGGCGCGGCCCCAAGGGCCCGCTGCACAGACAGATCCACCCTCAGGGGTGGATTTTTTTTGGGCTGCTGTGCTGCGTTGCGGCAAGTCTAATTTGATACCTCAAAAATATTATGTTCTGACGCTGCGTATACATACTTGTTGGTAGGGAGTGCAATCGCCAGAATGCTCTGGCACTGCACAACACACAACGAGCCGCCGCGCGGCTCCGCTTCCCGGCACGCTTGGCTGCGGCCGGGGAGGGGCGCGACGATGGCATACGGAGACCAACGCATGAACACCCCCTGTACGCCCGCGCGTCCCCTGACGCGCATGACGGTAGCCCTAGGCCTGGGCCTCGCGCTTTTCTGCGGCTCATCCGCCGCCATGGCCGAGGAGTTTCCTAACAAGCCGCTGCGCATGGTCGTGGGCTTTGCCCCGGGAGGCGGCGCGGACATCGTGGCGCGCCTGGTCGGCGCCAAGATGGCAGAAAGCCTGGGGCAGCAGGTGGTGGTCGAAAACCGGGCCGGCGCCACCGGCACCATCGCCGCCGACAACGTCGCCCGTTCGCCTGCCGATGGCTACTCGCTATTCCTGGGTTCGCAGTCCACCATGGTGGTGGCGCCTTCGCTGTTCCCGTCCTTGCCCTTCAAGCCCGAGAAGGACTTTGCGCCGGTATCGCAGATCGTGACCATGCCGCTGATCCTGGTGGTCAATCCAGCCTTGGTGGATGCCAAGACCGTACAGGAGCTGACGGAACAGATCCGCAAGGCCGGGGATGGCGCAATGAGCTATGCCTCGTCCGGCCAGGGCGGCCCGCAGCACATAGCCGGCGAGCTGTATGCGCACATGGTGGGCACCAAGGTGACGCATGTGCCGTACAAGGGCGAATCGGCCGCCATGGCCGACGTGCTGGGCGGGCACGTGCCGTACATGTTCGCCAATCTGCCTGTGGCCTTGCCTCACATCGCATCGGGCAAGGTCCGGCCGTTGGCCATTACCAGCCTGAAGCGCGACCCCAAGGCGCCGCAAATCCCGACCCTGGCCGAGTCCGGGTTCAAGGACTTCGAAGTGTCGACCTGGTATGGCGTGTTCGCGCCGGCCAATACGCCCAAGCCCGTGGTGGCCAAGCTTTCCGATTCCATCCGCGCCGCCGTGCAGCAGAACGATATGCAGGCCAAGCTCAGCGAGCAGGGCTTCACAGTGGTGGGCAGCGATTCCGATACCTTCACGCGTTTCGTGGGTTCGGAGCTGCCGCGCTGGTCGGTGCTGATCCGCGACATAGGCATCAAACCCGAATAGGCGTCCAGCCCGCGCGGGCGAGCCTTTATCCCTACGAGATCCAGACATGATCGATTTCACTGAAAAACGTGCAGCCGGCCCCGTCATCCGGCTGCATTCCGCGGACAACGTCGTGGTGGCGCGCGTGCCCATCGGCATAGGCATGGCCGTACCCTCCGAAGGCATCGTCAGCCGCAGCCAGATCCCGGCCGGGCATAAGATCGCGGCGCGCGACCTGCGCGCCGGCGAGCCCATCCTCAAGTACAACGTCTGCATCGGCTTTGCAGCGGGCGACATTCCGGCCGGCACCTACGTCCATTCGCACAACATGGACTTCCAGGAGTTCGACCGGGACTACGCGCACGCCCGCGATTACGTGGCGACGCCGGTCCTGCCCGAGTCCGAGCAGGCGCGCTTTCTCGGCATCGTGCGCGCCAACGGACAGGTCGCCACGCGCAACTACATCGGGGTCATGGCGACGGTCAACTGTTCGGCGACGGTGGTGCATCGCATTGCCGAAGCTTTCACGCCGCAGCTGATGGCCGCCTATCCCAATGTGGACGGCGTGGTGGCGCTGAGCCATGGCATGGGCTGCGGCATGGAAATGTCCGGCGAACCCATGGATTTGTTGCGCCGGACGATGGGCGGTTACGCCTGTCACGCCAACTTCGCCGCCGTGCTGATCGTCGGGCTGGGCTGCGAGCGCAATCAGCTGGATGCCTTGCTCAAGGACCAGGGCCTGGAGGCGGGCGCGCGGTTGAAGACTTTCATCATGCAGGAGACCGGCGGCACGCGCAAAACCATCGAGGCGGGCGTCGCCGCGGTGCAGGCGCTGCTGCCCGAGGCCAATCGGGTCGAGCGCGTGCCGGTGCCGGCGCGGCATCTGACGGTGGGCCTGCAATGCGGCGGTTCGGACGGCTTTTCGTCCATCACCGCCAATCCCGCATTGGGGGCGGCCATGGACATCCTGGTGCGCCACGGCGGCACCGCCATCCTGTCCGAAACGCCTGAGATCTATGGCGTGGAGCACACCTTGACCTCGCGCGCCCGCAACCGCGAGGTCGGCGAAAAGCTGGTGCAGCGCATCCGCTGGTGGAAGGAAGAGTACTCGCCGGGGCGCGACGTGCAGATCAACGGCAAGGTCAGTCCGGGCAACCAGATGGGCGGATTGGCCAACATCTTCGAGAAGTCGCTGGGCTCTTCGATGAAGGGCGGCACCACGGCGTTGATGGAGGTCTACCGCTACGCGGAGCCGGTGCGCCAGCCCGGCATGGTGTTCATGGACACGCCGGGCTTCGACCCCGTGTCCGCGACCGGACAGATCGCCGGCGGGGCCAACATGATCTGTTTCACCACCGGGCGCGGTTCGATGTTCGGCGCCAAGCCCGTGCCCTCGATCAAGCTGGCGACCAATACGCCGATGTATGAAAGGCTGACGGAGGACATGGACGTCAATTGCGGCGACATCCTGGACGGCACCGCGACGCTACAGGAAGTGGCGCAGCGCATCTTCGAGGAAATCCTGCTGGTGGCCTCCGGCACGCGCAGCAAGAGCGAGCTGCTGGGACTGGGCGATCACGAGTTCGTGCCCTGGAACATCGGCGTGGTGAGCTGAGCGGCACCGCCAAAAGAAGCGCCCCGGCGCACGGCTTCAGGTCGCCGTGCGCCGGGGCGCTTCGTGCTGCGGATATTGCGCTGTTCAATCCCGCGGACAACTAGCGCCCGCGGGATTGGGCGCTAGTTGTCCGCCAGGGTCTGCGCGCCGGGCATGTCGAAGCCGTTCTCATCCAGGGCGGCCTGCAAGGCGGTGCGCTGTTCAGCGTTCAGTTCCACCAGGGGCGGGCGTACCGTCGCCCAGGCCGGATCGCCGGATTTCCAGGCAATCGCGGCCTTCATCGCGGGGATCATGGGGAATTTGCCGAACACGTTGCGGGTCGCGTTCAGACCGGCCTGGCGAGCGTCGGCGTCGGCTTCCTGCCAGCGCTGCTGCAGGGCGACGATGGGGCCCGGATTGACGTTGCCGGTGGCGGTGATGCAGCCCACGCCGCCCGCGCGCAGGGTCTGCAGCAGGAAGGCTTCGCTGCCCGCGTAGACCTTGAAGCCGCGCGGCGCGAAGCGTTCGATCATGGCCGCCGTGTTGTTCCAGTCCCCACCACTGTCCTTTACCCCGGCGACCTGGCCGGGATAGCGGTCGAGCAGGCGGTCGATCAGGTCCAGGCTCAGCGGCACCTGGCTCACGGGAGGGATGTGATACAGGTACATGCGCAGCCGGTCGTCGCCCACGCCTTCGATCAGTTCGGCGTAGTAGCGGAACAGGCCTTCGTCGCTCACGCCCTTGTAATAGAAGGGGGGCAGGACCAGCACGCCCATGCTGCCGCTGCGCACGGCGTGGCGTGTCAACTCGATCGCGTCGGGCAGCGCGCAGGCGCCCGTGCCGGGCATCAGCGCCGACGGTTCCACGCCCGCTTCCAGCAGCGCGTCCAGCAGGCTGCGCTTTTCCGACAGGGCGAGCGAGTTGGCTTCCGAGTTGGTGCCGAATATGGCCAGCCCGACGGATTGTTCGCGCAGCCAGCGGCAGTGCTTCACATAGCGTCCCAGCGCCGGGCGATAGGCTGCGTCGAATGGCGTCAGGACCGGAGAAAAAACGCCGGGAATGCTGGCTTGGGTGCTCATTGTCTCTACTCGTTTTCTGATGAATGAAAAGGACGCGCCACGGGGCGCAGCGGCAACGTCTGATTCTGGCACCGAAGCGGCCAGTGAACATCTGCTGTTTAATTGCTTCAATCCATAAAATTGTTGTGGTTTGCCCTGGCGCAAACCATGCCTGCAGAAAAAGAGGGGGGACGCTTTGGATACGCGATATGTGCAGAGCTTTGTGTCGGTGGTCGAATGCGGATCGCTGGCGGAGGCCGCGCGCCGGCTGGACCTGACCCCCGCTGCCATTGCGGCGCGGGTGCGCACCCTGGAGGAAGAGCTGGGCGCCACGCTCATCAAGCGCGTGGGCCGCAGCGTCAAGGCGACCGAAGCGGGCCTGAAAGTGCTGGAACGAGCCCGCAGCGTGCTGCGCGAAGTGCGCGACCTGCGGGCCAGCGCCAGCGACGACGCGCCCTTGGGCGAGTTGAGGCTGGGCGTGTCGGTGTCGGCGCTGACGGGCATCATGCCCACCGTGCTGGCGCGCCTGTACCGGCGCCTGCCCAAGCTGGCCGTTTTCGTGGAGCCAGGCACCTCCAATCACCTGTACCACCGGGTGATCAACGGCGACCTGGACGCGGCCTTCATCGTCAAGCCGCAATTCAACCTGTCCAAAGGCTACGCCTGGAAATTGGTGGCGGAAGAGCCTCTGGTGGTGCTGGCGCCGCCCGATACCGTGAGCAATGACGCCCACGAGCTGATGAGCACGCAGCCTTTCATACGCTATGACCGCAACGTCTGGGGCGGCCGGCTGGCGGACCAGTATCTGCGCCAGCACGGCATCGTGCCGCGCGAGCGCCTGGAGGTCGACGGCCTGATGGGCATCGCCTGCATGGTGTCGGAAGGGCTGGGCGTGTCGCTGGTACCCGATTGGGCGCCGGATTGGGTGGACAGCCGGCGCGTCAAGCGAGTGCCGCTGCCGGGGCGCGCGCCTCTGCGCTGCATGGGGATCATCTGGGCCCGGCATATGCCGCATTCGGCGTTGGCGGAAGCGTTCGTCGAAGAGGCCGGCCTGGCTTTGAACCTGCCCGCGGAGCCGATAGAGGACGAGTGAGCGGCCGAGGGGGCGCGCTGCGAATCGCGCGGGGCGTCGCTGCCCTGCGGACCCACCATGAAAAACACCCCGTACGCTGGATCGGTATCCAGCGTACGGGGTGCGATGTGCTGCCAGTCGCAAGCCCTTGCGGGCCTGCGGTTTAGTGGCGCGTTTCGACCTGAACCAGCGGCTCGTTGGAAACGGGCGCGACCGGCTTGCGCTCGCGGCCCAGGCGGACCGGTGTGTGCGCAGCGGCGATACGCAGCTGGGTCTGGGCGTGGCGGTCCGGATCGGTCTCCACCCACTGCAGGCCGGCGGCATTCACCACGTCGTGCAGGGCCTGGGCCTTGGCCGACGGGGCGACAGCCGGCACCACGATGGGCTGGCTGGCTGCGGGCGTCGCGGCAGCCGCTTCCTGTGCGACAGGCGCGGCCGGAGCAACCGGGGCGACCGGCGCCGGGGCGGGAGCAACCACGGGCTCGACGGCGGCGGCTTCCACCGGCGCCGGCTCGGTCGCTGCGGGGGCGGAAACCTCGCTCGCGGCCTGCACGGACACCGGCTGGGTCACTTCGGCGGCAGCCGTCTGCACGGGCTGGGCCACGGGTTCGACGGCTTGCTCGGCTTGGGCCTGCACGGGCGCAGCCGGCTGGGTTTCAACCGGAGCAGCGGCAACCTGGACGGGCTCGGCTGTCGTCGTTTCGGGCTGCTGGGCTTGCGCCGGAGCGGCCTGGACCTGTGCGGCAGGTTCCTCGGTTTGCGCAGCGGTCACGGCGGGCTGGGCAGCGGCTTCTTCCGACTGTTCGATGCTGTCGTCGTCGGCGCCATCTTCCTGCTGGTCGTCGCTGCCGGCCAAGCCAGCTTCTTCCTGGCTGCGGCGGCCACGGCGGCTGCGGCGGCGGCGGCGCTTGCGCTCGGGATCGGCGGCGCCTTCGGCGCCTTCCACGGCGGGTACGCCATCGGCGGTCTGTTCGAGCACGGCTTCGGCTTCGCCGGCCTCGGCGGTCACCGCGGCGGCTTCAGGAGCCGGTTTGGTTTCGGGCAGGGCGGTGGCGACCGTCTGCGCCAGGGCGGCGACCATGCTTTCCTGTTCGCTCATCGGGGCGTCGGACTGGCCTTCCTCGCGGCGATTGCGGCCACGGCCGCGGCGGCGGTTGCGGCCGGCGCCGCTGTCCTCGCCGCCAGCTTCCACGGCTTGCTCGGGGCGGTTGGACGCCAGGGCAGCTTGCGCAGCCTGGGTGTCGCGTTCGCCACGGGTGTCGTTGCGGTTGTTGCGGTCGCCGCGTTCCTGGCGCTCGCCCTCGGCGCGGCGGTTGCCGCGGACGTGGTGGCGGCCGCCTTCGCTGCCCTCGGCGCCTTCGCCGCGGGATTCGCCGCGGCGGTTGCGGTTGCGGTCCGAACCATGGCGTTCGCCACGGCGTTCCTGGCCGTCATGGCTGCTGCGGCCCTTGCCGCGGCCGGAGCTGGCGCGCTTGGCGCTGTCTTCCTGGGCAGCGGGAGCGGGCTTGGCCGCTTCGGAGCTGCCGCCCAGCCACCCGAACAGGCGCTTGAACAGGCCGCCCAGGCCGCCGGTTGCTGCCGGCGCGGGAGCCGGCGCAGCGGGAGCCGGGGTCGAAACAGGAGCGGGCTGCGAGGGCGTGATGCCCTTGACCAGCGCTTCCGGACGCGACTTGATTTCGTGCTCGCGCGGCTGCCAGGGGGCGTCCGTGGCCGGGGCTTCAACCAGTTCGAAGCTGGTCTTCAGTTCTTCCAGGCGCGGATCGTCGTGGCGCAGGCGCTCGATGTGGTGGTGCGGCGTTTCCAGATGCTTGTTGGGGATCAGCATCAGGTTGACCTTGAGGCGGGCTTCCATCTTGGTGATGTCGGCGCGCTTTTCGTTCAGCAGGTAGGTTGCAACGTCGACCGGCACTTGGGCGTGCACGGCGGCGGTGTTTTCCTTCATGGCCTCTTCCTGCAGCAGGCGCAGCACATGCAGGGCGCTGGACTCGGCGTCGCGGATCACGCCGGTGCCGTTGCAGCGCGGGCAGGTGATGTGCGAGCCTTCGTTCAGGGCGGGACGCAGGCGCTGGCGCGACAGTTCCATCAGGCCGAAGCGCGAAATCTTGCCCATCTGGACGCGGGCGCGGTCGAAGTGGAGGGCGTCACGCAGGCGCTGTTCGACGGCGCGCTGGTTCTTGCTGTCCTCCATGTCGATGAAGTCGATGACGATCAGGCCGCCCAGGTCGCGCAGGCGCAACTGGCGGGCCACTTCATCGGCTGCTTCCGAGTTGGTGCGCAGCGCGGTTTCCTCGATGTCGGCGCCGCGCGTGGAGCGGGCCGAGTTGACGTCCACGGAAACCAGGGCTTCGGTGTGGTCGATGACGATGGCGCCGCCCGAGGGCAGCGTGACCGTGCGCGAGTACGCCGTTTCGATCTGGTGTTCGATCTGGAAACGGGAGAAGAGGGGGATATCGTCGCGGTAGCGTTTGACGCGTTGGACGTTGTCCGGCATCACCACGCTCATGAAAGCCGTGGCCTGGTCGGCGATCTCGTCGGTATCGATGAGGATCTCGCCGATTTCCGGGGAGAAGTAGTCGCGGATGGCCCGGATGACCAGGCTGGATTCCAGGTAGATCAGGATCGGCGCGGAGTTGTCGCGCGCGGCGCCGTCGATCGCGGTCCAGAGCTGCAACAGGTAGGACAGGTCCCACTGGAGCTCTTCGACGTTGCGGCCGATGCCGGCGGTGCGGGCGATGATGCTCATGCCCTGGGGCAGATCGAGCTGCTCCATCGTGTCGCGCAGTTCCTGGCGGTCCTCGCCCTCGACGCGGCGCGAAACGCCACCGCCACGGGGATTGTTGGGCATCAGGACCAGGTAGCGGCCGGCCAGCGAGATGAACGTGGTCAGGGCGGCGCCCTTGTTGCCGCGCTCTTCCTTTTCAACCTGGACGATCAGTTCCTGGCCTTCGCGCAGGGCGTCCTGGATGCGGGCGCTGCGGACGTCCACGCCTTCCTTGAAGTAGCTGCGGGCCACTTCCTTGAAAGGCAGGAAACCGTGACGGTCTTCACCGTAGTTGACGAAGCAAGCTTCGAGGCCGGGTTCGATCCGGGTGATGACACCTTTGTAGATATTGCCTTTGCGTTGTTCGCGGCCGGCAGTCTCGATGTCGAGGTCGATGAGTTTTTGCCCATCGACGATAGCGACGCGTAATTCTTCCTGATGCGTCGCATTGAACAGCATGCGCTTCATGAGAGGGGTTCTCCGTTGTCATGACGCGCCGATATCGGCGCGTGACCTCGGGTCACTCGGGCTGCGGGCTGAAGCGGGCAAGAGTTGCGGACCGTACCTGGGCGGCGCCCAGGCGTATCCGCCGCGGGTCAGGCGGGCACGTCGAGCCGTGGGGCTCGGGGTTCTGTCAGCAGGAGGGTCAGCTTCACTGAATGTGGTTTGACGGAAAAGTGCTGTGAACGGCAGTTGCGGTCGGATTGGTTGCCCACGCGCAGCTGGTGCTTTAAATATGCGACGATTCTTGCGGTGCTTCAGAGCCGCTTGCGGCATGCAACGGACCTGCTGGGACAGCGGGCAAAATGAATGCCACACCACTATCCGGCAGGGCGCGGTTGCGCCGGCGACCAAATGACCCCGGGGGTTGAATGAGCAGGCAGTACAATGGCGGCCCGCGCGCTCGACGGAGTTGCGTAACGTTGCATCTCTACGTCAGGCGGCTAGTTCAGCCCCTTTAGGCTGTCCCGATTATATGTCGCTTTTCGCAATGCGCAAAGAAACTTCCCCCTCGCTTTCCCTCTCTAAAGCTCCCCCTGCCGTCCGGATGGTGGAAGTCGATGCCGAGCATGCCGGCCAGCGTCTGGACAACTACCTTGCGCGGCTGTGCAAGGGCGTCCCCAAAACCCATATCTACAAGGCCATACGCGGCGGCGAAGTGCGGGTAAACAAGGGACGCACTTCGGCCGACTACCGCGTCGCCGAGGGCGACGTGGTCCGCGTTCCGCCGCTGCGGCTGCCCGACCCGGGCAAGCCCCGGCCGGTGCCTGGCGCCGAATTCCCCGTGGTGTTCGAGGACGAGGCGTTGCTTGTCGTGGACAAGCCCGCCGGCGTGGCGGTCCATGGCGGCAGCGGCGTGTCCTTCGGCGTGATCGAACAGCTGCGGGCGGCCCGGCCCGGCGCCAAGTTCCTGGAACTGGTCCATCGCCTGGACCGGGAGACCTCGGGTCTCTTGATGGTGGCCAAGAAGCGCAGCGCCCTGCTGGCGTTGCACGCCATGCTGCGCGAAGGAAAAGGGGACAAACATTACCTGGCCCTGGTCGAGGGCGATTGGGTCAATGACCGCCAGCACATCAAGCTGGGGCTGTCCAAGTGGACCACCCAGTCCGGCGAGCGCCGGGTCAAGGTCGATCCGGACGGCCAGTCGGCGCACACCATCGTCACGCTCAAGCAGCGTTTTGGTGGCTATAGTCTGGTCGACGCCGAATTGCGTACCGGTCGCACCCATCAGATCCGGGTGCACCTGGCCGCCAGCGGCTTCCCCATCGTGGGCGACGACAAGTACGGCCACGACGAAGTACGGGCGCAGTTCGCGCGCATGGGTTTTGGCAGGATGTTCCTGCACGCCCACCAATTGACCTTGGCCCACCCGGTGACGGGCGAGTCCCTGACGCTTACCGCCGAGCTGCCCCCAGCTTGCCGGAAAATACTGAAACAACTGGAGTCGGTCTGATTATGTCGTATTCGCTGGTCGTTTTTGACTGGGATGGCACCCTGATGGATTCCACGCACAGCATCGTGGCCGCCATCCAGGGCGCCTGCCGCGACCTGGAACTGGCGGTGCCTTCGGCATCCGATGCCAGCTGGGTGATAGGCCTGTCCCTGGAAAGCGCCCTGCGCCGCGCGGTGCCGGAACTGACGCAGGCGATGCTGCCGCGCTTCCTGGAGCGCTACCGCACGCACTATCTGCTGCGTGATCCGGAATTGCGCCTGTTCGAGGGCGTGCAGGAACTCTTGGCCGAACTGGCCGGGCAGAACGTGCGCCTGGCGGTGGCTACCGGCAAGAGCCGCGTGGGCCTGACCCGCGCGCTGGCCGCGACCGGCCTGGGGCCGCTGTTCGATGCCACGCGCACCGCCGACGAAACTTTCAGCAAGCCGCATCCGGCGATGCTGCACGAGCTGATGCAGGAGCTGGGCGTGGATCCGGACCGCGTCGTGATGGTGGGTGACACCTCGCACGACCTGCAGATGGCGATCAATGCCGGCGTGCATGGCCTGGGGGTGACCTATGGCGCACATACCCTGAAGGAGCTTGAGGGTTGTTCGCCCCAGGCGGTGCTCGACAGCGTGCCGAAGGTGCGCGAATGGCTGCTGCCGCGTATCTAGCGACCTGGCGCCCGGGATTCTCCGGGCGTGCGCAGTCCGGGCGCGGAACGCCCGCCGTACGCGCGGGTCTATAGGAAATACCCGCAAGCGCCGGCTGCCGCGGAATATCATGGGGCGGCGCGGCGTCCATGGCTTGCGCAGGGCGCGTCCATGATCCTGCGGGCGCTACACCGGAGACCATGATGTTGATACGCAAGCCCGACGATATTCTTCCGTCCGAGATCACCTCCGAGGACGTCTGGCGTTCGCGCCGCGAACTTATGCTGCGCGCGGGGCTGGTCGCGGCCGCCGCAGGCCTGCCGGGGTGGGCCATGCGCAGCGCGCACGCCCAGGAGGCCGGCGTTCTGCCGGGCAAGCTCAACCCCGCCTTGAGCGTCATGGACAAGCAGACGACGCTGGCCGACGTCACCTCCTACAACAACTACTACGAGTTCGGCGTGGATAAGGGCGATCCGGCCGCCAATGCCGGCAAATTGCAGACACGCCCCTGGAGCGTGAGCGTCGAGGGCGAAGTCGGCAAGCCGCGCACCTTTTCCATCGAAGAGCTGCTCAAGCTGGCGCCGATGGAAGAACGCGTCTACCGGCTGCGCTGCGTCGAGGGCTGGTCCATGGTGATTCCGTGGATGGGCTATTCGCTGTCGGCGCTGCTCAAGCAGGTCGAACCCACGGGCAACGCCAAGTACGTGGAATTCGTCACCGCCGTGCAGCGCGAGAACATGCCGGGCGTGCGCGCCGCGATCCTGGAATGGCCTTATGTGGAGGGCCTGCGCATCGACGAAGCCATGAATCCCCTGGCCATGCTGGTGTTCGGCGTCTACGGAAAGGTGCTGCCGAACCAGAACGGCGCGCCGCTCAGGTTGGCGGTGCCCTGGAAGTATGGTTTCAAGTCGGCCAAGTCCCTGGTCAAGATCCGCCTGGTCGAAAAGCCGCCCGTGTCGTCGTGGATCAAGGCCGCGCCCCAGGAGTACGGCTTTTACGCCAATGTGAATCCCGACGTGCCTCATCCGCGCTGGAGCCAGGCCACGGAACGCCGCATTGGCGAGGACGGGCTGTTCTCCCCCAAGCGCAAGACCTTGATGTTCAACGGTTATGCCGAACAGGTGGCGTCGCTCTACCAGGGGATGGACCTGAAGGCGAACTACTGAGGCGATTCCATGCCTGACGGCACTCCGCAGGTGGCTCCGGCCACGCCGCCGCGCAAGACCCAGTTTTCCGCCAAGACTGTGGGGCGCTTCAAGCCGTTCCTGTTCCTGCTGGGGCTGGCGCCGTTCGCGCGCTGGATCTGGCTGGGCGTGAATAACGGGCTGACGGCGAATCCGGTCGAGTTCCTGACCCGTTCATCGGGCACCTGGACCCTGGTCTGCCTGCTCGTGACCCTGGCCATCACGCCGCTGCGCCGGCTGACTGGCCAGCCGGCATTGGTGCGTCTGCGGCGCATGTGCGGTTTGTTCGCGTTCTTCTATGGATCCATGCACTTCATGGCCTGGGTCTGGTGGGATCGCGGCTTCGATCCGGCGGGCATGCTGCGCGATATCGGCGAACGCCCCTTCATCATGGTGGGATTTGCGGCGTTCGTGCTGATGGCCGCTCTGGCGGCTACCTCCACGCAGTGGGCCATGCGCAAGCTGGGCAAGCGCTGGCAAAGCCTGCACCGCGCCATCTATGCCATCGGCCTGCTGGCGGTGCTGCATTATTGGTGGCACAAGGCCGGCAAGAACGACCTGGCGCAGCCCGCCCTGTACGCCGCCGTGCTGGCCTTGTTGCTGGGCTGGCGGCTGGTCGCCTGGTTGCGCGGCAGGCGGTAGCGCGCTGCGCGTCCCTACAGCATCGCCAGCATGATGGCGGCAGTCTCCGCGTCCGGCTGGCCGTCGTACAGTGTCGGTCGGTAGTGCATCTGAAAGGCTGCCAGCGCGCCGATGGTGGCCGGGCTCAGTGTGCCGTCCTGTGGACACGCATAGCCCAACCGTGCCAGCTGTTTCTGGAACCATGCGACATCCGGGATGCCCTGGACCTGAAGGCGCGCGAGGTGTTCGGCGGCTCCGGTCTCGTCGTACCAGCGCCCGATTCCCGCCTCGGCCAACGTTTTCCACGGGAAAAGAGGGCCGGGATCCACCTTGCGCTGGGGCGCGATGTCGCTGTGGCCCACGATGTTCTCGGGCGTGACGCCATGCCGTTGCGCAATATCGCGCAGCAATATGGTCAGTGCGCGCAATTGCTGGTCGTTGTACGGATGCCAGACAGGCTTGCCGTCAGAGCCCTCCGTCCAGCCTGGGTTGACGATTTCTATGCCGATGGACGTGCTGTTCATGGCGATGTTGCCATACCAGGAGCTGGCGCCGGCATGCCAGGCGGCGCGGTTCTCGTCGACCAGCCGGTAGACGCGGCCGGCGTCGTTAACCAGATAGTGCGAACTGACCTTGCCCTTGGAGAGCAATTCCATGGAACGGGCGTCGTCCACGCTGGTGTAGTGCAGCACGATGCTGCGTACCCGGCTGGCCTGGCTGACCGCAGTGATCGAGGTGTCCAGGTCCAGGCCGGCGGGGCCGCGCGCGGCGCATCCCGCCAGGATGGCCGCGGCAAGCGGCACAAGGAATAGGCGGCGCATGGATCAGCGCGCCAGGAAGAGGAATAGCGTGGGCAGCTTGTCGAGCTGGGGCGCCGGCTGCTTTTTCCAGTCGGCCACGCTGCGGGTGACGATCCATTCGTCGGCGGTCGTGACCGAGCGCGCCACGCACAGCTTGGTGTCGCCCTTCAGGCTGGCCAGCAGCGTGGCGAACATGGCGGCGTTGCGATAGGGGGTCTCGATCAGCAACTGGGTCTGGTTGTGCTTGGCCGAGTGCTGTTCCCAGGCGCGCAGCTGCTTGGCGCGTTCCGCGGGGTCCACCGGCGCGTAGCCATGGAAGGCAAAGCGCTGGCCGTCCAGTCCGCTGGCCATCAGGCCCAGCAGGATGGAAGAGGGGCCGACCCAGGGTTTTACCGTGATGCCCAGGCGGTGCGCGGCGTCCGCGACCTTGGCGCCCGGGTCCGCGACCGCGGGGCAGCCAGCCTCGGAGACCAGGCCGATTTCCGCGCCCTTGAGCGCCGGTTCCAGCCAAGCCTTGATCTGGACGGCGTCTACCTTGTCGTTCAGGGTGTGGATGGTGATTTCCTGCAGCGGCCGGGTTGTGCCGATCAGCTTGAGGAAGGCGCGCGCGGTCTTGGCGTTTTCGGCGATGTAGGTGTCCAGCTGGCCTGCCAGGGTGCGGACCTCGGCGGGGAGCCAGCGCTCGGGTGGGGCTTCACCCAGGCCGACCGGGATCAGGTGCAGCGCGCCGCTCATGCGGATGCTCCGGGGGCGTCCAGCGGATCCAGGCCGAACTGCGCCAGCATGCCGGTCAGTGCGATCAGCGGCAGCCCGATGATGGCGGTGGGGTCGTCGCTCTGGATGCTTTCCATCAGGGCGATGCCCAGGCTTTCCGCCTTGGCGCTGCCTGCGGTATCGTAGGGTTCTTCGGCGCGCAGATAGGCTTCGATCGCGCGGTCCGACAGCTGGCGGAAATGGCAGCGCGTGACGATGTCGGCTTTTTCCACCCGCTGGCCGTCCGTGACCGCCAAGGCGCTGTGAAATTCCACGATTTGACCCGACAGGGCCCGCAATTGCGCCAATGCGCGCGGGAAATCCCCCGGTTTGCCGATGGGATGTCCGTCGGTGGTGGCCACCTGGTCCGAGCCGATCACGATGCTGCCGGGGTAATTGGCCGCGACCGCCATGGCCTTGGCCACGGACAGGCGCAGCGCCAGGGCTTCGGGCGTTTCGCCGGAGTGTGGCGTTTCGTCTACATCGGGGGAAATCGCCGTGAAAGGCAGGCGCAGGCGGGACAGCAGTTCTTTGCGGTAACGCGAGCTGGACGCGAGGATCAGGCTGGGCTTGGAAGGCATGCGATATTTGACGTTAAGGCGTAAGTCACAGTATTATCTAACGTTTTGCGGGATTTTTGCATGAATGGACGCGCGAGCAAGCCGGTGGCGAAGCTTGGCGGCCTCGGCAAAATCATGGGTTCTGGGTTTTCCGGGGTTTAAACCCCCGGGGTTTTAAACCCGCGAGTTCGGGCTCTGTGAACAGCCCCGCGAATGCAAAGGACTGAACATCAAGCGCATCGATGCATACGCATTTGCCCAGATGGGCAAGGAAGCGCAAGGAACCATACCTCTTGTGCGGCTTACGCGCGTGGTTGACGGGCTGCCCGAACAACCGCAGGGCGATGCCGGACTCGTGACGTGGTCCGTGCGCGGCGAAATGGGTAGAACCGGCCTGCTGATGGGCCGGCCGCTACTGCATATCCATGTGCAGGCGAATCCGGTGCTGGTGTGCCAACGGTGCAACGAGCCGTTCGTGTATCCGATCGACAGCGAAGTCCTTTTGCAGCTGGTCAAGTCCGAAGCCGATCTCGACGACGATGCTTCCTACGGGGATCCATCCGGCGAGGACGACGAGGACGAAGAAGGAAATGGTTTTGTGTCCAACCTGCCTGAAAAGGTGGTGGGTTCGCATCATTTTGATCTGCTGGCCCAGATCGAAGATGAGCTCATTCTGAGCGTTCCGTATGTGCCCAAGCATGATGTATGCCCGGGCGCGCTGGCCAAGGTCAGCGAAGCTTCTCCCGAGGAGCCCGCTGTCAAGCGTCCGTCGCCGTTTGCGGTGCTGGAACAACTGAAGCACAAAGATTGAGATCAACATCGGGCCGCATCGCGTACAATGCGCCCCGTTTCTAGGAGTCATCATGGCCGTTCAACAAAACAAGAAGTCCCCGTCCAAGCGCGGTATGCACCGCTCGCACGATTTTCTGGTGAACCCGCCGACCGCGATCGAACCCAACACGGGCGAAGCGCATCTGCGTCACCACATCAGCCCCAACGGCTTCTACCGCGGCCGCAAGGTCCTGAAGACCAAGGCCGACGAATAAGGCCCCCGGGCCGAACTCGTACTCGGACCATTTCGGCTGAGCGCTGATACCTGGCACCCGTGATACGCATCGCCATAGACTGTATGGGCGGAGACTTCGGTCTGCCCGTCACGATTCCGGCTGCGATCGAGTTCGCCCGGCAATTTCCGGATACCCGGCTATTGCTGGTCGGGCTTCCCGACGCCATCGAAGCGGCGCTCTCCGAGCACCGCGGCGTGGCGCGTGATCGCATTGAGATCGTGGCGGCTTCCGAAGTCGTCACCATGGACGACCCGGTCGAGGTCGCCCTGCGCCGCAAAAAAGACTCCTCCATGCGCCTGGCCGCCCAGTCCGTCAAGGACGGGCGCGCCGACGCCTGCGTTTCCGCGGGCAATACCGGCGCGTGGATGGCCATTTCACGCTATGTGCTCAAGACGCTGGACGGCATAGACCGCCCCGCGATCGCCACGTCCATTCCGAACCAGACGGGCCGCGCCACCACGGTGCTGGACCTGGGCGCGAATGTGGACTGCACGGCCGAGCATCTACTCCAATTCGCCATCATGGGCGCCGCGCTGTCGCAGGCGGTGGACCATCGCGAGCGCCCCTCGGTGGGCCTGCTCAACATCGGCGAAGAAGTCATCAAGGGCAACGAAGTCGTCAAGGAAGCCGCCGAGCTCCTGCGCAGCAGCCCGCTCAACTTCTACGGCAACGTGGAAGGCAATGACATATTCAAAGGCACGGTCGACGTCGTCGTCTGCGACGGTTTCGTCGGCAACGTCGTGCTCAAGTCCGTCGAAGGGCTGGCGAAGATGTTGTCCAGCGTCATTCGCGAAGAGTTCAAACGCAATCTGATCACGCTGCTGGCTGGCGCGGTGGCCAAGCCGGTGCTCAACCGCCTGCGCACCCGCGTCGACAACCGGCGCTATAACGGCGCCGCGCTGCTGGGCTTGCGCGGCGTGGTCATCAAGAGCCATGGTTCCGCGGACGTCTACGCCTATGGATTTGCGTTGCAGCGCGCCCGTGAAGCCGTAGTGAGTAAACTGCTGGAGCGCACCGCTGAGACGGTCGCTCAGATTACCAAGCGCGTTCAATCTGGCGAAGGCCCCTCGGTGTCGTCGCCAAACGTGGCTGGGGACACCGCTTGATGGATACCGCAATGAAATATTCCGTGATCGCGGGCACCGGCAGCTTCCTGCCGGAACGCGTGGTTTCGAATGACGAACTGGCGGCGGAGCTGGCGACGCGCGACATCGCCACCTCCGACGAATGGATCGTCGAGCGCACCGGCATCCGCCAGCGCCATCTGGCCGAGCGCGGCGTGACCACCAGCGTGCTGGCGACCGAGGCCTCGCGCCGCGCGCTCGCCGATGCCGGCGTGGACGCCTCCGAGGTCGACCTGATCGTCCTGGCCACCTCGACGCCGGACTTCGTGTTTCCGAGCACCGCCTGCATCGTGCAGTCCAATATCGGCGCCAAGGGTTCGGCGGCATTCGACGTGCAGGCCGTGTGCAGCGGTTTCGTCTATGCGATGACCACCGCCGACAGCTTCATCCGTGCCGGCCGTGCGCGTTGCGCGCTGGTCATCGGCGCTGAAGTCTTCTCGCGCATCCTGGACTGGAACGACCGCTCCACCTGCGTGCTGTTCGGCGACGGCGCCGGCGCCGTGGTGCTCAAGGCTTCCGACAAGCCTGGCATCCTGGCCGCGCAACTGCACGCCGACGGCAGCCAGGCCAAGATCCTGAACGCTGCGGGCAACGTAGCCTATGGCGACGTGACCGGCGATCCGTTCCTGCGCATGGACGGGCAGGCCGTGTTCAAGCAGGCCGTTACCGTGCTGGACCGTTCCGCGCGCGACACCTGCGCCGAAGCGGGCGTCGAGATCGCCGACGTCGATTGGCTGATCCCGCACCAGGCCAACGTGCGCATCCTGAATTTCCTGGCGCGCAAGCTTGCCGTGCCGGTCGAGAAGGTCGTCGTCACCGTCGACAGCCACGCCAACACCTCTGCAGCCAGCGTGCCGCTGGCCCTGGACGCCGCGCGCCGCGACGGCCGCGTCAAGCCGGGCCAGTTGATCCTGATGCAAGGCGTGGGCGGCGGATTCACCTGGGGCTCGGTACTGGCCCGCATGTAAGGGCGCGCTCCGGCGCGGCGTGGCGCTCGGCGCCGCGGCCGCCGGAACGATGTGCCTGGCATTCCACACAGACACTGAATCAATCCAAACGGTCAAACATGAAAATCGCTTTTGTCTTTCCTGGCCAAGGTTCCCAAGCTGTCGGCATGCTGGACGCCTGGTCCGGCGTCGCGGCCGTCACGGACACCGTGGCGCGCGCCTCGCAGGCGCTGGGTCAGGACCTGGGCGCGCTGATCGCGCAAGGCCCTGCGGAACAGCTCAACCTGACCACCAACACCCAGCCCGCCATGCTGACCGCTGGCGCTGCGTTCTACGCGGCCTGGTGCGCTGCTGGCGGCCGCAAGCCCGACGTCGTGGCCGGCCACAGCCTGGGCGAATACGCCGCGCTGACGGCCGCGGGCTCGCTCGCGCTTGAAGATGCCGTGCGTCTGGTGCGCGTGCGCGCCGACGCCATGCAGGCCGCGGTGCCGGTAGGCACCGGCGCCATGGCCGCCATCCTGGGTCTGGACGACGACGCCGTGCGCGCGGCCTGCGAAGCCGCCGCCCAGGGCGAGGTTGTCGAGGCCGTGAACTTCAACGCGCCCGCGCAGGTCGTGATCGCAGGCCACAAGGCCGCGGTCGAACGCGCTTGCGAACTGGCCAAGGCCGCAGGCGCCAAGCGCGCGCTGCTGCTGCCGGTGTCCGCGCCGTTCCACTCCAGCCTGCTCAAGCCCGCCGCAGACGTGCTGGCCGGCGCGCTGGCCGGCGTGACCGTGTCCGCGCCGCAGGTGCAAGTGATCAACAACGTCGACGTGGCTTCGCCTGTCGAACCCGATGCAATCCGGGATGCGCTGGTGCGCCAGGCATGGCATCCTGTGCGCTGGGTCGAAACCCTGCGCGCGATGAAGGCGCAAGGCGTCACGCACGTCATCGAATGCGGTCCCGGCAAGGTGCTGGCCGGCCTGACCAAGCGCATCGATCCCGAACTCACGGGCATGGCCATTACCGATCCTGCTTCGCTTGAAGCAGCGTTGGCCGCCGTCAACGGAAATTAAGAACATGGACAACACCTCGATCGAACTGCAGGGCAAGATCGCGCTGGTGACCGGCGCCACGCGTGGCATTGGCCGCGCCATCGCCCAGGAACTGGCTGCGCGCGGCGCCACCGTCGTCGGCACCGCCACGTCCGAATCGGGCGCTGCCGCCATCACCGAAGCGCTGGCGCCCCTGGGCGGCCGCGGCGTGGTGCTGGACGTGACCGACGCCGCTGCCTGCGATGCGCTGATCGACGCGCTGGGCAAGGAGGGCGGCGGTCCCCACATCCTCGTCAATAACGCAGGCATCACCCGTGATACGCTGGCGATGCGCATGAAGGATGAGGACTGGTCGGCTGTCATCGATACCAACCTGGCTTCGGTTTTCCGCCTGTCGCGCGCCGTGCTGCGCAGCATGATGAAGGCCCGCTGGGGACGCATCATCAACGTCACATCCGTGGTGGGTTCCAGCGGCAACCCGGGCCAGGCCAACTACGCCGCGGCCAAGGCCGGCGTGGCAGGCATGTCGCGCGCCCTGGCGCGTGAACTGGGCAGCCGCAACATCACCGTGAACTGCGTCGCGCCCGGTTTCATCGATACCGACATGACGCGCGCGCTGGGCGAAAATCAGACTGCGGCCTTGCTGCAGCAGATTCCGCTGGGCCGCCTGGGTTCGCCTGCCGACATCGCCCACGCCGTGGCGTTTTTGTCCGGGCCGCAGGCGGGTTACATTACCGGCACCACCCTGCACGTCAACGGCGGGATGTACATGCAATAAGTCACGAATCGCGCGTAGGCGGCCAGTTCCGCCATGCCGCCGCCGGACACAAACGGCGAGGCAACGCGAGGTTCAACCGGAAACGCCGCACACCGGTTTCCTGCGCCATTCCCGGCGACAGATCAAGTGCGCGGTGTTATTTTTGTCACGGCCAGGCGTCGCAAAACTCCGCGCTTGGCTATAATTCGCGGGATTTTTCCCAATTGGAGATCTGCATGGAAAGCATCGAACAGCGCGTCAAGAAGATCGTCGCTGAACAACTTGGCGTCAACGAAGCCGAGATCAAGAACGAATCCTCCTTCCTTGACGACCTCGGTGCCGATTCGCTCGACATGGTCGAACTGGTCATGGCGCTCGAAGACGAATTCGAGACCGAGATCCCCGACGAAGAGGCCGAAAAGATCACGACCGTGCAACAAGCGATTGACTACATCAATTCGCACGGCAAGCAGTAAGCTGGGCTTTTACCCTTCTGGTTGCCTCGCGACGTCCGTCGCAGCCAGCCGGAAAATCGGGGCGGTTTCAGGAATTTGCCGTGCGGTCCGCATGCGGGAAGGGCGTAGTAATGCCCGACCCGCTTTCGCGTGGGCCGCACGTGCAGCGCATCCCGAAAACCGCCTTTCTTTTGTCTGTTTGAGGAGTCATCCGTGAAGCGACGTGTCGTCATCACTGGCCTGGGTATCGTTTCTCCCGTCGGGAACGACTTGACCACCGCTTGGGACAATATCGTCAACGGACGTTCTGGCATCAGCCGCATCACCCGTTTCGATCCCTCGGCCATCACCACGCATATTGCCGGCGAAGTCAAAGACTTCGACATCAGCACCTATATCTCGGCCAAGGAAGCCCGCCAGATGGATACCTTCATCCATTACGGCCTGGCCGCCGGGATGCAGGCATGGCGCGACAGCGGCCTGGAAGTCACCGAAGCCAACGCGGAACGCATCGGCGTGATCGTGGGCTCGGGCATCGGCGGTCTGCCGCGCATCGAGGAAACGCAGGTTGAATACCTGGCCAAGGGTCCGCGCCGCATTTCGCCGTTCTTCGTGCCGGGTTCGCTGATCAACCTGATCTCCGGTCATTTGTCCATCGCATATGGCATGAAGGGCCCGAGCTACGCGGTCGTGTCGGCCTGCACCACCGGCCTGCATTGCATCGGCGACGCTGCGCGTCTGATCGAGTACGGCGATGCCGACGTCATGGTTGCCGGCGGCGCCGAGTCCACCGTGTCGCCGCTGGGCATCGGCGGTTTTGCCGCGATGCGCGCCTTGTCGACCCGCAATGACGATCCTCAGACGGCTTCGCGTCCCTGGGACCGCGATCGCGACGGCTTCGTGCTGGGCGAGGGTGCGGGCGTACTGGTGCTGGAAGAGTACGAACACGCCAAGAAGCGCGGCGCGCGCATCTACGGCGAGTTCGTGGGCTACGGCATGAGTTCCGATGCGCACCACATCACGGCTCCAGACAAGGACGGTCCGCGTCGCGGCATCGTGAATGCGCTGCGCAACGGCGGCCTGAACCTCGAAGACGTGCAGTACGTCAACGCGCATGGCACCTCGACGCCCCTGGGCGACAAGAACGAAACCGACGCCTTGAAGCTGGCTTTCGGCGATCACGCCAAGAAGCTGGTGGTCAATTCGACCAAGTCCATGACCGGGCACCTGCTTGGCGCGGCCGGTGGCATCGAGGCGGTGTTCACCACCCTGGCGGTCTACAACCAGGTGTCGCCGCCCACGATCAACATCTTCAATCAAGATCCGGAATGCGATCTGGATTACTGCGCCAATGAGGCGCGGCAGATGAAGATCGATGTCGGCCTGTCCAACTCGTTCGGCTTCGGCGGCACCAACGGCTCGATGGCCGTTCGCCGGGTCTGATTTGGAAGAGGCGCTCGGGGAACGCTGGGCGTTTCGCGTGCCCGTCAGGCGGCCAGGAAGCGCCACGGCGCTTTTTGGCCTGGCGCTGGCCGCGGCTGGCGCCAGCGTGCTGACGGCGGCGTCCTGGCACGGCATGGCATGGGCAGCGGGCGCGGCGATTGCGCTCCTGCTTGTGCTGGCCGGGCTGTTACACTCGGCACGGAGCAGCCTGTCCCCCGTATCCGCGTTGCGCGCGGCAGCCGGGGCAGGGAGCTGGCAGGTACGCCTGCCGCAAGGCTGGCAGGACGCAAGGCTGTTGCGAGAACAGCGTGGTCCCCGCTGGCTGACGCTCACTTTGCAGCCCTTGTCCACCGGGAGTACGGCCTTTACCAACAGCACAATCACCCTCACCGTCTGGCAGCGGACGTTGCGCCCCGAGTCCTGGCGGCGCCTGTGCCTGCTGGCCGGCGCGGCGCGGCCTGCCCGTCCGGCGCCCAGCCTGCGGGAGGCGTCATGAGCGAGCGCGAAGTCGACGCCGAGCTTGTCGCGCGCGTCCAGCGGGGCGACAAGAAGGCTTTCGACCTGCTGGTGCTCAAGTACCAGCGCAAGATTCTCCGTCTGCTGGCCCGCATGATCCGCGACCCCGCGGAAATCGAGGACGTGGCCCAGGAGGCTTTCATCAAGGCCTACCGCGCCTTGCCCCAATTCCGTGGGGAGAGCGCCTTTTACACCTGGTTGTATCGGATCGCCATCAACACGGCGCGCAACTGGCTGGCCTCGCAGGGCCGGCGTCCCAGCGCGCCCAATGCGATAGAAACGGAAGACGGTGAAACTTTTAACGAAACCGACAACCTAACCGATATAAGCACGCCGGAATCCATGGTCGCCAGCCGCGAAATCGCCGAGACGGTGAACGCGGCTATTGAGGAATTGCCGGAAGAATTGCGTACCGCAATTGTCCTGCGTGAAATCGAAGGTATGAGTTACGAAGACATCGCCCAGAGCATGGATTGCCCGATAGGTACGGTGCGTTCCCGCATTTTTCGTGCGCGTGAAGCTATCGCCACCAAGTTGCGTCCGTTGCTAGGCACCGATGCCGAGCGTCGCTGGTAAGGAGTGGCAGTCATGCAAACAGCAGCCAAATCCGTTGTGATCGCCGAGTCCTCCTGGGAGGAGTCGGTTTCCGCCTGGATGGACGGAGAGGAATCCGACGACATCTTTCCCGGCTTGTTGTCCCGCGAGGGGCGCGAGACCTGGGACACCTATCATCTGATCGGTGATTCCCTGCGCAACGCCGATCTGGCGCTGACCCCCAGCGCGGCCTTCCAGGCCCGCCTGGCACGGGCGCTGGACGCGGAATTGCCCATCGTTGCGGCGCCTCGGCGCCGCTCGCCATTGCGGGTCGGCCTGTCCGGCCTGGCGGTGGCCGCTGCCGTGGCGACCGTCGCCTGGGTGGCGCAGCCTTACCTGACCGGCGAACCGGCGACCGAAGTCCGGGTACTGGCCGATGCCAGCTCGCCCGCCGCGGCAGCCGACGATTCGGGCTTGCGCGACTACCTGGAAGCGCATCGCCAGATGGCTGGCCCGAGCGCCGTGCGCCAGGTGTCCTTTGACACCGGGGTGGGGCGCTGATGGCGTTGGTGCTTCCATCGCGCTGGCCGGTGCTGGGCCGGGCCGCCACGCTGCAGGCCCACCGCGCCGGCTGGTTTGCCGCCACGCTTTTGACCGCTTTCCTGGCTGCGCACGAACCCGCGCGCGCGGCCGATGCCGCGCCTGCCGTCACCGATGACGTGGTCCAGCTGCTGACCCGCATCCAACAAGCCGCCCGCAAGCAGGACTACGCGGGCGTCTTCATGTACCAGCAGGGCGAAACGATCCAGTCCTCGCGCCTGGTGCACGTGGTGGACGGCACCGGTGAACGCGAACGCCTGGAAATCCTCGACGGCCAGCCCCGCGAGTACCTGCGTCACAACGAAGACGTGCAGTGTCTGCTGCCCGAGCGCAAGACCGTGTTGCTGGAGCGCCGCCGAGGCGACCGCTTCCCCGGTCTGCTGCTGGGCGACGCGGCCAACCTGTCCGAGCACTACAAGATCCACGCCGAGTCCGCGCTGCACCGCGTGGCCGGGCGCGAATGCCGCCTGATCACGATCGAGCCGCTGGACAAGCTGCGCTACGGCTACCGGCTGTGCGCGGACGTCGAAACCAATCTGCTGCTCAAGGCCCAGACGCTGAACGCCGCCCGCGGCGTGGTCGAGCAGGTGTCCTTCACCTCGCTGCGGCTGGGCTCGGAAGTCGATCCCCAGTTGCTGAGCTCGCGCTGGAGCACGCGCGACTGGAAGGTGCTGGAACCCTCGATGAAACCGGTGGATCTGGCTGCCCAGGGGTGGCGCATCCCGGCGCCCAAGGGCTTCAAGGCCGTCATGCAGGTGGCCCGTTCGATGGGGAAGGGCATTACGGTCAACCAGATGGTATTGTCCGACGGACTGGCGGCCATTTCCGTGTTCATCGAACCCTACGACAGCCAGCGCGGCCACCGTCCTCCCCACGGCGCCGCGCAGCGCGGGGCGATCACGGTCTATGGCACGCGCATCGCTGATTTCTGGCTGACCGCCGTGGGCGAAGTGCCCATCGCGACGCTGGAGCAGCTGGCGCAAGCCACTGAATATGTGCCCGCCGCGCCTGCGGCAGCAGCCCCCGGGGCCGAATCCAAGTGATCGGCCGGGTGTGGCAAGCAGCAATTTCGGAGTAACACTTATGAAAGCAATGACAGTGTCGAATGCTTTTTTCCGGCGCTTTCTGGTGGCGGCCGCGGCCAGCGTCATGTTGGCCGGCGCCTATGTGCCTGCCGCCGTCGCCCAGGCGCCGACGGTGACGCTGCCTGATTTCACTAGCATTGTCGAAAAGGCCGACCCCGCGGTCGTCAACATCCGCACCACGGCCACGGTGCCGGTGCGCGGCATGGGCCCCGGCGGCGGCAACGATCCCTATGAACTGTTCCGCTGGTTCTTCGGCCCCGAATTCCAGCCGCCCGGCGGCGGCGCTCAGCCCGGCCCCTCGCCGCGTCAGCGTCCGCAGCCATCCCAGCCCGAAGAGCGCACCGTGCCGCGCGGCGTGGGTTCCGGCTTCTTCATTTCCGATGACGGCTACATCCTGACCAACAACCACGTGGTGGTGGACGCGACGGACATCTACGTCACGCTGACCGACGGCCGCGAGTTCAAGGCCAAGGTCATCGGCACGGACGAGCGCACCGACGTGGCGCTGATCAAGATCGAAGCCAAGGACATGACCCCGCTGGTGATCGGCGATCCCAAGAAGCTGAAGAAGGGGCAGTGGGTGCTGGCCATCGGTTCGCCGTTCGGCCTGGATTCCACCGTGACCTCCGGCATCGTCAGCGCCATCGGCCGCGATACCGGCGAATACCTGCCGTTCATCCAGACCGACGTGGCGGTCAACCCGGGCAACTCGGGCGGTCCGCTGATCAACCTGCAAGGCGAGGTGGTGGGCATCAATTCCCAGATCATTTCGCGCAGCGGCGGCTTCATGGGCATTTCGCTGGCCATTCCGATCGACGAAGCCATGCGCGTGGTGGACCAGTTGCGCGCTACCGGCAAGGTCACGCGCGGCCGCGTCGGCGTGCAGATCGGCGAAGTGGGCAAGGACGTGGCCGAAGCCATCGGCCTGCCCAAGGCCGAAGGCGCGTTGGTCAGCAGCGTGGAAGCCGATGGTCCTGCCGAGCAGGCAGGCGTGCAGCCGGGCGACGTGATCCTCAAGTTCAACGGCGAACCCATCAAGCGTTGGTCCGACCTGCCCCGCATCGTGGGCGAAACCAAGCCGGGCACGCGCGCCGACATGGAAGTGTGGCGCAAGGGCAAGAACCTGACGCTGACGGTCAAGGTGGGCGAGATCCCGACCGAGAAGGCCGCGGGCGCCAGCAAGAAGGGCGCGCCGCCAGTCCCGGAAGTCACCAATGCGCTGGGTCTGGGCGTGGTCGACGTGCCGGCCGACGTGCAGAAGAAGCTGCGCATCAAGGGCGGCGTCCAGGTCAAGGTGGCCGAAGGCGCTGCGGCCAAGGCCGGCCTGCAGGAAGGCGACATCGTGTTGGCCCTGAACGACACCGACGTCACGGGCGCCAAGCAGTTCGGCGAACTCGTGGCCAAGCTGGACAAGGGCCGCGCCGCAGGGTTGCTGGTGCGCCGCGGCGACCAGACGCAGTGGGTGGCGGTGCCGGCATCGAAGTAATGCCGGGCCCGTCTTCCGAGTCCGCAGAAAAAAGGCGCAAGACCGGCTAAAATGCCTGGTTGCCGCAAGAGGGGGCGCATGGCGCCCCCTTGTTTTGCCCGGGCCAGGCCCGTTGGCACCCTCCTCGTCAGCCGTGCGTATTCCGGCGGCGGTGTCTTCCGGCCCAGTGCCGAGTGTTCCGTCCCTTATAACTTCAAGCATGCAGCATATTCGCAACTTCTCCATCATTGCCCACATCGATCACGGCAAATCGACCCTGGCCGATCGCCTGATCCAGCGCTGCGGCGGATTGGCGGATCGCGAGATGTCGGCGCAGGTCCTCGATTCCATGGAAATCGAACGCGAGCGCGGCATCACCATCAAGGCCCAGACCGCGGCCCTGCACTACAAGGCGCAGGACGGCAAGGTCTACAACCTGAACCTGATCGACACCCCGGGGCACGTGGACTTCTCGTATGAAGTCAGCCGCTCCCTGTCGGCCTGCGAAGGCGCGCTGCTGGTGGTGGACGCTTCGCAGGGCGTGGAAGCGCAGACCGTGGCCAACTGCTACACCGCCATCGAGCTGGGCGTGGAAGTGCTGCCCGTGCTGAACAAGATGGACCTGCCGCAGGCTGATCCCGACAGCGCCCGCCAGGAAGTCGAGGATGTGATCGGCATCGACGCCTCGCAGGCGGTGCTGGCCAGCGCCAAGACCGGCATGGGCATCGATGAGATCCTGGAAATGGTCGTGGCCCGCGTGCCGCCGCCCAAGGGCGATCCCGACGCGCCGCTGCAGGCCCTCATCATCGATTCGTGGTTCGACAACTACGTGGGCGTGGTGATGCTGGTGCGCATCATCAACGGCGTGCTCAAGCCCAAGGACAAGATCCTGCTGATGGCGTCCGGCGCCACCCACCTTTGCGAGCAGACCGGCGTGTTCACGCCGAAGTCGCAACAGCGTCCGCATCTGTCGGCGGGCGAAGTGGGCTTCATCATCGCCGGCATCAAGCAGCTGGAAGACGCCAAGGTGGGCGATACCGTCACGTTGGCCAACAAGCCTGCAGCCGAACCGCTGCCCGGCTTCAAGGAAGTGAAGCCGCAGGTGTTCGCGGGCCTGTACCCCGTGGAAAGCTCCGAATACGACCAGCTGCGCGATTCGCTTGAAAAGCTCAAGCTGAACGACGCCGCGCTGATGTTCGAGCCGGAAGTGTCGCAGGCGCTGGGCTTCGGTTTCCGTTGCGGCTTCCTGGGTCTTTTGCACATGGAAATCGTGCAGGAGCGCCTGGAGCGCGAATTCGACATGGACATCATCACCACCGCGCCGTCGGTGGTGTACGAGGTCGAACAGCGCGACGGTTCCGTGATCACCGTGGAAAGCCCGTCGCGCATGCCGGAAATCGGCAAGATCGCCGACATCCGCGAACCCATCGTGAAGGTCACGCTGTTCATGCCGCAGGACTACGTGGGTCCTGTCATGACGCTGTGCAATAACAAGCGCGGCGTGCAGGTCAACATGAGCTACCACGGCCGCCAGGTGCACCTGGTGTACGAGATCCCGCTGGCCGAGATCGTGCTGGACTTCTTCGACAAGCTGAAGTCGGTGTCGCGCGGCTACGCTTCGATGGACTACGAGTTCCTGGAGTACCGCTCGGCCGACGTGGTGCGCGTGGACCTGCTGATCAACAACGACCGCGTCGACGCGCTGGCCGTGATCGTCCACCGCAGCAACGCGCGCCATCGCGCCCGCGACGTGGTCACGCGCATGCGCGGCCTGATTCCGCGCCAGATGTTCGACGTGGTGATCCAGGCCGCCATCGGCGCCGAAATCATCGCGCGTGAAAACGTCAAGGCGCTGCGCAAGAACGTGCTGGCCAAGTGCTACGGCGGCGACATCTCGCGCAAGAAGAAGCTGCTGGAAAAGCAGAAGGCCGGCAAGAAGCGCATGAAGCAGGTGGGTAGCGTGGAAATTCCGCAGGAGGCGTTCCTGGCCATCCTGCAAGTGGAAGACAAATAGAACCCGAAAAGGCGGTTAGCTGATGAGTTGGAACTTTGCCCTGATTCTTTTTGTTTTGCTGGTGTTGACCGGCATTATCTGGGTGCTTGATCTGGCAGTGCTGCGCAAGGGCCGCGAACGCCGGGCCCAGGCGGCAATGGCGCAATACGATACGGCCCTGGTCGGCGACGCCCAGGAAGCCGAGCGCCTGCGCCGCGAAGCCGGCGACGCCGCGCGCCGCATGCCGTGGTGGATCGAATACGCCGTCAGCTTCTTCCCCGTCATCCTGTTCGTGTTCATGCTGCGCTCGTTCGTGGTCGAGCCGTTCCGCATTCCGTCGGGCTCGATGCTGCCGACCCTGCAATCGGGCGATCTGATCCTGGTGAACAAGTTCAGCTACGGCCTGCGCCTGCCGGTCATCGACAAGAAGATCATCGAGGTGGGCAAGCCCCAGCGCGGCGACGTGTTCGTGTTCCGCTACCCCGTGGATCCGGACGTTGACTACATCAAGCGCGTGGTCGGCCTGCCGGGCGACGAGGTCGCCTACCTGGACAAAAAGCTCTACATCAACGGCGAATTGGTGCCGCATGAGCGCGACGGCGACTACTTCGAGCCGGATCGTGTGTCATATATTGCGCAATATAAAGAGAAGTTGGGCGACGTTGAGCACAAAATCCTGCTGGATGAGGGCAAGCCGCAGGAGTATGGCCCGATGTGGCAATTTCCCAACCGCCAGAACTGCCAATACAGCCGTAATGGGGTACGCTGCAAAGTACCCGAGGGGCAGTTTTTCGCCATGGGCGATAATCGGGATAACAGCGCCGACAGCCGATACTGGGGCTTCGTACCGGAAGCCAATATCGTCGGCCGCGCGTTCTTCATCTGGATGAATTTCAGCGATCTCAGCCGCATCGGCCGGTTCAACTGATTATGTCGCTAGCCACGCTAGAAAACCGCCTGGATCACCACTTCAGTGATTCGGCATTGCTCGAACAGGCGCTGACGCACCGCAGCCACGGTGCGCGCCACAACGAGCGCCTGGAATTCCTTGGGGATTCCGTGCTGAACTTTGTCGTTGCGGCGATGCTGTTCGAGCGTTATTCCAAAATCGACGAAGGCGATCTGTCGCGCCTGCGCGCCAATCTGGTCAAGCAGGCCTCGCTGGCGGATATCGCCCAGCGGCTGGAACTGTCGCAATACCTGCGTCTGGGCGAAGGCGAATTGAAGAGCGGCGGTTTCCGCCGGCCTTCCATCCTGGCGGACACGGTCGAAGCCCTGTTCGGCGCCGTGTTCCTGGACGCGGGTTTCGACGCCGCCCGTCGCGTGATCGTGCGCCAGTACCAGCCGGTGCTGGCTTCGGTCGATCCCAAGACCCTGGGCAAGGACGCCAAGACCTTGCTGCAGGAATTCCTGCAGGGCCGCAAGCTGGCGCTGCCGGTGTACACGGTGGTGGCCACGCATGGCGCGGCCCATAGCCAGCAGTTCGAAGTCGAGTGCGCCATTCCGGCGCTCGAGATCAAGGTGATGGCGCCCGGCGCCAGCCGCCGCGCCGCCGAGCAATCGGCGGCCAAGCTGGCGCTGGAGGCCGCGTTGGCCGTCAGCCCGGCGACCAAGGCTGCCCGCAAGTCGGGCAAGGCGCGCAAAACCGCGCAATTGTCGCTGCCGGTGGCAGTGGCTCAAGAGACTAAATGAGCGATACCCCTTTTCGTACCGGCTTCGTCGCCATCGTGGGCCGCCCCAACGTGGGCAAGTCCACCCTGACGAACGCCCTGATCGGTTCCAAGATTTCCATCGTGTCGCGCAAGGCGCAGACCACGCGCCACCGCATCCACGGTGTGTTGACGCGCGAGCACGAGCAGTTCGTATTCGTCGATACGCCGGGTTTCCAGACCCGCCATGGCGGCGCCATGAACCGCATGATGAACCGCGTGGTCACGCAGGCCCTGGCCGACGTGGACGTGGTGGTGCATGTGGTGGAAGCCGGCAAATGGTCCGAGGGCGACGCCAAGCTGCTGCCGCTTTTGCCCGCGCCGGAACGCACCATCCTGGTCGTCTCCAAGATCGACGCACTGAAGAACCGCGACGACCTGTTCGCCTTCGTGTCCAAGATCATGGCGCTGCATCCGTTCGGCGCCGTGGTGCCCGTCAGCGCCACCAAGAACCAGCAGCTGGATCAGCTGTTGCAAGAAATCGCGTCGCGCCTGCCGGAAGGCGAGCCGATGTTCGAGGAAGACACGCTGACCGACCGCCCCATGCGCTTCATCGCCGCCGAACTGGTGCGCGAGAAGATCTTCCGCCTGGTTGGCGACGAACTGCCTTACGGCTGTACCGTCGTCATCGAGCAATGGGAAGAGACCAGCAAGGGCGCCAGCATCAATGCCTGCGTGGTGGTCGAGCGCGACAGCCACAAGCCCATCCTGTTGGGCGCGGGCGGCATGCACATGAAGCGCATCGCCACGGAGGCGCGGCAGGACATCGCCAAGCTGCTGGACAAGCCGGTGCACCTGGAGGTCTACATCAAGGTGCGCAAGGGCTGGTCCGACCGCGAGGGTGCGCTCCGCGATCTGGGCTATGAGTAGACGGGCGCCTCGCGTCCAGGATCGCCCCGGATACATGTTGCACGCCACCGCGTGGCGTGAAACCTCCCTCATCGTTCAGACTTTCTCACGCGATCACGGTTGTGTGGCCATGGTCGCCAAGGGCGCGAAGCGCCCGTATTCCGTCCTGCGTCCCGTGTTGTCCGCGTTCCAGCCGCTGCTGCTGTCGTGGACCGGCAATGGCGAGGTCAAGACGCTGACGCGCGCCGAGATCGCGGGCATCCGGCCGCTGACCGGCACCGCGCTGATGTCGGCCTGGTATATGAACGAACTGCTGCTGCGGCTGCTACCGCGCGAAGACGCCCATCCGCTGTTGTTCGACGCCTACGACTTCGCCTTGCAGCAGTTGTCCGGCGGCACCCGCGCCGCGGGCGCGCTGCGCCGCTTCGAATGGACGCTGCTGCGCGAAACCGGTTATGGCGTGGACGAGGATCCTCCCGATTTCGACGACCCGGCGATCGAGCCGGCCCTGCGCCGCGACCTGCGCGAACGGCTGGCCGAAATCCTGGCGGGCCGTCCCTTGTCGACCCGCCGCGTGTTGCTGGACCTGCAACGCATCTGAGCGCAGCGCGATCCGGCCATGACCTTCACGCTCAAGCAGGTCGAGACCTTCCGCACCGTCTATGAAACGGAAAGCGTCACCGCCGCTGCCAGACGGCTGGACGTGTCGCCCGCCACCGTCAGCGCGACCCTGGCCGCGCTCGAAGCCAGCATCGAGCTGCGTCTGTTCGAGCGCGTACGCCAGCGCATGCAGCGCACGCCCGAGGCGACCCTGCTGTATGAAGAAATCCGCCGCCTGAACGTCGGGCTGGAAAGCCTGGGCCGCAAGATCCGCGCCATCCGCGGCGCGGCGCAGCCACGGCTGCGCATCGGCTGCATCCATGCCTATAGCGGCGCCATCATCAGCGACACTATTGCTCGCTTTCGCGAGCGCTATCCTGATACCGGCCTGTATCTGCAGATCCGGGATTCCAATACCTTGCGCGACATGGTGGTGTCGGGCGAGCTGGACCTGGCAGCTGTGGCCGACGAATCCGAACTCGAAGGCTTGCGCGGCCACCGGCTGGCCAGTTTGCGCGCCGTGGCGGTTTTTCCCAAGGGGCATCCGCTGGCGCGGCTGGAGCAAGTGGATTTTTCGCACCTGGCCGACGCCGACGTGATCGCGCTGAACGCCGAGGACGGCTCGCGCAAGCGCCTGGACGCGCTGTTGGCGCAAGCGGGGCAGAGCCTGAAGGTGGCCATCGAGACGCCTTATTCCAGCACCGTGTGCCAACTGGCGCTGGCGGGGCATGGCGTGGGCATCGCCAACCCGGCCACGGCAGTCGGCATGGCGGCGGCGGGCCTGTGCTATCGCCCGCTGGCCGCGCCGGTGCATTTCGAATGCCACATGATCCTGCATGGCAGCCGCCCCTTGTCCGAGGCGGGCAAGTTCTGGGCGACCTGCCTGCGCGGCGCGTTGGCGCCGCTGGTGGAAAGCTTTGGCGTCTAGCGCGCCGAAGCCGGCCCCGGGGCGCTAGCCGCGGCGCCCGTCCGAGGTCACGATCAACACCACGGACGACTCCGCATCCAACAAGCCCGAGCGCCGCAGCCGCGACACGGCAGCCAGCGCCGCGGCCGATGACAGCTCGGTCGCCAGGCCAATGCGTTCCAGCCGCTGCTGCGCTTGCGCGGCCGCGGCGTCCGAGATCTCCACCGGCGTGCCGCCGGAACGCGTCAAGGCTTCCAGCGATTGCAGCGTGCTGGTGCTGCCCGCGATCGAATACTGGTCCGTCACGCCGTCCCATTGCTTGCGCGCGTCGCCCGTGGCGCGCGCGCGCGACAGGCGGGCGTACGGCTCCACCGCATGCAGGCGCGGAAGGCGCGCGATGCGGCCGGTTTGCAGCAGATGCTGCCAACCCAGGAAGATGCCCCACAGCAGATCGCCGCGCGCGGTGGGCACCACGATGTCGCTGGGCACGCCGCAGCTTTCCAGGATCTCCTGCGCGATGGGCTTGTAGCCTTCCACGCCGTAGGGGTGGGTGCCCACGGGCGGATTCAGATAGTTCGTGCCGGCGAAGGCGCCGTGGTTGCGACACAGGTCCTCGACATGGGGCCAGCGGCTCAGGCTGTCCTCGAAGGCGGTCAGCCGGGCGCCGAAGCGCTGCATGGCCTCGCGCTGCAAGGGCGGGCAGTTGGTGGTGATGGCGATGTCGGCTTCCAGCCGCGCGGCGGCGCAATAGGCGGCCAGCGAGACGCCGGCATTGCCGCTGGAGGCGGCCGCCACGCGGGTGGCGCCGGCCAGGCGCGCGCGCGACACCAGTTGGGCCGCCATGCGGTCCTTGTGGCTGCCGGTGGGGTTGGCGCTTTCGCATTTCAGCCAGAGCTGGCCCACGCCTTCAGTCTGCGCCAGCGCGGGCGCCGCGAGGCAGGGAGTGGCGCCTTCGCCCAGCGTGACGGCGTCCAGCACCGGCAGGGGCATGGCGCCGTCGGCCGAGGGTTCGTACAGGCATTCCAGGCTGGCGGGGTGGCCGGCTTCCAGGCAGCTGGGGCAGCCTTCGGGGTAATCGGCCGGCGGCCACAGGCTGGCGCAACGGATGCAGCGCAGGCCGGACAAGCTAGGGTTCATCTGCATGGGTCAATACTTCGAGGCAAGGGAATCGAGGGGAAGGGCGGGCGCGACTTGCAGCAGGCAATCGCCGTCGTCGCTGCGGGCGATGGCGCGCAGGCACACGACAGTGCCGGCCTGCGGACTGGTCAGCGCGCGCGGCGCCATGTCGGGTCGGGCGGGTTCCAGCAGTTGGCCGATGCGCTGGCGCGCATTGACCAGTTGTCCCAGTTCGACAGCGGGCACGAACACGCCAGCCTCGCTGGCGCGCAGGGTGGCGGCGGGAGCGTCCAGGTCATAGAGGCGGACCTCGGGGCGGCGCGCGGGCGGGCGGTCGGGCAGGAGACCGAGCTCGCCCAGGCAGCCCAGCAGGCCGTCGCGGCAGCGGTCGACCAGCGCCTGGCTGGTTTCGCGGCCGCCCCCGATCTCGGCGCTCAGGCGCAGCACCTCATGGCGGCTGGCGGCGGCCGGCATGGAGCCGGACTCCGTGCCGCGGAAGTACATGCAATCGGGCAGCCCGAAGGCTCGCGCCAGGGCGGGCAGGCGTTCGTCGTAGGCGTCGTCGCCGTAGCGCGTGATGACCGACGAGGGCAGGTAGCGCAGCGACGCGCCGCCGCTGTGCACGTCCACCAGCGCCTGTATGCGCGGCAGCAGCCGGGCTTCCAGCGCGGCGGCCACGCTTTCCGTGTAGCCGCGCGCGGGGGCGCCCAGGAAAGCGCGGTTGAGGTTGCCGCCGTCGGACGGCGACAGGCGCGTGCCCGCCAGCGAGGCCTCGGCGTTGGCCGCGGGCAGCAGGTAGACCGTGCCGCGTTGCAGGATGCCGGGCAGCAGGCGCCACAGCTCCAGGATGGCGGCCTGGCCTTCCCATTCGTCGCCATGCACGCCCGCCATCAAGGCAACGGCGGGGCCAGGCCCCGCCTCGATCCGCAGCATCGGTATGGTGACGCGCCGGTAGGCCGACGCGTTGGTCGCCGCGGCGCAGGAAAAGTCCTCGCGGCTTACCGTGGCCATGCGGCGGCTCCTGCTGATGTGACGATCCGGTTCAATCCAGCGTCGTGCCGGCGGCCTTGATGATGCCTTCCCATTTGGGCAGCTCCTTGCGTATCTGGTTCTGTACGTCCTGCGGCGTGCCACCCAGCGGTTCCTGGGAGCGGCTGCGCAGTTCCTTGCTGACGCCGTCCGAGCGCAGCGCAGCGTTCATTGCCGCGTTCAGCCGCGCGATGACCTCGGGCGGGGTGCCGGCGGGCGCGACCAGCGCGCTCCAGGCCGATTGCTCGTAGTCGGGATACCCTTGCTCCGCCACCGTCGGCACGTCCGGATTGGAGGCGGCGCGGGTCTTGGTCGTGACCGCCAGCGCGCGCAAGCGGCCATCCTTCAGGTTGCCGATCAGTGGCGGCAGGTTTTCCATCATGGAATCGACATGGCCGCCCAGCAGGTCGGACAACTGCGCGGCCGTGGCCTTGTACGGGATCTGGCGCACGGCGGCGCCGGTCTGGGCGATGAAGAGCTTGACCCCGACCTCGCTGGTGGTGCCCGGGTCGGCGGAGGTCATCGTCAGGCGCTCCGGCTGGGCGCGGCTGGCCTCGATGAACCCCTTCAGGTCGAGATAGGGCGAGGACGCGTTCACCACGATGACGTTGGGCGTTTCGGCCACCAGCCCGATGGCGGCGATGTCGCGGTCCAGGTCGTAGAGCTGCTGCTTGAACAGGAACCGGTGCAGCACCAGCGTGCCGACGTGGGCATAGCCGATGGTGTAGCCGTCGGCCGGCGCGCGCGCCACGGCCTGGGTGCCGATACGGCCGCCCGCGCCGACGCGGTTCTCCACGACCACGGGCTGGCCCAGCTGGCGGCTCATTTCCTGGCCCACCAGGCGCGCGGTGATGTCGGCGTTGCCGCCCGCTGCGGCCGGCACGATCAGGGTGATGGCGCGTTCCGGATAGGCGGCCAGCGCGGCGGGCGCGGCCAGGCTTAGCAACACGGCGGCAAGACAGGCGGTGCGTTTCATGACGTTTCCCCAGGCATTGAGAGCTGCGCCATTGTGCGGTCGCGGCCTGGGGAATACGTTTGGTTCAATGAGATGGATGTTCAATAAAACCTAAGACCTGTCCGCATTGCGCCGGTCGGCGGTCCGTCCCAGCCCGTGGCCCACGGCGGCGGCCGCCAGCGCGCACAGGGCGCCCAGCGCGGCGATCAGCGCCGGGCCGTAGCCCAGCATGTCCACGCCCGCCTTGACCCAGCCGCTGGCCGCATCGCCCGCGCGGTAGACCACGGTGTCGATGACGTTCTTGGTCTTGTACTTGTCTTCGGGCGAGACTGCGGTGAACAGCATTTCGCGCCCCGGCCGGATCAGCGCGTACTCGCCGACCCGGCGCACGATCATGGCCGCGGCCAGCACGCCGAAGACGGGAAAGGCCGCCAGCGCCAGGAAAGCGGCCGTCATCGTCAGCGGCACGGCGGTCAGCAGGAAGCGCAGCCCCAGACGCGTGGCCACGCGTCCGGTGATGAAGAGCTGCGACAGCAGCGACAGCGCCTGCACCGTGAAGTCCAGCGCGCTGAAGACCCGGATGCGCTGGGCCGTGTCGGTAAAGGCATGCGCCACCAGCCGCGCCTGCTCCATGTAGAGAAACGTGTTGAGCGTGGCCAGCAGGATCACCAGCAGCGAAATCCCCAGCAGGTAAGGTGACTGGAAGATGCGCGAGAGGCCGGCCAGGATCGAACCTTCCAGCGGTCGGCGCATGTCGTCCGAGGCCGCATCATCGCGGTGGGCCGCGCGCCAGCGCAGCAGCCAGCGCTTGAGGGGCAGGGTGGCGGTCAACAGCAGCGCCGACAGCAGCAACAGGCCGGCCGGACCGAGCGCGCCGGCCAGCAGGCCGCCCAACAGCGGGCCTGCCAGCCCGCCGGCGCTGGCGCCCGCGGCAATCAGCGCGAACAGGCGTTTGGCGGACTCCATGCGGAATACGTCGGCCATCAGGCTCCAGGCGATGGAGACCACGAACAGGTTGAAGACCGACAGCCAGACGTAGAAGCTGCGCGCCGCCCAGACGCTGCCGGGGCGCAGATGGAGCAGGGCGGCGAAGCCGGCCATGCTGAGCGCGAAGGCGGCATAGACCCAGGTCACCAGCATGGCGCGCGGCACGCGCGCCGACAGCCAGCCGAACAGCGGCACCACGGCCAGCATGGCGATGAAGGTCGCGGTGAACAGCCATTGCAGATGGTCGACGCCCGCCTGGATGCCCATGGTCTCGCGTATCGGCCGCAGCATGAAATAGCCGCAGAACAGAAAGAAGAAAAACGCGAAGCCGCAGGCTGCCGGCGCCAGTTCTTCCTGCGGAATGCCCAAGGCCTGCGCGGCGCGGCCTGGCAAGCTGCCGGGGGCGGACGCCATGGCGTCAGGCCAGCAACGCGGCGATGCGTTCCCGCATGGCGGCGTCCGGCAGCGGCCCGAAGCCGGCCTGCGCGTTGTCCGCCATGTTGGCCGGCTTGGAAGTGGCGGGAATGACGGCGGTGACCGCGGGATGGCCGATGATGAACTTCAGGAAGATCTGCGCCCAGGATCCGCAATCGATCTCGGCGGCCAGCTCGGGCAGCGCCATCCCCTTGACCCGGCGGAACAGCGCGCCGTCCTGGAACGGGCGGTTGATCAGCACCGCGACGCCGTGGGCCTGGCAGGCGGGCAACAGGCGTTTTTCGGCGCTGCGGTCGGCTACGGACAGGTTGATCTGCAGGAAATCGGGCTTTTCGCGTTCGACCAGTTCGGTCAGTTCGTCGTGGGCATGGTCGGTGTAGTGCGTGATGCCCAGATAGCGGATCACGCCTTGCTGCTTCAGTTCGCGCAGCAGCGCCAGCTGGTTGGCGGTGTCGATCAGGTTGTGCACCTGGACCAGGTCGAGCTTGTCGCTGCCCAGCGCCTGTTGCGATTGGCGCACCTGGCGCATGGCTGACTCGTGGCCCTGCGTGCTGATCTTGGTCGCCAGGAAGGTCCTGGCCCGCACGCCGCCGTCGCGCGCCAGCAGCGCGCCGGTGACCGCTTCCGCCTGCCCGTAGCTGGGCGCGGTGTCGATCAGCTTGCCGCCCTTCTGCAGCAGCGTATCCAGCACCTGCGCCAGCGGCGCCATGGCGGCCTTGTCGGCGGGGGACACGTTGAAGGTGTCGGCGGTGCCCAGGCCGATCACAGGCAGCGCCTCGCCGGAGGCGGGTATGTTCCGCCTGTGCATGGGAGTTACCACGCTGAGGGCGCGGGCCGTCCAGGCCGGCCCGGTCAGGGCGGCGGCGGCAGCGGTCTGGAGGAAGCGGCGGCGGTCGGGCATGGCGTGGCTCCAGCGGGAAAGGGCGCCCGGGAGGGGCAAAGAAAAGGGCCTACACGTGAATGCAGGCCCAAGGTAAAAAAAAAGAGCCCACACGTGAATGTAGGCTCTTTGTGCCGGTTTGGCAGCGTTGCGATTACTCGCGGTTGCCGCCGAAGATGCCCAGCAGCATCAGCAGGTTCGAGAAGACGTTGTAGACGTCCAGGTAGATGGCCAGCGTGGCGGACACGTAGTTGGTTTCGCCGCCGTTGACCACGCGCTGCAGGTCGACCAGCATGAAGGCCGAGAAGATGACGATGGCCAGGACCGAGATGGTCAGCATCAGCGCGGGCAGTTGCAGGAAGATGTTGGCCAGGGCCGCCACCAGGATCACGACCGCGCCGATGAACAGGAATTTCTGCAATCCCGACAGGTCGCGCTTGATGGTGGTGGCCAGCGTGGCCATCGTGCCGAACACGATCGCGGTGCCGCCGAAGGCCGTCATGACCAGCTGCGAGCCGTTGCTCATGCCCATGACGAAGCCCAGCAGGCGCGACAGCATCACGCCCATGAAGAACGTGAAGGCCAGCAGCAGGACCACGCCCAGCGAGCTGTTCTTGTTCTTTTCGATCGCGAACATCAGGCCGAACGCGCCCACCAGGAACACGATGGCGGACAGGCCGGGGCTTGCGCCCATGATGCGGTTGATGCCGGTGTACATGCCGACGGCCGCGCCCAGCACGGTCGGGATCAGCGAGAGCGCCAAGAGCCAATAGGTGTTGCGCAGCACCTGGTTGCGCGCGACCTCGCCCGGCGCGCCGGCTACGGCGCCGGAACGGTTAAAAGGGGACGGACGATATTCGTTCATTGAGAACTCCTGTGTGCGGCAGAGTAATGGTTGCCTAGAAGGCTTAGATGGGAAGGATACCTTACAGTTCCCTGAAGAATCCAGTTCTGCCTAGGATTAGACCAGAGGCGCGAAATAGGTTCCAGACGGGTCAACCCGGCCTGACGTCCTGCAGCACCCTGGCGACGATGCGCGGCAATTCCGCGTCCATGCGGGCCTGGATCTGTTCGATGGCCTCGGCCAGGGCTTCGCGCATCAGCTGCTCGACCTCGGCCTGAAGGCGGGCGCTCAGGACCGTGGCGTCCGGCGCCGCGGGGGGCGTAGCCAGGACGGCGGCTGCCGGCGGAATGATATCAGGGGACGCATCTGCGTCGTCCGCCACTTCCGTCAGTAGCGGAAAGGCGTCGTCGTCATCACCCTGCGCGCCATCGTCGGCCAGGTCGGTCAACACGGGCATGTCCGCGTCGTGCGGGGACGCCGGCGGGTAGAGCGCGGGCTCGGCCCGCTGGGTCAGGGTAGGGATGCCGGGGTCGGCGTGGCGAGAGGGCATGATGGCTCCCGGGTGATCGAGGTGGCGCGCCGCAAGGCCGGCGCGTTCAGCCGTCCGGCTGCTGGCGGCTGAGGTCGTGGCTTTGCGGCGTGTGGCCCGCGGCCAGGTAGGTCCGCCAGCGCTGGCGGGCGGCCTGCTTGTCGTCGGGGTCGTCCGAGACGATTTCAAGCAGGCGCTCGAAGGCTTCGAAACCCGGAGGGCAGTCGAGGTCCAGGTTCAGCAGCCAGGACGGCTGGGGCTGTCCGCCCTGGCCCGCCGCGGCCGCGGCCTGTTGCGGATCGCCGGCAGTGAGAATTACAGGAGTCTCGCCCGCCAGCGGATCGTTGGCCAGCACGTGCGGCACGAAAGAAGTGTCGTCGAAGGCCCAGAGCATGCGGTCGAACGCGGCCAGCCGGGAGCCATCCCTACAGTACACCACCAACCGCTGCCCTGCCAGGTAGCGCTTGCGCACCACCTGGCAGGCGGTGCGCAAGCGGTCGGGCGCGCCGAAGGCGAAGTCGATGCGCGTCATGCCGGGTTCCGTTGCTGCCGTTTCAAGCCTGGTCCAGCAGGTACTGCATCAGGAGCGGCACGGGGCGGCCGGTGGCGCCCTTGTCCTTGCCACCGCGCCAGGCGGTGCCGGCGATGTCCAGGTGGGCCCAGCGGTACGACGTGGCGAAGCGCGACAGGAAGCAGGCCGCCGTGACCGCGCCCGCCGGAGGACCGCCGATGTTGGCGAGGTCGGCGAAGTTGGACTTGAGCTGTTCCTGGTAGGCGTCGTCCATCGGCATGCGCCATGCGGTGTCCAGCGACTGGCGGCCGGCCGCGGCCAGCGCATCGGCCAGCGCGTCGTCCTTGGAGAACAGGCCGCTATTGACGTTGCCCAGGGCCACCACGCAAGCGCCGGTCAGGGTGGCGATGTCGATCACCGCGGACGGCTTGAAGCGTTCCGCGTAGGTCAGTGCGTCGCACAGCACCAGGCGGCCTTCGGCGTCGGTGTTCAGGATTTCGATGGTCAGGCCAGCCATGCTGGTGACGACGTCGCCCGGCTTGTTGGCCTTGCCGCTGGGCAGGTTTTCGCAAGCCGGGATCAGGCCCACCACGTCCAGCGGCAGCTCCAGTTCGGCCAGGGCGCGGAACGAACCCAGCACGCTGGCGGCGCCGCACATGTCGTACTTCATTTCGTCCATGGTGGCGGCGGGCTTGAGCGAGATGCCGCCGGCATCGAAGGTGATGCCCTTGCCGACCAGCACGATGGGGCCTTGCGCGCCCTTGGCGGTCTTTTTGGCGGCCTTGTTGCCGGCATGGCGCAGGACGATGAAGCGCAGCGCTTCCTCGGAGCCGCGCGCGACCGACAGGAACGAGCCCATGCCCAGCGCTTCGACCTGCTTGCGGTCCAGCACTTCCACCTTCAGCGACTTGAACTCGCGGGCCAGGCGCTTGGCCGTCTCGCCCAGGTAGGTCGGCGTGCAGATATTGCCGGGCAGGTTGCCCAGCGTGCGGGTCAGGTCCATGCCGTTGGCGATGGCGCCGCCTTCGCGCAGGCCCTTCTGGGCCTGGGCCGCGTCAGCGCGCTCGACGACCTGGACGATCTTCTTGAGCTTGGGACGGGCGTCGCGGTCGGGCTTGCCGAAGCTGGCGTCGTAATGATAGGTGGCGTTGCCGGCTGCGATGGCGGCGCTGCGGGCGCGCGCGATGACAGCCACGTCGGCGATCGGATTGGCGACCAGCGTGGACACGCCTTCAGCCAGCTGCGCCGATACGCAAGCCGCGGCGAAGGCCTGCTCGGCCGAGGCGTGGGCGCGGGCAGAATATTCTTCCTGCTTGCCCAGGCCCACCAGCACCACACGCTGCGCGGACACGCCGGGCAGGTTGCGCAGGGTCAGCGTGGAGCCGGCGCGGCCGCGGAACTCGGCCTTGACCACCGAACGCACCGCGCCATTGGAAGCGCGGTCGATGAGATCGGCGGCGGGGCTCAACACGCCTTCCGCATAGACCCCGACGGCCAGGGCGGCGGTCTTGACTTGGTGCAGGGAAGCAGTGGTCTGTGTGCTAAATTCCATGAGGGTTTCCCGTGTACGTCTGTGTAGAATGCGGTCGATTATCCCGCATATTCTCCCATGTCTCTATTCAAACGCTCTGTCGTCAGCGAGATCACCAGTCACGCTGGCGTTGTCTTTTCCACGTTGCTCATCGTATGGCTCAGCGTGTTGCTCGTGCGCCTGCTCGGTGAAGCAGCGGGCGGCAACATCGGGGCGGACGTCGTGGTGGTGCTGGCCGCGCTGTCGACCATCACCGCATTGCCGACCATTCTCGCGGTCTCCGTCTTCATTGCGGTCCTCACCACCGTCACGCGCAATTACCGTGAATCGGAAATGGTGGTGTGGTTCGCCAGCGGCCTCTCGCTGGCCGACTGGTTCCGGCCGGTGCTGCGCGTCGCCATCCCCGTGGCGCTGGCGGTGGCGGGGTTGACGCTGGTGGCGGCGCCTTGGGCGTACCGCCAGATCGGCGAATACCACGAACGCTTCGAGCAGCGCTCCGACCTGTCCAAGGTCACGGCCGGCCAGTTCGCGGAATCGTCCGGCGGCAACCGCGTGTTCTTCGCCGAAGATCCGCTGGAGCCCAGCGATGAACTGGGCAACGTATTCGCGCGCGAAAATGGTCCCGAATGGCTCAGCGTGCTGACCGCCAGCAAGGCCCATAGCGAAACCATGCCCAACGGCGACCGCTTCCTGGTGCTGGGCGAAGGCCATCGCTATGACCTGAAGCCGGGCACGCCCGAGATCCGGCTGGTGCACTTCGACAAGTACGGCCTGCGCCTCGAAAGCAAGTCGGGCGGCGATCCCGTGGCCGAAGCGCGCGCCAACGCGGAGCGTTCCGCCAAGGCGCGCACGACCTCGCAATTGATTGCGGACAACACCAATAGCAGCTGGTCGCAAGTGATGTGGCGGGTCTCGTTGCCGCTGGCCGCGCTGAACCTGGCGTTGCTGGCGATTCCGCTGGGCGCCGTCAACCCGCGCCTGGGACGTTCGGGCGACCTGCTCATCGCCGGCCTGGTGGGCCTGCTCTACATGAACCTGATGAACCTGTCGCGCGCCTGGATCTCCAACGGCAAGCTCAGCTTTGGCGTGGGCGTGTGGGCGATCCATGCCTTGGTGGCGATGCTGACGGTCTTTCTGCTGATGCGGCGCTTGCGCGTGAAAGCGCCCAAGAACAGCGCCTGACGCCGGCACATCCAACGCCTTGCGGCCCGCCCAGCGCGGGCCGCGGCTTTTTCAGGGCAGGTACTTCATCGTGCCGCCCTTGCCGGCCAGCAGGTCGGCGTTCTTCAGCACTGACTTGCGAATGAATTCCCACAGGGCCGTCACGCGTTTGAGCTTGCGCAGGTCTTCATGGCAATACATCCAGAACGAGCGCGTGATCTCGACCTCGTCCGCCAGCACGGGCGTGAGCCGCGGGTCCTGCGCGGCGATGAAGCAGGGCAGGATCGCTAGCGACTGGCCCTGCAGCGCGGCGTGGTATTGCGCCACCACGCTGGTGCTGCGCAATACCACCTTGCTGGCGGGCAGCAGATCTTCCAGATAGCGCAGCCGCTCGCTGAACAGCAGTTCGTCGACGTAGCCGATGAAGGTGTGGTCGGCCAGGTCCGCGCGCTCGCGGATTGGCGGATGGCTGGCCAGATAGCCGGGCGTGCCGTACAGGCGCAGCGTGTAGTCGCACAGCTTGCTGCACACATAGGGGCCGCGCTGGGGGCGCTCGATGGTGATGGCCAGGTCGGCTTCGCGCTTGGACAGGCTGACAAAGCGCGGCACCGGCAGGATGTCCAGCGTGATGTGCGGATAGCGCCGCTGGAAGTCCGCCGCCAACGGCGTCAGCACATAGCTGCCGAAGCCCTCGGTGGCGCCGATGCGCAAGTGCCCCGACAGCGCCTGGCCGATGCCCGACAGGTTTTCGCGGGCGGAATGCACCGTGCTCTCCATCTGTTCGGCATGGACGAACAGGCGCTGGCCGTCTTCGGTCAGCACGAAGCCCGCGCCGCGCGACTTTTCGAATAGCAGGGTGTCCAGCTCAGCTTCCAGCGCGCGGATGCGCCGCGACACGGTCGTGTGCTCGACCCCGAGCTTGCGCGCCGCGGCGCTCACCCGCTGGGTGCGGGCCACTTCCAGGAAATATCTCAGGCTGTCCCAATCAAGCACTTTCCGGCTCTCCAGGCCCGGCTGCGCGCTGCGCCGCCGGGCAAATTTTGCTTGTGCATGAATGCACAAGGAATGTGCATTTCTAGTGTTGCTTGTTGATTTTCACACATCTACACTGGGTCGGCGGGCTTGGGGCCTGTCGCCAGGCTCTCCGGGGTCTGAACCCCGGGACCGCAGGCCGCGTAGACGGCGCCATAACGAATAAAACTCAGGAGACAAATCCATGAAATTGCACGCACGCGGGCTGGCCGTAGGCTTGTGTCTGGGCGCCGCATTGGTCGGCCAGGCGCAGGCGGCGGATAAGCCGCCAGTGAAGATCGGCATTCTGACGGACATGTCTGGCACCTACGCCGGCATGGGTGGGCCTGGTTCGGTGGCGGCGGCGCAGTTGGCCATCGACGACTGCCTGGCCGCGGAATGCAAGGGCATGAAGATCGAGCTGGTGTCCGCGGACAACCAGAACAAGGCCGACGTGGGCGCGGCCAAGGCGCGCGAATGGTTCGACCGCGACGGCGTCACCGCCATCGCCGACCTGACCAACTCCGCGGTGGCGCTGGCGGTGCAGGGCATTGCGCGAGAAAAGAACAAGGTGGTGATGTTCTCCGGTCCCGCCACCACGGCGCTGACCAACAAGGAATGCTCGCCGGTGGGATTCCACTGGATGTTCGATACCTACTCGCAGTCCGCGGGCGGCGCCAAGGCCACGGTAAAGGCAGGCGGCAAATCCTGGTACTTCATCACCGTGGACTACGCCTTCGGCCACTCGCTGGAAGCCGACACGGCCAAGGCCGTGCAAGCGCTGGGCGGCACCGTCGCCGGCAGCGTGCGCCATCCCCTGAACGCGCCGGACTTCGCGTCCTACCTGCTGCAGGCGCAGGCCTCCAAGGCCCAGGTCGTGGCGCTGGCCAACGGCGGCCAGGACACGGTCAACGCGGTCAAGCAAGCGCGCGAATTCGGCATCGTGGCCGGCGGCCAGCGCCTGGTCTCGTTGCTGATTTTCCTGTCGGACCTGCGCGCGCTGGGCCTGGAAAGCGCCCAGGGCCTGTCGTACGTGGACGGCTTCTACTGGGATTACGACGACGCCACGCGCCAGTGGTCCGGGCGCTTCGAGAAAGCGTTCCGCGGCCTGAAACCCACCATGACGCAGGCCGGCGTGTACTCCAGCGTGCGGCACTACCTGCGCTCGGTCGCCGCTTCCGGCAGCACCGACGGCAAGGTGGTGGCCGACAAGATGCGCGCGCTGCCCATCGAGGATCCGATCATGCGCAACGCGTCCATCCGTCCCGACGGCCGCGTGATCCACGACATGTACCTGTATGAAGTGAAAAAGCCGTCCGAGTCCAAGGGCGGTTGGGACTATTCCAAGCTGGTGGCCACCATTCCGGCCGCCGAAGCCTTCCAGCCGCTGGCGGATTCGAGCTGCCCGCTGGTCAAGAAGTAAACCCGGGGCGCCGGCAGGCCCTTGCCGCCGGCGCCTCACCATCCATGTATGCGGATTCCATCCGCATCGACCATGCAGTGTGAGGAGCATCAAATGAGTGAAGTCCCCCGCGTTCCGCTATTGATCGGCGGCAAGCTCGTGCAGTCCAAAACCACCGAATGGCGGGACGTGATCAATCCCGCTACCCAGGAGGTCGTTGCCAAGGTGCCCTTCGCCACGCGCGAAGAACTGGACCTGGCCGTCTCCAACGCCAAGGAGGCTTTCAAGACCTGGCGCAACAGCGGGCAGGGCGCTCGCATGCGCGTCATGCTGAAGTTCCAGGAACTGCTGCGCGCCAATACCGGCAAGCTGGCCGAAATGATTACCCGCGAGCACGGCAAGACCCTGCCGGACGCCGAGGGCGAAGTCGGCCGCGGCCTGGAAGTGGTGGAGCACGCATGCTCCATCGCCAACCTGCAACTGGGCGAGTACGCCGAGAATGCCGCTTCCGGCATCGACGTCTATACGCTGATCCAGCCGCTGGGCGTGTGCGCGGGCATCACCGCGTTCAACTTCCCGGTCATGCTGCCTTGCTTCATGTTCCCGATCGCCGTGGCCTGCGGCAACACCTTCATCCTCAAGCCTTCCGAGCAGGATCCGACGTCCTCGCTGTTCCTGGCGCAACTGGCGCTGGAAGCCGGCCTGCCGCCGGGCGTGCTGAACGTGGTGCACGGCGGCCCGGAAACCGCCAACGGCCTGTGCGAACACCCCGACATCAAGGCGGTCTCGTTCATCGGTTCGACCCGCGTCGGCACCGAGATCTACAACCGTGCCTCCGCCGCCGGCAAGCGCTGCCAGTCCATGATGGGCGCCAAGAACCACTGCGTGATCCTGCCGGACGCCGATCCCGAGGTCGCGCTGAACCAGCTGGTGGGCGCCGCCTTCGGCGCGGCCGGCCAACGCTGCATGGCCTCGTCCGTGGCCGTGCTGGTGGGCGAAGCCCGCAACTGGCTGCCTGACTTCGTCGAACGCTCGAAGAAGCTCAAGGTCAATTCCGGCATGGACCGCGAAGCGGATCTCGGCCCTCTCGTTTCGCCCAACGCCAAGAAGCGCGTCGAAAGCCTGATCCAGAAGGGCGTGGACGAAGGCGCCAAGCTGCTGCTGGACGGCCGCAGCCTGAAGGTCGCCGGCTTTGAGCAGGGCAACTTCGTGGGCCCGACGATTTTCGACGGCGTCACCGAAAACATGACCATCTACACCGAGGAAATCTTCGGGCCGGTCCTGTGCGTGGTGGGCGTGGAAACGCTGGAGGACGCGGTTGCGTTCATCAACCGCAATCCCAACGGCAACGGCGTGGCGCTGTTCACCCAGGATGGCGGCGCGGCGCGCTACTTCCAGAACAACATCGACGTCGGCCAGGTCGGCATCAACGTGCCGATCCCGGTGCCGGTGGCCTGGTTCAGCTTCACCGGCTCGCGCGGCTCCAAACTGGGCGACCTGGGCCCCAATGGCAAGCAGGCCGTGCAGTTCTGGACGCAGACCAAGACCGTCACGGCGCGTTGGTCGGCCCATGCCAAGAGCGTGAACACCACGATCTCGATGCGCTGAACTGGGGACGCCTTGCATGTAAGCTTATATAAATAAGTTATATAACAATGCGTCCTTATTACTTATAATTGGCCCGTCTAACAGGGGCCAATTCATGAACCTGCAGCAATTTCGTTTTGTCCGCGAAACCATCCGGCGCGACTTCAACCTGACCGAAGCCGCCCGGATGCTCTATACCTCGCAGCCCGGCGTCTCCAAGGCGATCATCGAGTTCGAGGACGAACTGGGCATCAAGATCTTCGAACGGCACGGCAAGCGCATTAAGGGGCTGACCAAGCCCGGCCTGGCGGTGTCGCAGGTCATCGACCGCATCATGCGCGAAGTGGACAACCTGAAGAAGGTCAGCGACGAGTTCGCGCGCCGCGACGAAGGCGGCCTTGTCATCGCTTGCACCCACACTCAGGCGCGCTATCTGCTGCCGCGCGTGATTCCCGCGTTCCGCAAGCAATTCCCCAAGGTGCACCTGTCGCTGGCCGAAGGCAGCCCGGCGCAACTGGCCGAAATGGTGCTGCATGAGCAGGCCGACCTGGCCCTGGCGACGGAATCGCTGGCCTTGACGCCGGGCCTGGCGACCTTGCCGGTCTATGCCTGGGAACACACCGTGGTGGTGCGCCCGGACCATCCCCTGGCCGAACTGACCTCCAGCGCCGCCAAGCGCCTGTCGCTGGCGCAGCTGGCCGAGTATCCCATCGTGACCTACGACCGCGCCTTCACCGGCCGCAGCACCATCGATGAGATCTTCGCCAACCAGGGTATCCACCCCGACATCGTGCTGGAAGCCATCGACGCCGACGTCATCAAGACCTATGTCGATGTGGGCCTGGGCATTGGCATCATCGCCGGCGTAGCCTACGATCCGCGCCGCGACAGCAACCTGGTGGGCCTGCCGGTGGGCCATCTGTTCGGCACGCATACGACCCGCGTCGGCGTGAAGGCAGGCGTGTTCCTGCGTGACTACGTCTACACCTTCCTGGAGATGCTGGCGCCTTCGCTGACCCGCGCGGTGGTGACCGAAGCGGTGCAGGGCACGCCCAAGTAGGCATCCGTTTCACGGGGGGCGAGAGGCGCGGCGTCATTGGGCGGCGCGCCTTTTTTCTTGATGCGTCGCGGTCCGCGCTATCCCCTTTCATGGGCTCATAAAAATAATTAAATAAGAACTGATCTCATTTGAGTTGACTAAAAAATAGGAATCATTATCATTACATCCAGTCTCAACGACCCAGTGAGGTTCATCATGACGGCAGGATTAAGTGCAGTGGTAGTGGGCGCCGACCGCCTTGGCAACATCCCGGATCTGCTCAAAGGACACAATATTTCGATCACGCACCACATCAGCGGGCGTGATCCCTCGCATCAAAAGAAGACGTTGCAACTGCCCTCGGGCACCCAGCTGGTCATCCTGCTGACCGACTTCCTGGGCCACAACGTCATGAAAACCTTCCGCAACGCCGCGCAACGTGGCGGCATCCGGGTCGTCGCTTGTCGGCGTTCGGTATGCAGCATGCAGCAGGCCCTGCAGCAATGCGGCCTGTGCCAGCGGGCTGGCTCTGTGCACTGAAGACACGGTCTGCCGCCGCCAAACAAAAAACTGGGGAGGCCGAAACGGCCTGCGGCCCAAAGCGCCGCGAAGAGATGGAAAAACGCCGCCGGACTGGAAAGTCCGGCGGCGTTTTGCTTGTAGCGGGGAGAGCCTGGCGGCTATCCTGGGAATGTGTCAGTTGGAGGCGCGGGCGGACGCCATCAGGCTGTTGTCCAGGCGGCGCGCGCCGTTGTAGCGCTTGGACCAGTAGGCCATGGTCATGTTTTCGACGCGGACCACGCCGCCAGCGCTGGGCGAGTGCACGAAGCGGTCGTCGCCCAGGTAGATGCCCACGTGCGAGTAGCGTCGGCCCAGCGTATTGAAGAAGACCAGGTCGCCGGCCTTCAGTTCGTTCTTGGCGACCGAGACGCCTTGCTGCGCCATCTCGGCGGCGTTGCGGGGCAGCTTCAGGCCCAGCGAACGTTCGGCGGTGTAGGTCACCAGGCCGCTGCAGTCGAATCCGGTATCGGGGGAATTGCCGCCGAAGCGGTAGCGGATGCCCAGATGGTTCAGGGCTTCGCTGACCAGGGCGTTGTCGCTGCTGACGCCCGAGTGGGTCTTCTGGCGTTCGCGCTTGAATTTCTGGCTTACCAGTACGCCGATGGGATCATCGGAGGTGGCGACCCATTCCGTCTCGTAGGGGTCAATCTCGGACGTATGGGCGGTTGACTTTTGATTTGTAGCGGCACAACCTGCCAGACCCACCACGCATGCAACCAACGCCAGCAAGCGCAGACCGCGAGTTGCTTGGCCGGAGGATGAATTCAGTCTCGCGTGGTTGGAGTGTCGATGCATGCGCCTGGGGGTGATTTGCAGATAACGGCAAAAAACACGGAATTCGCCGTGAATGTGGCCGAGATGTCAGCAAAATCAACATTGTTCTACAACTTCGCGGGGATTCTACCAAACTTTTAAGACCAGTTAGTTACGAAACCGGCGTTAATGTCCATGCAGCGTGGACATTTGGTAGAACATTTTGACTTGCGGCAAGCCTCGTGCAAGGTTTGCCTACCAGAATGACCGAAGGATCAGAGAAGAAATCAATCAGCCTTAAGGCCTAAGAAAGATAACAGGAGACATAAATGCAAAAAACCCGGGATTTCCATTACCGCTCGATACATGACCGCGACGCGTTCTGGCGGGAAGAGGCCGGCCGCATCCACTGGGAGACGCCGTTCGAGTCCGTGCTGGACTTCTCCCGGCCGCCGTTCGCCAAGTGGTTCACGGGCGGGCGCACCAATCTCTGTTACAACGCCGTCGACCGCTGGCTGCCGACCCAGGCCGAAACGCCGGCCCTGATCTGGGTGTCCACCGAGGTCGACCGCGAGCGCGTCTACACGCGCCAGGAAATGTACGAAGAGGTCAACGCCGCCGCTGCCATGCTCAAGGAGCTTGGGGTGGGGCGCGGCGACCGGGTGCTGCTGTACATGCCCATGGTGCCGGAAGCCGTGTTCACCATGCTGGCGTGCGCGCGGATCGGCGCGGTGCATTCGGTGGTGTTCGGCGGCTTCGCCTCGGTCAACCTGGCCCAGCGCATCGACGACGCGGCGCCCAAAGTGGTGGTCTGCACCGACGGCGGTTCGCGCGGCGGCAAGGTCGTGCCCTACAAACCGCTGCTGGACCGTGCCTTGGCGCTGGCCAAGACGCCGCCGGCCTCGGTGGTGGTGTTCGACCGCGGCCTGGCGCCGTTCGAACCCGTCGCAGGACGCGACCTGGATTACGAGACGCTGCGCCAGCGCCACCTGGGCGCGCGGGTGCCGGTGGAATGGCTGGAGTCCTCGGAGCCCAGCTATATCCTCTATACCTCCGGCACCACCGGCAAGCCCAAGGGCGTGCAGCGCGATACCGGCGGCTATGCCGTGGCGCTGGCCTCGTCCATGGAATACCTGTTCGACGGCCGCGCCGGCGACACCTTCTTCTGCACCAGCGACATCGGCTGGGTGGTGGGCCATTCGTACATCATCTACGGCCCCCTGATCGGCGGGCAGGCGACGGTGCTGTATGAAGGCACCCCGGTGCGTCCGGACGGCGCCATCCTGTGGAAGCTGGTGGAGCAGTTCGGCGTCAACACCCTGTTCTCGGCGCCGACCGCGGTGCGCGTGCTCAAGCGCCAGGATCCGGAGCTGCTCAAGCGCCACGACCTGTCCTCGTTGCGTGCGGTCTATCTGGCGGGCGAACCGCTGGACGAGCCGACCGCGCAATGGATCTCGGGCGGCCTGGGCAAGCCCATCATCGACAACTACTGGCAGACGGAATCGGGCTGGCCGATCCTGTCGGCCCAGCCTGGCGTGGAAAAGGTCCCGACGCGTTTCGGCAGCCCGTCGTTCCCGGTATATGGCTTTGACGCGCGCATCGTCAGCGAGTCCACGGGCGAGGATCTGGGCCCCGACCAGAAAGGCGTGGTGGCCATCGTGCCGCCGCTGCCGCCGGGCGCCATGTCCACCATCTGGGGCGACGACGAGCGCTTCGTGCAGACCTACTTCACCTCCATTCCCGGCCGCCAGGTGTATTCGACCTTCGACTGGGGCCTGGTGGACGCCGATGGCTACTGGTTCATCCTGGGGCGCACGGATGATGTGATCAATGTGGCGGGCCACCGGCTGGGCACGCGCGAGATCGAGGAATCCGTCAATAGCCACAACGCGATTGCCGAATGCGCGGTCGTGGGCGTGGCGGACTCGCTCAAGGGCCAGGTTGCGATGGCGTTCGCCGTGCTCAAGAATCCCGCCGGAGCCGAAACCGAGGAAGGGGCAAAGCGCCTGGAAGGCGATATCATGCGGCTGGTGGAAGAGCAGCTGGGAGCGGTGGCTAGGCCCGCCAGGATCCGGTTCGTGGGCGCATTGCCCAAGACCCGTTCCGGCAAGGTCCTGCGCCGCGCGATCGTCGCGGTATGCGAAGGACGCGATCCCGGCGATCTGACCACCATAGAAGATCCCACCGCCCTGGAACAAATAAAGGAGTCGCTGCAATGAATACCAAGCCCGTGCTGAGCGCCGAAGACGTCAAGAAGATTTTGGCTGCGGCCGAAGCACACGCCCTGCAGAACAAGTGGGCCGTCACGATCTCCGTGGTCGATGACGGCGGCCATCTGCTGGGCATGCTGCGCCTGGACGGCGCGGCTCCGATTTCGGCGCACATCGCGCCGGCCAAGGCCAAGACCGCGGCGCTCGGCCGCCGCGAATCGCGCGTCTACGAGGAAATGATCAACAATGGCCGCGTTTCGTTCCTGTCGGCCCCCTTGATCGACGGCCTGCTGGAAGGCGGCGTGCCGGTCGTGGCCGATGGCCATGTGGTCGGCGCGGTCGGCGTGTCGGGCGTGAAGTCGAGCGAAGACGTGCTGATCGCTCAAGCTGGCATCGCCGCCGTGGGCCTATGAGCCACGGCGAGCCGTCGGATGCGCCGGCCGGCGCATCCGCGCAGAACGCTGGAGCAGGGGGCGACGGCCCCCTGAATCCCGGCGTGGCCAAACGCGAGGTCTGGGCCTGGGCCATGTACGACTTCGCCAATTCCGGCTACACCACCGTGATCCTCACGGCGGTGTTCAGCACCTATTTCGTCGGTGTGGTCGGCGGGCGCGCGCCCTGGGCCACGCTGGCCTGGACCGCGGCGCTGTCGCTGTCCTACCTCCTCATCATGCTGACCATGCCCACGCTGGGCGCCCGCGCCGATGCGCGCGCCAGCAAGCGCCGCCTGCTGTTTTCGAGCACGGTGGGTTGCGTGGCCGCTACGCTGGTGCTGACGCAGGCCGGGCCCGGGGACGTCTGGCTGGCGCTGGCCGCCATCGTCATTTCCAACTACTGCTATTGCGTCGGCGAATCCGTGGTCGCGGCCTTCCTGCCGGAACTCGCGCGGCCCTCTGCGCTGGGCCGCGTTTCGGGCTGGGGCTGGAGCTTCGGCTATTGCGGCGGCATGCTCACGCTGGGCTTGTCGCTGGTGGTCGTGACGCTGGCCGAGGGGCGTGGCGAGACGGCCGAGCATTTCGTGCCGTGGGTCATCGTGGTCACGTGCGCGGTGTTCGCGCTGGCGGCGCTGCCGTCCTTCTTCCTGCTGCGCGAACGCGCGAAGCCGCAGGCCGGCAAGCAGGAGGCGCTGCACATGCTCAAGCGCCTGGCCTATGCCTGGCGCGAAACCGGGCAGCATTTTCCGGAGTTCCGCCGCCTGCTCATGTGCATCGCCTGCTACCAGGCGGGCATTTCGGTGGTGATCACGCTGGCCGCGGTCTATGCCTCGGAGGTCATGGGCTTCACCACGCCGCAGATCATGCTGCTGGTGTTCACCGTAAACATCGGCGCGGCGGCCGGCGCGTTTTCGTTCGGCTACGTGCAGGACCGCATCGGCCACAAGCCGGCGCTGGCCCTGACGCTGTGCGGCTGGATCGTGATGGTGCTGGTGGCCTACGCCGCCGTGACCGCGCCCGTGTTCTGGGTCGCGGCCACGTTGGCCGGGCTGTGCATGGGCACCACGCAGAGCGCGGGCCGCGCCATGACCGGCGCGCTGGCGCCCGCCGGCCGGCTGGCAGAGTTCTACTCGCTGTGGACCTTCGCGGTGCAACTGGCCGCGGTGATCGGTCCGCTGACCTACGGCCTGGTGACCTGGGCCACGCACGGCAACCACCGGCTTGCGATCCTGGTGACCGGCCTGTTCTTCGTGGGCGGCCTCATCCTTTTGTCGCGCGTGGACGTGAAGCGCGGGCTGGAACGGCGCGCCGCCTGAGGCGCGCCGTTCGCGCAGGCTGCTATCCTTATGGACTGTCCGGTGCCGCCGCGTCGAGAGCGCGGCGGCACGCCTTGATTACCCGGCGCCGGCCTTGCGCCGCGGGCTCCGGCCCGCATTTTGCGTAAGGTGCCCGTAAGAGCGCGGCGATACGGTTGCGGTTGGGTAATGAACAAGCGGCACAAACAAACAGAATTACCGATTGGAGACAAAGATCATGTCGAACGCTATTGAGTCCGTACTGGTGGAAACCCGGGTGTTCCCGCCGCCCGAGCGCGCAGCAGAAGGCGCCGCGATTCCCAGCATGGAGGCCTACAACGCGCTGTGCGCGCAGGTCGAAAACGATTTCGACGGATTCTGGGCCGGGCAGGCGCGCGACAACCTGCAGTGGACCAAGCCGTTCACGCAGGTCCTGGACGAATCGGACGCGCCGTTCTACCGCTGGTTCGGCGATGGCGAATTGAACGTGTCGGCCAACTGTCTGGACGTGCACCTGACCAACGGCAATGCCGACAAGACCGCCATCATCTTTGAAACCGACGACGGCAAGGTCAACAAGGTCAGCTACCGTGAACTGCTGGCGCGCGTCTGCCGCTTCGCCAACGGCATGAAGGCGCTGGGCTACAAGAAGGGCGACCGCGCCATCATCTACATGCCCATGTCGATCGAAGCCGTGGTGGCCATGCAGGCCTGCGCGCGCCTGGGCGTGACGCACTCGGTGGTGTTCGGCGGCTTCTCGGCCAAGAGCCTGCAGGAACGCATCATGGACGTGGGCGCGTCGCTGGTCATCACCGCCGACGAGCAGGTGCGCGGCGGCAAGACCATCCCGCTCAAGCCCGCGGTCGAAGAAGCCTTCACCATGGGCGGCTGCGAGGCCGTGAGCAAGGTCATCGTGTACCGCCGCACCGGCGGCAAGGTGCAATGGAACGAAGGCCGCGACCTCTGGATGCACGACGTCGAAGCCGGGCAGCCCGACACCTGCGAACCCGTGCCGGTCAACGCCGAGCATCCGCTCTTCATCCTCTATACCTCCGGCTCCACCGGCAAGCCCAAGGGCGTGCAGCATTCCTCGGCGGGCTACCTGCTGTGGGCGCTGCTGACGGTGAAGTGGACCTTCGACGCCCGCAAGGACGACGTGTACTGGTGCACGGCCGACGTGGGCTGGGTCACCGGCCACACCTACATCACCTACGGTCCGCTGGCCGCCGGCCTGACGCAGGTGGTGTTCGAAGGCGTGCCGACCTATCCCAACGCCGGCCGCTTCTGGGACATGATCGCGCGCCACAAGGTCACCACCTTCTACACCGCGCCCACCGCGATCCGCTCGCTGATCAAGGCCGCCGAGGCCGCGCCCGAAGCGCATCCGCAGAACTACGACCTGGACAGCCTGCGCATCATCGGCACGGTGGGCGAGCCCATCAATCCCGAAGCCTGGATGTGGTACCACAAGAACATCGGCCGCGAACGTTGCCCCATCGTGGACACGTGGTGGCAGACCGAGACCGGCGGCCACATGATCACGCCGCTGCCTGGCGCCACGCCGACCAAGCCTGGTTCCTGCACCTTGCCGCTGCCGGGCATTGCCGCCGCCATCGTCGACGAGACCGGCGGCGACGTGGAGCAGGGCAATGGCGGCTTCCTGGTCATCAAGCGTCCGTGGCCCGCCATGATCCGCAACATCTGGGGCGACCCGGAGCGTTTCAAGAAGAGCTACTTTCCCTCGGAACTGCGCGGCTACTACCTGGCCGGCGACGGCGCGCAGCGCGATGCCGACGGCTATTTCTGGATCATGGGCCGCATCGACGACGTGCTGAACGTGTCCGGCCACCGCCTGGGCACGATGGAAGTCGAGTCCGCGCTGGTGGCGCACGAACTGGTGGCGGAAGCCGCGGTGGTGGGCCGTCCGGACGACACGACGGGCGAAGCCGTGGTGGCCTTCGTGGTGCTCAAGCGTTCGCGTCCGGAAGGCGAAGAGGCGCAAGCCATCGCCAAGGTGCTGCGCGACTGGGTGGCCAAGGAAATCGGCCCCATCGCCAAGCCCAAGGACATCCGCTTCGGCGACAACCTGCCCAAGACCCGCTCGGGCAAGATCATGCGCCGCCTGTTGCGCGTGGTCGCCAAGGGCGAGGAAATCACGCAGGACGTTTCCACGCTGGAGAATCCGGCCATCCTGGATCAGTTGGCCAAGTCGCTGTGATCCTTCCCGTCCGCTTGATGGACGGGAACGGCCCGCCTGCAGCCTCCGCGGGAGGCAAGGCAGGCGCATAATGTCATACGCCCGTATCGGAACCGCCGGTACGGGCGTATTTGCTTTTTCGCGCCCAGAATTTTTTCCCACGGAGCCGTGCCAGTGAGCCGCAGCAGTTTCGATCGAGCAGGGCTAGCCCTGATGTTCAGCACCATCCTGGTCTGGGCGGGCAGCTGGATCGCGATGAAACTGATCGTTCCCTACATCGGTCCCTTCGACTTCGTGGCGCTGCGCTACGTTTCGGGCGGCCTGGTGCTGTTCGCGCTGGCCATCGCGATGCGGCGGCCGCTGGCGATGCCGCCCTGGAAGCTGACATTGCTGATCGGCCTGACGCAGACGGCCGGATTCCAGGGGTTTGTACAGACGGCGCTGGTGTCGGGCGGCGTGGGCAAGGTCTCGCTCATGGCGTACACGATGCCGTTCTGGGTGATCCTCTTCGCGTGGTGGCTGCTGGGCGAACGTCCCACGGCGCGGCATGGGGTGGGCATTGCGCTGGCCGCCATCGGGCTGGTCTGCTTCGTCGAACCCTGGAACGGCCTGGGCGATATCCGGCCCGTGTTGCTGGGGCTGGGCAGCGGCCTGTGCTGGGGCGTGGGCACCGTGCTGTCCAAGCGCATGTTCGAGCGGCACGCGCCCGATGTGATGACATTCACCGCCTGGCAGATGCTGCTGGGCGGACTGGTCATGACGCCGGTCGCCTTTCTGGTGCCGCAGATGCCGGCCCAGTGGGGCTGGCAGCTCTGGGCCGGCATGGCCTACATCGTGCTGATCGCGACCGCCGCGGGCTGGTTGTTGTGGCTGCTGGTGGTGCGACTGGTGCCGGCGTCGATCGCAGGCCTGTCCAGCCTGGGCGTGCCAGTCGTGGCCATGCTGTTCGCCTGGGCGCTGCTGTCCGAGCAGCCTACCGCGGCTGAGCTGGGCGGCATGGCGCTGATACTGGCCGGCATCTGGGTAGTGAGCCGCGCGGCGCCGGCGGCGCGCGCCGAATAAGCGCTTTCCATATTCCTTTTCCTATCCTGGGATTTTCCATGATCGATCTGCGTAGCGACACAGTCACCCGGCCATCCGCAGCCATGTTGCAGGCCATGGTCTGCGCGCCCCTGGGCGATGACGTGATGGGCGATGACCCGACCGTGATCCGCCTGCAGGAGGCGGTTGCCGAGCGCACGGGCAAGGCGGCCGGGTTGTTTTTCCCCTCCGGCACGCAAAGCAATCTGGGGGCTCTGATGGCCCATTGCGAGCGCGGCGACGAGTACCTGGTGGGCCAGCTTGCGCACACCTATAAGTACGAAGGGGGCGGGGCGGCCGTGCTGGGCAGCATCCAGCCGCAGCCCATAGAACATGCGGCGGACGGCTCCTTGCCGCTGGACAAGTTGACCGCGGCGCTCAAGCCCGAGGGCGACGCGCATTTCGCCCGCACCCGCTTGCTGGCGCTGGAGAATACTTTCCACGGAAAGCTGATTCCGGCCAGCTACGTGCAGGCCGCGACCGACTGGGCGCGCCAGCATGGCCTGGCGACGCATCTGGACGGCGCCCGCGTGTTCAACGCGGCCGTCGCCAGCGGCAAGCCGGTGGCGGACCTGTGCGCGCCTTTCGACACGGTGTCCATCTGTTTTTCCAAGGGCCTGGGCGCGCCCGTGGGGTCGGTGCTGGTCGGCAGCGTCGAACTCATCGCCCGCGCCCGCCGCTGGCGCAAGATGCTGGGCGGCGGTTTGCGCCAGGCTGGCGTGCTGGCCGCGGCCTGCCTGTATGCGCTGGAGCACAACGTGGAGCGCCTGGCCGAAGACCACGAGAACGCCCGGCTGCTGGCAGAAGGGCTGCGCGCCATTCCGGGCGTAAAGGTATTGAGCCAGGACACCAACATGGTGTTCGCGGAATTCGAGCCCGCGCGCTGCGATGAACTCACCGCCAAGCTGGCGGCTGACGGTATCCAGATGCGGGCTGTGTATGGCGGCCCGACCCGCCTGGTCACGCACCTGGACGTGTCCGCCGCGGACGTGCGGCAGGTGGTCCAGGCGGTGACCCGGCACCTGGCATAAGCGGGGCGGGCGCTCAGGCGTCCGCGCGCAGCACGTCCGACAAGACCGAGAACAATTCGTCGATCTGCGCGCGCTCGATGATGAGCGGGGGCGACAACAGCATGGTGTCGCCCGCCGAACGGATCAGGCAGCCGCGTTCCAGGCAGGCCTGGTGCACGGCGTACGCCCGCTGGCCGGGCTTGCCTTCCAGCGGTTCGAGTTCGATGGCGGCCAGGAGGCCGATGTTGCGGATGTCCACTACGTGCGGCAGTCCCTTCAGGCTGTGCGCCGCGTCTTCCCAATAGCGCCAGAGTTCGCGGCTGCGCTGGAACAGGCCTTCGCGGCGGCAGATGTCCAGGGTCGCGAGGCCGGCGGCGCAGGCCACGGGATGGCCGGAATAAGTGTAGCCATGCGACAGCTCGATGGCGCTGTCCGGCCCCTGCATGAACGCATCGTAGACATGCTGCTGCACCAGCGTGGCGCCCATGGGGATGGCGCCGTTGGTCAGCCCCTTGGCGCTGGTGATGATGTCGGGCGTGACGCCGAAGTGCGTTGAGGCGAACGCGCCATCGATGCGGCCGAAGGCGCAGATCACTTCGTCGAAGATCAGCAGGATGCCGTGCGCGTCGCAGATCTGCCGCAGCTTCTGCAGATAGCCCTTGGGCGGCACCAGCACGCCGGTCGAACCCGCCACGGGTTCCACGATGACGGCCGCGATGGTGGAGGCGTCATGCAGCGCGACGATGCGCTCCAGCGTATCGGCCAGGTGGGCGCCCCAGTCCGGCTGGCCGCGCGTGTAGGCCATCTGGCTGCGGTCATAGGTGTGCGGCAGGTGGTCCACGTAGGGCAGCAGATTGCCGAAAGGCTTGCGGTGGCCGGCGATGCCCGACACCGACAGGCCGCCGAACCCCACCCCGTGGTACGAGCGCTCGCGCCCGATCAGGCGCACGCGCTGGCCCTGTCCGCGCGCGCGGTGATAGCCCAGCGCGATCTTCAGCGCGGTGTCCACCGCTTCGGATCCGGAGTTCGAGAAAAACACGTTGGAGAACCCGGCGGGCGCTTCCTGGCGCAAGGACTCGGCCAGCTCGAAGGCCAGGGGATGGCTCATCTGGAACGACGGCGCGTAGTCCAGTTCATGGGCGGTGCGGGCGATGGCCTCGACGATTTCCGGGCGGCGGTGTCCGGCGTTCACGCACCACAGGCCCGCAATGCCGTCCAGCACGCGGCGTCCGTCCGGCCGGATGTAGTGCATGCCCTCGGCGGCGCTGAACAGCACGGGCGCGCGCTTGTAGCGGCGGTTCGCGGTGAAGGGCATCCAATAGGCTTCGGCGTTGATGGCGGGAGTGGGATGAGGCGCTGACGATGGCATGGGTGTTCCGGCGTGAAGAGATATTCGGGCTTTCTATTTTGTATTAATCAATTGATAAATACAATACAAGAAGACCCGAAGGTACGCCGCAACGCGGACGCCATGCGTGCCGAGGGCCCGCGACGGCGGGCTGGCGGATGAATGAAAGCGGAGAGGGTGTCAGGACACTTGCAGCGAGGTCTTCAAGTGGCGCCGCATGAGCTGCGAAGCCCACTCCTGGTCGCCGGCCTCGAGCGCGTCGATGATCTGCAGGTGTTCGCTGCTGGAGTTGATGAAGCGCGCGTCGCGGTAGAACGCGGCATGCTCTTCCAGTCGGCGCAATTGGTTCTGCTGCTGCACCGCCTGCAGGATGTAGCGGTTGCCCGAGAAGCGGGCCAGCATTTCGTGGAACGAGGCGTTGAGATTGAAGAACTCGGTGGCCGAGATGTCGGCGTCGCTGCGCGCGGCCAGCGCTTCATGCGCGGCGCGCATGCGGGCCAGCGCCTCGCGGTCCAGGCGGAACGTGGGTTCCAGCAGGCCGGCGCATTCGATCGTCATGCGGAAGCGGTAGCTCTCGTTGAGCGCGTCGCGGTTTTCCAGCGACGGCGCGAATTGCCAGCCATGGCCCTTGCGCTTCTCGATCAGGCCGTCCGCGGAGAGCTGCAACAAGGTCTTGGTCAGCACGCTGCGCGGCGCTGGATAGCGCTGTTGCAGGTCGCGCTCGGTAAAGGTTTCCGGCAGCTCGCGCGAGGCGCGGTCATCGATCAGGCGCCGGTATAGCTCGTCCTGGGTGGGGCCGGCGCCCTCGATGGCGGGGGGCGCGGCCGCCGCATGCGCCGCTACCGTGTAGCCGCTGTTGGGGCGGTGCGTGATGAGGCCCTGCGCGGCCAGCAGCTTCAGCGCGCCGCGCACGGGCGTGCGCGACACCTCGTAGCTCGCGGCCAACGTTTCCTCGGACAGGTGGTCGCCGGGCGCATGGCGCCGGGCCACGATGTCTTCCGCGATAAGGCGCGCCAGGTCGACTTGCAGCGGAGTGGGGCGGGCGGGAGCAGCGTTGGACATGAAGGATGGGCGCGAAGGGCGACGGAGTCGGAATGGTACCGGAGAGCTACGCGCGCAACGTTCGCGATAGTGGCCCCGGGGAAACCCTTGTATTGAACTTTTTCTTATATTAGTACAAAATTTGCCCGTCTTGAACCTTGCTCCGGAGCCTTGAGCCGTGACTTTGCCCACCCCCTTCCCCCTGGTCGATGTACAGGGCAGCCCATACGAGCGAGGCCGCCAGCATGGCGCCGCCGTCCCCGAGCGCGTGGCGCGCAGCGTGGCCCTCTACCGCGGGCAGCTGGAGCGGCGCGGCGTTGCCGCGGACCGCTTGAAGGAACTGGCCGCCGCCATGGTGCCGGTGGTGGGCGACTATGACGCGGCCTACCTGGAAGAGCTGCGCGGCATCGCCGACGGATCGGGCCAGGCGCTGGAGGATGTGGTGGTCATCAACTGCCGCACCGAAATGATGTTCGGCCATACCGAGCTGGGCCGCGCCCGCAAGGGGCTGGACGATGGCTGCACCGGCCTGGTCGTGCTGCCCGAGGCCGCCGCCGGCGGCAAGCTCATGCATGCCCATAACTGGGACTGGCGCGAGGAATGCGTGGACACCGGCATCGTGCTGCGCATGCGCCGCGAAGACGGCCCCGACCTGCTGGTGTTCACGGAAGCCGGCAGCCTCGCGCGCCACGGTTTCAACAGCGCGGGCGTTTCCCTGTCCGGCAATTTCCTGTCTTGCGAACACGACTATCAGCGCCCCGCCGAGGTGCCGCTGGTGCTGGTGCGGCGCAAGATGCTGGAAGCCAGCAACATCTGCAACGCCATGAAGGTGCTGTGGGCCTCGCGCCGCTTTTGCTCCAACAACCTGATGCTGGCGCAGGCGCAGGGCGAGGCGGTCGACCTGGAGTGCTCGCCCGACGAAATCTTCTGGATCACCCCCGAGGACGGCCTGCTGGTACATGCCAACCACTGGATCAGCCCGCCCGCGCGCGCCAAGCTGTTCGACAAAGGGCTGGCGGCCAATCCGGATTCGATCTACCGCCAGCGCCGTGTGCAGGACATGCTGGCGCGCGCCACGGGCGGCATCGACTGGGACACGGTCAAGCGCATCCTGGCCGACGACTTCGCCGCGCCCGACGGCGTGCTGCGTTCGCCCAAGCCGGCCAGTTTCGACAGCATCTCGGCCACGGTGGCCACCACCTTGATGGAGCCGGCCAGCGGCGTGATGTGGATCGCGCGCAAGCCCTACGAAGGACGCAACTTCGCGGAGTACCGGCTCTTCTGAGCCGGCCCCCAGACCCGTATGCGGCGAGCGCCGCGCCTGGAGTGATCCCTATGAATTCGCATGCTACGCGCGCCAAGAACGCGCTGCTGTTGTCCGCCGCGCTGGCCGCCGCCGTGGCCGCTCTGCCCGCCGCCGTGCGGGCGCAGGCCGCCGCGCCAGAAATCCGCTACGCCGAAGGGTCGGGCACGCCGACCACGCTGCCCGGCGGGCGGTCCCGCAACACTTCCACCGACAACGTGCTGGCGCACGTGGTGGAGTCCCTGGTGGCGCTACGCGCCGACATGAGCGTGGCCCCCATGCTGGCCGACAGCTGGACGCTGTCCGACGACAAGCGCGCCTATACCTTCAAGCTGCGCCAGGGCGTTACCTTCCATGACGGCACGCCCATGACCTCGGCCGACGTCAAATGGACCTACGACTACCTCAACGGCGCCCAGTCCGAGTACTCCTGCAAGAACCTCTACGACGGCAGCAAGGGCGCCAAGGTCGTGGCGGTGGAGACGCCCGATCCGGCCACCGTGGTGTTCAGGCTGGAGCAGCCCTACGCGCTGTTCCTGGACCAGATGGCCAGCGTGCAGTGCCCGATGCCGGTGCTGAGCGCCAGGAGCGTCGACGCCGACGGAAAGTGGGCCAGGCCCATCGGCACCGGTCCTTACGTGTTGGCGGAATGGAAGAAGGAACAGTACCTGCTGCTGACGCCGTACGCCGCCTACAAGCCGCGCGAGGAAGCGCCCAGCGGCATGGCCGGCAAGAAAGTGGCGCGGGCCAATGTGCGCTTCGTGGTGATTCCGGATGCGGCCGCGCAGAAGGCGGCGCTCATGGCGGGGCAGGTCGACGCCTACAACGCGGACGAAGACAATCTGCCGGCCAAGGACCCGCGCTGGAACATCGTTACCGAGCAGGGCCTGGACACCGTCAACCTGTTGATGCAGACGCGCGCGCCCTTGCTGTCGGATGTGAACATGCGTCGCGCCATCGCGCTGGCGCTGGACTTTCCCGGCATCGCCAAGGCTTTGAATAACGGCCAGGCGGCCTATAACCCTTCCCTGGTGCCCGCGGCCAGCGTCTACTACTCCGAGGCCGACCGCGCCGGCTACGAGAAGAACCTGAAAGAGGTCAAGCGCCTGCTCGATGCCGCCGGCTACCGCGGCGAGCCCCTGAAGCTGCAGGCCAACAAGCGCTATCCCTACCTGTACCGCGTCGCGGTGGTGACGCAGCAGCTGTTGGGCAAGGCCGGCATCAAGGCCGAGCTGGACATGCTGGAATGGGGCACCCAGGTGACCAACTTCCGCGAAGGCAAGTTCCAGCTGATGGCATTCGCGTATTCCGCGCGCACGGAGCCGGCGCTGATGTTCCGCGACGTGATCGGCGATAAGTCCAAAACGCCCATGGCCCAGTGGGAAAGTCCGGAGGCCGCGGCCATCCTGGAAGGCATAGAAGCCGAATCCGATCCTGCCGTGCGTAAGCAGGCCTTCGACAAGCTGCATGCCCTGATGCTGCGCGACACGCCGCTGCTGATGTACTACAACAAGCCCGGCTATGTGGTCGTCTCCAGCAAGCTGCAGGGCTTTACCGGCTGGCCGCTGCGCAAGCCGCGTTTCTTCAACGTGACCAAGAACTGAGGCGCCGTGCTGGGCTATCTACTCAAGCGCATCGCGGCGTCGGTGCCCACCGTGATCGTCGTCACGGTGCTCGTGTTCGCGCTGATACGCGCGATCCCCGGGGACCCGGCCTCGCTGATGCTGGGCGATATCGACAACCCGGCGCTGCTGGCGGAAATGCGCCACGCGCTGGGACTGGACCGTCCTGTAGGCGAGCAGTTCCTGATCTGGGTGGGCAACGCGCTGCAGGGCGACCTGGGCATGTCCATCGCGCGGCGCGAACCCGTGATGCATCTGGTGCTGACGCATTTTGCGGTGACGGCCCAGGTGGTGCTGACCGCCACGCTGCTGGCCTGCCTGGTGGCGGTGCCCGCCGGCATGGTGGCCGCCTGGCGCCAGAACCGCCGCGCCGACACCGCCATCGTGTCGACCTCGATCCTGTTCGTGTCCATGCCCAGCTTCTGGGTCGGCATCCTGCTGATCTGGCTGTTTGGCGTGAAGCTGAACTGGCTGCCGGTGTATGGCTTCGAATCCATCGCCCAGGGCGGACTGGGCGCGGCGCGGTATCTGGTGCTGCCGGTCTGCGCCATCGTGCTGACGGAAATCGCGGCCATCACGCGCATGATGCGCGCCAGCACCATCGAGACGCTGCGGCTGGAATACGTGGCGCATGCACGCGCCAAGGGCCTGCCGGAAAAGCGCGTCATGCTGCGCCATGTGCTGCCCAATTCGTTCGGCCCCACCTTGACGGTGATCGGCCTGATGCTGGGCCATCTGCTGTCGGGCGCCGCGGTGATCGAGACCGTGTTCACGCTGCCGGGCATCGGGCGGCTGCTGGTGGAAAGCATCTATGCGCGGGACTACCCCGTGGTGCAGGGCTGCCTGCTGTTCATCGCGCTCTTGTACGTGGCGGTCAACCTGGTGGTGGATCTGCTGTATCCGCTGTTCGACCCGCGCGTGAAGCTTCAATAGGATCATCATGGGCTTTAAACATACCAATGCCGTCCTGGGCGGCGCGCTGGTCGGGGGCGTCGTGCTGCTGGCCCTGGTCGGGCTGGTGTACACGCCGCACGATCCGCTGGAAGGCGATCTGCTGGCGCGCTTTTCGCCGCCGTCGGCGGAGTACTGGCTGGGCACCGATGAATTCGGCCGCGACGTGCTGTCGCGGCTGATGGCGGGCGCCGGGGTCAGCGTGGCGGTCAGCGTGTTTTCCGTGCTGCTGGCGCTGCTCTTGGGCACGACGATAGGCGTCACGGCCGGCTATGCGGGCGGCTGGGTCGATCGCGGCATCACCGTGCTGGTGGAATCGCTGATGGCGTTTCCGGGCCTCCTGCTCGCGCTCGGGATCATGACCGTGCTGGGGCCGTCCAAATGGGGCGTGGTGCTGGCGCTGGGCCTGGCGTATTCGCCGTCGGTGTCGCGCATCGCGCGCGGCGCGGCGCTGTCCCTGCGCCAGCGCGATTTCGTCATTGCCTCGCGCGCCACCGGCCATGGGGGCCTATGGACCGTGTTCCGCCACGTACTGCCCAACTGCCTGCCGCCGTTGCTGATCTTCGCGACCTCGATCTTCGGTTCCGCCCTGCTGGCGGAAAGCGCGCTGAGCTTCCTGGGCCTGGGCGTGCCGCCGCCGCTGGCCACCTGGGGCGGCATGCTGTCCGAAAGCCGCAACGCCATGGACCAGGCCATCTGGCTGGCGGTGTTTCCGGGCGCCATGATTTCGTTGAGCCTGCTGGGCATCAATCTGCTGGGCGATGCGGTGCGCGATCTGCTGGATCCGCGCATGCGGGGGGTGATGGCATGAGCGCTGCACAACCCTTGCTGTCCGTGCGCGACCTGGAGATCCGCTTTCCGGGCAAGCGCGACGCCGCGCCGGTGGTGAACCGGGTGTCATTCGATCTGCTCGCAGGCGAATCGCTGTCCATCGTCGGTGAGTCCGGCAGCGGCAAGACGCTGATCGGCAAGACGCTGCTGGGCCTGTTGCCCGATTCGGCGCGCATCACCGGCGGACAGGCGCTGTTCGAAGGCCAGGACCTGTTGCAGCAGGCGCCGCGCGACTGGCTGGCGAAGCGCGGCACCGGCATCGGCATGGTGTTCCAGGAGCCGATGGTGTCGCTCAACCCGGCGTTCCGCGTGGGCGAACAACTGATCGAGGCGCTGGTTCTGCGCCGTGGCATGGCGCGCCGCGAGGCCTGGGACGAAGCCGTCCGGATGCTGGAGCGGGTGCGCGTGCGCGACGCGCAGGATTGCATGAAGCGCTATCCGCATGAATTCTCCGGCGGCATGCGCCAGCGCATTCTGCTGGCGGGCGTGATGCTGCTCAAGCCGCGCCTCCTGATCGCGGACGAACCCACCACCGCGCTGGACTGCGTGGTGCAGAAGGAAGTGCTGGACCTGATGTGCGAACTGACGCGCGAGCAGGGCACGGCGCTGATCTTCATCAGCCACAACCTGGCGCTGGTGGCCGCGTACACGCAGCGCGTGCTGGTGATGTGCCGCGGCCGGGCGGTCGAGACCGGGCCGGTGGCCGAGGTGCTGTCGCGGCCGGCGGATCCGTACACGCTCAGCCTGCTGGACGCGTTGCCCAAGCGCGGTCCGGCCCGGCCTGCCGTCGAAGCGGCGCCCATCCTGCAGGTGGACGGATTGGCGATCGACTACTCGGTCCGCGAGAGCTGGTTCCGCAAGCGCGCGGTGCGCGCCGTGCACCGCGCGACGTTCGCGGTGGCGCCGGGGGAAACGCTGGCCATCGTCGGCGAATCGGGCAGCGGCAAGACCACGGTCATGATGTCCATCCTGGGACTGGTGCCGCAGGCCCAGGGGCGCATCGAACTGGACGGCCAGGCCTTGCCCGCGGGCGGTTCGGGGCAGTCGTGGCAGGCGGCGCGCCGGCGGGTGCAGATGGTGTTCCAGGATCCCTATTCATCGCTGGATCCGCGCATGACCATCGGCGACCTGGTGGGGGAGGGCCTGCGGCTGGAAGCCGGCATGACGGCGGACATCCGCCGCAAGCGCGTGGCCGACGCGTTGCGGGACGTGGGCCTGGGCGAGGACTACGCCGAGCGCTATGCGCACGAGCTGTCCGGCGGCCAGCGCCAGCGCGTGGCCATCGCGCGGGCGCTGGTGCTGCGGCCCGAGGTCATCATCGCGGACGAGCCAGTGTCGGCGCTGGACGTCACCGTGCAGAAGCAGGTGCTGGAGACTCTAATGTCGCTGCAGCGTTCACACGGCTTTGCCTGCCTGCTGATCTCGCATGACCTGGGCGTGGTCGAGCAGATCGCCGACCGCGTGGTGGTGATGCTGCGCGGCCATATCGTCGAAGAAGGCACGCGTGACGAAGTGTTCGACCGGCCCACGCATCCCTACACGCGCCGCTTGTTGCAGGCGGTGCCGGAACTGCGCGGCAACCGGACCGAGGGCTTTCGCGTGGAAGTGCGCGACCTGCCGGCGGGCCCGGGGCGCGACGAGGCCGATTACTTCGACCCCTCGTCCGCGCCGGGCCTGCCCGCAATGACGGCGGTACTCGAATCAGGCGCGACCCACCGGGTGGCGCTGGCGGCAGCCGCGGCCGGGGCCTGAGGCGGGGGCCTCAGCCGTGCCGCTCGCGGCTGTCGACGGGCGCCGCGTCGCGCTGGTTCATGCCGTAGTCGCGCAGCACCTGCGCCACGCGCAGGCGGTAATTGGCGAAGACGCCGCCGCGCCCGGCTTCCTGGGCCCGGCGGTGCGACTCCAGCGTGCGCCAGCGCTGGACCGCCGCTTCATCGCGCCAGAACGACAGCGACAGCAGCTTGCCCGGATCGCTCAGGCTCTGGAAGCGTTCGACCGAGACGAAGCCGTCAATGGCCTTCAGCTCGTCGATCAGGCTGGCGGCGATGTGCAGATAGGGATCGGGGTTGCCGTGGGCGGGTTCGACTTCGAATATCACTGCGATCATGGTGCTTGTTCCTCGGAAAAATCAAACTGCGGCACGCGCGCGTTGGGCAGCGGCCGGTAACGGAAACGGGCCGCCAGCGCGGCGGCATCCAGGCCTGCGCGCAGCAGGCGAGTGAGCGCGCCCGCCGCATGCAGGCGGGCCGGAAGGCGGCCCGGGCAGGCATGCCCGAAAGCGCCGAAAGTCCAGTGCGCCTCGGGTTGCACCGTGGCAGCCGCGGCCAGCACCAGCAGCACGGTCTGGCCGGCTTCGATGCGCAAGCCGCAGACGTCCATGCCCGCGGCGAGAAAGCGCCGCGTGTTGTGCAACGGCGGGTCGCTGCGTTCCACGTCGTCCACCAGGGCCAGCGCCGCAGCGTCCGTGAGATCCGCGCGCAGGCCGCGCCGTCCGGCCAGGACGATGGCGTTGCCCAGCAGGCCGGCGCCCGCCTCGCAGGACTGGAACAGCAGGCCGGCCAGGTTGGCGGCCAGCACCGCGGGCGCTATCTCCGCCCGCGCGCCGTCTTCGCGCAGCCGGCGCAGGGCCGGCGCGGCGTCGGGGGCTTGCAGATGCGATTCCAGGCGTGTCTGCAGGCGCTGCGCTGCGGCGTGTCCCGCTTCGATGCGATCCGCCGCTGCGGCGGCGGGCAGCGCGGACAGGAACGCCGCAATATCGGCGGCGCAATCTGCATACAGGTCAGGCGGCAGCCCCAGGAAGGCGGCTTGCGCATGCACCGGCGCGGCGCTCAGGTAACGGTCGACGGCGGCGGCGTCCAGGGGGCCGGGATCGGGACACGCGGGCGTACAGGGCCGCGCCGATTGTTCGCGGAGGTAGGCGCTCAGCAGGGCCTTCACCTGCGTGTGCGTTGCGCTGTCGTTCATGCGCACGAAGCGGCCGAAGAGTTCGCCCGCCGGGCCTGGACACAGCGCCTTGGGCACGGGCTCCGCGGCCGGGCGCACGCGCGCGGCCGGATGCTGCATGATGGCCGCTATCGCGTCCGGATGGCTGGCCACCCACAGGTCCAGCGCCGCCTCGCGATACAGCGGCCGCTCGCGCGCCAGCGCGGCGTAGTACGGGTAGGGGTCGGGGTGAGTGACCGCCTGCAGGGGATGGGCAGGATGCATGGCGATGGCCGGTAATGGATACGGCCGCCAGTATCCGCCAGCCTTGACGGCCACGATTCGATGCGCGGCGAACTATGCCTGCGGCGCGTCCGGGTTGCCTGCCGCCGCCAGCAGCGCGGCATAGCCGAGCCGCGAGTCCGGCCATTGCAGGGTGAAGCCGCTGGCGCGCAGGCGAGCGTTGCTCAGCTTCTTGCTGCCGACGTTGGCCGGCGCCGGCGCCTCGCGCGGCGCGGGGGCGCCGATCAGCCTGGCGAGGTCGGCATAGAGCTCGTGCAGGGGCAGCGACGTATCGTCGCAGCCTATGTAGACAGGCGCGACGTCGGGCAGCAGCGCCAGATGGACCACGGCCCCCGCCGCGTCGTCGATGTGGATGCGGTTGGCCCAGTGTTCGGGAGCGGTCGGCGCGCCTGCCGCGCCTTGGCGCAGGCGTTCGATCAAGTGCAGGCGTCCGGGGCCGTAGAGGCCCGCCAGGCGCAAGGCGGTCGAGGGCAGGCCGCGGGCCGCCAGCGCGGCTTCGGCCTCGAGCAGGATGCGGCCATTGACGCCCAGCGGCGCGGGCGGCGTGTCTTCGTCGACCCAGCCGCCTTCGTGTTCGCCGTAGACCGCGCTGGACGAGATGAACACGATGCGCTTGAGCTGTGTGGCGTCCAGCGCGTCCAGCACGTGTTTCAGGCCATCGACGAACACCGCGCGGTAGGCGGCGGCTTCGCGCGCGCCGGGCGCGGGCAGGTGGATGAGCCGCGTGACACCCGGGGGCAGGGCGGGCAGCCCGTCGGCGCGGGAGATGTCGCCCCGCAGCCAGTGGATGCCGTCCGCATCCCCTACCGGTGGATTGCGGCGCAGCGCGTAGACTTCGTCGCCGCGCGCCAGGAAACGCCGGGCCGCGCGCTGACCCAGGTCGCCGCAGCCGATAAGGAGTACGCGTTCGGTCATGGAGAGTTCTGTCTGTCGAAAAAAAAGCGCCCCGGGGGGCGCCTTCGGTGGCCGGGCGCGGGCGTCCGGTAGCGTTACATGCCGCTGTACACGGGCCCTTCGCCGCCTTGCGGGGCCACCCAGACGATGTTCTGGGTCGGGTCCTTGATGTCGCAGGTCTTGCAGTGCACGCAGTTCTGCGCGTTGATCTGCAGGCGGTCCTCGCCGTGGTCGTCCTTGACGAATTCGTACACGCCCGCCGGGCAGTAGCGCGATTCCGGGCCGCCATACTTGGCCAGGTTGACCTGCACTGGCACGGACGGATCCTTCAGCGTCAGGTGGACGGGTTCGTTCTCGTCATGGTTGGTGTTCGAGATGAACACCGAGCTGAGCTTGTCGAAGGTCAGTTTGCCGTCGGGCTTGGGGTAGTCGATGCGCGCGCATTGCGATGCGGGTTGCAGACAGGCGTGGTCGGGCTTGTTGTGGCGCAGGGTCCAGGGCATCTTGCCCTTGAGCAGCAGCTGTTCGACGCCGGTCATCACGGTGGCGATGGTGCGGCCCTTCTTGAACCACTGCTTGAAGTTGCGCGCCTTGTTTAGTTCCGCATGCAGCCAGGAAGACTCGAAGGCCGCGGGGTAGGCGGCCAACTCGTCCTGGCGGCGGTCAGCGACCAGCGCGTCGAACGCGGCTTCGGCGGCCAGCTTGCCGGACTTGATGGCGGCGTGGCTGCCCTTGATGCGCGAGGCGTTGAGGAAACCGGCTTCGCAGCCGACCAGCACGCCGCCCGGGAAAGTCAGCTTGGGCAGGGCCAGCAGGCCGCCCGCGGTGATGGCGCGCGCGCCGTAGGCGATGCGCTTGCCGCCTTCAAAGGTGCCGCGGATGGCGGGGTGCGTCTTGTAGCGCTGGAATTCGTCGAACGGCGACAACCAGGGGTTGGCGTAGTCCAGGCCCACGATCATGCCCACCGCCACCAGGTTGTTGTCCAGGTGATAGAGGAAGGAGCCGCCGTAGGTGTCGGCGTCCAGCGGCCAGCCGGCGGTGTGGATCACCAGGCCGGGCTTGGATTGGGCCGGATCGACTTCCCACATTTCCTTGATGCCGATGCCGTAGGACTGAGGATTGCGGCCGTCGTCCAGCTTATAGCGTTCGATCAGCTGGCGGCCCAACTGGCCGCGCGCGCCTTCGGCGAACACGGTGTAGCGGGCGTGCAGCTCCATGCCGGGCTGGTAATGGTCGGTGTGCGAACCGTCGCGGGCCACGCCCATGTCGCCGGTGGCCACGCCGCGGACCGCGCCGTTTTCGTCGTACAGCACTTCCACGGCTGCGAAGCCCGGGAAGATGTCCACGCCCAGGGCCTCGGCCTGCTCGCCCATCCACTTCACGACATCGCCCAGACGGACGATGTAGTTGCCTTCGTTGTGGAAACAGGGCGGCAGCAGCCAGTTGGGCGTGGTGCGCGCGCCGGTCTCGGACAGGAACATGAACTTGTCATGCGTGACGGGCACGTTCAGGGGCGCGCCTTTTTCCTTCCAGTCGGGGATGAGCTCGGTCAGCGCCAGCGGGTCCATGACGGCGCCGGACAGGATGTGTGCACCCAGTTCCGCGCCCTTTTCAAGTACGCAGACGCCGATTTCCTGATTCTTCTCAGCGGCCAACTGCTTAAGACGGATAGCAGTGGCCAGGCCGGCGGGTCCACCGCCAACCACGACCACGTCATATTCCATCGACTCGCGTTCAGACATTGCAAAGCTCCCCGTATGTATTCCATATATGGCTGGAAGTATTATCGGCGATTGTATTGCAGGCGGAGGCCATGGTTGCCTTCGTATTTCTTTTAGCCATCAGGAGTAATTGGTGAACGCGGACAAAACCTCAGCGCGGATCCTGGCCGTGGGAGATATCCATCAAGTCGAACTGCCTTTGCGGTGGGGCGACTCGGACGCTCTGAATCATCTGAACAATGCGATGTATTTCCGCCTCATGGAAGAGGCCCGGATACAGATACTCTATGGCGCGGGTTTCGCGCTCCCCGCAGATCAGGGGCTCATCCTGGCGCATGCGTCCTGCGATTTTCTGCGGCCGCTGACCTATCCCGCCAATGTGCTCGTGACGCACAAGCTCATGCGCATAGGCCGATCCAGCGCCGAATTCGAATTGCTGCTGGAGAAGGCGGGCGACGAAGGCGGTCCGTATGCCCGCGCGCGCAACGTGCTAGTCTGGATGGACTATGTGGTCAATGCGTCCGCCCCGTGGCCGCAAGAGGTGCTGTCCAAGCTGGGCGCCATGTTCAAGCCCGGGGCTTGAATCGGCGCCGGCCAAAATAGCGCGTGCGTTGGCCGGCCATGCCGGTAAAATCAGCGCAAAATCAAAAAAGCAATAAGGGCGCGCCACCCTAGGCGCCAGCCGCACAGGACTCCGTACGGTGTTGCTGGGACCGGCGCCGGCAGCCGCGCCCTCTTCAAGTTCGACCTTAACTAGGAGTTGGAGCGATGGACAAGGTTTTTGCAAGCGCCCAGGAGGCGCTGGCAGGCATCGTCAAGGACGGCCAGATGATTGCCGTGGGCGGTTTCGGCCTTTGCGGCATTCCCGAGGCACTGATTGCCGCGCTGCGCGATTCGGGCGTGAAGGATCTCACTTGCATCAGCAATAACGCGGGCGTCGACGGCTTCGGCCTGGGCCAGCTGCTCAATACGCGCCAGGTCCGCAAGATGATTGCGTCCTACGTGGGCGAGAACAAGGAATTCGAGCGCCAGTACCTGTCCGGCGAACTCGAGCTGGAGTTCACTCCCCAGGGCACGCTGGCCGAGAAGCTGCGCGCCGGGGGCGCCGGCATCCCGGCCTTCTTCACCCGCACCGGCGTGGGCACCATCGTCGCCGACGGCAAGGAAATCCGCGAGTTCGACGGCCAGCAGTACGTGATGGAGCGTTCGCTGGTGCCGGACGTGTCGCTGGTCAAGGCGCACATCGCCGACCGCAGCGGCAACCTGGTGTTCCGCAAGACCGCCCGCAACTTCAATCCGAACGTCGCCATGGCGGGCAAGTTCACGGTGGTCGAAGTCGAGGAAATCGTTGACACCGGCAGCCTGGATCCCGATCAGATCCATCTGCCCGGCATCTATGTGCATCGGATCGTGCTGAATGCAACGCCCGAAAAGCGCATCGAACAACGCACCACTCGCCCGGCCTAAGGAGAACAGACATGGCATGGTCCCGCGATGAAATGGCGGCACGCGCCGCGCGCGAGCTGCAAGACGGCTTTTATGTGAACCTGGGCATCGGCTTGCCGACCCTGGTGGCCAACCACGTGCCCAAGGGCATGGAAGTGTGGCTGCAATCCGAGAACGGCCTGTTGGGCATCGGCCCGTTCCCCACCGACGATGAAGTCGACGCCGACCTCATCAACGCAGGCAAGCAGACGGTCACGACCTTGCCCGGCTCCTCGATCTTCTCGTCGGCGGATTCGTTCGCGATGATCCGCGGCGGCAAGATCAACCTGGCCATTCTTGGCGCCATGCAGGTGTCCGAAAAGGGCGACCTGGCCAACTGGATGATTCCGGGCAAGATGGTCAAGGGCATGGGCGGCGCCATGGACCTGGTGGCGGGCGTGGGCCGCGTCGTGGTCCTGATGGAGCACGTGGCCAAGAAAAAGGACGGCACCGAGGACATCAAGCTGCTGTCCGAATGCAACCTGCCGCTGACGGGCGTGGGGGTGGTCGACCTGATCATCACCGACCTGGGCGTGATGGAAGTCACCGAAAACGGCCTCAAGCTGCTGGAAACGGCGCCGGGCGTGACGGTGGACGAGATCAAGTCCAAGACCCAGGCCAAGCTGGACGTGTCGGCAGTCAAGTAATCCTTGCGCCGCACCCATGAAAAACGCCCCTCCGGGGCGTTTTTTTATGCCGTTTCGTCGAGCCGCATCCCCACATGCGGGATGCCGTCCTCGATGTACTCCTCGGTGACCTGCACGAAGCCGTGGCCGCCGTAGTAGTTGCGCAGGCGGGCCTGCGCGCCCAGGTACATGGCGCGGCCGGGCCAGCGCAGGCGTACTTCCTGCATCGCGTGGCGGATCAGCTCGTGGCCCAGGCCCTGGCCGCGGGTCCAGGGGGCGGTGATGACGCGTCCGATCTCGATCTGGCCGTCCTTCAGCGACGGATCCAGGATGCGGCAATAGGCGGCGAGCTTGCCGTCCTGCCAGGCCATCAGGTGCGAGGTCTGCCCGATCAGATCCTTGCCATCCATGTCCTGGAAGATGCAATTCTGTTCAATGACAAAGACTTCCGTGCGCAACCGCAGGATCGCGTAGATCTCGGTCACGGTCAGTTCCTGGTGCGGCTTGCAGATCCAATCGGGCATAGCGTCAATCCGGTGTGGCGGGGTGGGGGCCATTAGGGCGGGCCTTAGCGTACCTCAAACCGACCCCGTTTTATTCGATGCACTGTTACATGTTTTCACGGGTATACCCTTAGTATGAAAATCTATTTTCTTCTCTAAAATTTGTTTGTAAACAGATTTACATAAACTCCCGCTACATCTCCCCCCTCGATGACCAAGGCCGCACTCACGATTGCTGACCGGATCGCCCGGGCCCAGCCCGCGCTGAGCCGTACTCAGCACAAGATGGCCGAGTACGTGCTGGCGCACCAGTTCCGCGCCGCCACCATGACCATCGATGAGTTCGCCGCGGCGGTGGGAGTGTCGGTGGCGACGGCCAACCGCTTCGCGCGCGCCCTGGACCTGCCGGGCTATCCGCAGTTCCGCGCCGAACTCGCGCGCGGCTTCGAGGCGGCGCTGGAGCCGGTGGAAAAGCTGCGCACAGAGCTGGCGCATTCCGCCAGCGCCGTGCAGATCTTCGCCGCTACGCTGGAAGAAGACATCCGCAATGCCCAGCGCAACCTGCAGTCGCTGGACGCCGCCGCCTGCGAGCAGGCAGTGGAGGCCATCCTGGCCGCCGACCGCGTTTTCATCATCGGTTTCGGCGCCAGCGGCTTCCTGGCCGGCCTCCTGCAGCGCGGCCTGTGCATGCATCTGCATTCCGTCGAATCTCTGGCCGGTCCCGGCGGCGTGTCGCACGCGGCGCGCCAGATGGCGCGCATGACGTCCAAGGACCTGGTGATCGCCATCGGCTTTCCCCGCTACCTGGCCGACACGGTGACGTTGGCCGGCGCCGCCAAGCAGGCCGGCGTGCCGGTGCTGGTGCTGACCGACAAGCCCACCTCGCCGCTGGCGCCCACGGCTTCCGTGTTGCTGTATGCGTATTCCGCGCGCCAGCTGATTCCCAATTCCGAAACCGCTGCGCTGGGGCTGATCGAAGCCCTGTCGGCCGCGGTGGCCTATCGGGCCAAGAATTCCGTCGCGGCCGCCGCTGGGGTGACCCAGTCCGTGATGCCGTGGCTCATCCATGGAGTAGGTAAACGATGATTCAACCCGTGATTGCGATTCACGGTGGCGCCGGCGCGATGTCCCGCGCGGCCATGTCGCCCGAGAAAGAACAGGAGTACCTGAGCGCGCTGGAATCCATCCTGACCGCCGGCCAGGCCGTGCTGGCCCGTGGCGGCAGCGCCCTGGACGCCGTGACCGAAGCCGTCCGCCTGCTGGAAGACTGTCCGCTGTTCAACGCCGGCCATGGCGCCGTGTTCACCAGCGCCGCCACCCACGAACTGGACGCCGCCATCATGGACGGCGCCACGCTGCGCTCGGGCGCGATCGCCGGCGTGCACCGCGTGCGCAACCCGATCTTCGCCGCGCGCAAGGTCATGGAAAACAGCAAGCACGTGTTCTTCGTGGGCGAGGGCGCCGAAGCCTTCGCCAAGGAAGAAGGCGTGGAACTGGTCGATCCCTCCTACTTCTCCACCGAAGCCCGCCGCGAACAGCTGCTGCGCGTGCAGCGCGAAACGCCGGAAGCGGCGGTGCTGGACCATGACGGCCAGGCGCTGGTCGCGCGCGGCCAGCCCGCACCGGCCGATCCGCTGGACTCGGACAAGAAGTTCGGCACGGTGGGCGCGGTGGCGGTGGACGCCCAGGGCAACCTGGCCGCGGCCACTTCGACCGGCGGCATCACCAACAAGCAGGTCGGCCGCGTGGGCGACGCGCCGCTGATCGGCGCCGGCACCTATGCCAGCAACAAGACCTGCGCGGTGTCCACCACGGGCACCGGCGAAATGTTCATCCGCATGGTCGCCGCCTATGACGTGGCGGCCCAGATGGAATATTGCGGCGCGTCGCTGGAAGCGGCCGCCGACCGCGTCGTGCATGAAAAGCTGCCCACCATCGATGGCAAGGGCGGCCTGGTGGCCGTCGACGCCCAGGGCAATGTGGCCTTGCCGTTCAACACGGAAGGCATGTATCGGGGTTACGCCCGCGTCGGCGAGAAGCCGGTCACCGCTATCTACCGATAAGCGGCGGCGGGTTCGTTTTTTCAGTATTTGGGGAATCAAAAGAGATGGTTGATCGCGCAAACAGCCTGGCGCTGCCGGAAAACCGCGTGGTCCAGGTCGACGACCTGACGGTGCGCTTCGTGGGATCGGAGCGCACGGTCGAAGCCGTGCGCAATCTGTCGTTCCATGTGGACCGGGGCGAGACCCTGGCCATCGTGGGCGAATCGGGTTCGGGCAAATCGGTGACGTCCCTGGCGCTCATGCGTCTGGTGGAGCACGGCGGCGGGCGCATCGCCCAGGGCAGCATGGCCCTGCGGCGGCGCAACGGTTCCGTGATCGACCTGGTCGGATCCAGCCAACGCGAAATGCGCAGTGTGCGCGGCGCGGACATGGCCATGATCTTCCAGGAGCCGATGACCTCCCTGAATCCGGTCTTCACCGCCGGCGACCAGATCGCGGAATCGATCCGCCAGCACCAGGGCAAGGACGCCGCGGCCGCGCGCGCCGAGGCGCTGCGCATGCTGGAGCAGGTCCGTATTCCGGAAGCCAAGTCGGTGCTGGACCGCTACCCGCACCAACTGTCGGGCGGCATGCGCCAGCGCGTGATGATCGCCATGGCGCTGGCCTGCAAGCCGGCGCTGCTGATCGCCGACGAACCCACCACCGCGCTGGACGTCACCATCCAGGCGCAGATCCTGCAACTGATCCGCCAGCTGCAGGAAGAAATGCACATGGGCGTGGTGTTCATCACCCACGACATGGGCGTGGTCGCGGAAGTGGCCGACCGCGTGCTGGTCATGTACCGCGGCGACAAGGTCGAGGAAGGCCCGTCCGAGCAGGTATTCGCCTCGCCGCAGCACCGCTACACCAAGGCGCTGCTGTCGGCCGTGCCGAAGCTGGGCGCCATGCAGGGCACGGACCTGCCCGCGCGCTTCCCGCTGCTGCAGGCCGAAGGCCAGGCCCAGCCCGAGGCCGCTCCGGTCAGCGCGCCCGCCGCGCCGGACGCCAAGCGCGAGCCTATCCTGAGCGTGCGCAAGCTGGTCACCCGCTTCGATCTGCGCGGCGGCATCATGAGCCGCGTGCAGCGCCGCGTGCATGCGGTGGAGCAGGTCAGCTTCGACCTGTTCCCCGGCGAAACGCTGTCGCTGGTGGGCGAGTCCGGTTGCGGCAAGTCCACCACCGGCCGCTCGCTGTTGCGCCTGGTCGACAGCCAGGGCGGCGAGATCCGCTTCGGCGGCCGCGACATCGTGCGCCTGAAGAACACCGAACTGCAATCCCTGCGCCGCGACATCCAGTTCGTGTTCCAGGACCCGTTCGCCTCGCTGGATCCGCGCGTGACGGTCGGCTTTTCCATCATGGAGCCGCTGCTGGTGCACGGCGTGGCCCGTGGCCGCGATGCCGAGCGCCGCGTGGCCGAACTGCTGGAACGCGTGGGCCTGCCGGCGGAAATGGCGCAGCGCTATCCGCACGAATTTTCGGGCGGCCAGCGCCAGCGCATCTGCATTGCGCGCGCCCTGGCTTTGAACCCCAAGGTCGTGATCGCGGACGAATCCGTGTCGGCGCTGGACGTGTCGATCCAGGCGCAGATCGTGAACCTGCTGATCGACCTGCAGCGCGACATGGGCATTTCCTTCCTGTTCATTTCGCATGACATGGCTGTGGTCGAGCGCGTCAGCCACCGCGTCGCCGTCATGTACCTGGGCCAGATCGTGGAGATCGGGCCGCGCCGCGCCATTTTCGAGAATCCGCAGCACCCTTACACCAAGAAGCTGATGTCCGCCGTGCCGATCGCCGATCCGGCCCGCCGCCACATGAAGCGCACGCTGTTGTCCGACGAAATCCCCAGCCCCATCCGCAAGCTCGGCGACGAGCCCGTGGTGCAGCCGCTGGTGCAGGTCGGAACGGATCACTTCGTCGCCCGGCATCCGGTCGGCGGAGCGTATTGAGTCAGTTGTCGTACTTGTTTTTCTTCCACCAAACCCCCTAATTCCTTTTTGGAACCAGGAGTTGCAATGATGAAAGTTCTGCGCCCCACCAAACTGATGGCCGCCGCTGCGCTGGCCTTCGGCGTGATCGCGTCGCCGCTGGCGCATGCCGCCAAGGACGTGACGTTCGCCGTCTCCATCGCGCTGGAAACGCTCGATCCGTACAACACCAACAGCACGCTGAACCAGGCGGCCGGCAAGGCCTACTACGAAGGCCTGTTCGAGTTCGACAAGGACCTGAAGGTCCAGAAGGTTCTGGCCACCGACTACACCGTCAGCGAAGACGGCCTGGTCTACACCTTCAAGCTGCGTCCCGGCGTGAAGTTCCATGACGGCACCGATTTCAACGCCGAAGCCGTCAAGATCAACTTCGACCGCCCGGCCAATCCGGACAACCGCCTGTCGCGCTACATCCAGTTCAGCGTCATCGACAAGACCGAAGTGGTCGACCCGATGACCGTCAAGATCACGCTGAAGAAGCCGTTCTCGGCCTTCATCAACGCGCTGGCCCACCCGGCCGCCATGATGATCTCGCCCGCCGCGCTGGCCAAGTACGGCAAGGAAATCGGCTTCCACCCTGTGGGCACCGGTCCCTTCGAATTCGTCGAATGGAAGCCGGCCGAATACCTGAAGGTCAAGAAGTTCGACGGCTACTGGAAGAAGGGCTACCCCAAGGTCGACACCCTGACCTTCCGTACCGTGACGGACAACAACACCCGCGCCGCCGTGGTGCAGACGGGTGAAGCGCAGTTCGCCTTCCCGGTGCCGTTCGAGCAGGCCGCCGTGCTGAAGAAGAACGACAAGCTGGACGTGGTCGATCACCACAACTCGATCATGGCGCGCTACCTGTCGATGAACACGCAGCAAAAGCCGTTCGACAACGTCAAGGTGCGTGAAGCCATCAACTACGCCATCAACAAGGAAGCCCTGGCCAAGGTCGCTTTCTCGGGCTATGCCACCATCGTCGACGGCGTCGTGCCGCAAGGCGTGGACTACGCGCACAAGACCGGCCCGTGGCCGTACGACATCAAGAAGGCCAAGGCCCTGCTGGCCGAAGCCGGCTACCCCAACGGCTTCGAAAGCCAGCTGTGGTCCGCCTATAACGACGGCACCTCGGTGAAGGTGGTGCAGTTCCTGCAGCAGCAACTGGCGCAAGTCGGCATCAAGGTGTCGGTCGAAGTGCTGGAATCGGGCCAGCGCGTGCAGCGCGTCCAACAGGTGCAGAAGCCTGAAGACGCCAAGGTCCGCATGTACTACGCCGGCTGGTCGTCCTCGACCGGCGAAGCCGACTGGGGCCTGCGTCCGCTGCTGACCACCGCCGCGTTCCCGCCGGTGCTCAACAACGTGTCGTATTACTCGAACAAGTCGGTGGACGATGGCATCCAGCAAGCCCTGGCCACGACCGACCGCGCCAAGAAGACCGAGATCTACAAGAACGTTCAGGAAACCATCTGGAAGGACGCCCCGTGGGCCTTCCTGGTGACCCAGAACAACCTGTACGTGAAGTCGAAGAACCTGTCGGGCGTGTACGTTGAGCCGGACACCTCGTTCTGGTTCGGCGACATCGATCTGAAGCAGTAAATCTGGCAGTAACTCTCGGGGCCTAGTCGCCCCTGTAAGGCCACATACGGCGGGGGCGCGGTGTCCCCGCCGATGTTGCAGGAATTTCAATGCTGACCTACATCGTCAAACGTCTTTTGGGCATGATCCCCACGCTGCTGCTGGTAGCCGTGGTCGTGTTCCTGTTTGTGCACATGCTTCCGGGCGACCCGGCGCGACTGGCCGCGGGCCAGGAGGCCGACCAGCAGACCGTCGAGCTCGTGCGCAAGGAACTGGGACTGGATCTGCCGCTGCCGCAGCAGTTCGTGCGCTATTTCAGCCACATGCTGCAAGGCGACCTGGGTACCTCCTTGCGTACCAAGCGCCCCGTCTCGACCGAAATCGCCGACCGTTTCATGCCTACCCTGTGGCTCACGCTCGCCAGCATGGTGTGGTCAGTGACCTTCGGCATGATCATCGGGATCGTGTCGGCGGTATGGCGCAATCGCTGGCCCGACCGTCTCGGCATGACGCTGGCGGTGTCCGGCATCTCGTTCCCCGCGTTCGCGCTGGGCATGATGCTGATGCAGGTCTTCTCCGTGAATCTGGGCTGGCTGCCTACCGTGGGCGCCTCGACCTGGCAACACTACATACTTCCGTCCATCACGCTGGGCGCCGCCGTGGCGGCCGTGATGGCGCGCTTTACCCGGGCCTCCTTCGTGGAAGTCATCCAGGAAGACTTCGTGCGGACCGCCCGCGCCAAGGGCCTGACCGAGCGCCGCGTCGTGATCAAGCATGCGCTGCGCAATGCGCTGATTCCCGTCGTCACGATGATGGGCCTGCAGTTCGGCTTCCTGCTGGGCGGCTCCATCGTGGTCGAGACCGTGTTCAACTGGCCCGGCCTCGGCCGCCTGCTGGTGGACGCCGTGACCCAGCGCGACTATCCGGTGATCCAGGGCCTGGTGCTGCTGTTCTCGCTGGAATTCATCCTGATCAACCTGATTGTCGACGTGCTCTATGGCGTCATCAATCCCAGCATCCGTTACAAGTGAGGCGGCCATGAGCAATACGACACCCGCCACGACCATCGCCGCCGCTCCCAAGAACGACGTGCGCACCCCCGCCACCGAGTTCTGGCGCAAATTCAAGAAGCAGAAGCTCGCCGTCGGCGCGGGCATCTTCGTCCTGCTGCTCGTCGTCGTCGCGGTCTTCGCGCCGTGGATCGTGCCGTTCGACCCGGAGAACTTCTTCGACTACGACGCCCTGAACGCCGGACCTTCCACCACCCACTGGCTGGGCGTGGACTCGCTGGGCCGCGACATCTTCAGCCGCATCATCATGGGCGCGCGCATATCCTTGGCCGCGGGCTTCCTGTCCGTCGCCATGGGCGCCGTCGTCGGCACTTTCATGGGCCTGATGGCGGGCTACTACGAAGGCTGGTGGGAACGCATCACGATGCGCATCTCCGACGTGCTGCTGGCGTTCCCCGGCATGCTGCTGGCCATCGGCGTGGTCGCCATCCTGGGTTCCAGCATGGTCAACGTGATCGTGGCCGTGGCCGTGTTCAGCGTGCCGGCGTTTGCCCGCCTGGTGCGCGGCAACACGCTGTCGATCAAGCAGATGACCTACGTCGAAGCGGTCAAGAGCGTGGGCGCGTCCGACTGGACCATCATCATGCGCCACATCCTGCCCGGCACGATCTCGCCGATCGTGGTCTACGGCACGATGCGCATCGGCACCTCGATCATCACCGCGGCCAGCCTGTCGTTCCTGGGCATGGGCGCTTCGCCTCCCACGCCGGAGTGGGGCGCGATGCTGAACGAAGCGCGCGCCGACATGGTGATCGCGCCGCACGTGGCAATCTTCCCGGCGCTGGCGATCTTCTTCACGGTGCTCGCGTTCAACCTGCTGGGCGACGGCCTGCGCGACGCGCTCGATCCCAAGATCGACCGCAAGTAATCCTGCCGCCGGCCCTCCCTGGAGGGCTGGCGTGGAGGGCGAATCTTTGCGCCGTCGCCCCAGGGCGGCGGCGTTTTACATTCAGGAGCGTGGCGACACGCAGCGAACATGGACAAACAAGCGCTGGACATCCCCCGCATCGGCGTACTGCCATCGGGACCGCTGGATTCGATCTGCGACGTGGGCGAGGTCGCCGTCGGCCACCGTACGCTGGCCGAAGGCCCGCTGCAGACCGGCGTAACCGTGGTGCGTCCGCATGCCGGCGATCCCTATCTGGATAAGGTGCCGGCTGCCGCCACCGTGCTGAACGGCTTCGGCAAGAGCACCGGCCTGGTCCAGGTGCAGGAGCTGGGCGTGCTGGAAACGCCCATTGCGCTGACCAATACGTTTGGCGTGGGTACGGTGGCCAATGCGCAGATCCGCGCCGCGGTCGCCGCGAACCCTGGCATTGGTCGCGGCATGGCTACCGTCAATCCGCTGGTCTTCGAATGCAACGATGGCTATCTGAACGATATCCAGGCGCTGGCGGTGCAGGAATCGCACTACGCCGAGGCGCTGGCCGCCGCGGGCAAGCCGTTCGAGCAGGGCGCCGTCGGCGCGGGCCGGGGCATGTCCTGCTTCTCGTTCAAGGGCGGCATCGGCTCGGCCTCGCGCCTGGCATCCATTCAGGCCGGACCGCAATACACGGTTGGCGCGCTGGTGCTGGCGAACTTCGGCCGCCTGCCCAACCTGACCGTGGCGGGCAGGCCCTTCGGCCGCCGGCTGGCGCAGCAACTGGACAGCAGCCTCGCCCAGGCGGGCGAGAACGCCGCCATCGTGCCCGAGAAGGGTTCCATCATCCTGCTGCTGGCGACCGATGCGCCGCTGGACTCGCGCCAGTTGCGCCGCCTGTCGCTGCGGGCCGGGGCGGGGCTGGCCCGCACCGGTTCGGTGTACGGCCATGGCAGCGGCGACATCGCGCTGGCGTTTTCCACGGTCTATACGGTGCCGCAACTGCCGGAGCAGCCCATGCCGGCGGTGGCGATGCTGCACGAGGCCCGCATCGATCCCTTGTTCGAAGCCGCCGCCGAAGCCTGCGAACAGGCCATCATTTCCGCGCTGTGGCATGCCGAAGGCGTGACGGGGCGCGACGGCAACCACCGCGCCGCGATCCGCGACGCGGCGCCGCAGTGGCGCCAGTGGCTGTCCGAAACCGAATTCTGAAATCCTCCGAGGCTGATCCCATGAAGATCCTGATTTCCACCGATATCGAAGGCGTCGCCGGCGTCTTTCATTCCGAACAAGTCCGCGCCGGCAACGGCGAATACGAGCGCGCCCGCGCCTGGATGACCGCCGAGGCCAACGCGGCCGTGCAAGGCGCGATCGCCGGCGGCGCCGAAGAGATCCTGGTCAACGATTCGCACGGCGGCTTTCGCAACCTGCTGCCTGACGGCCTGGACGAACGCGCCCGCCTGGTGCTGGGCAAGCCGCGTTACCTCGGCATGATGGGCGGTCTGGAAGAGGGCTGCGACGCCGTCTTCATGATCGGCTACCACTCGCGTTCGCAGGGCTGCGGCATCCTGGCCCACACCATCAACAGCTTCGCCTTTGCCCGCGTAATCATCAACGGCATGGAGCTGGGCGAGGCCGGCCTGTACGGCGCGCTGGCGGGCGAGATGGGCGTACCCGTCATCCTGGGCACCGGCGACGATGCCTTCATCGCGGAGACTCGCGATACCTTCCCGGGCGCCGAATGGGTGCAGACCAAGGTGGCCCATGGGCAGGGCAGCGGCGTGACCCTGTCGCCGGCCGCGTCGCGCCGCGCGATCGCCGCCGCTGCGGAAACCGCCGTGCGCAATCTGAAGAAAGGCGCGGCAGTTCCTTTCCGCATTCCCGCCCCTATAGAATGCCGGTTGCAGACGCAGAGCTCGGCCCTGGCCGACCTGTTCTGCATGTGGCCCACGCTGGAACGCGTGGACGGCGTGACCTTGCGATTCACCACGGATAGCATGCAGTCCGCCGTCCGCACGCTGAACAGCCTGGCCGCCATGTCTTTCATGTTGCGCTAAGGATCCCATCCCCCATGTCTAGCACCGACGCCCGTATTGCCCAATTGCGGCAGGCCATGAGCCGCCGCGGCCTGTCCGCCTATGTCGTTCCGTCCTCGGACCCGCACCTGTCCGAATACCTGCCCGCGCGCTGGCAGGGACGGCGCTGGTTGTCCGGCTTCACGGGCTCGGTCGGCACGCTGGTGGTCACGGCCGATTTCGCCGGCCTGTGGGTGGACAGCCGCTACTGGGTGCAGGCCGAAGCCCAGTTGGCCGGCACCTGCGTGCAGTTGATGAAGATCGCGCTGGCCACGACGCCGGGCCATGTGGATTGGCTGGCGGCCAATGCCAAGGCGGGCGAGGTCATCGGGGTGGACGGACAGGTGCTGGGCCTGGGCGCTTTCCGCGCCCTGTCGGCGGCTGCGGCCTCGGCCGGCGCCGTCCTGGAAATCCGCGAGGATCTGCTGGAAGACATTTGGCAGGAGCGCGCCGGGCTGCCTGGCGCCGCCATCTATGAACACGTGGCGCCTGAAGCCTGCGTGACCCGCGCCGACAAGCTGGCGCAGGTGCGCGCCGCCATGCGCACGCATGGCGCCGACGTGCATTTCATCAGCACGCTGGACGATATCGCCTGGCTCTTCAATCTGCGCGGCGCGGACGTGGACTACAACCCGGTGTTCGTCGGCCACGCGCTGATCGGACTGGACCATGCCACGTTGTTCGTGGCTGACGGCAAGATCGACGACGCCCTGCGCGCCGTGCTGGCGGCCGACGGCGTGGAAGTGGCCGCTTATGCCCAGGCCGCCGATGCGCTGGCCTCGCTGGAACTCGATCAGAAGCTGTTGATCGATCCGGCGCGCGTGACCTGCGGCGTGTTCCATGCGATGGATCCGGCCGTGCCGCGCATCGAAGCCATCAATCCGTCCACGCTGCTGAAGTCGCGCAAGACCGATGCCGAGCTGGCGAACGTGCGTCAGGCCATGGCGCAGGACGGCGCCGCGCTCTGTGAGTTCTTCGCCTGGTTCGAAGGCGCGCTGGGCCATGAAACCATCACCGAACTGACCATCGACGAGCAGATCACCGCTGCTCGTGCGCGCCGGCCGGCCTATGTCTGCCCCAGCTTTGCCACCATCGCCGGCTTCAACGCCAACGGCGCGATGCCGCACTACCGCGCTACCCCCGAATCGCACGCCACCATTGAAGGCGACGGCCTGCTGCTGATCGACTCGGGCGGCCAATACCTGGGCGGCACGACCGACATCACCCGCGTGGTCGCGGTGGGCTCGCCCAGCGCCGACCAGAAGGTGGACTTCACGCTGGTGCTCAAAGGCATGATCGCGCTGTCGCGCGCCTCGTTCCCGCGCGGCACGCCTTCGCCCATGCTGGATGCCATCGCGCGCGCCCCTATCTGGGAAGGCGGCGCGGAATACGGCCACGGCACGGGTCACGGCGTGGGCTACTTCCTGAACGTGCACGAAGGCCCGCAGGTCATTTCCTACCGCGCTGTGCCGGGTCCGCACACGGCGATGGAGCCGGGCATGATCACCTCCAACGAACCGGGCATCTACCGCCCTGGCCGCTGGGGCGTGCGCATCGAGAACCTGGTCGCCAACCGCGTCTGGCTGACCTCGGAACTGGGTGAATTCCTGTGCTTCGAAACGCTGACGCTGTGCCCGATCGACACGCGCTGCATCGAGCCGTCGCTGATGCGCGCCGACGAAATCGCCTGGCTCAACGACTATCACAAGACGGTGTACGAACGCCTGTCGCCGCTGGTCGAAGGCGAGGCGCTGGCCTGGCTGGAGCGCCGCACCGCGGCGATCTGAAGCGTCGCGTGAGTGCATGAAAAAAGGCCGCGGGCGCAATGCCCGCGGCCTTTTACTTTGCGCGAAGGCTGGTCAGTTTTCCGCCGTGGCCGCCTTGGCGCCGGGATAGAGCGCGAGCCTGCCGATCAGGCAGCCCAAAGCCAGCAGCGCGCCATAGGCCAGCAGCGTCAGGCCGGCGGCCGCATGGGACTCCGCCGCGCGCATCAGTTGTCCCCAGGTCATCGCCCGGACGGCCAGGAATCCCAAACCTATGCCCAGCGCCTGCGCCAGCCAGAAGGCGATGGTGCCGTGGGCGACGGCCCGTCCGAACCGGGCCGCGCCGATCGGGCGCGGCAGGATGTTCAGGCAGACCAGGGTGCATAGCCCCAGCAGGGCCGCAGGCAGGACCAGATAGCCCAGCGCGTACGCCGTCCAGCCAGCGCCCTGAGCCTGCATCTGCAGGAAACCGCCCAACCAGACCGAAACAGTCAGTTGCCAGACCAGCACGGTCAGCGCGGTAGTCCAGGCGGCATGGCGCCGTTCATAGGCGGGGCCGCCAGCCGGGCCCGCAGGCTGCACGGTCCAGGCGGCAATGCGCACGATGACGCAGATGCCGATGATCTCAAGCACGATGGTTACGAGCTTGGTGATGATGTTCAGGGCCAGAAACTGCCCGATCATGCCGAAGCCGAGCCGTTCCTGCAGCACGTCGCGGTGGTCCATGACGAAGCGCATCAGCGTGTTCTGCAGAAAGGCGATGCCTGCCGCCACGGCCAGGGTGTAAAGCAGAAACAGCGCGATGAAGGTGCCGAACAGCTTGCGGGGCTCGGTCACCGCCTGGGTGTCATGGCGCGCCAGCCAGCCTCGCATGGCTCCCCAGGCGGTCAATCCGGCGATCACCGCGCCCGCGACGATATGGACCAGCAGCGGCGCCAGGAACTGCGGCTGGGTGTACATCTCCTGCATTTGCTCGAACTGGGGCAGGGCCAGCAGGCTGTACGACTGGACCAGCGCCGAGTAAGCCAGCCGCAGGAAAACTGCGGTCAACGCAAGGCGCCAGGCGAGCGAGTAGGAGGATCGGGCGGGATCGGTCATCGGCGGAAGCGGGAGTGTTGAGAAAAAACAGCAAGCAAAAAAATAGGGATCGAACATAGCACGGCGCTGCGCCGCGCCACATAAGGCGATGCCCCTTTCGGCGATTCGAGTGCTGCCAAATGTTACGCCCCGGAGCTAGGGGAAAACCCAAATAAGCTCCGCCTCCCGGCTATAATCCAAATTTCCCGCACGCGCCCGCTCGTCCCGGGTGCTCATTACGATGACCAAATACGTATTTGTCACCGGCGGTGTGGTGTCTTCCCTGGGCAAAGGCATCGCCGCTGCGTCGCTCGCCGCCATCCTCGAGTCGCGTGGCCTGCAAGTCACCATGCTGAAGCTCGACCCGTACATCAACGTCGATCCGGGCACCATGAGCCCGTTCCAGCATGGCGAGGTGTTCGTCACGGAAGACGGCGCCGAAACCGACCTGGACCTTGGCCACTACGAGCGTTTCATTTCGGCTCGCATGCACAAGGTGAACAACTTCACCACCGGCCAGATCTACGAATCCGTGCTCCGCAAGGAGCGCCGCGGCGACTACCTGGGCAAGACCGTCCAGGTCATTCCGCACATCACCAACGAAATCCAGGACTTCATCGCCCGCGGCGCCGAAGCCGCCTGGAACGGCAACACGGACGTCGCGATCGTCGAGATCGGCGGCACCGTGGGTGACATCGAGTCCCTGCCGTTCCTGGAAGCCGCCCGCCAGATGAGCCTGCGCATGGGCCGCAACAACGCCGCCTTCGTGCACCTGACGCTGGTGCCCTTCATCGCGTCGGCCGGCGAACTCAAGACCAAGCCGACCCAGCACTCGGTGCAGAAGCTGCGCGAAATCGGCATCTACCCGAACGCGCTGCTGTGCCGCGCCGACCGCCGCATCCCGGACGACGAGCGCGCCAAGATCTCGATGTTCTCCAACGTGCCCCTGGACGCGGTCATCTCCGTCTGGGACGCCGATTCGATCTACAAGATCCCGGCGATGCTGCATGCGCAGGGCGTGGACAACATCGTCTGCGAAGCGCTGGGCCTGACCCCGCCGCCGGCCGACCTGTCCATGTGGGATAACCTGGTCGAGGCGCTGGAGCACCCGCAGCACCAGCTCACCATCGGCATGGTCGGCAAGTACGTCGACCTGACCGAGTCGTACAAGTCGCTGACGGAAGCCCTGGTCCACGCCGGCATCCACACGCGCTCGAAGATCAACATCGAGTACATCGACTCCGAAGACATCGAAACCCGCGGCACCGACCAGCTCAAGCACCTGGACGCCATCCTGGTTCCGGGCGGCTTCGGCAAGCGCGGCACCGAAGGCAAGATTGCCGCGATCCGCTACGCCCGTGAAAACGGTGTGCCGTACCTGGGCATCTGCCTGGGCATGCAACTGGCCGTGATCGAGTTCGCGCGCCACGTCGCCGGCCTGGGCGGCGCCAACAGCACGGAATTCGATCCCTCGGCGCCGCACCCCGTGGTGGCCCTGATCACCGAATGGATGGACCGCGAAGGCAAGGTCGAAAAGCGCAACCAGTCGTCCGACTTGGGCGGCACCATGCGCAAGGGCGCGCAGCGCGTGCCGATCAAGCCGGGCACCCGCGCGCAGTCGATCTACGGCGACGAAGTGAACGAGCGTCACCGCCATCGCTACGAGGTCAACAACGTCTACGTGCCGCGCCTGGAAGAAGCCGGCATGGTGATCAGCGCCCGCACGCCGACCGAGAACCTGCCGGAAATGATGGAATTGCCCGACCACCCGTGGTTCGTGGGCGTGCAGTTCCACCCGGAGTTCACGTCGACCCCGCGTGACGGCCACCCGTTGTTCGCCAGCTATATCCGCGCCGCCATCGAGCAGAAGGCTCGCCGCGGTCAGGAGGCGTAATGCGCGTCTGCGGTCTGGAGTTCCGTAAGCGGATCTTCGGGACCGCGGGCCGCCGCCTCAGCGCCGCCCTATACGGCGGCGCTTCTTTCGGATACAACCAATTAGCATCGGATATGCGTCGCCCGGCCGCCTTGCGCGACACTGGCGGCGTCGCCGTATCCGGCGTCAGACCGAAACCAACGCAACTGCTCTGAAGGAATCCCATGAGTGCCTACCTCATCGCCGACGTCTCAGTGACCAAGCCCGCGCAGTACGAGGACTACAAGCGTCTGTCCACGCTCGCAATGCGCGCGTACGATGCGAAGATCCTGGTGCGCGGCGGCGATTCCAGGCACCTCGAGGGCCGTGAGCCTGGCCGTACCGTCGTCATGGAATTCCCCTCCATGACCGCGGCCCAGGCTTTCTACGACTCCTGGCAGTACCGCCGCGCCCGCAATGCCCGCGAAGGCGCGGCTGTCATGAATATGTTTATCGTTCAGGGAATGTAAAGTCATGAGTGCTATCGTCGATATCATCGGCCGCGAGATTCTGGATTCGCGCGGCAACCCCACCGTCGAATGCGATGTGCTGCTGGAGTCCGGCGCCATGGGCCGTGCGGCCGTGCCGTCGGGCGCGTCCACCGGCGCGCGCGAAGCCATCGAGCTGCGCGACGGCGACAAGAGCCGTTATCTGGGCAAGGGCGTGCTGCGCGCCGTCGAGAACCTGAATACGGAAATCTCGGAAGCCCTGATGGGCCTGGACGCCCAGGAACAGACCTTCGTCGATCGCACCCTGATCGAGCTGGACGGCACCGAATCCAAGGAACGCCTGGGCGCCAACGCGATCCTGGCCGCCTCCATGGCCGTGGCCCGCGCCGCCGCCGACGAATCGGGCCTGTCCCTGTACCGCTATTTCGGCGGCAGCGGCCCCATGAGCATGCCCGTGCCGATGATGAACGTCATCAACGGCGGCGCGCACGCCAACAACACGCTGGACCTGCAGGAACTGATGATTCTGCCGGTGGGCGCAGGCAGCTTCCGCGAAGCCCTGCGCTGGGGCGCCGAAGTCTTCCACATGCTCAAGAAGCTGATCCACGGCCAGGGCATGTCCACGGCAGTGGGCGACGAGGGCGGTTTCGCGCCCAACGTGGCCAGCCATGAAGCCGCCATCCAGCTGATCCTGAAGGCCATCACCGAAGCCGGCTACGAGCCGGGCACGCAGATCGCCCTGGGCCTGGATTGCGCCAGCTCCGAGTTCTACCGCGACGGCAAGTACACGCTGGCCGGCGAAGGCGGCATCTCGCTGTCCTCGCAGGAATTCACCAATCTGCTGGCCACCTGGTGCGACAAGTACCCGATCATCTCGATCGAAGACGGCATGGCCGAAAACGACTGGGAAGGCTGGAAGCTCCTGACCGACCAGTTGGGCAAGAAGGTGCAGCTGGTGGGCGACGACTTGTTCGTCACCAACACCAAGATCCTGCGCGAAGGCATCCAGAAGGGCGTCGCCAACTCGATCCTCATCAAGATCAACCAGATCGGCACCCTGACCGAGACCTTCGCCGCCATCGAAATGGCCAAGCGCGCCGGCTACACCGCCGTCGTGTCGCACCGTTCAGGCGAAACCGAAGACTCCACCATCGCCGACATCGCCGTGGCGACCAACGCCATGCAGATCAAGACGGGTTCGCTGTCGCGTTCGGACCGCATGGCCAAGTACAACCAGCTCCTGCGCATCGAGGAAGAGCTGGCTGAAGTCGCGTCGTATCCCGGCTTGGAAGCTTTTTACAACCTGCGTTGATGAGAAGCGCGGCCCCAGGCGCAATCCCGGGGCCGCATCCACGCCACGACTGCTGAGGGTTCCCGCGTATGCGCCTGTTGTTCCTGGTGCTGTTCGTGCTGCTAGGCCTGATCCAATACCCGCTGTGGCTGGGTAAGGGCGGGTGGTTCAAGGTCTGGGATCTGCAACGCCAGGTGGCGGAGCAACGCGAGACCAACGAAGGCCTGCGCGCGCGCAATGCCGCATTGGAAGCGGAAGTGCGCGACCTCGAAGGCGGCTCCGGCGCCATCGAGGAACGCGCCCGCGGCGAACTGGGCATGATGCGCGACGGCGAGGTGTTCGTGCACATCCTGCCGCAGAACACCCCGGCCCCGGCTGGCGGCGCCTCTTTGGCTGCCGACGCCGCGGCCAAGCCGGCCACCCCCGCGCGCGCCAGCGCGCCGGCGGCCCGCCCTGCGGCTACGCCTCCCAAGCCCGCCAATCAGGCCAACGCCCGGCACTGAGCGCCGGCTGCCGTTCCTGTTCATTCCCCGTTCCGTTCAACCGCAGCGCACGCTGCGGCACTCTCCGTACACGATGCCGGCGGGTTGCGGCGTCCTGCGCGCCCAATCCACCGGGTGCGAATGCATCTCCGTTTCCAGTTCCATGCGCAGGGGCAACAGGCCCCGGGTCTGCGCGTTTCCGGCATAGCTGCCGCGATCGGAGCCCAGCGCGGCCAGCAGCGCCCGCAAGGGCGGCAGCAACGGCTTGTGCAGATAGGTCAGCCGCAGCTTCAAGGTGTTGGCCTGAAATATGGTCTGGCCGCCCGGCTGCGGCGGCCGGCGCGCATGCTGCAGGTCCTGGTAGCCGTTGTCGATGGCGCGCAGGCCTGACGCCGCGGGTACCTTGAGATCCGGGCGGGCGTGTTCGCGGAACGATTGCTCGTCGGGCAGCAGGACTTCGATGCGCCAGGGGTGGGTACCCGAAATGGCGGCCAGCTCGGCTTGCTCGTCTTCCTGGCGGCGGCGTGCGCCGGCCTGGCCTTGCGCATCGGCGTACTGCGGCAGCAGGGCCTGCAGAAAGGCCATGCGCATGCGCGCTGGATCGCCGTGCCCGGTGGCGCCGGCGCGTCCCGCCTCCATCAGCGCCAGATAGGCCATCTGGCGCACGCCCTGCCAGCGGGCCGTTTCGATCGCCAGCAGGCCCAGCAGCAGCACCACGGCGCCCGCCACCGCGAATTCGATGGCGGCGGCGCCGCGTTGCCGGCAGGAGGGTGCATGAAAAAAGGCGGTCATGGCTGCGCAGTCTGGCGCAGGCATGGCCGCCTGTCGATGAGGATAAGCCGGCGTGATCGAAACGTCCCGGCGGCCAGGCCGCCGGTGTGGATCAGTGCACCGTGGGAGGTTCGTCCGCGGCCGGAGCTGCGCCGGACGAGAACAAGGTGGCGCAGTCGACGGAGTCGAACTTATACGGTTTGCCGCAGAAGTCGCAGGCCACGTCGACCTGGCCGCGTTCGGCCAGGATGCTGTTGATCTCTTCCTGGCCCAGCGTGCGCAGCATGCTGGCCACGCGTTCGCGGGTGCAGGGGCAGTGCCAGCGCACCGCCAGCGGATCGAACGCCACCAGGGTTTCTTCCCAGAACAGGCGATGGATCAGCGTGTCGATGTCGGTGGCCAGCAGTTCATCGCGCTTGATGGTGCCGGCCAGGGCGCAGGCGCGGTCCCAGGTTTCGGCGGCGTTCTGCTCGGTAAGAGCGGGCGCGTCCGAGCCGCCGTGGTAGGGCAGGCGCTGGATCAGCATGCCCGTGGCATGGTCGGCGTCGGCCGCCAGCCACAGCCGGGTATCCAGCTGTTCGGAGGCTTTCATGTAGTGCTGCAGGGCTTCGGCCACGGTGTCGCCCTGCAGGGGCACGATGCCCTGATAGGCCTGCTGGCCCGGCAGCTTGCGCTGCGGATCCAGCACCACGATGAAACGGCCGTTGCCGCCCGGGTTCAGCAGGCTTTGCATGTTGCCGTCGCTGGGCACGTCGTGGCCTTCGCGCATCTTGACGGTGGCGCGCAGGCTCAGGTCGTTGCGGCATTCCACCACCAGCAGCGCAATGGGGCCGTCGCCCTGGATCTGCAGCACCAGCGAGCCGTCGAACTTGATGTTGGCGGCCAGCAGCGTGGACGCCGCCACCAGTTCGCCCAGCAGGTGGGTGATGGCGGGAGGGTAGTCGTGATTGGCCTGCACGGCCTTCCAGGTCGCGTCCAGGCGCACGGCCTGGATGCGGACGCTGCGGTCTTCGGTAAGGTATTTCTTGAGCTGATCGGTCATGGAGGCATGTTAGCCGATCAGGCCCGTCTATTCCCCCTGCCGCCAGCAGGGTCGAAGCGCCGCCCCGGGGCGCTCAGCCGATCCGTTTCAGCGCGGTCTTGTAGCGTTGGCCGCGCGCCACGTAATGGGCGGTGTTCTTGTGCAGATTGGCGATTTCCTCGTCCGAGAGCTCGCGGACGATCTTGCCGATGCCGATGACCAGGGAGTTGTCGGGAATGATGCGGTCTTCCGGAATGATGGCGCCGGCGCCGATCAGGCAGTTGCGGCCGATGACGGCATTGTTCAGCACGATGGCCTGCATGCCCACGAGGGCGCCTTCATGGATGGTACAGCCGTGCAGCATGGCCTGATGGCCTACCGTGACGTTGGGGCCGATGGTCATGGGACAGCCGTCGTCCACGTGCAGCACGCTGCCTTCCTGGATATTGGTGCCGCTCTTGATCAGGATGGCGTCGTTGTCGCCGCGGATCGACACGTTGGACCAGATGCTGACGCCTGCCTCCAGCGTTACGTTGCCGATGATGTCGGCGCTGTCGGCCACATAGGCCGCCGGGTCGATGCGGGGAATCAGGTCGTCGAGCTGGTAAATGGGCATGCCTAGGTCTCCGGTTGCGGCGTCACGCCTTGGGGGCGTGCGGCGCGTCTGTAATGGCTGCGGTCATCCGCGAGCGCTCTTCTTCGCGCAGGCGCAGGATGCGGCGCTGGATTTTACCGGTGGTGGTCATGGGCAGCTCGTCGACGAATTCGATCTCCTTTGGGTACTCATACGGGGCCAGGCGCTCGCGCACATGTTCCTGCAGGTTCTCGATGATGTCGTTGCGGTCGCGCTGCGCGAACTCCGGCGTCAGCACCACGTAGGCCTTGACCAGGGCGCCGCGCTCGGCGTCCGGCTTGGGCACGACGGCGGCGTTGGCCACGGCCGGATGCCCGATCAGGCAGCTTTCGATTTCGCCCGGCCCGATGCGGTAGCCGGCGGACTTGAATACGTCGTCGGCGCGGCCTGCGTACCAGAGGTAGCCGTCGGCGTCGATCTTGGCCAGGTCGCCAGTCAGGCACCAGTCGCCCTTGAACTTGGCCTGGGTGGCGGTTTCATTGCGCCAGTAGCCCAGGAACATCACGGGATCCGGGTAGCCATGGATGTCGAGCCGGTTTACGGCGATCTCGCCGGTGGCGCCGGGCGCGACCGGCTTGCCGTCCTCGTCCAGCACCGCGACGTTGTGGCCTGGGTAGGGGCGGCCCATGCTGCCTGGTTTGGCGGGCCAGCGCTTCTGGCTGTTGCCCACCACGTAGTTCATTTCCGTCTGGCCGAACATTTCGTTGGGCGTTACGCCCAGCGCCGATTGGCACCATTCGAAGACGGTCTCGCCCACGCTTTCGCCGGCGCTCATGATGGAACGCAGGGCCAGCTGGTAGCGGCCGCGCGGCTCCGGCACCGCTTTCATCATCATCTTGAGCGCGGTGGGGAAGAGGAAGGTGTTGGTGACCTGGTAGCGTTCCAGGAGCTCGAATGCGCGCTCGACCGAGAAGCGGCCGCGCGTGCCGACGATGGGGTGGCCGAAGTACAGGGTGGGCAAAAGGGCGTCCATCATGCCGCCGGTCCAGGCCCAGTCGGCCGGCGACCAGAACACGTCGGCGGGCTTGGGGAACCAGTCCTGCGAGGCCACGAAGCCCGGCAGGTTGCCGATCAGCACGCTGTGCGGCAGCAGCGCGCCCTTGGGGGCGCCGGTGGTGCCGGAGGTATAGAGCAGGATGGCCGGGTCCGAGGAACGGGTCTGGACCATCTTGAATTCGCTGGGTTGGCGCGCCAGCAGGCTGCGCCAGGGCAATACGCGTTCGTCGGCGAAGCCGATGCCGATGATCTGCTGCAGGTTGGGACAGTTGTCGCTTACGGCCAGCAGGTTGGCGCTGGAGGCGTAATCCACGATCGCGACCCGGGTTTCGGAGTCGCGCAGGCGGCTTTCCAGGGCCTCGGGGCCGAACAGGGCGGACAGCGGCAGCACTACCGCGCCGACGCTGTAGATGGCCATATGGGCCACCACGGTCTCGGGCCGTTGCCCCAGCACCACACCCACGCGGTCGCCGCGCCCAACGCCCATTTTCACCAGGCCGTTGGCCAGCTGATTGGCCGCTTCCGCCAGGCGGGCATAGGTCCAGACCTCGCGGTTGCCAGATTCATCTTCGTAGTAGATGGCAATGCGCCGCGCATCCGGACTGCTGGATGCCCAGCGGTGGCAGCACGCTTCCGCGATGTTGAACTGGGTGGGTACCAGCCAGCGGAATGTTTGGTAGAGCGCCTGATATTGGTCGTTCATGGCCCTATGTTGTGAGCATGTTGCAGCGTGAACGGGTCAAGTTGGCCCGTTGCCCCAGATGCAAGCATGACCTAGAGGGCCGTGAACTGCAACATCCCCGTTGCGTAACGGGGACGCATACGGGTTATCACGGGTGTTTGCCTTGGCGGCGCAGTGCGGAGGGCAGGGCCGGCAGCGTCAGCGAGCGGGGCGGCCGGGCGGCGGGATCGGCTTCGCGATCCGCCATGACAGTGGCCCAGTCCAGCAACTGGAGCTGGCCGTCGTGCGTCTCCGCCAGGGCGGACAAGCTCTCCACCCAGTCGCCGTCGTTGCAGTAGAGGATCTCGCCCACGTAGCGCAGTTCGGCCTTGTGGATATGGCCGCAGACCACGCCGTCCAGGCCCCGTCGCCGGGCTTCGCCCGCCAGCGCCTCTTCGAAGTCCGTGATGAAGGACACGGCGTTCTTGACCTTGTGCTTCAGGTATTGCGACAGGGACCAGTAATGCAGTCCCAGACGGTGGCGCAGCCGGTTGAAATGATGGTTGATCCACAGCGCCAGTTGGTAGAGCCCGTCGCCCAGGTGGGCCAGCCAGCGGCTGTGCTGGATCACGCCGTCGAACTGGTCGCCATGCAGCACCAGCAGGCGCTGCCCCTTGGCGGTGGTGTGCACGTCCTCGTCCAGGATCTCGATGTCGCCGAAGGCATAGCCAGCGAACTCGCGCGCGAATTCGTCATGGTTGCCCGGGATGAATACGACCCGGGTGCCGTTGCGCGCCTTGCGCAGGATGCGCTGGATGACGTCGTTGTGCGCCCGGGGCCAGTGCCAGTGCTTGCGCAGCTGCCAGCCGTCGACGATGTCCCCCACCAGGTAGAGCGTGTCGGAATCGTTGTGATCCAGGAAGTCGAGGAGGAATTCCGCCTTGCACCCGGCGGTGCCCAGGTGAATATCGGAAATCCAGAGGGCGCGCCAGTGCGCGGGGCGGATTTCGTTCACGGTCGCTTTCCCAGGGGCTGTGCTCATGCCTGGGAATGAAACCATCCGGCGATGACCGGAACGTGAACGCTGCGTGACGCTGTTGTGACGGCGGGCGAGGTTCTGCGATGCACGGCGGACCGCCGTGCATCGGGTTCATGGGTTCGGGGGGGCGCGACCGGAGTCGGCGGTCAGGGCTGCTGCGGGTTGGCCTTCTTGGCCCGCAGGCGCTTCCAGATGCCGCCGCCCAGCGCGGCCGCGGCCAGCAGGCCGACCTTGGCGAACTTGGCCAGGAAGGCGGCGATCACGGCGAACAGGCCCAGTTTTTTGGCCGCTACGCCAGCCACCAGGGCGGCCAGGCCGTACTCGGCCACCTTGTCGGTCGAGGAGTTGAAGTCGGCGTAGCGCTTGCCTTCGACGTAGTTCAGGTTGTCCAGCAGGGTCAGCACGGCCGTCTTGTCCTTGGGCACCATGCTCTTCTGCGTGATCAGGTCCAGCGTGATGTAGCCGTCGCGGCCCAGCGCGTAGGTGTTGTAGTTGACGGTGGGGTTCTCGGTGGCGCTTTCGCCCTTGTGCTTGACCGCGACCGACCAGACCAGGCGCTGCGAGTTGCTGTCGTACTTCGGCGCCTCGACCCAGCCGTCCATGATCAGTTCGGGGAAGCCACGCTTCTTGCGCTCTTCGTTGGACTGCTCGGTGCCTTCGCGCAGGCTGTCCAGCAATTCGTTGACGTTCCAGTTCTTGGCGTCGTCGTCCTTGATGTAGCCGGCCTTGTCGAAATTGACGGTGATGACCCAATCGTCATCGTCGCTCTTGGGCATCACCACGCCCAGCAGGGAAGGATCCTTGCCGTTGCCGTAGGCCGCCATCAGCCGGTCCGCCTGCAGGCGCGGCACGAAGAACATGGATTCGGGCAGATGCACGACCGCCTGCTCGCCCAGTTTGACGTCGGCGGGCCCTTCCTGGGCAGCGGCGAAGGCGGCCTTGGTGGCCGCTTCGATTTCCTGTTGGGCGGCGGCGTTCTGCGCCAGGGCGCCGGCGGGCAGCAGGAACAGGGCGCTGGCGGCGGCCAGCGCAACACGGGAAAGGAAAGCGCGCATGATGGTTCTAGGGCGTCTGAAAAAAGGGGCCCCATTGTCTTTGCGGTCGACTTTCAACTTTCTGAAAGCAAACGGCTAATTCGGCGCACGATGTTGCCGTTTGTCGCAGAATGTATGCGGCGGGTCGGCTGACGCTGCCGGCGCAGGCTAGCGGGCCTTCTTGTGGCGCGGCGCGTTGCGCAGCCGCGTGCCCAGGATGCGATCGTGCAGGAACTGGCCGTCGGGATCGAACCAGGACCAGACGAAGATGGTGAAGGGCGCGGCGACGATGAACATGTCCATCGAAGGCCAGCCGGTGGCGCTGGCGGCCGCCCACACGACCGCCGCGCCGGCCAGCACCAGAGGCCAGACCAGGATGTAGCGCAACATCAGGCGGGTCGTGGACGGGGTGTTGCCGTCGCGGTCGACCAGGCGGATGTTCCAGGTTTTCATGGGCAGGGTCTGGCCGCGGCGGCGCCAGCACAGCACGAAATACGCTCCGATGGCGACGAACAGCCAGGCCTGCCGGGCGCCGCGCAATTCCAGCGCGTTCTTGCTCTGGGTCAGGGTATCCAGCAGGTAGCCAGCCAGGAACACCACGCCAAACAGCAGCACGGCTTCGTACATCATGCAGGCGAACCGGCGCAGCCGGTTGGGGGTCTGGTCAAGGAGGGCGTCGGTCGTCATGGGTCGCTATTATCCGACAAAGCCCAGGCCTTCCAAGGCAAAAAAAAACCCACCGGTAAGGGCGGGTCTTAAAAGGGGCTATGCAGCCCCCAAGGGGAAAACTGTTCAGGCCGTAAGCCTGGGCCTTGCTCAGGCGGCGGAGTGCGCGTTCTTGGTGCTCGTCTTGCCAGCCAGGGCACGGATGCCGTGGGCCAGCTTACGCAGGCCGGCGGCCAACGCCCGCATCGGGTGCGGACGGAATTGTTCTTCGATAGCCTGGAGCATCAGTTGGCGCTCGAGTTCGTCGGTCAGGCGGATGGTGTTGTTCGGGTTGATCACAATAGCCTCCACGGGCTTGCACTGTTTGTTTAGCTACTAGGGATAACCCGAATTATAGGGGTTAACCCTGAACTTGTGCAAGTGCCTGGTGCATATTGGCAACACCTTGGTGCGATGATGCGCTCAAACGGTGCTGGGGAAAACCATAAGCAAAGATAAGCGCGCCATGTTGCGGCGCCTTTACAACGCGCTGTTCAAGGGGAAGGGGCGCCCGGGGGCCGAAACCTCCCGGGGGCGCAGGGGCGCTCAGGCGTCGCGGTAACCGGCCGCGACCAGCTCGAAACCGAACAGGCGGCAGTCCAGCGAACCGTTGTGCAGCGGCACGCGGCGCTTGGGCTTCAAGCGCATCTGGTTGGGCAAGGTGAGGTCGCTGGTGATGACGTGCAGTTGCCAGCCCGCGAAATTGCGCTTCAGGCAGGTGGCCCAGTCGCGCCACAGATCCGCGTCCTGTTCGGTCCCCATGCGCTCGCCATAGGGCGGGTTGGTGACGATCCAGCCGTGGTCGGCGGGCGCCGTGACGTGGCGGGCATCGCCGACCTCGAAGCGGATCGAGTCTTCGGTCAGCCAGGCGCGTTCGGCGTTGTTGCGGGCGAATTCGATCGCGCGCGGGTCCAGGTCGTAGCCGACCAGCGGCGCGTCCAGTTGCGGCAGGATGCGCGCGCGGGCATCGTCCTTCAGGTCGCGCCAGCGGTAGGCGTCATGTCCGCGCAGGCGTTCGAAGCCGAACGGGCGCGAGATGCCCGGGGGCACGCCGAGGGCGATCCAGGCAGCCTCGATCAGGATGGTGCCCGATCCGCAGAACGGATCCAGCAGCGGGGCGGCCGGATCCCAGCCCGCCAACGCCAGCATGCCTGCGGCCAGGTTCTCGCGCAGCGGCGCCTCGCCCTTGTCCAGGCGCCAGCCGCGCTTGAACAGCGACTCGCCCGAGGTGTCCAGGTACAGCGTCGCGGTATGCCCGGTCAGGAACAGGTGCACGCGGGCGTCCGGACGCACGGTGTCGATGCTGGGGCGTTCGCCTTCCAGTTCGCGCAGGCGGTCGCAGATGCCGTCCTTGGCGCGCAAATTGCAGTACTGCAGGCTTTGCACCGGGCTCTTGATGGCCGAGGTATCCACGCGCAGGGTCTGCTCCGCGCCGAACCAGCGCTCCCAGGGAGTGTCGCGGGCCAGGTCCAGGATGTCGTCTTCGTGCGAAATCTCGGCATGGGCGACCTGCACCAGGATACGGGTGGCCAGGCGCGAATACAGGTTGGCGCGCTGCACGCCGGCCCAATCGGCCGTGAACGAGCAGCCAGCGCGGCCGGCCTGGGCGTCCTCGAAGCCCAGCGCCTGCATTTCGGCCGTCAGCGCCTCTTCCAGTCCTTGCGGGCAGGGGGCGAAGATGGGAAATGTTTCCGCCTGGCGGGTTTCGCGCGGACGGCGGCTGCGGACCTCGACGGCGGGTTCGCGGTGGTCTTGGTCCCGGTTACGTGCTTCGACAAAATCCGATTCGTGCTCGGGTTCAGCCTGATATTCCGGCGCCGGACCGTCGTCCTCGAACGGGTCGTAGAAGCGTCCCGCCGGGGTGGCCGGCGCGATGTACTGATCGTCGCGCAGGCGCGGCGCGCGCTGCGGGGCGCGGCCGGAGCGGCCGCCGGATTCAGTTTCGCGGCGCGGGCTGTCGGCCCGCTTGCGGTCCGTAGCAGGTCGCCCCGATGCCGCCCGGTCCGAGGCGCCGCGTCTCGGCGCCGCCCGGTCCGACGCGCCGCGCGCGGACTGGCCGCGGCCGGCGCCGCGCGGGCCACGGGCTTCCTCGTCCTTGCGCCGCTGATAGGCGGCGGGATCTTTCTGGCGTTCGATGCTTTCCTTGGTGCGCTCCTGTTGCGCGACCAGACGGGCGCGGGCGCCGCTGCGGGTGCGCTTGGGGGCGTCTTCGGCATAGGCGTCGCGCGCCGTTTTCTTGATCGTCAGCGTCTTGCGCGGGCGGTCCTGTTCATCAGAGGACATACGAATCCTGGCGAATGTGCAGAGGTAGGGGTATCAGAAGGGTTTGACGACGACCAGCGCCACCACCACCAAGAGCAGCAAGACGGGAACTTCGTTGAACCAGCGATAGAACTTGTGCGAACGGGTGTTTTTGCCCTGTTCGAATTTGCGCAGCATCAGGCCACAGGCGTGATGGTAGCCGATGACGAGCAGGACGAAAAAGAGCTTGGCGTGCATCCAGCCGTTGCCGGGGCCCACGCCGATGCGATAACCCAGATAGAGCCACATGCCGAATACCACCGCGACCACGGCCAGGATGGTGGTGAAACGGTACAGGCGGCGCGCCATGCCCAGCAGGGTGGTCTGGACCGCGGGGTCCGATTGCTGCGCCAGATTCACGAATATGCGCGGCAGGTAGAACAGGCCGGCGAACCAGGAAGCGATAAAGACAATATGAAAGGTCTTGACCCAAAGCATGGCCATGGCGCGATCCAGTCGAGGAAAGCCGCATTGTAAGCTGCGCCACTACGCGTTCAGGCCAAGAGGCAAAGCCCCGCGGACAGGGCTTTGCGGGGAGGCGGCTCAGATCACGTACAGGTCGACGTACTCGTGGACCGGCATGGCTTCCAGCCGCTTCTGGTCCAGCGAGGCCTGCAGGATGCGGTCTTGCTGGCGGGCTGGGAACATGCGCGCCAGATTGGTGCGGAACTTGGTTTCCAGCAGCGGTATGCCTTCGGCGCGGCGGCGCTTGTGGCCGATGGGGTACTCGCAGACGATCTCGTCCAGCCGCGTGCCGTCCTTGAATTCCACCGTCAGCGCATTGGCGATCGAACGCTTGTCGGGGTCGTGATAGTCGCGGGTATAGGCCGGGTCTTCCACGCACACAATCTTGTCGCGCAGCGCGTCGATGCGCGGATCCCGCGCCACCGCGTCCTCGTAGTCGGCCGCGGTCAGGCGGCCGAACAGCGTCGGTACCGCCACCATGTACTGGATGCAGTGGTCCCGGTCGGCCGGGTTGGCCAGCGGTCCCTTCTTGTCGATGATGCGGATGCAGGCTTCGTGCGTGCGGATTGTGATTTTCGCGATGTCGTCGGCGTTCTTGCCGGCGGCCTGCAGCCGGGCGTGGAGTTCCATTGCGCACTCGACGGCGGTCTGCGCATGGAATTCGGCTGGAAACGAAATCTTGAACAGCACGTTTTCCATCACGTAGCTGCCGTAGGGGCGCTGGAACCGGAACGGCTGGCCTTTGAACAGCACGTCGTAAAAGCCCCAGGTCTTGGCCGTCAGCACGGACGGATAGCCCATTTCGCCGGTCCGGGCGATCAGCGCCAGGCGCACGGCGCGGCTGGTGGCGTCGCCCGCGGCCCAGCTCTTGCGGCTGCCGGTATTGGGCGCGTGGCGATAGGTGCGCAGGCTCTGGCCATCGACCCAGGCCAGCGACACCGCACTGATCACTTCATCGCGGCTCAGGCCCAGCATCTGCGCCACCACGGCGGTGGAGGCAACTTTCACCAGCACGACGTGGTCCAGGCCGACCTTGTTGAAGGAGTTTTCCAGTGCGATGCAGCCCTGGATCTCGTGCGCCTTGATCATGCCGGTCAGCACGTCGCGCATCAGCAGGGGCGGTTTGCCGGCCGCGACCGCCGTGCGGGACAGCCAGTCGGCGGTGGCCAGGATGCCGCCCAGGTTGTCGGACGGGTGGCCCCATTCGGCGGCCAGCCAGGTGTCGTTGAAGTCCAGCCAGCGGATCATCGTGCCGATGTTGAAGGCGGCCTGCACGGGATCGAGCTGGAATTGCGTGCCCGGCACCTTGGCGCCGTGGGGCACGGTCGTGCCGGGGACGATGGGCCCCAGCAGTTTCCTGCACGCTGGATACTCCAGCGCTTCCAGGCCGCAGCCCAGCGTGTCGATCAGGCAGTTGCGCGCCGTTTCGTACGCCAGGCCGCTCTGGATTTCATACTTCAGGACGTAGTCGGCGATATCGACCAGAACCAGGTCGGGATCGGGACGGACGTTGGAGATCGGGGCAGACATAGCGGTACCTCTCCATGGAATGAATACAGGTGGCCATGCCGTGCCCTCGTCCGCGCCCTGGTGTCGTGGCTTACTTGCGCTTTTCCAGCGGCACGAACTTCTGGTCTTCCGGGCCCACGTAATTGGCGGTGGGGCGGATGATCTTGTTGTCGATGCGCTGCTCGATGATGTGGGCCGACCAGCCCGCCGTGCGCGCGATGACGAACAGCGGCGTGAACATGGCGGTGGGGACTCCCATCATGTGATAGCTGACGGCCGAGAACCAGTCCAGGTTGGGGAACATCTTCTTGATGTCCCACATGACCGTTTCCAAGCGTTCGGCGATGTCGAACATCTTGGTGCTGCCGGCCTTCTTGGACAGCTTCTTGGCCACTTCCTTGATGACCTTGTTGCGCGGGTCGGACACGGTATAGACGGGGTGGCCAAAGCCGATGATAACTTCCTTGGCTTCGACGCGGCGGCGGATGTCGGCCTCGGCCTCGTCCGGGGTTTCATAGCGCTTCTGCACGTCGAAGGCCACTTCGTTGGCGCCGCCGTGCTTGGGGCCGCGCAGCGCGCCGATGGCGCCCGAGATGGCGGAGAACATGTCCGAGCCGGTGCCGGCGATGACGCGGGCCGTGAACGTGGACGCGTTGAACTCGTGTTCGGCGTACAGGTTCAGCGAGATGTGCATGGCCTTGACCCACTCGTCACTGGGCTTTTCGCCATGCAGCAGGTGCAGGAAGTGGCCGCCGATGCTGTCGTCGTCCGTCTGCACGTCGATGATGCGGCCGTTGTGGCTGTAGTGGTACCAGTACAGCAGCGCCGAGCCCAGGTTGGCCATCAGGCGGTCGGCGATGTCGCGCGCGCCCGGGGTGTTGTGGTCGTCTTTTTCAGGCAGCACGCAGCCCAGCACGGACACGGCGGTGCGCATCACGTCCATCGGGTGGCTGGCGGCGGGCAAGGCTTCCAGCGCGGCTTGCAGCTGGGCGGGCAGGCCGCGCAGGCTGCGCAGCTTTTCCTTGTAGGCCTTCAGTTCGGCCTTGTTCGGCAGCTTGCCGTGGACGAGCAAGTGGGCGATTTCCTCGAACTCGCTGGCGTCGGCGATGTCCAGGATGTCGTAGCCGCGGTAGTGCAGGTCGTTGCCGCTGCGGCCGACCGTGCACAGTGCGGTGTTGCCGGCGACGACGCCGGACAGCGCAACCGACTTCTTGGGCTTGAAGCCGGCTTTTTCTTCCGGCTGGGCGTCCGTCTTGGCCACTTGCTTCTTGGGAGCCGTGCTCATGTCTCTACTCCTTCCTTTCGCGATGGTCGTTGCTATTGGGGGTGGGCATGCAAGGCGCCGGGCGGCTGCCGCGACGCCGGAAACCGTGGGCTGGCTTAGGCCTTGCCCTTCTGGAACAGCGCGTCCAGCTTCGATTCGAATTCGTGGTAACCGATGCGGTCGTACAGTTCCTCGCGCGTCTGCATCAGGTCCACCACGTTCTTCTGGTGGCCATCGCGGCGGATGGCGGTGTAGACCGCTTCGGCTGCCTTGTTCATGGCGCGGAAGGCCGACAGCGGGTAGAGCACCATGCCCACGCCCACGCTCTTCAGTTCTTCCACCGAGAACAGCGGCGTCTTGCCGAATTCGGTGATGTTGGCCAGCACTGGCACCTTGACCGCCTTGACGAAGCGGTCGTAGGTAGGCAGGTCGTAGGCGGCTTCGGCGAAGATCGCGTCGGCGCCCGCTTCCACGCAGGCCAGCGCGCGCTCGATGGCGGCGTCCACGCCATGGGAGGCGATCGCGTCGGTGCGGGCGATCAGGTAGAAGTCCGTATCGGTGCGGGCGTCGGCCGCGGCCTTGACGCGGTCGGCCATTTCTTCGGTCGAGACGATTTCCTTGCCGGGGCGATGGCCGCAGCGCTTGGCGCCGACCTGGTCTTCGATGTGGCAGGCGGCGGCGCCGAACTTGATCAGGCTCTTGACGCTGCGGGCGATGTTGAACGCCGACGGGCCGAAGCCGGTATCGATGTCGACCACTAGGGGCACGTCGCAGACGTCGGTGATGCGGCGCACGTCCGTCAGGACGTCGTCCATGGTGTTGATGCCCAGGTCGGGCAGGCCCAGCGAACCAGCCGCGACGCCGCCGCCGGACAGGTAGATGGCGCGGTAGCCGGCGCGCTTGGCCAACAGCGCGTGATTGGCGTTGATGGCGCCGATGATCTGCAGGGGGCTTTCTTCGGCAAGCGCGCGGCGAAAGAGGGCGCCGGCGGATTCGGGTCTGGACATGGGTGGTCTCCGTAATTTGGACCGGGTGTTTTCGTGGGCCCCGGATGAAACGACTGGACTGCGGACTGGCGCGTTGCAGGCCAGGCCGGGATGCGTCCCGTCCTGGTTCCTGACCTTACCGCGGGCCCGGAAAATAAATCTGTCCCCTTCGCGACATTCCTTTGCGCAGGGGCAAAGGGACAGGTTTATGTTTCGGTCTTGCCTAGGAATTGGGCCCGCGCAAACGGGCCCAATTCTTTACTCATGCGCTGCTTACTTCAGCAGGTCCTTGACGCCGTCGCGCTCTTCGAGGAGCTCTTTCAGCGTGAAGTCCAGGCGCTCGCGCGAGAAGGCGTCGATTTCCAGGCCTTCGATGCGCTTGTATTCGCCGTTTTCGGTCGTGACCGGCACGCCGTAGATGATGCCTTCGGGGATGCCGTAGGAGCCGTCCGACGGGATGCCCATCGTGACCCACTTGCCGTTGCTGCCCAGGACCCAGTCACGGACGTGGTCGATGGCGGCGTTGGCAGCCGAAGCGGCCGAGGACAGGCCGCGGGCTTCGATGATGGCGGCGCCGCGCTTGCCCACGGTGGGGATGAACGTGTCACGGTTCCAGGCGTCGTCGTTGATCAGCTTGGACAGCGATTCGCCGCCGACGGTGGCGAAGCGGTAGTCGGGGTACATCGTGGGCGAGTGGTTGCCCCACACGACCAGCTTTTCGATGTCGGCGACGGCCTTGCCGGACTTGGCAGCCAGTTGCGACAGGGCGCGGTTGTGGTCCAGGCGCAGCATGGCGGTGAAGTTCTTGGCGGGCAGGTCCGGCGCCGACTTCATTGCGATGTAGGCGTTGGTGTTGGCCGGGTTGCCGACGACCAGGACCTTGACGTTGCGGCTGGCGACGTCGTTCAGGGCCTTGCCCTGAGCCGTGAAGATCTGGGCATTGACCGACAGCAGGTCCTTGCGTTCCATGCCGGGGCCGCGCGGGCGGGCGCCAACCAGCAGGGCCACGTCGGCGTCCTTGAAGGCGGTGCGCGGGTCGCTGTGGGCGGTGACTTCTTGCAGCAGCGGGAAGGCGCAGTCATCCAGTTCCATGATGACGCCCTTCAGGGCCTTTTGCGCTTTCTCGTCGGGGATTTCCAGCAGTTGCAGGATGACGGGTTGATCTTTACCCAGCATTTCGCCGGAGGCGATGCGGAATAGCAGTGCGTAACCGATTTGGCCGGCGGCGCCGGTGACGGCGACACGCAAGGCAGGCTTGGACATGGACGTTCTCCGTAATGGTTTGGCGAGAAAAAATCTCACCAAGCAGTGTAATCGTTGGGCGTGAAAATCAACGCGTATGCAACGGCGTGCGCAGTGGCAGGCGCGGGGCCCGGGCAGCGTTGAATCCTAGATCGAATTTACGTGTCCGTCAATTGCTCTTCTATCTTATATAAGACATAAGACGTTGGACAGCCGCCCGGCCGATATGCCACAATAGAGCGTTTATTCGAATGCGCCGCAACCCGGTTTCGGTTGCGCGCCTGTATCAAGCCAGAACACTGGCGGCGGCAGCGCATTGCGGATGGGTTCGCTGCCTTGCGCCGCCCTCCCATTTCCCCGGATAAACATGACCCAATCAAAAAGATCCATGGCAGAGCCCCGGCCCGAAACCTCCTTACGCATTCGCGCCGCCCGCACGGCGGGCGAGGGGGCCGCTTTCAGTCCGCTCTACCGGCAAATCAAGGATCTGCTTGTCCAGAGCCTGGAACGCGGCGAATGGAAGCCCGGCGAACTCATCCCCAGCGAAATCGATCTGGCTGCCCGTTTCCAGGTAAGCCAGGGCACGGTGCGCAAGGCGGTCGATGAGCTGGCTGCCGAGCACATGCTGCTGCGCCGCCAGGGCAAGGGCACTTTCGTCGCCACCCACCACGAAGCGCGCGTGCGCTACCGCTTCCTGCGCCTGGCCGCCGATGACGAAGGCGAGGCCGGCCGGGCCGAAAGCCGCATCCTGGAATGCCGGCGCCTGCGGGCGCCCGCCGAGATCGCGCGCGCCCTGGACCTGCGTGCCGGCGAAACCGTCGTCATGATCCGCCGCCTGCTGTCCATGGGGCAGACGCCCACCGTCGTGGACGACATCTGGCTGCCCGGTTCTATTTTCCGTGGACTGACCCTGGAGCTGTTGACCGCCAACAAGGCGCCGCTCTACGGTCTGTTCGAATCCGAATTCGGCGTGAGCATGGTGCGCGCGGACGAAAAGCTGCGCGCGGTGATCGCGCCGGCCGAGGTCTGTCCGCTGCTTAATGTTCCCGCCGGGACGCCGTTGTTGCAGGTTGATAGGGTGTCTTATACGTATGGTGACCGCCCCATGGAAATCCGCCGGGGGTTGTACTTGACCGATCGATACCACTACCGCAATAGTCTGAATTGATGAGTTTTTTACCTACGATTTGATACCGACCCTATCTCTGGGCGAAAATACCGTGTTTGCCCGCAAGGGCTACGGCATTTCCGCCGTAACGATTCCCTAGTTCCGAAACACCGAGGCCGTCATGTCCGACACCGCTGCCAAGCCACGTCCGCAGTTTCGCAATATTGGTATTGCGCAACTCGCCAGCTACCGCCTGCCCCTGGCCGGCAAGCTGTCCATCCTGCACCGCGTCAGCGGTGCGCTGCTGTTCCTCTGTCTTCCCTTGGTCATTCTGCCGCTGTTCGCGGCCAGCGTGGCCGCACCGCAGACGTTCGCAGCCGTGGCCGCGTACGCCGGCAACCCGATCGTCAAGCTTGTCTTCCTGGTCCTGATCTGGGGCTATCTGCACCACTTCTGTGCCGGCATCCGCTACCTGCTGCTGGACCTGCACATCGGTATCGACAAGCTGTCGGCCAAGAAGAGCGCCGGCGTGGTTTTCGGGGTGAGCCTGGCGCTGACCCTGGTGTTCGCTCTCAAACTGTTCGGAGTGCTGTAATGGCCGACGTCAAAAACTACGGACCCAAGCGTCTGGTCGTGGGCGCCCATTACGGCGTCATGGATTTCATCATCCAGCGCATCACCGCCGTCATCATGGCCGTGTATACGCTGGTGCTGCTCATCGGCATCCTGATGATGCCGGCCTTCACGTACGAGCACTGGACCGCGCTGTTCAACTTCTACGTGGGCGTTCTTCCGGTTGGCCAGATCCTGGCCACCCTTGCATTCATTGCGCTGGCCTGGCATGCCTGGATTGGTGTGCGCGACATCTGGATGGACTACGTCAAGTCGGTGGGCGTGCGCCTGCTGCTGCAAGTGCTGACGATCCTCTGGCTGGTCGGTTCGGTCGTTTACTTCGCGCAAATCCTCTGGAGCATTTAAGCCGTGGTCTCTGTCATGAAATCCCTGCCGCGCCGCCAGTTTGATGTGGTGGTCGTTGGCGCCGGTGGAGCCGGCATGCGTTGTTCGCTGCAACTGTCCCAAGCGGGCCTGTCCGTTGCAGTGCTGTCCAAGGTGTTCCCCACGCGTTCGCACACGGTTGCCGCACAGGGCGGCGTGAGCGCCTCGCTGGGCAACATGAGCGAAGACAACTGGTACTGGCACATGTACGACACCGTCAAGGGTTCGGACTGGCTGGGCGACCAGGACGCCATCGAATTCATGTGCCGTGAAGCGCCGAACGCCGTGTACGAGCTCGAGCACTTCGGCATGCCGTTCGACCGCAACCCCGACGGCACCATCTACCAGCGTCCGTTCGGCGGCCACACCGCCAACTTCGGTGAAAAGCCGGTCCAGCGCGCCTGTGCCGCTGCCGACCGCACCGGCCACGCGCTGCTGCACACCCTCTACCAGCGCAACGTCGCCGCGCGTACCCAGTTCTTCGTCGAATGGATGGCGCTGGACCTGCTGCGCAACGAAGCGGGCGACGTGGTGGGCGTGACCGCCCTGGAAATGGAAACGGGCGAAATCTACATCCTGGAAGCCAAGACCACGGTGCTGGCCACCGGCGGCGCCGGCCGCATCTGGGCCGCTTCCACCAACGCCTTCATCAACACCGGTGACGGCCTGGGCATGGCCGCCCGCGCGGGCATTCCGCTGCAGGACATGGAATTCTGGCAATTCCACCCGACCGGCGTGGCCGGCGCCGGCGTGCTGATCACCGAAGGCGTGCGCGGCGAAGGCGGCATCCTGCTGAACAAGGATGGCGAACGCTTCATGGAGCGCTATGCGCCCACGCTGAAGGATCTGGCCCCGCGCGACTTCGTGTCCCGCTCGATGGACCAGGAAATCAAGGAAGGCCGCGGCTGCGGTCCGGACGGCAGCTACGTGGTCCTCAAGCTGGATCACCTGGGCGCCGACGTGATCAACAAGCGTCTGCCTTCGATCCGCGAAATCGCGATCAAGTTCGGCAACGTGGACCCGATCAAGGAACCGATCCCCGTCGTTCCGACCATCCACTACCAGATGGGCGGCATTCCGGCCAACTACCACGGCCAGGTGCTGACGCGCGAAAACGGCGAGAACAAGATCGTCAACGGCCTGTACGCCATCGGCGAATGCGCCGCGGTGTCGGTGCACGGCGCCAACCGCCTGGGCACCAACTCGCTGCTGGACCTGATCGTGTTCGGTCGCGCCACCGGCAACCACATCGTCAATTCGCATCCGGAACGCCAGCACGCGCACCAGCCCGTGCCGCAGCAAGCCGTCGAATTCTCGCTGGACCGCATCAACAAGCTGGAATCGCGCACTTCGGGCGAGAAGACCCAGGACATCGGCAACGCCATCCGCTTCTCGATGCAGCGCCACTGCGGCGTGTTCCGCACGCTGGAACTGCTGAACGAAGGCGTGACCCAGATCGAAGATCTGGCCAAGCAAGCCGACAACATCTACTTCAAGGACAAGTCCAAGGTGTTCAACACCGCGCGCGTCGAGGCGCTGGAATTGGCGAACATGACCGAAGTGGCCCGCGCCACGATCAAGTCGGCCGCCAACCGCACCGAAAGCCGCGGCGCGCACGCGCTGGACGACCACCCGACGCGCGACGACGAGAACTGGCTGAAGCACACGCTGTGGTACTCCGAAGGCAGCCGCCTGGATTACAAGCCCGTGCAGATGAAGCCGCTGACGGTCGAGTCCTTCCCGCCCAAGGCGCGTACCTTCTAAGTCCGGATTGAGCCCACTATGAGCACCAAGAGAATCGTCAAGTTCGAAATCTACCGCTACGATCCGGACAAGGACGAGCGCCCGTACATGCAGAAGCTGGAAGTCGAACTCCAGCCGACCGACAAGATGCTGCTCGATGCGCTGGTGCGCATCAAGAACGACGTCGATGACAGCCTGGCCCTGCGCCGCTCGTGCCGTGAAGGCGTGTGCGGTTCGGACGCCATGAACATCAACGGCAAGAACGGTCTGGCGTGCACGACCAACCTGCGCGAACTGAAGGAACCCATCGTTCTGCGTCCGCTGCCGGGCCTGCCCGTCATCCGCGACCTGATCGTGGACATGACGCACTTCTTCAACCAGTACCACTCGATCCGCCCGTACCTCATCAACGACACGCCGCCGCCCGAAAAGGAACGTCTGCAGTCGCCCGAGGCCCGCGAAGAGCTGGATGGCCTGTACGAGTGCATTCTGTGCGCGTGCTGTTCCACTTCCTGCCCGTCGTTCTGGTGGAACCCGGACAAGTTCGTCGGCCCGGCCGGCCTGCTGCAAGCCTACCGCTTCATCGCCGACAGCCGCGACGAAGCCACGGGCAGCCGCCTCGACAACCTGGACGATCCGTACCGCCTGTTCCGTTGCCACACCATCATGAATTGCGTCGACGTCTGTCCCAAGGGACTGAACCCGACCAAGGCGATCGGCAAGATCAAGGAACTGATGGTTCGCCGTACGGTCTAGTTTTTATTAAGCGCATTTTGCCTCCGGCGGCATTTTTTGCCGCCGGGCCGTCCCAAGGCAAAAACGCCCCCAAGGGGGGCAGCAAGCCCGCGTAGCGGGTGCGGCGTGGGGGCTTTTAAAGGTGTAAAGAAGGATGAGCAAGCTAACTGAATTGGAGCGGGCGCGCTTGCGTTGGCGGGCGCGCCGCGGCTTGCTCGAAAACGACTTGATCATCACCCGGTATCTGGATGCCCACGAGGCTGAGCTTACCGATGATGACGTAGCCGCATTGACGCAGCTTTTCGAGATGGGAGACAACGACCTTCTCGACCTGCTGCTGGCCCGCAAAGAGCTTGAGGGCGCGCTGGACACGCCCAGGCTTCGGAGCATCATTGGCCAGATGCGCGCGCTCTGATTAATTGAGAGGAATGAACATGAACCTGTCTGACAAAAAAGCCACTCTATCCTTCTCGGATGGCAGCGCCCCCATTGAGTTCCCTGTTTACAAGGGTACGGTTGGTCCGGATGTGATCGACATCCGCAAGCTGTACGGCCAGACGGGCATGTTCACGTTTGACCCCGGCTTCATGTCCACCGCTGCCTGCGAATCGGGCATCACGTACATCGACGGCGACAAGGGCGAACTGCTGTACCGCGGCTACCCCATCGAGCAATTGGCCGTCAATTGCGACTTCATGGACATCTGCTACCTGATCCTGAACGGCGAACTGCCCAACAAGGACCAGAAGGCCGATTTCGATTCGCAAGTGACCCATCACACGATGGTCAACGAGCAGCTGCACTTCTTCCTGCGCGGCTTCCGTCGCGACGCGCACCCGATGGCCGTGCTGACCGGCCTGGTCGGCGCGCTGTCCGCGTTCTACCACGACTCCACCGACATCACGAACCCGCAGCATCGTCACATCTCGGCCATCCGCCTGATCGCCAAGATGCCGACGCTGGTCGCGATGGCCTATAAGTATTCGCAAGGCCAGCCCTTCATCTACCCGCAGAACGACCTGTCCTACACGGGCAACTTCCTGCGCATGATGTTCGCCACGCCGTGCGAAGACTACAAGGTGAACGAAGTCGTCGAGCGCGCGCTGGACCGCATCTTCATCCTGCACGCCGACCACGAGCAGAACGCTTCGACCTCGACCGTCCGCCTGTGCGGTTCGTCGGGCACCAACCCGTTCGCCGCCATCTCGGCCGGCGTGGCTTGCCTGTGGGGCCCGGCTCACGGCGGCGCCAACGAAGCTTGCCTGCAGATGCTGGAAGAGCTGCAAGCCAACGGCGGCATCGCCAAGGTCGGCGAGTTCATGGAGAAGGTCAAGGACAAGAACTCGGGCGTGCGCCTGATGGGCTTTGGCCACCGCGTCTACAAGAACTACGACCCGCGCGCCAAGCTGATGCAGGAAACCTGCAAGGAAGTGCTCTCGGCCCTGGGCCTGGAAAACGACCCGCTGTTCAAGCTGGCCATGGAACTGGAACGCATCGCCCTGTCGGATCCGTACTTCGTCCAGCGCAAGCTGTACCCGAACGTGGACTTCTACTCGGGTATCGTCCAGCGCGCCATCGGCATCCCGACCTCGCTGTTCACGGCCATCTTCGCGCTGGCCCGCACGGTGGGCTGGATCGCCCAGTGGAACGAAATGCTGTCGGATCCCGATTACAAGATCGGCCGTCCGCGCCAGCTGTTCACCGGTTCGGTCACGCGCGACGTGCCCCCGATGGACAAGCGTTGATACGCAGTCTGGCTTGAACAAGAAACCGCCTTCGGGCGGTTTTTTGTTGCCTGTACGCCGTGTGGCCGCGGCGCGATGGTTTGGCGTGTACCATCCTTGCCATGATTCCGATAGCGCTGCCTTCTGCTGGCTTCTACATTTTTGTTTCCCTGGGTTTTCTTGCCGGTCTGGCGCTGCTGGCCTGGGCCGTGGTCCTGGTCGCCAGCGGCGGCGCGCGCCGCACGGTGCGCAAGTACTGGAAGACTTCTTCCCTGGTGTTCGTCGTGCTGGCCGTGCCGTTCGCCTTCTATGCCTGGGTGCAGACGGTGATCTGGCAAATCGAGCGAGAGGGCGCCCGTGCCGAGGCAGCCCGCAATGTCACGCTGCAGGAAGTCACGACCGTCGGCGGCATCGCCATGCCCGCGGGCACTCGACTGAAGCTGCAGGACGAAGGGCAGCTGGAGACCTATCTCGAAGCGGAATTTCCGCAGCCCGTGGCCATGTATGGCGTGCAGGCGTCGAGCGCGCGGCGCTATCTCAATTCGGACTATGACGACGAAACCTACGCCTTGCGGGGCCGCTATCCGCGCAACGTCATCCTGCGTGGCGCGGGCAGCCAGACCGTGCTGGGCTGGCAGTGCGACGCCACGCAGGATATCGAATTCGAGGTGGCGCGCGATGGCGCGATGAGGGCGCTGGACAAGTGCGTGCTGGGGCCGGGCAACCGCGCCGAAACCCTGGACCTTGCGCCGGGTTCCATCGTCTACGGCTCCGGCGGCACGGTCTACACCGATGGCTCGAGCGATCCGGACCGCTGGCGGATCGAGGTCAAGGATCCGATGGCGGTCCGGATATTCGGGCTGCCCTTGAGCGAGCCCCGGCTGTACCTGGACGAGGCGCGGCGCCTGCTGCGGGTCAGCGATGCGGAACTGGCCTGCCCGACGCGATTCGGCGGCGTGAGCTATGCCGCCGGCACCCAGGTCAAGTCGGTGCGCCGCGGCCGCGGCGATGCGCGCGAGCCGTTCCCGGGCGTGCTGGTGCTGAGCCCCTGGAATGGCCAGGCCGCCACACGCGACGGCCAGGCGGACGTGCCGGAAGGCATGTCGGTGATGCAGACCTTGGCTGGCGAGGTCGTGGACGTGGTCCGGAACGACACGGTGGGCGTCTTCCACTTCGCCACCTTCGTCGTGGGCGACGAGGAACCCGAGGCCCCCCGTCGCGCATCCTGCCCTTGAGCGCACGGCCCTCGCGGGCGGGTGTTACGCGCCGATGCCGCGCGCCATCAGCACGGCGAACAGCGGCAGGAAGATGAACAGGTGCGATTCGATCATGACCCAGCGCCGCGCCCGCTTGATGTCGGCGGCCGCAGGCAAGAAGCCCGGCTGCTGCCGCGACTGCTTGGCCCAGCGCAGGAAGGTCATCGTCGGCGCGATCGAACAGAGCCCGATGATGACGAAGAGCGTGATCTTGGCATGGAACCAGGGATTGCTCATGTAGAACGCGGCGCCCTTGATGCCCAGCGTCAGGCGCAGCACACCAGTGATGAGCACCACCACGGCGCTCAGCGCATAGAGGCGGTCATAGATGACCAGGCGCTTGAGGCCGGCGGCAGTGAGATCGGGCCGCAGCAGCACGGCTTCGGCGGTCAGGACCACCACCAGCAGGAAGATGGCCAGGTAGTGAAACCAGGCATACAAGGCGTCGGCCAGCATGTTGACTCCAGAAAACAAGGTTGAACTTGGTTTTTACCATCAGCCCGCGCCGGCGGGCTATCGCGGCGGCAGGAGCCCGCGCAATGAAAATGGGCGCCCCGAGGGGCGCCCATTGCTCAGCGGCTGACTATCATCAACGGCGCTTCTTGGCGGCCTCGGCGGCTTCCTGCTGCGCGTCCACCACGGCCAGCGCCGTCATGTTGACGATGCGGCGCACGGTGGCGCTGGTGGTCAGGATGTGCACGGGGCGCGCCGCGCCCAGCAGGATCGGGCCCATCGCGACGCCATTGCTGCCAGTCATCTTCAGCATGTTGTACGTGATGTTGCCGGTATCCAGCGTGGGCATGACGAGCAGGTTGGCGCGGCCCTTGAGCGTGCTGTCCGGGTAGGCGAGCACGCGGATCTTTTCCGACAGGGCGGCGTCGGCGTGCATTTCGCCGTCGACTTCCAGGTCGGGAGCGCGGTCCTGCACCATCTGGCGCGCGGCGGCCATCTTGCGCGAGGATTCCGTCACGCGGCTGCCGAAGTTGGAGTGCGACAGCAGGGCGATCTTCGGTACCACGCCAAAGCGCAGCATTTCGTCCGCGGCCTGGATGGTGATGCTGGCGACTTCCTCGGCCGTCGGGTTCTCGTTGACGTGGGTGTCGGTGACGAACAGCGTCTGGTCGGGCAGCATCAGCACGTTCAGGGCGGCGTAGGTCTGGCCTTCCTTCTTGCCGATGATTTCGTCGATGTACTTGAGCTGGTTGTCGTACTTGCTAGCCACGCCGCACAGCAGGGCATCCGCGTCGCCGCGACGCAGCAGCATCGCGCCGATCAACGTGTTGTGCTTGCGGATCATCGCCTTGGCGATGGCCGGCGTCACGCCTTCGCGGCCCTTCAGCTGGTAGTACGCGTTCCAGGTTTCGTTGAAGCGGCTGTCGTCTTCCGGATCCACGATCTCGAAGTCCTGGCCGGCCGCCAGGCGCAGGCCGAACTTCTTGATGCGCATTTCGATGACGGCAGGGCGGCCGATCAGGATCGGGAACGCCAGCTTCTCATCGGCCACGGTCTGCACCGCGCGCAGCACGCGCTCGTCTTCGCCGTCGGCGTAGATGACGCGCTTGGGCGCCTTCTTGGCCTGGGCGAACAGCGGACGCATCAGCTGGCCCGAGTGGTACACGAAGCCCATCAGCTTCTGGCGGTAGGCTTCGATGTCCTCGATGGGGCGGGCGGCTACGCCGGAGTCGGCGGCGGCCTGGGCCACGGCGGGGGCGATCTGGACGATCAGGCGCGGGTCGAAGGGCTTGGGGATGATGTAGTCCGGGCCGAACGACAGTTCCTGGCCGGCGTAGGCGCGGGCCACTTCGTCGTTCTGCTCGGCTTGCGCCAGTTCGGCGATGGCCTTCACGCAAGCCAGCTTCATCTCTTCCGTGATGCGCGACGCGCCGGCGTCCATGGCGCCGCGGAAGATGAAGGGGAAGCACAGCACGTTGTTGACCTGGTTCGGGTAGTCCGAACGGCCGGTGGCGATGATGCAGTCCGGGCGGGCGGCCTTGGCCACTTCAGGACGGATTTCCGGTTCCGGATTGGCCAGCGCCAGGATCAGCGGGCTGGCGGCCATGGTCTTGACCATGTCGGCGGTCAGCACGCCGGCGGTCGAGCAGCCCAGGAACACGTCGGCGCCGTTGACCACGTCGGCCAGCGTGCGCGCGTCGGTCTTCTGCGCGTAGCGCTTCTTGTTGGCTTCCATGTTTTCATCGCGGCCGTCCCAGATCACGCCGCGCGAATCCACCACGTAGATGTTCTCGCGCTTGACGCCCAGGTGGACCAGCAGGTCCAGGCAGGCGATGGCGGCGGCGCCGGCGCCGGAGCAGGCCAGCTTGACCTTGCCGATGTCCTTGTTCACGACCTTCAGGCCGTTCAGGATGGCGGCCGACGAAATGATGGCGGTGCCGTGCTGGTCGTCGTGGAAGACGGGGATCTTCATGCGCTCGCGCAGCTTCTTCTCGATGTAGAAGCACTCGGGCGCCTTGATGTCCTCGAGGTTGACGCCGCCCAGCGTGGGTTCCAGCGCGGCGATGATGTCGACCAGCTTGTCGGGGTCGTTCTCGGCCAGTTCGATGTCGAACACGTCGATGCCGGCGAACTTCTTGAACAGGCAGCCCTTGCCTTCCATCACGGGCTTGGCGGCCAGCGGGCCGATGTTGCCCAGGCCCAGCACGGCGGTGCCGTTGGTGATCACGCCCACCAGGTTGCCGCGCGAGGTGTACTTCGAGGCGGCGTCATCGCCCTGGTCGAAGATGGCCATGCAGGCGGCTGCCACGCCGGGGGAGTAGGCCAGGGACAGGTCGTCCTGGTTGGCCAGCGTCTTGGTCGGAGTGACCGAGATTTTGCCGGGGGTGGGGTAGGCGTGGTAGTCCAACGCCATTTTGGTGAGGGTTTCGTCCATGGGATACAGGCCTTGCGGGCGCTAAATGGAAAGGAAATGGGATTGCAAAAAGCGGGCTCGCGGCCCGCCGTATTTTCTGGGAAATGCTTGGGAACACCCGTATTTCAACAGAAAGCGCGGGTGCTTGGTTGTTGCGCTGCAGCGAATGGACGATTTTGCGCAAAACCTCGCTGCATTGCGGATTGCAATCCTATCTATCCCAAGGCGGCGTTTGCCGCGCGCCGGCATTCAGGCTCGCGCGCAACGCCAGGGCATCTTCCTGGCGGTCCAGGCTGTCCAGCGCGTACAGCACGATCCAATCCGCGCTGACCTCGAAGAAGTCGCGCAGCTGGGCGCGGGTGTCGCTGCGGCCGAAGCCGTCGGTGCCCAGCGTGCGGTAGGGCGCGGGCACCCAGGCGCGGATCTGTTCCGGCACGGCGCGCACGTAGTCGCTGGCGGCGACTACCGGCACGTTGCTGGCGCCCAGGCAGCTGCGGACCCAGTCGGCGCCGGATGCAAGGCCGAGCACGCGGGCGCGTTCGGCTTCGCGGCCGTCGCGGGCCAGTTCGGAAAAGCTGGTGACGCTCCAGACTTCGGCGTCCACGCCGTACTCGGCCTGCAGGCGCTCCGCCGCGAGTTCGGCCTCGCGCAGCATCGGGCCCGCGCCCAGCAGGCGCACCTGCGCCTGCCCGCGCGCGGGCCGCAGGCGGTACATGCCGCGCAGGATGCCCTCGCGCACGTCTTCGCCTGCCGGCATGTCCGGCTGCGCCAGGTTCTCGTTGGTGACGGTCAGGTAGTAGAACTCGTCGCGCTGTTCGTCCAGCATGCGGCGCATGCCGTGCTCGACGATGATGGCGACCTCGTAGGCATAGGCCGGGTCATAGGCGCGGCAGTTCGGCACGGCGGCGGCCATGATGTGGCTGGAGCCGTCCTGGTGCTGCAGCCCCTCGCCGCCGAGTGTGGTGCGGCCGGAGGTGGCGCCGACAAGGAAGCCGCGCGTGCGCTGATCGGCGGCTGCCCAGATCAGGTCGCCGATGCGCTGGAAGCCGAACATCGAGTAATAGATATAGAAGGGCAGCATCGGCAGGCCGTTGACCGAATAGCTGGTGCCCGCGGCCGTCCACGAGGAAATCGCGCCGGCCTCGGTAATGCCTTCTTCCAGGATCTGGCCGTCGCGCGCCTCGCGGTAATACAGCACCGAGCCGATGTCCTCGGGTTCGTAGAGCTGGCCTTGCGCGGAATAGATGCCGATCTGTCGGAACAGGTTGGCCATGCCGAAGGTGCGCGCCTCGTCCGCCACGATGGGCACGATGCGCGGCCCCACGTTGGCGTCCTTGAGCAGGGCGGTGAGCATGCGCACGATGGCCATGGTGGACGACATTTCCTTGCCGTCGGCGGCCAGCGCGAAGCGCGCCCAGTGCTCCGCGTCCGGCGGCGCCAGGCGCGGCGCCTCGGTGTTGCGGCGGGGAATGTGGCCGCCCAGCGCGGCGCGGCGCGCCTGCAGGTGGCGCAGTTCGGCGCTGTCCTCGGCCGGGCGGTAGAACTTCAGCGCCAGGCAATCGGCGTCCGAGATCGGCAGCGCGAAGCGGTCGCGGAAGGCCAGCAGCGCCTCGTCATCCAGCTTCTTCTGCTGGTGCGTGGTCATCTTGCCCTGGCCGGCCGAGCCCATGCCGAAACCCTTCTTGGTCTGCGCCAGGATCACCGTGGGCTGGCCGCGATGGCGCACGGCGCGGTGGTAGGCCGCGTGGATCTTCACCATGTCATGGCCGCCGCGGTGGAGGCGGTCGATGGCTTCGTCGCTCCAGTCGGCCACCAGGGCGGCCAGTTCGGGATTCTGGTTGAAGAAGTGGGCGCGGTTGAAGGCGCCGTCGTTGGCCGCGAAGGTCTGGAACTGTCCGTCCACGGTATTGGCGAAGGCGCGCGCCAGGGCGCCGTTGGTGTCGCGCCGCAGGAGCGCGTCCCAGTCGCTGCCCCAGACCAGCTTGATGACGTTCCAGCCGGCGCCCGCGTACAGCGTTTCCAGTTCGTCGATGATGCGGCCGTTGCCGCGCACCGGGCCGTCCAGGCGCTGCAGGTTGCAATTGACCACGAACACCAGGTTGTCGAGCTTTTCGCGCGCGGCCAGCGTCAGCGCGGCGATGGATTCAGGTTCGTCCATTTCGCCATCGCCGAAGATGCCCCAGACCTTGCGGTCGCCGCCGGGCATCAGCGAACGGTGCTCCAGGTAGCGCATGAAGCGCGCCTGGTAGATGGCGTTGATGGGGCCGATGCCCATCGAGCCCGTGGGGAATTGCCAGAAATCCGGCATCAGCCACGGGTGCGGATACGACGACAGCCCGCGCAGGCCGCGCGCGCCAGCCGTGATCTCCTGGCGGAAATGCGCCAGGTCCTCTTCGCCCAGAAAGCCTTCCAGATAGGCGCGGGCATACACGCCGGGCGCCGAGTGCGGCTGCATGTAGACCAGGTCGCCGGGGCCGTCCGGGCTCTGCGCGCGAAAGAAATGGTTGAAGCCGACCTCGAACAGGTCGGCGGCCGAGGCGTAGCTGGCGATGTGGCCGCCCAGCTCTCCATGCGCCTGGTTGGCGCGCACCACCATGGCCAGCGCATTCCAGCGGTTGATGCGGGCGATCCGTTCCTCCACGGCGAGGTTGCCGGGGAAGGGCGGCTCCTGATCGGCGGGGATGGTGTTGAGGTAGGCGGTGCGGGTCTGGCTGTTGGCGCGCAGGCCCAGCGACGCCGCATGACCCAGCAGATTGTCCAGCACGTAGCCCGCGCGCTCAGAACCTTCCGCCTGTACCAGCGATTCCAGCGCCTCACGCCATTCGGCGGTTTCGGCGGGGTCGGCGTCGTGCTGGATGTCTTGCCCGGGGCGGGCGGAACTGGCGTCGCGCATGGTCTTGTCGTCTCCTGGTTTGACGTCCATGCTAGACCCTAGCCCCTGGCATGGGTGATCAAAATTCTGGGGAAACTTCGGAAAATTCAGCATAATCTTTTGCAAGTTTTACCGCTTGCGGCAGCTTCTGCCGAGGATATGCTTGGTGGTCGTATCAGAGGGGTGACCGCCAGGTGGACGCGAAGGCGCTAGAATTCGCGCCTGGCAAGATAGGAATAACTGCAATGACCCAACCCATCAGCGTCCCGGCAGAGGTCACGTTGCCCGAACTTACGTTCCGCGGCATCCTCCTGGGCGCAATCATCACCGTCATCTTCACGGCTTCCAACGTCTTTCTCGGACTGAAGGTGGGCCTGACGTTCTCATCCGCCATTCCGGCGGCGGTGATCTCGATGTCCGTCCTGCGCCTGTTCAAGGACGCGAACATCCTCGAAAACAACATGGTGCAGACCCAGGCCTCCGCGGCCGGGACGCTGTCGTCCATCATCTTCATCCTGCCGGCCCTGGTCATGATGGGGCACTGGCAGGGCTTCCCGTTCTGGCAGACGCTGGGCATCTGCGCCGCCGGCGGCATGCTGGGCGTGATGTTCACCATTCCGCTGCGCCACGTGATGGTGGTGCAGAGCGACCTGCCGTATCCGGAAGGCGTGGCTGCCGCTGAAATCCTGCGGGTGGGCAGCGCCGAGCGCGCCCAGGACGAGGCCGCGGACAACGGACGCGCGCCAGCCAAGGCCGAGACCGGCATGGGCGACATCGTGGCCGGCGGCGTGGTCGCCGCCGCGGTCAGCTTCGCGGCCAGCGGACTGCGCGTGCTGGGAGACAGCGTCAGCGGCTGGTTCGCGCTGGGCGGCGCGGTGTTCCGGCTGCCCATGGGCTTTTCGCTGGCGCTGCTGGGCGCGGGCTACCTGATCGGCATCGTCGCGGGCCTGGCCATGCTGACCGGGTTGATCATTTCCTGGGGCATCGCCGTGCCCATCCTCACCGCCATGGGCGACATCCCGGCGGGCACGTCGCTGGCGAAGTACGCGACCGGCCTGTGGGCTTCGCAGGTGCGCTTCATCGGCGCCGGCGTGATCGGCGTGGGCGCCATCTGGACGCTGGCCACGCTGTTCATGCCGATGGCGCGCGGCGTCAAGGCTTCGTTCGCGGCGCTGACCAAGGCGGGCGCGGCCCGCGCCGGACGCGCGCCGCGCACCGAGCGCGACCTGTCGGCCGGCTGGATCTCGGCCGTGACGCTGGTGCTGGTGGCGGTCCTGGTGGTGACCTTCCAGGTGTTCCTGTCCGGCGCGCCGCTGTCGCCTGCCGGCATCTGGAAGCTGGTGGCCTACGCCGTGCTGTTTGCCTTCGTCTTCGGCTTCCTGGTGGCCGCCGCCTGCGGCTACATGGCCGGCCTGGTGGGCTCGTCGACCAGCCCGATCTCGGGCGTGGGCATCGTTGCCATCGTGCTGGTGTCGCTGCTGATGCTGGCGCTGGGCGGCGAATTGCTGGGCGCGCAGAACGGCGTGCAGATGGCGATTGCGCTGTCGATCTTCAGCACCTCGGCGGTGGTGGCGGTGGCCTCCATTTCCAACGACAACCTGCAGGACCTGAAGACCGGCTGGCTGGTGGGCGCGACGCCCTGGCGTCAGCAGGTGGCCCTGCTGATCGGCTGCGTCGCCGGCGCGGCAGTGATTTCGCCGGTGCTGGAACTGCTTTACAACGCCTACGGTTTTGCCGACGCCATGCCGCGCGAGGGCATGGACCCGGCGCAGGCCCTGTCCGCGCCGCAGGCGACGCTGATGCTGGCGATCGCGCGCGGCATCTTCACGCACCAGCTCAACTGGACCATGATCCTGATCGGCATGGCGGTCGGCGTGGGCCTGATCGTGGTGGACGAGATCATGAAGCGCACCTGCCGCGTGGCCCGGATTCCGGTGCTGGCCGTGGGTATCGGCATCTATCTGCCGCCCACCGTCGCCGCGCCCATCGTGGTCGGCGCGGTCCTGGCATGGTTGCTGGAACGCGCCCTGCGCCGCCGCGCGGCCGCCGCCGGCAAGCCCTACGAGCAGTTCGCCGACGCAGCCAATCGCCGCGGCGTGCTGATCGCCTCGGGCCTGATCGTGGGCGAAAGCCTGGTCGGCGTGCTGATGGCCGGCATCATCGGCGCGGCCGGCACCGAAGCGCCGCTGGCGATCGCCGGCGCGGGCTTCGAGCACACGGCCTCGTTCCTGGGGTTGGCCGTCTTCGTGGCGGTGGCGATCCTGTTCTGGCGCCGGGTAATGAAACTGGCGTGAAACGCCCGGCCGGTCCTGCCGGGCGGCCGCCTCAGGCGGCGTCCAGCAGGTCGGCCAGCGTGCGGGCGATGACCTTGGTGGCGCGCCGCAGGTCTTCCAGCACTACCCGCTCATCGTTGCGCTTGGCGTGCGATTCCAGCACGGTGCGCGGTCCGGCGCCGTAGATCACGCCCGGAATGCCCGCTTCGGCGTACAGGCGCACGTCGGTGTAGAGCGGCGTGCCCATGGCGGCGATGGGCTCGCCGAACAATTCCTCTCCATGCTTCTGAATGGCCTGCACCAGCGGCTGGCTGCCGGGCAGCGGGCGCATGGAATTGGCCAGTAACAGGCGCTTGATGTCCAGGCTGATGCCGGGCACGGCAGCAGCGGCTTCCTGGATGATGCGGCGGATGTCGGCCTCGACCTCGGCCGCGCTTTCTTCGGGGATCATGCGCCGGTCCAGCTTGAACGCCACCTTGCCCGGCACCACATTGGTGTTGGTGCCGCCTTCGATGCGGCCCACGTTCAGGTAGGGGTGGCTGATGCCCGGCACCTTGGAGCGGATTTCCCGGTACCGTGCGTTCTGCGCATACAGCGCGTTCAGGATGGCAACCGCGCCTTGCAGCGCGTCCACGCCGCTGCTGGGGATGGCGGCATGCGCCATCTTGCCGTGGACCGTCACTTCCATTTGCAGGCAGCCGTTGTGGGCGGTTACGACCTCGTAGCTGAAACCCGCGGCGATCAGCAGATCGGGCTTGGTCAGTCCTTGGGACAGCAGCCAGCCGGGGCCGAGCAGGCCGCCGAATTCCTCGTCGTAGGTGAAGTGCAGTTCGACGGCGCCGCGGCTGGGGCGGGCGACGGCTTCCAGCGCGCGCAGGGCGAACGTGTAGCTGGCGAAGTCGCTCTTGCTGACCGCGGCGGCGCGGCCGTACAGGCTGCCGTCGTCGATCTCGCCGCCGTAGGGGTCATGTTCCCAGCCTTCGCCCGGCGGCACCACGTCGCCGTGGGCATTGAGCGCCACGCGCGGGCCGCCCGCGCCGTATTCGCGGCGCACGATCAGGTTGGTGATCGATTGCAGGCCATAGTCCCGCACGGCCTCGGCGGGCACGGGATGGGCTTCCGCCTGCAGGCCGAAGCCTTGCAGCAGCTCGGCCGTGCGCTCGGCATGCGGGGCGTTGTTGCCGGGCGGCGTGTCGGTCGGCACGCGCACCAGCTCCTGCAGGAAGCGGACTTCCTCGTCAAAGTGGGCGTCAATCCAGGCGTCGAGTCGGGCGTAGTCGGTCATGGTCGGCTATTGGGTGTCGTGGGCAAGGTCGTCGAGCAGGTTCAGGAACGCCAGCACGGCAAGCTGGATGTCGTCGCTGGAGGTGGATTCGCGCGGGTTGTGGCTGATGCCGGAATTCTGGCCGCGCACGAACAGCATGGCCTGGGGCATGACCTCGTGCAGCTTCATGGCGTCGTGGCCGGCGCCGCTGGGCATGCGGTGGACGGGCAGTCCCAGCGCGTCGACGGCGCGTTCCCAGCGCTGCTGCCAGGCGCGATCGCTGGGCGCGGCGGCGGCGCGCATGGTTTCTTCCAGCGTGTAGCGCAGGCCGCGGCGCAGGCAGATGGCTTCGAGTTCGGCCAGCACGTCATGCGCCAGCGCATCGCGCTGCGCGTCGCTGGGCGCGCGCAGGTCCAGGCTGAAGCGGCATTCTCCCGGCACCACGTTGATCGAGCCGCCCGGGACTTCCAGCATGCCCATGGTGCCGACCGAGTCGCCGTCGCGGGCGGCGCGCTGCTCCACGTACAAGGCCAGTTCGGCCGTGGCGGTGGCGGCGTCGCGGCGGCGGTTCATGGGCGTGGTGCCGGCGTGGCAGGCCAGGCCGTGGATCCGCACCTGGTAGCGCACGCAGCCGTTGATGGACGTGACCACGGCCAGCGGCAGCCCCATTTCGTAGAGCACCGGCCCTTGTTCGATGTGGACTTCGACGAAGCCCAGATAGCGGGCAGGGTCGCGCTTGAGCGTGGGAATGTCTTCACTGCGCAGGCCGGCTTGCGCCATGGCGTCGCGCATGCTGACGCCGTCGTCGTCCTGCTGGTCCAGCCATTGCGGCTTGAAGTCGCCGATCAGTGCGCCCGAGCCCAGGAAGGTGGCGCGGTAGCGCTGGCCTTCCTCTTCCGCGAAGCCAATGACTTCCAGGTGGTAGGGCAGGCGCTTGCCCTGGCGGCGCAGTTCGCGCACGCAGGCCATCGGCACGAAGATGCCCAGCCGGCCGTCGTATTTGCCGGCGTTGCGCACGGTGTCGTAATGGCTGCCCGTCATGAGCGTGGGGGCGTCGGGGCTGGCGGCCAGGTAGCGGCCAACCACGTTGCCGACCGCGTCGATGCCGACCTCGTCGAAGCCGCAGTCGCGCATCCATTGCGACAACAGTCCGGCGCAGGCGAGGTGGGCTTCGGTCAGGTAGGTGACGGTGAGCTGCCCTTTTTCGGCGTAGCCGGGATCGCTGTGGACGGCCAGTTGCTCGCCCCAGTCCCAGATGTCGTTGCCGATGGCGGGTTCGGCGCCGAAGCCATCGCGCAGGCGGATCTCGGCGATGCGGTGCAACTGCTGCTGGGCCTCATCGAACTCCAGGTCCGGCGGGTTGTCCAGGCGGCGGGTGAACTCGTCGATCACCTGCTGGCGCGTCATGCCGGCGCCGCGCGGGCCGCGCACGGCCAGCACGAAGGGAAAGCCGAACCTGGCGCGGTAGTCGGCGTTCAACGCTTGCAGGCGGGCAGATTCGGCGGGCGTACACGCGGCCAATCCGGCCAGGTCCTGTTCGCGCGCCGAATCCGCGTCCTGGGGCGTCCCTGCTGCCAGCTCGGGATGGGCGCGCAGTAGCGCCGTCCGGGCATCGGCATCCGCGTCGTTCACGGCGCGGCGCAGGCGCTGCGCCAGGTCGGCCAGCGAGCGGAACGGCCGGTGGCCAAGCGCGCGTTCGGCGATCCAGGGCGCGCTGCCGTACAGGCCGTCGAGCATGGCGGCGGCGTCCGCGGGCGCTGCCGCATTGAGTTGGGCTAGGGTGTGGGCCATGGCCGTCCTGTTCAGGCGTTGGGGGTGTAGGGATGCGCCGCCTTCCAGTGGCGCGCGATGTCCAGGCGCCGGCAGACCCAGACGCGGTCATGGCTGGCAATGTGGTCCAGGAAGCGCTGCAGCGCAGTGATGCGGCCGGGCCGGCCCAGCAGGCGGCAATGCATGCCGATGCTCATCATCTTGGGGGCCTCGTCGCCTTCGGCATAGAGCGCGTCGAAGCTGTCCTTCAGGTACTGGAAGAAGGGATCGGCGTGCGAATAGCCCTGCGGCAGCGCGAAGCGCATGTCGTTGCAGTCCAGCGTGTAGGGCACGATCAGTTGCGGCACGACGCTGCCGTCCGTTTTCTGTACGCGCATCCAGAAGGGCAGGTCGTCGCCGTAGTAGTCGCTGTCGTACTCGAAGCCGCCGTAGTCGGCCACCAGACGCCGCGTGCGCGGGCTGTCGCGTCCGGTGTACCAGCCCAGCGGACGGCTGCCGGTCAATTGCGTGATCGCGTCCATGGCCAGGCGCATGTGTTCGCGCTCGGTGGCCTCGTCGATGTGCTGATAGTGGATCCAGCGCCAGCCGTGGCAGGCGATCTCGTGTCCCAGCTCGACGAAGGCGGCGGTCAGCTCGGGGTGGCGCTGCAAGGCCATGCCGACGCCGAACACCGTCAGCGGCAGGCCGCGCTTCTCGAATTCGCGCAGGATGCGCCAGACGCCGGCGCGCGAGCCGTACTCGTAGATGCCTTCCATGCTGAGGTGGCGCTCGGGATAGCTGGCGGGGTTGAACATTTCCGATAGGAACTGTTCGGACCCGGCGTCGCCATGCAGCACGCTGTTTTCGCCGCCTTCCTCGTAATTCAGCACGAACTGCACCGCGATGCGCGCCTGCCCCGGCCATCGGGCATGCGGCGGATTGCGGCCGTAGCCGGCCAGGTCGCGGGGGTAGGGGAGCGTGGAATCGTAGACGGTCATGGACAGGCGGGCGGAGTGCAACGGCGCGCGGCGGCCGGGCGTGGGTGGGCGGACGACTTCCTGATGATCAGCACCATAGCTGGAAATCCTGGTTTTGTATACAAACTATGTACATAATTTTGCGGAGGCGACGTTGTCGGGAAGGTCCGGCCACGGAAAAAGCCCAGCCGGCGGACACGCCGGCTGGGCTGCGCTTCCTGCGCTCATCATGGGCGCTGGCGGCCAGGGCTGGCAAGCCCTGGGGCAAGGCTGGACTTTCAGCGCAAGTCGCCGCAAGGCCAGCCGAAGGCGCCGTAGGCGCCCTTATCCGTTGCGGTAGAGAAAGCTGTAGGCGTTGATCGCCGGCACCCCTCCCAGGTGCGCATACAGAACCCGCGAACCGGCCGGAATCTCGCCGCGGCGGATGATGTCCATCATGCCCTGCATGGATTTTCCTTCGTAGACCGGGTCGGTCATCATGCCCTCGAGCCGGGCGCAGAGGCGGATGGCCTCGTTGGTCTCGGCCGAGGGCAGGCCGTAGGCCGGATAGGCATAGCGGGTGTCCAGCACCACGTCGCGCTCTTCGATGGCAGTCCTGAGTCCGACCATATCGGCCGTGCGCCGCGCGATGCGCAGGATCTGCGCGCGGGTTTGCTCGGGCGTGCCCGAAGCGTCGATACCGATGACGCGGTCCGCGCGGCCATCCGCCGCAAAGCCCACCACCATGCCGGCCTGCGTGCTGCCCGTGACGGCGCAGACGACGATGTAGTCGAACTTGAAGCCCAGCTCGGCTTCCTGGCGCCGCACTTCCTCGGCGAAGCCGACGTAGCCCAGGCCGCCAAGTTCATGGTCGGATGCGCCGGCCGGAATCGCGTAGGGCTTGCCGCCGCGCTTGCGGACGTCTTCCAGCGCCTCTTCCCAGCTGCGGCGAAAGCCGATGTCAAACCCCTGGTCCACCAGGCGCACGTCGGCGCCCATCAAGCGGCTCATCATGATGTTGCCGACCCGGTCGTAGACCGCGTCTGAATAGTCCACCCAGTTTTCCTGCACCAGCACGCAGGCCAGGCCCAGCTTGGCGGCCACCGCAGCCACCATGCGGGTGTGGTTGGACTGGATGCCGCCGATGGTGACCAGCGTGTCGCAGCCCTGTTCCAGCGCCTGCGGGATCAGGTACTCCAGCTTGCGCAGCTTGTTGCCGCCGAACGCGAGGCCGCTGTTGCAGTCTTCGCGCTTGGCATAGATCTCGACCTTGCCGCCCAGATGCGCGGACAGGCGCTCGAGCTTTTCGATGGGGGTGTCGCCGAAGGTCAGGCGATGGCGCGGAAATCGTTGCAGATCCATGGGACTCTCCTGGGCCGGGCCGGGTGGCGCGGATGGAAAAATCATAGGAATTTCAAGGATTTGCCGTCAATTGCGTATTTTTATTATTTAAAAGGAAAATAATTAAATAAACGTCCAGGTTTCTACTTAATATTTCCTGATTGGCTTTTTGATCGAAATTTAATTTTCAGGGACGTATCAAATGCCGGCAAATTCTGAGCTGGACCGCATCGATCGCCACATCCTGCGTGTGCTGCAGCAGGACGCGCAGATCACCAACCTGGAGCTGAGCGCGCGCGTCCACCTGAGCCCGGCCGCCTGCCTGCGCCGCGTGGAAAAGCTCAAGAACGAGGGCGTCATCCGCAAGACGGTCGCCCTGCTGGAGCCGGCGGAAGTGGACATGGCCACCCTGGTCATCGTGGGCGTGGTGCTGGACCGCTCCACGCCGGAATCCTTCACCGATTTCGAAGCCGCGGCGCGCGGCATCAGCGGCTGCCTGGAATGCCACCTGGTGGCCGGCGAGTTCGACTACTTCCTGATGCTGCGCATCCGTGATCTGGAACGCTTCAACAAGCTGCATGCGGGCGAGATCATCAAGCTGCCCGGCGTACGCCAGATCCGCACCTTTTTCGTCCTGAAAGAGATCCTGTCGACCACCGAATTGCCCGTATGAACGAGGCTAATGCGCAACACTGCAATTTCTGCGAGTGAAAATGATGCGGCGCGGCATTTTGGGTTGCCGGAAATTGAATGCGAGTAGACGGCGCAATAGAAGGGGTTGCCTGGACATTCCAATGCTGCATGACGGCATTCCGAATGCGCTTTTGCGTCACGCAAACGCAAGAAGACGTCCTTAAACTCAAAGGGCTATACTCTTATCCCATACGGCTTTTAAGGCTTGTACGCGCCTTCTGCCCCTGCTATCCGCCTAACGGGAAGCCCGTGTCGCGGAAGGTTTTCCTGCATCGTGTCGAGTGAAGCACTCGTAAAGGTGAAGCGATATGTCTTCGGAAATAGAATCTCTATCCACGTCTTATCTCTTTGGGGGTAACGCCCCTTATGTTGAGGAGCTTTACGAAGCCTACCTCGACAATCCCGGTTCGGTACCTGACAACTGGCGCGAATACTTCGACCAGCTGCAACACGCTCCCGCTACCGACGGCCAGGAATCCACCCGCGACCAGGCCCACGCTCCCATCGTCGAATCGTTCGCCCAGCGCGCCAAGGCCAATGCCTTCGTGCAACGCGCGGCCGAACCCGACCTGACCGTGGCCAGCAAGCAGGTTTCGGTGCAGTCGCTGATCGCGGCCTACCGCTCCCTGGGTTCGCGCTGGGCCGACCTGGATCCGCTCAAGCGCCAGGAACGTCCCCCGATCCCCGAACTCGATCCGGCCTTCTACGGCCTGACCGAAGCCGATCTGGACCAGACCTACTCGGCCACCAACACCTACTTCACGACCGCCAGCACGATGACGCTGCGCGACATCCTGAAGGCGCTGCGCGACACGTACTGCCGCAGCATCGGTGCCGAATTCACGCACATCTCCGACCCCGCCGCCAAGCGCTGGATCCAGGAACGCCTGGAAGCCACCCTGGGCGCGCCTGCCTACTCGGCCGAAGAAAAGCGCCACATCCTGCAGCAGCTGACCGAGTCCGAAGGCCTCGAGCGCTTCCTGCACACCAAGTACGTCGGCCAGAAGCGCTTCTCGCTGGAAGGCGGCGAAAGCTTCATCGCCTCGATGGACGAAGTGGTGAACCACGCCGGTGAAAACGGCGTCCAGGAAATCGTGGTCGGCATGGCCCACCGCGGCCGCCTGAACCTGCTCGTGAACATCATGGGCAAGATGCCCGGCGACCTGTTCGCCGAGTTCGAAGGCAAGCACGCCGAAGGCCTGACCGACGGCGACGTGAAGTACCACAACGGCTTCTCCAGCGACCTGTCCACCCGTGGCGGCCCGGTCCACCTGTCGCTCGCGTTCAACCCGTCCCACCTGGAAATCGTCAACCCCGTGGTCGAAGGCAGCGCGCGCGCCCGCCAGGAACGCCGCGGCGACGCCGAAGGCAAGCAAGTGCTGCCGGTGCTGGTGCACGGCGATGCGGCCTTCGCCGGCCAGGGCGTGGTCATGGAAACCCTGAACCTGGCCCAGACCCGCGGCTACGGCACGGGCGGCACGCTGCATATCGTCATCAACAACCAGATCGGCTTCACCACGTCCGACCCCCGCGACTCGCGCTCGACGCTGTATTGCACCGACGTGGTCAAGATGATCGAAGCGCCGGTGTTCCACGTCAACGGCGACGATCCCGAAGCCGTCGTGTTCGTGACCAAGCTGGCGCTGGACTACCGTCTGCAGTTCCGCCACGACGTGGTCGTGGACATCGTCTGCTTCCGCAAGCTGGGCCACAACGAGCAAGACACCCCGTCGCTGACGCAGCCCCTGATGTACAAGCGCATCGGCCATCACCCCGGCACGCGCAAGCTGTACGCCGACAAGCTGACCACGCAAGGCGTGCTGGCCGACGGCGAAGCCGATCAGCTCGTCAAGGATTACCGCCAGCTGATGGAAGACGGCCAGCGCACCATCGAACCGGTGCTGACCGACTACAAGAGCAAGTACGCCATCGACTGGTCGCCGTTCCTGGGCGCCAAGTGGACCGACCAGGCCGACACCGCCGTGCCGCTGGCCGAACTCAAGCGCATCGGCGAACGCATCACCAGCGTGCCGGAAGGCTTCACGGTGCACCCGCTGGTCGCCAAGCTGCTGAACGACCGCCGCACCATGGCCAAGGGCGAAATGAACCTGGACTGGGGCATGGGCGAACACCTCGCCTTCGCGACCCTGGTGTCCTCGGGCTACGCCATCCGCATCACCGGCCAGGACTCGGGCCGCGGCACGTTCACGCACCGCCATGCCGTGCTGCACGACCAGAACCGCGAACGCTGGAACGACGGCACCTACATTCCGCTGCAGAACGTCTCGGAAGGCCAGGCTCCGTTCACCGTCATCGACTCCGTGCTGTCCGAAGAGGCTGTGCTGGGCTTTGAATACGGTTACTCCAGCGCCGAGCCCAACACGCTGACCATCTGGGAAGGCCAGTTCGGCGACTTCGTCAACGGCGCCCAGGTCGTGATCGACCAGTTCATCAGCTCCGGCGAAGCCAAGTGGGGCCGCCAGTCGGGCCTGACCCTGATGTTGCCGCACGGCTACGAAGGCCAGGGTCCCGAGCACTCGTCGGGCCGCATCGAGCGCTTCCTGCAGCTGTGCGCCGACAACAACATGCAAGTGGTCCAGCCGACCTCCGCGTCGCAGATCTTCCACGTGCTGCGCCGTCAGATGATCCGTCCGTTCCGCAAGCCGCTGGTGCTGTTCACGCCCAAGTCGCTGCTGCGCAACAAGGACGCCGGTTCGCCCCTGACCGACCTGGCCGGCGGCAGCTTCCGCCCGGTCATCGGCGAGGTCGACGAGGCCATCGACGCCAGCAAGGTCAAGCGCGTGCTGGCTTGCTCGGGCAAGGTCTACTACGATCTGGTCAATGCCCGCCGCGAGCGTGGCGCCGACAACGTTGCGATCGTCCGCGTCGAACAGCTGTATCCGTTCGCGCACAAGTCGTTCGAAACGGAACTGCGCAAGTACCCGAAGGCAACCGAAGTGATCTGGGTTCAGGACGAACCGCAGAACCAGGGCGCCTGGTTCTACGTTCAGCATCACGTGTACGAGAACATGGTCGAAGGCCAGAAGCTGGGTTACGCCGGCCGCGCCGCGTCGGCATCGCCGGCCGTGGGCTACCTGGCCAAGCACCAGGAGCAGCAGAAGGCCCTGATCGAAACGGCTTTCGCGCCCAAGTTCAAGGTCATGTTGACGAAGTAACACTCGCTTGATGCACGCGCCGCGCGCGCAGGTTTCTGGAATTCCGATTCGAAGCTTGCCGCGCAGCGCGACCAGAACACAAACTTTACGGAACAAACAAAATGGCTATTACCGACGTCGTCGTCCCCCAACTCTCCGAATCCGTCTCCGAAGCGACGCTGCTGACCTGGAAGAAGCAGCCGGGCGCTGCCGTTGAAGCGGACGAAATCCTGATCGAAGTCGAAACCGACAAGGTCGTGCTGGAAGTGCCGGCTCCCGCTTCGGGCGTGCTGGCTGAAATCGTCAAGGGCGACGGCAGCACCGTCACCTCCGGCGAAGTGCTGGCTCGCATCGACACCGCCGGCAAGGCCGCCGTTGCCGCCGCCGCGCCCGCCGCCGAAGCGCCCAAGGCCGCCGAGCAAGCAGCTGCCGCTCCGGCCGCCGCTCCCGCTTCGTCGGCTGCCGCCGGCGTGGCTTCGCCCGCTGCTGCCAAGATCCTGGCCGAGAAGGGCGTTGACGCCGCTTCCGTGGCTGGCTCCGGCCGCGACGGCCGCGTGACCAAGGGCGATGCCCTGGCCGCCAGCGCGCCCGCCAAGGCCGCTCCGGCCAAGGCCGCTGCTCCGGTCGCGCCCCCGACGCTGTCGCTGGACGGCCGTCCGGAACAGCGCGTGCCGATGAGCCGCCTGCGCGCCCGCATCGCCGAGCGTCTGCTGCAATCGCAACAGGAAAACGCGATCCTGACCACGTTCAACGAAGTGAACATGCAGGCCGTCATCGACCTGCGCAACAAGTACAAGGACAAGTTCGAGAAAGAGCACGGCATCAAGCTGGGCTTCATGTCGTTCTTCGTCAAGGCCGCCGTTGCCGCGCTGAAGAAGTTCCCGCTGATCAACGCCTCGATCGACGGCAAGGACATCATCTACCACGGCTACTTCGACATCGGTATCGCTGTCGGCAGCCCGCGCGGCCTGGTTGTGCCGATCCTGCGCAACGCCGACCAGCTGTCGATCGCCGACATCGAAAAGACCATCGCCGACTTCGGCCGCCGCGCCGCTGACGGCAAGCTGGGCATTGAAGAAATGACCGGCGGCACGTTCTCGATCTCCAACGGCGGCGTGTTCGGCTCGATGCTGTCGACCCCGATCATCAACCCGCCGCAATCGGCCATCCTGGGCGTGCACGCCACCAAGGATCGCGCCGTGGTTGAAAACGGCCAGATCGTCATCCGCCCGATGAACTACCTGGCGCTGTCCTACGACCACCGCATCATCGACGGCCGCGAAGCCGTGCTGGGCCTGGTCGCCATGAAGGACGCTCTGGAAGATCCGCAGCGCCTGTTGCTGGACCTGTAATCTCGACGCCCCGGCCCGGCGCCCACCCGACCCCTGGGTCTTGCGGCGCCCTGGCCGGCTTATTGCCGGCCCGCAGGGCGGGGCGTGCTCCACTCAATACCTCATCGCGAGAACACTATGTCCAAACAATTTGACGTCGTCGTCATTGGCGCGGGCCCCGGCGGCTACATCGCCGCCATCCGCGCCGCGCAGCTCGGCATGTCGGTGGCTTGCATCGACGCCTGGCAGAACGGCCAAGGCGGCCCGGCTCCCGGCGGCACCTGCACCAACGTCGGCTGCATCCCGTCCAAGGCGCTGCTGCAATCGTCCGAGCACTACGAACAAGCCAATCACCACTTCGCCGAGCACGGCATCGAAGTCAAGGGCGTCAGCCTGAAGCTCGACACGCTGATCGGCCGCAAGAACACGGTGGTCAAGCAGAACAACGACGGCATCCTGTACCTGTTCAAGAAGAACAAGGTCACGTTCTTCCATGGCAAGGGCGCGTTCGCCGGCCAGGTTGAAGGCGGCTGGGCCATCAAGGTCACCGGCACCGCCGAGGAAGACCTGGTTGCCAAGCACGTGGTGGTCGCCACCGGTTCGTCGGCGCGCGAGCTGCCCGGCCTGCCGTTCGACGAAAAGGTCGTGCTGTCCAACGACGGCGCGCTGAACATCGGCGCCGTGCCGAAGACGCTGGGCGTGATCGGCGCCGGCGTGATCGGCCTGGAAATGGGCAGCGTGTGGCGCCGCCTGGGTTCCGAAGTCACCATCCTGGAAGCCATGCCGGAATTCCTGGCAGCCGCTGACGGCCAGGTGGCCAAGGAAGCCCTGAAGGCCTTCACCAAGCAAGGCCTGAACATCCAGATGGGCGTCAAGATCGGCGAGATCAAGGCGACCGCCAAGTCCGTCACCGTGCCCTACGTCGACGCCAAGGGCGCCGAGCAGAAGCTGGTGGTCGACAAGCTGATCGTCTCGATCGGCCGCGTGCCTTACACCGGCGGCCTGAACGCCGACGCCGTGGGCCTGAAGCTGGACGAGCGCGGCTTCATCGCCGTGGACGGCGACTGCAAGACCAACCTGCCGAACGTCTGGGCAGTCGGCGACGTGGTGCGCGGCCCGATGCTGGCGCACAAGGCCGAGGAAGAAGGCGTGGCGGTTGCCGAGCGCATCGCCGGCCAGCACGGCCACGTCAACTTCGACACCGTGCCGTGGGTTATCTACACCTCGCCGGAAATCGCCTGGGTCGGCAAGACCGAGCAGCAGCTCAAGGCCGAAGGCCGCGAGTACAAGGCTGGCAGCTTCCCCTTCCTGGCCAACGGCCGCGCCCGCGCGCTGGGCGACACCACCGGCTTTGCCAAGGTGATCGCCGATGCCAAGACCGACGAGGTCCTGGGCGTGCACATCGTGGGCCCGATGGCCTCGGAACTGATCTCGGAAGCCGTGACCATCATGGAATTCCGTGGCGCAGCCGAAGACATCGCCCGCATCTGCCACGCGCACCCGACGCTGTCGGAAGCCGTGAAGGAAGCCGCATTGGCCGTGGACAAGCGCGCATTGAACTTCTGATACGCGCATAGCCGATGCAAGACGGGGGCGGGTTCACGGATCCGCCCTTTTTTCATTCTGCTTTTCCTGCTCCCACATGAACGTCCGCGAATACTACGAACACGCCCTGGCCGAACGCGGCTACAAGCCCGACGAAGCCCAGAAAAAGGCGATCGACCGGCTGCAGCGCTATTTCGACGAATGGGTCAAGTTCAAGTCGATGCGCTCGAACGCGCTGAAGAAGCTGCTGAACCGCCCCGACGTGCCGCGCGGCGTGTACCTGTGGGGCGGAGTGGGGCGGGGCAAGAGCTTCCTGATGGACGCCTTCTACGCCACCGTGCCCGTGGTGCGCAAGACGCGCCTGCACTTCCACGAATTCATGCGCGGCGTGCACCGCGAACTCGAAGAAGTGAAGGGCATGCAGGATCCGCTGGACGAAGTGGCCAGGCGCGTGGCCAAACGCTACCGCCTGATCTGCTTCGACGAGTTCCACGTATCCGACGTGGCCGACGCGATGATCCTGCACCGGCTGCTGTTCAAGCTGTTCGAGTACGGCACGTCCTTCGTGATGACGTCCAACTACGAGCCCTCGACCCTGTATCCGGACGGCCTGCACCGCGACCGCATCCTGCCCGCGATCCAGCTGATCCAGGCGCGCATGGACATCATGAACGTGGACGCCGGCGTGGACTACCGCCGCCGCTCGCTGGAACAGGTGCAGTGCTATCACACGCCGCTGGACGAGCGCGCCCAGAAAGCATTGCAGGAAGCATTCGACAGCCTGGCCGACACGCCGCCCCAGGATCCGGTGCTGCATATCGAGCACCGCGAGATCCGCGCGCTGGCGCTGGGCGGATCGGTGGTGTGGTTCGATTTCGCCACGCTTTGCGGCGGGCCGCGTTCGCAGAACGATTATCTGGAGTTGGCCAACCGCTTCCATGCGGTGATCCTGTCGGGCGTGCCGCGCATGGGACCGCGCCAGGCTTCGGAGGCGCGCCGCTTCACCTGGCTGATCGACGTGTTCTATGACCACCGCGTCAAGCTCATCATGTCCGCCGAGTGCGAACCCGAGGAGATCTACACGGAAGGCGCGCTGGCCAATGAATTCCACCGCACGGTCTCGCGCATCCTGGAAATGCAGTCGCGCGAGTACCTGGAATCGGAACGCCGCCACACCGTGTCGTTGTAGTCGCGCCGCATCTGTCCGAATTTTCCGGGCAGATCGCGGTTGAAATTGGTAATACAAGTCATTATCAATTAAGATTTGGAGACTTCTGGTCCAGCACCGCAGTTTCCAACGTGTCTTCCACCCTCTTGTCCGCATCGGCCGCGCGCACCGACCCTTCCGCCGCGCCCGTCGATGGCCTGTACCGCGATCACCGCCCCTGGCTGTTCGGCTGGCTGCGCCGCAGGCTTGGCTGCGAGCACCGGGCCGAAGACCTGGCGCAAGACGTGTTTCTGCGCGTGATCCAGGGCCGCAAGGCGGTGCGCGCCGGCGAAGCCCGCGGACTGCTGACCACCATTGCCAAGGGCCTGGTGGTGGACCACCAGCGGCATGCGGCATTGGAACGGGCCTATCTCGCCTACTTGGCCGCCATACCCGAGGCTTATGCGCCGTCCCCCGAAGAGCAGACCGAGCAACTGCAATCGCTGGCGCGGCTGGACCGCCTGCTGGACGGCTTGCCGCCCAAGGCGCGTTCCGCGTTCCTGCTGTCGCAGCTCGACGGGCTGACCTATCCCGAGATCGCCCAGCGGCTCGAAGTCTCCTTGAGTTCGGTGCAGCAATACATGGTGCGCGCCATGACCGCGTGCTACGCGGCCTTTGATGACTAGCGCCGCGGACCCCGTCGCCGACCAGGCGATCGCCTGGTGGGTGCGGCTGCAATCCGGCCTGGCCGGTGCGGCAGAGCGGCAGTCCTGCGAGGCATGGCTGGCGCAGGATCCCGCGCATCGCTGCGCGTGGGATCGCTTGCAGCGCATCAGTCAGGATGCGCGGCGCGTGCCGGCGGCGTTGGCGCATGACGCGCTGACGCGTTCTGCATCGTCCTCGCCCCGATCGGCCGGCCGTCGCACGGTATTGCGCGGATTGCTGGCTGTTGGCGGCACGGCTTTTACCGGTTGGGCGGGCTACCGGCATACGCCGTGGCAGCGACTGGCGGCGGACCTCAGCACCGGCACAGGCGAACGGCTGGCCGTTGCGGTGGCTGATGGATTGCACATCACCTTGAACAGCGACAGCGCGGTGCGCCTGCACTTGCAGGACGATGCCCGCGGCCTGGACCTGTTGCGCGGCGAAGTGCTGGTGCGGACCGAAATGCGGCCCGCCATGGCGGCTCTGCGCGTGGATACCGGGCATGGCGAACTGCGCGCCGAACGGGCGCGCTTTGACCTGCGGCGCACCGCCGAAGGCGCGCGCTTGGGCGTGTACGAAGGCAGCGTGACGCTACTGCGCGGCGGCGTGGCTACGCATGCGGAAGCCGGGGAGCGCCTGGAATTCTCCGAGCATGGCGAAGTCGGCCGTCTTGCCTCCGATCCCGACCGGCTGGCCTGGACCGACGGGCTGGTGGTGGCCAAGGACTGGCGCCTGGACTACTTCGCGCAATACCTGGCTCGCCAGCGCCTGGGCATGATCCGGGTGGATCCGGCGGTGGCCGGTCTGCGGCTGTCGGGCGTATTTCCGCTGGATGACGCCGAGCGTGCGCTCAAGGCACTGGAGCCCGCCTTGCCCATCCGCGTGACGCGGCATACGCAGTATTGGCTGCAGGTCGGTCCGCGCGAGGCCTGAGCGTTACAAATTTTTTTGCCTGCGGCTTGCAGGTTTTCCGATCCCGTACGGAAGGCAGGGATAGATACCACCGTACAGGGAGAGTTTTGTGTCCGCTTCATCTCACTCGCGCTTGCGCGCCCCCTTGTCTGCCGGCCGCATGGCCCTGCTGGCCGCCATGTGCGCGGGCGGGCTTGCCGCCGGCATGCCGCAGGCCTGGGCGCAGCCGGCGCCCGCTTCCGCGAACGCGCCGCGCAGCTACCAGATCGCTGCCGGCTCCTTGGCCGATGCCCTGACGCAGTTCGCGCGCAGCGCTGGCGTGGTCCTGTCGTTCGATCCGGCGCTGGTGCGGGGACGCCGCTCGGACGGGTTGGACGGCGCCTACTCGGTGGGCGCGGGATTCGCCCGCATCCTGTCGGGCAGCGGTTTGCAGGCGCGTGCGCAGTCGGGCAATACCTGGACGCTGCTGCAGGTTGCCGCACCCGCGGGCGACACGCCCACGCTGGCGCCGGTGACCGTGTCGGGCATGTCCGACAGCGCAATCACGACGGTGGGCTACGTGGCCACGGTGAGCGCCAGCGCCACCAAGACCGACACGCCGCTGATCGAAACGCCGCAGTCGGTATCGGTCGTCACGCGCGAGCAGATCACGGAGCAGGGCGCGCAGACACTGAACCAGGTGCTGCGCTACACCGCGGGCGTGGCCACCGAATCGCGCGGCGCCACCGCCACGCGCCTGGACCAGTTCAGCGTGCGCGGCTTTCAGGCTTCGTCCTACCTGGACGGCTTGCGAGTATTCGGCGGGCGCGACGCCTTGCCGCAGGTGGACACCTATCGCCTGGAGCGCGTGGACGTGCTGAAGGGACCGGCCTCCGTCATGTACGGGCAGGGCGGTCCGGGCGGCGTGGTCAACCAGGTCAGCAAGCGCCCGCTGGAAGAGACGCTGCGCGAGGTCGAGGTGCAGGTCGGCAACTATGACTACCGTCGCGCCAACTTCGATTTCGGCGGTCCGGTCGATGAAGACGGCAAGTTCCTGTACCGCCTGGTCGGCTCGGGCTACATGTCAGACGGCCAGGTCAAGGACACCAAGGAACGCCGCTACTTCGTGTCGCCGGCCTTTACCTGGAAGCCCAGCAGCGACACGACGCTGACGGTGCTGACCAACTTCCAGCGCGATCCCGACATGGGTTCCTATGGCAGCGTGCCGGCCATGCGCACGCTGCTTTCCGCGCCCGACGGCATCCGCCTGCCGGCCGATTACTACGACGGCGACGCCAATTTCGAAAAGAGCGACCGCAAGAGCTATTCGCTGGGCTATGTGCTGGAGCACCGCTTCAACGACAACATCAAGGCATCGCAAAGCCTGCGCTGGACGCGTGCGGAAGCGCAGTACCGCAGCATCTACGGCGCGATGACCAATAACTACGGCTATACCGACAAGACCTACCGCTACCAGCAGCGCGCGTCGATCGCGACTGATGTGGACGTGGGCGCGCTGGTGCTGGACAACAATGTGCAGGCGCGCTTCAACACCGGCCCCTTCGCCCACACCACGCTGCTGGGCTTTGACTATCAGCACGTCAAGACCGACACGCTGTCCGGCTTTGGCACCGCGCCCGCGCTGGATGTGCTGAACCCGAACAATCATCAGAACATCCCGGCGCCGGCGTTCTCGACGGATGCGACCAACAAGCAGTACCAGACCGGCCTGTACTTCCAGGACCAGATCAAGATCGATCGCCTCTCGGTGTTGCTGGGTGGCCGCTACGACTGGTCGCGCACCGTGGGCGAGACCACCACGATCGCCACCGGACGGGTCGCGCCGTCCTCGCTGAATGCGGAGAAGTTCACGGGCCGCCTGGGTGCGATCTACAACTTCGACAACGGCGTGGCGCCGTACTTCAGCTATTCGGAATCGTTCGAGCCGCAGTCCGGCACGGGCTGGCAGAACAAGCCGTTCAAGCCGATCGAAGGCAACCAGTACGAGGTCGGCATCAAGTACCAGCCGCCGGGCAGCGCCACGCTGCTGTCGTTTGCGGCGTTCGACATCCGCCGCGAGAACATGACCACCACCGATCCGGATCCGACCCACATCTGCGGCACGGCGGGCGGACGCTGCTCGATCCAGGCGGGCGAGCTGCGCACGCAGGGCATCGAGCTCGAAGCCAAGACCGAGCCCCTGCGCGGCCTGACGCTGGTGGCTGCTTACTCCTTGATGGACAACGAGTACTCCAAGGGCTATCCCAACGCCGCGGGCATGAACCTGAAGGGCAAGACGCCGGTGGGCGTGCCTTCGCAACAGGCGTCCGCCTGGGCCCGCTACCAGTTGCAGGACGGTCCGCTGGCGGGCGTGGGAGTGGGTGGCGGCGTGCGCTACATCGGTTCCTCGTATGCCAACGAGACCAACACCCTGAAGGTGCCGTCGGTCACGCTGTTCGACCTGATGCTGGACTACGACCTGGGCCGCGCGTCGCCGTCGCTCAAGGGCATGCAGGTGGCGCTGAACGTGCAGAACCTGTTCGACAAGGAATACATCGCGTCGTGCTCGGGCGATTCCTGGTGCTGGTACGGCTACCAGCGCTCCATCAAGGCCAGCCTGCGCTATCGCTGGTAAGTCTTGCTGCTAGTTCGAAGTGAGAATGGTTATAATTTAAAACCCTCCGAATCGGGCTTGGGCCGCGGGGCTGGTCCGATCCGGTCCTCTAAAGGAAATCAATAATGACATTCGCAAGAACCTTGGCCGCCATTGCCCTGTTGGGCACGGCGGGCGCCGCGCAGGCGCATTTCGTTTGGTTGGAACGCAGCGCCGAGGGACCGGCCAAGGCGTATTTCGGGGAATGGGCGGATGACGTGCGCGAAAAGCGTGACGGCCTGCTCGGCAAGATCATGGTCGCGCCCGTCGTTACGGGCGCCGATGGCAAGGCGCTGAAGGCCTCGGGCGAAGGCGCCGACTTCCTCGAATTCGCGGCGGCGGGCAAGGGCGACGTGCGCTTGCGCCAGGCCTACCAGTTCAAGGACACCCTGGTGCAGTACGGCGCCAAGGCCGGCCGCGCGGACACCGAGGGCAAGCTGGACCTGGAACTCGTGCCGGTCGCGGCGGGGACCAACGCCTTCGTGCTGCAGTTCAAGGGCAAGCCGCTGGCGAAGACGGAAGTCACCGTATTCGGCCCGCCCAAGTGGGAGAAGCGCTTCCACAGCGATGAAAACGGCCGCATCGAAATCACCACCCCGTGGCCCGGCCAGTACGTGCTCGAAGCCGCCCACGTCGAAGACAAGGCGGGGGAGGCCGACGGCAAGGCATACGCCAAGATCCGCTACGTTTCCACTACTACCTTCAACGTGTCCCAGTGAAAGCTCCCGCTGCCGGCGCAGGCATGATGCGCTACCGTCTGGCCGTCTTTTCCAGGGCGGCGGCCGCCATCCTGGGCGGCTATGTTCTGGCGTCGGCGGCAGCCGCCTGCCTGGCGATCTGGCTGCCCATGCGGCGGCCGGACGCCGTGGTCACGGCGCAGATGCTGTCCTTCGTGTTCTACGCCTGCGGCGTGATCTGGGTTTTTGCCACGCGCAATGCCTGGCGCGCCTGGGCCGGCGTGCTGGCGCCCGCCGCGCTCCTGGGCGGGCTGTTCGCGATCGGCCGCGCGATGGGGGCGGCATGAAGGCGAAAGTGGAAAAGGCACCGGGCGAGGAAGGCCTGCGCCAATCCATGTCCTGGCTGCACACCTGGTCGGGACTGATCTTCGGCTGGGTGCTGTTCGCGATGTTCCTGACCGGCACGCTGGCGTTCTTCCGCCCCGAGATCACGGCCTGGATGCAGCCCGAGATCCAGACGCGGCCCGCGCCTGCGGCGCAGTCCGTGACTGCTGCACAGAACTACCTGGCGGAACATGCGCCCGACGCCACGCGCTGGTTCATCACGCCGCCGTCCGACCGCGAACCGCTCATCCAACTGCTCTACCAAGTGCCCAAGCCCAAGCCGGGCGAACGCGGTTTCGTGCGCGTGAAGCTGGACCCCGCCACCGGCCAGGCCCTGACCGCGCGCGAGACGCGTGGCGGCGACTTCTTCTACCGCTTCCATTTCGAACTGGAAACCGCGTTTCCCTGGGGGCGCTGGCTGGCCAGCATCGCCGGCATGTTCATGCTGGTGGCCATCATCAGCGGCATCATCACCCACAAGAAGATATTCACCGACTTCTTCACGTTCCGGCCCGGGAAAGGCGGGCAGCGCGCCTGGATGGACGGCCACAACGCCTTGTCCGTGCTGGGGCTGCCGTTCCACCTGATGATCACGTTCAGCGGGCTGGTGCTGTTCATGGCCATGCTGATGCCGGCCGGCATACTGGCCGTCTACGAGAGCCCCAGGCAGTATTCCGACGAGGTCTTCAAGTCCTTCAGGATCACTCCCGCGCGCAACGAGCCCGCGCCGCTGACCGCGCTGGCGCCGCTGGTGGAGCAGGCGCAGCAGCACTGGCAAGGCGGCCGGGTGGGGCGCATTACCGTCAATCATCCCGGCGATGCCGGCGCGACCGTGACCCTGGTGCGCGACGCCGCGGATGGCGTGTCGTTCGGCAAGCTGGCGCCCTACATGCGTTTTGACGGCGTCACGGGCGCATTCCAGGAAGGCGAGGACGAGCTCGGCGCCACGGCGCGTACGGCGGGCGTCATCGTCGGCCTGCACCTGGGATTGTTTGCCGAACCGTTTTTGCGCTGGCTCTATTTCCTGGTCAGCATGGCGGGCACGGCGATGGTGGGCACGGGCCTGGTCCTGTGGATCGCCAAGCGGCGGCAGAAGGCGCGTCCGGGGGCGCGCGAAGCGTTTTCGTTGCGCCTGGTCGACGCGCTCAACGCCGGCACGGTCGCTGGCCTGTTCATCTCGATCGCCGCCTTTTTTTGGGCCAACCGCCTCCTGCCGATCGACCTGGCGGGCAGGCAGTTCTGGGAATCGCGCGCCTTCTTCGCCGTCTGGGGCTTGTCGCTGGTCTACGCCTTCCTGTTCCAGCGCAGCAAGTGGCGCGACCTGTTGGCCGCGGCCGCGGCCTCCCTGGCGCTGGTGCCGGTGGTCAACGCCCTGACGACCTCGCGCCATCTCGGGGTGTCGCTGCCTGCGGGCGATTGGGTCATGGCTGGTTTTGACCTGACCTGCCTGGCCGGGGCGCTGCTGCTGGCCTGGATGGCGCGCAAGGCGGCCCGCGCCAGCAAAGCGGGCGCCAAGGCGCCCGCCAAGGGCCGCGCCGCATCCAAGCCGTCCCAGCCCGCCTACGAACCTAGAGGTGATACGCCATGACGCTAGCTGCCTTCTGCCTGGCCTACGCGGGCTTTTCCGCCCTGTGCCTGGGCATGGACCGCCACTACGAAGACCTGTTCGACCGCGCGCTGCCGCGGCGTCACAGGTTGCCTTTGCGCCTGTTCGGCTGGGGGGCGCTGGCTTTGTCCTTGTGCGCCTCGGCGGCGGTCTGGGGCTGGAGCTACGGCACGGTGGAATGGATCGGCATTCTGAGCATCGCCGGGCTGCTCCTGATCTGGTTCCTGACGTTCCGGCCGCGCGCCGCGCTGACCGCGGGCGGGCTGTGCGCGCTGGCGGCGCCAGTGTTGGCCGTCCTGTAGCCGCGCGCCCGGCAAGTTACACTGGGCGTTTCCCCCAGCAAACGCCTCTTCGCCTCATGAATACCCGCGTCCTCACCGGCATCACCACCTCTGGAACTCCCCACCTCGGCAACTACGCGGGCGCGATCCGTCCCGCCGTTCAGGCCAGCGCGCAGCCCGGCGTGGACGCATTCTTCTTCATGGCGGATTACCACGCCCTCATCAAGTGCGACGACCCTGCCCGCGTGGCGCGCTCGCGCCTTGAAATCGCCGCGACCTGGCTGGCGGTGGGCCTGGACCACGAGCGCGTGACCTTCTACCGCCAGTCGGACATCCCCGAGATCCCCGAGCTGACCTGGCTGTTGAACTGCGTCACGGCCAAGGGCCTGATGAACCGGGCGCACGCCTATAAGGCGTCGGTGGACCAGAACACGGAAAAGGGTCTGGAACCGGACGATGGCGTGACCATGGGCCTGTTCTCGTACCCGGTGCTGATGGCCGCTGACATCGTCATGTTCAACGCCAACAAGGTGCCGGTGGGTCGTGACCAGATCCAGCATCTGGAAATGGCGCGCGACATCGCCCAGCGCTTCAACCACCTGTACGGCCGCGATTACTTCACGCTGCCGGAAGTGGTGATCGAAGAAGACGTGGCGACCTTGCCGGGCCTGGACGGCCGCAAGATGTCCAAGAGCTACAACAACACCATTCCGCTGTTCGAGGGCGGCGCCAGCGCGCTGCGCGCGGCGGTGATGCGCATCGTGACCGATTCGCGCGCGCCGGGCGAACCCAAGGACGCCGAGAACTCGCACCTGTACACCATCTACCGCGCCTTCGCCACGCACGAACAGGCTGCCGCGCTGCGCAAGCAGCTCGAAGAAGGCATGGGCTGGGGCGAAGCCAAGCAGGCGCTGTACGACCACCTGGAAAACCTGCTGGCGCCCATGCGCGAGAAGTATTTCGACCTGATGGCCAACCCTGGCCGCATCGAAGACATCCTGCAGGCCGGCGCCGCCAAGGCGCGCAAGCTGGCCACGCCTTTCATGCAGGAACTGCGCCAGGCCGTGGGCCTGCGCAACCTGGAAGCCGGCTCGGGCGCCAAGGCCGCGCAGCCCAAGAAGGAAAAGGGCAAGGGCGCGCGCTTCGTCAGCTTCCGCGACGAGGACGGCAGCTTCCGTTTCCGCCTGCTGGCAGCGGATGGCGAGGAACTGCTGTTGTCGCAGCGTTTCGCCGATCCGAAGGAAGCCGGCGCGTTGATGCGCCGTCTGCAAGCGGAACCGGCCGATGCGGTGCTGAAGGCCGATGGGCAAGGCTATGCCGCGATGATCGACGGCGTGGCCGTGGCCACCGCGCCGGCTGGCGCGCAAGACGAATCCGGCGCCTTGCTGGAACGCGCGCGCGCCGCGCTGTCGTCTTTGTCGCAGGAATAAACCCAAGGGGCCGGCGCGCAGCCGGCCCGGCGGTTCAGGCCGCGCGGGCGCTGGCTACGATGCGCCCGTCGCGCACCTGGAAGCGCTGGGCGCTGCCCTGTCCGGCGATTTCCAGCATGTCGCCTTCCGTGTAGCCCGTGACATTCGGGCAGTCCAGCCATTCGGGGTTGATGAACGGGAAGTACTTGAGCGTGCCGCTGCCCTGGCTGGCGAAATCGAAGGTGGTGTTGGCGACCACTTCCGGATCCCATTGGCTGGCATCGAAAGTCAGCGCGCAACCCGCGCCGATACGGTAGGTGATGCTGGCGCCCATGCTGGCGAATCCCAGTGCGCCGACGTGCAACTGCGCTCCATTGCTCAATTCGATGATGCGGCTGCCCAGCCGCTCCAGCGTGATGTGCTTGAAACTGACTTCGGCGCCATCGACAAGCAGGTGCGAATACTGGCCCAGGGTGATTTCGCTGTAGACGCCGCTGGCGTTGGCTTCCTTGGCGGTGAGGGTTGCCGTTTCATTGGCGGCAAGCGTGATGGTATGGGACATGGCTGGGCGGATCTCCGGTCGTTCGGGGCAGGGCGCTGTTGTTCTTGTGCTGCTCCCCGGCAGGCGCTACGCGCCTTGGCTCGCCTGCTCGCGGGGGGCTTGTGCCGCCTTGCGGCCTGGCGCCGCCGGGTTTTATTATTTTGACACAATTAGATATTTTCTATCATTTTTGATAGGTTTGGCTTGAGAGAAGACAAGTAACCCGCCTCTTTACGGGTAAGCCCTAGGTAAAAAAAACCGGCGCATCAGGCGCCGGTTTTCCGTGGGGCGGGTCTCGCTCAACGCTTGAGCTTGGCGAACGCGTCCGCCATGGCGCTGTTCATGCCGGCGCCGGCCCCGGCGCCGCCGCGGCTGCCGTCGCCCTGCGGACGGCGGTTGCGGTCGCCGCCCTTGGGGGCGTCGCCGCTGCGGCGGGCGGGAGCTGCGGTGTCGTTCAGGCGCATGGTCAACGCGACGCGCTTGCGCGCCACGTCCACTTCCAGCACCTTCACGCTGACCGTCTGGCCCACCCGCACGACGTCGCGCGGATCCTTCACGAACTTTTCGGCAAGGGCCGAGATGTGGACCAGGCCGTCCTGGTGCACGCCGATGTCCACGAACGCGCCGAAGTTCGCCACGTTGGTCACAACGCCTTCCAGCACCATGCCCGGGTACAGGTCGTTCAGGGTTTCGACGCCTTCCTTGAACTGCGCCGTCTTGAACTCCGGACGCGGATCGCGGCCGGGCTTTTCCAGTTCGGCGAAGATGTCGCGCACCGTCGGCAGGCCGAAGCGCTCGTCGGTGAAGTCGGACGGCGACACGCCCTTGAGCGCTTCGCGCTGGCCGATGATCTGCTTCACCTCAGCCTTGATCTTGGCGACGATGCGTTCGACCACCGGATAGGCTTCGGGGTGGACCGACGAGGCGTCCAGCGGGTTGTCGCCGTTGGGAATGCGCAGGAAGCCCGCGGCTTGTTCGAATGCCTTGTCGCCAAAGCGCGGCACCTTGCGCAGGATCTCGCGGGTCGGGAAGGCGCCGTTCTCGTCGCGCCAGGCGACGATGTTCTTGGCCAGCAGCGAATTCAGGCCGGACACGCGGGCCAGCAGGGCGGCCGACGCGGTGTTCACGTCCACGCCCACGGCGTTCACGCAATCCTCGACCACGGCGTCCAGCGAACGCGCCAGCTCGCGCTGGTTGACGTCGTGCTGGTACTGGCCCACGCCGATGGCCTTGGGATCGATCTTGACCAGTTCGGCCAGCGGATCCTGCAGGCGGCGGGCGATGGATACGGCGCCGCGCAGCGTCACGTCCAGGTCGGGGAATTCCTGGGCCGCGGTTTCAGACGCCGAATAGACGGAAGCGCCGGCCTCGGAGACCACCACGCGGGTGACCTTCAGGTCCGGGAAGCGTTCCATCATGTCGCCCACCAGCTTCTCGCTTTCGCGCGAGGCGGTGCCGTTGCCGATGGCGATCAGGTCGACCTTGTGGCGCGCCACAAGGGCGGCCAGCGTGTTGATGGTGCCGTCGCGGTCGCGGCGCGGTTCGAACGGGTAGACGGTGGTGGTGTCCACGACCTTGCCGGTCTGGTCGATCACGGCGACCTTGCAACCGGTGCGGATGCCGGGGTCCAGGCCCAGCACGGCCTTGGGGCCGGCGGGCGCGGCCAGCAGCAGGTCCTTCAGGTTGGCGGCGAACACCCGGATGGCTTCGGCTTCGCCGCTTTCGCGCAGGCGGCCGATCAGCTCGCTTTCGAACGCCGTCAGCAGCTTCACGCGCCAGGTCCAGCGGCAGACTTCGCCCAGCCAGCGCGCGCGCGGCGTGGCGTCCAGTGCGAACAGGCCGTTGCCCAGCTTGAGGAAGCCGGCGATGCGGGCCACGCAGGGATGCGGCGTCTGCGCTTCCAGTTCGGCTTCCAGGCCCAGGCGCAGTTCCAGCACGCCTTGCTGGCGGCCGCGCAGCAGCGCCAGGATACGGTGCGAGGGCAGGGTGCGCAGCGGTTCGTTGAAGTCGAACCAGTCGCGGAAATTGGCGCCCTCGGTTTCCTTGCCGTCGACCACCTTGGAATGGATCAGGCCGGTGGACCACAGGTGCTCGCGCATGTCGGCCAGCAGATCCGCGTTTTCCGCGTAGCGCTCGGCCAGGATGTCGCGCGCGCCGTCGAGCGCGGCCTTGGCGTCGTTGATGGACGCTTCGGGATTCAGGTATTGCGCGGCGAGCGCGGCGGGGTCGCAGGCGGGATCGGCGAGGATGCCGTCGGCCAGCGGCTCCAGGCCCGCTTCGCGGGCGATCTGGGCGCGGGTGCGGCGCTTGGGCTTGTACGGCGCGTACAAGTCTTCCAGGCGCTGCTTGGTGTCGGCCGTGGCGATTTCCTGCTGCAGCGCTTGCGTGAGCTTGCCCTGTTGCGAGATGGATTCAAGAATGGAGCCGCGGCGCTCTTCGAGTTCGCGCAGATAGCCCAGGCGCACTTCGAGATTGCGCAGCACGGTATCGTCCAGGCCGCCCGTGGCTTCCTTGCGATAGCGGGCGATGAAGGGCACGGTGGCGCCATCGTCCAGGAGTTCCACCGCCGAAGCGATCTGGGAGGCGCGCGTGCCCAGCTCGGTGGCGAGCTGCGCGACGATGCGGGCGTTGTCGACGCCGGCGGCGACGTACGTGATAGCGGAAGTTTCAGACATCTCGATACGACGACAAAAAGGAAAAACAAGGGGCGGATTGTGCCATAAGCCGCTGTTACAAAACGTGCCAGGGTGGACGGATATGTCCCCCTCGCGACGGCCTGGCGGCCAATCCGCGGCCCGGCAGCGGGTATCATTTGGTCCTTTCCCACCCAAGTGTCTGGCGCCCGAACCGCAACCGGCACCGGTTCACCGTTGACTCGCTATGCTGGACCTGGATATCTCCGAATTCTTCGACGCCGACGGGCCTTTGGCCACGGCTTTGCCCGGCTACAAGCCCCGGCCTTCACAGGTCGAACTCTCGCAGGCCATAGGGCAGGCCATCCAGGACCGCGCCACCTTGGTGGCGGAGGCAGGCACCGGCATCGGCAAAACCTGGGCCTATCTTGTACCCGCCTTCATCCAGGGCGGCAAGGTGCTGATTTCCACGGGTACGCGCACCCTGCAGGACCAGCTTTTCGCCCGTGACCTGCCGCGCGTGCGCGCGGCGTTGGCCGCGCCGGTGACGGCCGCGCTGCTCAAGGGCCGCGGCAACTACGTCTGTCATTACCACCTGGACCGCCTGCAGGGCGACGAGCGCGCGCTGAAGTCGCGCACCGAAATCCAGCAGTTGCGCCAGATCCAGGTGTTCGCGGGCATTTCCAAGACGGGCGACCGCGGCGACCTGGCGCAGGTACCGGAAGACGCCGACATCTGGCAGCGCGTGACCTCCACGCGCGAGAACTGCCTGGGCCAGGAATGCCCGCGCATCCGCGATTGCTTCGTGGTGAAGGCGCGCCGCCAGGCGCAGGAAGCCGACGTGGTAGTCGTCAACCATGCCCTGTTCATGGCCGACCTGGTGCTGCGCGAAGAGGGCGTGACCGACCTGCTGCCCGAAGCGGACACCGTGATCTTCGACGAAGCGCACCAGTTGCCGGACACGGCCACCCGCTTTCTGGGCAGCAGCGTGTCCACGCACCAGTTGCTGGATTTCGGCCGCGCGCTGGAAGCGGCCGGCCTGGCCTACGCGCGCGAAGCCGCCAAATGGAGCGACGTCAGCCGCCATGTGGAAACGGCGGCGCGCGAGCTGCGCCTGGTCTGTGCGCCGCTGGACCGTATGCCCGGCCGCAAGGCGACTTTCGAGGCCATCCCCAATCCCGAGGAATTCGACGAAGCGCTGTTGGCGCTGCGCGAGGCCGTGGACGGCGCGGCCAAGGTGCTGGGCGCGGTGGCCGAAAAGCACCCGGACCTGATGGCGGCCGCGCGCAGCGGCGCCGAGATTTCGGTGCGGCTGAAGCGCTGGGCCACGCCGGGACGGGCGGGCGCAGACCATTCCGACGAAGGCTGGGGCCGCGACGACCAGGCGTCCGAACCCGTCGTGCAATCGGCGCTGGGCGACGGACTGCCCACGCCTGCCGCCATCCTGGAGGGCGCGGCCGCCGCGGAACAATGGACCGGCCCGGCGGTGCGCTGGGTCGAACACGGGCAGCACCACGTGCGCCTGCATTCGGCGCCGCTGTCGGTGGCCCAGGCTTTTTCCAAGTACCGCAAGCCTGGCCAGGCCTGGATCATGACCTCGGCCACGCTGTCCGTGAACGGCGAGTTCACGCACTTCACCAGCCAGCTGGGGCTGGAGAAGGCGCGCACGGGCAAATGGGAATCGCCCTTCGACTATCCCGAACAGGCCTTGCTGTTCGTGCCGCGCGGCATGCCCGAACCGCAATCGCCGCAGTTCCTCGACCGCTTCGTGCAGACCCTGCTGCCGCTGCTGGAGGCCAGCCCCGGCGGCACGCTGGTGCTGTGCACGACGCTGCGCGCGGTGGACAAGGTCGCCAACCTGCTGGCCGACGCCTTCGACGATGCCGGCCATGAATGGCCATTGCTCAAGCAGGGCGAGGGCACGCGCCGCGATCTGCTGGACCGCTTCTGCAAACTGGAGCATCCGGTGCTGGTGGGCAGCGCCAGTTTCTGGGAAGGCATAGACCTGCCCGGCGACGTGCTGACCCTGGTGGCGATCGACAAGCTGCCGTTCGCGCCGCCCGACGATCCGGTCATCGAGGCGCGCCTGCGCGCCTGCCGTGCGCATGGCGGCAATCCCTTTGCGGAATACCAACTGCCCGAAGCCGCGATCTCGCTCAAGCAGGGCGCGGGCCGTCTGATCCGTACGGAATCGGACTGGGGCGTGCTCATGGTGGGCGACGCGCGCCTGGTCGAAAAGCCTTATGGCAAGCGCCTGTGGCGCGGTCTGCCGCCGTTCGCGCGGACGCGCGAACTGGAAGAAGTACTGGCGTTCTACCGGCGCAAGCAGGAACCGCAGGACTAGCGGCCGTTCACGCCACAATCAGCCAGCCCTGGGGGCTGCCCGCGCCAGCGGGCCCCCCTGCCAGCCGCCTCAGGCCGCGACCCGTTCCGTCCGCCGCGACATCGCCCACCACCCGGTCATGACCGCGGCCAGGCCCACGATGGGCAGCATGGCGGCGTTCAACGTTTCCCAGCCTATGCGCACGAGCGCCGGACCCGCGGCCAGCGTGGCCAGGGCGGTGGTGGCGTAGCGCAGCATTTCGGCGGCTCCTTGTACGCGCGCCCGTTCGGCGGGACGGTAGGACTGCGCCAGCAGCGTGGTGCCGCCGACGAACATGAAGTTCCAGCCCACGCCCAGGCAGAACAATGCCGCGTGGAAGGCCGTGAGCGAAGTCGATTGCATCGCGATCAGCGAGCAGGCCGCGTTCAACGCCATGCCCATGCCAAGTACGCGGGGCAGACCCAGCCGGTTGATCAGCGCGCCGGCGAAGAAGGCCGGGGCGTACATGCCGATCAGGTGCCACTGCATGATGCTGGCGCCATCGGCGATGCTGTGCTGGCAGGCGACCGCGGCCAGCGGCGCGGCCGTCATGACAAACATCATCGACACCGAACCCACGACGTTGTTGGCCAGGGCCGCCACGAAAATCGGCTGCCGCATGACCTCGCCCAAAGGACGGGCCGGCAGGCCTGCGGCCTGCGTGTCGGCGGGCTGGCCGCCTTCGCCTTCCTGATCGCGGTAGGCGATGAGCAGCAGCGCGCTGGCGGCTCCCAACAGCGCCACCATCAGATATGCGCCGGAAAAGATCGCGGCGGGGAAGATGTCCTTGGCCCAGGCCGCCAGCGCCGGCCCCGCGATGGCGGCGATGACGCCGCCCGTCAGGACCACGGATATGGCGCGGCTCTTGGCCTCGGCGGGTACCGCGTCGGCGGCGGCCAGGCGGTAGTACTGCGCAAACGCCTGGAACACGCCGACCAGCGCCGTGCCCAGGCAGAAGAGCCAGAAGTCGCTGGCGAACACCGCGGCCACGGAAATCAGCCCGCCGGCCGCGCCCGCCAGCGATCCCAGCATGAAGCCCGCACGGCGGCCGATGCGCTGCATGAGCAGCGATGCATACCAGGTGACCGCGGCGCCCGCCACGGTGATCAGCGCGAACGGCAGCGTGGCCAGGGCCGGATGCGGCGCCAGCATCTGGCCGGTCAGCGCCGTCAGGGTCAGGTCGATGGAGATCGCCGCGATGTACAGGCCCTGGCAGACGGCGAGGATGCGGGCATTGCGCAGGCCGCGCGTGGAGGAGGTCATGGCTGTGGGAGTCCGGAGGATTGACAGGCCCCACTCTAGCGCCGGAAACTATGGCAAGAATGACTATTTTCCCTCATTTCATGCCATGACCCATCGCGTCTGCATCCTGCCCGTACCCAACTTCCAGCTGCTCGACATGGCAGGCCCGCTGTCGGTCTTCCAGATCGCTGCCGAACTGGTGCCGGGCGCCTACGAAGTGGCCGTGGCGTCGGCCGAAGGCGGCCTGGTCCGCTGTTCGGCCGGCGTGCCCGTGCTGACGCGGCCCTGGCGTGGTCTGCGCGCCGACACCGTGCTGGTGCCGGGTGGCCAGGGCGCGCGCGAACCCCAGGCGGCCCCGGCCATGCTGGCCTATCTGCGCGCCGCGCATGCGCGCGGCCGGCGCGTGGCCAGCGTCTGCACCGGCGCGTTCGTGCTGGCGCAGGCCGGCATCCTGCAAGGGCGCCGCGTGACCACCCACTGGCGTCATGCCGCCGAACTGCAGCAGCGCCATCCCGCGCTTGCGGTGGAAGCGGACCGCATCTACGTCGAGGACCGCGCGGTCTGGACCTCGGCGGGCATCACGGCCGGCATCGACCTGGCGCTGGCCATGGTGCAGGCGGACCACGGCGAGGCGGTCGCCCGCGCCACCGCCCGCGAGATGGTGGTCTATCACCGGCGCACGGGAGGGCAGTCGCAGTTCTCTGCATTGCAGGACCTGGCGCCAGCCAGCGGACGCATGCGCGAGGTGCTGGCCCATGTGGGCCAGCACCTGGACGAAGTCCTGGACATCGAGCGCCTGGCCGGCGTGGCCTGCCTGAGTCCGCGCCAGTTCTGCCGCCAGTTCAAGCTGGAAACCGGGCAGACCCCGGCCAAGGCCGTGGAGCGCGTGCGCGCCGAGGCTGCGCGTGAACTGGTCGAGGAAGGCGAGGCCGGCATGGATGCCATCGCGCGCCGGGTGGGCTTCGGCGATACGGAGCGCATGCGCCGCGCCTTCATCCGCATCTACGGGCAGCCGCCGCAAGCGCTGCGGCGCGGCGCGCCGGCATGAAAAAGCCCCTGCGTGGCAGGGGCTTTGCTTGGTGCGGCGGGCGTTACGTCAGTTGAACGGGTTCCACCAGCTCTTGTCGGCCTTCAGGCCCTTGGTCTTGAATTCGCTGTTGGGGAAGTTCTTGTCGTACACGCGCTGCGAGTCGTTCTTCAGTTCGGTCAGGCCGAGCTTGTCGTAGGACTCGACCATCAGATAGAGCGCTTCCTCGGTGGCGGGGGCGCCTTCGAAGTCGGTGATGACGGTCTGCGCACGGTTGGCCGCGGCCACGTAGGCGCCGCGCTCGTAGTAGTAGCGGGCGACGTGCACTTCGTTCATGGCGATGGTGTTGACCAGCCAGGCGACGCGCTTCTCGGCATCCACCGTGTACTTGCTGTCCGGGTAGCGCTTGATCAGCTCGTTGAACGCGTCGTAGGACGCGCGCAGGCCCTTGGGATCGCGCTCGGCGGGATCCTGGCCGGTGATGCTGCTCATGAAGGCGCTGGCCGGGGTGAAGTTGATCAGGCCCTTCAGGTAAAGGGCGTAGTCGGTGCCGGGGTGATTGGGGTAGAGCTGCTGGAAGCGGTCGATGGCGGCCAGGGCCTGCTCGTTTTCGCCGTCCTTCCAGTTGACGTAGGCAAGCTCAAGCAGGGCTTGCTGGGCGTAGACGCCGAAGGGGTAGCGGCTTTCGATCGCGGTCAGGCGTTCGCGCGCTTCTTTCCAGCCGCCCGAGGCCATTTCCGCCTTGGCGTCTGCGTAGAGCTGTTCGGCGCTCCAGTTGGTGGTCTTGTCGTACTTGCTGTTGCTCGAGCCGCAACCGGCGATGACCATCACGGCGAGCAGCGCGATAACCACGCGCAAGACCGGCCCGCTTCGGGAGGCGGGATTCGAGGGAGCTGCGGAGTGGTGAATCACGAGAATCGTATCCTTGGTGTTAGCATGCAAGGCTGATTATATGATTTGTCTCCATGTCTGATACAGCCTCCGGCGCGGATCTCGTTTCCGACGACGAACTCCTGGGTATTTCCGAAGAAAACCCGCAGGGGGAACCGCAATTTGTAACAGTGCCTTCCGGCACGCGCGCCGACCGGTTGGACAAGGTGCTCGCGGGGCTGATGCCCGAGCATTCCCGCAGCCGGCTGCAGGGCTGGATCGAGGCCGGCAACGTCCACGTGAACGGCAAGCCCGGCAAGATCCGCCAGACGGTCGGACCCGACGACGAACTCACCGTCTGGCCCCAGCCCGCGCCCGAAACCCTGGCCTTCGCGCCCGAACCCGTGGAGTTCGCGGTCGTGGCCGAAAGCCCCGACTGGATCGTGGTGAACAAGCCCGCCGGCCTGGTGACGCATCCTGGCGCCGGCAACTGGAGCGGCACGCTGCTCAACGGCCTGCTGTACCGCTATCCCGAACTGGCGCAGGTGGCGCGCGCCGGCATCGTGCACCGCCTGGACAAGGACACCTCCGGCCTGATGGTCGTGGCGCGCAACGAAACCGCCCAGACCCACCTGGTGCGCCAATTGCAGGCGCGCAGCATGGGCCGCGAGTACGTGGCGCTGGTCCACGGCTGGCTGGCCGCGGCCGGCAAGGTCGATCGTCCCATCGGCCGCGATGCGCGCGTGCCGGTCCGCATGAGCGTGGAGCGCCCGGTGGCGCCCAAGCCCGCCATCACCCATTACATGCCCGCCCGCCGCGGCGAGGCGGATCCCGGCGGCCGCGTCACCGAAGTGGTGTGCCGCCTGGAAACCGGCCGCACCCATCAGATCCGCGTGCACATGGCCAGCCTGGGGCATCCGCTGCTGGCCGATACCATCTACGGCGGCAAGAACATTGCGGGCGCGCAGCGGCAGATGCTGCATGCGCGCGCGCTGCATTTCGAAGATCCGGGCGGTCGCGGCGAAGTCGACTTCACCGCGGCCGTGCCTCCCGACATGAGCTTGGTCCAGGAAGAGATTGCATGGAACGCGTAGTGGCAGGCTTGCCGGTGGTGACGGGCCCGCAATGGCCGGGCGTGAACTACTTCTGCACGACCCGGGCAGGGGGCGTGGGCGTCGCGCCGCACGACACCTTGAATCTGGGCCGCCGCGCCGGGGACGATCCGGACACGGTGACTGAGAACCGGCGCCGCGTGCGTGCTGCGCTGCCGGCCGAACCCCTGTGGCTGCGTCAGGTCCATGGCAGCGTAGTGGTGGATGCCGATCAGGCCGACCTGCCGGACGAGCCGGCGGTCGACGCCAGCGTCACGGCGCAACCCGGCCGCGTGCTGGCCGTGATGGTTGCCGATTGCCTGCCCGTGGTCATCGCCGATGCGCAAGGCACGGTGCTGGGCGCGGCGCATGCCGGCTGGCGCGGCCTGTCGGGCGGCGTGCTGGAGAACACGCTCGCGGCCATGCGCGCCAAGGCGCCGCAGGCCTCGGGCTGGCGCGCCTGGGTCGGCCCCGGCATCGGCCCGCAGGCGTTCGAGGTCGGGCAGGACGTACTGGACGCGTTCACCAAGGACGATCCGGCAACCCTGCGCTACTTCACGCCGCGGCCGGGCATTTCCGGAAAATGGCTGGCCGACCTCGCCGGATTGGCTGATTTCCGCCTGCGCCGCGCCGGAGTACAAGAAGTGTCCTTGAGCGGGATGTGCACGGTGGCCGGGGCGGACCGGTTCTTCTCGTACCGCCGCGACGGCGAAACCGGACGCATGGCTTTGCTGGCCTGGCTAGGCCCGGTTTGATCTGGCGCAAGGCCCGCAGCCGGCCTTGCGTCATACCCTGTCAGGCCTCCTTGTATACCCGCATTGACAGTCCCGGACCCGGAATGCAACATCAATCGCGTAGTTTCGATAACAAGGTGTCGAAGTGAATGCCAATCTCTCCGCAGGGCCCATTCCGGTGAGCGTGGCACCGGAAGTCCTGGCCGACATTCAGGCCGAATTCTCCCGCGAGTGGCAGCGCCTTTGCGATGACGCCCGCCGTGGCGCGCTTGCGCCGCCGCCAGACCGCCGTTTTTCGGGTGATGCCTGGGCCTCCAATCATTCGCACCTGCTGCTGGCGCATACCTATCTGCTGTCGGCCCGCGCCATGTCGCGCATGGTCGACGCGGCCCAGGTCAGCGAGCCCATGCGCGATCGCCTGCGCTTTTCCATCATGCAATGGGTCGACGCGTTGTCGCCGTCGAACTTCCTGGCGTTGAACCCGGATGCCCAGCAATCCATCGTCGAAAGCGCCGGACGCGCGCTCAACGAAGGGCTGGCCAATCTGCTGGGCGACGTCAAGAAAGGCCGCATCACGCAGACCGACGAATCGCAGTTCGAGATCGGCCGCAACGTCGCCGTGACGCCGGGCGAAGTGGTGTTTGAAAACCGGTTGTTCCAGCTCATCCAGTACGCGCCGTCGACCGCCACCGTGCACGAACGGCCGCTGGTCATCGTGCCGCCGAACATCAACAAGTTCTACATCCTGGACCTGCAGCCCGAAAATTCCTTCGTGCGGCACGCGGTGGACCAGGGCTATACGGTATTCCTGATTTCCTGGCGCAATCCGGTGTCCAGCGACACCGATGGCGTGGACCGCGCGACTTGGTCCGATTATCTGGACGACGCGGTGCTGCAGGCGCTGCGCGTGGCCAGCGACATCACCAAACAGCCGCAGGTCAATGCGCTGGGCTTCTGCGTGGGCGGCACGATGCTGGCTTCCGCGCTGGCTCTGGCCGAGGCGCGCGGCGAGCATCCGGTCGCGTCGCTGACCCTGTTGACCTCGCTGCTCGATTTCCACGATACCGGCATCCTCAACGTCTTCGTCGACGAAGCGCACGCGCTGCTGCGCGACCACCAGTTGGGGCAGGGCGGACTGATGCCCGGGCGCGATCTCGCCACCACGTTCTCGTTCCTGCGGCCCAACGAGCTGGTCTGGAACTATGTGGTCGGCAACTACCTGAAAGGCCAGAAGCCGCCCGCGTTCGACCTGCTGTTCTGGAATGGCGACAGCACCAATCTGCCCGGCCCGTTCTTCTCCTGGTATTTCCGCAATACCTACCTGGAGAACAACCTCAAGGTGCCGGGCCGCGCGCAGGCCGCGGGCCTGCCGCTGGACCTGACGCGCCTGGAAATGCCGGCGTACATCTTCGGGTCACGCGAGGACCATATCGTGCCCTGGGTTTCGGCGTATGCGTCGACCCAGGTGCTGCGCGGACCGCAGCGCTTCGTGCTGGGGGCGTCCGGCCACATCGCCGGCGTGGTGAACCCTCCGGCGAAGAAGCGCCGCAGCTACTGGGCGGCTGACAAGCTTGAACAGTCAGGCCATCATCTGCCTGGCGACCCGAACACCTGGTTCGCGCAAGCGGTCGAGACGCCGGGCAGCTGGTGGCCCGATTGGGCCGGCTGGCTGTCGGGCCATTCCGGCAAGCAGGTCAAGGCGCGTGAAAAATTGGGCAATGCCAAGTACCGGCCGATAGAGCCGGCGCCTGGCAGATATGTGAAAGTCCGGGCAGCCTGAAGCCGCGACCAGCGGTTAGGCCCAGACGAGAAGAAGGTTAATCAACGAGGCGTCCGTCGCACACAGGAGGAAGTCCAATGAGCGGAAAACTGGCTTACGTTACAGGCGGGATGGGCGGTATCGGCACCTCTATTTGCCAGCGCTTGGCCAAGGATGGCTTTCGCGTGGTGGCAGGTTGCGGCCCCAGCCGCAACTACCAGCAGTGGCTGGATGAGCAGGCAGCGCAGGGCTACACGTTCTACGCGTCCGTGGGCAACGTGTCCGATTGGGACTCCACGGTAGAAGCCTTCGAACGGGTCACGAAGGAGCTGGGCCCGGTCGACGTGCTGGTCAACAACGCGGGCATCACCCGCGATGGCCTGTTCCGCAAGATGAGCGCGGACGATTGGCGCGCGGTCATCGACACCAACCTGAACAGCTTGTTCAATGTGACCAAACAGGTGATCGACGGCATGGTCGAACGCCAGTGGGGGCGCATCATCAACATCAGCTCGGTGAACGGGCAGAAAGGCCAGTTCGGCCAGACGAACTATTCGACCGCCAAGGCCGGCATCCATGGCTTCACCATGGCGTTGGCCCAGGAAGTCGCCAGCAAGGGCGTCACCGTCAACACGATTTCGCCCGGCTACATCGGCACCGACATGGTCCGCGCCATCCGTCCCGACGTGCTGGAAAAGATCGTCGCCACCATCCCGGTGCGCCGCCTTGGCACGCCGGAAGAAATCGCGTCCATGACGTCGTGGTTGGCCTCGGACGAGTCCGGCTTTTCGACGGGCGCGGACTTCTCGCTCAATGGCGGCCTGCACATGGGCTGACCCATCGCGGGCCGCCAGCGGGCGGCCCGTCGGCGCCGGAGGGCCTCGGGGAGAGGGCCCTCCGGATTACACTAACCCTATCCGAAGCCTTAGAGATCGCCCGATCCGGGGACAACCATGACGCAAGCACAAACCGGCGCCAGCCTGCGCCTGATTAAAAAGTACCCCAACCGTCGCCTGTACGACACCCGGACCAGCACCTACATCACCCTGGCAGATGTCAAGCAACTGGTCCTGGCAAACGAAGAATTCCAGGTCGTCGATGCCAAGAGCAGCGAAGACCTGACGCGCAGCATCCTGCTGCAGATCATCCTTGAAGAGGAAAGCGGCGGCATGCCCATGTTCTCCTCGAACATGCTGTCGCAGATCATCCGTTTCTATGGCCATGCCATGCAGGGCATCATGGGTTCCTACCTGGAAAAGAACATCCAGGCCTTCATGGAAATCCAGCAACGCATGGCGGAGCAATCCAAGGGCCTGTACGGCAGCCAGTTCGGCCCCGAGGCCTGGGCCCAGTTCATGAACGTGCAGACGCCCATGCTGCAGAACATGATGAACAACTACATCGACCAGAGCAAGAATCTGTTCGTGCAGATGCAGGACCAGATGCAGGATCAGACCCGCGCCATGTTCTCGACCTTCCCGTTCACGCCTGGCGGCACGCAAGGTCCCGGCCGCAAGTAATGGCGGGGCCGTGCCTGGCGCGGCCTCATCGATCAGCACCCCAAAAGCCGGACAGAGATCTGGTTCTTGGGGTGTTTTTTCATCACCGCGTGCAGGTTTTGTTCGCGCGGCAAGCAAGCACAGATACCCCGGAGAGCAAGCATGAGACTGAACAAGGCGTTTTCCCGCCTGGCCTGCGCGGCGCTGGCAGGCTTGACGGCCATGTCCGCGTCGCCCGCCGCTTGGGCTTGCACGCGCGTGGTCTTCCATGGCGCCAACCAGCAGGTGGTTACCGCACGCTCCATGGACTGGAAGAACGACATCACCAGCAACCTGTGGGTATTGCCGCGCGGCATGGCGCGCAGCGGCGAGGCCGGCCCGAACTCCCTGCGCTGGACTTCGCGCTACGGCAGCGTGGTCACATCCGGCTATGACGTCTCCACCACCGATGGCGTGAACGAGGCGGGCCTGAGCGCCAATCTGCTGTGGCTGGCCGAATCGCAGTACCCGCAATTCGATGCGAAGAGCAAGCCCGGCCTGACCATCGCGGCGTGGGCGCAATACGTGCTGGACAACTACGCCACCGTCAAGGAGGCCGTGGCGGCGCTGGAGCAGGAACCCTACACCATCGTCTCGGACAACGTGCCGGGCGAGGACCGCCTGACGACGCTGCACCTGTCGATCTCGGACGCCAGCGGCGACAGCGCCATCATCGAATACATCGGCGGACGCCAGGTGATCCACCATAGCCGCGACTACCAGGTGATGACCAACTCGCCTCAGTTCGAGCAGCAGCTTGCGCTCGATGCCTACTGGCAGCAGATCGGCGGCACCACCATGCTGCCGGGCACCAACCGCGCAGCCGACCGTTTCGTGCGCGCATCGTTCTACATCAACGCCATCCCCAAGGATCCCGATCCCAACAAGGCGCTGGCCAGCGTCTTCAGCGTGATACGCAACGTCTCCGTACCCTATGGCATCAGCACGCCCGGACAGCCCAATATCTCGTCCACCCGCTGGCGCACCGTCTTCGACCACCAGCGCAAGCTGTACTTCTTCGAATCGGCCCTGACGCCCAACACGTTCTGGGTGGACCTGAAGGCCCTGGACTTCAGTCCGGAAACCGGCAAGGTGCTGAAGCTGGACCTGGGGCCGGATCAGCGCCACACGTTTGCGGGCGACGCCACGCGCGACTTCCAGCCCGCGGCGCCGTTCAAGTTTCTCGGGCTCTGAAAAAAGGTCAGGGCCTTTTTCGCCGCTTGATCAAACGCAATGATCCGCAGATTTTCCTGATCCGAGGTTCAGGGTTCTGTCAGTTGATTTGGTTACATTAATGAAAACGGTTCTTGTTTGTATTTTAGGAGCCGTCGTCTCATTTGTGTCTCAAGGATTATGCACATGATCAAGAAAGCCTTGGCCCTGGCCATTGTCGCCCTGAGCGTTTCCGCCGCGAACGCGGCCGAATACCCCATCGGCAAACCGGTGGAAAAGGGCGGCATGGAAATCGGCGCGGTGTATCTGCAGCCGATCGAAATGGACCCCCCGGGCATGATGCGCCCGGCCAAGGATTCGGATGTGCACCTTGAGGCCGACATTCACGCCACCGCCGGCAACAAGACGGGCTTCCCCGAAGGCGAGTGGGTGCCTTACCTGGTCGTGAAGTACGAAATCCAGAAGGTCGGCAGCCAGAACGTGCAGAAGGGCACCTTCATGCCGATGGTCGCCAACGACGGTCCGCACTACGGCGAGAACGTCAAGCTGGAAGGTCCGGGCAAGTACAAGCTGAAGTACTCCATCCTGCCGCCGACCGCGGACAAGATGAGTCACTTCGGCCGTCACGTCGACAAGGAAACCGGCGTGGGGCCGTGGTTCGAGCCCTTCGACCTCGAATATGAATTCGTCTACGCCGGCACCGGCAAGAAGGGCGGTTACTGATCGTGCGCAGCCTGCTTCGCGTTGCCGCCGCATTGCTGATCGGCCTGGCCGGCCTGGCCGGCGGGGCGCCCGCGCAGGCTGACGAACTACCCACGTTCACGCTGACCTTCAAGCCGAACGGTACGTTCGAGCCCGCCACGCTGGAAGTGCCGGCGGGCCGTTTCAAGATCGAGCTCATCAACGAGAGCAACGAGCCGGTGGAATTCGAAAGCATTCCGCTGCGCAAGGAAAAAGTCCTGGGGCCGGGTGTGAAGTCTTTCGTGGTGATCACCATTTCCCGCCCCGGCGAGTATCCATTTTTTGATGACTTTCACCAGAGCGTGAAAGGCACCTTGGTCGTCAAACCCAAGGAATAAGCGGTAGCAATATATGGAACAGGTCCTCTTTATCGTCTGGCGTGAAAGCGTCGAAGCCATGCTGGTGGTGGGCATACTCTACACCTGGCTGCGCTCCACGCCGGAGGGCAAACGCGGCCTGAACTACCTGTGGGGTGGCGTAGCGGCAGGCCTGGCGCTGGCCGTGGCCCTGGCGCTGGTGCTGCTGGGCGTCTCCTCCTGGCTCAGCGACGAAGGCCAGGAATGGTTCCAGGCCATCATGTCGCTGGCCGCGTGCGCGCTGGTGGTGCAGATGGTCGTGTGGATGAAGAAGCACGGCCGCACGCTCAAGGGCGAACTCGAAGGCGGGGCCCGCGCTTCCGTCGCCAGCGACAACTGGTGGGGCCTGTTCGTGCTGGTGGCCATTGCCGTGGCGCGCGAAGGCAGCGAAACCGTGGTGTTCCTGTACGGCACCGTGTCGGCGGGCGAGGGAGGCAGCGACATGCTGATGCTGGCGCTGGCTGGCGTGGCCGGTTTTGTGGTGGCGTTGCTGACGTTCTGGCTGTTGCAATTGGGCGGCAAGCTCATCACCTGGCGCCGCTTCTTCCGCGTGACCGAAATCCTGTTGCTGCTGTTGGCCGGCTCGCTGCTGGTGGGCGGCCTGGATCACCTGATTTCGCTGGACGTGCTGCCGACCATCGTGGATCCGGTCTGGGACAGCTCGTGGCTCTTGAGCGACAGCACCGGCGTGGGCAAGGTCCTGGCCGACTTCGCCGGCTACCGCGCGCTGCCTGCGTTGATCTCGGTGCTGTTGTGGGTGGCTTACTGGATCATTGTGTGGGCGCTGCTGCGCTGGGTGGGGAGCAAGCCGGCAGGCGCTGCCACCGCCGCCCGCAGCGCCACCTGAACCCGACTGTTGCCGGACTGAATATTTGAAGGTTTGACCATGGCAGCTGCACTCGGGAGGGCGACCTCCCGTATCGCCGACTTTCTCCGTGACCATGCCCCGCTGTTGCGCAAGCTGCAGTGGGGCATTGTTGCGATATACGCGTTCCTTTTGATCGTGCCCGCGATCCTGCCCTTGCCGGACAACGCGGCCTCGGTCTTCAACAATCTGACCATCGTCGCTCAGTTCGCGTTCTGGGGCGTGTGGTGGCCGTTCGTGCTGATTTCCATGCCCATCCTGGGCCGGGCCTGGTGCGGCTGGCTCTGTCCCGAGGGCATGCTGACCGAATGGGCCAGCGAGCGCGGCCAGGGCCATGCGATTCCGAAATGGATGCGTTGGGGCGGCTGGCCTTTCGTCGCGTTCGCGTTGACGACCGTCTACGGGCAACTGGTCAGCGTCTACCAATATCCGCTGGCGGTGCTGGCGGTGTTGGGCGGGTCCACGGTGGCGGCCATGATCGTCGGCTGGCGCTACGGCCGCAGCAAGCGCGTGTGGTGCAAGTACCTGTGCCCGGTCAACGGCGTCTTCAACCTGTTGGCCAAGCTGGCTCCCTGGCACTTCAAGGTCGACGAAGAGAAGTGGCGTCATCCTGTCATCCGCATCGAGCCCATCAACTGTGCGCCGCTGGTACCGCTGCGCCACATGAAGGGCGCGGGCGACTGCCATGTCTGCGGACGCTGCAGCGGCTATCGCGGTGCGATCGAACTGACGCCGCGTTCGCCCGAAGAAGAAATCGTGCATGTCACCCATGGCGATCCATGGCAGACGGCGCTGCTGTGCTTCGGCCTGATGGGCATCGCGATCGGCGCCTTCCTCTGGAGCGCCAGCCCCTGGTACGTGACCGCCAAGCAGTGGGCCGCGACCTGGCTGGTCGAACACGACATCATGTGGCCGCTGCTGGACAACGCGCCCTGGTTCATCCTGACGCATTACCCGGAAGTGAACGACAGCTTCTCGTGGCTGGACGGCGCCGGCATCCTGATGTTCGTCGTCGGCGCCACGATCTGTGTCGGCGGCGCTTCCTTCCTGTCGTTGTGGATCGCCGACCGCCTGGCGCCCGCCGCGCCTGTGGAAGGCGAACCCGCGACGCGCTGGGGCCGTCCTGGCCTGCACAAACTGGCGCAGGCCCTGATTCCTTCCGCCGGCATCGGCGTGTTCCTGGGCCTGTCGGCCACCACCGTAAATCTGCTCAAGCACGAAGGGATGCAGGCCGCCTGGGCCGCGCCGGTGCGGTTCACGCTGCTGAGCCTGGCGGTGCTGTGGACGCTGCGCCTGTATGCGCGCCTGCTCAAGCCGCGCGCGGCAAGCGGTTGGCGCAAGGGGCTGGCCTGGCTGGTGCTGGCAGCCGGCCTGGCGCCGTTCTGCCTGGCATGGGTGTTGTTCTTTGCGGTCTGGTAGTCCGGGCCCGAGGCTTGCGATAAAGTAGGGAACGCGCCGGCTCAAGCCGGCGCAATGTTTTCAACTATCGCTACCGCCATGGCCACCTACGCTTTCCGCCTGCTCAACGTTTTCGCTTCCTCCACCTTCAGCGGCAACCAGCTCTGCGTGTTCGAAGACGCGCGCGGCATGGACGACGCCACCATGCTGAATCTGGCGGCGCAATTCAATCTGTCCGAAACGACCTTCATCCTGCCCTCCGACAAGGCGGCAGCGCGCGTGCGCATCTTCACGCCGGGCTTCGAGATGAAGTTCGCGGGCCATCCCACCATAGGCACCTCGCAGGTCGTGCGTGACTTGCGGCAGACGGGCGATGCATTGACCCTGGAGTTCGCTGCCGGCGTGGTGCCGGTGACGGCGCGCGGCGATGCCTGGACCTTTACCGCGCCGTGCCCGGATGGCGTGCGCACCGCCGCGCCCGAGCTGGAGCGAGGCGAAATCGCCAGCCTGCTGGGTCTGGATGCGAGCGATCTGCTGGACGATCCGATCTGGCTGGACACCGGCGCCGATCAACTGCTGGTGCCGCTGGCCAGCGTGGACGCGGTACGCCGCGTTGCGCCCGATGCCTCGCGGCTGGACCGTTGGCAGGCCAACAGCCTGGGCCGCAAGGTCATGTATGCCTACGCTTTCGACGACAGCCGCCAGCAGGATGGGCGCCAGGTGGTGGTGGCGCGCTATTTCTACGCCAAGGCGGGCGGCGGCGTGAACGAAGACGCCGGCACGGGTTCGGCCTGCGCCAATCTGGGCGGCTGGCTTTTGCATCAAAAGCGACCCTTGCCCGCCAGCATCCTGGTGGAGCAGGGCGACCAGATGGGCAGGCCCTGCCGGTTGTTGCTGGACGTCCAGGCCGATGGCCGGATCCGGGTGGGCGGACGCGCCCTGGAGATAGGCCGGGGCGTAGTGGACGTCTGATCAGGACCGCCGCGCGGGACGCGGCGCAAAAGCAAGGCGGCGCCTGTGTCGGACACAGGCGCCGCCTTGTTTTCAAGACCGGGCCGAAGCGGCCAAGTCGGGCTTACTTCTTGTTCTTGGCCGGGTCGACCTTGATGTTGTTCATCACCTGCTTGACGCCTTCGACGCCGCGCGCCACGGTGGCGGCATGATCGGCTTCGGCTGCGGTGCCGACGGTACCCGTCAGTTTGGTGACGCCCGCATTGGTCTCCACGGCGATGTCCAGCGCGCTCAGCTGCTTGTCGGCCACGATGGCAGCCTTGACCTTGGTGGTCACGGTGGCGTCGGACGCGTACTCACCCACGGACTGTTTCGGCTTGCCGTCATCGGCGGCAAAAGCCATGGAAGTGAAGACGGCGCCCGTGCCCAGTGCAGCGGCGGCGATCAGCTTGCGGAATTCCATAGTCATGCTCCTTGTTAGTGGTTCAGCGCGTCGGGACGCGAGGATTGTGTGGTGTCTTGGGTCCGATTTCTATTTTTTGCGGAAAGCGCCGCCGAGGATGGACAGCAGCGCCAGTACCAGGAAGACGAAGAACAGGATCTTGGCGATGCCGGCAGCGCCGGCGGCGATGCCGCCGAAGCCCAGGACAGCCGCGATGATGGCGATGACGAAGAAAACTACGGCGTAGTGCAACATGTCAGCTTCTCCTGGTGGTTTATCGGATCAAGGATTGCGGTCGAAGAAGTCGCGGACTTCTTTTTCAGCTTGTTCCTTGGTCTTGCCATAACGCTCCTGGATCAGGCCCGCCAGACGTTCGGCGTTGCCTTCGGTGCGGGTCAGCTCGTCGTCGGTGAGCTCACCCCAGGCGGCCTTGGCCTTGCCCGTCAGTTGCTTCCATTTGCCAGCGATGATGTCGTTGTTCATGGTGACCTCTCCTGTTGCTAGCGGCATCCGGTTTGCGGCCTGTAAACCGGGTTGTCGCGGTTGAGTGGGACACTGATCAGCTAGGGCCTGCCGGTTCAAGAAGTTGCCGTGCAGGCCATGTACTTACCGTACGAGCCTGCGGCATGGCCGTCAAACCTGGCTGTGGGCAAATGTAACGGCCTGGCGGCGGCAAAATGGCCTGGTTTCCGGCGGGAGGAGATTGCAGGCGCACTAGGTGCCGCAGTTACATTCCGGCAATGTCTTGTCCCCTTTTGAGGGAGGCTGGTAACTGGATCTGCAAGTCTGGATGCGGGCATGCGCGCTTGGCTTGCCGACGCGCGCGCCGGTATAGTGTCCGCGGAACCCGCAAGCAGGTTCGGCCACAGAATATGGAAAGAGGAACTCGCATGACGCAACGACTTTGCCGCGCTATCTTGCTGACGCTGGCCGCGATGGCCGCGCTCGGATGCACGCACGTGACGGACCGTTATCAGGCCGCTGCGCCTGTGGTGTCGTCCAGCAGCTGATCGGCGCGCGCCGAAGCAAACGGGGCGCCCTTGGGCGCCCCGTTTGCACTTCAGGAACCGCGTACGGCTCAGGCTTGCGCGATGCGGCGCGCGATGTGATCCAGCGCCTCTTCGACCTGGTCGACCAGGATCAGGCACAGGTCGCCTGCGCCCAGGCGCGCCAGCGCAGTGTCGATGGCGAGAAACTCGCCGTGGATCTCTTCGACGTGCTTGCTGCGCGTGGCGTTGGCCAGGCCTTGTTGCAGCAGGGCCAACACTTCGCCGTCGGCGCGGCCGCGCTGGCATTGGTCCTGGTAAAGCAGCACGTCGTCGAAGGCTTCGCCGAGGATCTCGGTCTGCATCCGGATGTCTTCGTCGCGCCGGTCGCCCGCGCCGCTGATGACCACGGAACGGCGCTTGGCCGGCATGGCGTCCACCGCGCGCACCAGGGCCAGGATGGCATCGGGATTGTGGCCGTAGTCGGCGATCACCGTGGCGCCGCGGTAGTCGAACACGTTGAAGCGTCCGGGCGCTGTCTGGGCGTCGTTGACGAAGCTGGCCAGGCCGCGGCGAATGATGTCCGTGTCCAGACCCAGCGCCCAGGCCGCGGCGATTGACGCCATGGCGTTTTCCACCTGGAAGGTGATCGTGCCGTTGCGCGTGAGCGGAATGGCGGCCAGCGGGTAACGGGTTTCTTCGCCGCCCTGCGCGGTGACGATGGAGTCGCCGTCGCGGTACACGCAGCGCAGGCCTTGCGCGCGATGCGTGGCCAGCACGGGATGATTGCGGTCTTCGGCGAAGTAGGTGATGGAACCCGGGCAGCTCGCCGCCATTTCAGCCACGATGGGATCGGCCGCGTTCAGCACCGCGGTGCCGCTGGGGTGCACGTGCTGCACGATCACGCGCTTGACCACGGCCAGGTCCTCGACCGTGCTGATGTAGCCCAGGCCCAGGTGGTCGCCCATGCCGATGTTGGTGACGATGGCCACGTTGCAGCGGTCGAAGGCCAGGCCTTCGCGCAGGATGCCGCCGCGCGCGGTTTCGAACACGGCCGCGTCGACGTCCGGGTGCATGAGCACGCTGCGGGCGCTGCGCGGGCCGCTGCAATCGCCGGTGTCGATGCGCAGGTTGTCGACGTAGACGCCGTCGGAATTCGTCATGCCGACGCGGTTGCCGGCGACGCCCAGGATGTGGGCGGTCAGGCGCACGGTGGTGGTCTTGCCGTTGGTGCCGGCCACGGCCACGACCGGGATGCGGCCGTCGTCGCCGTCCGCGTACATGTTGGCGATGATGGCCTCGCCCACGGCGCGGCCCTTGCCGAAGGACGGATTCAAGTGCATGCGCAGGCCGGGGGCGGCGTTCACTTCCACCACGCCGCCGTTCTGGTCTTCAAGCGGGTAGAGCACGCTTTCGGCGACCACGTCCACACCGCAGATGTCCAGCCCGATCATGCGGGCCGCCGACACCGCGCGCGCGGCCATTTCCGGATGCACTTCGTCGGTCACGTCGGTGGCCGAGCCGCCGGTGCTCAGGTTGGCGTTGTTGCGCAGGAAGATCAGGGTGCCGGACGGCGGCACGGAGTCGGCCTCGAAACCCTGCTTCTTGAGAGTCGCCAGGGCAATGTCGTCGAAGCGGATCTTGGTCAGCGAGGTCGCGTGGCCGTCGCCGCGCAGCGGGTCGGCGTTGACCTGGTCCACCAGTTGGCGGATGGTCTGCACCCCGTCGCCCGTGACCTGCGGCGGGTCGCGGCGCGAGGCCGCGACCAGTGCGCCGCCGACCACCAGCAGGCGGAAGTCGTGGCCGGGGATGTAGCGCTCGACGATGACCTCGGAGCTGATTTCCTCGGCCACTTCAAAGGCCTGGATCACGCGCTCGCGGGATTCGATGTTGACGGCGACGCCGCGGCCCTGGCTACCGTCGCGCGGCTTGACCACGACCGGGCCGCCCAGTTCCTCGGCGGCGGCCCAGGCTTCCTCGGCGGTGGTCACTGAACGGCCCATGGGCACCGGCACGCCGGCGGCGTCCAGCAGCATCTTGGTCAGGTCCTTGTCCTGCGCGATTGACTCGGAGATGGCGCTGGTCAGGTCGGTTTCGGCGGCCTGGATGCGGCGCTGCTTGCTGCCCCAGCCGAACTGCACCATGCTGCCCTGGGTCAGGCGGCGGTAGGGGATGTTGCGGGCGGTGGCGGCATTGACGATGGAGCCGGTGCTGGGCCCCAGGCGCACGTCTTCGTCCAGTTCGCGCAGGCGCTTCAAGGCGTCGGCGAGATCGAAGGGGGTGTCGTCCAGCGCGGCGCGCACCAGCACTTGCGCCAGTTCCATCGCCAGCTTGCCGACTTCTTCCTCGCTGTACTCGACCACCACCTGGAACACGCCAGGCTCGATGGTGGAGGCGGTGCGGCCGAACGTGACGGGGCAGCCGGCATGAGCCTGCATCGTCAGGGCCACGATCTGCAGCACGTGCGCGATGGAGACCGCGCCCTGATGGCCTTCCGGACGCAGCAGCCCGGTCTGCGGCAGGCGCGCGCGCAGGCGCGCTTCGAAATCAGGCAGGTTGTCGATGGAGCATTCGGCGTCGGCGCAGGAAACGATGGCCTCGATCGCGGTGTTCTTGCTCCACAGATTGGGGCCGCGCAGTGCTCGGATACGGGAAACTTCCATGGCAGGTATTCCTGTCTAGCTCACGCGCGCCCGCGCTAGTGCGAGGGCGCGCGCAGATATTGTCAGTATTGCTGAATCCAGCGGCGGACCAGGTCGATGGTGGGACCGGAGAAGGCTTCGTCGGACTGCAGCAGGACGAAGTCGCCTGCGGCGATGGCGTCGAGCTGGCTCTGGATGGCCTTGCCGTGGTCGGGTTCGTCCTGGATGTCCTTGACGCGGGAGCCTTGCGCCAGGCCCTGGCGCAACAGCGCGCGCGCCTCGCCTTCGGGACGCTTGCTGCGCACGGTCAGGTCGTCGTAGAGCACCACGCGGTCGAAGGCGTCGCCCAGCAGCTTGCCCTGTTCGATCAGGTCCGCGTCGCGGCGGTCGGCGCCGGCCGAGTAGACGGCGGCGCGCGTGGTCGACGGGAACTGGTCGATGGCGGCGATCAGGGGGCGCAACGCCGAGGCGTTGTGCACGTCGTCGACCACCACGGTGCTGCCGTTGCGTTCGAACAGCGTGAACTGCCAGGGAGCGTCGGCCTGGTCGATGTCGAAGGTCTCGATGCCGGCGCGGATCAGCTCCACGGGTATGTCCAGCGCCCAGGCCGCGCCCACCGCGGCCAGCACGTTCTCGACCTGGAAGGCCACGCGGCCGCCATGGGTCAGCGGGATCGAGGCCACCGTGGCCAGGCGCTCCTCGCGGGTGCCATGCGCCAGCACGATGCCGCCGTCGCGCACGAACACGGCGCGGCCGTCTTGTTGCAGGTGAGCGACGATGGCGGGCAGGGCGGGATCGATGCCGAAGAAGATCACGGCGCCGTCGGAGAGCTCGGCCATTTCCACCACGCGCGGATCGCGCGCGTTCAGCACGGTGGAGCCGCCGGGCAGCACCACGTCCACCTGCGTGCGGAACACGTTGAACATGCGCTCCGTTTCATTGATGTCGAAGTCGCCCAGGTGGTCGGCGTCGTCGATGTTGGTGACCACGCCAACCTGGCAGCGGTCGTAGGCCAGGCCTTGGCCCAGGATCACGCCGCTGTCGTTCTCGATGACGGCGGCATCCACGTTGCGGTTCATCAGCAGGCGCGTACCGGAAGCGAAATCGGCGCGGTCGCCCTTTTGCACCAGGCGGCGGTCCAGGTACAGGCCTTCACTGCAGGCCAGGCCGGTGCGCTTGCCGGACAGGCTCAGCAGGCGGGCCACCAGGCGCGCCACCACGGTTTTGCCGTTGGTGCCGGTAACGCCGACGATGGGGATGCGGCCCGCATCGCCTTCAGGGAACAGGTGGTCGACGATGGCGCGGCCGACCGGACGGGGCGTGCCGTCGGCAGGCTTCAGATGCATCAGCAGGCCGGGGCCGGCGTTGACTTCGACGATGGCGCCGCGCTGTTCTTCCAGCGGGCGCGAGATGTCCTCGGCCACCAGGTCCACACCGGCGATGTCCAGGCCGACGATGCGCGCGGCCAGAGTCACGGTGGCGGCGATGCTGGGATGCACACGGTCGGTGACGTCGAAGGCGACGTTGCCGCTGCGTTGCACCAGCACGCGCTGGCCTTCGGGCGGAACGCTGTCTTCCGACAGGCCCTGGCGGGCGATTTCCAGCCGCGCGGCGGAATCGAGGCGCACCGGGTTCAGCGGGTGGTTCTCGGTGCGGCCGCGGCGCGGGTCGGTATTGATCTGGCTGTCGATGAGTTCGGTGATGGTGGACTTGCCGTCGCCCGTCACCCAGGCCGGTTCGCCGGCGGCGGCGGCCACCATGCGGTCCCCCACGACCAGCAGGCGGTGTTCGTTGCCCAGCACGAAGCGTTCGACGATGACGCCGCTGCCTTCGTCCACGGCCACGCGGTAGGCCGACACCACTTCCTCGCGCGTCGTCAGATTGGTGAACACGCCGCGGCCGTGGTTGCCGTCATAGGGCTTCACGACCACCGGCAGGCCGATGTCCTCGGCAGCTTCCCAGGCGTCGTCCTCGCTGCGTACGAGGCGGCCTTCGGGCACGGGCACGCCGCAGGTCGACAGCAGTTCCTTGGTCAGGTCCTTGTCGCGCGAAATGCCTTCGGCGATGGCGCTGGTGCGGTCGGTCTCGGCAGTCCAGATGCGGCGCTGGGCCGAGCCGTAGCCGAACTGCACGAGGTTGCCCTCGAACAGGCGGATGTAGGGAATGTCGCGGTCGTCGGCGGCATCCACGATGCAGGCGGTGCTGGGGCCGAGACAGTGCTTGTCGATCAGGCTGCGCAGCTTGGCGATGGCGGCGGGCACGTCGAAGGGGCGGTCTTCGATGCCGGCCATGACCAGGTCGCGGGCTTCGTTCAGGGCGGTGCGGGTGACCTGTTCCTGCCAGGCGCGCACGACGACCTTGTAGACGCCGCGGGTGGAGGTTTCCCGGGCCTTGCCGAAACCGCCGCGCAAGCCGGCCAGGTTCTGCAGTTCCAGGGTGACATGTTCAAGTATGTGGCCGGGCCAGGTGCCTTCTTTCAGGCGCGACAGGAAACCGCCCCGGACTCCCGGACTGCAGCGGTGCTCGATCAGCGTCGGCAGCCATTCCGTCAGGCGTTCGTAAAAGCCGGGAATGGTGTTGGAGGGATAATCCTCCAGTTCACCGATATCCACCCACGCTTCGAGTACCGGACGGTACGTCCAAATGTTCGGGCCGCGCAAAGCCACGACATCGAGAAATTCAATGTCTTTCTTTTTCATGTTTTAATTTACGAGAGAAGCAGGTTGGCACGCGCGGACGCCCCTATGCAAGACCGCGAATTTATTGGGGTTGCGCCTTTAGAATAATGCCAACGAGTGGGGGATCCCAGATATTCCTAATTAGAAAAATCGGCTGCTACTATACGACGCCTTCAAGGCGTGAAATCGTTATGTTGTAAGGAAGGGACACGTTTGCCGCCAGTCCTGGTTGCGAACCGGTTGCCGCCTAGTAGGGCAGAGTCCTGGCCCGGCATGCGTACCAATGAAAAAACCAAACCTGCTTTCCGGCCTTGCCGAAGCCTTTCCTGCCCGCTGGCGCGATGAAATCAGCGCCGAACTGGCGGACGGCGAAACCTTGTTGGCCTGGGTTGAAATAGACCTGGATCAGCGCCTGAAGTTCCGTCCGGGGCTTATCGCCGCCACCGACCGCCGGCTGTTGGCGCGCCATCCCGACGAACCGCGCTGGGAATCCTGGGCATATGGCCCCCAATTAAAACTGAGCCTCACCGACCACGCTGGCGCCGCGCTGCTGGAATTGCACGACGACGGCTCCCGCCTGGGCGCGTGGCGTTTCACGCTGGCGCGCAATCCGGCCGCGTTGCGGCTGCTGGCGCAGTTCGAAACACAGCAGGCCATCCGTTTGTCCGGCCATCAGGACGAGGATCTGGCGGAGCGTACCTGCACCGTCTGTAATAACGTCATCCCGGCGGGCGAGGAAGAATGCCCGACCTGCAACCAGGAACAGGCAGCGCCATCCACCACTTGGGCGCTGCTGCGACTGTGGCGTTTCGCCCGCCCTTACCGCGGGCCGCTGCTGGCGGGTTTCGTGCTGACCCTGCTGGGCACCGCCGCCACCCTGGTGCCGCCGTACCTGACCATGCCGCTGATGGACGACGTGCTGATTCCGTTCCAGAACGGCGCGCCCATCGATTACGACAAGGTCCGCCTCTATCTGGGCGGGCTGCTGGCCTCGGCTTTCCTGGCCTGGGGGCTGGGCTGGGCCCGGACCTATATCCTGGCCTGGGTCAGCGAGCGCATCGGCGCGGACCTGCGCACCACCACCTATGAGCACCTGCAGCAGTTGTCGCTGGAGTATTTCGGCGGCAAGCGCACCGGGGATCTGATTTCCCGCATCGGCAGCGAAACCGACCGCATCTGCGTGTTCCTGTCGCTGCACTTGCTGGACTTCGCCAACGACATCCTGATGATCTGCATGACCGCGGTCATCCTGGTGTCCATCAACCCGTGGCTGGCGCTGGTCACGCTGGTGCCGCTGCCGTTCATTATCTGGATGATCCACGCGGTGCGCGACCGCCTGCGCCATGGCTTCGAAAAGGTCGATCGCATCTGGTCGGAGATCACGAACGTCCTGGCCGATACCATTCCGGGCATCCGCGTGGTCAAGGCTTTCGCGCAGGAAAAGCGCGAAGTCGCGCGCTTTCGTGAAGCCAACAACCGCAACCTGGAAGTCAACGACCGCGTGAACACCACCTGGTCGCTGTTCTCGCCCACTGTCACGCTGCTGACCGAAGTGGGCCTGCTGGTGGTGTGGATCTTCGGCATCTGGCAGGTGTCGCAGAAGCAGATCACCGTTGGCGTGCTGGCCGCCTTCCTGGCCTATATCGGGCGCTTCTACATGCGTCTGGATTCGATGAGCCGCATCGTCTCGGTCACGCAGAAAGCGGCCGCTGGCGCCAAGCGCATCTTCGACATCCTGGACCATGTCTCCAGCGTGCCGGAACCGCAGAATCCCGCCAAGCTGCCGCACATCAACGGCCGCATCGAGTTGCGCGACGTGGGCTTCCGCTACGGCAACCGCCAGGTCATCCGCGGCTTGAACCTGAACATCGCGCCGGGCGAGATGATCGGCCTGGTGGGCCACAGCGGCTCGGGCAAGAGCACGCTGATCAACCTGATCTGCCGCTTCTACGACGTATCCGAAGGGGCGGTGCTGGTGGACGGCGCCGATATCCGTTCGGTGCGCGTGGCGGACTACCGCCGCAACATCGGGTTGGTGCTGCAGGAGCCGTTCCTGTTCTTCGGCACCATCGCCGAGAACATTGCCTACGGCAAGCCGGACGCCACCCGTGACGAAATCGTGGCTGCGGCGCGCGCCGCGCATGCGCATGAATTCATCCTGCGGCTGCCGCACGGCTACGACTCGCTGGTCGGCGAACGTGGCCAGGCCTTGTCCGGCGGCGAACGCCAGCGCATCTCGATCGCCCGCGCGCTGCTGATCGATCCGCGCATCCTGATTCTGGACGAAGCCACCTCGTCGGTGGACACCACCACCGAAAAGGAAATCCAGAAGGCGCTGGACAACCTGGTGCGTGGCCGCACCACGATCGCCATCGCCCACCGTCTGAGCACGCTGCGCAAGGCGGACCGCCTGGTGGTGCTGGACCGCGGCCAGATCGTGGAGCAGGGCCCGCACGAAGAACTGATGGCCCGCGAGGGCGCCTACTACCGCCTGTACCAGGCGCAGGCGCGCCAGGCCGAGGCCGACGCGCAGGCGTCGGGCAGCGAAGACATGGCCGCCGTGGCCTGACGCGGAACCGGAATTATCGTCATGACCTTGCCGTCTTTTCAGCTGCGCCGCAATGCCTTCGGGCGCCTGGAGTTCCAGTCCGCCGATGGCCAGAACCACGAGGGCGTGCTGCCCGTGCGCGCCTTTCCCATCAGCGAACCGGGCCGCGGCCTGTCGCTCGTGACAGTGGACGGGCGCGAATTGCTCTGGATCGAGCACCTGTCCGATGTGCCGGCTCCGCAGCGCGAGTTGATCGAGGAAGAACTGGCAAGCCGGGAATTCATGCCCGAGATCCGCAAGCTGGCCAGCGTCTCCACTTTCGCCACCCCCAGCACCTGGCAGGTCGATACCGACCGCGGCCCCACCTCGTTCACGCTGCGCGGCGAAGAGGACATCCGCCGCCTGAGTCCGCAGACCCTGTTGATCGCCGACAGCCACGGCATCTTCTATCTGGTGCGCGACATCCAGTCGCTGGACAAGCACAGCCGCAAGCTGCTGGACCGCTTCCTCTAACCCTCAGCCTTCCCGCGGCCGCTTGAACGGGGAGTGCGTTTCCAGCTCTCCCAGATAGTTCGCCACCGCGGCGGTTTCCTCGTCCAGGAAGTTCTGGATCGCGTCCGCGAAACCGGGGTGCGCGACCCAGTGCGCCGACCAGGTGGGCGTGGGCAGCAGCCCGCGCGCCATCTTGTGTTCGCCTTGCGCGCCGCCCTCGAAGCGCGCGATGCCGTGGGCAATGCAATAGGCGATGGACTGCATGTAGCAGGTCTCGAAGTGCAGCCCCGGCACGTATTCGGTCGCGCCCCAGTAGCGCCCATACAGCGCGTCGCCGCCCGCCAGGTTGAGCGCGGCCGCCACCGGCTGGCCGTCGCGCTCTGCCAGGATCAGCACGAAGGCACCGGCCTGTTCGCGATACGCGCGGCGGAAGAATTCGTGGCTCAGGTAGGGTGGATTGCCATGGCTGAAGTAGGTGCGGCAATAGCATTCGTAGAAGAAGTCCAGCTCGACCGCGCCGATCTCGGCCCCGCGCAGCCAGCGGTACGACAGCCCGGCGGCCGCGACCTTCTTGCGGTCCTGGCGGATCTTCTTGCGCTTGTCGTGGCTCATCGTGGCCAGAAAGGCGTCGAAGTCCGCGTAGCCCGGATTGGTCCAGTGGAACTGCACGCTTTCGCGGATCATGAAGCCGGCCTCGCGCAGCGCGCGCATGTCGGCCTCGGCGGGGAACAGCAGGTGCAGCGAAGACACCTTGATCTCTTCGGCGAAGGCGACCAGCCCGCGCACCAGCGTGGCGCGATCCTCATCGTTGCCGGCCAGCAACCTGGGGCCGGTGACCGGCGTGAAGGGAATGGCCGACAGCAGCTTGGGGTAGTAGCGCAGCCCGTGGCGCTGGAAGGCGTCGGCCCAGGCGTAGTCGAATACATATTCGCCGCGCGAATGGGATTTCAGGTAGAGCGGCGCAGCAGCCGCCAGCGCATCGTCGCGCCACAGCGCCAGGTAATGTGGCGCCCATCCGGTCTGGGGCGCGGCGCAGCCGGTCTCGTGCAGCGCGCGCAGGAATGCATGGCGCAGAAAGGGCTGGTCGCCCGCCAGCGCGTCCCATTGCTGGGCGTCGATGCGGGACAGGTCGGTCTCTATGGTCAGGCGCAGGGAATCCATGGGTGAATGATAAAGTCTCCGTGTATGCGCGAGGCCTGCGGCCACGGCGCTTTCAAGGGATTTCGGGCGGGCGCGAGGCCGCCCGGCACAGAGAAGCATATGGATAGCAACACGACGCCCGACGCGGCCGGGCATCGCCAGGATTGCCTGCGTGGGCAGGCGCTGGCGGCCCTGGCCGCCACGGCCTGGCAGGACAAGCTGGCGGCAGTGCGCGCCATGTCGGATGAGACGGTGCTGGACTGCGAGCAGGCCTACACGCCCACGGCGGAACTGCCGGGCCGCCCGGCGCGGCCTGAGCTGGTGGTCCCCGCCCAGGTCAAGCAGCGTTCCATGGCCACCGAGGAAGGGCGCGCGGCGCTGCTGCACGCGCTGGCGCACATCGAATTCAATGCCATCAACCTGGCTCTGGATATCATGTGGCGCTTTGCTGGCATGCCGGCAGCCTTCTACCGCGACTGGCTGCGCGTGGCGCGCGAAGAGGCCTATCACTTCGATCTGCTCAGGCAGCGTCTGGCCGCCATGGGCTACGCCTATGGCGACTTCCCCGCCCACAACGGGCTGTGGGACATGGCGCAGCGCACGCAAGACGATCTGCTGGCCCGCCTGGCGCTGGTGCCGCGCACGCTGGAGGCGCGCGGCCTGGATGCTTCCCCCGCGATCCGTGCCAAGCTGGCGGGAGCGGGCGATGCGGAAAGCGCTGCCATCGTCGACATCATCCTGGCCGACGAGATCGGCCACGTGGCCATCGGTAATCATTGGTACAAGCAGCTGTGCGCGCAGGCGGGCAAGGATCCCGTGTCCTGTTATGCCGAACTGGCGCAACGCTATGACGCGCCCCGGCTGCGCGGTCCCTTCAACCTGGAGGCGCGCCGCGCCGCCGGCTTCGACGACGCCGAGCTTGCCGCGCTGCAGGCCGGCTGACTGGACGACATGAACAACCACGACTTCTTCAAGACGCTGCGGGCCCGCCCGCTGCGCGCGCTGGCCTGCGCCCTGGCCGGCGGCGCCCTCATTTCGCTGGCGCCCGCGGCGTCGGCCGCCGACGCGTTCGCGGCCTGCCTCGCGCAATTGCGCGGCGCGGCGCTCAAGGCCGGCGTGTCCGGCGCCACGTTCGACACCCAGACCGCCGGGCTTGCACCGGACATGACAGTGCTGGATCTGCTGGACGCCCAGCCGGAATTCAAGACGCCTATCTGGGACTACATGGCGGCCCTGGTCGACGATGAGCGCGTGGCCGACGGCCGGGCCGGCATGGCGCGCTGGCAGTCTGACCTGGACCGCGCCGCGTCGCGCTACGGTGTGGACGCAGCCACCATCGCCGCGGTGTGGGGCGTGGAAAGCAACTACGGCCGCACACTGGGCGGCCGGCCCCTGCTGACGTCGCTGTCCACGCTGTCCTGCTTCGGCCGGCGCCAGGCATATTTCCGCGGCGAATTCTTTGCCACGCTGAAGATCATCCAGGACGAGCACATCGCGCCCGAACGCCTGACGGGCTCCTGGGCGGGCGCTTTCGGCCAGACCCAGTTCATGCCCTCGACGTACTTGCGGCTGGCGGTGGACTTCGACGGCGACGGCCGCCGCGACCTGGTCGACAGCGTGCCGGACGCGCTGGCATCGACAGCCAATTTCCTCAAGCGCGCGGGTTGGAACAGCGCGCTGCAATGGGGCTATGAAGTCCGCCTGCCGGCGGGTCTGGACACTTCAGGCGCGGGCCGCAAGAACAAGCGCGCGATGTCGTACTGGGCGGGGCGCGGCGTGACGCGCGCCGCCGGCCAGCCGCTGCCCGCGGGCGACACGCCGGCGGGGCTGCTGCTGCCGGCGGGCAGCAAAGGTCCTGCCTTCCTGGTCACGCGCAATTTCGACGCCCTGTATTCCTACAACGCAGCCGAAAGCTACGCGCTGGCCATCGCCCACCTGTCCGACAGGCTGCGCGGCGGCGGCCCGCTGGTGCAAGCCTGGCCAACCGACGATCCAGGCCTGTCGCGGGCGCAGCGGCGGGAATTGCAACGGCTGTTGATTGCTCGCGGCTATGAGATCGGCGAACCCGATGGCATGATCGGCGCCCGCACCCGGCAGGCCCTGCAGACGGTGCAGCGCGAACTGGGCCTGCGGCCGGACGGCCGCGCCGGCCTGAAGTCGCTGCAGGCCTTGCAAGAGGGAAAGGCCGTCGACTGACGGGATGCAATCGACAAGCTTTGTAAAGATGCCGGGTGTCATCCATCGGATGACAGGCGGGGCGGCAGGCATGGGCCTATACTGGATCTCCGTTTTTTCAGGAGCACGATGATGAGCCTATTGGATACCTTGGCCTCGATGGCCGGCGGCGGTCAGCAAGGGGGCTCGGCTTCGCTGCTGCCCGCGTTGATCGAGCAACTGAACAAGTACCCGGGCGGCCTGACCGGCCTGATCGCCAGCTTCCAGAAGGGCGGCTTGAGCGAGATCGTGGCGTCATGGGTGGGCACCGGCCAGAACATGCCGGTCAGCGCCGATCAGCTCGGTTCCGTGCTGGATCCCGGCGTCGTCAACGAACTGGCCGCCAAGACCGGTCAGGACACGGACTCCGTGCTGGGTTCGCTGTCCTCGCTGCTGCCGCAGCTGGTGGACAAGGCCACGCCCAACGGCGAGGTCCAGGGCGAACAGCAATTCAACCCTGCCGACCTGCTGGCGTCCCTGTCGGGCATCTTCGGCAACCGCGCCGGGTAAATCCTATCGCCAGGCAGCCCATGCAGGCGTCTGCGCCTGCTTCCACCGGCCGGCGACGCCTGTTGCAGGGCTTGGGCGTGGCGGCGCTGGCCGCCAGCCTGCCCGCCTGCGCGCCGGCCTGGTCGGTGCAAAGCACCTTCTGGCAGCTTTGGCCCAGCCACCTGGAATTGAGCCCGCAGGCGTGGCGCGAACGCATCGCCGCCATGCACGCGTTGGGATTCCGCGAGATCATCATTCAGTGGGTGGGCGCCAGCGGCGGGGCGCAGCCCTGGCAACTGCCCGCGTCCACGCTGGCGCTGATCTTCGACGAGGTCGAGCGCCTGGGCATGGGGCTGCAGTTGGGCCTGCCCTACGACGAGCGCTGGTGGCGACAGTTGGGCAATCCGGATGACGCCGCGCTGGCCGCATTCCTGCAGGCCGCACAGGCGCAGGCGCTGGCTTATGCGCAAGCGTCGAACGCAACCGGGCTTGCCGCTTTCCGCGGCTGGTACATCCCTTACGAGATCGAGCAGCACAGCTGGGCCGCGCCCGGCCGCCAGGCGCGGCTGGCGCAATGGCTGCGCGAGCTGTCCGATCCGCTCGCGCAACAGACGGGACGCGTGCCCGCCATCTCCACGTATCACAGCAAATTGCCGGGAGCGCTGAGCCTGGCCGACCTGTGGAACGGATTGTTGGATGTGGTCAGGCTGAGGCCCATGCTCCAGGACGGAGTGGGCGTGTCCGGCATGGCGGCGTATGAGGCGTTGGAGCCCTTGCATCGCATGCTGCTGGCGCGTCGTGCGCCGTTCGACCTGATCGTCGAACTATTCGAGGAACTGCCGTCCGAACGCCAGGACGGCACCACCTTCAATGCCCGCTCCGCCGACGCGGCGCGCGTGCGCCGGCAGTTGCGCATCGCGCGGCGCTACCGCGCGCAACGCGTGGTCGCCTTTGCGGCTGATCCCTGGCTGATCGGGCCTACGCCCGAGGCCGAGCGCCTGAAGCGGGAATGGCCGCTCTAGGCGGCCGATCAGCGGTCTGACGCGGAATGGTTAGCGCGGGTGCGCCGCGGCCATGGCCTTGAGCTGCGCGCAGGTCTTTTCCTTGTCGGCCGCGCTCAACGTGCCCAGTTGCACCTTGGCTTGGCTGTAGGACTTCGAAAAAGCGGCGTCGAAGTCCGCCGCCGACATGCCCTGGGCGCTGGTCGCAGTCTTCTGTTGTTGCTTCATCTGCTCGAGCTGCGCTGCCGTGTAGGCGCCGCAGTACTCGGCGGCGGCATGCATCTGGCCACTCACGGCCGCCAGGTTGGGCATCTGGCCCTGCATGGTCTGCTGGGCAAGGGCGGCGCCGCTGGCCAGGGTCAGGGCGGCGGCGGCCAGGGCGATACGGGCTTGTTTGAACATCGGCAATTCAATCTCCAACGCGGTGAGGGATGAGGTTTGCACGCCTGGCGATCGCTCAGCCTGCGTGGCGCGGAGCACTATGCCCGATTCATTGTTATAGGCTTATGAACCGATGTAATCGTGTGTATCAGCGGCTCAGTACGACAGCGTCATGTTCATGAACCAACCCTTGGCGCGGTCGCTCTCGCCCCCGCCCAGGCTGGTACGGTACTGGACGCCGAAGTCCAGGTAAGAGCGCGGCGCGTTGTAGTGGTCTTCGCGGAACCAGTAGCGCACGTTGAAGCCCGGCCCCACGCCCAGCGACCAAGAAGTGCCGTGGTCGGACAGGACCACCGACTGGCTGCCGTAGCCGGGCAGGTCGTCCAGCTTGGCCACGCTCTTCTGCCACAGCCAGTCCGCGCCGACCACCGCGTACGGAAACAGCACCAGCTTGTCGCTGATGCTGGTGGCGCGGAAGCTGCGGCCCACGCGCAGTTCGCCGGACAGGAAGGCCTGGTCGCGCTTGAGGCGGCCCGAGGAACTGCCCAGATCCTGCTGACGCTGGCCCTTGGAGTCCACCGAATAGGCGGTATAGCGGGCGCTGTTGTCGTCCCAGGCGTAGCCGGCCTGCGCATAGCCTTCGATCGTCAGCCAGCTGGGTACGTCCACGCGCAATTCGCGGCCTTGGTAATAGCCGTAGGTGACGTAGGACATCCAGCCCCCGGCATTGCCGTTGAGTTTGTAGCGCGCCACGGCGCTCTGGTCCTGCAGATTGGGATAGGCGTTGTGGAAGGCTTGCTGCGCCGCGCACTGCACCGCGCTGGATTCGGGGTAGGCATAGCCCTGGCGGGTGGCGGATCCCAGAAAGAAGCGGCGTTCGATGCCGAAAGTTATGCCGGTATCGGCCAGCAGATAACGCAGGCCCAGCGCGCCGATGGTGCTGGGGATGCCGGATGAGGTGCTGTTGTTGCGGAAGCGTTCTTCGTTAGAGCGTTCGTCCGGGGTGCTTTCCCCGGTGCAAGGGTCGACATTCCTGCGCGACTCGTAGGTGCTGCCGCTGTCGTACAGCGTGTTGGAGCTGCGCGCGTACGCCTCGAGCATGCCCCAGCGGTTGTTCAGTTGCGGCGGACGCCAGAAGATTTCCGCAGTGCTGAAGATCACGTCGCCAGGGGTGTTGATGGCGGCCCCGCCCAGGCTGGAGCTGGCCGGCCGTGCGCCGCGATAGGATGCGGAGAACGAGCCGCCCCATTCGCGCGACAGGGCGGCGACGCCGCTGCGCGTGTTGTAGCGCTCCAGCGGCGTGAGGCCCAACTGGCCGGCATCGTCCATGTCGATGGCTTGCTTGAGCGAGTCGGTGGCGGCGCGGTTGTCGCCCATTGCCGACTGCGCATAGGCCTGGTCCAGGATCAGGCGCGGCGGCGCCTGGCCGGTGGCGCGCGCGGCCGCGAAGTCGGACGCCGCGCCCGCGGGCTGGCCCAGGCGCTGGCGCGCATAGCCGCGCTGCGCAAGCAGCTGGGCCGAGTCCGGCTGGCGGGCGATGGCGTCGCTCAGCCGGGCTTCCGCCTCGGCGGCTTGCGCCTTGTTGCCCGCGGCCAGCGCGGTCGTCAGCAGCTGGGCATAGCTCTCATTGTCCGGCGCTTGCGCCACGGCCTGGCGGGCCAGCGTGATGGCTTCCTGGTAGGCGCCCTTGTCGTAGGCGGCATAGGCGCCCGTGGCGGCCTCGCTACCCGGAGCCGGCGCCGCGGGCGCCTGGCTTGCGGCGATCTGCTTCTGATAGGCCTGCTGCCTCGCCTGCAGCGCCGCCTTGTTGGGCGCGCCCAGCGCCAGCGCCGTGTCGACGGCCTGGCTGGCGGCTTCGTAGCGCTGTTGCGCGCCCAGCGATTCCACCCACAGCAAGGCCCATTCGCCTTGCCTGGGCACGGCGCGGAAGGCGCGTTCGGCGCCTGCGGCGGCCGCGGCGTAATCCTGGCGTCCATAGTCCGCATAGGCGCGCGCCGCCACGGGATAGGCGCGCTGGTACGGGGTTTGCGGCGCGGGCTTGCGGACAGGGGCGGGCGTCTGCACGGGCGTCTGCCCGGAAGCTTGCGCAGGCGTTTGCGCCGCGGGCTGTGTGGGCGTGGCGGCCACGGCAGGCGGGCGCTGCAGGTTGGCCTTGGCCTGCCGCAGTTCCGGGGTGCCCAGGCCGTCGGCGATCGCCGCGTCGGCCGCACGGGCGGCCTCCTGCCGTTTGCCTTGCTTTTCCAAGGCATAGACCAGCAACAGGCGCAGGCGAGCCACGTCGGGCCGCAGGCGGATGGCGTTCTCCGCCATGATCTGGGCGGTTTCGTAATGGCCGGCGTCGTACTGCTTGTAGGCCTGGTCGGCCAGTTGGTAGGCGTCGCCTTCCAGCGGACGTTCGGCTGCGGCGGCAGGTTGCGCGGCCGCTACAGGGACTGCGGCCACGCACAGCAGGGCGCTGAAAGCCAGCGTACGGGAAAGGACGGTCATGGAGGAGTGGGCCTGTGCGATAGCGGGTCCGCGGGGTGTTCGGTTTGCGTCGGGGCGCCTTGCTGGAATGACAGCGCTTCGTGCAGCGTCTTTTCGTCGAGCCAGCCCCGCTCCATCAGGATTTCGCCCAGCGGCCGCTTCTCGCGCGCCTGGATCTCCAGCGCCTGCTCCAGCATCTGATGATCGATGGCTTGCCAGGACAGCAGCAGGTCGCCCAGGCGCTGGCGTTGCTGCGCCAACTGGTCGGTGGATGGGAAGTCATGCATGGTCTTGTCCCAGGCCAGCCGCTTGCCGGTGATCAGGTGGCCGATGAACAGGCGCCAGGCCCGCGCCGCCGCCATGGCGTTGATGAAGTTGCCGACGATCATGCGCGGCATGGACAGCAGCGCATGCTCCCAGCCGTACATGCGGCCGACGAAATACGCGCGCTGCACCACGCGCAGCAGCAGGGCCCCCGCGTTCAGCCACATCAGCGTCACCAGCCAGCCGCCGGGGCGGAAGTAGGAAGGGTAATAAACCTTCCACCAGCCAAAGCGGTCGGCCAGATAGAAGAGAAAGAAGTTGGCCAGCAGCAGATAGGCCAGTATCGCGATGAACGACGTGAACAGTCCCTTGCGGTCGCGGAACAGCAGATACTTGGTGGCCAGCGAGCCGGTCCACCCCACCTGCTGCCAGCCTTGCAGGCCGATGCCCAGCGTCCAGCGCGCCTTTTGCCGGTAGGCGGTGCGGAAGGTGTTGGGGAAGTATTCGCGCACGCCCAGCGGCATCCTGATGGCGGAGATCTTCTCCCGCCCCAGGCCGAACCATGAGCGGCGGCGCGTCACGTACTCGACCTCGAATTTGCCGAAGATCTGGCGCATGCCGCGCTGGGCCAGGCGCGCGCCGATGTCGTAGTCCTCGGTCAGCGTGTCGGTATTGAAGGGCTGGTTGTTGGTCTCTGCCGCCAGCACCTCCAGCGCGTGGCGCGAGAAGCAGGTGCCGACGCCGGCGGACGGCACCATCTTGGACAGGCTTTCCCGCACCACCAGGTCCTTGGTGTGCCATTCGGCGAACTCGTCCATGTAGGTGCCGGCGACCAGCTCGTGCCACTCCCGTTCCAGCGACGTGACTGGCAACTGGATGAAATCGATGCGCGGCAGCAGATAGTTGTAGTACTTGAGTTCCAGCGGGTGCAGCACGTCTTCGCTGTCGTGCAGGATCACGCCGGCGAAGGGCTCGGGCTGCATGGCGTTCTGCGCGAAGATGGCCTGCACGATCCAGTTCAGGCAGTCGGCCTTGCAGGTCGGCCCGTCGTGCGGCACTTCCACCCGTATCAGTTGGCGGTAGCGCCGCCGCATGCGTTCCACTTCCTTGATGGTGCGCTCGTCGTTCTGGTACGTGCCCGCGAAGATCATGTAGTTCTTGTATTCCAGCGTCGACACCATGTTCTCCAGCATGGGCGCGATCACGTCGTACTCCAGCCAGGCCGGCACCATGATCGCCAGCGGCTGTTCCCGCTTGGCGCGCAACTGCTCGGCGGTCAGCGGCGCATACTGGCGCTTGACCGTCAGCCCGCGGCGCAGTTCGCGCAGCCAGAACCAGCCGTCGATGAACAGGTCGTCCAGGCTGGACAGCAGGATGATGACGCCGACTACCGCCGTCACGATCTCCAGGCCGCGGTAGTAGTCGGCGATGAGGTAGGGCCAGTAAAGCGAGGACATGGCGCCTCCGGGTTACTTGCTGTCCTTGTTCTTCCTGCGGGTGACGCGCAATGCGGCAATCAGGATCAGGAGCAGGACCAGCAGGCCCACGCTCAGCGCCGGGACGCTCCACGACAGGTAGTTGCGCCATTCGAAGAAGGCGCTTGCGCCCGCCCCAGGCGGCTGGCCCGCCGCGGGATTGGCGCTGTCGATCCAGGCCAGCGGCCCTGCCGCGCCGATGATGGCGATGTTGCCGCGGTTCAGCACGAAGGGCGCCTGCGGCATGACCGGGCGCTGGCCCAGCGTGTGCCACAGCAGGCCGTCCTGGCCGCCGGCGCGCACCACTTCGGCCGTGCTCAGGTTGTCCAGGCCGGAAACGTCGAGCCAGGGCGCGCTCTTGCCGTCCACCGTCAGCTGCTTGCGGTCCGTGACCTTGACCATGGGCTTGGCGCCGTCCACCGCGACTTCCATCGCCACGAAGGGGCCGCCGGGCTTGGCCGCCTGGCCCGCCGGCGTGAGCGACAGCGCCGCGCGCGTGGCGGACAGGCCGCTGGCCGTGGCGATGCCGATGACGCGTTGCAGGCTGGCCGGCGCGTCGGCCAGATAGCCGTCGGGGATCAGCAACTGGGGGCTGCCGGCCAACAGCGGCAGCAGCCCCACGAAGGTGCCGTCCGGCTGCGCGCGGCCCGGCTTCACATAGCTGGTGGGCAGCACGTTGACGGGGTAGCCTTGCGGGATTTCGTTGCAATCCACCGATACCGGCTGGCGCTGGAACGTGACGCGCACCGCGTTGGTAAGGCCCAGGGCGTAGCCGGGCACGCGCGCCGTCAGGCGTTCGGGATGGCCGTCGGCGTCCATCTGCTTGGCGGCCAGCAGGATGCCATTCCAGAACACCGAGGCGACCGGCCGGGTGGCGGACGCGCCCGGCGCGGCGGCCAGGTCCATGACCAGTTCGTCCGGCATGCTGCCGTCCGCCGACACCGCGGCCAGCGCGAACGTGGCGTTCCAGTCGCCGCGCGCGACCACGTCGAAGCTGGCGGACGATCCGCCCAACGCGGTCAGGCGCATGCCATCTTCGCCCGAAGCCTGCGGCGGCTCCGCCGTCTTGACCTGCGCCTGGCGCGTGACCAGGATGCGGCGCCAAGCCGTGTCGAAGGCGCCCGCGCCTTGCGCGCCGGCGTCGGCGGCCACGGCGATGACCGCCTGCCGACCCAGCGGCGCCAGGCGGATCTCCTTGGAGGGCAGGTCCTGGCCGGCCAGGGGCATGCGCCGCTGGCGCCAGACCTGGAAGGCCTCGGCGGCGTCGCCGTCCTGCGCCAATTGCGCCTGCAAGGCGTCCAGCGCCTCGTTGTAGCGGGCGCGCAGCGCGGCGTCGGCGATCACCACGTCGCCGCTGACGGCGGGCGCGCCCATGACCAGCAGCGCGCCGATCTCCGCGGCGTTGGCCAGCTTGTGCTTGTCCTTGCCCGCCAGGGCTGCGAACGCCTGCACTTGCCCCAGTCCGTTCGGGGCCTGCAGGCCGCGGGTGTCGATCTCGTCGCCCACCGCCGGGAAGGCGCGGACTGCGACCCGCTTGCCGCTGCGCTCCATCGCCACGCCCATGCGCCAGGCGCTGTCGAAAGCCTGCTGGTCGAGCTTGGCGCCCGCCACCATCAGCACGGGCTTGCCGGGCAGGGTGCTCCAGGCTTCGTCCAGGCTGCCGATGGCCGAGGCGTCGTAGCGGTAGCTCAGGCGCGTGCGCGGCGACACCATCAAGGCGTTGGCGGTGGCGCGGTTGCTTTCGCACTGGCGCTGCGCGATCTCCGATTGCCAGTCCACCGCCAGGCGCACGAAGCCGGTGTCGCGCACGCGTTGCTCCACGTTCAGCTTGCGCGTGGCCGACCCCTCGCCGTCGGCGATGCGCTGCGCCGTCTGCGGCACGCCGTCCACCCATAACACCATGCTGGCGCGGCCCGGTTCGCCCTTGATGTAGCGCGCGTCGAAATCGAGCGTGGCGTCGGCTATCGCCACGCCGCGGGGTACCGGCAGGTAGAACTCCTGGCGCGCATCGCTGTTGCTCAGCACCACCGGTTCGCGGATGCCCAGGTCTTCCAGGCTGGTGTCGCGCGTGACCCAGTCGTCGCCCAGCAAGCGCCGCAAGGCGTCGCCCGCGGGACTGGCCATCGCTCCCAAGGGGAGCAGCAACCCGGCGGCGATCAGCGCGCGGCAGAGGGTGCGGGCGGCGGGGGAATGCGGGGCATGGGGCATGAGGGCTCCGGTGGTGAGGGGCATGGGGCGGCTAACGGGCCGCGGCCGGTGCTTGAGGCGCAAACTCGGATACGGCGCGGCCGCAAAGCGCATCGACGATGCGCTGGCTGGCGAGGCCGTCGCCATAGGGATTGATGCGGCGCGAGAACGAAGCGTGCAGTTCCGGGTTGTCGAGCAAGCGGTTCACTTCGGCCAGGATGCGCTGCGTATCGGTGCCGACCAGCGTCACGGTGCCGGCCTGCACGGCTTCCGGGCGTTCGGTGACGTCGCGCATCACCAATACCGGCTTGCCGAGGTAGGGCGCTTCTTCCTGCACCCCGCCCGAGTCGGTCAGGATCAGGTAGGCGCGCTGCATGAACCAGACGAAGTCCAGGTAATCCAGCGGGGCGATCAGATGCACGCGCGACAGGCCGTCCAGTTGAGCCATCACCACGTTGCGCACCTGCGGATTCAGGTGCACGGGGTAGACGATCTGCAGGTCTTCGCGCCGCGCCAGTTCGGCCAGGGCGGCGCAGATGTTCCGGAAGCCCTCGCCGAAGCTCTCGCGCCGGTGTCCGGTCACCAGCAGCAGGCGGCGCTGCGGATCCAGCCAGCCGTAGCGTGCCGCCAATTGCTGCGCCAGCGCACCTTCGGGCGCGAGCTTGGCGCAGGTCATGGCCAGCGCGTCGATCACGGTATTGCCTGTGACCGTGATGCGGCCCGAGAGGTTTTCGCGCAACAGGTTGGCGCGCGATTGCGCAGTCGGCGCGAACAGCCAGTCGCCCACCGCGTCAACCACGCGGCGGTTCATTTCCTCGGGGAAGGGCTTGGCCAGATCGCCGGTGCGCAGGCCGGCTTCGACGTGGCCGATGCGCGCGCGGCGGTGGAAAGACGCCAGCGCGCAGGCCGATGCGGTGCTGGTGTCGCCGTGGACCAGCACGCAATCGGGCTGCTCCGCCTCCAGCACGCTGTCCACCCGGCTGATCAGCCGCGCGTACAGGCCGTTGAGCGTCTGGTTGGGCACCATGATGTCCAGGTCGTGCTGCGCCCGCAGGTCGAACAGGGCCATCACCTGATCCAGCATCTCGCGATGCTGGCCCGTCACGCAGACGACGCTCTGGATCCGGGGTTCGCCTTGCAGCGCGGACACCAGGGGCGCCATCTTGATCGCTTCGGGACGGGTCCCGAATATGGAAAGGACTTTCATCGCAAGAGCGGGCCCCCTACGCCGGTGGCATTTTCTTGCGTAGATTATGGATTGAAAGTAATCGTAATATGTGACGGTTTATTTCAATAAAAGGGGATTGCCGGAAAATTTGGGGACAAACTGTTGCTTTCGCGCGATACCCCGAACTATTTACCCAGCGTCATGCCGCCGTCGATGGTGACGACCGAACCCGTCATGAACAGGAACGGCGGCCTGGTCAACGCGATGATCGACGCCGCGATTTCCTGGGTAGTCGCCAGGCGGTTCATCGGATGCATGGCCGCAAGCCGCGCTTCGTCCAGTTCGCCCGCGTCGATGGAATGCTGGATCAAGGGCGTCTTGACGTAGCCCGGCGCCACCGCGATGACCCGGATGCCGTCCTCGGCCCATTCATTGGCCAGCGACCGCGTCAGCGTTGCCACGCCGGCCTTCGATACGGCGTAGTGGGCGCGGCCCTTCATCATGACCATGCCGGCCACCGACGCGATGTTGACGATGACGCCGCCGCGGGCGCGCAGCGCCGGATACAGGGCATGCGCGCAATGGAAGGTGCCGTTGAGGTTCACCGCCAGGACCTGGGCCCATTCCGCGGGGTCCTTCTCCGCGACCGGGGCACGGCTGCCGGCGATGCCGGCGGCGTTGATCAGCAGGTCTACGCCGTCCAGCTGTGCCGCCGCGCGGGCTACGCTGGCGTAGTCCGAAACGTCGACGGCCACGGCGTCATCCGCGGCGCTCCGGTCCCACACCACGACCTGCCAGCCTTCGGCGCGCAGCTGCCGCGCGCATTCCTGGCCGATCCCGCTTGCGCCGCCGGTGATGACGGCGGTCCTTGCTTGAGTGTTCGTGCTCATGTCTGACTCGCTATGTAGGTTGTGTCGATTTCAGGTGCCGGAGGCCGCTGCTTGCGCGGCCGGCGCCGCGCGCCGGTTGCGCACGCACAGGATCGCCAGGCCCGCGCTCGCCAGCGTCGCCAGGGCGAACACCTGGGCCGCGAGTTCCCATTCGCCGCCGCTGGCCTGCATGACCGCGCCGGTCAGGGTCGGGCCGAAGAAGCCACCCAGCGAGCCGATGGTCGTAACCAGCGCCAGGGGGCCGGCGCTCGCGCCGATGTAGTTCTGCACCGCGGCATTGAGCGGACCGTAGTACGCGATGGTGTAGCCGGTGATGATGGACACCACGGCCAGGAATGCCGCCAGGGACACCATCGCCGCGCCGTGCAGCATCAGGAAGCCGCCCGCGCCCGCCAGGCAGACGACCGCCAGGTGCCAGCGGATGTCGCCGGTGCGTTCGCTGCTGCGTCCGACCACGTAGCTGAACACCAGCGCCACGACGTTGGGAATCATCAGCAGCGCGCCGATTTCCAGCGGCGTGATGCCGTACAGCTGCTTGAGTATGGTCGGAAGAAAGTACGCCAGGGCAAAGGTCGCGGCATACGCGGCCAGCAAGATCAACAGCAGGCCCCACAGCATGGGCTGGCGGAAGACGGCGAATCCGTGCGTCCAGGAAGCGGAGGGGAAGGCCGTGCGGGCCGGAGCCTCGTGTTCCATGACGGCGCGCAAGCCCTGGCGCTGGCCGTCGCTGAGCCAGCGGGCCTCCTGCGGCGTGCCGGGCAGGTAGCGCAGGATCAGCAAGCCCAGCAGCATGGTGGGCAGGCCTTCGATGAGGAACAGCCAGCGCCAGCCCGGCATGCCGGCGTCGATCTTCAGCAGCGCGCCCGCCAGTGGCCCGCCGAAGATCATGGCCAGCGGCAGCGCCATGATGAAGATCGAATTGATGCGGCTGCGGTAGCGCGGCGGAATCCAGGATGCGATGTAGAAGTTGACGGCGGGAATGAAACCGCCTTCCGTCACGCCCAGCAGGAAGCGCAGCGCGTAGAACGATTTTTCACCGTGCAGCGCGGCCATCAGGCAGGAGACCAGGCCCCAGGCCAGGAACATGCAGGCCAGCCAGCGCCTGACGCCGAAGCGTTGCAGCGCCAGGTTGGCGGGCACGCATACGCTGGCATAGCCGATGAAGAAGAGGCCCGCGCCGAACCCGTAGGCCGCCAGGGAGATGCCCAGGTCCGCGCCCATCTGCAGCTGCGCATAGCTGATGTTGGTGCGGTCCAGGAAGTTGAGCAGATATCCTGCGAACAGCAAGGGCAGGACGCGATTGCGAAAGCCGGCGACAGCCTGTTCGGCATGCGCCAGATCTTCATTGCGGATCATGGTAGGTCTCCTGTCGTCCGCCTTGGTGGCGGATCTCTCTAGGCTGGGATGGCGGCGGCGCGGGGCAGCACTGCGCCGGCTGTGGTTTCAGTTGCGCCCTGTCACCCGGGCGTACAGGTCGGTATCCGGCCACGCGGCGCCGCGCCAGGCGACGTGCTGGTCGGGCCGGATCAGGGTGAGCGGGGCGGGGTAGAGGTTGGCCACGCCGCCTTCGTCCGGACGGATCAGCGTCAAGGGCACGCCCGCAGCCTGCGCTGCGGATACGGCGGCATCGACGTCGCGGGCGGCCGCCGTGGGCAAGGCCAGCAGGGTAAAACCCGGGCCGAAATGGTCGTACAGCGAGCTGCCGTCATGCAGCCAGGCATGCGGCGCCAGGGCGCCGGGACGGGACGAGGGCGTGTAGTTGATGAAGTCCCGGGCCGGCTCGGGGCTGCCGTCGGGCACGATGACGGGAGAGTCCGCGTACTGGTAGCCCAGCACCACGCCCAGGGTGGAGAACTCGCGCATCTTCGCCGCGCGGATGCGCGCGCCGGCTTCCTGGCGCGCCCGCTCGCCTGCGGCGCCAGCGTCTTCAAGATGGTCCGCCAGCAAATGATTGCCGAGGATCGAATGGTTGTGTTCGGCTTCGTCGAGCACCCATTGGTGCACGGGCCGGCGTTCCCGTTCATAGCTGTCGATGAGGGCGGGGCCGCCCCAGCCTTGCAGCGCCGCGGCCAGCTTCCAGCCCAGGTCCACGCTGTCGGCCACCCCCATGTTCATGCCATAGCCGCCGAAGGGCGGATGCAGATGGCAGGCATCGCCCACCAGGAAGACGCGCCCTTGGCGGTAGCGGTCGCCCAGCAGCTTGCTGGCGGTCCACTCGTCGCTGCTGAGCACCTCGTATGGCAGGTCGATGCCGGTGGCGCGGGCGATCATGGCGCGCGCGTCGATGTCGCTGGCGCGTTGCTGCGGGTCCACGTGAGTGGGCATGAAGAACCAGGTGTCGCCGCTGTCCATCGGACCGATCAGGCTGGGCGCGTCGCCGTTGATCTGCCAGTACATGATGGCGGGGCCGTGCCGATGGGCCTGGGCCAGTCCGGGGGCGCGGAACACGATGTTGTAGTTGCGGGACAGCCCGTAGCTGCCTTCCATGCGCGTGCCGATCAGGTCCCGCACCAGGCTGCGGGCGCCGTCGGCGCCCACCAGGTAATCCACTTCCAGTTCGATGTCCCGGCCTTGCGCCAGATCGCGCAAGCGCGCGTGCACTCCGCCGGCATCCTGCGTCAGGTCCAGCAGCTCGGAGCGGAACCGTATCTCCACGTCGGGTAGCGAGGAGGCATGCGAACGCAAGACCTCTTCCACGGTGTACTGGGGTATCCACTGCGCGTGTTCCGAGTACAGCGGATTGCGGCCGGGGGCGCAGTACATGGCGTTCTCGTGCCGCCCGAGTTCGAAGCCGGCCAGGCGGGTGCAGAACACGACGTTGGAGGGGTAGTACGCGCCCAGCGGCGACGCCGCGCGCAATCGGTCGGCGATGCCCCAGCGGCGCAGGTGTTCGCGCGTGCGCACATTGGTCGTCTTGGCGCGCGGCGCGTATCCCACGCGGTCGTTGCGCTCGATGAGCAGGCACGGAATCTTTCTGTGCCCCAGTTCGATCGCCAGACTCAGTCCGGCCGGTCCGGCGCCCACGATCAGCACGCGGGGCGAGGCTCGCTTCTCCACCTTCGGTCTCCTCGGTTGCCTGCTCATCTGCAGGCTTTGGAAGCATCCTAGGCCTATGTCCATGATGCTGAAAGATGGCAGAATTGGCTTACCGATATCAAATTTGATTCACTTCCATGAAGCTCAACACCCTGCGGGATTTCCTGGCCGTGGCCGAACGCGGCGGCGTCAGGGCCGCGGCCCGCCATCTGGACGCGCCTCAGCCGGCCATCTCGCGCAGCATCCGCGAACTCGAGAAAGAGCTGGGGTGCGTGCTGTTCGAACGGCATGCCAAGGGCGTGCGCCTGACCCCCATGGGCGCCGTGTTCCTCAGGCGGGCCAACGCCATCCGCCATGAGCTGCAGCGTGCGCGCGACGAGATCGGCCAGTTGAACGGCGCGTCCCGCGGACGCGTCACGCTGTGCATGTCGACCGCGCCGCATCTGGGACTGTTCGCCGAAGTGTTGCGCGAGTTCCGGGCGCGCTACCCGGATACTCATCTGGAGATCATCGACGGGGTCTACCCGCTGGTGGAGGCGTCCCTGCTGGATGGCACCGTGGACTTCTACATCGGGCCGGTGCCCGCGCGCACGCCTGGCGAACTACAGGTGGAAAAGCTCTTCGACAACACGCGCGTGATCATCGGCCGCAAGGGCCATCCGCTGGCGCGCGCCCATTCCCTGCGCGACCTGGCCGGGGCGCAATGGATCACCACCTCCATCACGCACAAGGCCGAAGAAGAGCTGGGTCCGCTGTTCGAGAAGCATGGCCTGCCACCGCCGCACCTGGCCTTGAAGGCCCAGTCCGCGCTGACCTTCATCACGGCCCTGACCAATTCCGACCTGCTGATGATGCTGCCGGTGCAATGGCTGCAGTATCCGCTGCTGCAAGGCGTGTTCCAGGAAATCCGCGTCAAGGAACCGCTGCCCGCGCCGCCGGTATGTATCGTGCAGCGCGCCGGCCTGCCGCTGACGCCGGCGGCCGAGTACTACTGCACGCTGGCGCGGCGGGCAAGCGCGCGGACCTCGGGCTAGAGGCCGGCCGCCGGCCACTGGAAGCGTTGCGCCACCTTGTCGAGAAAGCGGCCGGCCGCCTCGCGGTGGTAGTCGGTGGAGCGGGCCACGCCCTGGCCCGCGGCTTCCAGGTCCAGCATCGCGTTCAGGTCGCTGTTGAGCGAAGCGTTGAAGCCGCGCTTGGTGATCGCCAGCGCCGCCATGGGCAGTTCTGCCATGGACAGCGCGATCTGCCGCGCGCGCTCGTGGATCGCCTCCTGCGGCTGGATCTCGAACACGATGCCCATGTCGCGGGCTTCCTGCGCCTCGAATTCGCGGGTGGAGAAGGCCAGTTCCTTGGCGCGTTGCAGGCCCACCATGCGCGGCAGCGTGTACATGGTGGCGCAATCGGGGATGGCCCCCAGCCGCAGGAAGGACAGGCAGAAGCGCGCCCGCGGCGAGGCCAGGATCAGGTCGGCGGTCAGGGCCAGGCCCAGCCCGGCGCCATAGGCCGGGCCGTCGACCGCTGCGATCACCGGCCGGTCCAGCGTGATCAGGCCTTCTATCGTCAGGAGCAGGCTGGCCATGCGTTCGCGCGCCTCTTCGGCGGAGCCGCCGGAGCCCATGGTGGAGATGTCGCCGCCCGAGCAGAAGGCGCCGCCCGCGCCGGCCAGGATCACGACGCGCACGCCGCGGTCGCGCCGGATCTCGCCCACCAGATGGGCCAGCTCTTCGCGCATGACCATGTCCAGCGCGTTGCGCTGGGCGGGGCGGTTCAGCGTGATGGTGGCGACGCCGCCTTCCACGGCATAGAGCAGGGTCTTGAACTCGCTAGAGATGACTTGCATCGGATCGGTCTCCATGTCTGCCTTCCATGATGGCCGGGCCGCGCCATGCGGATCCGGCCGCAAGCTGCCGCGGGCGCTCAGGCGATGGCGCCGCGTTCGCGCAGGGCCTGGATCTCGGCTGGCGCCAGGCCCAGTTCCGCCAGCAATTCTTCTGTGTGCGCACCGGGCGCGGGCACTGCGCGAGCCTGCCCGGGCGTGCGCGAAAGCCGCGGCGCGGGGGCGGGGTGCACGATGCCGCCGGTTTCGATGAAACTGTTGCGCGCCACATGGTGGGGGTGCCGCGGCGCTTCCTCGAAGTCCAGCACCGGCGCGAAGCAGGCATCCGTGCCTTCGAGCAGCGCGCACCATTGCTCGCGGGTGCGGCCCGCGATGATGCCGGCCAGCTTGGCGCGCAGCTGCGGCCATTGCGCGCGTTCCCATTGCTGCTGGAAGTCCGGGTCGTCGATGCCGCAACGCTCCAGCAGCAGGCGGTAGAACTGCGGTTCGATCGCGCCGATGGAAACGTACTTGCCGTCCGCGCAGGCATAGCAGCCGTAGAAATGGGCGCCGCCGTCCAGCATGTTGGACTGGCGCTGGTTGATCCAGCCTCCGTCTTGCAGCTTGCCGTGGTAGGCGCTCGCCAGCAGGGACGCGCCGTCGCAGATGGCTGCGTCCACCACCTGGCCCCGGCCCGTGCGGCCGGCCTCGAGCAGGCCGCAAAGCACGCCGAAGGCCAGCATCATGGCGCCGCCGGCCATGTCGCCGACCAGATGCAGCGGCGGCGTCGGCGGCCGGTCGGCATGTCCCATGGCGTGCAGCGCGCCGGTGATGGCGATGTAGTTCAGGTCATGGCCGGCCGCCTGCGCCAGCGGTCCGTCCTGGCCCCAGCCCGTCATGCGTCCGTACACCAGCCGCGGATTGCGCGCCAGGCATTCGTCCGGCCCCAGGCCCAGCCTTTCCATCACGCCCGGGCGGAAGCCTTCCAGCAAGGCGTCCGCCCGGTCCAGCAGCCGCAGCACGATGTCGGTCGCGCCGGGCTTCTTGAGATCCAGCGCGATCGTGCGCCGGCCCCGGTCGATGATGGTGCCGCCGCCGCCCAGGAAGCCGGGCGCAAGCCGGTCGATGCGGATCACGTCCGCGCCCATGTCCGCCAACATCATGGCGCAGAACGGGCCGGGCCCGATGCCGGCCATTTCCACCACCGTCAATCCGTTCAGGGGACCAGCCATGTCTATCGTCACTCCATGATGTGTCGGGTTCTCAGGCTTCGAAGAATTCGGCGCGCGCGTCCAGGATGACCTGGGTGTACTTCTCCATGTTGGCGTCCATGCGATGGGTCGGGCCGACGATGGACAGGGCAGTCAACTGTCCGCCGACACGCCCGGCGATGCCGATGGCCGAGACGCCTTCATTGCCTTCGTCGCGGGTGTGGAAGTACTTCTTTTCCAGCTGGGATTCGATCTGCGTGCGCAGGGTCCCGGGGTCGGTGATGCTGCTGGCCGTGACGTGTTCGAACGGCAGCGCATCGATCACGGCGTTGCGTTCTGCGGCGTCCATTTCACCCAGCAGCGCCTTGCCCAGCGCCGCGACCTGCAGGTCGAAGGTGGTGCCGGGCTGCACCACGTAGCGCAAGGCGCGCGGGCTTTCCTGGCTGGCGTAGATCTTCACCTTGTTGCCGTCCAGCAGGCCGCACATCGAGGATTCGCCGGACTGGCGCGTCAGGATCTCCAGCGCTTCGGACGCGAAGGCTTGCAGCGGATCGGCCGCCGAAATGCCCTGGGCCACGTCGAGCAGCCTGCCCGTCGGGTGGAAGTAGCGCGACTTGGGCGTGCGCAACAGGTAGCCTGCCTGGCGCAGCGTGTAGAGCAGGTCCGAGCAACTGCTGTCGGCCAGGTCGAGAAAGCGCGCCATTTCCGAATTCGTCAGGGGACGGCGTTCCCGCGCATAGACTTCGAAGACTTGCAGCACGCGCTGTGCGGTAGGGAGGATTTGCGGCATAGGATGTCGGAGTGGATAGTGGAACCGGCCCGGGCGTTTGCGTAGCCGGTCATTTCAACGCGGAAATGCCTAATACGCTTTGCGCCATGAGCAGGGCCTGGATCTGGTTGGTGCCTTCGGCAATGCTCAGGTGGCGGGCGTCGCGGTAATGACGCTCGACGGGGAACAGCGTGGTGTAGCCCGCGCCGCCATGCACCTGCATGGACAGTTCCGCCACGCGCAGCACGGCGTCGGTGGCATGGCGCTTGGCCATCGAACATAGCATCTGGCTGTCGGCGGCGTTGCGGTCCAGCGCGTCGGCGGCGCGCCAGCACAGCAGGCGCGAGGTTTCGACCAGCGTCATCATGTCGGCGATCATATGCTGCACCAGCTGGAAGCCGCCTATGGGCCGGCCGAACTGGACCCGGTCGCCGGCGTATTTTACCGCCGCCTCATAGGCGGCCTCGGCGATGCCCAACGCGGAAAACGCCACCACGCAGCGGCCGATGTTGAGGTACTTCTTGGCCAGCGCGAAGCCCTTGCCCTCGGCGCCGATCAGGTTGGCCGCGGGGATCTCCACGTCTTCGAACAGCAGCTCGCCCAACGGGCAGCTCAGCATGCCCATCTTGTCGATGGGGCTGGACGAGAAGCCTTGCATGGCGCGCTCGAACAGCAGGCAGGACACGCCGCGTTCGCCGCCATCCCGCTGGGTCTGCACGAACACCACGCCCAGCTCGCAGACCGTGCCCAGGCTGATGTAGAGCTTGCGGCCGTTGACCCGCCAGCCGGTTTCGGTCTGCACCGCGCGCGTTTCGACATGGGCCGCGTCCGAACCAATGTTGGGTTCGCTCAGCGCGAAGCTGGCGATCGCGTCGCCCGACAGGACGCGCGGCAGGTACTTTTCCTTGAGGTAGGGCGAGCCGCCGTCGCTCAGCACCGAGGCGGCGAGATTGCTGGTGCTGACGATGCTGCGCAGCGACGGCCAGACGCGCGCGAGCTCGGCTATCAGCATGCCGTAGGTCGTCATCGGCAGGCCGTAGCCGCCGTCCTTTTCCTGCAGCATGCCGCCCAACAGGCCGAAGTCGCGCATGGCGCGGACCATGTCCTGCGGCACCACGCGGGCTTCGGCCTCGTAGCGGTTGACGATGGGCGCGACTTCGGCCGTCAGGTAGCGGCGCAGCGAGTCGCGCAGTTCGATCTGGGTGGAGTCCAGTGAGAAGTCCATGCGAGTCCTAGGCGGATATGGTCGAGGAGGGCGTTGCGGCGGCGGTCATGAGGGGCGTTGCTCCAGGCTGGCATCCGCGCCGGGGCGCAGGCCGATCAGCGCGTCCAGCGGCATCGCGCCCTGTCCTTCGGCGCCGACCCAGACCGGGTTGAGCTCCAGTTCCTGCAAAGTGTCGCGGCGGCTCCAGGCAAAGTCCGAGACCCGCAGAATCAGGTCCTCCAGCGCGGCAAGGTCGGCGGGCGCCTGGCCGCGCACGCCGTCCAGCATGTCGGCGTAACGGATCTCGCGCAGCAGGGCGCGCGCATCGTCGCGCGACAGCGGCACCATGCGGTGGGCCACGTCGCGGATGGTTTCGACGAAGATGCCGCCCAGGCCGAAGGTCAGCACCAGGCCGAAGGCCGCATCGCTATGCACGCCGACCAGCACCTCGCGGCCGCCCGGCGGCAGCATGCGCTCCACCAGGATGCCGTCGATGATGGCGTCCGGCTGGTGGCGTGCGACCGATTCATGAATGGTGGCATAGGCTTCGCGCGCCGCGCCGGCGCTGGCGATGCCCAGCTTGACGCCGCCCGCTTCGGTCTTGTGCGCGATCTGGGCGCTGACCACCTTCATCACCACGGGAAAGCCCAGGCGCTCGGCCTCGCGGGCTGCCTGCTCGGCGCTGGCGGCAACCACTCCTTCGGGTATTGGCAGGCCGGCCGCGCGCAGCATGGCCTTGGCCGCGGCTTCGCTAAGCATGCGGGCCTGGTCGGATGCAGCATCGGCGTGCGCGGGCGCTGCCGCCGTCGCGCGTTCGGGCCGCTTCCACGGTATGGCCTTGGACAGGGCCGCGATCGCGTCCGACAGCGACAGGAACGGCAGCAGGCCGGCGGTTTCCAGCAGTTGGAAACCGCCGCCCAACCGCCGGCTCATCCAGACCGGCACGATCAGAGTTTCGGTTTCGGCCGCCACCGTGGCGATGGCCTGCGCCATGCCGTCGGTGATGGAACCGTAATCCATGGGGATGGGGAACAGCACCGTGCCCACCGCCGGGTCGGCGCATATCGCGCGCAGGCAGGCCGCCGAGGCTTCGGGGTTGCGCAGGATGTCGGCAGTGGTGTCTACCGGGTTGTCGATACTGGCGAAATCCGGCAGCAGCTTGCGCAAGGCGGCCTTGGTCTCGGGCGCGAACACCGCCATCGGCAGGCCGGCTGCGCCGGCGATGTCGGCGGCCAGCGCGGCGGTGCCGCCCGAGAAGGTATGGATGCACAGGCCGTTGCCGCTCTTGGGCGTGATGCGCGTCAGCAGGCGCGAGACCGCCAGCAACTGGTCCAGGTCATCCACTTCGATTGCGCCGAACTGCCGGAACACAGCGCTGTTGACCGCAGCCGTGCCGGCCACCGACGCCGTGTGCGACTGCGCGGCGCGTACGCCGGCTTCCGACCGGCCCACCTTCAGCACCACCACCGGCTTGTTGCGGGCGCGCGCCAGTTCCAGCGCCGCCGTCAGCCGCCTGCCGTGCTTCACGCCTTCCATCAGCAAGGCGATCACGCTGGTTTTCGGATCGTTCGCCATGTGGGCGATGAAGTCAGGAATCTCCAGGTCGACCTCGTTGCCGGCGGAGAACCACAGGCCCACTCCCTGGCCGTAGGACAGGCCCTGCAGCAGGTTGCGGCCCAGTCCGCCGCCCTGGGTCGCCAAGCCGATGGAGCCGGTGTTCAGATCGTCCTTGAAGGCGGGCGAAAAGGTCATGCCCAGGCGGTCACGCACGTTCACGAAGCCCGGACAGTTCGGCCCGTAGACATGCAGGCCGGTAGCCTCGCACAGCTCGGCGATCTCGCGTTCCAGGCGCCGGCCTTCCTCGCCTGCCTCGGAAAAGCCGGAGGTCATGACCACCGCGAAAGGGATCCCGCGCGCCGCGCATTGCCGCAAGGCATCCAGCACCAGCGAGGCGTTGATCATGATCAGGGCCACGTCGATCTCGGCTGGCGGCAGGGCGCTGATGGATGGCCAGCAGGGCCGGCCGCCGATTTCCTGGTAGGCCGGGTTGACCGCGTACACCTCGCCCGGCACCGACGAATGCAGCACCAGGTTGTCGTACAGGCGGCGCCCCTGGCTGGATTCGCGGGCAGAAGCGCCGACCACGGCCACATTGCGCGGATTGACGAAGCGCGTCAGGTCTGCGAACGGTTTCATGCCGCGCCCTCCATGGACCGCAGCACCATCGCGAAGTCGGCCTGGACCACCACCTCGCCGCGCTGGTTGACGGCTTCGCGCCGGAACACCACCTTGTCCTTGCCCGGTCGGTACTGCCCGGTTTTTTCGGTCACCGTCACTCGCACGACGATGGTGTCGCCGATGAAGGTGGGTTTGGGAAAGCGGCAGTTGATATCGATCAGCGCCAGCACGTAGGGTTCCAGCTGGCGGTAGCCGCTGGACTGGGTGGTCAGCCCGGACAGCACGGACAGCACCAGCAGGCCGTGGGCGATGCGCTGGCCGAAGGGCGTGGCGCTGGCGTACTCGTGGTCGACGTGCAGGCGGTTGAAGTCGCCGGACAGGCAGGCGAAGTTGACGATGTCGCTTTCGGTAATGGTGCGGCCGGCGGATTCGAAGCAATGGCCGACCTCCAGCGGCTGCTGGACGGGAAGCGGGGATGGGCTGGCAGGGCTTGCGCTTTGCATGGCTGATCGGATTCCGGAAGGGAGGAGCGTTTTACGAAGCGTAGCGGCCGCCGGTCACATGCAGCAGTTCGCCCGTGATGAAGGAGGACCGTTCAGAAGCCAGGAAGGCCACCGCGTTGGCGATGTCCTCGACCGCGCCCAGGCGTGGCACCGGCTGGCGCGCCAGCGCATTGGCGCGCAGGGTTTCGTAGGTGGACAGGCCGCGCACCAGCGGCGTTTCGATCAGTCCCGGGGCGATGGCGTTGGCGGTGATGTTGAACTTGCCCTGTTCCAGCGCCAGCGCGCGGGTGAAGCCGATCAGGCCCGCCTTCGCAGCCGAGTAGTTGGTCTGGCCGGGATTGCCCCAGTGCGCGCGCGAGGCGATGTTGATGACGCGGCCCCACTTCCTTTCCATCATCGAGGGCAGGGCGGCCTTGGTGCAGTAGTAGGCGCCTTTCAGGATGGTGTCGACCACCGAATCCCAGTCCTCCACCGGCATCTTGAGCAGGTACTTGTCGCGCGTGAAGCCGGCGTTGTTGACCAGGATGTCGATGCCGCCGAACTTGTGCGCGGCCAGCTCGGCCATGGTCTGCACCTGTTCCGCGTCGCAGACGTCGAGCACGGCGCCGATGGCCTCGTGGCCGGCCTGCTTCAGGTTGGCTACCGCCTGTTCCACCGATTCGGGATTGATGTCGGTAATGACGATGCGGGCGCCTTCCTGCGCCAGGGCCAGTGCCGACGCATAGCCAATGCCGCGGCCGGAACCCGTGATGACGGCGACTTTACCGGTGAGTTGCAGGTCCATCTCCATTCCCCTTCTGTAGCTGATGGCGCCCGGCACGCTGGGCCCGAAATCCGATATCCCGGGATAGGCGCCTGGCAAGTTTGAATTTATTCCGAGGTTCCGAACAAATATACACACCACCGGAATTCTTGACAATTAATATCGGCACATCGTTATACTGTTCGGCATGTCGGAATAAGTTGGCCCGACATTCCCATATCTCTAAAAAAACGGAAGGAGATCGACTCATGGCAATGTTGAAGGGATTGTTGGCCGCGGTACTGAGCCTGGCTGCCGCAGGCGCAGCTAGCGGGGCCGACGCTTATCCGGACAAGCCGGTGCGGGTGTACGTGGGCTTCGCGCCCGGCGGCGCCACGGACTTGCTTGCCCGCCTGTACGCCAAAAAGCTCGGCGAACGTTTCAACCAGACATTCATCGTGGAAAACCGCCCCGGCGCGGGCGGCAACATCGCGATCCAGGCGCTGACGCAGGCCCCGGCCGACGGCTACACCATCGCGATGGCGGCCAACTATGTGGCGGCCAACGCCGCCATGAAGCGCAACCCCTACGACTGGGAGCGCGACCTGACGCCCATAGGCATGGTGGCCTCCACGCCCAACATCCTGGTGGTGCCGCCCGGCTCCAGCATCCAAGGCGTCGACGACCTGATCAGCAAGGCCAAGGCCGGCGGCAACAAGCTGACTTTCGCCTCGGCCGGCATGGGCTCGTCCATCCACCTGGCGGGCGAGCTGTTCAAGGTCATGGCCGGCGTCGACATGACCCACGTGCCCTACAAGGGCGTGTCGCCGGCCGAGGTGGACCTGATGTCGGGCACCGTGGACATGATGTTCGGCAGCGTTTCCACGGCCATTCCGCTGGTGCAGTCCAAGAAGCTGAAGGCGCTGGCTGTCACCGGGCGCGAGCGCATGAAGGCGATGCCCGACCTGCCCACCATCGAGGAAGCCGGCCTCAAGGGCTACGACGTGGAAGCGGTGTACTTCATGGCGGCCCCCGCCAAGGTGCCGGCGCCGGTCCTGAAGACGCTGGCCGATGCCGTGGCCGACATCAACAAGCAGCCGGATGTCCAGGAATTCATGGACCGGATCTACGCCCGGCCCCTGACCGGCGGCCCCGAAGAGGCGCGGGCCTTCCTGAAGAGCGAAGTGAAGAAGTGGCAGGGCGTGGTCGATGCCACCGGCATGAAGGTGGACTGACGCGCGGCAACGGGTCCGTTTGCCGGATTCGAGACAGCGGGCGCCACAAGCCCGCGGACACAAGACCAATCAGGAGACATACATGAACACACGCAGGCGATACACGCTGGCAGTGCTGGCCGGCCTGATGACCGCAATGACCTTGCCGCAGATGTCGCACGCGGCCGATGACTATCCGAACAAGCCCCTGCGCCTGATCGCGCCCAGTTCGCCCGGCGGGATCCTGGACATCACCAGCCGGGTGATAGGCAAGAAGCTGTCGGAGCGGCTCGGCCAGCCGGTGGTGGTGGAAAACATGGCAGGCGCGGCCGGCATCCTGGGCATGCAAGGCCTGCTGCGCGCCGAGCCCGACGGCTACACGATGGTCATGGGCAGCAGCGGCCCGAACGCGGTCAATTACACGCTGTACAGCAAACTGCCGTACGCCATGTCCGACTTCGCCCCGGTGATCCGCATCATCACCATGCCGAACGCGCTGGTGGTCAACGCCAACGCGCCGGTCAAGACGCTGGCCGAGTTCCGCGACTATGCCCGCAAGAAGCAGGGCAATCTGTCCATGGCGGTTTCCATGATCGGCACGTCCGGACACCTGGGCGGCGAGCTGCTGAAGAACCGCCTGGACTTCACCGCTGTCACCGTGCCCTACAAGGGCGCCGCGCCCGCGACCAACGACCTGGTCGCAGGCCAGGTCGACTTCACGGTCGAGAACGTGATCACCGTGGCGCCGCTGGTCAAGGCGGGCAGGCTGCGGGCGCTGGCGGTCACCACCCGCGAACGCAGCCAGATCCTGCCCGACGTGCCGACGCTGGCCGAGCAAGGCTATCCCGATGTCGACGTCGGCGCCTGGCTGGGCGTGCTGGTCGCGGCGCGCACGCCGCCAGCGGTGGTCGCGAGGTTGAACAAGGAGCTCAACGCGGTCCTGGCCGATGAAGAGGTGAAAAAGCAGCTGGCGCAGCAGGGCGGCATTCCGCTGGGCGGCACGCCGGCCGAGTTCGACAGCTTCATCCGGTCGGAAAAAGACCGCTGGGAAAAAATCATCAAGGCCGCCGGCATCAAGGCGGAATGACCAGCATGCCGGCGGCCTGGCGCCGCCGGCATGCGTAGGGAGGCATGATCCATGGCAATCGATTATCAAAACCTGCGCAACTGGAAGTTCGAGGACCGCGTCGACCGCTACAGCGCGCGCGACTGCATGATCTACGCGCTGGGCCTGGGCTACGGCAGCGATCCGGCCGATGAAGCCGAGCTGCGCTACGTGCACGAGGACGGGACGGCCGTGGTGCCGACTTTCCTGGCCACCATCGGCGCGCCCAATGGCTGGGCCGCCGATCCGGCCACCGGCATAGACTGGGTCAAGATCCTGCACGGCGAGCACCGCATGACCTTCCATGCGCCGCTGGCCGCGGCCGGCGCGGTGCGCAGCCAGACCCGCGTCACGCGCGTCGTGGACAAAGGCGCCAGCAAGGGTGCGCTGGTAGTCACCGTGCGCGACATTTCGGATGCTGAGAGCGGCGCGCCGTTGGCCACGGTGGAGCATGTGTCGTTCTGCCGCGCCGATGGCGGCTTCGGCCAGGGCGACGAGCCGCCCGAGGCCCTGCCGGCCACGCCGCAACGCGAACCCGATCAGGTCGTGCTGCTGTCCACGCTGCCGCAGCAGGCGTTGCTCTATCGCCTGAACGGCGATCTCAATCCGGTGCACGCGCTGCCGCACATGGCGCGCACCGCCGGTTTCGACCGGCCCATCCTGCATGGCCTGTGCACCTACGGCATGGCGGCGCGAGCCTTGCTGCAGGCTTGCGCGCCGGCGGCGCCGCAACGGCTGGGCGCCATCGCCGCGCGCTTTTCCGCGCCGTTCTTCCCGGGCGAAACGCTGCGCGTGGAGATCTGGCGCGACGGCGACCGCCTGCAATTCCGCGCGCTGGCCCACGAGCGCGGCACGGTGGTGCTGAGCCACGGCGCCGCCAGCCTGGCGCATTGAGAAAAACCAGAGGTGAACCATGTCAGTACTTGAAGCCCATGCCCGGGAGATGCCCGATGGCATCGCCTACCGCATGATTCCGTCCGGCACCACGGTGACCTGGCGCGAGTTGGAACTGCGCAGCCGCAAATGCGCGGCGGCCATGCTGGACGCCGGCCTGCAATCCGGCGATGTGATCGCGGTATTCCTGGAAAACCATCCGCGCTTCTTCGAACTGTTGTGGGCCGCGCACCGCGTCGGCCTGTACTACACCACCATCAGCCGCCACCTCAAGCGCGAGGAAGCGCGCTACATCATCGAAAACTGCGACGCGCGGGTGCTGTTCTATTCCGGTCACACGCAGGCCGAAACGGATGCGGACGAGCTGGATGCGCGCGGCGTGCTGCGCGTCAGCATGGACGGCGCGGACGCCAGCGCAATCCCGTACGAAGACTGGATCGGCCGCTACGCCGATGACGTGGCCCTGCCTGAAACCCCGGAAGGCACGGACTTCCTGTATTCGTCGGGCACCACCGGGCTGCCCAAGGGCATCAAGCGCCCGCTGTCGGTGGCCAACCGCTATTTCCGCGTTGGCGATGCGCCCAGCAGCGCCTGGAAAGCTTTCGACCGCGACACCGTCTATCTGTCCACCGCGCCGTTCTATCACGCGGCCCCGGTGCGCTGGAACATGGCGGCGCTGCGGGCGGGCGGCAGCTGCGTGATGATGGAAAAATTCGACGCGGCCGCTGCGCTGGAGGCCATCGCCACCCATGGCGTCACGCATTCGCAATGGGTGCCGACCATGTTCATCCGCTTGCTGCGCCTGCCGCAGGAGGAGCGCACGCGCCACGACCTGTCCACGTTGCGCTACGCCGTGCATGCGGCCGCGCCGTGCCCCGCCGACGTCAAGGAAGCCATGATCGCGTGGTGGGGGCCGATCCTGTACGAGTACTACAGCGGCACCGAACTGGTGGGACGCACCTCGCTGGGCTCCGATGAGTGGCTGGCGCACCGCGGCTCGGTCGGCCGGCCGGAGTTCGGCCAGGCCCACATCATGAGCGAGGACGGGCTGAACGAACTGCCCCCGGGCCAGCCAGGCGTCATCTATTTTTCCGGCGGCGGCTCCTTCGAATACCACAAGGACCCGGCCAAGACGCGCGGCGCCTACAACGCGCGCGGCTGGGCCACCTACGGCGATATCGGCTACCTGGACCAGGACGGCTATCTGTACCTGACAGACCGCCTGTCCAACATGATCGTGTCGGGCGGCGTCAACATCTATCCCCAGGAAGCCGAGAACCTGCTGAGCACGCATCCCGCGGTGGCGGACGTAGCGGTGGTCGGCGTGCCGAACCCGGAGTTCGGCGAGGAGGTCAAGGCCGTCGTGCAATTGCGCGATCCGGCCGCGGCCAGCCCCGACCTGGCGCGGCAGTTGATCGACTATTGCCGCGACCGGATCTCGCCCATCAAGTGCCCGAAGAGCGTGGACTTTTCCAGCGACATGCCGCGCACCGAGACCGGCAAGCTGCTCAAGCGCCTGGTCAAGCAACGTTACTGGCCGCAAGCCTAGGCGGCCCGCCATGAAAGATCAGGAGGCAGCATGAATCGGCAGCGCAAGCTTTTCTCGGCGGAGCATGACCTGTTCCGCGACACCGTGGCGCGCTTCATCGCGCAAGAGATCACGCCGCATCACTACCAATGGGAACAGGAAGGCCTGGTGCCGCGCGAACTGTGGCGCAAGGCCGGCGCGGCCGGCATCCTGCTGCCCAGCACGCCCGAGGAATACGGCGGGGGCGGCGGCGACTTCCTGCACACGATCATCGTGGTGGAAGAGATCGCCCGTGCGCTGGCCACCGGCGTCACCGGCTTCACCACCCATTCCGATATCGTCGCGCCGTATCTGCTGAACTTCGGCACCGAGCGCCAGAAGCAGCGCGACCTGCCCGGCATGGCCCAGGGCGATATCGTGGCGTCCATCGCCATGACCGAGCCGGGCGCGGGCAGCGACGTCAAGGCGATACGCACCGCGGCGGTCCGCGCGCAGGGCGGCTACGTCATCAACGGCCAGAAGACCTTCATCACCAACGGCTTCCATGCCGACCGCGTGCTGGTGGTGGCCAAGACCGATCCGGCAGCCGGCGCGCGCGGCATCAGCCTGTTCTGGGTCGATACCGCGACGCCCGGATTCACGCGCGGACGCCTGCTGGACAAGGTCGGGCAGAAGGCGCAGGACACGGCCGAACTCTTCTTCCAGGACATGTTCGTGCCGGACGAGGACATGCTGGGCGAGCCAGGCCAGGGCTTCGGCTATCTGATGAAGGAACTGGTGCGCGAGCGCCTGATGATCGCGGTGCGCTGCGCCATGGCACTGGAAAGCGCGCTGCAATGGACCGTCGACTACACCAAGGACAGGCGCGCCTTTGACAAGGCATTGATCGACAACCAGCACATCCGCTTCAAGCTGGCAGACATCAAGACCCTGGCCGCCGCCACTCGCGCCTTTGTCGACGGTTGCGTGCAGCAATACCTGGATGGCGAGCTCGATGCCGGCGGCGCGGCCATGGCCAAGCTGTGGGCATCTGAAGCCACCAGCGCCATCGACGACCTGCTGCAGTTCCACGGCGGCTACGGCTACATGCGTGAATACCCCATCGCCCGCGCCTACACCGACGTGCGGCCCAACCGGATCTACGGCGGTGCCTCGGAAGTGATGCGAGAGCTGATCGCACGGACGCTTTGAACTTTCTTCTTCTTCGACTTCGACAGGAACAGATCCCTACATGAGCAAGCATCTCTCGAAATCGGTTGCCATCGTCGGCGCCGCCGAATCCGACCTGGGGAAAGTGCCCGGGATGACCTCGCTGGACCTGCAGGCGCAGGCAGCGACCCGCGCGCTGCGCGATGCCGGCCTGACGCTCAAGGACGTCGACGGCGTGTTCGCGCACGTGGACGACAAGTTCGCCGGGCTGCACCTGGCCGAATACCTGGGCATACGGCCGCGCTATGTGGATTCGACCAGCGTGGGCGGCATGTCCAGCGTCATGCACATCCGCCACGCCATGGCCGCCATCGAGGCCGGCATGTGCGAGGTGGCGCTGGTGGCCTACGGCAGCACCCAGCTGTCGGACGGCACGCGCAAGGTGGGCGGCACGCCCGAAGACATGCGCATGCCGCGCGGACAGTTCATCACGCCGTATGGGCAGCTGAGCCCTATCGGCTACTACGCGATGGTGGCGCAGCTGCACATGCAGCGCTACGGCACCACCCACAAGGACCTGGCCGAAGTGGCGGTGGCGGCGCGCAAATGGGCGCAGCTCAACCCCAAGGCCTACCGCCGCGAGGACACCTCGATCGAGGAAGTCATGGCGTCCAAGTTGATTGCCGACCCCTTGCGCCAGCGTGACTGCTGCCTGGTGACCGACGCCGGCGGCGCGGTCATCATCACGTCCGCGGCGCGAGCGCGAGAGCTCAAGCGGCCGCCGGTCTACGTGATGGGCATCGCCGAATCCTTCTCGCACCACTACACGCCCTTCAACACGGCGGACTGGCTGGACACCAATGTGGCGCAGACGGCCGACGCCGCGCTCGCCATGGCCGGCGTCACGCGCGCCGACATCGACGTGGTGCAGATCTACGACCATTTCACCATCGGCGTGATCCAGTCGCTGGAAGAACTGGGCTTCTGCAAGCGCGGGGAGGGTGGGGCCTTCGTGGCGGACGGACGCCTGGCTCCGGGGGGCGACTTCCCCATCAATACCTCGGGCGGCGGCCTGTCCTACAACCATCCCGGCCAGTTCGGCATGCTGCTGCTGCTCGAGGCCGTGCACCAATTGCGCAAGGAATGCGGCGAGCGCCAGCTGCCCCGCGCCGAACTGGCCCTGGTGCACGCGCCAGGCCTGGTTTTTTCCTGCAACACCACCCTGATACTCGGAGTCTGACCATGGAACTCGCCCAACGCCCGCTGCCGCAACCGACCCGGATCACCCAGCCTTACTGGGATGCGGCGAAGGAAAGCCGCCTGGTCATCCAGCAATGCGCCTGCTGCAAGACGCGCCAGTTCTATCCGCGCGAATTCTGCACCGCCTGCCTGTCCGACAGCATCGAGTGGATCGACTCCGCAGGACTGGGCACCGTCTACACCTACACCGTCAACCGGCGTCCGAGCAATGCCGCCCTGAGCGAAAAAGTGCCATATGTGGTCGCCATGATCGACCTGGACGAAGGCGTGCGCATGATGGCCAACATCATCGACACCCCGCCCGAGGCGGTCCGGATAGGAAGCCGGGTGCGGGTGTGTTTCGAACAGGTGTCGGACGAGATCACCTTGCCGCAGTTCAGGCTGGAGGTGTGAGCACAGCGCCGGCCGGTGGCCGGCGCAGGCAAATAAAAAAGGCCGGTCTGACTTTGAATCAGACCGGCCTTTTGCGGTATTTGGTGGAGCCGGGGGGAATTGAACCCCCGTCCGCAAGCCCTCCGCAACCAGTTCTACATGCGTAGTCGATTTATTTGGTTTTAACCCTGGACTTAGCCAACCGACAGGCCGGACCAGAGCGATTCACGTAATTTAAATTTGAACCGTGTGACCCCAGTTCAAACCGATTCCTTGTGAATGTCGCTGCTGCGGTTCGAGGGTTGCCCCCCTAGGAAGTTGCCTTCCCCCGCCTGACCCAAGGACAGATCAGTGCAGCGGCTCACCGCTTAAGCGGCGAGAGCGAAACGCTCGTCGTTGGCGTTTGTAGTGTTCCAGTGGTTTAACGAGCGTACTGGTGCTCGGCATGCCCTGAGTTGTTTCGCGACCCACGTCGAATCCGGATCGGCCCCAAGAGGATCTATTGTACTGGGAAACGCCATAGCCTGCTGCATCGTCTGCGCCGCCATGCCCGGGCGTGGCGCAGACGATACAGGCGGGCCGTCACACGGCGTTGGCGCAGGCCGCCTTGGGCTCCCGGCGCGGGCGCGAAGCCGCCATCAGCGCGAAGGCCAGGACCACGGAGATGCCGACGATGACGGCCGCGGCCCAGCCCAGCGAGGCCAGTCCGTAGTTGTCGATGACGTACCCGCCGACCACGGCGCCCAGGCCGATGCCGGTGTTGGCGCCCGAGATATTCAGGGACGCGGCAAAGGCCGGCGCTTCCGGCGCGGACTTCATCAGCCGCACGTGGCAGACGATGAAGAGCGCGGCTTGCGCAATGCCCCAGACTCCCAGCGCCACGGCCAGCAGTCCGTGCGACTGCATCACGGGGGCGATCACGGCCAATCCTGCCGCCATCAGCGCCGAGAACAAGGCGGTCGCGCCCAGGGGGCTGCGGTCCACCATGCGGCCGCCCAGGGTGTTGCCGATCAAACCGACGGCGCCGAACGCCATCATGGTCCAACCGACGATCTGGCCGTTGAAACCGGCCAGCCGCTCCAGCATGTCCGCCAGGTAGGTGTAGGCCGTGAACATGCCGGTGAAGACCAGCAGCGACAGCAGCACATGGCCGACCACGATCGGGTTGCGCAGGATGCGCAGCTGCGTGATGAGCTTGACGTTGTCGGCGCGGATGCGGGTGCTGGGGAAGGCGAACAGCAAGAGCAGGGCCTTGGCGAACGCCACCGCCGACAGCACGCCAAAGGCGGCGCGCCAGCCGAAGGCGTCGGAAATCAGCACGCCGATGGGGATGCCGAATACCGTGGCCGCGACGATGCCGAAGGCAACCATGGAGATGGCGCGGCCGGCGCGCGCCGGGCCGACCAGTTCCACGGCCGTGGCGCTGGCCAGCGACCAGAACACCGGCAGAGCCAGGGCAGGGACGAGGCGCGCCACGGCCATGACCCAGATGTTCGGCGCGACGGCCGCCAGGGCGTTGGACAGGCCGAACAGCACCAGCACGCCAATGAACAGGCGCTTGCGCTCTATGTTGGCCATGAGCGCCGTGAGCAGCGGACCGGTCGCCGCCACCGTGAAGGCGAACAGCGATACCAGCAGGCCGGCCTGGGACACGGTGACGTTCAGGTCGCGGGCCAGGCCGGGCAGCAGCCCGATGATCAGGAACTCTGTCGTCAGGATGGTGAAGCCGGCGGCGGAAAGTAACAGGATGGGCAATAGCATAGGCATTCCTCTGGCGCGACGCGGCAAGGCGGCGCGCGGGGGGCGTTGTGGGCGGTCTAAAAAAGGTCAGGTGTGCGCCGGCCTGAATGCCGGGCAGAGCAACGGGGCCGAAGGGCGCCGTGGCAGGGATCAGTGGCGGACGGCGGTGTCCGCAACCTCCGGCATCAGCCGGAAAAGGCAATCGGGAAGCACCCGCATGCCTTGCATAAGCCACACTTTAAGTGACTTTGGTTTCAGGATAAAGGCCCTGGTTTCGGAAATATTGTTCGGGAAACTCAACTAATTTTCACGAACAACAGCAAGACAGGAGCCGGGCCGCGTGGCGGCCCGGTCAGGCAGGCTTACCGCAGGTCGCTGGGCAGCAGCGGCTGGATGGCGGACCAGAGTTCCGCGGGGGAATTGGCGCAGGTTTCCGCTTCCCAGGCCGTGATGTTGTCGTCTTCGCCGACGTAGCCGTAAGCGGCCGCGACCGCCGGCATGCCCGCCGCGTGCGCGGCCTGGATGTCGCGCAGATCGTCGCCGACATAGACGCAACGGTCTACGGCGAAGCCGGCTTCGCGCGCGGCGTGCTGCAACGGCAGCGGGTGCGGCTTGGCGTGAGCCGTGGTGTCGCCGCAGACCAGGACGGCGCTGTCGCGCGTCAGGTCCAGGTATTCGACGATGGGCAGGGTCAGATAGGTGACCTTGTTGGTCACGATGCCCCAGGACAGTCCGCGGTTGCGGATGTCCGCCAGCAGCGCTTCGATGCCGGGAAACAGCTTGCTGTGGACGGTGGAGCCGGCGGCGTAGTCTTCCAGGAACTGCAGCCGGGTGGGCTCGTAGTCGGCGTCGCCCGGCTTCAGGTCCAGCGCCACGCGCAGCAGGCCGCGGGCGCCCTGGGATGCGACCGGGCGCAGGGCCTCGTACGGCATAGGTTCCAGTCCCTTGCGGGTGCGCTGGCGGTTGGCTGCGGCGGCCAGGTCGGGGGCGGTGTCGGCCAGCGTGCCGTCGAAGTCAAACAGGATCAGGGCGCTCATTTGCGGGTAGCCATCAGGTAATTGACCGAGGTGTCGGACGACAGGGTGTAGATCTGGGTGATCGGGTTGTATTCCATGCCGCGCATGCTGACCGGTTCCAGGTTGGCGCCGCGCGCGGCTGCCGACAGCTCGCTGGGCTTGATGAACTGGTCATAGCTGTGCGTGCCGCGCGGCAGCAGGCGCAGGACATATTCCGCGCCCACGATGGCGAACAGGAAGGACTTGGGATTGCGGTTCAGCGTCGAGAAGAACACCCAGCCGCCCGGTTTCACCAGGGTCGAGCAGGCGCGCACGATGGACGCCGGATCCGGCACGTGTTCCAGCATTTCCATGCAGGTCACCACGTCGTACTGGCCGGGTTGTTCCGCTGCGAGTTCCTCCACCGGAACCTTGCGGTACTCCACCTTCACGCCCGATTCCAGGCCATGCAGGCGAGCCACCTTCAGGGACTTGTCGGCCAGGTCGATGCCGGTCACCTCGGCGCCGCTGCGCGCCATGGCTTCGGACAGGATGCCGCCGCCGCAGCCCACGTCCAGCACCTTCTTGCCCGCCAGGCTGCCTGCGCATTCCTGGATCCATTCCAGCCGCAGCGGGTTGATGGCGTGCAGGGGCTTGAACTCGCTTTCGGGATCCCACCAGCGGCTGGCCAGGGCGCCGAACTTGTCGATTTCGGCCTGGTCGGCGTTGATGGGGCGGGCGGTATCGTGGGTTTGCGTAGTCATGGGCAGGTTCAGCGTAAGGCGACTCTATGACTCTATATATAGAGGGGTCCATCGCGCCGGGCGAGGGAGGGGCGGCGCAGCCCTGCACCGCTTTGGTGCGTGGCTGGCGAAAAAAAGGGCCTCGCTATGCGAGGCCCCCTTATTGTAGCTAGTCCAGCAATTACTTGCGGCTACCCACGATTTCGATCTCAACGCGACGGTTTTGGGCGCGGCCTTCCTTCGTCTTGTTGGAAGCGATCGGGTTCAGCTCACCCTTGCCTTCCGTGTAGATACGGTTCGGGTCGATACCCTTGCTGACCAGGTAGGTCTTGACCGAAGCGGCGCGGCGCTCGGACAGCTTCTGGTTGTAGGCTTCGGTACCGATCGAGTCGGTGTGGCCCACAGCAATGATGGTTTCGAGGTCGATACCGCGAGCTTGCTGGGCGACTTGGTCCAGCAGCTGACGGCCTTCGGGCTTCAGCGTCGACTTGTCGAAGTCGAAGAACGTGTCAGCATTGAACACGACCTTGGCCGCCATCGGGGCCGGCTTCGCCTTCTGTTGTGCAACCGGCACGCCGTCGCAACCGGGGATACCGGTGGCCGGGGTCCAGAATGCATCGCGCCAGCACAGTTCGTTCGTGCCGTTCTTCCAAACGTCACCGAACGGGTTGCGCCAGTTGTCCACGGTTTGCGCGGAAGCTACACCAGAGGCCGTGACGGCGGCGAAGGCGAGCGCCAGAGCGAATTTGGAGGGTTTGTTCATGTTTCTCCTCGTTGAGCTTGAAGCTGGATAAGTGACTCGCAGCGAACCCCCGCCGCATATCAGGAAAACGGGGCCAGTATAGCAACGCCAAGAGCTGGTTCAAAGGAATAGCTACTGGGTTTCCTGCGTGCTGGAAACAATCTTAAGGCATTTGGGGGGCTTTGGCTTCCCTGGAGAGGCGCATTGGCGCTGGATATGACGTTTTCGGCGCTCCTTCGGTTTTCCATGTTGGTTTTTGACAACAGGGCCGCGGGACGCGGGCGGACGCGCGGTTGGTCGCCGCCCCATATCTTCCCGTCCGGCCGGTCGAGGCGCCGCTTGGGGAGCGCCTTCTGACCGCCGCGGGAATCGGATGATAGAATTTCCTGTTTACCCGGCCCGGGTTCCTCCTTACACGATTCTGTCGTTATATATATGGATTCCTTTGCCAAGGAGACGCTTCCGGTATCGCTGGAAGAAGAGATGCGCCGCAGTTACCTCGATTACGCGATGAGCGTGATCGTCGGGCGGGCGCTACCGGATGTGCGGGACGGCCTCAAGCCTGTCCACCGGCGCGTGCTCTACGCGATGCACGAACTGAACAACGACTGGAACCGCGCCTATAAGAAGTCGGCGCGTATCGTCGGGGACGTCATCGGTAAATACCACCCCCACGGCGACCAGTCCGTCTACGACACCATCGTCCGCATGGCGCAGGATTTCTCCATGCGCTACATGCTGGTCGACGGCCAGGGCAACTTCGGCTCGATCGACGGCGACAACGCCGCGGCGATGCGTTACACCGAAATTCGCCTGGCCAAGATCGCCCACGAATTGCTGGCCGACATCGACCAGGAAACGGTGGACTTCGGCCCCAATTACGACGGCAGCGAACAAGAACCGCTGCTGTTGCCGTCGCGCCTGCCCAACCTGCTGGTCAACGGCAGCTCGGGCATCGCGGTGGGCATGGCCACCAATATTCCGCCCCACAACCTCCAGGAAGTGGTCGACGGCTGCCTGTACTGCCTGCGCAATCCGGGCTGCTCGGTCGATGAGCTCATGGAGCTCATCCCGGCCCCCGATTTCCCCACTGGCGGCATCATCTACGGCATGTCCGGCGTGCGCGAAGGCTATCGCACCGGTCGCGGCCGCGTCATCATGCGCGCCAAGACCCACTTCGAGGACATGGAGAAGGGCAACCGCCAGGCCATCGTGGTCGACGCGATCCCCTACCAGGTCAACAAGAAGACGCTGCAGGAACGCATCGCCGAGCTCGTCAACGACAAGAAGATCGAAGGCATCTCGGACATCCGCGACGAGTCCGACAAGGACGGGATGCGCCTGGTCATCGAGCTCAAGCGCGGCGAGGTTCCCGAGGTTGTCCTGAACAACCTCTACAAGAACACGCAGCTGCAAGATACCTTCGGGATGAACCTGGTGGCGCTGGTCGACGGCCAGCCCCGCCTGCTCAACCTGAAGCAGATGATCGACTACTTCCTGCAGCATCGCCGCGAAGTGGTCACGCGCCGCACGGTGTTCCAGCTGCGCAAGGCCCGCGAACGCGGCCACGTGCTGGAAGGCCTGGCCGTCGCGCTTGCCAACATCGACGATTTCATCGCCATCATCAAGGCAGCTCCGACTCCGCCGGTCGCGCGCCAGGAGCTGATGGCGAAGTCGTGGGATTCGTCGCTGGTGCGCGAAATGCTGTCGCGCGCCGACGGCGACACGCCGGGAGGCCGCGCGGCCTTCCGTCCGGACGACCTGGGCGCCGAGTTCGGCCTCCAGGGCGACGGCCTGTACCGTCTGAGCGACACGCAGGCCCAGGAAATCCTGAACATGCGCCTGCAACGCCTGACCGGGCTGGAGCAGGACAAGATCGTCGGCGAATACAAGGACATCATGTCCACCATCGCCGACCTGCTGGATATCCTGGCGCGTCCTGAGCGCATCACCACGATCATTGGCGAAGAGCTGCAGGCCATCAAGGCGGAGTTCTCGACCGGCGCGAAGGATACGCGCCGCTCGGAAATCGAACTCAACGCCACCGAGCTCGACACCGAAGACCTGATCACGCCGACCGACATGGTCGTGACCCTGTCGCACGGTGGCTACATCAAGAGCCAGCCGCTGTCCGAGTACCGCTCGCAAAAGCGCGGCGGACGCGGCAAGCAGGCCACGGCCATGAAGGAAAACGACTGGATCGACCAGTTGTTCATCGCCAACACGCACGACTTCCTGCTGTGCTTCTCCAACCGCGGCCGCGTGTACTGGCTGAAGGTCTGGGAAGTGCCGCAAGGCACGCGCAACTCGCGCGGCAAGCCCATCGTCAACATGTTCCCGTTGGCCGAAGGCGAGAAGATCACCGTGGTGCTGCCGGTCAAGGAATTCAGCGAAGACCACTACGTCTTCATGGCGACCTCGCGCGGCACGGTCAAGAAGACCCCGCTGTCCGACTTCTCCAACCCGCGCAAGGCCGGCATCATCGCCGTGGACCTGGACGACGGCGACTACCTGATCGGCGCCGACCTGACCGACGGCCAGCATGACGTCATGCTGTTCTCGGACGCCGGCAAGGCCGTGCGCTTCGACGAGAACGACGTGCGTCCGATGGGCCGCAACGCCCGCGGCGTGCGCGGCATGATGCTGGAAGACACCCAGACCGTCATCGCGCTGCTGGTGGCTGGCGACGAAACGCAAAGCGTGCTGACCGCCACCGAAAACGGCTACGGCAAGCGCACCCCGATCACCGAGTACACGCGTCACGGCCGCGGCACCAAGGGCATGATCGCCATCCAGACCAGCTCGCGCAACGGCAAGGTCGTGGGCGCGGTGCTGGTCATGCCTTCGGACGAGATCATGCTGATCACGACCGGCGGCGTGCTGGTGCGCACCCGCGTCTCTGAAATCCGCGAAATGGGCCGCGCCACGCAAGGCGTCACGCTCATCAACGTTGACGACGGCAGCTCTCTGTCCGGCGTGCGCCGCGTCGTGGAAAGCGATGCGGACGATGACGGCGACCTGGGCGAAGACGGCCAGGACGCGGACGGCGGCGACGACAACGGCGCTGCGGACTCGACGGATTCGATGGAACCTACGGAGCAATAATGGCCCGCCCCTGGAACTTCTCGGCAGGCCCCTCGGCCTTGCCCGAGGTGGTGCTGCAGCAAGCCGCTGCGGAAATGCTGGATTGGCACGGCAGCGGCATGTCCGTGATGGAAATGAGCCATCGCGGCAAGCATTTCGTGCAGATCTGCGATGAAGCAGAGTCCGATCTGCGCGACCTGCTCGGACTGCCGGCGGACTACGCCGTCATGTTCATGCAGGGCGGCGGTTCCGGGGAAAACGCCATCGTTCCCATGAATCTCATGGGACGCCGCGGTACGCCGGCGGCCGACTTCGTCGTGACGGGCCATTGGTCCAAGCGTTCGTACAAGGAAGCCGGCCGCTACGGCAGCACCCATGTGGCGGCAAGCAGCGAGCAGGCCATCCAGCTGGATGGCCGCGAGCAGGCGCCGCTGACCTGGGTGCCGCCGGTCGATACCTGGCAAGTGCGCCAGGATTCGGCCTATCTGCACCTGTGCAGCAATGAAACCATCGGCGGCGTCGAGTTCATGGACTGGCCCGACACCGCCGCGCTGGGCGCGCCCGACGTGCCGCTGGTCGTCGACGCGTCCTCGCATTTCCTGTCGCGTCCGATGGACGTGACGCGCTGCGGCATGATGTACGCCGGCGCGCAAAAGAATGCCGGCCCGGCGGGCGTGACCATGGTCATCGCGCGCCGCGACCTGATCGGCCACGCCTTGCCGATCTGCCCGTCCGCGTTCGATTACGCCAACGTGGCCGCGGAGCATTCGCGCTACAACACGCCGCCCACCTTCGCCATCTACGTCGCCGGCCTGGTCTTCAAGTGGGTCAAGGCCAATGGCGGCGTGGCCGGCATGGAAGCCGCGAACAAGGCCAAGGCCGATCTGCTGTACGGCTATCTGGACAGCACCAGCTTCTACCGCAATCCCATCCACGCACCGGTGCGCTCGCGCATGAACGTGCCGTTCGTGCTGCGCGACGAATCGCTCAACGACGCCTTCCTGCAAGGCGCGGACGCGGCCGGCCTGACGCAGCTCAAGGGCCACAAGAGCGTGGGCGGCATGCGCGCCTCGATCTACAACGCGGTGCCCCTGGCTGGGGTCACGGCGCTGGTCGAGTACCTCAAGGAATTCGAGCGTCGCTATGGATGACGATCTGCAGCGCAAGCTGCTCCCCTTGCGTCAGCGCATCGACGCGTTGGACGCCCAGATCCTCGACCTCCTGACGCAGCGCGCAAGCGCCGCGCTGGAAGTGGGCGAGGCCAAGCACGCCGCGAATGCCGATGGCCCCGTGCTGCGCCCCGAGCGCGAAGCCGAGGTCATCCGCCGCCTGCAGCAGACCAATCCCGGCCCGTTCCCGAACGCTGGCGTGGCCGCGGTCTGGACCGAAATCATCTCGGCCTGCCGCGGCCTGGAGCGCGGCATGACGGTCGCCTTCCTGGGACCGCAGGGCTCGTTCTCGGAACAGGCGGCGCAGGAGCATTTCGGCCACGCCGTGCAGAAGCTGCCTTGCGCTTCGTTTGACGAAGTCTTCCGCGCCGTCGAGGCGGGGCAGGCCGACGTCGGCATGGTTCCGGTCGAAAACTCCACCGAAGGCGCGGTCAACCGCAGCCTGGACTTGCTGCTGAACACGCCGCTGAAGATCCTGGGCGAGCGTTCGCTGGTCATTCGCCATTGCCTGATGTCGCAGTCCGGCAGCATGGACGGCATCAAGACGATTTCCGCGCATCCGCAGGCGCTGGCCCAGTGCCAGGGCTGGCTCACGCGCAACTATCCCGATGTGGCCCGCGTGGCCGCGTCCAGCAATTCCGAAGCCGCGCGCGCTGCCGCGGGCGACCCGAGCATCGCGGCGATCGCCGGTGAAGTGGCGGCGCCCGCCTGGAACCTGCAGATCGTGGCCGCGGGCATCCAGGACGACCCGCATAACCGCACGCGCTTCCTGGCGATCGGCAACATCGAGCCGCTGGTCAGCGGCAAGGACAAGACCAGCCTGATCCTGGCCGTGCCGAACCGCGCTGGCGCCGTCTACGAAATGCTGGCGCCGCTGGCGGCCAATGGCGTGTCCATGACGCGCTTCGAGTCGCGGCCGGCCCGCACCGGCCAGTGGGAATACTATTTCTATGTGGACGTCCTGGGTCACCGCAATGACCCGAACGTCGAACGCGCCCTGGCCGCCTTGCAGGCGCAGGTTGCCTACCTGAAAGTGCTGGGTTCCTACCCGGCGCCGTGAGCCCTTCCGACATGACCACCGCATCCAAGCCCCTCGTTGCTCCGGCGCACGTCAGCGCCATCGCGCCTTACCAGGCCGGCAAGCCCATCGAAGAACTGGCCCGCGAATTCGGGCTGGACCCGGCCGGGATCGTCAAACTGGCGTCCAATGAAAACCCGCTGGGCATGCCCAAGTCGGCGCGCGAGGCGATGCTGGCCGCGGCCGAGTCGTTGGCGCGCTATCCCGATCCCAACGGCTTCGACCTGAAGTCGGCGCTGGCTGAACGCTACGGCGTGCCGATGAGCTGGGTCACGCTGGGCAACGGCTCCAACGACATCCTGGAAATTGCGGCGCTGGCGCTGCTGGAGCCGGGCGTGTCGGCGGTCTATGCGCAGCACTCGTTCGCGGTCTACCGCCTGGCCACCCAGGCGCGCGGCGCCCGCCACATCGTGGTGCCGGCCAAGGACTACGGGCATGACCTGGATGCGATGTTCGATGCCATCGCCGACGATACGCGGCTGCTGTTCATTGCCAACCCGAACAACCCCACCGGCACCTTCGTGCCGGGCGACCAGGTCGCGGCCTTCCTGGAGCGCGTCCACGCCGCCCACGGCGATCGCGTGACGGTGGTCCTGGACGAGGCCTACAACGAGTACCTGGATCCCGAGTTCCGCTTCGACAGCACCGCGCTGGTGCGCCGCTATCCCAACCTGATCGTGTCGCGCACCTTCTCCAAGGCCTACGGCCTGGCGGGGCTGCGCGTGGGCTTCGCGGTGGCGCAACCGGCCCTGACGGATCTGCTGAATCGCGTGCGCCAGCCGTTCAACGTCAATACGCTGGCGCAGGCCGCGGCCATCGCCGCGTTGCGCGACGCGGCCTACCTGGAAGAGGCCTATGCCTCCAACAAGGCGGGCAAGGCGCAGTTGTGCGCCGCGTTCGAGCGCCTGAAGCTGCGCTACGTGCCCAGCTACGGCAACTTCGTGCTGGTGCATGTGGGCGACGCCCCGCGCATCAACCTGGAGCTGCTCAAGCGCGGCGTGATCGTGCGCCCGGTTGCCGGCGACGGCTTGCCGGAGTGGCTGCGGGTGTCCATCGGACTGCCGCAGGAAAACGAGCGGTTCATCGAAGCCTTGAGCGCCATCCTGTCCGCATGAACGACGCGTCACCGAAATCCGATCAGGGGGCCGCTGGCCCCCTGATTCCTGTATTGGCCGTAGTAGGCGTGGGCCTGATCGGCGGATCCTTCGCCGCGGCCTTGCGCCGGGCGGGGCAGGTGGGCCGGGTGCTTGGGGTAGGGCGCAACGCGCAATCGCTGGCCCGCGCCGTTGAACTAGGGCTGATCGACGAAGCCGCTTCCGCAGAGGATGCCGCGGCGCGCGCCGATCTGATCCTGCTGGCGACGCCAGTGGGCGGGCTGGGCGACGTGCTGTCGCGCATGCGCGCGCATCTGCGCTCCGATACCGTGCTGACGGATGGGGGCAGTACCAAGGCCGAAGTGGTCGAGGCCGCACGCGCCGCCCTGGGCGACCGGATCGCGCAGTTCGTGCCTGGCCATCCCATCGCCGGCGCAGAGCGCACCGGACCGGAGGCGGCCGATGCCGACCTGTACCGCAAGCGCACCGTCATCCTGACGCCGCTGGCCGAGAATGGCGCGGCCTCGCTGGAGCTGGTGCGCCGGGCATGGCAGGCTTGCGGGGCGGACGTGATCGACATGGACGCCGACGCCCATGACCGCGTGCTGGCTTCGGTCAGCCATTTGCCGCATCTGCTATCGGCGGTGTACATGGAGCAAGTGGCCGAGGCCACCGATGCTTCCACGCGCCTGGCGCTGGCGGGCAGCGGTTTTCGCGACTTCACGCGCATCGCCGCGGGTTCGCCCGAGATGTGGCGCGACATTTTTCTGTCCAACCGCGACGCCATGCTGGCCGAACTGGCCGACGTGCGCACGGTGCTGGATCGTGCCGAACGCGCCATTGCCGATGGCGATGGCGCGGCTTTGCTGACGCTGCTGGACACGGCGGCCCGCGCCCGCCGCAACTGGCGCAAGGAGTAGCTGACATGGGCGCTTTGCCTTATCTCGATCTGCCGCGCGTGCGGCAAGCGCGGGGCGTGATGGCCCTGCCGGGTTCCAAGAGCATTTCCAACCGCGTGCTGCTGCTGTCCGCCATCGCCGAGGGCAGCACCGTCATCACCGGTTTGCTGGATTCCGACGACACCCGCGTCATGCTCGGCGCCTTGCGCCAGCTGGGCGTGCAGGTGTCGGAACTGGAGGCGGGCAGTGTCACGGTGCAGGGCGTGCGCCGCTTTCCGGTGGAAAGCGCCGACCTGTTCATGGGCAACGCCGGCACCGCGATCCGGCCGCTGACCGCGGCGCTGGCGCTCATGGGCGGCGATTACCGCCTGTCGGGCGTGCCGCGCATGCACGAGCGCCCCATTGGCGACCTGGTCGACGCGCTCAAGGGCTTGGGCGCCAGCATCGATTACCTGGGCCAGCCTGGCTATCCGCCCCTGCATATCGGCCGCGGCGACATCGCGGCGGACGCGGTCACGCGCGTGCAGGGTTCGGTGTCCAGCCAGTTCCTGACTGCCTTGCTGATGGCCGCGCCGCTGCAGGCCGGCCGCAGCGGCAAGCCGGTCACGATCGAAGTGCTGGGCGAGCTCATCTCCAAGCCGTACATCGAGATCACGTTGAACCTGATGGCGCGCTTCGGCGTGCAGGTGCGGCGCGACGGCTGGAGCCGTTTCGTCATCGACGGCGGGGCGGCCTATCGCAGCACCGGGCAGATCGCGGTCGAAGGCGACGCCTCGACGGCTTCCTATTTCCTGGCGCTGGGCGCGATCGGCGGCGGGCCGCTGCGCGTGACCGGCGTGGGCGCGGACAGCATCCAGGGCGACGTCGCCTTTGCAGGCACGCTGGCCGACATGGGCGCCACCGTGACCTACGGTCCCGACTGGATCGAGGTGACGGGCGCGCGCGTCGCCCAGGGCGAACGCCTGAAGGCCTTCGACACCGATTTCAACCTGATCCCGGACGCCGCCATGACCGCGGCCGCCCTGGCGCTGTACGCCGACGGCCCGTGTCGCCTGCGCAACATCGGCAGCTGGCGCGTCAAGGAAACCGACCGCATCCACGCCATGCAGACCGAACTGGAAAAGCTGGGCGCGCAGGTGGAATCGGGGCCGGATTGGCTGCGCGTGACGCCGCCGGCGCAGGATGCCTGGCGCGATGCGCACATCGGCACCTGGGACGACCACCGCATGGCAATGTGCTTTTCGCTGGCGGCTTTCGGGCCGGCGGCCGTCCGTATTCTCGACCCGGGCTGCGTCAGCAAGACCTTCCCGGGTTACTTTGATGTTTACGCGGGCCTGGTAGCGGCCTAGCGAAGAATCGCCCATGACTTCGATTTCCCCTGCAACTTCCTCCACTGTCCCCGTCATCACCATCGACGGCCCCACCGCGTCCGGCAAGGGCACGGTGGCCCACCGCGTCGCCAAGGCCCTGGGCTGGGCCGTGCTCGACAGCGGCGCGCTCTATCGCCTGACCGCGCTGGCGGCGCTCAACCGCGGCTTGTCCCCCGAGGACGAGCCCGCCGTGGCGCGCGTGGCCGAAACCCTGGATGTGCGTTTCGAAGGGCCTCATGTCTACCTCGAGGGCGTGGATGTCGGCCACGATATCCGTCGCGAGGAAGTCGGCAACTTCGCCTCGCGCGTGGCCGCCTTCCCGGGCGTGCGCCAGGCGCTGCTCGAGCGCCAGCGCGCCTTCCGGCTGGCTCCGGGCCTGGTTGCGGACGGGCGCGACATGGGTACGGTGGTGTTTCCCGATGCGCCCCTGAAGGTGTTCCTGGTAGCCGATGTGGTCGCGCGGGCGCAGAGGCGCTGTAAGCAGTTGATCGAAAAGGGAATTTCTGCTAATCTTGATGACCTCCTACGGGATATGCGCGAGCGGGACGCCCGCGATATGGGGCGGACTACCGCTCCCTTGGCTCCCGCAGCGGATGCACACGTGCTGGATTCGTCTGATTTGACGATTGCAGAAACGGTGCAGGCAATACTGGATTTCTGGAAGAACGCCGCCGCGGATTGAATTACCGGTCCCGGACTTTTCTCTCGAATCCTCCGCAGTTTTCTGTTTTTTTTATCGGCCCTGTTCAAGCCAGGCGCAGCCCCCACGGGACACCCCGCAAGGGTAAACCGGCAAGCAGGCATTTTGACTCCACTGTGGCGGGCAATCCGCTGCGGTGTGTTTTTAACGGCCATTTCGGCCCAATGGATTTCAACCCCATGTCTTCCGTTTCCACTACCGCCACCGGCGGCGAAAGCTTCGCCGACCTTTTCGCACAAAGCCTCAAGAGCCAGGACATGAAGTCCGGCGAGGTCATCAGCGCCGAAGTCGTGCGCGTCGACCACAACTTCGTCGTCGTCAACGCCGGCCTGAAGTCCGAAGCGCTGATCCCCCTGGAAGAGTTCCTGAACGACCAGGGCGAGCTCGAAGTGCAACCTGGCGATTTCGTCTCGGTGGCCATCGATTCCCTGGAAAACGGCTACGGCGACACCATCCTGTCGCGTGACCGCGCCAAGCGCCTGTCGGCCTGGCTGCAACTGGAAAAGGCCCTGGAAAACGGCGAACTGGTTACCGGCACCATCACCGGCAAGGTGAAGGGCGGCCTGACCGTCATGACCAACGGCATCCGCGCGTTCCTGCCGGGTTCGCTGGTGGACCTGCGTCCGGTCAAGGACACCACCCCGTACGAAGGCAAGACCCTCGAATTCAAGGTCATCAAGCTCGACCGCAAGCGCAACAACGTCGTTCTGTCGCGTCGCCAGGTGCTGGAAGCCAGCATGGGCGAAGAGCGCCAGAAGCTGCTCGAAACCCTGCACGAAGGTGCTGTGGTCAAGGGCGTGGTCAAGAACATCACCGACTACGGCGCGTTCGTGGACCTGGGCGGCATCGACGGCCTGCTGCACATCACCGACATGGCCTGGCGCCGTGTGCGTCACCCCTCCGAAGTCCTGCAAGTGGGTCAGGAAGTCGAAGCCAAGGTGCTCAAGTTCGACCAGGAAAAGAGCCGCGTCTCCCTGGGCGTCAAGCAGCTGGGCGAAGATCCGTGGGTGGGCCTGGCTCGCCGCTACCCGCAAGGCACCCGCCTGTTCGGCAAGGTCACCAACCTGACCGACTACGGCGCGTTCGTTGAAGTCGAAGCCGGCATCGAAGGCCTGGTGCACGTCTCCGAAATGGACTGGACCAACAAGAACGTCGATCCGCGCAAGGTCGTGACCCTGGGCGAAGAAGTCGAAGTCATGGTCCTGGAAATCGACGAAGACCGTCGTCGCATCTCGCTGGGCATGAAGCAGTGCCGCCAGAACCCGTGGGAAGAGTTCGCCACCAACTTCAAGCGTGGTGACAAGGTCCGCGGCGCCATCAAGTCGATCACCGACTTCGGCGTGTTCGTCGGCCTGCCCGGCGGCATCGATGGCCTGGTTCACCTGTCCGACCTGTCGTGGACGGAAACCGGCGAAGAAGCCGTGCGCAACTTCAAGAAGGGCGACGAGATCGAAGCCGTGGTTCTGGGCATCGATACCGACAAGGAGCGCATCTCGCTGGGCATCAAGCAGCTGGAAGGCGACCCCTTCAACAACTTCGTTGCCACGTTCGACAAGGGCGCCGTTGTTCCGGGCACCATCAAGTCGGTCGAAGCCAAGGGCGCTGTTGTCACGCTGTCCGTGGACGTTGAAGGCTACCTGCGCGCTTCCGAGATCTCCTCGGGCCGCGTTGAAGACGCCACCACCGTTCTGACCGCCGGCGAGAACATCGAAGCCATGATCGTCAACATCGACCGCAAGACGCGTTCGATCCAGCTGTCGATCAAGGCCCGCGACAACGCCGAAACCGCCGAAACGATCCAGCGCATGTCCGACGCCAGCGCTTCGTCCGGCACCACCAACCTCGGCGCGCTGCTGAAGGCCAAGCTGGACCAACAGCGCAACGACGGTTAATTCGTGACCAAGTCGGAGCTGATCGCCGCCTTGGCGGCCCGCTATCCTCAGCTGGCCGCCCGCGACACCGATTACGCGGTCAAGACCGTGCTCGACGCAATGACCCAGGCCCTGGCCTCGGGTCAGCGCATCGAGATCCGCGGTTTTGGCAGCTTCTCGCTGTCGCAGCGGTCTCCCCGCATCGGTCGCAATCCGAAATCCGGCGAACAGGTGCTGGTGCCTGGAAAACAGGTGCCGCACTTCAAGGCGGGCAAGGAATTGCGCGAGCGGGTGGACTTGGCCGGCGGCAATGACGAGGACGCTCAATCTTCTGGATCGAGTGAACCGATGCCGTCGATGGTGAGTCTGCACGCCATGCATTGACGGCACGGCAGTAAGGCCGCCTTCGGGCGGATCGGACCGAGAACCTAGCCCCTTGAGCAATCAAGGGGCTTTGTTTTTTGGCGCCAGGCGGGATCCGTCGCTTACAATTGATAGTCTTGAATTCTTTGGAGCATGCGCCATGCGCTACCTAGTCTGGGCCCTGCGATTGCTCGTGTTTGTTGCAGTATTGATGTTCGCGTTGAAAAACACGGATCCGGTCGCCGTGAAGTTCTACGCCGATTACGTGGTGCAGGACGTGCCCCTCATCGTTGTGATGCTGGTCGTGTTCGTCTTGGGCGCCTTGTTTGGCTTGTTGCTGACCGTGCCCGCCGCCATGCGCCGCCGCCGCGAAGCCATGCGCCTGCGCCGCGAGCTGGACCGTGTCCAGGCCGCCGTCGCCGGCACCACGCCCGCCGTGCCGCCGGAGGCCGTGGCCCCGATGTCGCCGCTGTGATGCCGTTGCGTCAGCACTGAATCCCTTTCCGCACTGAATTACCGCAAGAGCCCGCATAGTGGATTTTGAACCTTGGTGGTTGATTTTCGTGCCGGTATTGTTCGCGCTGGGCTGGCTGGCCGCGCGCTTCGATATCCGGCAAATGCTGCGGGAAACCCGCAGCCTGCCCGACTCCTATTTCCGCGGGCTGAACTTCCTGCTCAATGAAGAGCCGGACCGCGCCATCGACGCCTTCGTCGAAGTGGCCAAGCTGGACCCGGAAACCACCGAGCTGCACTTTGCGCTGGGCAGCCTGTTCCGCCGCCGGGGCGAAATGGAGCGCGCCATCCGCGTGCACCAGAGCCTCCTGAACCGTTCCGACCTGCCCGCCGCCGAACGCGAGCATGCGCAGCACGAGCTGGCGCAGGATTTCCTCAAGGCCGGCATGCTGGACCGCGCCGAAAACGGCTTCGAGCAGCTCAAGGACACCCGCTACGCCTTGCCCGCGCTGCGTTCGCTGATCCGCATCTACGAATCCGAGCACGATTGGCCGCGCGCCATCGAAGCCGTGAAGACGCTGCAGGGCCTGGTCGACGAGCCGGTGCCGCAGCTCGTGCACTATTACTGCGAACAGGCGCAAACCGCGCTGTCGGCCAAGCCCGCCGACATCGACGCGGCCCACAAGGCGCTGGATGCCGCCGACCATGCCTTGTCGACCATCGATCCGGCGTCGAGCAAAGGCGCCATGGTGCGCACCGCCATGCTGCGCGCCCGCCTGGCCCTGATCGAACAGGACCCGAAGCGCGAACGCCTGTACCTGGAGTCGATCATGACCGACGCTCCCGAGTACGCCGGCCTGGTGGCCGAGCAGGTCCTGGCGAACTACCGCGCCGCCAATCAGGAAGCGGCCGGGCTCGACGTGCTGCAGAAGCAGTATGCGCGCCATGCGTCGCTGGACCTGTTCAACGTGCTGTTCCGCGAACTGCGCGCCCAGCAGGGCTCCGCGCCGTCATGGGCATTTGCCCGCAATGCCTTGCGCAGCCATCCGTCGCTGCTGGGGCTGGACCGTCTGCTGGAGGCCGAGCTGGCCAATCCGGAAAGCGGCGCCGAGCAGGCGCCAGTGCCGGGCGCCGACCTGACGTTGTTGCGCAGCCTGATCCACAAGCATACGCAGCGGCTGGACCGCTACGCATGCCGCAGTTGCGGTTTTCAGGCGCGTCGCTTTTACTGGCAATGTCCCGGCTGCAACGCCTGGGAAACCTACGCGCCGCGCCGCTTGGAAGAACTTGAATGAATGCATTTCCCGCCGAAGCCATTTCGCATAGCCGCGTCCTCGTGGTGGGCGATGTGATGCTGGACCGGTACTGGTTCGGCGAAGTCGAACGCATTTCGCCCGAAGCGCCGGTGCCCGTGGTACGCGTGGCGCGCCGCGAAGACCGCCTGGGCGGCGCGGCCAACGTCGCGCGCAACGTGGCGGCCCTGGGCGGCCATGTGACCTTGGTCGGCGTGCTGGGCGAAGACGAGGCGGGCGACAGCGTCCGGCGCTTGTCCGCCGAAGCCGGCATACAGGCCGAGCTGGTCGCCGATCCGTCCTTGCACACGACCTTGAAGATGCGCGTGCTGGGCCGCCAGCAGCAGCTGCTGCGCGTGGACTTCGAACAGCATCCGGCACAGGCCGCGCTGGACAACGTCGATGCCGCTTTCGCGCGCCATCTGGCCAATCACGACATCGTCGTGCTGTCCGACTATGCCAAGGGCGTGCTGGCGCGGGTCGAATCGCTGATCGCGCTGGCCCGCAACGCCGGCGTGCCGGTGCTGGTGGACCCGAAGGGTCACGATTACACCCGTTACCGCGGGGCGACGCTCGTCACCCCCAACCGCTCGGAAATGCAGGAGGCCGTGGGCCGCTGGAGTTCCGAGGCCGAACTCACCGATCGCGCGCAGCGCCTGCGCGCCGACCTGGATCTGGAAGCCTTGCTCGTGACCCGTTCCGAGCAGGGCATGACTTTGTTTACCGACGCGGGACGCGACCACATCGACGCGCAGGCGCACGAAGTGTTCGACGTGTCCGGCGCAGGCGACACCGTGCTGGCGACGCTGGCCGTGTCGCGCGCCATCGATCTGCCGTGGGTCGACGCGATGGGCTGGGCCAACAAGGCCGGCGGCATCGCCGTGGGCAAGCTTGGCACGTCCATCGTCACCGCCGCGGAATTGGCAGGAGAACTCTCATGATCGTCGTTACCGGAGCCGCGGGCTTCATAGGCAGCAACCTGGTGCGCGGGCTCAACCGCCGCGGCATCAAGGACATCATCGCGGTCGATGACCTGACCGAAGGCGACAAGTTCGTCAACCTGGTCGATTGCCAGATCGCGGACTACATGGACAAGGACGACTTCCGCCGCCGCGTCCTCGACGGCAGCCTGCGGGAAGTGCGTGCCGTGCTGCACCAGGGCGCGTGCTCGGACACGACCGAGCGCAACGGCCGCTACATGCTCGACAACAACTACCGCGTCACGCTGGAGCTGTTCGAGTTCTGCCAGGAGCGCCGCATTCCGTTCCTGTACGCCTCGTCGGCGGCGGTCTACGGCGGTTCCTCGATCTACGTGGAAGACCCCGCCAACGAAGGCCCGCTGAACGTCTACGGCTATTCCAAGCTGCTGTTCGATCAGGTCCTGCGCCAGCGCATGGACAGCCTGACCGCACAGGTGGTGGGCCTGCGCTACTTCAACGTCTACGGTCCGCACGAACAGCACAAGGGCCGCATGGCTTCGGTGGCGTTCCACAACATGAACCAGTTCCTGGAGCATGGGCACGTGCGCCTGTTCGCGGGCTGGGACGGCTACGTGGATGGCGGCCAGAGCCGCGACTTCATTTCCGTCGAAGACGTGGTCGCGGTCAACCTGCATTTCCTGGACCACCCCGAGCAGTCGGGTATTTTCAACTGCGGCACGGGCCGCGCGCAGCCCTTCAACGATGTGGCGGCCGGCGTGGTCAATGCGCTGCGCGCGGAGCGCGGCGAAGCCGAGCTGACGCTGGCGCAACTGGTGGAACTGGATCTGATCCGCTACATCCCGTTCCCGGACGACCTGAAAGGGCGCTATCAGAGCTACACGCAGGCCGATGTCACGCGCCTGCGCGCAGCGGGGTTCCAGGCGCCGATGCGCGATGTGCGGACCGGCGTCACCGAGTACGTGCGTTACTGGCGCGCCCGCAAGTAAGTCTGCGCCACTGCGCCGGGTCTGCAAGAAAAGCCACCGTTCGCGGTGGCTTTTTTTCGCCTGGCGGTTTGCCGGGGCGGATGTTTCCATTCACTGCGCCGCCGTGGCGGGGCGCGCCGCCCGCATGATCTGAGCGTGGCGTGACAGCCGTTGCGCCAGACACCTGGGAGACCCTCCATGAATCCATTCCTTCAATCCGCCGCTGCCCACCCGGCCCCTTTTGCCAGATGGCGCAGGGTGCGCGCCACCCTTGCTTCCGGCGCCCGGCCGCGCCCTTTGCGGCAGGCCTTGGGCGCGCTGCTGGTAACGGCGGGCCTGGGCCTGGCCGCGCCGCAGGCGCACGCGGTGGACCTCAACCAGGCCAATGCCCAGCAGCTCGAAGGCGTCCGGGGCATCGGCCCGCGCATGGCGGAAATCATCATCAAGGAGCGCGAACGGGGCGGCAAGTTCGAATCCTTGAACGACCTGGCTGAACGCGTGCGCGGCATCGGCCCGAAGAAGGCGCAGGCCCTGCAAGAGGCCGGCCTGCAGGTGGCAGGGACGGGCCCTCAGGCCGGGCAGGGCGATACGGCGGCCAAGCCGGCGCAGGGCAAGCCGGCTGCGGGCAAGGCCGAAGCCAAATCCGAAGCGAAACCGGCGGCGTCCCAGCCCGCGGCCCGCGCCCGGCCCTGAGCGCGTCGCGCGCCGCGCGGGTAGCCCTGGCGGGAGCGCGGCTTTTGGCGGCGCGCGCCGCCAGGCGGGGTTATCATCGTCCGCATGACTACTACCTATCCCACTATCGAGCAAACCGTCGGCAATACGCCGCTGGTGCGCCTGCAGCGCATTCCCGGGGCCGCGGGCGCCGCCCGGGGCAATGTCATCCTGGCCAAGCTGGAGGGCAACAACCCCGCCGGCTCCGTGAAGGACCGTCCGGCCCTGTCGATGATCGCCCGCGCGGAAGAGCGCGGCGACATCAAGCCGGGCGACACCCTCATCGAGGCGACCAGCGGCAATACCGGCATCGCGCTGGCCATGGCTGCCGCCATGCGCGGCTACCGCATGATCCTGATCATGCCGGACAACCTGTCGGTGGAACGCCGCGCGGCCATGACGGCTTACGGCGCCGAGCTGATCCTGACGCCCGCGGACAAGGGCGGCATGGAATACGCCCGCGACCTGGCGTCGGCCATGCAGGCGGACGGCCGCGGTCTGGTGCTGGACCAGTTCGCCAACCCCGACAACCCCCGCGCCCACATCGAAACCACCGGGCCGGAAATCTGGAACCAGACCGAAGGGCGCGTTACCCACTTCGTGAGCGCCATGGGCACCACCGGCACCATCATGGGCGTGTCGACCTACCTGAAGTCGCGCAACCCCGCAGTGCAGGTGGTGGGCGCGCAGCCCGCCGAAGGATCGTCGATCCCGGGCATCCGCAAGTGGCCCGAAGCCTATCTCCCCAAGATCTTCGATCGCAGCCGGGTGGACGCCTATGAATCCATCGAGCAGGCCGAGGCCGAACAGATGGCGCGCCGGCTGGCGGCGGAAGAAGGCATCTTCGGCGGAATTTCATCGGCGGGCGCGCTGGTTGCCGCCCTGCGCGTGGCCGAACGCGTCAACGACGCCACCATCGTGTTCATCGTGTGCGACCGCGGCGACCGCTACCTGTCCACGGGCGTCTTCAACTGAACGCCTGATCGCCGTCGGGCAGAACAAAACCGCCATGCCGGGTTTGCCGGGCATGGCGGTTTTTCATTGGTCGGGCGCGGCGTGCGCCCGTGTTTCTTGCGCACTTATTCGGGCTGGATGCCGGCGTCCTGCATCACCTTGATCCAACGCTCGCTCTCCGCCAGGTTGAAGGCTTCGGCTTCCTGGTAGCTCATGGTGCTGGGCAGCGTGCCTTGCGACTTCAGCGCTTCAACCACCTTGGGCGATTGCGAGGCTTCGATCATGACCTTGTTCAGCTTGGCGATGATGGGCTGCGGCGTGTCTTTGGGCGCCCACATGCCGTACCAGGTGACGATGTCGAAGCCGGGCAGGACGCTTTCCGCGATGGTCGGCACGTCGGGCAGTTCGGCCAGGCGGGTCTTGGTCGTCACGGCGATCGGGCGGATCTTGCCGCTCTGGATCAGCGGGAGAGCCGGCGCCAGCGGCGCGTACATCAGGTCCACGTGGCCGCCCGCGACGTCGGTCAGGGCCGGGCTGCTGCCGCGGTAGCCGACATGGGTGATCTTGGCCTTGGTGGAGGTATTGATCAGTTCGCCCGCCAGGTGCGGCAAGGTGGCCACGCCGGGGGATGCGAAGGTCAGCGAACCGGGCTGGGCCTGGCCCTGCTTGATCAGTTCGCCGAAGGTCTTGAACTTCGAGTTGGGCGGGACGACGGCCACCATCGGCACCGTGCCCAGCACGCCCACCATCTTGAAGTCCTTGATCGGGTCAAAGCTCAGATTCTTGAACTGGGCCGGATAGATGCCCTGCACCGACGGGTTCATCAGCAAGGTGTAGCCATCCGCCGGCGCCTTGGCGACCTGGGCCGTGCCGATGGTGCCGCTGGCCCCCGCGCGGGTTTCGATCACCAGCGGCTGACCCAGGATCTCGCCCATCTGGACCGCGATCAGGCGGCCGACCACGTCCGTCGGTCCTCCTGCCGCCCAAGGCATGATCACGCGGATGGGCTTGTCCGGATAGTCCGCCTGCGCGTAGGCGGTTGCTGCCGGCACGGCCGCCGTGGCGATCGCCGAGCAGGCCGCGGCGAGGAAGGTGCGTTTGTTCATCTACTGTCTACTCCTACAAAGGTGAGATTGGCCGAGGGCAGCGCTGCTTGCAGCATCGCCTTGACCTCGGCCAGCTGTTTCCCCGTGGTGGCTTCGTTCTTCAGCATCCGGCTCAGCGGGCCGGCCACCACGATGGCAAAGGGTTGTTCGTATGCGCGGAATCCGAGCGAAATGGACATCACGTCCTCGACGTTCTCGCCCACCGAGCGCTGCCAGCCGCGCGCCATGCCCGCCTCCAGGTCGCGGTCGAAGGCTTCCCGGCTGGTGAGCGTGCTGTCCGTGTAGGCGGCAAAGCCGCTGTAGGCCTTGAACCACTTCTGCCGTTCTTCCTGCGACAGCACCGATAGCAGCGCCTTGCCGGAGCTGGTGGCGTGCACCGCCTTGAAGCCGCCCGGCTGATGCGAGAAGCGGATGGTCTGCTTGGACTCGGCGACGATCAGGTACACGACCTTGTCGTCGGCCAGCTTGGCCAGCAAGGCCGTCTCGCCCGTCAGGTCCCGCACCCGGGCCAGCACCGGCTCGATCACCGCGTTCAGCGGGTCGCTATGGCAGATCAGGGTGGCCACGTGTATCAGTTTCTGGGTCGGGTAATAGCCGTGCTTCTTGCCGATTTCGTAGAGATAGCCGCGCGCCACCATGGTCTTCAGCAGCCCATGGCAGCTCGACAGCGGAATCCCCATCTGGGCAGCGATCTCGCTGTACAGCAGGGGCTTCTGCTCCTCCGCAAAAAGGTTCAGCACATCCAGCACTCGGCCAGCAGTTTTCACATCCATGATGTTAGTATCCTATACGTGATAAATTTATGTCAAACAGCATTCAATCGACCAGGAGTTGCAACGCATGAGATGGAAGAACCGTCCTGAGGGATCGAACTGGGGAGATTTCGGGCCTGACGACCAGCGAGGTTGCCTGAATTACATCACCCCCGCGAACGTGCTGAGCGGCATGCGGGAAGTGCGCGAAGGCCTGAGCTTCTGCCTGTCGCTGCCGCTGGATTACCCGGGCGGCAACGGCGTGAACGTGCGGCGCCACCCGCCCAAGCTGCGGCCTACCGAGAGGGACGGCGACCAGTACCTGAATTTCCCGCTGGGACGCCTGCGTCCCGGCTGCGTCGACGTGCTCAGCGACGACATCGTCGAAATGAGCTTGCAGTATTCGACGCAATGGGATTCGCTGGCCCACGTGGGCGCGCTGTTCGACGCCAATGGCGACGGCCTGCCCGAGCGCGTCTACTACAACGGCTACCGGCCCAACGAGCACGTGGTGGGTCCGGTGGACTACGACGTGGGCAATGGCTATGCCAAGACCGATCTGGGCCAGGGGCCGGCCTCCAACGCCAAGAAGCTGGACATCACCCAGTTGGCCGAATCGTGCCTGCAGACGCGCGGCGTGATGGTCGATCTGGCGCGCCACTACGGACGGGAGCAGAAGTCGGTCGGCTATGACGAGCTGATGCGCATCCTGGACGCGGACCGGATCGAGATCGAGCAGGGCGATATCGTGCTGTTCCATACGGAATTCGGCGACGCCCTGCTGGAAAAGAACCGCGAGCCGGATCCCCATACGCTGCACGAGATCTGCGCCGGCCTGGACGGCAGCGACGAGAAGCTGCTGCAGTGGATCACCGACTCGAAGGTGGCGGCCATGGCCTCGGACAACCACGCCTTGGAAATCTATCCCACGCAGAAGCCCAATGCCTGCTGCGCGGCGCTGCCTCTGCACCACCACTGCATTTTCAAGCTCGGCCTGCCGATAGGCGAGATGTGGTACCTGGGGGCGCTGGCGCGCTGGCTGACGGCCAACGGCCGCAGCCGCTTCCTGCTGACGGCGCCGCCGCTGAACCTGCCTGGCGCCGTGGGTTCGCCCGTGACGCCGGTTGCGACGGTGTAAAGCGCAGGACCGCGGCGCCTGGCGCCGCGGGTCCTGCGGGCTTCAGCGGCCCACGCGCGCTTCGATCTCGCTTGCCAGATCCGCTACCGAGGTCGCGTAGAAGTAACTGCGGTTGTACTTGGTGAGCGCGAAGAAGTTGGGCGTGCCGACGCGATATTGCGCCGTGCCTCGGGCCTCCTCGACCAGGTCGACCACGCCCAGCGGCTGGCTGCCCCAGCCCGAGGCCGATGCGCCTGGCTGCAGGCGGGCGCCGGCGGCTGTGAGCGTGCCCCAGCTTTGCTTGGGTTCCAGTCCGCCGTCGACGAGCGCGGTGGGATCGGCAGGCAGCACCACGGGTGCGAACACCGGCAGGCCGCGCTGCCAGCCGTGCTGCGACAGGAAGCTGCCCACGGACATGATGGCGTCGCGGGTGTTGTTGCTCAGGTCGATATGGCCGTTGTCGTCGCCGTCCACCGCGTAATGCATGACGCTGGTGGGCATGAACTGGGGCATGCCGATGGCGCCGGCGTACGAGCCGCGGGTTTCCAGGTCCAGCTTGTCTTTCATGACCAGGGTCAGGAAGTCGGCAAGCTGGCCGCGGAACATGGTGGCGCGCTCGGGCTTGGCGGGGTCCGGATAGTCGAAGGCCAGCGTCGTCAGCGCATCCAGCACGCGGAAATTGCCCATATTGCGGCCGTACAGCGTTTCCACGCCGATGATCGAGGCAATCACCGGCGCCGGAACGCCGAAGCGCTGCGCCGCCTGGTTGAGCAGGTCGCGGTTCTCGTTGTAGAACTCCACGCCCCAGCCGATGCGCTTGGGTTCGACGAAGCGCGAGCGGTAGGTCAGCCAGCTGCGCCAGATCTTCTTGCCCGGGGGCGACGGCGCGATCAGGCGCGCGACGGTGGCGTTGTAGCGCGAACCGGCCAGCGCGGCGACCATGGGGTCCAGCGGCAGTTGGCGCTCGGTGGCCAGGTTTTCCACGAAAGTGCGGACTTCAGGCCGCAACGTGCCATTGGCGGCCAGCGCGGCGGGGGCGTCGTCCGCCAGTTCGGATCCAGGTGTCGGCGCGCTGGGTCCGATGCGGATGGGGGCCGGGGTTGATTCGGCGGCCGGCTGGCCGGCGACGGTGTTGGGTGCAGAGGGGGCGGTGGTGGAGCAGCCCGCCAGCAGGGCGGAGAGCGTTCCGAGTTGCAGTAATCGCCGACAGATGAACATAATCTTCCTTATGGAGACCATGTATCTTACCCACCCGGCATGCCGCCTGCATGAAATGGGCAGTTGGCATCCCGAAAGCCCCCAGAGGCTGGACGCCATTTCAGACCAGTTGCTTGCCAGCGGCTTGATGCCTTACCTGGACGACCGCCAGGCGCCGCAGGCATCCCGCCATGACATATTGCGGGTGCACACTGTCCAGTATCTGAACAGTTTGCGTGAACATACGCCGGAGCAAGGGTATTTCCCTATCGATCCGGATACGCTGATGAATCCCCATACCTACGAAGCCGCCCTGTACGCGGCCGGGGCAGGGGTGGCCGCGGTGGATGCGGTGATGGGCGGAGAGGCCCGCACGGCCTTCTGCGCGGTGAGGCCCCCGGGGCATCACGCCTGCCGTTCCCAGGCCATGGGATTCTGCTTTCTGAACAACGTCGCTATTGCGGCGCAGCATGCGCTGGACTTCCACGGCCTCTCGCGCGTGGCCATCGTCGATTTCGACGTGCACCACGGCAACGGCACCGAAGACATCTTCGCCGGCAACGACCGGGTGCTGATGTGCAGCTTCTTCCAGCATCCGTTCTTTCCCAATAGCGGCGCCGAGAGTCCCGCTTCGAACATGCTGAACGTGCCCGTGGCCGCGTACACCGGCGGGGCGGCGGTCAGGACCATCGTCACCGATACCTGGCTGCCGGCGCTGGAAGCGCACCGGCCCGAACTGATCCTGGTATCGGCCGGTTTCGACGCGCATCGCGAGGACGACATGGGCCAGATGGGCCTGGTCGAGGCGGATTACGCCTGGATAACAGAACAGCTCGTGGAGGTGGCCGAGCGCCACTGTCAGGGGCGCATCGTCAGCACGCTGGAAGGCGGTTACAACTTGTCCGCCTTGGGCCGCAGCGTGGTCGCCCATATACGAGCGCTGGCGAAGCTGTAGAATCGAGAAAAAATTGTGCAATGCGATCCCGGCGCATGCCGGGTAATTATTTTCCATTTGGAGGCAGCGGGATGAAGGTTTTGGTACCTGTCAAACGCGTCGTTGACTACAACGTCAAGGTGCGCGTCAAGTCTGATCAAACCGGCGTGGATATCGCCAATGTGAAGATGTCCATGAACCCCTTTGACGAGATCGCCGTCGAGGAAGCGACCCGCCTGAAGGAGAAGGGTGCTGTCGCCGAGGTCGTGGCGGTTTCTTGCGGCGTTGCGCAATGCCAGGAAACGCTGCGCACTGCCATGGCCATCGGCGCCGACCGCGGCGTGCTGGTCCAGACCGATGCCGAACTCCAGCCGCTGGCCGTGGCCAAGCTGTTGAAGGCGCTGGTCGACAAGGAACAGCCGCAGCTGGTGATCCTGGGCAAGCAAGCCATCGACGACGATGCAAACCAGACCGGCCAGATGCTGGCCGCGCTGCTGGACTGGCCGCAAGCCACGTTCGCCAGCAAGGTCGAGCTGGCCGATGGCAAGGTCACGGTCACGCGCGAAGTCGACGGCGGCCTGGAAACGCTGACGTTGAAGCTGCCCGCCATCGTCACCACCGACCTGCGCCTGAACGAGCCGCGCTACGTCACGCTGCCCAACATCATGAAGGCCAAGAAGAAGCAGCTGGACACCGTCACGCCTGAAGAGCTGGGTGTGGACGCCGCGCCGCGCCTGAAGACGCTGAAGGTCAGCGAGCCGCCCGCCCGCAAGGCCGGCATCAAGGTGGCCGATGTCGCGGCCCTGGTGGACAAACTCAAGAACGAAGCGAAGGTGGTCTGAACATGACGACGCTGGTTATTGCCGAACACGATAACGCCCAGCTCAAGGGCGCAACCCTGAACGCCGTCGCCGCCGCCGCCAAGATCGGAGGCGACGTGCACGTGCTGGTCGCCGGCGCCAACGCGCGCGCCGTGGCCGACCAGGCCGCCGCCGCCGCCGGCGTGGCCAAGGTCCTGCTGGCCGACGCGCCGCAACTGGCCGACGGCCTGGCCGAGAACGTCGCCGCCCAGGTGCTGGCCGTGGCCTCGGGCTACAGCCACATCCTGTTCCCCGCGACCGCCTCGGGCAAGAACGTGGCACCCCGCGTGGCTGCCAAGCTGGACGTGGCGCAGATCTCCGACATCATCGGCGTGGAATCGGCCGACACCTTCCAACGCCCGATCTACGCCGGCAACGCCATTGCCACGGTGCAGTCGGCCGATGCCGTCAAGGTCATCACCGTGCGCACCACCGGCTTTGACGCCGTGGCCGCGCAGGGCGGTTCGGGTGCGGTGGAAGAAGTCGCCGCCGTGGCCGATTCGGGCCTGTCCACCTTCGTGGGCCGTGAAGTCGCCAAGAGCGACCGTCCGGAACTGGCTGGCGCGCGCGTCGTCGTCTCCGGCGGCCGTGGTCTGGGCAGCGCCGAAAACTTCAAGATCCTGGATCCGCTCGCCGACAAGCTGGGCGCGGCGCTCGGCGCCTCGCGTGCCGCGGTCGACGCCGGCTACGCGCCTAACGACTGGCAAGTCGGTCAGACCGGCAAGATCGTTGCCCCGCAACTGTACGTCGCGGTTGGTATCTCGGGCGCCATTCAGCATCTGGCCGGCATGAAGGATTCGAAGGTCATCGTGGCCATCAACAAGGATCCGGAAGCGCCGATCTTCGGCGTGGCCGATTATGGCCTGGTGGGCGATCTGTTCCAGGTCGTGCCCGAACTGACCGGCGCGCTGTAAGCCACAACGCGCAGCCGTATCGAAGGCCCGCCAGCTTCGCGCTGGCGGGCTTTTTTATTATTTTGACGCGAGGACTACACATCTTGTGATTTCAGTATTCCAAATCTTTTGATTTCTCGAAAGATTCTGATAATGTGTTCCGCGCGCAGCTAGATTCGCGCAAGTGCTTGGCCTGTACAGAACGAAGGAGATTCGGGATGGAATGGTTCTTTGACACTCTGCGAAAATATCCGGAACTTGCGATATTCCTTACCCTCGGTCTCGGGTACTGGATAGGCGCCAAGAAACTCTTCGGATTCAATCTGGGAGCCGTGACTGGCACGCTGCTGGTCGGCGTGCTGGTGGGACAGCTCAATATCACGATCGCTCCCGTCCTCAAGCAGGTCTTCTTCCTGCTCTTCCTCTTCGGTCTGGGTTACGGCGTCGGACCGCAGTTCTTCCGAGGGATGAAAAGCGACGGCCTTCCGCAGGTCATCTTTGCCGTCATTATTTGCGTGATCTGCCTGTTGGTGACATGGGCGACAGCCGTAGGCTTCGGCTTCGATGCCGGCACCGGCGCAGGCCTGCTGTCAGGGGCCCAAACCATTTCCGCGGTCATGGGCGTGGCGACGGACACCATCAACGGCTTGGGCATAGACGCAGCAACCAAAAAGAAATGGATTGACAGCATTCCCGTCGCGTACGCGGTCTGCTACATCTTCGGCACGGTTGGAAGCGCCTGGATCCTGGCATCCCTGGGCCCGAAGCTGATGCGCGTGGACATCGTCAAAGAATGCCAGGAATACGAAGCCAAGATGTCGGGGGGCGCCGACTCGATGGAGTTGTCGGGCTACCGCAAGTTCATCGCGCGCGCCTACAAGCTGGACCGCGAGGAATTCGCCGGCAAGACGGTGGGAGAGCTGGAGTCCCGCTTCGTCGAGGCCCGGGTGTTCGTGGAGCGCATCCGGCGCGGCGACCAGATCATCGACAGCGATGCCAAGACGGTGCTGCAGCAAGGCGACGTGCTGGGCGTGACCGGCAGGCATGATGCGTTGGTTACGCAGGCCGCCGGCATCATCGGCACCGAAGTCGAGGACCGCGACCTGATCAACATGCCCGCCGAGGTCGTCGAAGTCGTCTTGACCAACAAGAACATCGCCGGCAAGACCATCAAGGAAATCGCCGACAGCGAAGCGGGCCGCGAACTGGGACGCGGCGTGTTCCTGCGCAAGGTCGTGCGCGGCGGCCACGACATGCCGATCAACTGGGGCTTGAAGCTTGACCGCGGCGACCGCCTGTTCGTGCTGGGCGCCAAGCGCGACGTAGAACGCGTGGTCGGCCGGCTGGGCTACGTGGATCGCGCCACCAGCCAGACCGACATGGTCTTCGTCGGCTTCGGCATTCTGCTGGGCGGCCTGTTCGGCTCTCTGGTGCTGACCGTGGGCGGCGTTCCCGTCACCTTGTCGACCTCCGGCGGCGCGCTGATTTCCGGCCTGATCTTCGGCTATCTGCGTTCGGTGCATCCGACCTTCGGCCGTGTGCCGGAACCGGTGCACTGGTTCCTGACATCGGTGGGGCTGACGACGTTCGTCGCGGTCGTGGGTATATCGTCAGGGCCGGGATTCGTGCTGGGCTTCCAGCAATTGGGCGCCAAGCTCTTCATCGCGGGCATCATCGCCACCAGCGTTCCGATGATCGTGGGCGTGTACATTGCGCGGTATGTATTCAAGTTCCATCCCGCCATTGCGTTGGGAGTCTGCGCCGGAGCCCGGACCACCACCGCGGCCATCGGCCAGATAACTGAAACGGCGAAGAGCCAGGTGCCTGCCCTGGGCTACACGGTTCCTTACGCCATCGGCAATACCCTGCTCATCATCTGGGGGATTGTCATCGTCATGCTCATGTCCTAGCAGAACGCCCCGCCAGCCCCGCGCTTGCGGGGCGTTTTGCAAGCGCGCCGGCGCGGCCGGCGACGCTCAGCGCCTGTCACCATGCAAACCAGGAGTACTGAACAATGGCTTCCACCGCGCCTCTTACCGTCAGCCTGGCTTCGGCCTTGAAAACCACCCGTTCGCGCCAACGCGACCTGGAGCAGCTTTCTCCGTTTGAACTCAAGGACTACCTGATCACGCTGGCCAAGGACAACCAGCACACCGCCGCGATCACCATGCTGAACGCGGGCCGCGGCAACCCTAACTGGATCGCCACCGAACCGCGCGACGCCTTCTTCCTGATGGGCCAGTTCGCGATGAAGGAAGCGCGCCGCGTGCGCGACGAGTCCATCCTGGCGGGCATGCCGGCCAAGAAGGGCTGCGCCGACCGGATGCGCAAGTTCCTGGCCAAGCACAAAGGCATGGACGGCTACGATTTCCTGGTCGGCGTGCTGGAGTACGGCGTCAAGGTCAAGGGCTTCGACCCCGACGCGTGGGTCCATGAACTGACGGACAGCATCATCGGCGACAACTATCCCGTGCCGCCGCGCGCGCTGGTCCATCTTGAACAGATCGTGCACGATTACCTGATCAAGGAAATGTGCGACGGCCGTCCGCCCAAGGGCAAGTTCGACCTGTTCCCGGTCGAAGGCGGCACGGCGGCCATGTGCTACATCTTCGATTCGCTGATGCAGAACGGCCTGCTCAAGCAGGGCGATACCATCGCGCTGTTCCTGCCGACCTTCACGCCCTATATCGAGATCTCGCATCTGGAGCGCTTCCAGTTCAAGATCGTGCCGATCAACGCCAGCAGCCTGCGGGCCGACGGCACGCACGACTGGCACTATCCGGCGTCCGAAATCGCCAAGCTCGAGAATCCCAAGATCAAGCTGGCGGTCACGGTCAACCCCAGCAACCCGCCGTCGGTGGCGTTCAGCCCGGTCGAGATGAAGCAGATCGTGCGCCTGATCCGCAAGAATCCGGACCTGGTGCTGGTGACGGACGATGTCTATGGCACCTTCGTGCCGAACTTCCGCTCGCTGATGGCGGAAGTGCCGCACAACACCATCTGCGTGTACTCGTTCTCGAAGAACTTCGGCTGCACGGGATGGCGCCTGGGCGTGATTGCGACCCATGAAAAGAACACCATGGACCGCCGCATCGCCGAATTGCCTGCATCCTGGAAACAGCGCCTGAACAAGCGCTATGGCGCCATGACGATGGAGCCCGAAAAGCTCAAGTTCATCGACCGGCTGGTGGCCGACAGCCGCAACGTCGCGCTGAACCACACCGCGGGCCTGTCCTTGCCGCAGCAGGTGCAGATGGGATTCTTCGCGCTGTCGCACCTGATGGACCTGAAGGACTCCTACAAGCACCTGACGATGAAGATCGTGCGCGCGCGCCGCGATGCCTTGTGGCGCGGCCTGGGCATACCCATGCCGCCCGAAGATCCGATGCGCGCCTGGTACTACGTCGAGCTGGATTTCATGGTCTGGGCCAAGATCACGTACGGCGATGCGTTCTGCAAGTACATGATGGCCAACTACGAGCCGGTCGACTTCCTGTTCCGCCTGGCCGAGAAATCCGGCGTGGTGCTGATGGACGGCGGCGGCTTCGGCGGTCCGCCATGGTCGATCCGCGTGTCGCTGGCGAACCTGGACGACGGCGACTACGCCAAGATCGGCAAGCATATGGTCGAAGCCGCCACCGAGTACGTCGAGGCGTGGAAGGCCGGCGAACTGGTGCGTTCGGGCCCGACGGCCGGCAAGGGCCAGACCACGAAGGCGCCCGCGGCCAAGCGCAAGGCGGGCAAGACCGCGGCAGCCAAGAAAGCGGTCAAGAAGGCAGTGAAGAAGGCCGACACGGCGGCGAAGTCCGCCAAGAAGGCCGTGGCGCGCAAGTAGGCGGGCCGGGCAGCAACCTCCAGGGCGACATGACGACATGACTTGTACGGTCGGGTTTTTCAATAGCGTTCCCATCGCAGTGCTGTTTGTGACGGTGGGCTTGGGATACCTGATCGGCAAGCTGAAAGTCGGACCGATCCAGCTAGGCGGCGTGTGCGGAACACTCATCGTCGCCCTGCTGATCGGCCAGACGGGTTGTCAGATGCGCGGCGACCTCAAGGAAGTCGCCTTCGCCCTGTTCATATTCGCGATGGGGTACTCGGGCGGGCCGCAGTTCTTTGCCAACCTGAACCGCTCCAGCTTGCGCTACATCGCGCTGCCTATCATCGAAGCATTGCTGGTGCTGACCATCGTGCTGGCCGCGGTGCCGCTGTTCGGCCTGGACGCTGGGACGGCGGCGGGCCTCGCGGCCGGCGCGGCCACCGAATCGGCCGTGGTAGGCACGGCGGCAGAGGCGCTCAAGCATCTGGGCCTGGCGGATGCCGAGGTCCAGCGCATGGAAGCCAACATCGCCACGGCCTACACGCTGACCTATCTGGTTGGCCTGATCAGCATCGTGTTCTTCACCAGCCAGGTAGCGCCAGCCCTGTTGCGCATGAATCTGCGCGAGGCTTCCAAGGCATTGGAGGAAAAGCTCGGCGTGGCGGCCGGAGAGGGCGAGGACGCGAACATGCCCACCTTGCCGCGGCTGGTGGGACGCTCGCATGTGGTCAAGGACGCGGATGGCAAAAGCGTGGCTGAAGTGGAGGCCGCGCTGGGCGGACGCACCGTCATCAGCCGCATCCTGCGCAATGGCGAGGCGGTGGACGCCACGCCCGGCGACATGCTGGCCACGGGCGACATCGTGGTGGTGCTGGGCTTGCGGCGCTTCGCGCTGCGCGCGGGTTCCGTCATCGGACCCGAAATCCAGCTGCCGGAGGCGCATGCCGACGACTTGCAGCTGAGCGAGCTGGCCGTCATCGTCAACAAGAAAGCCGTCAATGGCCATACCGTCGGCGAACTGGCGAAGCGGCCCAACGCCCAGCGCGCGCGCGGCGTGTTCCTGCAGTCCATCGTGCGCTCGGGCCATTCCTTGCCGATCACGCCAGCCACCGTGGTGCAATACGGCGACCTGGTTACGCTGGTCGGCGCCGAGCCCGAACTCTCCCAGGCCGGCGCGGCGCTGGGCAATGAGCTGCGGCGCAGCGGCGTGACCGACCTGGTGTTCCTGGCGTTCGGCATCCTGGCCGGCTTGTTGATCGGCAGCCTGAGCGCGCGGATGTGGGGCATCCCCGTGTCGCTGGGCAGTGGCGGGGGCGCGCTGGTCAGCGGTCTGGTCTGCGGCTGGATTAACGCCAAACGGCCCTCGATAGGCCACATGCCGGACCATGCCGTGCAGTTGCTGAAGGATCTGGGCCTGGCTGTGTTCGTGGCCTGCGTGGGCTTGTCGGCGGGGCCGGAAGCCATCGCGCTGATCCGCGAGCACGGCGCGGTATTGCCGCTCATCGGCCTGCTGGTGTCGCTGGGGCCTGCCTGCCTGTCGCTGTGGGTGGGACACAAGATCCTGAAGATCGAAGGTCCCTTGCTGGTCGGCGCCATCGCTGGCCAGCATGTCAGCACGCCGGCCATCAGCGCCATCCTGACCTCCAGCGGCAGTTCCGTGCCGCTACTGGGCTACACGGTGACCTACGCCATCGCCAACGTGCTGCTGCCAGTGCTGGGGCCGATCATCGTGTCGCTGGCGCACCATCTGGGTTAGCGCGGGCTCTGCTTCAGCAGCGCGCATCCCTGCCACGCCTGATCGTCGATCAGGCGTTTTATTTCGTCCTTGCACAAGGCCATGATCTGGCTCACCGCCGGCGTGGGGGGCAGGCTCTCGCTGGCGCATAGCACCAGTTCGCGCGACAGCGTGTCGTCCAGGGCATGCGCCACGATCGACCCTTCCGCGATTTCGGGCTGCGCGGCCGAGCAGGGCAGGATCGTGGCGGCCATGCCGCTGCGCACCGCGGGGACGAGGATGGCCGAGGTGCTGGCTTCGGCAAACAGATTGCAGGTCAGGCCGGCGGTCAGGAAGGCATGGTCCAGGCGTGCGCGCAGCGTGTTGGGCAGGCTGGGCAGAACCAGGGGCAAGGCGGCGAAGTCCGCGATGGCCAGCGTGCGGCGCGGCAGCGCGACGCTGGCGTGAGCCAGCAGGAACAGGCTCTCGCGCAGCAGTGGCGTGCGCAGCAGTCCCTGCATGGGTTGCTGGTCCGGCGACAAGGAAAAATCGATGCGTCCCTGCAGCACCAGCTTGGTCAGGTCCGCGCTGGGCACATCGACGATTTCCAACACCACCGAAGGCAGCTCCGCCTTGGCCCGGCGCATCAGCGGCAACGCCAGCATGCGCGCGGTGCTGGAGGCCAGTCCTATCGACACCGTGCCGGTGACCTGGTCCCCGGTCTTGGACAGCAGGCTGCGAGTGCTGTCGACCTGACGCAGGATGGTTTGCGCGTGCCGGTACAGCAACAGGCCTTCCGCGGTGGGCTGGGCGCCTTTGACCCCGCGCACCAGCAGTGCGACGCCCAGGCTTTCCTCCAGCAGCGCCATCTGCTGACTCAGCGCGGGTTGCGCCACATGCAGACTTTCGGCGGCCCGGGTCATGTTGCGCATTTCAACCACCCGGACGAAGTACTTGAGCTGACGCAGATTCATTGGATAAGAAAATCTTATGAATGGATCGGAAAACAGTATTTTCGGGACCTGTGAAGCGCTGCCTAGAATGGGCTTCGCATCACGGGAGGACGAACATGAGTCTGCCATTGGCAGGGCTGAAAGTGCTGGATCTGACTCGGGCCCTTTCCGGGCCTTTCTGCACAATGATTCTGGGAGACCTGGGCGCCGAGGTCGTCAAGGTGGAACCCATGCCCGCCGGCGAGATGGCGCGGCAGTGGGGCCCCTTCGATGACGACATAAGTGTTTATTATCTTAGTGCCAATCGCAGCAAGCAAGGCATAGGCGTGGACTTCCGCAAGCCGGAAGGGATCGCGCTGCTGCGCAAGATGGCCCTGGCTTCCGACATCGTGGTCGAGAACTTCAAGGTCGGAACGATGGAGGCGATGGGCCTGGGATACGAGGCGTTGGCGCAAGAGCATCCGGGCCTGATCATGGCGTCGATTTCCGGCTTTGGCAGCAAGGGGCCGGCACGGGACTGGGCCGGATTCGATCAGGTCGCGCAGGGCTATTCGGGCTTCATGAGCCTGACCGGCACGCCGGAATCGGGGCCGATGCGGGTGGGCGTAGCCGTCGGCGACTTGAGCGCGGGCATGTGGCTGACGATAGGAATACTGTCCGCCGTCGCGCAGCGCGCCTCGACTGGTCGCGGGCAGCATGTGGAAACCTCGCTGCTGGCGGGCCTCATGGCGTTGCTCAGCGTGCAGGGCCAGCGCTACCTCAGCAAGGGAGAGATCCCGGAACCCTGCGGCAACGTGCATCCGGTCATCGCGCCCTACGGCACATTCGAAACCGCGGATGGGCCGCTCAACCTGGCGCCCGCGACCCAGGCGATGTGGGTCAGGCTTTGCGGCATTCTCGGACTCTCCCATCTGGTGTCCGACGAGCGGTTCCTGACGAACGCCGAGCGCATGCAGCACCGCTATGCGTTGAAGCAGGAGCTGGAGGCGGGGCTCAAGCGCAAGACGCGCATGGAATGGACCGCGCTGATGATCGAGGGCGGCATTCCCGCAGGGCCCATCAATACCCTGGAGGATGTGTTCGCCGACGCGCAGGTGCAGGCTTGCGGACTGGTCCGCTCGTTGACGCATCCGGTGTTGGGCGAATTGCGGCAGGTGGACCTGCCCCTGGGCCTGAGCGGCGCGCAGGCGCCGAGCCGCCGCGCTCCGCCCGTGTTCGGCCAGCACACGCGCGAGGTATTCGCCCGTTACGGGATGGCAGATGCCGAGATCGACCGGCTGCTGGCCGAGGGCGTGGCGCATCAGGCGGAGACGTGCACATGACGGGTTCCGCCGATACGCCCAGCCTTGCCGTCGACGGCCACGTGGCGACCATCCGGCTGCGCAGGCCCGGCCATGCCAACCGGCTCGGGCCGCAGGACCTGGCGGTCCTGAGAGAGCATCTGGACAGGGTCAACGCGGACGACGCCGTGCGGGTGCTGCGCTTTCAATCCGACGGCAAGTATTTTTGCAGCGGGTATGACATTTCGTCCCTGGCGTCCGACAGCGCGCCCAGCTCTCTTTATTTTGGCCAGACCATGGACCTGATCGAGGCGGCGCGGCCAGTGACCATCGCGGCGGTGCAGGGCGGGGCCTATGGCGGCGGCACGGACCTGTGCCTGGCTTGCGATTTCCGCATCGGCACGCCGCAGTCCGACATGTTCATGCCGGCCACGCGCCTGGGCCTGCACTTCTACGCGGGCGGCATGTCGCGCTATGTGACGCGCCTGGGCCTGGACCAGGCCAAGCGCCTGTTCCTGACGGCGGAAAAAATCCAGGCCGACGAAATGCTGCGCATCGGATTCCTGACGGAGCTGGTACCGCAAGAAATGCTATCGGCCCGGCTGGACGACTTGAGCGCGCAGATTGCGGCAATGGCTCCGATTCCGCTGTTCGGCGTGAAAGCGCACCTGAACCGCCTCGCGCGGGGCGAGCTCGATCTGGCCGCAATCGAGCAGGCGGTGCTGCGTTCCGAGCAGTCCCGCGACCTGGCCGAGGGCGCGCGGGCGTGGAAGGAGAAGCGCGCGCCGGATTTCACCGGCCGCTGACGCGGCCGGCGCATGACCAGAGAGCCGCGCCACAAGCGGCTCCGATTCCATCAAAGGAGACCCTGATGAAACCTGCTATTGCCGTCCATGGCGCCTTGCTTGCCGCCATCGCCTTGTCCGCGATGTCCGGCGCCGCGCATGCCGCCGATCCTTATCCCTCCAAACCCCTGACCTTGGTGATCGGGTTCCCGCCCGGCGGCGGGGCGGATCAAGTGGGGCGGGTCTATGCGAATGCGCTGGCCAGGCAATTGAAGCAGCCGGTGGTCGTGGAAAACCGCCCTGGCGCCGGTTCCACGATCGGCGCCAGCCTGGCCGCGCGCGCCGCCGCCGACGGCTACACGCTGTACCTGGGGAATTCCAGCGTCATGGGCAGCGACAGCGCCTTGTACAAGGTGGATTACACGCCGGACAACTTCGTGCCCGTGGCCCAGCTCACGACCGGCCCCATGGTCCTGATCGCGAACGCAAAGCTGGGGCTGAAAAGCGTGCAGGACCTGATAGACCGGGCCAGGAGCAAGCCGGGGTCCATCAATGTCGCCTCGTCCGGCAACGGCGTCATCACGCATCTGGCCGCGGTCGAGTTCATGACGCTTGCCAACGTGAAGCTGATGCACATTCCCTTCAAGGGGGGCGCCGCGGCGGCGCAGTCCGTGGCGGCGGGCGACACAGATATCTCGTTCGCCACGGCGCCTTCGGCCAAGTCGGTGATCGATACGGGCAAGGTGGTGGCCCTGGCGGTCACGTCTGGCCAGCCCTCGCGCCTGTTGCCCTATCCGACCATCGCGCAGACCGTGCCCGGCTATGACGTGTCCAACTGGTGGGGAATCTTTGCTCCCAAGGGCACGCCGCCGCAGGTGCTGGACACGCTGTTCAAGGCCAGCAACGATGTGCTGGCGCTGGCCGATGTGCAGCAGGGCATGGCGGCCGGATACGAGGAAGTGACGCCGTCCGCGTCCTTGGCCGCGTTCGGGGAGTATGCCCGCAAGGAAGGAAGCAAGGGTTTAAGATTGGCCAAAGAGAGTCAGGAAACGGCCAATTGATGGAGACCCCATGCCCTACGTAACCCCGCTGCAGGACTTCCGCTTCGCTTTGAAGGAGCTGGCAGGACTCGATGACGTCCTGAAACTGCCCGGCTTCGAAGAAGTCACGCCGGATCTGGTGGACGCCATCCTGGAAGAAAACGGCCGCTTCGTCGAGCAGGCCGTGGCGCCTTTGAACGTGCCGGGCGATACGCAGCCGCCGGTCTGGAAGGATGGCCAGGTCACGACCACGCCGGGCTACGCGCAGGGCTTCAAGGATTACGCCGCGGGCGGCTGGCAGGGCTTGCAGCATCCGGTGGAGTGGGGCGGGCAGGGCCTGCCCAAGCTGGTCGCGGCGGCGCCGGGCGAGAACATCCAGGCGGCCAGCCTGGCGTTTTCCCTGTGTCCCATGCTGACGGACGGCGTGATCGAAGCCTTGTTGACGGTCGGATCGGACGCGCAACGCAAGCAGTACGTGCCGCAGCTGATCGGCGGCAAGTGGACCGGCACGATGAACCTGACCGAACCGCAGGCCGGCTCGGACCTGGCGCAGGTCGCGACTCGTGCGGTGAAGCAGGACGACGGCAGCTACCGGCTGACGGGCCAGAAGATCTTCATCACCTATGGCGACCACGATCTGGCCGAGAACATCATCCATCTGGTGCTGGCGCGCACGCCGGACGCGCCGGCCGGCGTGAAGGGGATCTCGCTTTTCATCGTGCCCAAGTTCCTGGTGCAGGCCGACGGCGGCCTGGGCAAGCGCAACGACGTCTGGTGCGCGTCGCTGGAGCACAAGCTGGGCATCCACGGCAGTCCCACCGCAGTGCTCATGTACGGTTCGGGCAAGGGCGACGTGGGCGAAGGCGCCATCGGCTATCTGGTCGGCGAGCAGAACCGCGGCCTGGAATACATGTTCATCATGATGAATGCCGCCCGCTATTCGGTGGGGCAGCAGGGCATAGGCGTGTCCGAACGCGCCTATCAGCATGCCCTGGCCTATGCGCGCGAGCGTGTGCAGGGCCGCGCGGTCGAAGGGTCGGCCGGCCCCGTGGCCATCGTGCGCCATCCGGACGTGCAGCGCATGCTGATGACCATGAAGGCGCTGACCGAGGCGGCGCGCGCCGTGTCCTACGTGACGGCGGCCGCGCACGACAAGGGCACGCATCATCCGGATCCGGAGCAGCGCTCGCGCAACCGGGCCTTCTATGAGTACATGGTGCCCATCGTCAAAGGATTCTCCACCGAGACCGCGGTCGAGGTCGCATCGCTGGGCCTGCAGGTGCACGGCGGCATGGGCTATATCGAGGAAACCGGGGCCGCGCAGTATTACCGCGACGCGCGCATCCTGCCCATCTACGAAGGCACGACCGCGATCCAGGCCAATGACCTGGTCAGCCGCAAGACGCAGCGCGACGGCGGCGCCACCGCCCATGCCGCGATCGCGGCGATGCGCGAGACGCTGCGCGCAGTCGAGAACGAGGCGATGCGCGCGTCGGCGGACGATCGCGAAGGACTGCGCCTGCTGCGCGACAACCTGGACAGCGCCATCCAGGCCTACGAGGCCGGCGTGGCATTCATCCTAGAGCAGTCGCCGACCAATATCAGGGCGGTCTATTCCAGCAGCGTGCCCTATCTGATGCTGGCCGGTGTGGTGCACGGCGGCTGGCAGATGGCGCGGGCCGTGCTGGCCTGCCGCCGGCATCTGGCGGCAGGTTCCACCGATCCGTTCTACGGGGCCAAGCTGGCGACGGGATTGTTCTACGGCGCCCACATCCTGCCGCGCGCGCTGGCCCTGTCCGCCGCAGTGCGGGCCGGGGCGGTGGCGGACGCCTGCGGCGCCAGCTTGAATATTGCATAAGGTTATATGACTTGCGTATTTCCCCGGCTACAGGTTTGATGGAAGAATCGTTTCACAGACGCTGACCTGCGCCATGAAACGCTTTTCCTGCGCTGCCCGCCGCGACGGGCGGCCAGCCCCCAACCTGCATCCGCACACTGGAGACACCATGAGTCATCTACGCCTGGGCGACACCGCCCCTGATTTCGAACAGGAATCTTCGGCAGGGCCGATCCGCTTCCATGAGTATCTGGGCAACAGCTGGGGTGTTCTTTTCTCGCACCCGGCCGATTTCACGCCCGTCTGCACCACTGAACTGGGCTACACCGCCAAGCTGGCCGACGAATTCGCCAAGCGTAACGTGAAGGTGCTGGCGCTGTCCGTGGACGGCACCGATTCGCACACCAAGTGGATCGAGGACATCAACGACACGCAGTCCACCAAGGTCAACTTCCCGATCCTGGCCGACAAGGACCGCAAGGTGTCCGAGCTTTACGACATGATCCATCCGAACGCCAACGCCACGCTGACCGTACGCTCGGTGTTCATCATCGACCCCAACAAGAAGGTGCGCCTGACCATCACGTATCCGGCCAGCACCGGCCGCAACTTCAACGAGATCCTGCGCGTCATCGACTCCCTGCAGCTGACCGACAGCCACAGCGTGGCCACGCCGGTGAACTGGGAAGACGGCGACGATGTGATCATTGTTCCGTCCTTGCAGGACGAGGCCGTGATCAAGCAGAAATTCCCGAAGGGCTACAAGGCCGTGCGTCCCTATCTGCGCATTACGCCTCAGCCGAATAAGTAAATTCGGAAATCGAAGGGGCGGGTCCCCGTTAGCAACCGCCGCCTGCCCCTTGGGGAGGCGGCGGTTTTTCATTGGGGCGCGCATGGGGCCAGGGCAAATTCCCATTGCTGGGACACCGGTCCTATATGCCTGCGAGCGATGAGCAACCAAATAATGATTCGTTCCGTTCAGAACGCCCAGCCAGCACACTTGCTCCCACATTGCCGAACACAGGGAGCATGGGATGTCTTTCAGGAAAGCCGGTTGGTTGGCCGCCTTGGCCGCAGTGACGATGTCGTTTGCCGCGATTGCGCCGGCGCAGGCACAGCAGAAGCAGACGCTCCTGAATGTCTCATATGACCCGACCCGCGAGCTGTATCGCGCCATCGATGATGCGTTCATCAAGCAATACAAGGACAAGGCCAACGTCGACCTGACCATCCGCCAATCGCACGGCGGTTCGGGCCGCCAGGCGCGCTCCGTCATCGACGGCCTGGAAGCCGACGTGGTGACGCTGGCGCTGGCTTATGACATCGACGCGGTTGCCGACCGTGGGCTGCTGCCTGCCGATTGGCAGGCCCGCCTGCCGCAGAACAGCTCGCCCTACACCTCCACCATCGTGTTCCTGGTGCGCAAGGGCAACCCCAAGCAGATCAAGGACTGGGACGACCTGGTCAAGGATGGCGTGCAGGTCATCACGCCCAATCCCAAGACCTCGGGCGGGGCGCGCTGGAATTACCTGGCCGCCTGGGCCTATGCGCTGGAGAAGAACGGCGGCAGCGAGGACAAGGCCCGCGCCTTCGTGGGCGACCTGCTCAAGCACGTGCCGGTGCTGGACACTGGCGCGCGCGGCGCCACCACCACCTTCGTGGAGCGCGGCGTGGGCGATGTGCTGCTGGCCTGGGAAAACGAGGCTTTCCTGGCGCTGGAAGAGCTGGGTCCGGACAAGTTCGACATCGTGGTGCCGTCGCTGTCCATCCTGGCCGAGCCGCCGGTGGCCGTGGTCGACAAGGTCGTGGACAAGAAGGGTACCCGCGCCGCGGCGCAGGCCTATCTGGAATTCCTCTACACGCCCGCCGCGCAGGAAATCATTGCCAAGAACTACTACCGGCCCATCGACAAGACCGTGGCCGCCAAGTACGAAAGCAAGTTTCCCAAGGTCAAGCTCGTGACCATCGACGACAAGATCTTCGGCGGGTGGCGCAAGGCGCAGAAGGACCACTTCAGCGACGGCGGCACCTTCGACCAGATCTACCTGCCGCAAAAGAAATAAGCATCTGACGATCGGACGACGGCCATGACGACAGCCTCGAACCCGGTGGCAAGCGGCGCGCAAGCGCCTTTTGCCTTTCGGCGCAACAGCCCGGGCGTGCTGCCCGGATTCGGCATCTCGATGGGCTACGCGGTGCTGTACCTCAGCATCCTCGTGCTCATTCCGCTGGCGGCCTTGCCGATCAAGAGCGCGGGCCTGGGCTGGCAAGGCTTCTGGGACGCGGTGACCGCGCCGCGGGTGCTGGCCTCGTACAAGCTGACCTTCGGCGCGTCGTTGATCGCGGCGCTGGTGAACCTGGTGTTCGGCACGGTGGTGGCCTGGGTGCTGGTGCGCTACCGCTTTCCGGGCAAGAAGATTCTGGATGCGCTGGTGGATCTGCCGTTCGCGCTGCCCACGGCGGTGGCGGGCATCGCGCTGACCTCGCTGTATTCGCAGAAGGGCTGGCTGGGCGGACCGCTGGCCGACTGGTTCGGCTGGAAGGTGGCATTTACGCCCTTGGGCATCGTGATCGCGTTGATCTTCATCGGCGTGCCGTTCGTGGTGCGCACGGTGCAGCCGGTGCTGGAAGACGTGGAGCGCGAAATCGAGGAGGCCGCGGCCAGCCTGGGCGCCAACCGCTGGCAGACCATACGCCGGGTGCTGCTGCCCATCATCATGCCCGCCTTGATGACGGGCTTCGCGCTGGCGTTTGCACGCGCGGTGGGCGAGTACGGCTCGGTGGTGTTCATTGCCGGCAACATGCCGATGGTGTCCGAGATCACGCCGCTACTGATCATCGCCAAGCTCGAGGAATTCGACTACGCGGGCGCTGCCGCCATTGCCACGGTGATGCTGGTGCTGTCCTTCGCGCTGTTGCTCGTCATCAATCTGCTGCAGGGCTGGCAGGCCCGCCGCAACCTCGGGAGGCTCGCATGAGCGCCGCGGACCGTCCCGCCCATCTGACCGAGCCGCGCTGGGTGCGCGGCGTGCTGCTCTTCATCGCGCTGGGATTCCTGGCGCTGTTCCTGCTGGTGCCGCTGGCAGCGGTATTCGCCGAAGCCTTCAAGAAGGGCTGGCAGCTGTACCTGGACGCCATCGTCGAGCCGGACGCGCTGTCCGCCATCCGACTGACGCTGCTGGTGGCGGCCATCGCGCTGCCGGTAAACCTGGTGTTCGGCGTGGCCGCGGCCTGGGCGATCACCAAGTTCCAGTTCCGCGGCAAGCAGTTCCTGATCACCCTGATCGACCTGCCGTTCTCGGTGTCGCCGGTGGTGGCCGGCCTGGTGTTCGTGCTGCTGTTCGGCACCCAGGGCTGGTTCGGCGGCTGGCTGCAGGAACATGACATCAAGATCGTCTACGCGGTGCCGGGCATCGTGCTGGCCTCGCTCTTCGTGACCTTTCCGTTCGTGGCGCGCGAGCTTATCCCCCTGATGCAGGCGCAGGGCAGCGAGGAAGAGCAGGCTGCGCTGACCCTGGGCGCCAACGGCTGGCAGATCTTCTGGCGCGTCACGCTGCCGAACATCAAGTGGGGCCTGCTGTACGGCGCCATCCTGTGCAACGCGCGGGCCATGGGCGAGTTCGGCGCGGTGTCGGTGGTGTCCGGGCAGATCCGCGGCCTGACCAACACCATGACCCTGCACGTCGAGATTCTCTACAACGAGTACCAGTATTCCGCGGCGTTCGCCGTGGCGTCGTTGCTGGCCCTGCTGGCGCTGGTGACGCTGGTGGCCAAGAACGTCGTCGAGTGGCGCAACGCGCGCTTTCAGCAGGCCGCCGACCTGCCGGTCGAGTATCCCGGCCAGCCGGCCGCCATCAAGCCGGCCCTGGCCTGACAGGAGACAAGCATGAGTATCGAAGTCCGCAATCTATCCAAGCGCTTCGGCCAGTTCCGCGCGCTCAACGACGTCTCGCTGCATATCGAGACGGGAGAGCTGGTCGCGCTGCTGGGCCCGTCGGGCTGCGGCAAGACCACGCTGCTGCGCATCATCGCGGGGCTGGAGTCGGCTGATTCCGGCAGCGTGCTGTTCGCGGGCGAAGACGCTACCGCGGTGGACGTGCGCCAGCGCCAGGTCGGTTTCGTGTTCCAGCACTACGCGCTGTTCAAGCACATGACGGTGTTCGAGAACGTGGCCTTCGGCCTGCGCGTCAAGCACCGCTCGCAACGTCCTTCGGAGGACGTGATCCAGCGCAAGGTGCATGACCTGCTGGGCCTGGTGCAGCTGGACTGGCTGGCCGACCGCTATCCCGCGCAGCTCTCCGGCGGCCAGCGTCAGCGTATCGCGCTGGCGCGCGCGCTGGCGGTGGAGCCGCGGGTGCTGCTGCTGGACGAGCCCTTCGGCGCGCTGGACGCCAAGGTGCGCAAGGAATTGCGGCGCTGGCTGCGCCGCCTGCATGACGAGCTGAATGTGGCCAGCGTGTTCGTCACCCATGACCAGGAAGAAGCGCTGGAAGTGTCGGACCGGGTGGTGCTGATGAACTCGGGCCGCATCGAGCAAGTCGGCACGCCGCGCGAGGTCTGGGAAGCACCGGCCACGCCCTTCGTCTACGGCTTCCTGGGCGACGTCAACCAGTTGCAGGGCTTTGCCACGCGGGGCGTCTGGAACGGCGCCGGCCTGTCCTTGCCCGCGCCAGAGCTGGCGCAGGCCGAAGCGCAGCGCGCCACGGCCTACGTACGGCCGCACGAGTTCGAAGTCGAGCGCTACCGTGCCGGCGCTGACGGCATTCCGGTGCGCCTGGCACACGCCTTCCTCGCCGGGCCCAGCGCCTATCTGGAGCTGGCGAGCGAGGATTCCGACGCCATCATCGAAGCCGAGGTCCCCGAGTCCCTGTACCGGGAGTTGGGCCTGCGCGATGGCGAAATTCTGTTGGCGCGTCCGCGGCGGGCGCGCATTTTCGCGACGCAATCATGAGCACTACCGATCTTTTGCCTGAACTCGAGGCGGGCCTGGCCGCGCGCTGGCGCGAGTTGGGCGCACGCCTGGCCGACGTGCAGCAGCGCTACCCGGACGCCGCGCTGGCGTCCTCGCTGGCGGCCGAGGACATGCTGCTGACGCACGCCATCTACAGCGCCGGCCTGGACCTGGAAGTCTTTACGCTGGACACGGGCCGGCTGCACGCCGAAACGCTGGGCGTACTGGACGCCGTGCGCGAACGCTACGGCCGCGAGGTCTCCGTGTACCGGCCGATAGCGACCGCGGTCGAGCAGCACGTCGCCGAACACGGCGCCTACGCGTTCTATGAAAGCGTGGAGCTGCGCAAGGCCTGTTGCCAGATCCGCAAGGTCGAGCCGCTCAAGCGCGCGCTGGCCGGACGCGGCGCCTGGATCACCGGGCAGCGGCGCGCGCAATCCACCACCCGCGGCGAACTGCCGCTGGAAGAACACGACCAGACCTTCGGCCTCTACAAGTTCAATCCGCTGGCCGAATGGAGCGAAGAGGAAGTCTGGTCCGCCATCCGCGCGCTGGGCATCCCGTACAACCCGCTGCATGACCAAGGCTACCCGTCCATTGGTTGCGAACCCTGTACCCGCGCCATCCGTCCGGGCGAGGACCTCAGGGCAGGGCGCTGGTGGTGGGAGTCGTCGGACTCCAAGGAATGCGGCCTGCATGCGGGCAACCGGGTCATCGGCATCGCGGCGCGCGCCGACTGATGCGGCCCACGAATTCGAAATCTGTTTTAGGGGAAGTGCATATGTCTGCAGTGATCCAACGCAGCCACCTGGATTGGCTGGAATCGGAAGCAATATTCATCCTGCGCGAGGTGGCCGCCGAAAGCGAGAAGCCCGTGCTGCTGTTCTCTGGCGGCAAGGACTCCGTGGTGCTGCTGCGCCTGGCCGAGAAGGCATTCCGGCCGGGACGCTTTCCGTTCCCGCTGATGCACATCGACACTGGCCACAACTTCGACGAAGTGATCGCCTTCCGCGATGCGCGCGCGGCAGAACTGGGCGAGACCCTGATCGTGCGCAGCGTCGAGGATTCGATCGCGCGCGGCAGCGTGGTGCTGCGCCGCGAGACCGATTCGCGCAATGCCGCCCAGGCCGTGACGCTGCTGGAGGCGATCGAGGAATTCGGCTTTGACGCCTGCATCGGCGGAGCGCGCCGCGACGAGGAAAAGGCCCGCGCCAAGGAACGCATCTTCTCGTTCCGCGACGAGTTCGGCCAATGGGATCCGAAGGCGCAGCGTCCGGAACTCTGGAACCTGTTCAATACCCGCGTGCATCGCGGCGAGAACATGCGCGTGTTCCCGATCTCGAACTGGACCGAGCTGGACGTCTGGCAGTACATCCAGCGCGAGCAGCTGGCGCTGCCGTCGATCTACTACAGCCACCAGCGCGAGGTCGTGCGCCGCAAGGGCCTGCTGGTGCCGGTCACGCGGCTGACCCCGCCGCAGGATGGCGAACACGTCGAACGCCTGCAGGTGCGCTTTCGTACCGTGGGCGATATCTCCTGCACCTGCCCGGTGGCGTCCGATGCCGCCGACACCCGGGCCATCATCGCCGAAACAGCGGTGACCGACATTACCGAGCGCGGCGCCACGCGCATGGACGACCAGACTTCCGAGGCCTCGATGGAGCGCCGCAAGAAGGAAGGCTATTTCTGATCGCTTGACACGCCGGCATCAGCCGGCGACCAGGAACGCACATGAACGCACTCAACGATTCTTTTCTTTCCGGCGCCGATACGGGCGTGCTGCGCCTGATCACCGCCGGCTCGGTGGATGACGGCAAATCGACGCTGATCGGCCGCCTGCTGTATGACAGCAAGGGCGTGTTCGCCGACCAGCTGGACGCGATCTCGCGCGCCAAGCACAAGCGCGTGGCGGGCGACGGCATCGACTTTTCGCTGCTGACCGACGGCCTGGAGGCCGAACGCGAACAGGGCATCACCATAGACGTCGCCTACCGTTACTTCTCGACGCCCGCGCGCAAGTTCATCATCGCCGACGCGCCGGGCCACGAGCAGTACACGCGCAACATGGTCACGGGCGCGTCGACCGCCGACGTGGCCGTCATCCTGATCGACGCCACCCGCGCGGCCGACGGCGTGCTGCTGCCGCAGACCAAGCGGCACAGCACCATCGCGCGCCTCTTGGGCATCCGCCATATCGTGGTGGCGGTCAACAAGATGGACCTGGTGGACTGGGACCGCGCCGTCTTCGAGCGCATCCGCGATGCTTATGCGGATCTGGCAGGCAAGCTGGGCATCGAGCACTTCGACGCCTTGCCGCTGTCGGCGCTCAATGGCGACAACGTCGTCACCTTGTCGCCGCAGACGCAGTGGTACGACGGGCAGCCTTTGCTGGCCTTGCTGGAATCGCTGGACCTGGCAAGCGACGGCCGCGCCTTGCCGCTGCGCTTTCCGGTGCAATGGGTGGCGCGCCATGACGGCAGTCGCAAGGATGACTTCCGCGGCTATGCCGGCCGCGTCGCCAGCGGCGTGCTGCGGCCGGGCGACGAGATCACGGTGCAACCCTCGGGCGTGACGGCAGTTGTGAGCGAAGTGCGCGCCTTCGACCGCGCGCTGGATGAGGCGGTGGCGGGCGACTCGATCACGCTGGTGCTGGATCGCGACGTGGACGTGTCGCGCGGCGACGTGATCGTGCATGCGTCGGCGCCGGCGCAGGTCGCGCGCGAATTCGAAGCCGAGCTGTGCTGGCTCGATGCGCAGGCCTTGAATCCCGCGCGCAAGTATCTGTTGAAGTCGGGTACGCGCCTGACCTCGGCGAAGATCCGCGCGGTGCTGTCGCATCGTGACATCCACGAATTGCAGGAAGTGGAGAACACCGAGGGCACGCTGCGCATGAACGACATCGGACGCGTCACGCTCACCACGCGCGAGTCGTTGGCGGTCGATCGTTATGCCGATGTGCCCGCGACGGGCGCATTCATCCTGATCGACGAGGCCACGCATCAGACTGCTGCGGCAGGCATGTTGCGCTAATCCGCAAGAGGCCGGAAAACAACGGGTTTCCAGCCCCTGCGGGACCTGTTGTTTTTCTGCTAGATCCAGTATTGGCGCGGGTTTCCGGGCGATCTCGCCTGGTGAAATCGATTTGTCCGGACGGCGCCGGCGTCTTGCGGTAAAGTGGGGCTGTCTTACGAAAAGGCTTTTGGTGCTTGTCAAAACTACTGTGTTTTTGTACAGTAGTTTTCATGGCACGCACCGATCATTCTTTTCCCGCCGGTTCTGGGTCCCCGGCTGCCGCCCCCGCCGCCTTGCGCGGTCGGGGTGCGGTTACTAATGTTCGGCATCGCTTTCAGCGCGATGACCGCGTGCAGGTCGACGACGGCTGGTCCTCCTCCGGCCTGCCCGCCGACTTCATAGATTCCGTCCCCGATAATTTCCCCGAAGCTGCCGCCGGCGAGCAAGCCGCCCGCGTCATTCCCATCCTGCCGGATGCGCGCATAGCGCCCGCCGCTCCCAAGACCACGGTCACTGCTGAAGAAGCGCGCAAGATGCTGTCGCGCAACGATTCGCCCGATATCCCCTTCGACGTGGCGGTGAATCCGTACCGGGGCTGCGAGCATGGCTGCGTCTATTGTTACGCCCGGCCCACGCATTCCTACCTGGGCCTGTCGCCCGGGCTGGACTTCGAAACCCGGCTGGTGGCCAAGGCCAACGCGGTAGAGGCCCTGCGCGCCGAACTCGCGCGGCCCGGCTACAAGCCGTCTCCCATCAACATCGGTTCCGCCACCGACGCCTACCAGCCCATCGAACGCGAATGGCGGCTGACGCGCGGCCTGCTGGAACTGATGCTGGAAACCCGCCATCCGCTCACCATCGTCACCAAGAACGCGCTGGTCGCCCGCGACCTGGACCTGCTGGCCGCGCTGGCCGAACAGAAGCTGGTGGTGGTGTACATGAGCATCACCACGCTGGACGCCGGCATGGCCCGCACGCTGGAACCGCGCGCCGCCGCGCCGTGGCGCCGGCTGGAAGCCGTGCGCAGCCTGACCGACGCCGGCGTGCCGGTCGGCGTGCTGGTCGCGCCCATCATCCCGTTCATCAACGACGAGTCCATGGAGCACATCCTCCAGGAGTCCAAGGCGGCCGGCGCGCACTATGCCAGCTACACCGTCCTGCGCCTGCCCTGGGAGGTCAAGACCCTGTTCGAGGATTGGCTCAACGCCCATTTCCCGGACCGCGCCCAGCGCGTCCTGCATCGCATCGAAGACCTGCGCAATGGCCGCCGCAATGACCCCAACTTCGGGTCGCGCATGCGCGGAACCGGCGTCTGGGCCGATCTGCTGCGTCAGCGTTTCACCATCGCCACGCGCAAGCTGGGCCTGAACCGCCATCGCCTGGCGCTGGACTGCGACCGTTTCCTGCCTCCTGCCGCAACTGCGGCGAAGGCTGCCGATTTCCTATCCCCGGTTGGCGCGCAAGCGTCTTCAGGGGTCCCTTTTCCCGCCGTATCGCCCGCAGCCGGCGGCGCGCACGGGCGCGTAGCGCGCCAGTTGCAAGCCATGGCCGCAGGCCAGTTGTCATTGTTCGATTGACCGCCGGCTGCCGCCGCGGATGCCTGCCGGGGGGCTACGCCTGGCGCTGGACCGTCTTTCCTAGGAGTTCCCATGAACACCGCTGATATTTCCGTCTTGTCGGACGAACTCGTCGTTACGCTGAACCCGCTGCGCCGCGGCACGAACCGCGCCCGCGCCTGGTGCGCCCGGGTGGCCGGCATGGCGCTGCCCTGGAACACCTCCGGCGCCGATGTCGAGCCGCGCCGCCGCGTGCGGCCCGGCTCCGCGCCGGCTCGCTGGCCGTTCCCGCCCGCGCCGGCCGAGGCTGGCGCGCCGGCAGGCCCGGCCGTCGCCGCGCCTGCCGCGCGCGAGCGCAGCCTGGGTAACGCCACGGTGGAACCCGTGACGGCTCAAGTGACCATGAAGGCCATGGTGATAGATGTGGTGATGGTGCTGGCCTGGGGCGCGATCATTCCTGGCCTGATGTGGCTGGGCGCGGCCGCCGGATTCTGAACGGTCGGATGCCCGGCGGTAGCCGGCAGGCAAGGCGTAACCGGTACGCGCCAGCCCCGCCAGCCGGAACTGCCCGGAGCAGGGTTCGTCAGCTTGAACCCAGCAGAACGACGCCCGCCAGGATGGCCAGGCAGCCAGCCAACCGGCCCGGTCCGACTTTTTCGCGCAGCAGGAACATGCCGGCCAGGGTGCCCAACATCATGGACATTTCCCGGGCAGGGGCTACCAGGCTCAGCGGCGCGCCGTTGCGCAGCGCGTACAGCACCAGGATGTAGCCCAGCGGCGACAAGAGGCCCACGGCCAGCGCCAGATGCCAGTGCCCGCGCATGGCCTCCCAGGACTGGGGGCGGCGGCGCAGCATGTGGGGGGCCATCATGGTCGTGCGGGTCACGCAGGTAAACCAGTCGAACAGCACGGGGCTGATCAGCAGCACCTTCACGCCGTAGGCGTCGACGACGGTATAGGCCGCGATGAACAGGCCGATCACCACGCCCCAGCGCACGCCCACCCAGGCCTGGGCCTGCTTGAAAATGGCCAGGCGGCCCTGGGTTGCGATCAGCAGCACCCCGCCCACTACGCAAAGCATGCCGATGATGCCGGTGCTGGTGGCGGGTTCGCCCAGCAGCAGAAAGGCGCCGGTGGTGGACAGCAGCGGCCCGGTGCCCCGTGCGATGGGGTAGACCACAGACAGGTCGGCCACCTGGTACCCGCGTTGCAGGCACAGGCTGTAGCCCAGATGCAACAGGCTGGAAGTCAGGATGGCGCCGACCACGGGCCAGGTCCAGGTCATGCCGTCGTGCAACAGCACCCAGATGACCCACGGCGCATACAGTACCGAGGCGCACAGGCCATAGGCGAAGACGAAGGGAGCGCCCACCATGGCCGCGCGCTTGGCGAGCAGATTCCACGTGGCGTGGGCCATTGCCGCCAGGACGACCAATATCAGGGACGAATACGACATGAAGGAACAGCGCCAGATGGCGTGTTTGTTACAGAAGACGGAAGGGTACTCCAAACCGCGAGAACCGGGGCCATGTTACCTGATGCCCGGAGCGATTTTTGGTGTAGAATCATTGGTTTGCCAAATCTCATCCTCTGCTTGCGGCACATGCAACGGGAGCTGGCCTTAGCGTCAGTTGGCCGTGCAACACGCGATGGATGCGGGCTTGTGCTTATAGCGCAATCCTGCAGAAGCCACGTGAACAACATCGAACGGCAAAAGTTTTAGTCCGCAAAGACATGATGATCTAGGAGTTCTCATGAACCTTATCGCTATCCTGGAACAGGAAGAAATTGCCCGCCTGACCGGCGGTCAAGCCAAGCCTGAATTTGCTCCTGGTGACACCGTCATCGTGAGCGTGAACGTCGTTGAAGGCACCCGCAAGCGCGTGCAGGCTTTCGAAGGCGTCGTGATCGCCAAGCGCAACCGCGGCCTGAACTCCGCGTTCACCGTGCGCAAGATTTCGTCGGGTGAAGCCGTGGAACGTACGTTCCAGCTGTACTCGCCGCAAATCGCCGGCATCGAAGTCAAGCGCCGCGGCGACGTGCGCCGCGCCAAGCTGTACTACCTGCGCAACCGCTCGGGCAAGTCGGCGCGTATCAAGGAAAAGCTGGTCAGCAAGCAAGCCTCGGCGGCTTGATCGCTTATCGGCACACGGCCCTACCAGTGTCGGACGCTCACGCCATCCAGCGTTTTCGTTCGGCACGGGTTTCCGGGTTAAAAAGGCACCTGCGAGGGTGCCTTTTTCTTTTTGCAGAGTCTTTTGCAGAGACGTATGTCTGATTCCTCGTCTTCCCCGCGGCCCCGGCGGCCGCTGGCGCGTCCCGGCTTCGATCCGGCGACGCAACCCTGGGTGGTGGCCAACGCGTCCTTGCCGGCCGTGCCCGCCAGCCTGTTGACCCCGGATTCGTTGCGGGGCACGCTCAGCCAGCCGTCCACCTGGACGCTGGAGCTGTCGCGCGACACCGACCTGCGTTATCCGGGCCGCGAAGGCGTGCCCGTGCCTGCGGCGGTGCTGATTCCGCTGGTAACGCGCGACAACGGCGTGCACATCATGCTGACGCAGCGCGCCGCCCACCTGCATGACCATGCCGGCCAGATCAGCTTTCCGGGCGGGCGCATCGAAACCAGCGACTCCACGCCGGAGGCCGCGGCCTTGCGCGAAGCGCAGGAAGAAACCGGGCTGCCCGCCAACCACGTCGAAGTGCTGGGCAGCATGCCGCCGTATCTGACGGCGACGGGGTTCTCCATCATTCCGGTGGTGTCGCTGGTGCGTCCAGGCTTTGACCTGGCGCCCGACGCCTTCGAGGTGGCGGAAGTATTCGAAGTGCCGTTGTCCTTCCTGATGGATCCCGCCAATCACCGGCTGTACGAGGCCCGTCTGGACGACGGCCGGGTGCGCCAGTACTACGGCATGCCTTACGGCAAGCATTTCATCTGGGGCGCGACAGCCGGCATGTTGCGCAACCTCTACCATCTGCTGCGCCACGGCTTTACGCCCCGTTGATCCCCGCCGCAAGCCGGCCTTGGTTTCCGGCTTTCGCTGCCAATGAATACGGCCCCGTACAGGGGCCGTATTCAATTACGGGACGTCCAGGGGAGTGTGTGTCGGACTCCGCAGCAGGTTCCCATTGGACGACACGCTAGTAGCGCTGCTGTCCCGCCAGGTTTTCTTCCAGGATGCGCTGGTACAAGGCGTAGCGCGCCGGATCGATTGCGCCCGCCTGCAAGGCCGCGACCACGCCGCAGCCGGGTTCCTGGCGGTGGGTGCAATTGTAGAAACGGCACTCCTCGATGGGCTTGGTGAACTCCGGGAAGCCGCGGATGATGTCCTCACGGCTCAGATGCTGCAGGCCAAAGGCCTGGAAGCCCGGCGAGTCGATCAGGTCGCCGCCCGGCGCGGGCAGGTGATAGAGCCGCGTGCTGGTGGTGGTGTGCTTGCCCATGTCCAGCGCGGTGGAGTGCTCGCGGGTGGGAGCGGCCGCGTCGGGCACCAGGGCGTTGAGCAGCGTGGACTTGCCCATGCCGCTCTGGCCCAGCAGCAGGCTGGTGTGTCCGGCCAGGCGCGGCGCCAGCAGCGTATGCACCTTTTCGGGTTCCAGCGCGCTGAGTTCGATCACGTCCACGCCCAGCGCGGCGATCGGCGCCAGCCGCGCGCGCGCCGCCGGCAGTTCGTCCGCCAGGTCGGTCTTGTTGAGGATGATGATGGGCGCGATATCCGCGCTCCAGGCGCCGGCCAGGGCGCGGCCGGTCAGGTCGTCCGAAAACGTGGGCTGCACGGCGACCACGATCAGCAACTGGTCGACGTTGGAGGCGAACTGCTTGGAACGCATTTCGTCCGAGCGGTACAGCAGATTGCGCCGCGGCAGGATGGCGTCGATGGCGCCTTCGTCCTTGCCCTGGGGGGTGATGCGCACGCGGTCGCCGACGGCGGCGCCTGCCTTCTTGCCGCGCGGGAAGCACTTGCGCAGCGTGCCGTCGGCGAGCTCCACCGTGTAGTGGCGCCCGTGGGCGGCGATGATGCGGCCTTCGTTGGACGGCGCGGTCATGCAGCGGCCGCCGTCAGGTGGCGGATGCGCACGGCGGCGGGGGGATGGCTGTCGTAGAAGGCGGAGTGCACGGGGTCGGGAGTCAAGGTGGCGGCGTTGTCGTCGTAGAGTTTGACCAGCGCGGACACCAGGCGTTCCGGCGAGCTCTGTTCGGCCGCGTAGCGGTCCGCTTCGAACTCGTCGCGGCGCGAGTACCAGCTGGCCACGGGCGTGAGCATGAAAGTGAAGACGGGGATCACCAGGAAGAACAGCAGCAGCGCCATGGCGTCGTTGCGTCCGCCCAGTTGCGGCATGACGCCCAGTCCCACGTAGAACCAGGGCTGTTGCGAGATCCAGCCCAGGATGGCGAAGAACACCAGCGCGGCGGCGAAGCTGAAGACGATGCGCTTGACGATGTGGCGCTTGGCGAAATGGCCCAGCTCGTGCGCCAGCACGGCTTCGATCTCGTCGCCGTTCAGGCGCGCCAGCAGGGTGTCGAAGAACACGATGCGGCGCGAGCGGCCGAAGCCCGTGAAGTAGGCATTGCCGTGGGCGGAGCGGCGCGAGCCGTCCATCACGAACAGGCCGTTGAGCGCAAAGCCGCAGCGCTGGGCCAGGCGCTGGATGCGGCCGGCCAGCTCCGGGTCGGACAGCGGCGTGAATTTATTGAAGAGCGGGGCGATGAACATCGGGTAGACGATCAATAGCGCCAGGTTGAACGCGGTCCACAGCGCCCAGGCCCACACCCACCAGTAGGCGCCCGCGCTGCCCATCAGCCACAGCACCGCGGCCGCCAGCGGCAGGCCCAGCACCGCCGCGACCAGCAGGCCCTTGGCGGCGTCGGCGATGAACAGGCCGGGCGTCATGCGGTTGAAGCCGAAGCGCGCTTCCAGCTTGAACTGCCGCCACAACGTGAAGGGCAGGCCCAGCACGCCCAGCAACAGCGCCACCACGACCAGCAGCAGCATCTGGCGCAGGAAGTCGTTGCTGGTAATCTGGGCCACCATCAGGTCGATGAGCTGCAGTCCTCCCATCAGGGTCAGGCACACCAGCAGGATGGCGTCGTAGGTGCGTTCCAGCATGCCCAGCTTGACCCGCGCCACGGTGTAGTCCGCCGCCCGCTGGTGGCTGGCCAGCCCGATACGGTGAGAGAATTCGGACGGCACCTGGTCGCGGTTGCGCGCGACATGGCGGATCTGGCGCGTAGCCAGCCACAGGCGCACGGCGATATCGGTCAGCAGGAAGGCAACGAACAGCAATGTGAACATGGGCGATGCGGCGTGCTCAAGTGTGGGTATGTGCGAAAATCGAACGTTTTATAGGCAAATTATATGGCTGTGAACGAAAACCGCCTGGTTTGGCTGGACATGGAAATGACCGGCCTGGACCCCGAGAAAGAACGCATCATCGAAGTCGCCGTGGTGGTGACGGAACCCGACCTGACCGTCGTGGCCGAGGGCCCCGTGCTGGTGGTGCACCAGCCCGACAGCCTGCTCGACGCCATGGACAGCTGGAACAAGTCCACGCACGGCAAGAGCGGCCTGATCGACAAGGTCAAGGCGTCCACGATTTCCGAGGCGCAGGCCGAGGATACGCTGCTGGCGTTTCTGGCGCAGCATGTGCCGGCGGGCAAGTCGCCGCTGTGCGGCAACACCATCAGCCAGGACCGCCGTTTCATGTTTGCTTACATGCCGCGCCTGGAGCAGTTTTTCCACTATCGCAACCTGGACGTGAGTACGCTGAAGGAACTGGCCCGCCGCTGGGCGCCGGCCGTCTACAAGGGATTCGAGAAGAAGAGCCGCCACGAAGCGCTGGCCGACATCTACGAATCGATCGACGAGCTCAAGTACTACCGCGAACACTTCCTGAAGGTATAAGCGGCCCCGCCCATGCCTGCCGCCCCGTCCGCCTGCGAGCCGCTCATCGGGGATCACCCGTCGATGGCGGCGCTGCGCGATCTGGTCGGCCGGGTCGCCCGCAGCAAGGCCAGCATCGTCCTCATCTACGGCGAAACCGGCACCGGCAAGGGGCTGGTCGCCCGCAACCTGCATGCGCAGTCGGCGCGCGCGGCCAAGGGCTATACCGAGATCAACTGCGCCGCCATCCCGGGCAACCTGCTCGAGTCCGAATTGTTCGGCCATGAACGCGGCGCGTTCACCGGGGCGGTGGCGCGCAAGACCGGCCTGCTCGAAGCCGCCAATGGCGGCAGCGTGTTCCTGGACGAAATCCGCGAGCTGGATCCGGTCATGCAGGCCAAGATCCTGACCTTGCTGGACAGCCGGCGCTTCCGGCGCATCGGTTCCGTCCAGGAGGTTTCAGTCGATGCGCGCTTCATCGCCGCCACCAACAAGATCCTGTTGGGGGAGGTGCAGGCCGGGCGCTTTCGCGACGACCTGTATTACCGCCTGCAGGTGGTGTCGATCAACCTGCCGCCGTTGCGCGAGCGCGGCGATGACGTGATCGTGCTGGCGCAGCGCTTCCTGGAACGCTACAACGCCACCCACGGCAGCCGTTTCACCGTCATCGATCCCGAGGTGCGGCGCATTTTCAAGGCCTACGCCTGGCCGGGCAATGTGCGCGAACTGAGCAATCTGCTGGAGCGCATCTGCATCCTGGAAGACGGCGACACGGTACTGGCGCGACACCTGCCGCAGCGCATCCTGCGCGAAGCGGGCAAGCCCGCGCCGGCGGCCTCGTCTGCCGCCGCCGGCACCTACGCCGAACTGTCCGCGCAGTTCCAGCGCGGCCTGATCCGGGCGGCCTTGCAGGCCCAGGACGGCAACCTGGGGCGCGCCGCCGAGTCCCTGGGGCTCACGCGGCACGCCCTGCGCCACCAGATGCTCAAGCTGGGGCTGGAAGGCTGAGGCCTATTCCGCGCTGATGTTGTGCTTGCGCGCAATGCCTTGCCACAGGGCCAGTTCCTCGCGCACGCGCGTGCCGAATTCGGCGCTGTCCATGCGCGACGGCACGGTGCCGTCCAGGTCCAGCAATGCCTTCATTTCGGGCGAAGCCGAGATCTCGACGAGCGCGGCGTTGAGCTTGTCGATATAAGGCTGCGGCGTGCCCGCCGGCGCGAACACACCCACCCAGATCTGCACCGAATATCCCGGCAGCGCCTGCGCGGCCGGCGGCAGGTCGGGGAACGCCGCGGAGGGCGATTGCGCGGTGGTAGCCAGCAGCTTGACCTTCTTGCCCTGCACCACGGGGGCCAGCGTGCTGTAGTTGGACAGCATGACATGGATCAGCCCGCCGGCCAGGTCGGAGGCGGCGTTGGCCGCGCCCTTGTAGGGCACGTGGGTCATCTCCGTGCCGGCCGCGTCGTCCAGCATGACGGTGGCCAGATGCGCCAGCGAACCGACGCCGGCGCTGCCGTAGTTCAGGGCGCCCGGCTTGCTGCGCGCCGCTTCCAGCAACTGCTTCAACGAGGTATAGGGCGTCTGCGCCGAGGCGGCGATGACCAGCGGCCCCTGTCCTATCATCGCCACCGGCGCGAACTGCTTCAGCGGGTCGTAGGGCAGGTGAGGCTGCGTGGCGGCGGTGGTCAGGAAGGTCGACGAGGTCAGAAGCAGCACCGAGCCGTCCTTGGCCGAGCGGGCCACGTACTCGGAACCGATCGCGCCGGCCGCGCCGCCGCGGTTTTCCACGATCACCGTGTTGCCGAAGCGGGCCGCAAGCTGCGGCGCGATCGCGCGGGCGATCGCGTCATTGCTGGCGCCGGCGGTGAACGGCACCACGATCTTGACCTGCTTGGGCACTTCCGTCTGGGCCGCTGTCGCGCCGGCCAGCAGGGATGCCGCCAGGAACAACGTTGTTTGCATTAGCGCTTTCATGATCGATTCTCTAGGAGAGCGGGGGTTGGAGCGGGGCGCCGGGTGCGGCGCCCGCGGCGTTCAGTCCGGCATGGGGACGGCGACGTCCAGCAGCGGCGCATATTGCTGCGCGCCGAAGATGTCGCCATCGCCCGCGGACCCGCTGGGAGCCAGCCGGTAGATCGTGAACTTGATGGCCAGGCCGGGATCGTAATGCACGAAGTCCGATATGCGGCTGTCGTCGATGCGGTACAGGGCCGCCATGCTGGCGCGCGTCAGCGCGCCGGAGCGCTTGACCGCCTCGTAGGTCGCCGGCTCGCGGAAGATGATGTCGAAGGTGATCTTGTTCACGCCCGCGTTCTTGCTGCGGATGGTCTTGGCCAGGGTGCTGAGTTTCTGGGTGCTCATGGTCTTGCCGGCTCAGGCGCCAGCCTCGGTGAGGTGGGTCGGGAAGAGTTCGCCGGCGTCTTCCACCGGCAGCGTGTGGTTCAGGGTCCAGCGGTAGGCGGCGCTGGTGCGCACCACCTCGTCCAGCGGGAACGACACCGAACCGGCCGTGCCTTTCACGTCGGGCAGGCGGGCGTAGAACATCTGACGCAGGCCCGTAAGCGTCAGTTCCTCGGCCATTTCGGCGGTCGGCGCCACGCCCTGGACCATGACGCACAGCTCATGGCCCGGCTGGTCGCGCAGCGGCTCCAGGTCGCCCATGACGCCGTCGCGCCCGTAGACCTTGTAGTGCAGCTCATAGCCCGAGTCGCCGAAGCGTTCGCGCACCTTGTCTCGCGCCCAGGCGATGACGCGGTCGACGTTGGCGATGGTGTAGGGATCGCGTATGCCGCAAAGTCCCATGTAGCGCTCGCCGACCTTGCCGGAGCCTTCCAGCTTTACGCGCACCTGGGCGGCGGGTTCGAAGCGCGAGCCGGTGATGCGGGTGGTCTTTTCGCTCAACTGCTCGTAGCGGCAATCGGCCATGTCCAGCCGGCCGCCTGCGAAGAATTCTTCGTAGGGATTGGAGCGCTCGTACATCGCGTGGCCCGCGACCGACGCGATGGTGCAGCGCTGGTCGGGATGCATGGCCGTGACGCGCACGTCCTCCGCCGAGATCTCGCCCATCACGGTTTCCTTGCCGCCATAGGGTTCGGCGCAGAACGAAGCGCACTCCAGCACCTTGCCCAGGTAATAGGCGCGGTCGGCGTCGTAGCCCCGGTGCAGGGCAGGGGCGGCGAACACGGCGGCATCCGAGCTGCGGCCGCCGATGATCACGTCCGCGCCAGCTTCCAGCAGCTTGATGTAGGGATGCACGCCGGCCACCGCCACGATGCGGTCGCTGGCATCCAGCTCGGCTTCGGTCAGGTCAGCGTAGCCGTCCAGGCCGGCCACCTGCTGGCCCGCGCGCAGCGCGCGGCGCACGCGTTCCTTGTCGACTTCGGAATAGAAGTAGCCGACCTTGAACGGCGCCAGCTTGTGCTCGGCGGCGATCTCCTTGATCAGGCGCACGTACAGGTCGACCCGGCTGTTGGAGCCGGTGTCGCCGGCCGAGCCGATGACCATGGGCACGCCCAGCTTGCGCGCGGCCAGCAGCATCTGTTCCAGGTCGTGGCGCTGCCAGGCTTGCGGGCTGGTGGAGGTGTCGGAGCCCAGCGGCACGGGACCCACGTCGTCGCTGCCCGAGTCGGCGGCGATGCAGTCCGGCCCGGCGGCGACGCCGAGCTGGAAGCTCTCGGTGCGCAAGGGGGCGAATCCTAAGTGCCCGTTCGGGCAGATGATGCTCATGGAACGCATGGGTGTAGTCTCTTCAGTTGAGTCGTCCGGTCTCGCTCGTACCGGCAATGACTACAACGCAAGATGCGTGCCAACTGGCGGGAAGCGTAAATCCCGCGAATTTGCGGTCTTGTTGGCGCGATCTCTTTAAATTTGCGGGTAAATTTTCACGCAATGCGTGAATTTCACACATAAAAAGCGATGCCATCTTCATACTCGGTCGCCCGGATCCGCGACGCCGAACGCCAGGCCTTGGCCGCCGGCAGAAACTTGATGCCCCTGGCGGGGGCCGCTGCGGCCCGTTACGCGGCGGCGCGGCTCGGGCCGGGGGCGAGGGTGCTGGCACTGGCGGGGCCTGGGAACAATGGCGGCGATGCGCTGGAAGCTGCGGCCGGCCTGCGCGCCATGGGACATGACGTGCGGGTGCTGTTGCCGGCGGGGGCGCAGCGCCTGCCGCCGGATGCCGCCCGCGCCTATGCCGGCTGGCTGGCCGCGGGCGGTGAAACCTGGTCGGAACTGGAGCCGGGCTTCGTGCCGGAATTGGTCATAGACGGCCTGTTCGGCATCGGCTTGAATCGCCCGCTGGGCGCGGATTGGCAGGCGCTGGTGGACACGGTCAACGCCTGGAGCGTGCCGGTGCTGGCGCTGGACGTGCCCAGCGGCATAGACGCGGACAGCGGCGAGGCCCTGGGGCGGCCCATCCGGGCGCGCTGGACGCTGTCTTTCATCGGCCGGGCCAGGGGGCTGGAACGGCCAGGCCCGGGACGCGACGCCTGCGGCGTGTCGGAAGTGGACACGCTGGGCGTGACCATCGAGCCGGCGGCCTGATCCGAAAGGCAGGTCTTGGCGTCTTGGCCTAGGCGGGCTTGCCGCCGAAGCGCGAGGCGATGTCGGCCGCCAGCGGCGCGTAGCGCTCGTTGTCGCGGCCGGCCAGTGCATCCAGATGCGCTTCCGACGCGTCGAACACCTGCCAGTAGATGCGGCCGCAGATCTCGCGGGCGGCATGGCCGGGCCAGTCGTCAGGGAGCATGGGGCCCGGCAGTTGCGGATCGTGCAGCACGATCCGGCGCCAGCTGTGCAGCAGCATGACCCGCACGATGAACGCATCGGCGGGGGCGGGCGGGGTTTCCAGCAGCTTTTCCAGCGGGCCGAAATTCTTCGCGAACTGGCGGTACTGCTCCGCCAGCTCGTCCAGGTTCCAGCATTGCGAGGCCAGGCTGGCTATCGGCAGACCGCCTGCGCCGGCCAGGTCGCGCGCCGACAGTACCAGCGCGCGGTCGGGGATGCCCAGCTTTTCCAGGATGTCGTGCGCGGCGCTTGCCTCGGTGTGCGGATGCGCGAACAGCCCGGGCGCGATCATGCCGAAGCCTTCCCAGACCAGTTCCCGGCGCAACTCGGCGCGCTCGGCCAGTCCGTTGCCGGTGCGCGGCAGGGCGACCAGCGTCCATTCGCCGTTCCATTCCAGGGGCGGACCGACATAGATGCGCTGCGAGGCGTGCGCGGTGTGGCGCAGGCCCTGCTCGGAGATCAGGTAGAGGCTGCGCCTTCCGTGGCGTTCGGATTGCAGCCAGTTCTGCGCCACCAGGCGGAACACGCTGGTGCGCAGCAGCCGTTCATTGATGCCCAGCGGGGCCAGCAGCTCGATCAGATCGCCCAGCCAGATGGCGCCGCCGTGCGGCGCCAATGCGTCCCCGAGCAGGCTGACGCAGAGCGATTTCGCGCGCGGCGGATCGTTCTTGATCAGGCGTGACAGAAAGCGGTCCAGGGGCGACTGAGGGTTTGCCATTAGAGGGGGCCGGAGTGGCCGATATCGGGATCCGCAATATGATACATAAATCCAATGTGATACAGATTTGAGTTTGACAATGAATTTTTTGTATTAAATAATCCGCCTATGACATGACGGCACTGCGGAACGTTTGCTTTGCGTTTTCGCAAACCGTCTTCAAGGAGACAAACATGTACGCTCAACTCGTCGAAACCGGCGTCAAGCAGGTCAAGACCGCGGACCAGCTCGAAGGCCGGGAACAGACGTTCCAGCGCCGGATCGACGACGGCGTCCGCATCGAGGCCAAGGACTGGATGCCGGACGCCTACCGCAAGACGCTCGTGCGCCAGATTTCCCAGCACGCGCACTCGGAAATCGTGGGCATGCTGCCCGAAGGCAACTGGATCACCCGCGCGCCTTCGCTCAAGCGCAAGGCCATCCTGCTGGCCAAGGTCCAGGACGAAGCCGGCCACGGCCTCTACCTGTACAGCGCCGCGGAAACCCTGGGCGTGTCACGCGACGACCTGATCGACGACCTGCATGCCGGCCGCGCCAAGTACTCCAGCATCTTCAATTACCCCACGCTCAGCTGGGCCGACATCGGCATGATCGGCTGGCTGGTCGACGGCTCGGCCATCATCAACCAGATCCCGCTGTGCCGCTGTTCCTACGGCCCCTATGCGCGGGCCATGGTGCGCGTCTGTAAGGAAGAGTCCTTCCACCAGCGCCAGGGCTACGACCTGCTGATGCAGATGTGCCTGCACGGCACGCCCGAGCAGAAGGCCATGGTGCAGGACTCCCTGAACCGCTGGTGGTGGCCCGCGCTGATGATGTTCGGTCCCTCGGATGCCGACTCGCCCAACAGCGCCCAGTCCATGGCCTGGAAGATCAAGCTCTTCTCCAACGACGAACTGCGCCAGAAGATGGTGGACCAGACCGTGCCGCAGGCCGAATACCTGGGCCTGAAGGTGCCGGATCCCGAGCTCAAGTGGAACGCCGAACGCGGCCACTATGACTTCGGCGAGATCGACTGGTCCGAGTTCTACGCGGTGCTCAAGGGCAACGGCCCCTGCAACCGCGAACGCCTGGCCGCGCGCGTCAAGGCGCACGAGGACGGCGCCTGGGTGCGCGATGCGCTAGTCGCCTACGCCGACAAGCAGGCCGAGCGCAAGGTAGCTTGAGCCCGCGAGCGGGCTCCACTCTTCTTCACCACCATTGCAAACCGGAGCGCGCCGCGCGCGCCCGGCATTCAAGGACATCCATCATGAGCAAAGACTGGCCCCTGTGGGAAGTGTTCATCCGCAGCCAGCACGGCCTGGCGCACAAGCACGTCGGCAGCCTGCACGCGCCCGACGCCGAAATGGCGATCAACCACGCCCGCGACGTCTACACGCGCCGCAACGAAGGCCTGAGCATCTGGGTGGTGCGCGCCTCCGATATTTCGGCCAGCAGCCCCGGCGACAAGGATCCGCTGTTCGAACCGGCCAACAGCAAGGTCTACCGGCATCCCACGTTCTTCCCGATGCCCGAAGAAATCAAGCACATGTAAGACGGCGGGGGAGACATGGACAAGACTCTGTTTGAATACCTGCTGCGCCTGGGCGATTCCTCGCTCATCCTGTCGCAGCGGCTGGGCGCCTGGACCGGCCACGGCCCGATCCTGGAAGAAGACCTGGCGCTGACCAACACCGCGCTCGACCTGCTGGGCCAGGCCCGCATGTGGCTGACGCTGGCCGGCGAAGTCGAAGGCGCCGGCCGCGACGAAGACGCGCTGGCCTATTTGCGCGATGCGCACCAGTTCCATAACGCGCTGCTGGTCGAACGCCCCAACGGCAACTACGCCGACACCATGGCGCGCCAGTTCCTGTTCGACGTCTGGCACTATTTCCTGCTGCAGCGCCTGGAAAAGTCCAGCGACGAACGCGTCGCCGGCATTGCGGCCAAGGCCATCAAGGAAGTGACCTACCACGTGCGGCGTTCGTCGGACATGGTGGTGCGCCTGGGCGACGGCACGGCGGAAAGCCATGCCAAGATGCAGGCCGCCATCGATGATGCCTGGCGTTTCACCGGTGAGTTGTTCGCCGACGACGCCGTCGACCTGGACGTCGCCGCCCGCGGCATCGGCTGTGAACTGTCGGCCCTGCGCCAGCCCTGGCTGGCCCATGTGCGCGAAGTCCTGGAAGAAGCCACCCTGACGGTGCCCGACGAAGCCGCCGCCAGCCATCTGGCATACCGTGGCGGACGCCAGGGCAAGCACACCGAGGAACTGGGCTACGTGCTCGCCGAAATGCAGTTCCTGCCGCGCGCCTACCCGGGAGCCACCTGGTGAACGCGCTGGCGCCCGTTTCCGCCGACCAGGTCTACGCCTGGCTGCAGGAGGTCCCCGACCCGGAGATCCCCGTGCTGTCCGTGGTGGATCTGGGCGTGGTGCGGGACGTGTCCTGGGACGGCGAGGCCTGTGTCGTGGTCATCACGCCCACATACTCCGGCTGTCCGGCCATGCGCGAGATCACGCAGGATATCCAGCAGACGCTGGCCCGCCACGGCGTCGCCGAGGTCCGCGTGGAAACCCGCCTGGCGCCGGCCTGGACCACCGACTGGATGAGCGAGAAGGGACGCGAGGCGCTCAAGGGCTACGGCATCGCCGCGCCCGCCGAACGCGCCGTCGACATCTCGGGCATCAGCCGGCGCGCGGCCGGCCCTGCCATCGCCTGCCCGCGCTGCGGCTCGAAAGACACGCGCCTGGTCAGCAACTTCGGGTCCACGTCGTGCAAGGCGCTGTATCGCTGCGTGTCTTGCCGCGAGCCCTTCGATTATTTCAAGACTCACTGAGAGCGGTTTCGCAATGAGCCAGAACCAATTCCATTCCTTGACGGTGGCTTCGGTGGCGCGCAACACGCGCGACGCCGTGGTCGTGACCTTCGACCTGCCCGAGACGCTGGCGCAAGAGTTCGCCTTCCTGCCGGGCCAGTACCTGACGCTGCGCACCGAGCTCAACGGCCAGGAACAGCGCCGCTCCTATTCCATCTGTTCCGCGCCCCACGACAAGCTGCTGCGCGTGGCCATCAAGAAGGTGGACGAGGGCGTTTTCTCCAGCTGGGCCAACCATGAGCTGCAGCCCGGCCAGACCCTGGAAGTCATGGCGCCGGCCGGCAACTTCACCGTCGATTTTTCCCCCGAGAACAAGCGCCACTATGTGGCGTTTGCCGTAGGCAGCGGCATCACGCCGGTGTTCTCCCTGGTCAAGACCGCGCTGTCGACCGAGCCCGACAGCAAGTTCACGCTGTTCTTCGGCAACCGCGCTTCGTCCGCGGTGCTGTTCCGCGAAGAGATCGAGGACCTGAAGAACCTCTATATGGAGCGTTTCTCGCTGGTCTACATCATGAGCCGCGAGACCCAGGACATCGAACTCTTCAACGGCCGCCTGGACGGCGACAAGGTCGACCAGCTGATGTCGGCCTGGATGAGCCCCGAGGATATCGATTACGCTTTTGTCTGTGGTCCGCAGACCATGACCGAAAGCGTGGTCGAGCGGCTGCAGGCCCGGGGCATTCCGAAGTCGAACATCAAGTTCGAACTCTTCGGCGCGCCCAAGGGGCCGCGCGCATTGCGCACCGGCCAGGACGCCCGCCAGGCGCCCGGCAAGGGCCAGTGCGAGGTGACCGTGGTGCAGGACGGCCACAGCCGTATGTTCGTGATTGAAAAGAATAAAGACAGCGTGCTGGATTCGGCGCTGGCGCAAGGTATCGAACTGCCGTATTCGTGCAAGGGCGGGGTGTGTTCCACCTGCCGCTGCAAGGTCATCGAAGGCGAGGTGGACATGGACGCCAACTTCGCCCTGGAAGACTACGAAGTGGCGCGCGGATTCATCCTGAGCTGCCAGAGCTTTCCGGTCAGCGACCGCCTGGTCATCGACTTCGACCAGGAAACCTGACCCGGCCCGCGCCAGGCAGATAAAACCATATCCATTTGGAGAGACGCAGTGTCCCAACAATTCTTCGAACGCCATCAGCCCCTGCTGGAACAAGCCATGGCCGCCGCCTCCCTGCGCGGCTACTGGAGCCCCTTTGCCGAGTCGCCCAGCCCCCGCAACTATGGCGAAACCGCCAACGACGACGGCCGCGCGGCTTTTGAGGCGCTGCAAGGCAAGCCTTTCCCGCTGAACCTGCACGACGCCGACGGTACCGTCGGCGGCGAAAAATCGCCGTTCGGCTTCGACTTGGGCATCACCTATCCGCACGTGCCCGCCGACAAGCTGATCGCCGCCTCCAAGCGCGCGCTGGAAGACTGGCGCCGCGCCGGCCCGCGTGCCTGGGTGGGCGTGTCGCTGGAAATCCTGGCGCGCCTGAACAAACGCAGCTTCGAGATCGCCTACGCGGTCCAGCACACCACCGGCCAGGGCTTCATGATGGCCTTCCAGGCCGGCGGCCCGCACGCGCAGGACCGCGGCTTCGAAGCCGTGACCTACGCCTGGCAGGAAATGTCGCGCATCCCCGGCGTGGCCGTCTGGGAAAAGCCGCAAGGCAAGAACGACCCGATCCGCATGGAAAAGCAGTTCACCGTGGTGCCGCGAGGCGTGGCGCTGGTGATCGGCTGCTCCACCTTCCCGACCTGGAACGGCTACCCCGGCCTGTTCGCCAGCCTGGCTACCGGCAACACCGTCATCGTCAAGCCGCACCCCGGCGCGATCCTGCCCCTGGCCATCACCGTGAAGGTGGCGCGCGAAGTTCTGCAGGAAGCGGGCTTCGACCCGGACGTCGTCCTGCTGGCCGCGCACGCTGCCGGCGATGACACCGCGCAGAAGCTGGCGCTGGACCCGGCGGTCAAGATCGTCGACTTCACCGGCAGCACCGCCAACGGCGACTGGCTGGAGAACAACGCCCGCCAGGCGCTGGTCTACACCGAGAAGGCCGGCGTCAACCAGGTCATCATCGATTCCACCGACGACCTCAAGGGCGTGGCCCGCAACCTGGCGTTCTCGCTGGCCCTGTACTCGGGCCAGATGTGCACCGCGCCGCAGAACATCTACGTGCCGCGCGACGGCATCCAGACGCCGGAAGGCCGCGTCAGCTTCGACGAGGTCGCTGCTGCCCTGGGCGCCGCGGTCGAGAAGGTCGGCGCCGATGCGGCCAAGGCCGTCGAGCTGACCGGCGCGATCCAGAACGAAGGCATCGTCGAGCGCATCGAGAAGGCCCGCGCGCTGGGCCTGCCGGTGGTGGCCGACAGCAAGGCGCTGACGCACCCGCAGTTCGAGAACGCCCGCGTCCGCACGCCGCTGCTGTTGCGCACGGAAGCTGGCAACGCCGCCATCAGCCAGGAATGGTTCGGCCCGATCGCCTTCGTGGTGGCTACCGATTCCACCACCCACAGCATCCAGCTGGCGCGTGACAGCGTCATCAAGCATGGCGCGTTGTCGCTGTCGGCCTACACCACCAGCGACGCCGTCGCCGACCAGGTGCAGGACGCGGCTGAAGTCTCGGGCGTGTCGCTGTCGCTGAACCTGACGGGCGGCGTGTTCGTCAACCAGACCGCCGCTTTCAGCGACTTCCACGGCACCGGCGCCAACCCGGCCGCCAACGCCGCGCTGTCGGATTCGGCCTTCGTGTCCAACCGCTTCCGCGTGGTGCAAACCCGCCGTCATGTCTGAACGGGGGCGATGACATGAGCTACCAGGATATCCAATTCGACCTGTCCGGCGGCATCGCGCGCCTGACGCTGAACCGTCCCGACAAGCTGAACAGCTTCACCGCCAACATGCACGGCGAAGTGGCCGACGCGTTGACGCGCGTGGAGACCGAGGGCGCGCGTGTGCTGCTGCTGACGGGAGCCGGCCGCGGCTTCTGCGCCGGCCAGGACCTGAGCGAGCGCAAGCCCGCCGCCGACGGCACGCCGCCCGACCTCGGCGAAACCGTCGACAAGTTCTACGGGCCGCTGGTGCGCCGCGTCAACGCCTTGCCCATGCCCGTCGTGGTGGGCGTGAACGGCGTGGCGGCCGGCGCAGGCGCCAACCTGGCGTTTGCGGGCGACATCGTCATCGCCAAGGCTTCGGCAACGTTCATCCAGTCGTTCTGCCGCCTCGGGCTGATCCCCGACACGGGCGGCACCTTTGTGCTGCCGCGTCTGGTCGGCCGTGCCCGCGCCATGGGACTGGCCATGCTGGGCGACAAGCTCAGCGCCAAGCAGGCCGAAGAGTGGGGCCTGATCTGGCAATGCGTGGCGGACGAGGAATTCGATGCCACGCTGGAACGCCTGGCGCAGCACTTCGCCAAGGCGCCGACCAAGGGCCTGGCGTACACCAAGCGGGCCATGCAGGCCAGCCTGGGCAATGACCTGTCCACGCAGCTGGACCTTGAGCGCGACATGATGCGCGAACTCGGCCGCAGCGCAGACTACGCGGAAGGCGTGGCCGCCTTCCTCGGCAAGCGCGAACCGCAATTCAAGGGGCAATAAGAATGAACGCACACGTTCCCGCGGTCGAAGTGCCGGCCGATCCCCAGGAGCTGGCGCAGGCCGTCGGCACCGTCATGTTTGCGGGCGATGCGGCCTCGCAGGGCCTGGACATGAAAGTCGAGGAAATGGCGCCGGGCTACGCGCGGCTGACCATGCGCGTGCGCGCCGACATGCTGAACGGCCACAAGACCTGCCACGGCGGATTCATCTTCGCCCTGGCGGACAGCGCCTTCGCCTTTTCGTGCAATTCGCGCAACGTCAGCACCGTGGCCTCGGGCTGCACCATCGACTATCTGGCCCCGGGCTTCGAAGGCGATCTGCTGACCGCCGTGGCGCAGGAGCGTTCGCTGGCCGGCCGCACCGGCGTCTATGACGTCACCGTCACCAACCAGGAAGGACGCAACGTGGCGCTGTTCCGCGGCCGCTCCTACCGCATCAAGGGCCAGATCGTCGGCGTCCCCGCGGACGCTTGAGGCAGCCAGCCAACCAAAGCTATACGGCCGCGGGCCGCGCCGCGAGCGGGCAGGGCATATGCCCGCCGCGATCCGGCCCCGCGCAGAGAGAATTTCAGGAGAGAGATAACCATGTCCAACACCATGAGCAAGCCGGGGCTGGACCCCATCGAGCATGCCAGCCAGGATGAGCTGCGCGCGCTGCAGCTCGAGCGCCTGAAGTGGTCGCTCAAGCATGCCTACGACAATGTGCCGCACTACAAGAAGGCTTTCGATGAAGCCGGCGTGCATCCCGACGATCTGAAGCAGCTGTCCGATATCTCGAAGTTCCCCTTCACCACGAAGAAGGAACTGCGCGAGAACTATCCTTTCGGCATGTTCGCCGTGCCGCGCGAGCGCATCTCGCGCATCCACGCCTCCAGCGGCACCACCGGCAAGCCGACGGTCGTGGGCTACACCAAGGGCGACCTGGACAACTGGGCCAACCTGGTGGCGCGCTCGATCCGCGCGGCGGGCGGCAAGCCCGGCGACACGGTGCACGTGGCCTACGGCTACGGCCTGTTCACGGGCGGCCTGGGCGCGCATTACGGCGCGGAACGCCTGGGCTGCACGGTCATCCCGATGTCGGGCGGACAGACCGAAAAGCAGGTGCAGTTGATCAACGATTTCCGTCCGGACATCATCATGGTCACGCCCTCCTACTTCTGCAATATTCTGGAGGAACAGCGCCGCCAGGGGATTGATCCGCGTCAAAGTTCGCTGCGCATCGGCATCTTCGGCGCCGAACCCTGGACCGGGCAGATGCGCGCCGACATCGAGGCCGAAGCCGGCATCGACGCCGTGGACATCTATGGCCTGTCCGAAGTGATGGGGCCTGGCGTTGCCAGCGAATGCGTCGAGACCAAGGACGGTCCGGTGGTCTGGGAAGACCATTTCTACGCGGAAATCATCAATCCCGACACGGGCGAGCCCGTGGCCGACGGCGAGCCGGGCGAACTGGTGTTCACCTCGCTGACCAAGGAAGCGATGCCCATCATCCGCTACCGCACCCGCGACCTGACGCGCCTGCTGCCGCCCACCGCGCGCAGCATGCGGCGCATCGGCAAGATCACTGGCCGCAGCGACGATATGCTGATCGTGCGCGGCGTGAACATGTTCCCGACCCAGGTCGAGGAACTGGTCCTGAAGATCGCCCAGCTGGCGCCGCATTACCAGTTGGTGCTGTCGCGCACCGGCAATATGGACGAGCTGGAAATCCTGACCGAACTGCGCGCCGAATTTTCCACCCTGTCGGATGCCGAGCGCGCAAACCTGGGCAAGCAGCTCCAGCATGCCGTGAAGACGCACATCGGCGTGAGCGCGCGCATCCAGGTGTCGGATTCCGGGCACGTGGAACGCACGCTGACCGGAAAGGCTCGCCGCGTGATCGACAAGCGGCCGAAATAAGGTCCAAAAAAAGCAGCCGCAAGGCTGCTTTTTTTACTTGATCGTCCCGCGCACGATGCGCCGGTACCAATAGTGCAGCAAGGCCGCCGACAGTCCCAGGCCGACCATGGCCATCAGCCACATGCTGCCCGCGCCCTGGGGGGAGCCAGGGACCAGGATGGCGCGCACGCCGTCCAGGCCACCGCGGCCCGGGCCGAAACCGAACCACCAGCCGCCGACCAGGCCCACGCCCGCCAGCGCCACCACCTGCAGCAGCAGCGGCACCACCGCGACCTTGTAGGCGCGCAGCAGGTAGGAGTTGATGCACTGCATCGAGTCGAACAGGTGGAAGAGGGGCAGGACGGCCAGCAGCGTGGTCGCCACCGCGGCCACCTCCGGATTGTCGGTATAGGCGGCCAGGATCAGCGGACGGCCAGCCAGCAGCACCGCCGCCGTCAGCAGGGCGCCCAGGATGCCCAGCGTCAGGCCGGCCATGCCGGTGCGATGCGCATGGGCGAGGTTGCCCGCGCCGATGGCCTGCGCGGTCAGGGCTGCCGTGGCGACGCCCAGCGCCATGGGCATCATGTAGCAGAGCGCGGCCAGGTTGGACATGATCTGATGGCCGCCGGTCACGTAAGTGCCTTCGCGCGCCACCAGCAGGGCCATGAAAGTGAAGGCCGACACTTCGACCAGGTAGGAACCGCCCATGGGGATGCCCAGGCGCAGCAGTTCCTTGAGCGTCTTCCAGTCGGGCTTGCCGACGTGCAGCTTGAAGCGGCGGTAGTAGCGGTCGTGGGTGATGACCCACAAGCCGAGGCCCAGGCTCATCCACGACACCACGGCGGTTGCCAGTCCGGCGCCGGTGGCGCCCATGGCGGGCAATCCCAGCTTGCCGTAGATGAACAGCCAGTTGAAGAAGGCCTTGAAGACTATGGCCGTCAGGTTGATCGCCATGACCAGCTTGGGCCGCGAAACCGACGTGCCCAGCGCGTAGATGGTGCGGAACACCAGCGCGGCGGGCAGGGCCAGCACCAGGGCCTGCAGATACGAGCCGATGCGTTCGCGCACGCCGGGAGCGACCTCGCCGGACATGGACAGCCACATGTTGGGGAACAGCATCAGCACGGCGCCCACCACGGACAATCCCAGCGCCAGCCAGACGCCCTGGCCCCAACTGCGGCCGACCTCAAGATTGTTGCCTGCGCCGAAGTGCTGGGCCAGGATGGGGATCAGGGCGTGCACCACGCCCATCAGTCCGACGAAGATGGTGATGTAGATCGACGCGGACAGCGCCATTGCCGCCAGGTCGGCGGCGCTGGAATGGCCGGTCATGGCGGTGTCGAGCACGCCGAAGGAGATGCCGGCCCATTGGCTGACCAGCACCGGCCAGGCCTGCCTGGCGATGCCGCGCAGGGTGGCGCCGAAACTCATCGGCGCGGCGGGCGCGGGCGTCATCGGGGGGCGCCGACTCGGAGCAGGCGGAAGACTTCCTGGCGGTCGGCGCGCCGGCCGCCTTGCCACAGCACCTCGGCGCCGTCGCTGTAGGCGGCGGTGTTGTCCCGCAAGCTCTGGTTGCTGGTCTGCTGCAGCACCAGCGTGCACTTGGAGTCGAACGTGAACGTGAGGTTATTGAAGATCAGGAACGAGGCGCGCTGCCCGCTGCCCAGGCTAAGCCCGCGCACGCACTCGCCGGGGCGCACGTTCTGCTGCAGCGCCTGGGCTAACTGGCCCGACACGGTGCGGTAGCTGCGGGCGTAGTCCACGGCGGGTTGCCACAGCAGCACCAGCAGGATCCAGGTCACCGTCAGGCCGCCGGCCGACAGCACCGTGCCGCGCCACAGCGCCTGCGGCCGCACCCGCAGCCGCCACACCACCAGCGCGATCCAGCCCACGGTGAAACCCACGGCCAGCGCGAACGCGACCCAGGAGATCTCGGGTTGGTAGCCGGTGGTCTGGCGGGCGATATTGCGGGAAATCTGCGCCGGCCAACCGAAGTGCAGGGCAACCCAGCCCAGCCAGACCGTGATGGCCGTCAGCGAAAAGCACATGACGGCGAACCAGTCCAGCGTGTTGACCACGCCGCGGCGCAGCGTGGGCAGCGAGAACGCGCCCAGCACCGCGCAGGGCACGGCCAGCAGCACGTACTCGGAATCCGAGGCTTCTTCCAGGCCGAACAGCACGACCGCCGAACACACCAGCAGGACCAGCGGCAGCCAGATATGCGGCGCGTAGAGCCAGGCGCGCCAGCGCCAGATGGCCAGCAGGGCCAGCGGCCAGGTCGGCCACAGGTACCAGGGCAGGTCGCGCAGGGTGCGCCCGATGTCATGCCAGGGCGGCACGGCGAAGGACGACAGGTTCCAGGTCTTCCAGTTGCGGATCCAGTATTCGCTGCTGTGGCTGGCGGGTATCCACCAAGCCAGAATCAGGACGGCGGCCAGCAGCGCGGCCCACGGCAGCCAGCGCCGGCATTTCCACAGTCGGCTGCGGGGGTAGAACGCCAGGGCCGCGCCCACCATGATGGGGATGGCGCCGACCCAGCCGCGGGTCAGGAAACTGGCCGCCAGTGCGATGCCCAGGGTGGTGCTGCCGGTGAATGGCCGGTCTATGCTGCGCGCCAGCGAATAAAAGGCAAGCGCCTGCCAAGCCATGATGGCGGGCACCACGGTGGTTTCGTGGGTACGCTGCAGGATGCCGACCGTGGCCAGCAGCAACAACAGCGCGGCGTCCGCCAGCATGCGTCCGTAGTCGCGCGGTTCGGGTTCGCCGCCGAAGGGCAGGGCCAGCGGTTGCGCCTCGGCGCGGCGGCCCAGCAGATAGGTGCCGTACCAGACGCTGGTGGCGGTGATGCCGAACCACAGCAGATTGGGCAGGCGGCCGGCGGTGATGTCGCCGATGTAGGGGCCGAACAGCCAGATGCAGATCGCGCCCACCCAGGTGATCAGGGGACCTTCCTCGGCGTGCGCCAAGTGTCCCACCTGCGGCAGCAACCAGGTGATGCCGCCTTCGCGGATCGCCGTGATCATGGTCGCCAGTCCCACGGCATCGTCTGTTTTCCACGGGTCGCGCATGAACAGGCCGGCCACGATATAGGCCAGCGACAAGCCCAGCAGAATCAGTCTGGGCAGTTTCGCGGTAGCCACGGACGTGAGCCGGGCTGGAGTGGAAATGGAAAGTGGGGACACGGGCGTTAATGTAACCGAGTGGTCTGGTTGCGCTAGTACCCAGCGTCAGAATCGGACGGCCAGGGAGAAAAAAAAGCAGCCCGGAGGCTGCCTTTTCGCTGCGGCTCCCGGGGGAGCGACAGATCAGGAAGCGGACTTGACCGTGCCTGCGGTGCGGGCGAAGCGGGCGCGGAACTTTTCCACGCGGCCGGTTTCGACGATGCGCGTCTGGGCGCCCGTGTAGAACGGATGCGATTCGGAGGTCACGTCGCACTTGAAGAGCGGGTACGTCTTGCCATCCAGTTCGATGCTTTCGCGCGTCTGGACGGTCGAACGGGTGATGAACTTGTTGCCCGTTTGCAGGTCGGCGAAGACGACTTCGCGGTATTCGGGGTGAATGCCTTCTTTCATGGTGCTTTCCTAGGGCTCTGCCGAGCCTTGCAAGTTGTTAGGGTCGCCAGCCGGGTGTCCGGTGTCCCGCCTGCCTGGCGAACCCGCCGATATGCGGATCGGGTTGCCCAGCGGCCGGATACTCGTTGACTGTTCCAGCCACGTATCCAAAAAGTAACCCCAAATTCTAGCATGGGAATTTTGGCCAGGCCAAGAGGAAAGGAGGCCCCGCTCAGGGGCTCCCCTTGGCCAAAAATTGGGGCCAGATAAATTCGGCGCTTAAAGATCCGTGCGCAGCTTCCAGATCTCGGGGAACAGCACCACTTCCAGCATGCGCCGCAGGTAGTCCACGCCCGACGTGCCCCCGGTGCCGCGCTTGAAGCCGATGACCCGTTCGACCGTCGTGACGTGGCGGAAGCGCCACAGGCGGAACGCGTCTTCCAGGTCGGTCAGCTTTTCTCCCAACTGGTACAGGTCCCAGTAGCGGTCGGGCTGGCGGTAGACCGTCAGCCAGGCAGCTTCCACGCCAGCCGACGATTGGTAGGGTTGGGTCCAGTCGCGTTCGAGGTGATCGGCCGGCACGTCCAGGCCGTGGCGCGCCAGCAGCCGCAGCGCCTCGTCGTACAGCGACGGGGCTTCGTAGGCGCTGCGCACCTGGGCCAGCAGGTCCTCGCGGTGCGCATGCGGCTTTAGCATGGCCGCGTTCTTGTTGCCGAGCAGGAATTCGACCTGGCGGTACTGATAACTCTGGAATCCGCTGGAACGCGCCAGATAGGGACGCAGCGCCGAATACTCGGGCGGCGTCATCGTCGCCAGCACGTCCCAGGCATGGACCAGCTGTTCCATGATCTTGCTGACGCGGGCCAGCATCTTGAAGGCGGGCTGCAAGCGGTCGGCTGCCACATTGGCGATGGCGGCGCGCAGTTCATGCAGCATCAGCTTCATCCAGAGTTCGCTGGTCTGGTGCTGGATGATGAAGAGCATCTCGTTGTGCTCGGGCGACAGCGGATGCTGCGCGCCCAGCAGTTCGTCCAGATGCAGGTAATCGCCGTAGGTCATGTCGCGCGTGAAATCCAGCTGCGCTTTTTCCTGGCGGACGATGTCTTCGGGGCGTTCGGAGTGGCTCATGCGCGGCCTCCCTTGCAGGGCGGGGCGGCGCGGCGCGCCGAGGCGGGCAGGGCGCGCCACGAGGGCGCGTGGGGGCGGGCGCAGGCAAGCGCCGCATGCAAATCGGAATGGTCTTTCATGGTCGTGCTTCCAGAACCGGCGGCCGACTTCGGATCGGCCGCCATGGCCAGCGGACCAGCCTACAGTTCGCGCAGGACGGCGCGAACCGGGCTGGCATCGGCCTGGACCAGCGCCAACGGCAGTGCGATCAACTCGTAATCGCCTTCCGGCACATCGTCGAGCACCAGGTTCTCCAGTACCCGCATGTCGTGCCGCAAGATCGTGTGGTGGCTGTCCAGGGTCTTGCTGGACGCGGGGTCGATGCTGGCCGTATCCAGGCCGATCAGCATGACGCCGCGTTCGGCCAGCCATTCGATGGTCTGGGGCGCGTAGGCGGAGAAATCGTCGGTCCACCAGTCCTGCGCGGCATGCTTGGCGGTGCGGACCAGCACGCGCGGCGGCAGGTTCAGGGCCGCATGGGCCAGGTGGTCCACCGTGATGAGGGGGCCGCAATCGATGGCGTGGATGACGCGACAGGGACCCAGGAATGGTTCCAGTGATACGGCCCCGATGGCTGCGGCGCCGTTCTGGTAGTGCAGGGGAGCGTCAGCGTGCGCGCCGATATGCGGCGACATGGTGATTTCGCTGACATTCACCGGACAGCCGGGCGCAAGCGACCATTTCCATTGCTGGCGGTACGGCGTGTCGCCAGGAAAGACTGGCGATGCGGTGGACACGGGCGGGGAAATGTCCCACAAGCGTTTCATGTCAGGCGGGGGGATCGAGAGATGCGTTAAGCCTAAAGCAATTGCGGGCGCTAGTCTAACGAATTCCGGCGCGGGCCGCAGCCTACAGGCCGCCGAGTTCGGCCATGGACACGACCGTGCCGGCAGCCACGATCAGGTGGTCCACCAGCCGGATGTCCACCAGCGCGAGCGCCTGCTTCAGGTGCTGGGTGAATGTGCGGTCCGCGGCGCTGGGCTCGGCCAGGCCGGACGGATGGTTGTGGGCGATGATCAGGGCGGCCGCGTGATGGCGCAGGGCTTCGCGCACGACCTCGCGGGGATAGACCGATGCTTGCGACAGGGTGCCGCGCGCCAGCTCGCCCGTGGCGATCAGGCGCAGGCGGTTGTCCAGGTAGAGCGCAATGCAATGTTCCACCTGCCGGTGCCCCAGCGCCATCTTGCAATATTGTTTTACCGGCAGCGGGTTATCCAGATTGCTGTTGCGGGCCAGGTCTTCCTCGATGGCGCGGCGGGCCAGTTCCAGCAGGGCGGCCAGCATGCACGCCTTGGAAACCCCCAGGCCGGGAACCGCGGTCAGTTCCTCGGGCGTCGCGCCCAGCAGGCCTCGCAGGCCGCCAAATCGGGTCAGGAGCCGGCTGCCCAGTTCAACCACGTCCAGGCCGGGAATACCGGTGCGCAGGGCGATGGCGAGCAGTTCCGAGTCCTGGAGCGCAGCGGCGCCGTGGCGCAGCAACCGCTCCCTGGGGCGCTCGTGTTTGGGCAGCCGGTCGGACAATTTCATAAGAGGCTCTAAAATCAAGGTTTACTCAATTGCATATACGGTGGCAGATCTTGAGCATCGCCTCTAATGAAGTGAACGTTTTGGTCCGTCCGGATTCCTACCTGACGCTGCACTATCGCATCACGCTGGCCTCGGGCCCGGGCAAGGATTCCGTGTTCGCCGACACCTTCGATGGCCGTCCCGGCACGCTGCAGATGGGCAGCGGCCAATGGGCGCCTGGCCTGGAAGCGGCGCTGGTCGGCCGCGCCGAAGGCGAGCGCTTCAGCGTCACGGTCGAACCCGCCGACGCCTACGGCGAACGCAACCCCGAACTGATCCAGCGCGTCACGCGCGCCATGCTGGCCGAGCATGCGGGCGCCGACGCCACCTTCGAACCCGGCGACCTGGTGGAATTCACCGCGCCCAACGGCGGCCGCTATTCGGGCGTCCTGAAGGAAATCAACGACGAATCGGCCCTGTTCGATTTCAACCACCCGCTCGCGGGCATCAGCTTGCGGGTCGACGTGGCGCTCTTGGGAGTCCTCTGATGAGCCAGGTTGTCACCGCCACCGACGCCGAAGTCCTGCTGGCGCAGCCGCGCGGCTTCTGTGCCGGTGTGGATCGCGCCATCGACATCGTCGAGCGCGCGCTTGAATTGCATGGCGCGCCCATCTATGTGCGCCACGAAATCGTCCATAACCGCTACGTGGTGGAAGACCTGCGCGCCAAGGGCGCCATCTTCATCGATGAACTGGACGACGCGCCCGCCGGCGCCATCGTGGTGTTCTCGGCGCACGGCGTGTCCAAGGCGGTGCGGGCCGAAGCCGACGCCCGTGGGCTGCGCGTGTTCGACGCCACCTGCCCGCTGGTCACCAAGGTCCACATCGAGGTGGCCCGCATGCGCGCGGCCGGCCGCGAGATCATCATGATCGGCCACAAGGGCCATCCCGAGGTCGAGGGCACGCTGGGCCAGGCCCAGGGCGGCATGTACCTGGTCGAGACCGTCGAGGACGTCGCCGGCCTGCAGGTCACCGATCCCGAGAACCTGGCCTACGTCACGCAGACCACCCTGTCGGTGGACGACGCGGCGGCCGTGTCGCGGGCGTTGAAAGAACGCTTTCCCAACATCGTCGAGCCCAAGAAAAGCGATATCTGCTACGCCACCCAGAACCGCCAGGACGCGGTCAAGGTGATGGCGCCGGATTGCGACCTGGTGCTGGTGGTGGGCAGTCCCAACAGTTCCAACTCCAACCGGCTGCGCGAAGTGGCCGAGCGCAAGGGCGTCGCGTCCTATCTGATCGACGGTGCGCAATCGATCGATCCGGCCTGGCTGGTGGGCCGCAAGCGCATCGGCGTGACCGCGGGCGCTTCCGCGCCGGAGATCCTGGTGCAGCAGGTGATCGATCGGGTCAAGGAATTGGGCGCGGTGTCGGTACGCACCATGCCCGGCCTGGAAGAGAATGTGGCGTTCCCGCTGCCCAAGGGTCTGTCCCGCAAGTCGGCGCAGACGGAATCGCTGGAATAAGCAGGCGGGCGCCGCGCGCATGCGCGGCGCCGCAACAGAAAATCAAGGAGACTTCATGCAGTTGTACAGCTACTTTCGCAGCTCGGCCGCGTACCGCGTGCGCATCGCCCTCAACCTGAAGGGCTTGCCCTACGAATACCTGCCCGTGCATCTGCTGAAGGACGGCGGCCAGCAACTGTCGGCGGATTATCGCAAGGTGAATCCGACCGCGCTGGTGCCCACGCTGGTCGATGGCGACGCCGTCATCGGCCAATCGCTGGCCATCATCGAATACCTGGAAGAAACGCATCCTGAAGTGCCGTTGCTGCCGGCGGACGCGGTAGGCCGCGCGCGGGTGCGCGACCTGGCGCTGGGCATCGCCTGCGACACGCATCCCCTGAACAACCTGCGCGTGCTGAAGTACCTGAAGCACACCCTGGGCGTGGACGAGGCGGCCAAGACCGCCTGGTACAAGCACTGGGTGCATCAGGGCCTGGAAGCCCTGGAGGCGCAATTGGCCGGTTCTTCCGCCACCGGCCTCTTCTGCCACGGCGATACGCCCACCATTGCCGATCTGTGCCTGGTGCCCCAGGTGGCGAACGCCCAGCGTTTCGACTGCGACCTGTCGGCCATGCCCAACGTCGTGCGCATCGATGCCGCCTGCCGTGCATTGCCGGCGTTCGACGCGGCCGCGCCGGGCAAGCAGCCCGACGCGGAGTAGCGCCTATCCGGGTGCAGACCGGCTCAGCCGATCTGCACCGGCACGAAGATCTTGTCTTCGCCGCGCTGTACCAGCAGGGCGACCGTCTTGCCCGCCTTGGACAGCGCGTCCTTCACCTGAGCGACGTTGCGCACCGGTACGCCGTTCAGCGACAGCAGCACATCTCCCGGTTCGATCCCGGCCTTGGCGGCCGGTCCGATCGAACGTTCGATCAGCAGCCCCTCGGCGCCAGCCGCCTGCTGCTCTTGCGGGCTCAGCGGACGCAGTGCCAGGCCGAGCTGGCCGCGCTGAACCTCCTGGTCGCCAGCCGAGGCCTGCGTCTTGTCCTTGGGCACGCCGCCCAGGGTGGCGACCAGCTCCTTCTGCGAGCCGTTGCGCCAGACGTCCAGCTTGATCTTTTCGCCCGGAGTCGCCAGCGTGATGGTGGAGGCCAGGTCGCCCGAGGACACGATGGTCTTGCCGTCGATCTTGCGCACCACGTCGCCAGGCTGCAGGCCGGCCTTGTCGGCGGCGCTGCCTTTCTCCACGCTGGAAACCAGCGCGCCCGAGGGGGTATCCAGCTTGAAGGAGTTGGCCAGGTCCTGGTTCACTTCCTGCACCGTCACGCCCAGCCTGGCGTGCTGCACCTTGCCGTGTTCGAGGATCTGGTCCTTGATCTTGTAGGCCACGTCGATCGGGATCGAGAACGACAGGCCCTGGAATCCGCCGGTGCGGCTGTAGATCTGCGAATTGATGCCCACGACTTCGCCGCGGTCGTTGAACAGCGGGCCGCCCGAGTTGCCGGGGTTGACCGCCACGTCCGTCTGGATGAAGGGCACCGAGGTGTCGTCGGGCAGCGACCGGCCCTTGGCGCTGACGATGCCGGCGGTGGCCGTGTTCTCCAGGCCGTAGGGCGAGCCGATGGCCAGCACCCATTCGCCCACCTGCAGCTGGTTGACGTCGCCCACCTTCACCACCGGCAGGTTCTTGGCGTCGATCTTGAGGACGGCCACGTCGGTCTGCGGATCCGAGCCCAGCACGCGGGCCTTGTATTCGCGGCGGTCGGTCAGCTTGACCGTGACTTCCTTGGCGTCCTGCACCACGTGCGCATTGGTCAGGATGATGCCGTCGGCGCTGACGATGAAGCCGGAGCCTTCGCCGCGCATGGGCACTTCACGCGCGGGCCGCTGGCCGCGCGCGCCGGGAATCTGGCCGAAGAATTGGGCGAACGGATCGCCTTCGTCGGCGGACACCTTGCGGGTGCCGCTGACGCTGATGTTCACCACGGCCGGACCGAAGTCGCGCGTGATCTGCGCAAAGTTGGGCGGGCTGGACGTGCCCGGCGCCTGGAAGGAGGAAGCGATGGCCGGCGCGGTGGCCGCCATCGAAACGCCGCCGGTGAAGGCGGTTGCGCCCGCGCCGCCTATGGCGCCGGCTGCCAGCAGCGCCAGCACCAGGCGCGAGGGTTTCATTTGGGTGGTCTTCATGTCGGCTCCTGCGTTCATGTTGAAGGACATGGCGCTATCTTCGGGCCTGACACTTAGGCGAGTCTTAAGTCGGAAAAACCACCTTCACGCGCAGGCCTGCGCCCACCGGCGTGTCCTGCAGTTCTATGGTGGCGCCGTGCTGGTCGGCGATGCTGCGCGCGATCGCCAGCCCCAGGCCGCTGCCGTGCTGCGAATTGCCTTCGACGCGGTAGAAACGGTCGAACACGCGCTCGCGCTCGTCCGGCGCAATGCCGGGGCCCTCGTCGTCGATCAGCAGGGTCGTCTCGCCGGAAGCCTGTTCCAGATGGAGGTGGACGCGCTTGCCGGCGGGCGTGTACTTGATTGCGTTGTCCAGCAGGTTGCGTGCCAGCAGCGTCAGCGCGTCGCGATGTCCCTGCACCGATGCTTGCGGCGCGCCGTCCAGGTCGATGCTGATCGATTTCGCGTTGGCCTGGGGCAGCATTTCAGAGAGCGCCTGGCGCAGCACGTCGGCCAGGTCCACGGTTTCGGCGGGTGCCTGTCCGGCCGCGCTTTCATGGCGCGCCATGGATAGCAGCTGTTCGACCAGGCGTGTCGCGCGGTCGATGCCGGCTGCCAGCCGCTGTTCGGCCAGCCGGCGCGCATCCGTGTCGCCCGCGCGTTGCAGGGCCTGCAATTGCAGGCGTAGCGCAGTCAGGGGCGAACGCAGTTCGTGCGCCGCATCGCCGACGAACTGCTTTTGCTGCGCGAAGGCGCCGCGCATGCGCTCCAGCAGCAGGTTCAGTTCCAGCACCAGCGGCCGGATCTCATCGGGCAGGCCCTCCACGCTGACGGGCGACAGATCTTCCGGCTGGCGCGCCGCAACCTGGGCGCGCGCCCGCTTCACAGGCCGTAGCGACCAGCTGACCACGCACCAGACGATCAGCATGAGCAGGGGAGCGGCGGCGGCGATGGGGGCGATGGTGCGCAGCGCCAGCGCGCGCGCCATGCTGGTGCGCACGGTCATGTCCTGCGCCACCTGGATGACCTGGAAGGGCGTGGCCAGCGAATATACGCGGTAGGTGCTGCCCTCCATCTTCGCGTCGGAGAAGCCGAGGATGATCTGGTCCGGCAGCGGCCGGCGGGATCGGGAATTGAAGACACGCACGCCGTCGGGCGTCCAGATCTGGATGATCAGGTCGTCCGCCACGGGCGAACCCGCGCCGCGCGCGTGCGCCGGACCTGTGCTGAGCAGTCCGTCGCCGGTGCCCAGCGACAGGGCGGTGCGCTGCAGCAGCGAGTCGAAGATATCGTCGGCCTGCGCCAAAGTGCTGCGGTAAGCGATGGCGCCTTGCACCAGCGCGCCGACCACGATGGCGGCCAACAGGAAGAAAAGCAGCCTGGCTCTCAGTGAGTAGCTAAGCGGAATGCTCATGTTTTGGGGATGACATAGCCGACGCCTCTGACGTTCTGGATCAGGTTCGGACCCAGCTTCTTGCGCAGGCCATGAATATAAACCTCAACAGCGTTGCTGCTGATGCCGTCTTTCCAGCTGTACAGCTTTTCTTCCAGCTGGGCGCGCGAAAAAATCATGCCCGGGCGAGCGATCAGCGGTTCGAGCACCGCCCATTCGCGCGCGGTCAGCGTGACCGGAGCGCCGTCCACCATGGCGGCGTGCGACTGGGGATCGATGGTGATGCCCTCATGCTCGAACACCGGTTCCGCGCGGCCTGCGCTGCGGCGGATCAGGGCGCGCATGCGGGCCAGCAATTCATCCACGTCGTAGGGTTTGACCACATAGTCGTCGGCGCCGGCGTCCAGTCCCGCGATCCGGTCGCTCACGGCATCGCGGGCGGTGGCTATCAGCACCGGCGTGCGGTCCTTGCGCGTGCGCAGGTCGCGTAGGAGCGACAGGCCGTCGCGCTTGGGCAGCCCCAGATCCAGAAGTATGAGGTCGTACGTATCGGTGCGCAGCGCGAGCTCCGCGGCATTGCCGTCCTTGACCCAGTCTACGGCGTAGTGTTCGGCGCGCAGGCAGTCCAGCACGCTCTCGCCTATCATGAGGTCATCTTCGACTAGAAGGATGCGCATGGTCGTGTCCGCCAGGATGGTCCAGCAGATTGGACGCGTGGCGGCGGACGGGAGTTCCCGGGTGAGGGTTCGGCGCGCGAACCGGCGCGGAAATGAAAAAAGCAGCCCGAGCGGGCTGCTTTTTGGAATCTGGTGCCGGCAATAGGAGTCGAACCTACGACCTTCGCATTACGAATGCGCTGCTCTACCAACTGAGCTATGCCGGCAAGACCATTTGCTCCGCTCCTGTAAGAGCCGCAAGCAAAACATCTTCGTTTTTTCCGGTCCGTCACCCTGTTTATGGGGTCCGATCTGGAAAGACCGAGATCATATCAGAGTTTTTTTGCGATGGGAAACCAAGCAGGCCAAACCGGCGAAAAAATCAGCGATTTGCACACTTCAAATTTTTAGTTCATAATCTCGTTTCTTAGCAGTTCCCCGATAGCTCAGTCGGTAGAGCGACGGACTGTTAATCCGCAGGTCGCTGGTTCGAGCCCAGCTCGGGGAGCCAAAGAATTCAGGGCCATTCACGCAAGTGAATGGCCCTTTTGGTTTTCTCCATCAGGGCGGCGAGCATGGAAGATCGGGTATGGACGACAAACGCATAGGCGTGACGGTGATTTCCGGCTTCCTGGGTAGCGGCAAGACGTCGCTGCTCAATCGCCTGCTGAGGGATCCGGCATACGCTGACGCTGTCGTCATCGTCAATGAGTACGGTGAGATCGGTGTGGACCATCACCTGGTGCGCCAGGCCCGCGACAACATTGTCCTGGTTGAAGGCGGCTGCCTGTGTTGCGTCGTCAGCGGCGCGGTAGTCGACGCTTTGCGCGAATTATTCATGTTGGCGCTCAGCCGCAAGATCAAGCCCTTTCGTCGCGTGGCCATCGAAACCAGCGGATTGGCCGATCCCGCGCCCATCCTGTTCACCCTCAAACACGACCGCTTCCTCGCCGAGCGCTATGCGTATCGGGGCGCGATCGTCCTGGCGGACGCCCGCAATGGGTTGGACCAATTGGAGCGGCAGTCCGAAGCCCCGCGGCAACTGGCCCTGGCGGATGTCGTGGTGTTCAGCAAGCCGGACCTGGCGGACGCCGCGAGTCTGGATCTTCTGGATCAGGCCGTCGCCGCCATTAATCCGGGGGCGCAGCGCTGCGTGCAATGGCCTGATGCGCCGCTTGCGGATCCGCTGCGCGCGGGTCTCGATCTGCCGGCCAGGCGCGATGGTGTGACCCTTGCGAATTGGTTGCGGCCCTTCGCGCAGTCGAGAGCCGCCGTTCATGGGGATGTGGGCAGTTTCTCGCTGGTATTGGCTGCTCCTGTCGGGCGGGCGGCGTTTCTTGCTGGCATGTCGCGGGTTCTGGAACGCTTTGGGCAGGGCTTGCTGCGCATGAAGGGGCTGGTGTGCTTTGAGGGTGAGGCGCTGCCGTGCGAGGTGCATGGCGTGCATGGCGAGCTCTATCCGATCAATCAGCTGGAGCAGTGGCCGGACGAGGGGCGGGCGTCACGGCTGGTCTGCATCCTGCGGGGGGTGGATGTCAATGAGGTTCGTGCCGCCTTGGGCGTTGCGCTCGGGCAGCCGGCTCCTTGATCGTCTGCGTCTGAGCGTCTGGTCTGGTCAGGGCTTGCGGGTGGCCGTCTCGATTATGGTGTCGATGTTGCGCCGAAATACGGTATAACCGGAGCGGTCTGGTGCAAGAATCGAGACAATCATGGATCGTTTGAAAGCCATGCAGGTATTCGTGGAAGTCGCTGACAGGGGCAGCCTGTCGGCGGCGGCGATCCATCTGGACATGTCGCGCGCCATGGTGTCGCGCTATCTCGCGGAAATGGAGCAGTGGGTGGGGGTGCGCCTGCTGCACCGCACGACGCGGCGCCTGAGCCTGACGCCGGCCGGCGCCGAAACGCTGCCGCGCTGCCGCCAGATGCTGGACATGGTGGGAGACCTGCGCAATGCGGTATCGACCCCGGACGACACGCCCCGCGGGCTGCTGCGCATTACCACCAGCATGTCGTTTGGCTCCCGCCATCTGGCCAGCGCCATTACCGACTACGTCAAGCTGCATCCGGGCACCTCGGTTGACCTGATGCTGGTCGACCGCGCCGTCAATCTGGTGGAAGAGCGCGTGGATCTGGCGGTGCGTATCACCAATGACCTGGATCCCAACCTGATCGCCCGCAAGCTGGCGGTCTGTCGTTCGGTGGTGTGCGCCTCGCCCGAGTACCTGCAGCGCGAAGGCGTGCCGGCGCGCATCGAGGACCTGTCCTTGCGCAACTGTCTGACTCATTCGTATTTCGGCAAGAGCCTGTGGCGCTTCGAGCGCGACGGCGAGCCGGTGGATGTGCCGGTCAGTGGCAATATCAGCGCGAACGAGGTGTCGGTGTTGTCGCGCGCGGCGCTGGAGGGTGCGGGTATTGCGATGCTGCCGACCTACTATGCCGCGGACTACATCGCATCGGGCCGCCTGCGGGCCATCCTGACGCAAAGCAAGCCGCAGGAGCTGGGTATTTATGGTGTTTATGTCTCGCGCCGCCAGATGCCTCTGATCTTGAGGTCCATGCTGGATTTTCTGGTGGACCGCCTGGAATCCACGCCGTGGGACAAGCCTGCTCCGTAGTTTTTGCGCCGCGCAAGGCGCTGTGCGGGCTTGAGGGTGGGGTATATGGCGGTATAATGAAACAACTGCTTGAATATGTTGGACGCGGCGGGCGGATGCCGGCCTTGTCTGGTTAGAAAACATCCAAGAATCGTGGTTGCGGCTTATGTGGGCCGCGGGCATTGCGGAACTGGTTTTTCGCGTGCGCCAGGGGAAACGTATCGGGTTTGTGGGTTGTGGCGGTCTGTCCGTGGCGCCCGAACCTTGATGATTCAGGTCCTTGATATCGATTGCCGCGGGAAGGCGGCGCCGGGTTGCCGGCGTGCTCCGCGGGCTGGCTGGCGATTTGTGCCGGCTTTTCCAGAATTTGCTTGAGTGTTTGCTGCGCGGGGCGCGGCAGGCATCCCGCTCAATCCCGATTGGCGCGGTCGTTTCGGCACATGTCCGGGGTATTTCTATCCGGGGCGCATGGCGGTAAACACAGGAATCCAGTGAGAACTACGCAAACCCATGCAGTCTGTTGCTGGCGAGCCGCCGAGGCTGCCGGTGCGGCGGCGGGTGCCTGTGCTGCCGTGCTGCGCACGTCGGTGCAGCCGGGTTTGCTGGATCTGCGGATTTTTTCCGGCGCCGCAAATGAAAAAGGCCCGGCGAAATCGCCAGGCCTGAATCAATTTGGTTGCGGGGGCAGGATTTGAACCTACGACCTTCGGGTTATGAGCCCGACGAGCTGCCAGACTGCTCCACCCCGCGTCTGAGAAATGAATAGTAGCCTTATTTTCAACCTAGCGCAAGTTAGCCCTTTTTGAATTTGAATGTCGATGAACGATAGCGAGGCAATACTCGTGTTGGAAACCGCGCTGCTTTGCGCGGCGCAGCCGATGCAACTGTCCGATATGCGCAAGCTGTTCGGGGACGATGAACAATTCGACAACAGCGCATTGCGCACGCTTCTGGAAACGTTGCAGGCCAATTGGGCCGATGGCGGGCTGGAGCTGGTGCAGTTGGCCACCGGATGGCGCTTTCAGAGCCGTCCGCGCATGCAGCGCTACCTTGAGCGCCTCAATCCGGAAAAGCCGCCCAAGTATTCGCGCGCCGTGATGGAAACGCTGGCCATCGTGGCCTGGCGCCAGCCGGTGACGCGGGGCGACATCGAGGATATCCGCGGCGTCACCGTGTCTTCGCAGATCGTGAAGGCGCTGGAGGACCGCGGTTGGATCGAGGTCATCGGCCACCGCGACGCGCCGGGCCGTCCGGCGCTGTTCGGCACGACGCGCCAGTTTCTCGATGACCTGGGCCTGCGCGCCCTGGATGAATTGCCGGCGCTGGAATCCGCGCAGGCCGCCGCCGCGCTCGCCGGGCTGGATCTGGGTGAAGTGCAGCAGGTCCTGGGCGGCGAAGCGCCCGCCACCGAGGATGCGCCCACCGATGGTGCCGACGCTGCCGGTCAAGCGGTTGCCGAGGCTGCGGAAGGCGTCGAGGGTGAGGCGAGCGCCGAGGGCGGGGTTGGCGGCGAAGCCGAGGCTCGTCCTGACGGCGAACCTGCGGCTACGGCAGGCGAGGGTGAGGCGTCCGAAGTCAGTATTCCGGTTGCGGAATTGTCTGTTTCGGAACAGGATGTACCCATCGCTCCCGTCGATAGCGTAGAATCCATGCTTTCGCGCACAGAAGAAGGCGCGGATCCCGCCGACGAATCCACCGTCCGGGAGCAAGCCGAAGGCTTGTCCAATACGTCAGCCACGTCCGGTTTTCCCGACGATGCGGCTGACAACGACATTTCCGATATGGCCGCCGATGCCCCAGAAGCCGGCGCTGCAAAGGAAAGCGTCGAGAACGCAAAACACGCGGAACCGACCGACCCGATTGACGAGACCGATACCGCGGCGCCTGACGCCGCCGGGCATGAGCCCGCTTCCGGTCTTGCCGATCCTGTTCGGCCTGGCCCGGATGCCGCCTCTCCGGAATCGGACGAGGCAGGCGTCGAGCGGCCCGAGGCCGATCGACAGCCGGCGTCCCCAGATGATGACGAGCCTGCCGCAGGCAGGCCCACCCAAGTTTGAAATTCGGAGCTGTCCCAGTGACAACGAATACAGCAATGCAGGACGACAATCCCCGTTCGGATGATGCCGCTTCCAATGGCCAGCCGGAATCCGCCGCGCGTGAGCCGGCGGCTGAAGGCGAGACGGGAGCCCGCGGCAGGGGCCGCAAGCTGAGAACGCCGTTCCGCCGTCGCCGCGGCGATACCGCCGCCGAGCAGGCGCCGGCCGGCGAAGCGCAGCCCGCGGCGGCTGCCGCCCCTCAGGCCGAGCCGCAGGAGTCGCGCGGCACCGAGCAGGAAGCCGAGCAGGCGTTGTCGTACCTGGAAACCGCTGACCGCATGGAGCAGCGTCTGGGCAAGTACCTGAACAGCGATTCGGTCATGCCCAAGCTGCACAAGGTGCTGGCGGACGCCGGCATCGGTTCGCGCCGCGAAATGGAAGAACTGATCGTTGCGGGCCGCGTGTCGGTCAACGGCGAGCCGGCCCATATCGGCCAGCGCGTGGCGCCCAATGACCAGGTGCGCGTCAACGGCAAGCCCATCATGCGCGTCAATACGAAAAAGCCGCCGCGCGTGATCCTGTATCACAAGCCCGCTGGCGAGATCGTCAGCCATGACGACCCGGGCGGCCGCGCAAGCGTTTTTGCCCGCCTGCCGAAGCTGCGCACGGGCAAGTGGCTGTCGGTCGGCCGTCTGGATCTGAACACGGAAGGCCTGTTGATCTTCACGACCTCCGGCGACATGGCCAACCGCATCATGCATCCGCGCTACGGCACGGAACGCGAGTACGCGGTGCGTGTGCTGGGAGAAATGGACGAGGCTCAGCGCCAATCGCTGGTCGACGGCATCGAGCTGGACGACGGCATGGCTGCCTTCGGCGCCCTGGACTACCTGGGCGGCGACGGCAGCAACCGCTGGTACCGCGTCACCCTGCAGGAAGGCCGCAACCGCGAAGTCCGCCGCATGTTCGAGGCCGTGGGCGTCACGGTCAGTCGGCTGATCCGCACCCGTTTCGGCGACGTGGTCCTGCCGCGTACGCTGCGCCGCGGCCGCTGGGAAGAACTGGATTCTTCCCTGGTCACGGCCTTGATGGTCCAGTTGGGCCTGGTACGCGACGACGATGAATCCGGCGGCAACCGTCGCCGCTCCAAGCAGCCGCAGTCGCATGACAGCGCGCTGCCCCCGGGTTTCGGCACCATGGACCGCAACGGCATGAACGGCGCGCGCATCGGCCGCCGCGGCAAGCTGCAAGGCGGCCGCTTGGGCAGCGCAGGCCAGGCGGCCGCGTGTCCGTCGGATCCTTTTGGCACGGGCCTGATGATTGCCGGTGGTTATGCCAACGGCCATCCCCTGTCGGGAGAGGGCGCTGGGGGCAACCGCAAGGGCGGCAAGCCTGGCGGCGGCCGTTCCGCAGCGGGGGCGGGCGGCAAGGCCGGCGGCAAGCAGGGCGGGGGCAAGCCTGGTGGCAAGTCCGGCGGCAAGCCGCGCGGTCCGCGCGCGGCTGCGGCGGGCGGCCAGCCTGGCAATGCCGTGTCGGTCGAGGCTGGCGGCGGCAACGTCGCGGAAGCGCCGGCTGGCGGTCGTCGCTCGGCTGGCGGCAAGCCTGCCGGTGCGCGTGGCAATAGCGGTCGCGGCGGCAAGCCGGCAGGCGCCGGTGGCGGCCGTAGCGGTAACAAGTCGGGCGGCGCCGGCGGCAATAAGGGGCCGAACGCTGGCGGCAAGCCGCGCGCACCCCGTAATGCCTCGTCGTCCCCGCGCGGCGATGACTGGCAGCCGCGCGGCGCTTCGGCGCACGAATCCCGTCTGGGCGTGATGGGCGGGCGCGGTCGTCAGGGTCGCTGAAGGCCTGCGGGCGGCGCGCCGGACGCGCCGCTGCGCGGGATATGTCCCGCATAAACGTAAGCCCGCGACGAATCAGGCGTTTTTCCAGTTTATCTGGTAAAATCAATGGTTTTCATGGCTTCGCGCCGTCGCCTTTTGCGTGCCCGCAAGGAAAAGCACGCAAATACAGGGGCGGCAAGAGCTGGCAGTTTGCATCGGACTTTGCGCCTGGTGCTGCCTGGCCCGGGTTGCGGGTTGGGGCGGCGGGTCTTAATGGCCTGGGGCGGCGCAAGCCAAATTTAGGTCGCAATATAGGGCACTGCCCAGCATTGCTCCTTACGTGCAGTAGGGTGGCGGCTGGGCGCTGTGCAATACGGTGGGCTGGGCGTGCAGCCCATTTTTTTTGAGTATATGGCTGATTTATTCGCATTGACCAAAGAGGCTCTGGCCGGCATGGACGTCGAACTCGTGGACGTCGAGCGTGCCGCCCTGGGCCTTTTGCGCGTCACGATCGATCGGGTCGGCGGTGTGCGCATCGAAGACTGTGAACAGGTGTCCCGCCAGTTGTCGCGGGTGTTCGAAGTCGAGAACGTCGACTACAAGCGGCTGGAAGTCGGTTCGCCGGGCGTCGACCGCCCGCTGCGCAACGAGGCCGACTTCCGCCGGTTCGCAGGCGAGCGCATCGAAATCAAGCTGCGCGAGGCATTGGACGGCCGCAAGGTCTTTGCCGGCACCCTGACGGTGCCCGAAGACGACGCCGCAGCCTCCGACGCGGCTGCTGGAATGCAAAAGACCGTGTTCGGTCTCGAATTTGAGGCAAAAAAGAACGACGTCCAGGTATTGAATTTCACGGTCGACGATATCGAACGTGCAAAACTGGATCCCGTTCTGGATTTCAAGGGCAAAAAGCGATGAGTCGCGAAATTCTTCTGTTGGTCGATGCCTTGGCGCGTGAAAAGAACGTCACGCGCGACGTCGTGTTCGGAGCGCTGGAAAGCGCGCTGGCCTCGGCGATGAAAAAGCGCTTCAAGGATGATGCGGACATCCGTGTCGCCATCGATAGGGACACGGGCGATCACGAAGGCTTCCGCCGCTGGCTGGTCGTGCCCGACGAGGCTGGCCTGCAAGAGCCCGACAAGCAGGAAATGCTGTCGGACGCGCAGGAAATCGTCCCCGGCATCAAGGAAGGCGAGTACATCGAAGAGCCGCTCGAACCCATCGAGTTCGGCCGCATCGGCGCGCAGGCCGCCAAGCAGGCCATTCTGCAGAAGATCCGCGACGCCGAGCGCGAGCAGGTGCTGAACGACTTCCTGGACCGTGGCGAGACCATCGTGTCCGGCACGATCAAGCGCATGGACAAGGGCGACGCCATCGTCGAAACCGGCAAGATCGAAGCGCGCCTGCCGCGTTCCGAAATGATCCCGAAGGAAAACCTCCGGGTGGCCGACCGCGTCCGCGCCTTTGTGTTGCGCGTAGACCACGCCGCGCGCGGCCAGCAGGTGATCCTGTCGCGCACCGCGCCGGAATTCATCCGCCAGCTGTTCGAGAATGAAGTCCCCGAAATCGAGCAGGGCCTGCTGGAGATCAAGGCCGCGGCCCGCGACGCCGGCGTGCGTGCGAAGATCGCCGTGGTGGCATACGATAAGCGCATCGACCCGATCGGCACCTGCGTGGGCATGCGCGGTTCGCGCGTGACCGCCGTGCGCAACGAGCTGGGCGGCGAACAGGTCGATATCGTGCTGTGGTCGGAAGACCCCGCGCAGTTTGTCATCGGCGCCCTGGCGCCGGCCAACGTCGAGTCCATCGTCGTTGATGAAGACAAGCACGCGATGGACGTCGTGGTGGACGAGGAAAACCTGCCCAAGGCCATCGGCGCCAAGGGTCAGAACGTTCGCCTGGCTTCCGAGCTGACCGGCTGGCAGATCAACATCATGACGCCGGAAGAAAGCCTGAACCGCCAGGAAGTCGAGCGTTCGGGCCTGCGCGCCACGTTCATGAGCAAGCTGGACGTCGACGAGGAAGTCGCTGACATCCTGATCGACGAAGGTTTTACCGGTATCGAGGAAATCGCCTACGTGCCCATGCAGGAACTGCTGGAAATCGAGGCCTTTGACGAAGACACCATCAATGAGTTGCGCGCCCGTGCCCGCAATGCGCTGCTGACCGAGGCGATCGCCCAGGAAGAGCGCCTTGAGACCGCGCAGGATTTGCTCGAACTCGAAGGCATGACGCCCGAACTGGCTGCCAAGCTGGCCGAGCGCCAAGTGCATACGCGTGATGATCTGGCCGAACTGGCGACGGACGAACTGGCGGAAATCGCCGGTCTGACCGAGCAGGAAGCCAGCGATCTCATCATGCGTGCCCGCGCCCATTGGTTCGACGAGGAATAACCAAAAGGACACGGGTCCGCGGCGGACGGAATATCCGCCGCCGCGAGTTCACGTTGTTTGTAATAGCTGCATATAGGGAAGAGAGAGCCTAATGTCGAGTAATACCGTCGCGCAGTTCGCTACCGAGCTGAAAATGCCTGCCAATGTGCTGCTGGATCAGCTGCGCTCGGCTGGCGTTGACCTCAAATCGGTCGACGATTCCGTCACCGACAGCGACAAGGCGAAATTGCTCGAATCGCTGCGTCGCGCCCACGGCGCGACCGAAGGCAAGAAGATCACCTTGACGCGCCGCCAGACGTCCGAGATCCGCCAGGCGGATGCCACCGGCCGTTCGCGCACGATCCAGGTCGAAGTGCGCAAGAAGCGCGTGTTCGTCAAGCGTGATCCCTCCGAAATCGCCCTGGAACAGGCCGCGTCCGCGCGTGCCGAAGATGAGGCAGCCGCCGAAGCGGCGCCGCAGGAAGTGTCGGCGCCCGTCGCACCCGAAGCTGCCGCTCCTCGCGAGACCGCTCCCGTCCAGGCTGAGGCTATTGCCCCGGCCAAGGCGGAAGAGCCCGTTGCTGCAGAAGCGCCCGCGCCGGTCGAAGCGCCCGCGCCTGTTGAATCCGTCGCGGCCGAAGCGCCCGCTCCCGTCGAGGCGAAAGCCGCCGAAGTCCAGGCCCAGCCTGAACCCGAACCGACGCCGGCGCCTGCTCCTGCCGAGCCCGTGGCCGAAGAGGCCAAGCCCGAAGTCAAGACTGAATCCACCGAGCCCAAGGCTGAAGAAGCCAAGCCGGAACCCGTTGTGCTAGCCAATAAGTCCGAACCATCTTCCTCCCAGGCCGCCGCGCCTGTCGCCCAGGCTCAGCCTGCCGCGAAGTCCGAACCCGTCAAAACCGCCGCGAAGCCCGAGCCCGCCGCGCCCGCCGTCAAGGTTGGCAACCGTGCGGACAACCGCCGCGCCGGCCCGCCTCTCGCGGCTTCCGCCGCGCCGGCGGCCCGCGACGAGGCCCGCCGCAAGGCCGAGGCTGAAGCCGCCGCTCTGCGCGAGATGCTGAACCGTCCGCGCAAGGTGCTGCGCGCTCCCGAACCGGAAGCGCCCGCCGCTGCCGCGCCGATCTCCGGCACGCTGCACAAGCCGGCTGGCAAGCCGGGCGCCGCTCCCGGCGCCAAGAAGGACGCCAAGCCCGCCGCTCCCGGCGCGAAGAAGACCATCAAGACCGCCGAAGTCGCTTCGACCTGGTCCGATGACGCTTCGCGCAAGAAGCCCGCGGACAAGCCGGCAGCCCCGGCCAGCCGCGACGGCTGGCGTGCTGGCGGCAAGGGCGGCGGCAAGGGCGGCCGAGGCGGCCGCAACCAGCAGAACGATCGCCGCAATGAGCCGGCGCCGCAGGAATTCATCGCGCGTGAAGTTCACGTGCCGGAAACCATCAGCGTGGCCGACCTGGCCCACAAGATGTCCGTCAAGGCCGCAGAAGTCATCAAGCAATTGATGAAGCTGGGCCAGATGGTCACCATCAACCAGGTGCTGGACCAGGAAACCGCCATGATCGTGGTCGAGGAACTGGGCCACGTGGCAATCGCCGCCAAGCTGGACGACCCGGAAGCCTTCCTGGACGAAACCGCCAGCGTGTCGGAAGCCGAACAGCTGCCGCGCGCGCCGGTTGTCACCGTCATGGGCCACGTCGACCACGGCAAGACCTCGCTGCTGGACTACATCCGCCGCGCCAAGGTTGCCGCGGGCGAAGCCGGCGGCATTACTCAGCACATCGGCGCCTACCACGTTCAGACCGAACGCGGCATGGTGACCTTCCTTGACACCCCGGGCCACGAGGCGTTTACCGCCATGCGTGCCCGCGGCGCCAAGGCGACCGACATCGTCATCCTGGTCTGCGCGGCCGACGACGGCGTGATGCCGCAGACCCGCGAAGCCATCCACCACGCGAAGGCCGCCGGCGTTCCGATGGTCGTGGCCATGACCAAGATCGACAAGCCCTCCGCCAACCCCGACCGCGTCAAGCAGGAACTGGTTGCCGAGGAAGTGGTGCCGGAAGAATACGGCGGCGACGTGCCGTTCGTGTCCGTGTCGGCCAAGACCGGCGAAGGCATCGACGATCTGCTGGAAAACCTGCTGCTGCAGGCCGAAGTGCTGGAACTGAAGGCTCCCGTCGACGCGCCCGCCAAGGGCCTGGTGATCGAAGCTCGTCTCGACAAGGGCCGCGGCCCGGTCGCGACCATCCTGGTGCAAAGCGGCACCCTGCACCGTGGCGACGTGGTGCTGGCCGGCGCAAGCTTTGGCCGCGTGCGCGCCATGCTGGACGAAAACGGCAAGCCCATCCAGGAAGCCGGTCCGTCGATCCCCGTGGAAATCCAGGGCCTGACCGAAGTGCCGGCCGCTGGCGACGAGCTGATGGTGCTGTCCGACGAGCGCAAGGCGCGCGAAATCGCGCTGTTCCGCCAGGGCAAGTTCCGCGACGTCAAGCTGGCCCGCCAACAGGCCGCCAAGCTCGAGTCCATGTTCGACAACCTGGGCGAGGGCACGCAGACCCTGGCCCTGATCGTGAAGACCGACGTCCAGGGTTCGCAGGAAGCGCTGGTGCAGTCCCTGGTCAAGCTGTCGACCGACGAAGTGCGCGTGCAGGTCGTGCACGCCGCCGTGGGCGGCATCTCGGAAAGCGACATCAACCTGGCCATTGCCTCGAACGCCGTCGTCATCGGCTTCAACGTCCGCGCCGAAGCCAGCGCCAAGAAGCTGGCCGAGAACAACGGCATCGACGTGCGCTACTACAACATCATCTACGACGCCGTGGATGAAGTGAAGGCAGCCATGTCGGGCATGTTGGCGCCCGAGAAAAAGGAAGAAGTCATCGGCTTGGTCGAGATCCGCGAGGTTTACAGCATTTCCCGCATCGGCAACATCGCCGGTTGTATGGTGCTGGACGGCCTGGTGCGTCGCGATTCGCAAGTCCGCCTGCTGCGCAACAACGTGGTCCAGTGGACCGGCCAGCTCGATTCGCTGCGCCGCTTCAAGGACGACGTCAAGGAAGTCAAGTCGGGCTTCGACTGCGGCCTTACGCTGCGCGGCAACAACGACATCCAGGTGGGCGACCAGCTGGAAGTCTTTGAAATCAAGGAAATCGCGCGTACGCTGTAAGGCGACCGCGAGGCATTTTTTCTAATGAGCCGTCACAAGTCCAAAGCCATCCCCGGCCGCAATCTGCGGCTGGCCGACCAGATCCAGAAGGATCTGGCCGGGATCATCCAGCGCGAGATCGACACGAGCCGCGCTGGACTGATCACGCTCTCTGGTGTGGAATTGTCGACCGACTACGCGCATGCCAAGGTGTATTTCACGGTTCTGGGCGCCGAGCCCGAAGCCGCGACCGCCTTGCTGAACGAGAAAGCCGGTTGGCTGCATTCCCAGCTGTACAAGCTGCTGCACATACATACTGTCCCCACTTTGCGCTTCTTCCACGACGAGCAGATCGCCCGTGGCATCGAAATGTCGATCCTCATCGACCGCGCAAACCGGCCCGGCCCGCATTCGGGCGTGCCCGACGAACCTGAAGACCAGTCCTGATCGGGCTGTCGTCACTGCTTTAAACCGGATTCCGACGATGGCTAAACGACGCGGGCTTACGCTCGACGGTGTGCTGTTGCTCGACAAACCCGTGGGTTTGTCGAGCAACCACGCCCTGCAACGCGCCAAACGCGCCATGGACGCGGCAAAAGCCGGCCACACTGGCACGCTGGATCCCTTCGCCACCGGTCTGCTGGTGTGCTGCATGGGGCGCGCAACCAAGATTTCCGGCGCGATGCTCAACGCCGACAAGGCATATCGCGCTACGCTGCAATTTGGCTCCGAAACCGACTCCGGCGACCTGACCGGCAATGTCGTGTCCACCGCCGAGCCGGGCTTTACCGTTGATGAGCAGGCGCTGCGCGACGCGCTGTCACGTTTCTCGGGCACGATCGAGCAGATTCCGCCCATGTATTCGGCGCTCAAGCGCGACGGCAAGCCCTTGTACGAGTACGCGCGCGCCGGCATCGAGCTGGAACGGCCGCCGCGCCAGATCACGATTTACCGCATCGAACTGCTGTCCCTGAACGGAACCGAGGCAGAGATCGATGTGGCATGCAGTAAAGGCACATACATCCGGACGCTGGCCCAGGACATCGGGCGCGTGCTGGGCTGTTACGCCCACCTGACGGCGCTGCGGCGCACGCACGTCGGGCCGTTTTCCCTGGAACGCGCCGTTGCGCTGGATGCCTTGCAGGCCATGCCAGACCCCAAGCAGGCATTGCTTGCATTGAACGAATTGCCGGAGGGCTTGCTGCCCTCCACCCTGACCTTAAAGGACTCGCTATGACTCGCGCCTTGCGCAACGTCGCCATCATCGCCCACGTGGACCATGGTAAAACCACCCTGGTCGACCAGCTGCTGCGCCAATCCGGCACCTTCCGCGAAAACCAGGCGCTGACCGAACGGGTCATGGACTCGAACGACCTGGAAAAAGAACGCGGCATTACGATTCTGGCCAAGAACTGTGCCGTCGAATACGAAGGCACGCACATCAACATCATCGACACCCCGGGACACGCGGACTTCGGCGGCGAAGTCGAGCGCGTGCTGTCCATGGTCGATGGCGTGCTCCTGCTGGTGGATGCGGTTGAAGGCCCCATGCCCCAGACCATCTTCGTGACCCGCAAGGCGCTGGCCCTGGGCCTGAAGCCCATCGTCGTGGTCAACAAGGTCGACCGTCCGGGCGCCCGCACCGATTTCGTCATCAACGCCACCTTCGACCTGTTCGACAAGCTGGGCGCCACCGACGAGCAGCTGGACTTCCCGGTGATCTACGCCTCGGGCCTGTCGGGCTACGCCGGCCTGAATCCTGAAGTGCGCGAAGGCAACATGCGCCCGCTGTTCGAAGCCATCCTCGAACACGTGCCGCAGCGCGACGACGATCCCAATGGTCCGCTGCAGATGCAGATCATCTCGCTGGACTACAACAGCTACGTCGGCAAGATCGGCGTGGGCCGCATCAACCGCGGCCGCATGCGTCCCGGCATGGAAGTGGCTTACAAGTTCGGTCCTGAAGGCCAGGGCGGCCGCGGCCGCATCAACCAGGTGCTGAAGTTCCACGGCCTGGAGCGCATCGTCGTGGACGAAGCCGAAGCCGGCGATATCGTGCTGATCAACGGCATCGAAGAGCTGGGCATCGGCTGCACGGTGACCGACACCGCCAATCAGGACGTGTTCCCGATGCTGCGCATCGACGAGCCCACCCTGACCATGAACTTCATGGTGAACACCTCGCCCTTGGCCGGCCGCGAAGGCAAGTTCGTGACCAGCCGCCAGCTGCGCGACCGCCTGGACCGCGAACTGAAGTCGAACGTGGCGCTGCGCGTGCGCGACACGGGCGACGACACGGTGTTCGAGGTGTCGGGCCGCGGTGAACTGCACCTGACCATTCTGCTGGAAACGATGCGCCGCGAAGGCTACGAGCTGGCCGTGTCGCGTCCGCGCGTGGTGTTCAAGGATATCGACGGCGTGAAGTGCGAGCCGTTCGAATCGCTGACCGTCGACGTCGAAGACGCCCACCAGGGCGGCGTGATGGAAGAGCTGGGCCGCCGCAAGGGCGACCTGCAGGACATGCAGCCGGACGGCCGCGGCCGTACCCGCCTGGAATACCTGATCCCGGCTCGCGGCCTGATCGGTTTCCAGAACGAGTTCCTGACGCTGACGCGCGGCACCGGCCTGATGAGCCACATCTTCCACGAATACGCGCCCATCAAGGAAGGCTCGATCGGCGAGCGCCGCAATGGCGTGCTGATCAGCCAGGATCACGGCGACGCCGTGGCCTACGCCCTGTGGAAGCTGCAGGATCGCGGCCGCATGTTCGTGAGCCCGGGCGATGCGCTGTACGAAGGCATGATCATCGGCATCCACAGCCGCGACAACGACCTGGTCGTGAACCCCATCAAGGGCAAGCAGCTGACCAACGTGCGCGCCTCGGGCACCGACGAAGCCGTGCGCCTGGTTCCGCCTATCCAGATGTCGCTGGAATACGCCGTGGAATTCATCGACGACGACGAACTCGTGGAAATTACGCCCAAGTCGATCCGTCTGCGCAAGCGCTTCCTGCTGGAAAACGAGCGCAAGCGCGCCGCGCGCGAATCCGCCGTCTGATGGCACGGCGCGCAGCTTGGCTGCGCTGCTACAAAAAAACGCAGCCTTCGGGCTGCGTTTTTTTTGGGGCCGCAGTGTCAGGGGCGGTTCGCGCTTGCCGCGCCAGGCAGGCGCTGCACCGCGTCCAGCAGCCGGGCGGCGAACTCCTGGGCGGCGCGGCTGCGCGAGGCTTCCTTGCGCCACAGGATGGCCGCGCGGCGGATGGTGGTGGGGTCGGTCAGCGCGATGCTCTTCAACCCCGATCCGGCCGCGCCCGCCGCATGCTCGGCGGCGATGGTCGCCAGTTCGCCCTGCCGGCACAGGTGGATCAAGGCGTCCACCGACTCCATTTCGACCCGCACGTCGGGCGTCAGCCCTGCCTGGGCGCAGGCCGCGTCTATCATGCGGCGCGTGGCGAAACTGCGCGGCAGCAGCGCCAGCGGCACACCCGCGAGATCGCGCATGCGCAGGCTGCGCCGCGACGCCAGCGGGTGGTTTTTGCCAACCACGACCTGCAGGCGTTCGTCGAACAGGGGTTGCGCCTCGATTTCTTCCCGCAGCGCCGGATGGAATGAAATGCCCAGGTCCAGCTGGCCGCTGACCAGCAGGTCTTCAATGGGGCCAGCCCGCAGATCGCGCACCTGGATCTGGACCTTGGGAAAGGCCAGGCTGAACCCGGCCACCGCGTCCGGCACGAAATGGGTCAGGAAGGTGGGGATGACGCCTATGGTCAGGGACCCCGCCTGCAGGCCGGCCAGATCCGCCAGCGCCATCTTGCCGGCTTCGATTTCCTGTAGCGCCCGGCTGGCGTGGTCGCGCAGCACCCGGCCCGCCTGCGACAGGCGCAGCCCCCGGCCGATGCGGTCGAACAAGGGCATGCCCAGCTCTTCTTCCAGCTGGCGCAGGCCATGCGACAGGGTGGATTGGGTGACGTGCAGGGCGTCGGCCGAGCGGGTCAGGTGCTCGGTGTCGGCGACGCTGAGAAAGTAGCGCAGCTGGCGCAATTCCATCGAGGGGCTCCTGGCGCTATGCCGGTCTGGGCGGTCGATGATTGTAAGTGTATCGTTCGACCATATCGAATGATAAATGCAATATAAATCATTGGATGCAAAACCGGCCGAGCCCTAACCTTGCCGCATCACTCACGCAGGGCTTCAGGCTTTATGACATCCGTTTCGACCCCGGCTCCGATCACGGCAGACGATGCCACCTGGCGCATCGAGCGCATCCACGCAAGAATCGTCGACATCCCGACGATCCGGCCGCACAAGTTTTCGTTCGGCGCCATCAACCGGCAAAGCCCGGTGATCGTGCAGCTCTGGCTAGCCAACGGCGCCTGCGGTTTTGGCGAAGCGGCCACGATAGGCGGCCCGTCGTGGAACGAGGAATCGCCGGAAACCATCCTGCATGCGATCCAGAACTACCTGGCTCCCGCCGTGGCCGGCGCGGATGCGCGCAGATTCGCCGAACACCTCAACCGCTTCGATGCGGTCTGCAAGGGCAATACCTTCGCCAAGAGCGCGGTCGAGATGGCGCTGCTGGACGCCGTGGCGCGCAGCCTGGGCGTGCCGGCCTGGCAATTGCTGGGCGGCAAGCGCATCGAACGCCTGCCGCTGGCCTGGACGCTGGCCAGCGGCGATTCGCAACGCGATCTGGAGGAGGCCGAGCAGATGATGCAGGCGCGCCGCCATCGCCTCTTCAAGCTCAAGATCGGCGCGCGCAGTCCGGCGGACGACGTGGCGCACGTGACGCGCATTGCGCGCGGCCTGGACGGCCGCGCCGACATGACGGTGGACGTCAACCAGGCCTGGGACGGCAACACCGCCCGCCGCTATCTGCCGCAACTGGTGGAGGCCGGCGTGACCCTGATCGAACAGCCCGTGGCGAAGTGGGACGTGCAGGCGCTGCGCGAAGCGACGCAGTCGCTGGGTTCGGCCGCGCTGATCATGGCGGATGAAACCGTGTGCTCCGCGCAGGACGCCTACATGCTGGCCGCGCAGCGCGCCTGCCATGTGTTTTCCCTGAAGGTCGCCAAGCACGGCGGGTTGCTGCGCACGCGCGAGGTCGCGGCCGTGGCGCAAGCGGCCGGCATCGGCTGGTACGGCGGCACCATGCTGGAAACCTCGCTGGGAAGCGCGGCGTCGGCGCACGTGTTCGCCACGCTGTCCGACCAGCACCACGGTTGCGAACTGTTCGGCCCGCAATTGCTGGTCGACGACATCGTCGAGCAGCCGATGACCGTGCGCGACTTCGAACTCCACCTTCCCGACGGCCCCGGCTTTGGCGTCGTCGTCGACGAAAAACGGCTGGAACGTTTTGACCGCGCAAGGGCGGGCCTGACGCCCGCCACGGTCGACTTCGGCCGCCGCGGCGAGGCCGCTGCGACCTGACCCATCACTTTCCCGATCATTCCAAAAAGCAGGAGACGCATCATGGCTGAATATACCCAGCAACAACTACTGGATCTGGTCAACAGCTCCCAGGTCAATCCGGGCAACGACCGCGTGCGGCAGATCACGCAGCGCATCGTGTCGGACCTGTTCCGCGCGATCGACGATCTCGACATCAAGCCCGATGAATTCTGGGCGGGCGTGGACTGGCTTGCGCGCCTGGGCGGCAGCGGCCAACTGGGGTTGATCACGGCAGGCCTGGGCTTTGACCGCCTGATCGACATCCGCGAGGAAGAGGCCGACGAGGCCGCCGGCCGCGCCGCCGGCACGCCGCGCGCGATCGAGGGACCGCTCTACATCGCGGGCGCGCCCTTGTCCGACGGCGAAGCCCGCCTGGACGAAGATCCCGCAGCCGGCACGGTGCTGGTGATGGAAGGGCAGGTGCGTGACGTGGACGGCAATCCCGTCGCCGGCGCGCTGGTGGACGTGTGGCACGCCAACGAGCTGGGGCGTTATTCGCACTTCGATCCCGACCAGGCGGACTACCACCTGCGCCGCAAGATCAAGACCGACGCGCAAGGCCGCTACCGCTTTCGCAGCTTCATCCCGCCGGGCTACGCGATTCCGCCGAACAGCCCCACGTCCGAATTGTTCGGGGCGCTGGGCCGCCATGGCAACCGGCCGGCCCACATCCACTTCCTGGTGGCGGCCGACGGGCAGCGCACCTTGACCACGCAGGTCAACATCCCGGGCGACACCTTCCTGGACGATGACTTCGCCTTCGCCACGCGCGACGGCCTGGTGGTCGAACTGCAGCCCAATACGCCGGCCGCCGGCTATGAGAGCCTGGGCGTGAACGCGCCGTTCACACGCGTCTGTTTCGACTTTGTGCTGCAGCCGGCGCTGGACGCCGACGAGGCCCGTCCGCAAGCCCGCATGGACCGCGCCACCGCCTGACCGATGCCCGGGCGGCGCCCGCAAGCGGCGCCGCCATTCTTTTCCCCAAATCACCTAGAACAACCCGCAGGCGCGAGGCCGGGTTCGGCCGCGCCATGGAGACAACCATCATGACCGCGACTTCCAGCTGGTCGATTCCGACGCTGATCGACCAGGAACGACTGGGCGCCTTTCAATGGCGCGTGTTGATCCTGTGCTTTCTGATCGCGCTGTTCGACGGCTTCGACACACAGGCGATCGCCTTCACCGGGCCGGCGATCCTGGCCGCCTTCGATCTGAAGGCGGGCGCGCTGGCGCCCATCCTGACCGCTGGCATCGTCGGCATGACGGTGGGCGCCATGACCCTGGGCCTGATCGGCGACCGTATCGGCCGCCGTCCGGCCATCATGCTGGGCCTGGCCCTGTTCGGCCTGTCCACGCTCGCGACGGCCTGGGCCACCGACACCACGCATATCCTGGTGCTGCGCTTCATCGCCGGCCTGGGCATGGGCGGCTGCACGCCGGTGCTGCTGGCGCTGGCCGCCGAGTACGGTCCGGCCCGTTTGCGCGGCGCCATCATGACCGGCGTGCTGCTGGGCCTGCCGGCCGGCGCCATGCTGGGCGGCCTGTTGGCCGCCCGCATGCTGCCCGTCATCGGCTGGGAAGGCATCTTCATCGTGGGCGGCCTGGCGCCGCTGGTCCTGCTTGCCGTCGCCTTTCTGATGCTGCCCGAGTCGCTGTACTTCAAGGCCACGCGCCGCGATCCGGAAAGCCAGCGCTACATCGCGCGCGTCTTGTCGGCCATCTCGCGCCGCAAGCTGGACGCCGACACGCAGTTCACCGTGCCGGAGGAATCCGTCGCGCGCGCCGGCGTCGGCGCCTTGTTCTCGGATGGCCACGGCGCCAAGACCGTGGCGATCTGGGCGGTGTACCTGCTGAACTGGGTGGCGTGGTTCATGCTGCTGTCGTGGCTGCCCACGGTGCTGAAGGCCGCGGGCCTGCCCGCCGAGCAGGCGCCCATGGGCACGGTCATCGTCAACGCCGTCTTCATCATCTGCGCGATTCCGCTGTCCTTCGTGCTGCCGCGCGTCAACACGAGGAGGCTGCTTGGCGGCATGTTCGCGCTGGGCATCGTGGTGGCCGTAGGCCTGAGCCAGGCCGGCGACAACTGGACGCTGGTCTTCATCCTGGTCGGCGCGGCCGGCTTCGGCATCGGTGGTCAGCAGATTGCACTGAACTACCTGGTGGTGGGCGCTTACCCCACCGCCTTGCGCGCCACCGCCACCGGCTGGGCTATCGGCATGGGCCGCGCGGGCGCGATCGCGGGTTCGGCCATCGGCGGCAGCTTCCTGGCCTGGGGCGGACCGTCGGGATTCTTCATCGCGTTGGCGATACCCCTGGCGGTCGCGGCCCTGGCGGTGCTGAGCCTCAAGCTCAAGCACGCGCGGCCGGACGGCGCGCTTTCGGCGGCCCATTGATATAGCAAAGGACGATACAAGCATGAGCACACATCTACGCTTCGAGGGCCTGGTGGCCCTGGTCACCGGCGCCGCCCAGGGCGTGGGCCGGGCAACGGCCCGGCGCCTGGCGGCTGAAGGCGCGCACGTGGTCGTGGTGGACCGGGCGGAGGAGCAGGGCGCCGCCGTGGCCGAGGAGATCCGCGCCGCGGGCGGACGCGCGAACTTCGCACAGGCCGATCTGGAAACCCATGAGGGCGCGCAGTCCATGGTGCGCGCCGCGTTGGAAATCAACGGCCGCATCGACGTGTCGGTGCACAACGTGGGCGGCACGATCTGGACCCGGCCGTTCTGGGAATACACGCCGGAGCAGATGCAGCGCGAGGTCAACCGTTCGTTGTGGCCCACGCTGTGGTCCTGCCGTGAAGTCATACCGGTGATGCGGGCGCAGGGCGCGGGCGCCATCGTCAACGTGGGTTCCAACGCCACGCGCGGCATCTACCGGGTGCCGTATTCGGCCTCCAAGGGCGGCGTGCACGCCGCCACCGTCTGCATGGCGCTGGAGCTGGCGAAGTCGGGCGTGCGTGTCAATTGCGTGTCGCCGGGCGCGCTGGACAACGGCGTGCGCGCGATTCCGCGCAATCACGAGACGCCATCCGCGCAGGAAGCCGCCTGGGTCAGCGAGATGTATGCCTCCTGCCTGCGCGACACTCCGCAGGACCGCCTGGGCCAGGCCGAGGAAGTCGCCGCGGCGATCTGCTTCATGGCGGCGCCCGAGGCGTCCTACATCACCGGGCAGATCATGTATGTGGCGGGCGGCGACATAGGCTGAAGACCGGGCTGGTTCAGCTGGCCTTGCGCCCGGCCGCCAGCCAGTCCAGGAAATCGCGGCCCGGTCCCTGGTCGCGCACGATCGCGCCGATGGGCTGGAATGAACCGGGCGATTCGATGCGCACGCGCTGGAAATGTCCGTGCTGCATGTACCAGTTGCCCAGGGTCTGCGGCACCATGGCCAAGGCCTTCTGCGCCTGCATGACGGCGATGAGCAGCGGCATGGGCGGTGCGGCGCTGCTCAGCCGGCACAGCCGCGGCACCACGCCGGCGCGTTCGAAGAAGGCCTTGAAGACCGCATGGATGGCCAATTCCGGGCGAGGTTCTATCCATAGTTGGGATGCCACCTGCGCCAGCGTGGGGGCGTCGTCCGGATCCAGCAGCGGGTGGCCGGCAGCGGCTACGATCACCGCCGCGTCTTCCTGCAGCGGCACGAATTCCAGGCCGGCGGGCACGGCTTCCGGACGCCGGCACAGCAACATGTCCAGGCTGCCGCTGGCGGCTTGCGGCAGTAGTTGCTCGCGGCTGCCTTCCACCACCTCTACTTGCAGTCCGGGCCGCGCGTTCATGTAGGCGGGCAAGCGCTCGGCCAGCAGGCCGCCCGTGGCTGCCGGGATGGCGCCCAGGCGCAGATTGCCCGTGGCGCCCTGGCGCAGGGCCGCCACCGAATCGGTGGAAGCGCGCAGCGTCGTCAGCATGCTGCGGGCGCACTCCGCCATGAGCTGGCCGCTGCGCGTGGTGCGCATGCCGCGGGCATGACGCTCGAACAGTTGCACGCCCAGCAGATCTTCGATGTCGGCCAGCGCATGGGTGGCCGCGGGTTGGCTCAGGCCGATATGGCTGGCCGCCTGCTGAATGCTGCCCAGGTCGGCGATGCTGGCCAGCAATTGCAGGTGGCGCAGGCGGCCTTTGGCGAGCAGGCGGGACAGCAGGGTGGCGGGAGCGACGTCCATGGCTCGGGGAGGGAAGCTATTCAAAATACGAATATATCCACGCATTAATGTATTTGAAATAAGGATATGCCCTGGACACAATGCAGCGATCCCTTACATCGCTTCCGTTCCCCAGGAGTGGCTGGTCCATGAAGTCCCGTCTGCTGCACGCGCTGGTTTGCGCCGTAACTTTCAGTGTTTCGTCCCTGGCCGCCGCCCAGGATGCCTATCCCTCCCAGCCCTTGCGGCTGATCGTGCCGTTCGCGCCCGGCGGGTCCACGGACGCGCTGGCCCGCGCGGTGGCCGAGGGTCTGCGCAAGGAACTGGGCCAGAGCGTGGTGGTGGAGAACCGCGCCGGCGCGGGCGGCCTGCTCGGCACCGAGGCGGTGGCCCGGGCCGAACCTGACGGCTACACGCTGGGCATGGCCACGGTCAGCACCATGGCCGTCAATCCGCTGCTGTACGGCACCAAGCGGGTCAACCCCGAAACGCAGCTCAAACCAGTGGCCTCGGTGGCGACGGTGCCGGTCGTGTGGATGGTGAATCCGGCGTTTCCGGCGCAGGATTTTGCGCAGTTCCTGGCTGAGCTGCGGGCTCATCCGGGCAAGTATTCCTATGGTTCGCCCGGAGTCGGTTCGCTTGGCCACCTGAATCTGGCGGCGATGAATGCCGATCTGAAGGTCGATGTGCTGCACGTGCCGTACCGCGGCATGGGGCCGGCGCTGACCGCCGCGGTGGGCGGCGAGGTGCAGGTGCAGCAGGACCAGTACGCGTCCGCGCAATCGCTGGTCAAGGCTGGCAAGCTGCGCGCCATCGCCGTGTCGGCGCCCGCCCGGATGCCTGACATGCCGGACCTGCCGACCATGACGGAACTGGGTTATCCGCAGCTGAACGCGCTGGGCCAGACCTGGTTCGGCCTGGTCGTGCCCGCCGGTACGCCCGATGCCGTGGTGCAGCGCCTGAATCAGGCCGCAGTGCGTGCGCTGGCCGAGCCCGGGTTGGTGCAGCGCCTGGCGGGCATGGGCGCGCAGCCCGACGCCGGCACGCCGCAGGCCTTTGCCGAGCGCATCGCGCAGACGCTGGCCGCCAACCGCAAAATCATTGAAACTGCCGGCATCAAGCTCGACGAGTGACCTGACCGGTTTTTTCCCCGCCATTACAGCCACAGGAGAAACAATGGGTGCCATCGATAAACTTGCGCCGTTCATCGACGCGCGCAGCGAGCGCTACGCGGAACTGAGCGACCGCATCTGGAGCCTGGCCGAACTGCGCTACGACGAACACAAGTCCGCCGAGCTGCACATCGCGATGCTGGAAGTAGCGGGTTTCCGCGTCACGCGCGACGCCGCCGGCATTCCCACCGCCTTCGTGGCCGAGGCCGGCAACGGCGGCCCCGTGATCGGCATCCTGGGCGAGTACGACGCGCTGTCGGGCCTGAGCCAGGAGAGCGGCGCCTACGCCTGCCAGCCTTCGCCGGAAACGCCGAACGGCAACGGCCACGGCTGCGGCCATCATCTGCTGGGCACGGCCGCGCATTTTGCGGCGGTGGCGGTGAAGGAATTCCTGGAGGCCAACGGCCTGCCCGGCACCATCCGCTTCTACGGCTGTCCGGCCGAAGAGGGCGGTTCGGGCAAGACCTTCATGGCGCGCGCGGGCCTGTTCGACGACGTGGATGCGGCGCTCACCTGGCATCCCGCATCGCACACCGGGATCTTCCACCAGTCCTCGCTTGCCAACATCCAGGCCTATTTCCGTTTTCGCGGCGTTGCCGCGCACGCGGCCAATTCGCCGCACCTGGGCCGCAGCGCGCTGGACGCGGTCGAGCTGATGAACGTGGGCGTGAACTACCTGCGCGAGCACATGGTGCCGGATGCGCGCGTGCATTACGCCGTGACCAACAGCGGCGGCATTTCACCCAACGTGGTGCAGGCCCGCGCCGAAGTGTTGTACCTGGTGCGCGCACCCATCAATTCGCAGGCGTCCGAACTATACGAGCGCGTGCAGAACGTGGCGCGTGGCGCGGCGCTGATGACGGGTTGCGAGCTGGAAATCGTGTTCGACAAAGCCTGCTCGAACTACATTCCCAACGGCGTGTTGAACCAGATCATGTACGCCAACATGCTGGCCTTGCAGGGTCCCGATTACACCGCGGGCGAGCAGCAGGCCGCTCGCCGCATGTGGGATGCGATCTCTACGGACGACATCGACAACGCCGGCAAGAACCTGGGCGCGGTGCTGCGCAATCCCACGCCGCTGTTTGCCGGCGTGGCGCCCTACGAGCCCGGCAAGGCTGAGATCACCTACGGTTCCACCGACGTGGGCGACGTGAGCTGGGTCGCGCCCACCGCGCAATGCTGGGGCGCTTGCTACGCCTACGGCACGCCGTTCCATTCCTGGCAGATGGTGGCGCAGGGCAAGATGTCCATGGCGCACAAGGGCATGGTGCACGCGGCCAAGATCATCGCGGCGACCGCCGCCGATCTGTACACGCAGCCCGAGGCGCTGGCGCGCGCCAAGGAGGAACTGATGGAGACGCGCCGCGGGCAACCTTACGTCTGCCCGATTCCGCCGGACGTGCTGCCCTCGTTCATGCGCAAATAACAGGGAAAGGGCCCCCACGCTGCGCACGCTTCGCGCGCTTGCTGCCCCTCCGAGGGGGCGGCAAGCGGGCCTTGAGCTACATGCGATTTCAGGCCGGCAGGGACGGCGCGTATTGCGCGTCCGAATTGACCTTGGCGTGGAATTCCACCACCTTGCGCACCACCTTGACGGGATCGTCTTCGATGATGAAGAGATCCAGGTCATGCGCGCCTATCATGCCGTTGGCCAGCACCTGGCCGCCCAGCCATTCGACCAGTCCGGACCAGTACTCGCTGCCCACCAGCACGATGGGAGCGGGCGGGACCTTGCCCGTCTGGATGAGCGTCAGCGCTTCGAAGAGTTCATCCAGGGTGCCGAAACCGCCAGGCATCGCCACATAGGCGAAGCTGTGCATGAAGAAGGTTGCCTTGCGCGAGAAAAAATACTCGAATGACAGGCTGATGGTTTGGTATTCGTTGTTGTGCGCTTCGTGGGGCAGGCTGATGTTCAGACCGATGCTGGTGCCGCCTGCTTCGAACGCGCCCTTGTTGGCTGCCTCCATGATGCCGGGACCGCCGCCGGCGATCACCGCGAAACCCGCATCCGCCAGGGCGGCGGAAATTGCGACGGTGGTTTCATAGTGGGGGGAATTACGGCTGACTCGCGCACTGCCGAAGACGCTGACAGCAGGCCCGATGTTCGCGAGCTTGTCTGCCGCCGTCCGTATCTCTGACATAATCAGCGGAATTTGTTTGTTGGCGGGTGTTTCCGCAGCTATTGCCATATCTGCCTTTGTAACCATGAAAAAAACCTTATTACTGGTCGACGGTTCAAGTTACTTGTACCGCGCTTTCCACGCTATGCCTGATTTGCGCAACGCGCAAGGCGAACCCACGGGGGCGCTCTACGGCGTGGTGAATATGCTGCGCAAACTTGTCTCTGATCATAAGGCAGAGTATGCCGCATGTATTTTCGATGCCCGCGGCAAGACCTTCCGTGACGATATCTATCCGGAATACAAGTCGCATCGCCCGCCCATGCCGGAAGACCTGGCCGCGCAGATCGAGCCCATCCACCGCGCCGTGCGCGCGCTGGGCTGGCCGGTGCTGGCCATCGAGGGCGTCGAGGCCGACGATGTGATCGGCACCCTGGCCAAGCGCGCCGCCGAGCATGACGTGCACACCATCGTGTCCACCGGCGACAAGGATCTGGCGCAGTTGGTCAACAGCCACGTCACCCTGGTCAACACCATGACGGGCGAAGTGCTGGACGAGGCCGGCGTGGTCAACAAGTTCGGCGTGCCGCCCGACCGCATCGTGGATTACCTGATGCTGGTGGGGGACGCCGTGGACAACGTCCCCGGCGTCACCAAGGTGGGCCCGAAGACGGCGGTCAAATGGCTTACGGAATTCGGCTCGATAGACAAGCTGATTGAAGGCGCGGAAGGCGTCAAGGGCGTGGCGGGCAGCAACCTGCGCGAGGCCATTCCCAACTTCCCGCTGACGCGCCAATTGCTCACCGTGAAGTACGACTGCGACCTGGCCGGCCACGTGGACAACGTGGATGACCTGACGCCGCGTCCGCGCGACGATGCGACGCTGACCGAACTCTATGAACGCTACGGTTTCCGCACCTGGCTGCGCGACCTGACCGGCGACGCCGAACGCGTGCCCGCGGGCGACGCCCGCGTTGCGCACGAGGCGCCCGCCGCGCCCGTGGAGCTGGATTATCAGATCATTTCCGATTGGGCCGCGTTCGACGCCTGGATGGAAAAGCTGAAGGACGCGCCCCTGGTCGCGGTGGACACCGAGACCACGTCGCTGGACGAAATGCAGGCCAGGATGGTGGGCATGTCGCTGGCGGTGGCGCCGGGCGTGGCGTGCTACATCCCGGTCGCGCATCGCGGTCCGGACAATGCGCCGCAGCTGCCCAAGGCCGAGGTGCTGGCGCGCCTGAAGCCCTGGCTGGAAGACGCGTCCCGCGCCAAGCTGCTGCATCACGCCAAGTACGACGCGCACGTGTTCGCCAACGAAGGCATCAAGCTGGCCGGCATCGCCGAAGACACGATGCTGCAGGCCTATGTGCTGGAATCGCACCGCGGCGTGGGCCTGAACGACCTGGCCCAGCGCTATCTGGGCCGCAGCGGCGTGTCCTACGAGGACCTCTGCGGCAAGGGCGCCAAGCAGATCGGCTTTGACGAAGTGGCGGTGGACAAGGCCGGCCATTACGCGGCCGAAGACTCGGACTTCACCTTGCAGCTGCACCAGGTGCTGCGCCCCATGGTGGCGGCCGATGCGGGACTGAACCGTATCTACCTGCTGGAAATGCAGGTGTCCTCGGTGCTGACCACGGTCGAGCGCAACGGCGTCAAGGTAGACGCCGCGGAGCTTGGCCGCCAGAGCCACAAGCTGGGCCAGGAGATGCTGCAGCTGGAACAGAAGGCCTATGAACTGGCCGGCCAGCCCTTCAACCTGAATTCCCCCAAGCAGCTGGGCGAGATCCTGTTCGGCCGTATGCAGCTGCCGGTGGTGCGCAAGACCGCCAGCGGCGCGCCGTCCACCGACGAAGAGGTGCTGAGCAAGCTGGCCCAGGACTATCCGCTGCCGCAGGTGCTGCTGGAGTACCGCGGCCTGTCCAAGCTGAAGTCCACCTATACGGACAAGCTGCCGCGCATGATCAACCCGGATACCGGGCGGGTGCACACGCATTATTCGCAGGCCGCGGTGATTACCGGCCGCCTGGCTTCGTCCGATCCCAATCTGCAGAACATCCCCGTGCGCACCGAGGCCGGCCGGCGCGTGCGCGAGGCGTTCATCGCCGAGCAGGGCATGCTGCTGTCGGCGGACTATTCCCAGATCGAGCTGCGCATCATGGCGCACGTGTCGGACGACGCCAACCTGCAGCGCGCCTTCGCAGCGGGCGAGGACATCCACCGCGCCACCGCTTCGGAAGTGTTCGGCGTGTCGCTGGCCGACGTCTCCACCGACCAGCGCCGCGCCGCCAAGGCCATCAACTTCGGCCTGATCTACGGCATGGGGGTGTTCGGCCTGGCGTCCAACCTGGGTATCACGCGCGATGCCGCGCAGGCCTACATCGACCGCTATTTCGCCCGCTATCCCGGCGTGGCCATGTACATGGACGACACCCGCCGCCGCGCGCGCGAGCAGGGCTACGTGGAAACCGTCTTCGGACGCCGCCTGCAGCTGCCGGAAATCCGCGGCGCCTCGGGTCCGCGCCGCCAGGCGGCCGAACGCGCGGCCATCAACGCGCCCATGCAGGGCACGGCGGCCGACCTGATCAAGATGGCCATGGTGGCGGTGCAGGACTGGCTGGAAGCCGAAAAGCTGCAGACGCGCATGATCATGCAGGTGCACGACGAACTGGTGCTGGAAGCGCCCGACGCCGAGCTGGAACTGGTCAAGGAAGCGCTGCCGCGCCTCATGTGCAACGTGGCGGAACTGCGCGTGCCGCTGGTGGCGGAAGTCGGCATGGGCAAGAACTGGGAGCAGGCCCACTAGAGCCGGAAGCACCCGGTCCCAGGACACATGGGCCGCCTGCGGGCGGCCCATTTCCGTTTTTGGTATTGAAACAATATAATGTTTCGCTTCCCTCCGCCTTAAAGCGTCCCCCCAAAAATGTTGCTGCTCTGGATTTTGCTCGCCACCGTCACCGGCGGGCTTATCGCCGTCCTTGTCGCCAGCTGGCTGGCCTACAAGGTTTTCGCGCAATACCTGCACCACATGGTCAGCCTGTCGGTGGGGGTGCTGCTGTCGGTGGCGCTGCTGCACCTGCTGCCCGAGGCCTTCGAGACGGGGGTGGGCGATGCCCACGTGCTGTTCGGCCTGATGCTGGCATCGCTGATCGGCTTTTTCGTGCTGGAGAAGATTGCGCTGCTGCGCCACAGCCATCACCACGAGGGCGACGGCCATCACCACCACAAGGGGCATGACCGCCACGAGGCGGGCCGCGGCGGCGTGCTGATCCTGATCGGCAGCTCGCTGCACAACCTGTGCGACGGGGTGCTGGTGGCGGCGGCTTTCCTGACCGATCCGCTGCTGGGCGTGCTGACCGCGGCGTCCATCATCATCCATGAGGTGCCGCACAAGCTGGGTGACTTCGTGGTGTTGCTCAACGCGGGCCTGGCGCGCCGCCGCGCGTTCTCCCTGATCCTGTTCACCAGCTTGTGTTCAGCCGTGGGCGGCATAATAGGGTACTTCGTGCTGCAGCAGGCGCAGCAATGGGTGCCGTATGTCCTGGTGGTTGCAGCCAGCAGCTTCCTCTACATTTCGGTGGCCGACCTGATGCCGCAGATGCACGAACGGGTATCCCTGGCCGATGCCGTCCCGCAATTGCTGCTGGTCGGCGTGGGCGTGGTGCTGATCTACAGCGTCACCACGGTGATGCACCATGGGCACGACCACGAGGCCGAAGCCGGCCAGGCCGCGCCGCAAGTGGAGCATGGCCACCGGCACTAGGACAGGCGCGGGGCCGTGCAGGCGCTGACGGGATATCCGGCTTGGTTGATCATCCCTACACAGGAGTTCTTCATGAGTTTTTCCGCCGCAGCCGGCAACGTCGCGCCCACCGTGATCCACACGGACACCCAGGGCCTGGTCCACGGGGATTTCAAACTGCCCGTGGCCGACGGCACGATCGCCGCCTATTACGCCGCGCCCGAAGGCAAGCGCGACCTGCCCATCGTGCTGGTTGTGCAGGAGATCTTCGGCGTGCACGAGCACATCAAGGACCTGTGCCGCCGGGTCGCCAAGGCCGGCTACCTTGCCGTCGCTGCCAATCTGTACGAACGCCAGGGCGATGCCTCGGTCTACACCGACATCCCGAAACTCATTGCCGAGCTGGTCAGCAAGGTGCCGGACGAACAGGTGTTCGCCGACCTGGACGCCAGCGTGGCCTGGGCGGCCGCGCACGGCGGCGATCCCAAGCGCGTGGCGGTGACGGGCTTTTGCTGGGGCGGTCGCCTGACCTGGATGTACGCCGCGCACAATCCCGACGTGAAGGCGGGCGTGGCCTGGTACGGCAAGCTCAGCGTGGGCCATGGCCCGCTGATCAAGCGCGTTGCCTTCGACGTGGTCAACGAACTGCACGCCCCGGTGCTGGGCCTGTATGGCGGCAAGGACGCCAGCATTCCGCTGGCCGACGTCGAAACCATGAAATCCAAGCTGGCCGCCGGCAACGACAACGCCCGGCGCTCGGAATTCGTGGTGTATCCCGAGGCCGACCACGCCTTCCTGGCGGACTACCGCGCCAGCTACAAGGCCGAGGCCGCGCAGGATGGCTGGAAGCGCATGCTGGAGTGGTTCAAGCGCTATTTGTAGGATGCGGGGCAGCGAAAGCTGCCCAAGAACGCGGTGAAAAAAGCCGACCACATAAGGTCGGCTTTTTCGTTCTGCTCAGTTCCCAGCCTCGCGCAAGCGGCTGGGCAGCAGTTCGCCGTGCCGCGCCAGCAGCGGATAGGCCGCCGCGCCGACCAGATGGGAATTGATGCCCTTCATGTCGCGCAGGATGTCCAGGTAGAGCGCGCCCACCTCGGCGGCGTCGACCTCGCCGCCCTTGATTTTCTGCAGGTGCGTGTCCGCGGCATGGGTTTCGATCGAGCGGAAGCGCGCCTTTTCACCCGCCAGCGCACGAGCCTGGCGCAGGTCGTCGTTGACGAACAGGGCGGCGGCGGTGCGCTGGTTGGCGATGAGCTGGCCCAGCGTGTCGTCCAGGCTGGCGCGCTGTTCGGGCGAAAAGATCCAGCCCTGCTTGCGCAGCTTGGCGACGTGGCTGAGCAGGCCGTGGTGGGCGATGTCGCCGGCATGGCCGATATTGCTGGTGAAGGCCAGGATGTCGTCCAGGCGCTGGATGTCCTCGCGCGTCATGTTCTCCTGGTCCAGGGTGGCCAGGTAGGTGGTGATGGCGTTTTCCAGCTTGTCCAGCGCGGCGTCCAGCTGGCGCGCCTGCACCATGCGGTGGCGGTTGTCGCGCTTGAAGCCGGCGCGGGCGTAGAGCAGCAGCGTCTGCAGCATGTCGGCCATGCGCAGGGCCTCGCGCGCGGCGTTGCCCAAGGCTACGGCGGGCACGTCATGAGCCCATTCATCCAGGTACTGCGGGCGCGACGGGTCGTTCGGATCCGCGCGCTTGGGCAGCCAGCGCGTCAGCAGGGCGGCGTAGGGCGTCAACAGCGGCAGGAACACCAGGGCGATGACGGCGTTGAACAGGGTGTGGAAGTTGGCCACGGCGCGGGCTGGGTCGGAGGCCAGATCGCTCATCATCGGCTGCAGGTAGGGCAGCAGTATCAGCCCGATCAGCACGCCCAGCACCCGGGTCAGCAGGTTGCCCAGGGGCAGGCGGCGCGCGGCGGGGTCGTCTCCGGTCACGCCTTCGATCATGGGGTTGATGGCAGTGCCCAGGTTGGCGCCCAGCACCAGCGCGAAGGCTACGTGCGGGGCCACCATGTGGTGGCTGGCCAGCGACATGACCAGCACCACCACGGCCACGCTGGAATGCGCCGCCCAGGTGAAGGCGGCCGCCAGCAGTACCGTGGCCACGGGCTGGGTCGCCAGCGCGTCCAGGATCATGCCCAGCATGGGCGCGGTCTGGAAGGGCTGGAACAGTTCGACCAGTTGGTGCAGCGACAGCAACAGCAGGCCCAGGCCGATGAAGACGCGTCCCAGGTCGCGCGTGCGGCCCGGCGGGTAGCGGCGGAACATCCATACGCCCGCGAGGATCAGGATGGGGGCGAGCGAGGTCAGGTCGAAGGACAGCAGCTGGACGATGAGCGTGGTGCCGACGTTGGCGCCCAGCATGGCGGCCAGGGCCGGCGCCAGGCCGACGACGCCGCCGGCCGCGAAGCCGGTGATCATCAGGCCCGTGGCGGTGCTGCTCTGCAACGCGGCGGTAATGCCCAGTCCGGCGGCGAATGCCCGCAGCCGGGTTCCCAAGGCCTTGCCCAACGCCGCGCCCAGGGCGGCCCCGAAGGCGCGCTGCACGCCTGTTTGGACCATATGCACGCCCCAGAGGAGCAGGGCGACGTAGCCGGCGAAGTCAAGCAGGGTAATGAGTCCGGACATCCTGGCGTATTTCCATTCTTTTATGACAAGTAATAATTCTGTAATGATCGCATGCGCGGCGCTGCCGGGGGAACCTGTCCCCGCAATACAGCATACGCCTGCGGGCGCATCTGCGGGGCAGGACGCTAGCTGCGCGTGGGCTGGCCTACGCGTATCATTGCCTCATCAATCGCAGATGCAATGGAGTTTTGCGTGGCTGTTTCCGTATTCGACCTGTTCAAGATAGGCATAGGCCCGTCTAGCTCCCATACGGTGGGCCCCATGCGGGCCGCCCTGTTGTTCGCGCAAGGCCTGGAGCGCGACGGCCTGATGCCCAATGTGGCCACGGTGCGCGCCGAGCTTTACGGCTCGCTGGGCGCCACGGGCAAGGGCCACGGCACCGACAAGGGCGTGCTGCTGGGCCTGATGGGCGAAGCCCCCGACACCGTCGACCCCGCCGCCATCGCCGGCATGATCGCGTCGGTGCGGGCCAGCCGCCAATTGCCGCTGCTGGGACGCTATCCGGTTCCTTTCGTCGAAAAGGAACACATGATGTTCTACCGCCGCGAAGCCATGGCGGAACATCCTAACGGCATGAAGTTTCACGCCTTTGACGCCAATGGCGAATCCCTGCGCGAGGCCCGCTACCTGTCGGTGGGGGGCGGTTTCGTGGTGACGGCCGGCGCGTCCAACAGCCAGGTCATCGCCGCGCACGACCAGTTGCCGTACCCGTTCCGCATGGGTCGCGAACTGATGGGCATGTGCAGCGAGAGCGGCCTGTCGGTGGCGCAGCTGATGATGAAGAACGAGCTGACCTGGCGCGACGAGGCCGAGGTGCACGCCGGGCTGGACCGCATCTGGCAGGTCATGCAGGACTGCGTGTCGCGCGGCTGCGGCATCAACTATCCGGAAGCGGACGGTGAACTGCCCGGCCCCTTGCGCGTGCGCCGCCGCGCGCCCGAGCTTTACCGCAACCTGACCCAGCGCGCCGAGCGCACCCTGTCCGATCCCCTGTCCGTGATGGACTGGGTCAATCTGTACGCCATGGCGGTCAACGAAGAGAACGCCGCGGGCGGGCGCGTCGTGACGGCGCCGACCAATGGCGCGGCCGGCATCATCCCGGCAGTGCTGCATTACTACGACCGCTTCGTGCCTGGTTCCAACCGCGAGGGCGTGCGCGACTTCCTGCTGACCGCGGCGGCGGTGGGCCTGCTGTACAAGTACAACGCCTCGCTGTCGGGCGCCGAAGTCGGCTGCCAGGGCGAGGTCGGCGTGGCCTGCTCGATGGCGGCGGGCGGCCTGGCCGCGGCCCTGGGCGGCACGGTCGAACAGGTCGAGAACGCGGCGGAGATCGGCATGGAGCACAACCTGGGCCTGACCTGCGACCCCGTGGGCGGCCTGGTGCAGATCCCCTGTATCGAGCGCAACGCCATGGCCTCCATCAAGGCCGTGAACGCTGCCCGCATGGCGCTGCGCGGCGACGGCCAGCACTACGTGTCGCTGGACTCCGTCATCAAGACCATGCGCGAAACCGGCGCCGACATGAAGACCAAGTACAAGGAAACCGCGCGCGGCGGGCTGGCGGTGAACATCGTCGAGTGCTGAGGGCACGGGGTGACGACGATGCGGGAGGGCGAGCGGCTGTCATGGCCTCGGGGTTTCTTTCCGAAGCAAGGGAAGAACGCAGGCCGGGGAGGAAATGGCAAACGGCACGCCTGCAGGCTGCAGCTGGCCGCTGTCCGGGTCGATGCGCAGGCAGGAAATGCGGTGCTCGTCCTGGCTGGCGACCAGCAGGAAGCCGCCGTCCGGGGTGATGGCGGCGTCCCGCGGGGTGCGCCCGCCGGCGGGCCACAAGCCTATCGGCTCAAGCCAAGGGGCGGATTCCAATAGCCGAAATCCTGCGATGCTGTCGTGGCCGCGGTTGGTCGCGTAGAGCCAGTGTCCGCTCGGATGCAGGCAAAGCGCGGACGCGGAGTTGGCGTTTTGCCAATCTGCCGGCAGCGTGCCGATTCGGGCGAGCGCGTGTGCATGGGGATCGCGTGCCGTGGGCAGTTGAACGACGCTCACGCTATTGGACAGTTCGTTGAGCACGAAGGCGTGGGTACCGGCCGGATTCAGCCGCAGGTGGCGCGGCCCGGAACCTGGTCCTATCTGCACCTGCAGGTCCGGGAGCAGATCCAGCGCGGCGCCCCGCAAGGCATGGCGGGCGACGCTGTCGGTACCCAAGTCACACAGGTAGACCGCATCGCCGGACGGGGTCGGCTGGGCGCAATGCACATGGGGGCTCGCCTGGCGTTCGCTGCGCGGACCGCTGCCATGGCGCACGATGATGTCGGGCGGGGCGCTGGGCAAACCCTGCCCGTCGAGCCGGTAGCTCAGGAGTTCGCCGCTGCCATAGTTGGATACGAAGAGGCGGTCCGCCGCAGGCGTCAGGCTGATGTGGCAAGGGCTGGCGCCAGGCGTAGGCACATTGAGCAAATGCCGCAGCGTGGCCGCGCCGTCGACCGCGTAGACGTCGATGCTGGCGCCTACTTCCTGCTCGCTCACGCCGTACAGCAGGCCGAGGGACGCGGAATGGCACAGGTAAGAGGGATTGACGCCATGGCTGTCCACCTGCAATTCACGCAGCGTGGCCGTCGCGGCGTCGAACCTCAGCAAGTGGATGCCGCGCCCTATGCCGTGCACATGCGGCATCGGCCGCGTATACGTGCCCACGGCAACCAGCCAGCTGCCCGTTCCGCGGGCCGGGGAGTGCGTACTCGATTCAGCCACGGTCTGCCCTCGACATCACGTCTATCCATACGGCCAGGACCGGCGCCAGGCCCCTGAAATTATGCGCCCACCCCATTGAAGCAGGAATGTCTGATCGTTGGTCGTCTTCGGGGTCTGCCTCGCATCCTGGGGGCCTTTTTTGGCCGGAGCCGGAAAAGACGATGGCCCGCGCAAGCGGGCCATCGAGTCAGGGCTGCAGGGCGCGAGGCCCGTCTGAGCGAAAGGCTTAGATCACGCGCGCATTCTGCAGCGCGGCGATGCGGGCCGGAATCGGCGGGTGCGAGGCGAACATCGCGGCCAGGCCGCCCTTGCCGGTGATGCCCGAGGCCTCGAAGGACTTGGGCAGCTCGCCCGGTTCCAGGCCGCCCAGGCGGGCCAGGGCGCGGATCATGGGTTCGCGGGCGCCCATCAGGTGGGCCGAGCCGGCGTCGGCGCGGTACTCGCGCTGGCGCGAGAACCAGGCCACGATGATCGAGGCCAGCACGCCGAAGATGATTTCACAGACCAGCACGGTGATGTAGTAGCCCGGGCCGATGCCGCGTTCGTTCTTGAACACCACGCGGTCGATGAAGTAGCCGACCACGCGGGCCAGGAACACGACGAAGGTGTTCACCACGCCCTGGATCAGCGTCAGCGTGACCATGTCGCCGTTGGCGATGTGCGCGACTTCGTGCGCCAGCACGGCGGCGACTTCTTCCTCGCTCATGCTTTCCAGGAGACCGGTGGACACCGCGACCAGCGAGTCATTCTTGAAGGCGCCGGTGGCGAAGGCGTTGGGGGCGCCTTCATAGATGGCGACTTCCGGGCGGCCGATGCCGGCGCGGTCGGCCAGCTGGTGCACGGTGTCGACCAGCCAGGCTTCGCGCTGGTTGCGGGGCGAATTCGGGTCGAGCACCTGGGCGCCGGTGCTCCACTTGGCCATGGGCTTGCTGATCAGGAGCGAGATGATCGCGCCGGTGAAACCGACCACCACCGAGAAAATCAGCAGGGCGTTCAGGTTCAGGCCGTTGGCGGTGATGTAGCGGTCCACGCCCAGGATGCGCAGCGTGGCCGACAGCACCAGCATGACAGCCAGGTTGGTCAGGACGAACAGGACAATGCGTTTCATGTTTTTTGTGTTCCTCTGCGAGCAGGATATGCCGGGATTCGACACTGCTGCGGGCCGCCAGTTCCCCGACTCGCGGCGCCGCTTCCGGTGACGGAGAGTATAGTATCGCTTTCCCTTATTCCTCCTCACTTTTCCCTTAGCGTAGACCCCCATGCAGGCACTCTGGATGTTGCTGGCGTCCGCCATGTTCGCCATCATGGGTTCGTTCGTGAAGCTCGGCACCGAACACGGCGCCTCGCTGCCGCAAGTCGTTCTATTTCGCGGATTGCCGTCGGTCATCCTGCTGCTGATCTGGGCCCGCGCCGGCCGCCAGTCCATCATCCCCGTCAGCTGGAAACTCCACCTGTGGCGCAACCTGTCCGGCGTCACCTCGATGTGGCTGGGCTTTTTCGCCATCGCCCATCTGCCCCTGGCCACCGCCACCAGCCTGAACTACACCGCGCCGCTGTTCATCGCCTGCTGGATGCTGGGCTGGGGCGGCGCGCAGCGCGACCCCGTGCGCATCGTGGCGGTGGCGCTGGGGTTCCTGGGCGTGATCGCGGTGCTGCGGCCCAGCATCAACGAGGACCAGTGGCTGGCTGCCCTGCTGGGGATGACCGCCGGCGCCATGTCGGCCATCGCCATGATGCAGATCCGCCAGTTGGGCCGGGTCGGCGAACCCGAATGGCGCACGGTGCTGTTCTTCTCCGTGGCCGTTTGCGTGTCCAGCCTGGCCGGACTGTTGTTCGAGGGCTGGGGCCACGCCGACTGGACCGGCTACCTGTCGCTGCTGGGCGTGGGCGTGACGGGCCTGTTCGGCCAGTTGGCCATGACCCGCGCCTTCGGCCTGGGGTCGGCGCTGCTGACGGCGGCGCTGCAGTACAGCACCATCATCTTCGCGGCCCTGCTTGGCATGGGTTTCTGGGGCGAACAGCTGGACGCTCTGGCCTGGGCCGGCATGGGCTTGATCATTTTCGCGGGCCTGTTGTCGATCTGGCGCACCATGCGCGATCCCAAGCCGGCCTGAGCCGCGGTCGCCCAACACCCTTACAGGAGCACACCGAATGACGATGACCCTGATTTCCGCCGCCGACCTGGCCGCGCGCCTGGATGCGCCGGACGTGCGCGTGTTCGACGTGCGCCACGACCTGACCAACCATGCGGCGGGCCGTCAGGCCTATGACGCGGGCCACATCCCCGGCGCGCGCTACCTGGACCACGAAACCGAACTGGCCGCGGCCCGCACCGGCAAGAACGGCCGTCATCCGCTGCCGTCGCGCGCCGCGTTCGGCGCGCTCATGGCCGCCCACGGCGTGACGCCCAAGACCCTGGTGGTGGCCTATGACGCCAGCGGCGGCATGTACGCTGCGCACCTGTGGTGGATGCTGCGCTGGCTGGGGCATGACCAGGTGGCAGTGCTGGACGGCGGCTGGCAGGCCTGGACGGCGGCCGGTTTGCCGACCACGACCGAAGCGGGCGCCGCCGTGCGCGCGGGCCAGCCCGTCGAGCCGGGCGCCTCGCTGGCGGGTTCGGTGGATGCGCAGGCGGTGCTGGACAACATTCCCCGCCAGGCCTTCACCGTGATCGACGCGCGCGCGGCCAACCGCTACCGCGGCGAGGTCGAGCCCATGGACCCGGTCGCCGGCCACATTCCGGGCGCGCTGAACCGCCCCAACGGCGAGAACCTCCAGGCCGACGGCCGTTTCAAGCCGGCCGCGCAGTTGCGCGAGGAATTCGCCACGCTGCTGGACGGCCGCGATCCGGCTGCCATCGTGCACCAGTGCGGCTCGGGCATCACGGCTTGCCACAACCTGCTGTCCATGGAGATCGCGGGCCTGTCCGGTTCGCGCCTGTACCCGGGCTCCTGGAGCGAGTGGTGCAGCGATCCGTCCCGCCCGGTGGCTACGGGCGCTCAGTGACCCGAGGCCTGGGCCTGACGCCCGGGCCTGGACGCCCGGGCGTCGGCAAAGACCCGGGAACCCAGAAAGTCCACTAGCGCCCGGACCTTCGGCGACGGGTGCTTGCTGGCGGGCCACAGGATGTGGAAGACGTTGGTCCGCTCCGATTTTCCTTTCAGTACCTGCACCAGGCGGCCGTCCGCCAGGGGTTCGCGGATGGCGAAGTCCGGCAGGTAGGCAATCCCCAATCCTTGCAGCGCGAAGCAGGCGCGCGTCTCGATGTTGTTGCAGATCATCGAGACGGGCAACTGCAGTTCAGGCTCGTCGTCGGCTTGCCGCAGGGCCCAGGTCTCCAGCTTGCCGCTGCTGGGAAAGCGGTAGTGCAGGCAGCTGTGGCGCAGCAGGTCGGCCGGCGTTTTGGGCGTGCCGCGGCTGGCCAGGTAGGCGGGGGAGGCGACCAGCAGGATCTGGAAGGCGCCCAGGCGGCGCGCCGACAGGCGTGAGTCGGCCGGCTCGCCCGTGCGCACCACGGCATCGAAGCCTTCTTCGATCACGTCCACCATCCGGTCGGTGAAATCCAGGTCGAGTTCGATCTCGGGATACTCGCGCATGAACTCGCCCAGCACCGGCAGCACCAGCCCGCTGACCAGCGGCAGGCTGACGCGCAGGCGTCCGCGCGGCGCGGCGGCGGCCTGCGACAGCTCCAGTTCGGCCGCTTCTATCTCGGCCAGGATGCGGCGGCTGCGTTCCAGGAACAGCGCCCCCTCGGCCGTCAAGGTGACGCTGCGCGTGCTGCGGTGGAACAGGCGCACGCCCAGTTTTTCTTCCAGCCGCGCCACGCTTTTGCCGATGGCGGATGCCGACACGCCCAGCAGCCGGCCGGCGGCGACGAAGCTGCGCGTTTCGGCGACCTGCACGAACACGACAAAGCCATTGAGGCTATCCATCTGTTTCCTCGATTGCGGACATATAGTTCCGCATAAGAAGGAAATGTAGCCTACTTTTTCTTTAATCCGGGGGGCTCTATCGTCTCGGCACCAAGCTTCAACCAAGGTGCCTGAGATGAAAAAAGCCACGAATTCCCCGCGTCCGCGTACTGCGCCCACGCATCCCCCCGCCGGTCGCGACCGCCTGCCGCTGGGCGCCTTGTTGGCGCTGGCGATGGCCGGCTTCATCACCATCCTGACCGAGGCGCTGCCGGCCGGGCTGCTGCCGCAGATGGCGCAGGGCCTGGCCGTGTCCCAGGCCAGCATCGGCCAGACCGTCACCATCTACGCGGTCGGGTCGTTGGTGGCGGCGATCCCGCTGGTCGCCGCGACCCAGGGCGTGCGGCGGCGTCCGCTGCTGCTGGCGGCGATCGCCGGGTTCGTGCTGGCCAACACGGTGACCGCGCTGTCATCCGGCTATGTGCTGACCCTGGCCGCGCGCTTCCTGGCCGGCGTGTCGGCGGGACTGTTGTGGGCGCTGCTGGCCGGTTACGCCGCGCGCATGGTGCCCGCACATCAGCAAGGGCGCGCGATCGCGGTGGCGATGCTGGGTGCGCCGCTGGCGCTGTCGCTGGGCGTTCCGGCCGGCACGTTCCTGGGCGCGCTGTGGGGCTGGCGCGCAGGCTTTGGCATCATGAGCGGGCTGGCCTTGGTCCTGATGGTCTGGGTGCGTTTGCGTGTGCCGGACTTTGCGGGACAGGCCCGGGGCCGGCAACTGCCGCTGCGGCGCGTATTCCTGCTGCCCGGCGTGCGCCCGGTGCTGTTCGCGGTGCTGGCGTTCGTCCTGGCGCACAACATTCTCTACATCTATATCGCGCCGTTCCTGGCATCGCTGGGCATGGCTGCAAACACCGAGCTGGTGCTGCTGGTGTTCGGACTCAGCTCCCTGGCCGGCATCTGGCTGATCGGGACGTTGATCGACCGTCATCTGCGGGCGCTGACTTTGGCCTGCATCGCCCTGTTCGGCCTGGCCGCGCTGGCGCTGGGTATCGCGGGCGGCATGCCGGCCATGCTTTATCTGTCGGTGGGGGCTTGGGGCGTGGCGTTCGGCGGCTCGCCGACGCTGTTCCAGACTGCGCTGGCCAAGACGTCGGGCGATGCCGCGGACGTGGCGCAGTCCATGCTGGTGACCGCGTGGAACACGGCGATTGCCGCAGGCGGGATCGTCGGCGGCGCGTTGCTCGAACGCCTGGGCGTGGCCGCGTTCGTACCGGTGCTGCTGGCGCTGTTGGCGGCGACGCTGGCGGTGGTCTGGGCCGCCAGGACGCACGGCTTTCCGGCCAGCCCTACCAGATGGCAGCCAGCTTGACCCGGCCCGAGATGCTCTCGGCGATTTCCAGGAAGTGGTCCAGGGGCGGCGTTGCCAGCCCCGGAACCTTGGCCATGTCGTCCCAGCGTCTCAGGCGGATCGCATCCGGCGCGCCCGGCATGCTCGCGAATTCCACCGCCTGGCTCGCATCGAAACTGCCCCCCTGCAGCGCCAGGCTGCGTTTCGAATCCTCCGAGAGCGACGCTTCATATTGCGGTTCCACATAGCAGAGGTAGCGCTTGGCTTCCACGTGCAGCCGGATCGGGTCCAGCACCGCCGAGCTGAACAGGCCGCGCAGGAAGGGCAGGACGAAGTACTGGTGCTTGTCGTCGATGCCGCGCAGCGTCGGCGTGCCAGGCCGGTCGGCGATGAGATGGCCCAGGTCGTGCAGCAGGCTGGCGGTGATCAGGTGGGCGCCGGCGCCGTTGCGCTCGGCCAGCGCCGCGGTCTGCAGCGCATGCCGCAGGTGGCTGACGGATTCGCCGTCATAGGAGCGGTGCCCGCGCTCCAGGAAAATCTGCTCGATATCTTGCAAGGTCAAGGCCATGGTTGTCTCCTGGGTGGCCGCATAGGGGAGGGCGGCGCTCAGCCGGCGGCTGGCGCCATCTCCAGAAAGCGCGCGATCAGCTGCACCGGTTGGCGCTCGCGCAGGCAGTACAGGTATTCGTGCATCACGATGTCGGCGCCCTCGATATCCAGGGCCGCCAGATCGGGATGGGACGGGATTTCGCGCGATGGGATCAGGCTGATCCCCAGGCCGCACAGGATGGCCTGGCGGATGGACTCGCGGCTGCCGATTTCCAGCGTGCGGCTTACCGTGACGCCGGCCGCCTGCAAGGCGTCCTCCGTCAGCTGCCGCGTCATGGAGCCGGGTTCGCGCAGCAGCAGCGCGTGTTCGGCCAGGTCGGCCAGGCGGACGTGGCCGTGGCGCGCCAAGGGATGGTCGCGATGCGCCACCACCCGGATGGGGTCGGCCGCGATCATGCGGCGGTACAGGTGCTTGTCATCCATCAGAAACGACGACGTGGCAATCTCGATGCGATAGTCATGCAGCGCCTGCAGCATGCTTTGCGAATTGCCGATAGCCAGCGTCAGGTCTATGCCCGGATAACGCTGGTTATAGGCGCGCACCGTGTCCATGATGTAGTAGGGGCCGGTGGCGCCGATGCGCAGATTGCCTTCGCGCAGGTCGCTGGCGTCGCGCAGCCGGAAGTCGATCTCGGTTTCCTGCTGGACCAGCTTTTCCACCATGGGCATCAGGCTGTGGCCGGCGTCCGACAGGCGCATGCCGCGCCCCTGGCGGTGGAACAGTTCGACGCCGTAACGCGACTCCAGCTGGCGCAATTGCCCCGTCACCGTGGGCTGGCTGACGCCCAACTGGGCGGCGGCCTTGGTGACGGTGCCGCAGCGGGCCACGGCGTAGAAGGATTTGAGTTCGGCGACAAGCACGGTGCAGGGGGCGGAATAGGGGCGCAATGCGCAAGACCGCCAGTACACCAAAATAATTTGATGTTTTTATTACTGCATTTGCGCGAAGTGTCATAAACACTCAATACGCGTCTTCCATACTGCCTTCGTTCCCAAACCGGAGGCCCCATGGCCGAACGCGATACCGCATTTCTCTCTGTCAGGCATCTGGTGAAGCGCTTTGGCAGCCACACCGCGCTGTCGGACGTCTCGCTCGACATCCGCGCCGGGGAGTTGGTGTGCCTGCTGGGCCCCTCGGGCTGCGGCAAGACCACCTTGCTGCGCGCCATCGCCGGCCTCGAGCGCCAGGACAGCGGCACCATCGTGCTGTCCGGGCGCGACATCTCGCACGCCGAACCGCAGGCGCGCGACTACGGCATCCTGTTCCAGTCGTACGCGCTGTTTCCCAACCTGACGGTGGCCCAGAACGTGGCCTACGGCCTGAGCGGCAAGCGCGCCCACCGCAACCACGTCGCCAACCGCGTCGAGGAAATGCTGACGCTGGTCGGCCTGGCGGGCGCGGCGGATAAATATCCGGGACAGATTTCCGGCGGACAGCAGCAGCGCGTGGCCCTGGCGCGCGCGCTGGCGCCATCGCCGTCCCTGCTGCTGCTGGACGAGCCCATGTCGGCGCTGGACGCCCGTGTGCGCGAGCATCTGCGCATCGAACTGCGGGCCCTGCAGAAGCGCCTGTCCATCACCACGCTGATGGTCACGCACGACCAGGAAGAGGCCATGGTGATGGCCGACCGCATCGCCGTAATGAATGGCGGCATCATCGAGCAGTACGGCACGCCGCGGGAACTCTACCGCCAGCCCGGCTCGGCCTTCATCGCCGATTTCGTGGGCGAGGCGAACTGGCTGCCGTTCGAACGCATGGACGCGCACCGCGCCCGCGTCGGACGCCAGGAGCTGGCCGTGGACGAGGCGCTGGACGCCGCCAGCGGCAAGCTGTTCGTGCGCCCGGAAGCGGTGCGCGTCAGCACCGCGCGCCCGGATCAGCCCAACGCCATGTTGGCCGATGTGCTGGACGGCGTGTTCCTTGGCCGCGGCTATCGCCTGGCCTTGCGCCTTGAGGGCGTGCCCGGCAGCACGGTGCATTCCATCGTGTCCCCCGAAATCGGAGACGCCCTGCTGGGCCCTCACGCCGCCAGCCGCTGCTGGGTGGAGCTGCCGCGCCATGCGATACGCGCCTACGCTTGATCCGGCCATGAATCGTTCCTCCAACGCCGCCGCGCCGGCTGCTGGAAATATCGCAGCGCCCACGCCGGCCCCGGCGCTGGGCCGCCGCCCGCTGCCGGCCTGGGTTGGCGCCTTCGGCCTGGCCACCGGGCAGGGCGCCCTGGCGCTGGGCCTGTTGCTGTTCCTGGCGCTGCCGCTGGCCGCCATCCTGCTCAAGTCGGTGACCGACAGCGATGGCGCCTGGGCCGGGTTGTCGGTGCTTGCGGACATCATCGGCGGCGACGGCTTCATGGCCATGGTCGCGCGCAGCCTCGCGGTGGGCGTGGTGACGACCTTGCTGGTCGTGCCCTGCGCCTATGGATTCGCCTATGGCCTGACCCGCACGCGCCTGCCGGGCAAGGGCCTGCTGCGCACCGTCGCCTTGCTGCCGCTGCTGGCGCCGTCGCTGCTGCCGGGGATCGCGCTGGTGTACCTGCTAGGCAACCAGGGTCTGCTCAAGAGCCTGACGGGCGGCGCGACCATCTACGGTTTCTGGGGCATCGTCGTGGGCGAGGCTTTCTATACCTTCCCGCACGCGCTGATGATTCTGCTGACCGGCCTGGCCCTGGCCGACGGCCGTCTTTATGACGCCGCGCGCGCCATGGGCGCCGGCCCCTGGCGCACCTTCCTGACCGTGACCCTGCCGGGCACCCGCTACGCCGTGTTTTCGGCCTGCTGCGTGGTGTTCACGTTGACGGTGACCGACTTCGGCGTGCCCAAGGTCGTGGGCGGCGATTACAACGTGCTGGCGATGGAAGCCTACAAGGCCGTGGTCGGCCAGCAGAACTTTCCCAAGGGCGCGGCCATCGGCATCCTGCTGCTGCTTCCCGCGATCCTGACCTTCGCCCTGGACCGGCGGCTGCGCGCCCGACAAGGCGCTCAGCTGAGCGGCCGGGCCCAGCCCTATGCCGCGGGCGTCAACCGCCGCCGCGATGCCGCGTTCCTGGCGCTGGCCGGCGTGCTGGCGGCGTTCCTGCTGCTGATCATCGGCGTGGCGGTGTGGGCGTCCTTCGTGAAGATGTGGCCCTACAACCTGTCGATGTCGCTGCGTTCGTACGACTTCGACAATATGGACGGCGGCGGCTGGCTCGCCTGGCGCAACAGCCTGCAGTTGGCGTTCTGCACCGCCCTGGCCGGCACGGCCGTGGTCTTCACCGGCGCATGGATGATGGAGAAGGTGCCCGCCCGCGGCCAGCTCGCGCGCGGCCTGCGCGGCATGGTCGGCATGCTGGCGCTGATGCCCATGGCGGTGCCGGGCCTGGTGCTGGGCCTGGGCTACATCTTCTTCTTCAACAGCCTGTCGAACCCGCTGAACGTGCTGTACGGCACCATGCCGCTGCTGGTCCTGTGCACCATCGTCCACTTCTACACCAGCGCGCACCTCACGGCTGCCACCGCGCTCAATGCGCTGGACCCCGAATTCGAAGCGGCCTCCGCGTCGCTCAAGGTGCCGCGCCTGACGACCTTCCTGCGCGTGACGCTGCCGATGTGCCTGCCGGCCGCGCTGGACGTGGCCCGCTATCTGTTTGTTTCCGCCATGACCACGGTGTCCGCGGTCGTGTTTCTGTACAGCCCGTCGACGGTGCTGGCCGCGGTCGCGGTGCTGAACATGGACGACGCCGGCTTCATCGGTCCCGCCGCCGCCATGTGCACCGTGATCATGGCCAGTTCGGCCGTCGCTGCCCTGGTCCTGCACCTGGCCAGCCGCGCGCTGGTGGCGCGCAGCCAGGCCTGGCGCCGCCCCGCGGCCCATTGAACGATTTTTCAAGGATGACCCTCATGACTGTTTCGCCTTTGCCCGTCCGCCTGGAGGCGGTGATCTTCGACTGGGCCGGCACGCTGGTCGACTTCGGTTCCTTCGCGCCCACCAAGGTGTTCGTGGACGCGTTCTCGCAGTTCGGCGTGGAAATGTCGCTGGCGCAGGCCCGCGGCCCGATGGGCATGGGCAAGTGGGACCACATCCGCACGCTCTGCAATGAGCCGGTCATCGCCAGCCAGTACCAGGCCCAGTTCGGCCGCCTGCCCACCGATGACGACGTGACCGCCATCTACGAGCGCTTCCTGCCGATGCAGCTGGACAAGGTTGCCCAGTATTCGGCGGCGATCCCCGGCGCGGCAGAACTGCTGCGCGCTCTGCGCCAGCACGGCCTGAAGATCGGCTCGTGCTCGGGCTACCCCGCCAGCGTCATGCGCCGCGTGGTCGAGCGCGCCGCCACCGAAGGCCTGGAGCCCGATTGCATCGTCGCCAGCGACGACGTGCCGCGCGCGCGCCCGGCGCCCGCGATGGCGCTGAAGAATGTGGTCGAACTCGGCCTGTCCGACGTGGCCGCCTGCGTCAAGGTCGACGACACCGCGCCCGGCATCGAAGAAGGACGCCGCGCCGGCATGTGGACCGTGGGCCTGCTGCTGTCGGGCAACGCCGCCGGCCTGACGCTGGAGGAATACCTGAGCCTGGACGACGCAGGCCGCCAGAAAGCGCGCACCGCCGCCAGCCTGGAGCTGTCGCCCGCCGCGCCGCACTACCTGATCGATACCGTCGCCGACCTGCCTGGCGTGATCTCCGATATCGAAGCCCGCTTGTCCGCAGGCCAGCGCCCCTAACCCTCTCACCTGTCTGCACCGCTTGCCGGGGCCGGTTCGCGCCAGCCCCGGGGGCCTCCCTCAGCCTTTTTCCGCCTACCCACGGAGTACTTCATGAATCGCTACAAGCTGCTTGCACTGGCCGCCGCCCTGACGGGCGTGATGGGCGCCGCCTCCGCCGAGACCACGCTGACGGTCTACACCGCGCTCGAAGCCGACCAGATCAAGGCCTACCAGGCCGCGTTCGAGAAGGCCAATCCCGACATCAAGATCCAGTGGGTGCGCGACTCCACCGGCATCATCACCGCCAAGCTGCTGGCCGAAAAGAGCAACCCCAAGGCCGACGCCATCTGGGGCCTGGCCGGCACCTCGCTGGGCCTGATGGACAAGGAAGGCATGCTGCAGCCCTACGCCCCCAAGGGCCTGGACCAGATCGCCGCCAACATGCGCGACGCCAAGGCCGAGCCCAGCTGGGTCGGCATGGACGGCTTCGCCGCCGCCATCTGCTTCAACACCATCGAAGCCGAAAAGCAGAAGCTGCCCAAGCCCACTTCGTGGCAGGACCTGACCAAGCCGGTGTACGCCGGCAAGATCGTGATGCCGAACCCGGCTTCGTCGGGCACCGGCTTCCTGGACGTCAGCGCCTGGCTGCAGATCTTCGGTGAAGAGAAGGGCTGGGCCTACATGGACGCCCTGCACAAGAACATCGGTTCGTACACGCACTCGGGCTCCAAGCCCTGCAACATGGCTGCCGCCGGCGAATTCCCGATCGGCGTGTCGTTCGACTACCGCGCCGCCAAGCTGAAGGCCGACGGCGCGCCCGTCGAAGCCGTGTTCCCCTCGGAAGGCCTGGGCTGGGAAGTGGAAGCCACCGCCATCATGAAGGGCACCAAGAACCTGGAAGCCGCCCGCAAGCTGGCCGATTTCTCCGCCAGCCGCGAAGCCAACGAACTGTACAAGGCCAACTTCGCCGTGCTGGCCATCCCGTCGATCGCTACGTCCAATCCGAACCTGCCGGCCGACCTGATGCAACGCATGATCAAGAACGACTTCACCTGGGCCGCCACCAACCGCGACCGCATCATCGCCGAGTGGACCAAGCGCTACGACGGCAAGTCCGAGCCGAAGAAGAAGTAAGTCCGTTTGACCGCGGCGGCGCCGGACGCCGCCGCGCCCCGGGGGCGCCCGCCAGGGCGGCTCCCGCCGCATTTCCCTTTGCAATGTTCCACAGATGAAAAATTTCGACGTAGTCGTGGTGGGCGCCGGCATGCTGGGCATCGCCCACGCCTGGGCCGCCGCCAAGCGCGGCCTGTCGGTGGCCGTGATCGAGCGCAGCCGCCAGGCGCATGGCGCCACCATCCGCAATTTCGGCCAGGTCATCGTGACGGGCCAGGCCCCCGGCATGATGCTGTCGCACGCCCAGCAGGCGCGCGAACTGTGGCTGGAACTGGCGGACCGCGCGGGTTTCCATGTGCGCGCCAACGGCGCCCTGGTGCTGGCGCGCAATGCCGAAGAGGCGGACGTGCTGCAGGAATTCGCCGACACGCGCATGCGCCAGGAAGGCTATCGCGCCGACCTGCTGTCGGCCCGCGAGGTGGCCCGGTTGTACGGCGGCCAGCTCGCGCACCACTGCGCGGGCCTGCAAGGTCATGACGATCTGCAGATCTATTCGCGCGAGGCGCTGCCGGCCATCACGCGCTACCTTGCGGAATCGCTGGGTGTGCAGTTCATCACCGGCACGCTGGCGCGCGCGGTCGAGGGCGGGCTGGTGTGTACCTCGGCTGGCGAATTCAAGGGCGGGCACGTGTTCGTCTGCCCCGGGCATGACTACCTGACCCTGCTGCCCGAGCGCTTTGCGCCGATGAACCTGGAGGTCACGCGCCTGCAGATGTTGCGCGCCGCGTTCGAGACTAATCCCATCGCGCTGGACCGCCCCTTGCTGACCGGCCTGTCCTGCGTGCATTACGGCGCATTCTCGGACCTGCCGTCGGCGCTGGCGTTGCGCGACGTGATCCAGGCGCGCACGCCCATGCTGCTGGAGAACGGCATCCACCTGCTGATCAGCCCCACGCCTTATGGCGAACTGATCATCGGCGATTCGCACCGCTACGGCCAGGACGCGCCGCCGTTCAACGACGAGGCGGTCGACAATGCCATGCTGGACCTGGCGACCCAGGCGCTGGGCGCGCGCCTGCGCGTGCTGGAGCGCTGGCAGGGCGTCTATGGCGCGCATGGCCCCGCGCCGTTCTCGGTCATGCCGGTGGACCCGGCCACGACGGTTGCGGTGATGCACTCGGGCGTGGGCATGACGGTGGGACTGGCCATCGGCGAGCGCACGGTGGCGGGTGTGCTGGGCCGCTGATCGCGGCAGCCGGAAAGAAGAAAGGCCTCGCATGTGCGAGGCCTTTTTGCATGGGACAGGCGCCGGAGCCAGGCTTCAGACCCGCTCCTGCATGATGCGGCGATACCATTCATGGAAGTGCTGCATGCCGTCTTCCATGGGCGACTGGTAGGGACCGGTTTCGTTCACGCCGCGCAGCATCAGCGCCTTGCGGCCCGCGTCCATGCGCTCGGCGATCTCGTCGTCCTCGATCGCCGTTTCCATGTAGGCGGCGCGCTGCGCCTCGACGAACTCGCGTTCGAAGGCGGCGATTTCCTCGGGGTAGTAGAACTCGACCACGTTCACAGTTTCCTGCGGGCCCTTCGGGTACAGCGTGGAGAGCACCAGCACATGCGGATACAGCTCGATCATGTGGGTCGGGAAGTACGTGACCCAGACCGCGCCGAAATCAGGCGCATCGCCTTCGCGGAACGCCAGCAGGCGGTCGTGCCATTGCTTGTACACGTCGGACCCCGGCTGCGCCAGGGCGTTGTGCACGCCGACCTTCTGCAGGCTGTACCAGTCGTTGAACTCCCAGCTCAGGTCGTCGCAGGTGACGAAGCGGCCCAGGCCCGGATGGAACGGACCGACGTGGTAGTCCTCGAGATAGACCTCGATGAAGGTCTTCCAGTTGTAGTTGCACTGGTGCACTTCGACGTGGTCCAGCACGTAGTCGCCGAAGTCGAATTCCGGGCGCGAGAACAGCGGCGCCATGTCGGCGGCCGGATCGCGCGGGCCTTCGAACAGCAGGCCATGGCAGTCGCGCAGGCGGAACTTCTGCAGGTTCATGCAGGGCGTGGTGGCGAACTGGGGCGCGCCCAACAACTCGCCCTGGTTGTTGTACGTCCAACGATGCAAGGGGCAGACGATATTGCCGCCGGTTGCCTTCAGATTGCCATGCGTATTGCAGTTGCCGGCCACATTGCCGGTTTCGCCGCCAAGCATCAGCGCCTGGCGGTGGCGGCAGACATTTGAGATGAGTTCGACGCCTTGCTGGTTGCGAACCAGCACGCGTCCTCCGTCTTCCTGGACCAACGTACGCCAATCCCCGATTTCGGGCACCACTTTCTGGTGGCCGACGTATTGTGAGGATTGCTTGAAAATGAGTTCTTGCTCGCGGGCAAAGAGGGCTTCGTCAAAATACGCGCTGACGGGTAGCTGGGTGCGAGCTGGCACTACATGTGCCATCCGACCGATGTCGGTCATGATTCCCCCCGCTCGGATAAAAAAGCCAGGACGGAGGGGCTTTTGCCTGGCGGCTTTGAAATCCGCAGGATGCGTTCCGTGCTGGCGCGAAGAAAAATCGGTGTCTGGCCGATCAAATAAGCCGTGAATTGTACCCCAAGCCCTTACCCCGCGCCCGTGAAGATCTGCGAAGCTTCGTGAAGTTATGCCGTAGCCGTCGTGCACGCGCTGCGCGAGGCATAACCCCTTGAAGATGTAGGCCTTTCAGACGAAGCGCCGGGTGGCCGGATGGCGTCTCATCAGCCAGCTGCTGGCCGCCGACAACATGAACACGGCCACCGCCAGCATGGGCAGCGTCCAGGCCTCGTTGCGCGCGCCCGTCAAGGCGCCGGCGCGATGCGCCACGTCCAGGAACAGCGGATGGATCAGGTAGACGCCGAAGGTCAAAGGCGCCAGCGAGGCCAGCCGCGGCAGGCGCGGCGACCCAACGATCCACTGGAATGCGGCCAGCGACATGAACGGCACCGTGAGACTGAAGTAATCGTAGAAGTAGGTATCCAGCGCGCGGTTGCTCGACATCGTGTACACGCCCAGCGCGGTCGCGGCGACGGTGGCCGCCAGCATCAGGCCCGGACGCGGGATGCGCATCTGGCCGTCGAAGATCAGGCGGCCCGCCACGAAGTAGCCCAGATAGGGCAGGAACCAGGTCAGGAAGAAGCCCGCGGGCGCGCCCAGCGCGCGGCGGTACAGCGCGTCCAGGATCGCCACGCCCAGGATGCCGACCACCCACAAGGCGCGGGCGCGCGGCGTGCTGCGCGCATACAGGACGCGCACCAGCGGCGCGAACAGATACAGGCCCACGATCATGTACAGGTACCACAGGTGGTAGTACGGCTCGCCCTGCACCAGCTTGCGCGGCCAGAACGAAAAATCGATGCGGCCGTCGTCCCACCAATCCAGCGCCGTGCGCCAGGCCAGATAGAAAAACGTCCAGAACAAGAGCGGCGCGCAGATCCGCGCCATGCGCCGGCTGTAGAACTGGCGCGCGTCCTGCGGCTTGTCGGGATCCAGCAGCAGGGCGCCGCTGACCATGACGAACACGGGCACGCACCAGCGCGCCGCCGAGTCGTACAGATTGGCCGCCAGCCACGCTCCCCCGCCGTACACCGCGGGGTTGCTTACCACCATGGCGGCGCTGTGCAGCAGCACGACGGCTACCGCCGCCAACCAGCGGGCGGCATCCAGGCGCGCATATTTCTCTTCGGCGTACGGCATCGGGCTCCCATGGCGGTGTCTACTTTTTCACCATAGCAGCGGGCAGCGTCCTGGTTCTGTATCCAGGGGTTAGAGGGCATATCGACGCGCATGAAAAACCGGCAGGGGCGCTGGAGCCCTCTGCCGGCGGACGCCGCGCGGCGCGGCGCATTCACGGGCGGGCGCGGGCCCGCCTACGTTTTGTCACGAAACCAGCCGCGCCATCATTGCAGGACGATATTGGCCTGCTTGATCAGTTGCGCCACGATCGGCTGTTCGGTCTTGATCTGCTTGTCCAGTTCGGCAGCCGTGCCCGAGCGCGGGTCGATGCCCATGTCCAGCATGCGCTTCTTGATGGTCTCGTCCTGCAGGGTCTCGGCCAGGGCCTGCTGCAGCTTTTCCATCACGGGGGCGGGGGTGCCCTTGGGCGCCACGAAGCTGAACCAGGCGGTCATGTCGAACGCGGGATAGCCTTGTTCGGCCAGCGTCGCCAGCTTGGGCTGCGTCGCCAGGCGGCCCGGGCTGGTGATGGCGAAGACCTTGACCTTGCCGGCATCGGCCTGCGGCATGCCGGTGGCCACCATGTCGAAGAACAGGTCCACGTCGCCGCTGACCAGGGCGGGCAGGGCCTGGGTCGCGCCCTTGAAGGGCACGTGCAGGATGTCGATGCCCGCGCGTTCCTTGAAGAGTTCGCCCGCCAGGTGCGAGGACGTGCCCGGGCCGAAGGTGGCGAAGGTCAGCTTACCTGGATTCTGCTTGGCGTAGGCCACCACGTCCTGGGTGCTGTTGAACGGCCGCTTGGGGCTGGACAGCAGGACCAGCGGCCCGACGCCGACCATGCCGATGCGCGCGAAGCCATCGGGATCGTAGGGCAGTTCCTTGTATAGATAGCGGTTGGTGACCAGCGTGGAGTTGGTCGCCATCAGGATGGTGTAGCCGTCCGGCGCTTCGCGCGAAACAAAGGCCGCCCCGATCGAGGTGCCGGCGCCTGCCTTGTTCTCGACGATCATGGGCTGGCCCAGCGTCTTGGCCATGCGCTCGGCCAGGATGCGGGTCAGCACGTCGGTGGCGCCGCCGGCGGGGAAGGGCGAGACCACCTTGATCGGCCGGGCCGGATAGGTTTCGGCCTGGGCGCCCAGCGCGGCGGCGCTGAGCAGCAGAGTGGCCAGCAGTTTGAAGCTAGTGCGAATCATGTTTTCCCCTTGAAATCGCGTGCATGAGTGGATGTTCGGGCCTGGCTTGGCGCTGCGGGTAGCGCTTGCCAAGTCTCCTTGGGTGCATTAAATTCCGTAAAATGGAATTTAATTTTGTTATTCGAAATAAACTATAAAAACGAAGCGAATAGAAATGCAATCTTTTTCTGACGCCAAGCGCATCGCCCATCCCGCCGCCAAACCGGACGGCAAGGTCGAACTCAGTCTGCCCGCGCGCCGCAAGCGCGCCGCCGGCGCGGGCGTGGGCGCCAACTCGCCTGATTTCATTACCGCACTGGCGCGCGGGCTGGATGTACTGCGCTGTTTTCGCCATGGCGTGACGGCCTTGGGCAATCTGGACCTGGCGCGCCTGACCGGTTTGCCCAAGCCCACCATCAGCCGCATCACCTACACCCTTACTGAATTGGGTTATCTGCGCTATCACCCGGACACCGGCAAATATTCGCCTGGCTATGGCGTGCTGGCGCTGGGCTTCGGTCTGCTGGCCGGGCTGGAGGTGCGCGAACTGGCCAAGGCCTCGATGACCGAGCTGGCGCGCGCCACCGGCGGCGCGGTGGCCCTGGGCGCCTTCGATGGCGATGCCATGACCTACGTCGAGGCCATCCATGGGTCTTCGGCGCTCTACCTGCGCCTGCCCGTCGGCTATCGCGCCAGCCTGGACAGCGCCATGGGCCGGGCCTACCTGGCCAGCCTGCCGCCCCAGGCCTGCGCCGACGCGTTGGCCCGGCTGGGCGAGACCGCGCCGGACGCGGCCGCCATGGAGCGCGCCCGCGCCGAACTGCGCGACACGGGCTGCTGCTACGCCATCGGCGAATGGCAGTCGGGGATCAATGCGGTCGCCGTGCCGTTTGCCTCCATCACGGGCGAGGGCGTCTTCGTCATGAGCTGCGGCGGGCCCGCCAGCCTCTTGCCCGAGGCGGACCTGCGTACGCGCGTGGCGCCGCTGCTGCAGGGCGCCATTGCGGGGCTGGCAGGCGCTGCGGCCTGAGACGCGCCGCGCGCGGCGGCAAGCCCGACGGCCTTGCGGGTATCTCGTACAATTCACGGATTGATCCACCCCTAGCGCCCTCGGAGACCCGTTTGGCCAAATCTTCACAAGCCGATCCGCAGATCGATGACCGTCCCTTGCCCCAGGATTTCGAAACGGCGCTGGCCGAACTCGAATCGCTGGTAGCGGCCATGGAAGACGGCTCGTTGCCGCTGGAGCAGTCGCTGGCCGCCTACCGGCGCGGCGTGGCGCTCACGCGGGTCTGCCAGGAACGCTTGGCGCAGGCCGAACAGCAGGTCAAGGTCCTGGAGGGCGACTTGCTGCGTCCGCTGGACCCGGCGGCGCTGGATGACGAATAAGAACCCGATGAAGCAAATTCAACTCGCCTTCCCGGAATGGTTGCAAGGCCGTGTCCAGCACGTCGAAGACGTCCTGGACGATCTGCTCCCCCCGGCGGACGCGTTGCCCGCGCGGCTGCATGAAGCCATGCGCTACGCCGTGCTCGGCGGCGGCAAGCGGGTGCGCGCCGCGCTGGTCTACGCGGCGGGGCAGGCCTGCCCCGTCAGCGGCAGCGTGCTGGCCGTGCAGGCCTCGCTGGACCGCGCCGCCGCGGCGGTGGAACTGATCCACGCCTATTCGCTGGTGCATGACGATCTGCCCTGCATGGACGACGACACGCTGCGCCGCGGCCGTCCCACCACCCACGTGAAGTTCGACGAAGCCACCGCCATGCTGGCGGGCGATGCGCTGCAACCGCTGGCCTTCGATCTGCTGGCTTCCATGCCGATCGCGCCCGCGCTGATCGTGCAGGCCACTCAGTCGCTGGCGCGCGCCGCCGGCAGCCAGGGCATGGCCGGCGGCCAGGCCATTGACCTGTTCAGCGTCGGCCGCGCGCTGTCGCGCGACGAGCTGCAAACCATGCACAGCATGAAGACGGGCGCCATGCTGGCTTGCAGCGTGGCCCTGGGCGGCATCGTGGCGGGCGCCAGTTCGGCCTCGCGCCAGGCGCTGGACGCCTACGCGCAGGCGGTGGGCCTGGCCTTCCAGGTGGTCGACGACATCCTGGACGTGACCGCCGACAGCGCCAGCCTGGGCAAGACGCCGGGCAAGGACGCCGCCGAGAACAAGCCCACCTATGTATCGCTTCTGGGCCTGGACGGCGCGCGCGCGTTCGCCCAGGAACTGCGTGAGGACGCGCTGGCCGCCCTGGCTCCGCTGGGCGAGGCCGGATCGCGCCTGGCTGAACTGGCCGACTTCATCGTCCTACGAGACCGCTGAACCGGGACCAGCCCGGGCTGGAGGCAGGCCGGGCCAACGAACCACATAAAAGCATGACGACAGATTTACTGGACCGCATTCAATCCCCGGCTGACCTCAAGCGCCTGGATCGCCGCGAGCTGAAGAAGCTGGCCGACGAGCTGCGCGGCTTCGTGCTGGAATCGGTGTCCAAAACGGGCGGGCACCTGTCGTCCAACCTGGGCACGGTCGAGCTCACCCTGGCCCTGCATCAGGTGTTCGACACGCCGCATGACCGCATCGTCTGGGACGTAGGCCACCAGTCCTACCCGCACAAGATCCTGACTGGCCGCCGCGCCGGCATGGCCAAGCTGCGCCAGCAGGGCGGGATTTCGGGTTTCCCCAAGCGCAGTGAATCCGAGTACGACGCCTTCGGCACCGCGCATTCGTCCACTTCCATCTCGGCGGCGCTGGGCATGGCGGTGGCCTCGCGCAACGCAGGCGTGCAGCGCCAGCACATCGCCATCATCGGCGACGGCGCGATGTCCGCCGGCATGGCCTTCGAAGCCATGAACAATGCCGGCGTCACGCCCAACATCAACCTGCTGGTGATCCTGAACGACAACGACATGTCGATCTCGCCGCCAGTGGGGGCGCTGAACCGCTACCTGGCGCGCCTGATGTCGGGCCGCTTCTATGCGGCCGCCAAGAACGTCGGCCGCGCGGTGCTGCAACACGTGCCGCCGGTGCTGGAACTGGCGCGCCGCTTCGAAGAGCATGCCAAGGGCATGGTCACGCCGGCCACGCTGTTCGAGGAATTCGGCTTCAACTACGTCGGCCCGATCGACGGGCACGACCTGGACGCGCTGGTGCCCACGCTGCAGAACCTCAAGGCCCTGGAAGGCCTGCAGTTCCTGCACGTGGTCACCAAGAAGGGCCAGGGCTACAAGCTGGCCGAGGCCGACCCGGTGCTGTACCACGGTCCGGGCAAGTTCGATCCGGCCGTCGGCATCCAGCAATCGAAGGCGCCGGGCAAGCGCAGCTTCACGCAGGTGTTCGGCCAGTGGCTGTGCGACATGGCCGAACAGGATTCGCGCCTGGTCGCCATCACGCCCGCCATGCGCGAGGGCAGCGGGCTGGTGGAATTCGAAAAGCGCTTTCCGCAGCGCTACTTCGACGTGGGCATCGCCGAGCAGCACGCCGTGACGTTCGCTGCGGGCATCGCCTGCGAAGGCCAGAAGCCCGTGGTCGCGATCTACTCCACCTTCATGCAGCGCGGCTACGACCAGTTCATCCACGACGTGGCCCTGCAGAACCTGGACGTGACCTTCGCGCTGGACCGCGCCGGCCTGGTGGGCGCGGACGGCGCCACGCATGCGGGCAATTACGACATCGCCTTCCTGCGCTGCGTGCCCAACATGGTCGTGGCCACGCCCTCGGACGAAAACGAAACGCGGCTGCTGCTGTCGACCTGTTATCAGTATCCCGGCCCGGCGTCGGTGCGCTATCCGCGCGGCGCGGGCTGCGGCGCGGCTGAAGCGCCCGGCCTGGACACGGTCGAGCTCGGCCGCGGCGTGGTGCGCCGCGAGGGCCGCAAGATCGCCATCCTGGGTTTCGGCATGCTGCTTCAGGCCGCGTTGGGCGCGGCTGAAAAGCTCGATGCCACCGTGGCCGACATGCGCTTCGTCAAGCCGATCGACCGCGAACTGATCCTCGACCTGGCCAGCCGCCATGACGCCCTGGTTACGCTGGAAGACGCTTCCATCATGGGCGGCGCCGGCAGCGCGGTGCTGGAAACGCTGAGCGCGGCGGGGGTTGCGATCCCGGTCCTGCAACTGGGCCTGCCCGACGAGTTCATCGACCACGGCGAGCAGTCGGCGCTGTGGGCCGGCATCGGCCTGGACGCGGCGGGCATCGAAAGCGCGATCCGCGCCCGTTACGCCGATCTGCTGGGCTGAATCCGGCCCGATTCCGCGGGCAGGGGCCAGGCCACTGTCCGCGGCAATGAAACACACTGTTCCGGCCCCGCCAACCTACGGATAAAAGGGTTTTCCCTGGCGATCCGCGGACTATGGGCGATAATGGCCCCCTTCTCAAAGATTCCTAGGCCCGTGCGTTTTCACGACTGATTGCCTAGACAGGTAAGCCGAAATGAATTCTCCGATCGACCCCGCCATCGTGATGCCCGACGTCCAGAGTTCGGCGGACACCCGGCACATCCCGATTCAGCGCGTGGGCATCCGTGGCGTGCGCCACCCCATGTTGATTGAAAGCGGCGACGGCTCGCCCCAAGGCACCGTGGCCAACTGGACGCTCACGGTGGCGCTGCCGCCCGAAGAAAAAGGGACGCACATGTCCCGCTTCGTGGCCCTGCTGGAAAAGTACCGCAGCATCCCCATGACGCCGACCCTGTTCCGCGCCATGGCTGCCGACATGCTGCCGCTGCTGCATGCCGAGCGCGGCGACATCACCGCCGCCTTCCCGTACTTCATCAACAAGTCCGCCCCGATTTCCGGTGTGCAAAGCCTGTTGGACTACGAAGTGCAATGGATCGCCCGCGCCCAGGGCGACGAGGTCGAGTTCGAGTTGATCGTGCAGGTGCCCGTCACCAGCCTCTGTCCCTGCTCCAAGGCCATCTCCGAATACGGCGCGCACAACCAGCGCTCGCACGTCACGGTGTCGGCCATCCTGAATGCCGACATCGGCATGGACGGCGTCATCCGCCTGATCGAAGAAGAAGGCTCGTGCGAACTGTGGGGCCTGCTCAAGCGCCCGGACGAGAAGTACGTCACCGAGCGCGCCTACGACAATCCCAAGTTCGTCGAGGACCTGGTGCGCGACGTGGCTGCCCGCCTGAACGCGCATCCCGGCATCGCCCGCTACCGCGTGGAAGCCGAGAACTTCGAATCCATCCACAACCACTCGGCCTACGCCGTCGTGGAAGGCTGAGCTTTCCGTGAGCCATCCGGCGGCCAATGACTGGCCGCTCATCGCGGGGCTGCAGGAGTGGGAATCGCGGCTGGCCAGCAATCTGGCCGGCCGCGGCCGTTTTGGCGTGGCCCTTTACGAGTTCTTCCGCTTTGGCGTGAAGCAGGCCTGGGCCTGCCTTTTCGGCGGCCTGATGTGCGCGCTGCTGCTGGGCACGCACTGGTGGTATCCGAAAGACGCCGCGCTGGCCCGCTACGACTTCCTGACCCTGGCCGCGCTGGGCATCCAGGCGCTGCTGCTGGCGCTGCGCATGGAAACCTGGAGCGAAGCCCGCGTGATCCTGCTGTTCCATGTGGTGGGCACGGGCATGGAAGTGTTCAAGACCGCCGCGGGTTCGTGGATCTATCCCGAGGCCAGCGTGCTGCGCATCGGCGGCGTGCCGCTGTTCACGGGCTTCATGTACGCGGCGGTGGGCAGCTATCTCGCCCGCGTCTGGCGCCTGTTCGACTTCCGCTTCCGCGCGCATCCGCCGCTGGCGGCCTGCGTGGCGCTGTCGGTGCTGATCTACCTGAACTTCTTCGCGCACCACTACATCATGGATATCCGGTGGGCGCTGTTCGCGCTGACCGCCATCCTGTTCGCCCGCACCTGGGTGTATTTCCGCATTTGGCGAGTCTACCGCCGCATGCCGCTGCTGCTGGGTTTCGTGCTGGTGGCCCTGTTCATCTGGTTCGCCGAGAACATCGGCACCTTCGCCAACGCCTGGCGCTATCCAAACCAGTCGCAGGGCTGGCAACTCGTGTCCATCGCCAAGCTGGGCTCATGGTTCCTGCTGATGATCATCAGCTACGTGATGGTCGGCGTGGTCAACCGTCCCCAGGAAATCGATGTTGCCGATTTGCCTCGGCAGGCGGGGCAGGGCGATGGAAATAGTCCGTCCCTTATTTCCTGACCTGCCTCTGGCTTGCGTCTGACCGCTCAATCGGTGATAATCGAGAGCTTTCTTGCTCGACCGCCCATGGTTTTTGGGTAGCGGGCTGCCCCTTGCGGGCCACTGTTCAAGATGCATATTGCGATCCGCCCCTGATGGAAAGCGGGGGCGCAGGACGGTCGGCCAGCGAGACATCCTCAAGGAGTTTTACTCATGCGTCACTACGAAGTGGTGTTTATCGTTCACCCCGACCAAAGCGAGCAAGTGCCCGCCATGGTCGAGCGTTACCAAGCGCTGGTCACGGGCCAAGGCGGCTCGGTTCACCGCCTGGAAGACTGGGGTCGCCGTCAACTGGCCTACCCGATCCAGAAGCTCGTCAAGGCTCACTACGTCTGCCTGAACATCGAGTGCGGCCAAGCCACGCTGGATGAGCTGGAACACTCGTTCCGCTACAACGACGCCGTTCTGCGCCACCTGGTCATCAAGACCAAGAAGGCTCAAGCCACGCCCTCGATCATGATGAAGTCGGTCGAACGCGAAGAAGCCCGCAAGGCTTCGGCTGAAGCAGCAGCGCCGGCTCAGGCCGAGTAAGCAGGGCTCACGCAGAGCTCATCCCATGAAGTCCCCTCGGTGCCTGGCAGGATGAACAAGCTGGAACTCAGCGCCCGCGTTCTCGAATGCGAGCCTTTGCGCCACACTCCCGCCGGTTTGCCCGCACTGGAAATGGTGCTGGCGCACGAGTCCGAAGTCATCGAAGCAGGCCACCCGCGCCGCGTCGAACTGACTATCGCGGCCGTGGCACTGGGCGATCTGGCGTTGCTGCTGAAGGACACCGCGCTAGGGTCCGAATTGCTGGTGCAGGGGTTTCTGGCTCCCACCCGCAAGGACTCGGTGAAGGTCAAGCTGCATTTGCAGCAGGCACGCAGGATCAGCGGCAGCGCAGGGCGCGATCCGCTGGTGGCTTGAAGGGAATTGGGCAAGAGGCGCGATGAGCGCCTTCTGATTACGGATAGGTTATGGGGGTTTGGGCCCGTTTTGGGTAGAACCCGGCCCCCTCAAACAAAGAGGCACATATCATGGCTTTCTTCGGAAAACGCAAGGAAAAACGCAAATTCACGCAGCAGAACCCGCTCTTCAAGCGTCGTAAGTTCTGCCGCTTCACCGCTGCCGGCGTGGAAGAGATCGACTACAAGGATCTGGACACCCTGCGCGACTTCGTGCAAGAAAACGGCAAGATCATCCCGGCTCGCCTGACCGGCACCAAGGCAATCTACCAGCGTCAGCTGGACACCGCCATCAAGCGCGCGCGCTTCCTGGCCCTGTTGCCTTACACCGACAACCACAACTAATCCGGGGCACTGAAATGCAAGTTATTCTGCTCGAAAAAGTCGTCAACCTGGGTAACCTCGGCGAAGTCGTCCGCGTGCGTGATGGCTACGCTCGCAACTTCCTGATTCCCCAGCGCAAGGCCCGTCGCGCAACCGACGCCGCCCTGAAGGAATTCGAAGCGCGCCGCGCCGAACTGGAAAAGGCCCAGGCTGAAAAGCTGGCCGCCGCCCAGGCTCTGGGCGAGCGCGTCGCCGGCTTCCAGCTGAAGATCGTCCAGAAGGCTGGCGTCGACGGCCGCCTGTTCGGCTCGGTCACCAACGCCGACATCGCTGAAGGCCTGCGCAAGGCCGGCTTCGAAGCCGTGGAAAAGGCGCAAATCCGCCTGCCCAACGGCCAGCTGAAGTCGATCGGCGAGTTCCCGGCCCAGGTTGCCCTGCACGCCGACGTCCTGGTCGACGTGACGATCCTGGTCGAAGGCGAACTGTCCTAAGCCGGTACCCGCAGTAAAAAAGAAGCCGGCCCGCGCGCCGGCTTTTTTTCTTTTTGTCCATCGCGTATTGCGTGTAGTCTTCGGACTCCACGATCCAGGCCCCGCGCCGCATTCCTCAGAGGACGTCTTGACTCAGCCCCCCGTTCACCACAACGCGCCCCCCGGCCTGCGAGCCTGGTTGGATAGCGTGGATGCGTCGCGTGAACCTTCGGTGAGGGATGTGACGATAGATGGCGTGCGCTGCATCATCAAGCGCCGCCGTCCCGGCATCGGTCAGGGCGTGAGCTACGCGCTGCGCTATGTGCGCGCCCTGTTCCTGGGCGTGGGATGCAAGATTTTCCTCGGCGAGTTTCCACGTCCGGGCGTGTTGCTGCGCAACGGCCTGACGCACGAGTCGCAGCGCCTGGCGCAACTGCTCAAGGCCGGTTGCCGCGTGCCCGAGGTCTGGTGGCAGGAGCAAGGCCTGCTGGTGCTGGAATACGTGGGCGAAGACCTGGCCGACCTGATCCGCAACGAGGACACGACGTCCCGCTTGTGGCTGGCGCGCGCCGCGGCAGCAGATCTGGCCGCTTTCCATGCCCGCGGCATGTGGCATGGCGGCGCCCAGATCCGCAACATCACCCTGCAGGACGGCGAGCTGTGGCGCATCGATTTCGAAGAGAACATCGGTTCGACCCTGTCGCGCCCGCTGGCCCAGGCCTATGACCTGTTCCAGATGCTGGCCTCTCTGGTGTCTTTGCGTAAATTGCCGGACGACGTGGCCCGCACGCTGGGTAAACTGGCGTTCGAAGTCTATTTCGAAAGCAACCCCGACCCCGAGGTCCGAGCCCGCCTGACGCGCCTGGCGCGCGTGCTCTGCGGCATTGCCGCGCCCTTGCGCGTGGTGCTGGGCCGATTGCCCTCGCGCGATATCCAGGGATTCTTCCGCGTCGCGGACATCCTGCAGCCGTTACTATTGAAGTCATGAATACACCTGCCGACTCCCAGCTCGAATACCTGCGCGTTCCCCCCCATTCCATCGAGGCGGAACAGTCGGTTCTGGGCGGCCTGCTGCTGGACAACGCAGCCTGGGACCGCATCGCCGACGTGCTGGTCGAAGAGGATTTCTACCGGCACGACCACCGGCTTATCTGGCACCATATTGCCCGCCTGATCGGGCTGGCGCGCCCGGCGGACGTCATCACCGTCCACGAGTCGCTGGTCAGCGCCGGCAAGGCCGAGGATGCCGGCGGCCTGGCCTATTTGAACGCGCTGGCCCACAACACGCCGTCGGCCGCCAACATCCGCCGTTATGGCGAGATCGTGCGCGAGCGCGCCATGCTGCGCAAGCTGGTCGCGATCGCCGACGAGATCTCCGCGGCCGCCATGAGCCCGCAGGGCAAGGAAGCGCGCCAACTGCTGGACGAGGCCGAGTCCAAGGTGTTCCAGATCGCCCAGGAAGGCGCACGCGGCGCCGCGGGCTTCCAGGAAATCCAGCCGCTGCTGACGCAGGTGGTGGAGCGCATCGACGAGCTCTATCACCGCGAGAGCACCTCCGACGTGACCGGCGTGCCCACGGGCTTCACCGATCTGGACAAGATGACCTCGGGCATGCAGGGCGGCGACCTGATCATCGTGGCCGGCCGCCCGTCCATGGGCAAGACCTCGTTCTCGATGAACATCGGCGAACACGTCGCCATCGAGGAAGGGCTGCCGGTGGCGGTGTTCTCCATGGAAATGGGCGCGGTCCAGCTGGCCATGCGTATGCTGGGCTCCGTGGGCCTGCTGGACCAGCATCGCATGCGGACCGGCAAGCTGATCGCCGAGGACTGGCCACGCGTGACCCACGCAGTCCAGCTGATGCAGGACGCGCAGGTCTACATCGACGAATCGCCGGCGCTCAGCCCGATGGAAGTGCGGGCGCGCGCGCGCCGCCTGGCGCGCCAATGCGGCCAGCTCGGCCTGATCATCATCGACTACCTGCAGCTCATGTCGGGCAATGGCTCGGGCGAAAACCGGGCCACCGAAGTGTCGGAAATCAGCCGCTCGCTCAAGGGCCTGGCCAAGGAACTGAACTGCCCGCTGATCGCGCTGTCGCAGCTGAACCGAAGCCTGGAACAGCGTCCCAACAAGCGCCCCGTGATGAGCGACCTGCGCGAATCCGGCGCTATCGAACAGGACGCGGACGTGATCCTGTTCATCTACCGCGACGAGGTCTACAACCCCGATTCGCCGGACAAGGGCACCGCCGAGATCATCATCGGCAAGCAGCGTAACGGTCCCATTGGTTCCGTGCGTTTGACCTTCCAGGGCTCCAGCACGCGCTTCCTGAACTTCTCGGGCGCGCAGCCGCGCGACATGTACTGAACCTGTCCGCTCCAAGAAAAAACCGCGCCTCGGCGCGGTTTTTCATTGCAGCTGCGAACCCGCTTCAGGCTTGCGCCTCGGGACGCTTGCCGAAGCGCGCGGCCAGCACGCCGCACACCATCAGCTGGATCTGGTGGAACAGCATCAGCGGCAGCACGATCGCGCCCACGGCGTGGCCGGCGAACAGCACCTGCGCCATCGGAATGCCGCTGGCCAGGCTTTTCTTCGAGCCGCAGAACAGCAGCGTGATGCGGTCTTCGACATTGAAGCCGAACACGCGGCCGGCAAGGGCCGACAGACCCAGCGCCAGCGCCAGGATGACGGCGCAAGCCACCACCAGGCCGGCCAGCGCGGGGATCGGGGTCGAACTCCACAGGCCTTCGTTGATGGCTTCAGAAAACGCCGTGTAGACCACCAGCAGGATGGAGCCCTGGTCGACGAACTTCAGCATGGCCTTGCGCTTGTGCACCCAGGCGCCGATCCAGCGACGGGCGAACTGGCCCAGCACGAAGGGCAACAGCAGTTGCAGCATGATCTTGCCGACGGCGTCGAACGAGATCGGCGCGCTGCCCGCGTTGGCGACCACCGTGCCCACCAGCAGCGGGGTGATGAAGATGCCGAGCAGGCTGGAGGCGGAGGCGCTGCACACGGCAGCCGGCACGTTGCCGCGCGCCATCGAGGTGAAGGCGATGGCCGATTGCACCGTGGCGGGCAGGCAGCACAGGAACAGGATGCCCAGATAGAGTTCGGGCGTGACCAGCGGTTCCAGCACCGGCTTGAGCGCCAGGCCCAGCAGCGGGAACATGAGGAAGGTCGCGGAGAAGATCGTGAGGTGCAGCTTCCAGTGCGTCAGGCCGGCGATGATGGCCTCGCGCGACAGGCGCGCGCCGTGCAGGAAGAACAGCAGGCCGACCGCGATGTTGGTGATCCAGCCGAACACCACCACGCCTTGCCCATGAGCGGGCACGATGCTGGCGATGATGACGGTGCAGATCAGATAGAGGGTGAAGCGATCGGGAAGAAGGCGGGCAAGGCGTGACATGAGGGATGGAAGGGGGAGGGCGGACGGAAAGCGCCGCGGGCGCCGTAAACGGGCAGTATTGTAGTCCCCGGGACGTCTTGCTTCCTGACAGCCAGTTGTCAGCGCTGCAGGTCGCAGCAGCGCCGCAGCACGGCGCTCAGGGCGTCATGGCCAGCGCCAGGTCGAACGCCGCGACCAGCGAGGCATGGTCGGCCAGGCCCTTGCCCGCGATGTCGAAGGCAGTGCCGTGGTCCACGCTGGTACGCACGAAAGGCAGGCCTACCGTCACGTTCACGCCGTGGTCCAGGCCCAGGTACTTGACCGGAATGAGTCCCTGGTCGTGGTATTGCGCCACCACGATATCGAACTCGCCGCGCCGGGCGCGCATGAAGATCGTGTCGCCGGGCCAGGGCCCGCTCGCGTCTATGCCTTGCGCGCGGGCAGCGGCGATTGCGGGCTCGATGATGTCGATGTCTTCGCGGCCGAACTTGCCGCCTTCGCCCGCGTGCGGATTCAGGCCCGCGACCGCGACGCGCGGCTGGGCGATGCCCATCTGGCGGCAGGCCTGGTCGGCCAGCCGCATGGCAGTCAGTTCCGCCTGCGGCGTGATGCGCGCGATCACGTCGGCCAGCGCCACGTGTATGGTCACCAGCAGCACGCGCAACTCGTCGTTGGCCAGCATCATCGCGAAGTCTTGCGTATCCGAGCGTTCCGCGAGGATCTCGGTGTGGCCGGGATAGTCGATGCCGGCGGCATGCATGGATTTCTTGTTCAGCGGCGCGGTGACGATGGCGCGGATGCGGCCGGCCTGCGCGTCGTCGATGGCGGCGCAGACATAATCGTAGGCGCCGCGTCCCGCGGCCGCGCTGATCTGCCCCAGGGGCAGGTCGGCGGGCAGGGCGGGGCTACAGGCGATGACGTTAATGTGGTCCGCGCCCGGCGCTGCCTGGCCGACGTCGGCGACCTCGACGATCTCCAGCCTTGCGCCCAGCTGGGCGGCGGCGCGGCGCAGCGCGCCCGCATCGCCATACACCACGCAAGGCGCGTTCAGGCCTTGCGCGTAGGCCTTGACGACGATTTCGGGACCGATGCCGGCGGCATCGCCCATGGTGATGCCTACGGGCAGGGAGGTGTTCACGATGCGGGGACTGAGGTTGTGTTGCGGATCTGGGTGGGCCGCCGCCTTACTTCGAGGAATTCTTGGGCGGCTCGATGACGCCGCATTCGAAGGTCACGGTGGCGCGCTTGGGGCCCAGGCCGGTCGCGTGGTTGGAGGTGATCTTGGGCTTGACCAGCTTGCGGTCGATCGACTGGCAATACTGTTCGGCCCGCAGCAGGGCCTGGTTCTTGATTTCCACCCAGGTCATCATCTGCGAGCCGGAGCTGTGGGTGACGCTGTAGGTGTCCTTGCCGGCGGGCGTGACCTCGCTCATGCTGGAACAGGCGGTCAGCAGGGCAAGCAATACGGCGGCGGGGGCAAGGCGTGCAAACATGAGGCGTCCTGGAATGGCGATTACCTCAATTACACCATCATTTCATGGCGCGGCCACGGCGCTGCGGCGGTCGAGCTTGCGGCTCAGGACGATGGAAGTCTGGGTCTGCTTGACCCCGTCGATCAGGCCGATGCGGTCCAGCAGTTCGTCCAGCTGTTCGTGGGTTTCGCATCGCAGGAAGATGAGGTAATCGTAGGGGCCGCTGACCGAGGAGACCTCCTCGACTTCGGGCATCTTCTCCAGTTCGCGTATGACCGCGGCGGGAGTCTTGGGCAGCACGCTGATGAAGCAATAGGCGCGCACCGCCGCTTCTTCCAGCAAGCGCCCCAGGCGCACGCCATAGCCCGCCACGATGTGCTCGCGTTCGAGCCGCGCAATGCGCGCCACCACCGTGGTACGGGCCAGGCCGAGCTTGCGCGCCAGGATGGCCGCGGGTTCGCGCGCATTGGCTTGCAGCAGGCTGAGCAGTTGCCGGTCGATGGCGTCGAGTCGTTCGTTCATACGGAAATGGGCGGCATGGAGCGAGAGGGCGCGAGTGCCGACGGTACAGGCCCGGGCCTGCCCGCGTCAATGCGCAGCCGGCCCTCGCACGCCAGCATGGCGCCGGGCGCTAGCCATCGGATTCGGGCGGAATGCCGCCTTGATAGATGCGCCCGTCGAACTCGAAGCGCGTGATGGTTTTGCGCGCGGCATCGAAGATGCGGTCGCGGCTGGCATCGTCCAGGCCGTCGTGGTCGGCGAAGCTGAAGCGGCACAGATCGATGTCGCTATCGTAGAAGGCCGAATGCACATAGCGGCTGACATCGGCCTCGTGCGCGAAATGCGCGAATTCGCGCAACTGCTCCATTTCGTGGAAGGAGCCGTTACGGCTGACCAGCAACATGCCGAACTTGCGCTCTTCGTCGGCGACGGGTTCCGGCGTAGGCAGGGCGTCGGGATGCCGGGTGTCCTGATAATCGAAACGCGCGCCCAGGTCATGCATGGCCGCCAGCACGCGTTGCCATTGCGCTTCGTCCAAGGTGAGGCGGGCCGCCACGTAGAACAGGCGCTGGCGGCCCAGCGAGCGCGGTTCGGGGCCGCCGATGAAACTGTGCCAGGGAATGGCTGCGTCGAGTCCGGCCAGCTCCGCCATGCGCGCGTCGCTGTATCCCAGCCGGTCCTGCAGGCGCCGCATGGACTGGGCGTCCGGCGCAACGTAGTTCTGGATCGTCTTCATCGGAGGCCTCCGGTTGCACCGGATGCTCGCGGGCGCGCAGCCCTGGAGACGGAGCCGGTGACGTGCGCCGCCGTGCCTCTGCGGCTACGCTTCATGCTAGCGCGGCGCGCAGGGCTTGCCTAGCATGGGCCGGCGTGGCGCCGTGCTAGGATTTGCGCCGACTTCAATGCCAGGAGGCTTACACATGGACATCCAGGAACAAATCGCCGTCATCGTGCATACCATTTCGCATCAAGGCGGCCGCATCGATGCGCTGAATTCGACCGTGCTGTCGATGCTGCATCTGGCCAAGGCTTCTCCCGGCCTGCGCGAGGCCATCGAAGCCCAGCTCGAACAGAACTATTCCAGCCTGCTGGCCCGCTCCGAGAATCCGCAGTACGTGGCCGGTTTCGAGAGCGTGCGCGACATGATTCTGGGCGCCTTGAAATAGGCTGGCTTGCGGGTCCAGGCTTGCGGGAGTTACCCACAACTTCTGTGGACAAGCCTTGGGATAGTGCGGGCATAGATGTTCATTTTCCTTTAATTACAAAGGCTTGCATGGGGCGGTCAAAGCTGGCTCCATTTGCTCGCTGCGGCAGCGTTTGCTGCACGCTGCCGCAGGTCACGCAAGCCGGGTAATATGCGGCCCCATGCGGAATCAGTATTCATTGGAATGCCGGGGCGGATCGATCGCGATGCGCGTCTCGGAAGCAGCAAAGCTGGCGGCGTTCGACCCCGGCAAACTTTCCCCCGAGGCGCGCCAGAGCTGGGAGCGCATGGGGCATGGCTTCAAGGCCTGGCACGACTTCGACCAGCGCCACCCCATCCTGCGCCGCCTGGCGCGCTTGCCCCTGGTGGGCCGCTGGTACCGCAACGCGCGGCGCCGTTATGTGCTGCGCGCCAGCGGCAAGCTGGTGGTCTGAGCGCAGTTATTTGCGGCGCCTGCCCAGCAGGTGATAAGCCAGCCAGATGAGCACGCCGATCGCGATGGCCACGGCCAGCTTGGTCTCGACGCCGTGCAGGCGTCCCAGCATGGATTCGATCGTCTGGCCGAACAGATAGCCCAGGGTGCTGAAGCACACCGCCCAGATGGCGGCGGCGATGGCGTTGAGCACCAGGAAGCGCAGCGGCGGCACATTCGACACGCCCAGCGCCACTGGCCCCACCGTGCGCAGGCCGTACAAGAAACGCAGGCTCAGGATGAAGCCGTGCGGATAGCGGTCCACCGCGGCCAAGGCCTTTTCGAAAGCGGGCTTCTCGCGGATGCGCCGGACATAGCGATGATCGCGATAGCGGCGGCCCAGCAGGAACAGGGCCTGGTCCGCAAGGAATGAACCGGCGAACGCGCACAGCACCACATAGGGCAGGTGCAGCAGGTGCTGGTGTGCGAGGAAGCCGGCGAAAACGACCACGCTTTCGCCTTCGAGCAGCGTGCCGGCCAGCACCGCCCACAGGCCGTAGTCGACGATGAACTGGTGCAGGGCGGGATTCATCTGGGCCGCTCGCCCACGATGCGCGCGAGCGTTTGCAGCGCAGCGGTGATCTCGGGCGTGGTGCGTTGTCCGCAGCTGATGCGCAGGAAATGGTTGTAGCGTGTGCCATTGGAGAACATGGCGCCCGGCGCGACCCGTATGCCTTGCCGGAGCGCGGCTTCGAACACGTCCATGCCCGAGCGTCCGTCGGGCATCTCCACCCAAAGCAGCATGCCGCCCTGCGGCACGCTCAGGCGGGTGCCGGAAGGGAAGTGCGCAGCGATGGTCTCGGCCGTCTGGTCGCGCTGCATCTTCAGGTGCCGGCGCAGGCGCGACAGATGGCGGTCGTAGGCGCGCGAGCCCATGAACTCGGCCACGGCAATTTGCGCCAATGGTTCGTTGGGCCGGCTCTGCGCGAACTTCAGCATGGCGATGCGGGTCTTCCAGCGGCCGCCCAGCAGCCAGCCCAGGCGCATGCCGGGCGCCAGCGTCTTGTGCATGGACGAACAATAGATGACGTTGCCGGTTGCGTCCCAGGACTTGGCGGCGGCCAGCGGCGTGTCGTCGTCCGTCAGCGCGCCGTAGGTGTCGTCTTCGATCAGGGGCACCTGCTGGCGTTCGCACAGCGCAACCAGCCGCGCCTTTTCCGCGTCGGGCATGACGCAGCCCAGCGGGTTCTGGAAATTGGGCACCACCACCACGGCGCGGATGTTGCCGTGGGTCTGGAACGCCAGGTCCAGCGCTTCGATCGACAGGCCGTGCTGCGGGCTGGTGGGAATCTCCAGCGCCCGCATGCCCAGGCTTTCCAGGATCTGCAGCAGGCCGAAGTAGGCGGGCGATTCGACCGCGATTGTGTCGCCTGGCCGCGCCACCGCGCGCAGCGCCAGGTTCAGCGCCTCGATGCAGCCATGCGTGACGATGACGTCGTCCGGCGTGGCGTTGATGCCGTTGGCCAGTGCGCGGCGGGCGAGCACGGTGCGCAGGTCCGGATGGCCCTGCGGCGGGACCGGGCTGACCAGCACCTGCGGCGACTGGCGCAGAGCGCGGATCATGGCCTGCTTAAGTTCTTCCAGCGGATAGGCTTCGGGCACTGCCGCGGCCAGGGCGAAGTTGGCGCTGACCGGATGCGCTTCGCACTTGGCCACGAAGTCCGAGACCCGATCGTGGATGCCTACGTATTGCGCCGCGCCCAGTGCCTGGCGGATGTCCGGCTCGTCCACGGGCGGGATGGTGTTGCGGCGGGGCTTGAGCACGAAGTAGCCCGAGCGGGGCCGCGCTTCGATCAGGCCGTCGTCTTCCAGCTGGCGGCAGGCCTGCAAGGCCGTGGACAGGCTGACGTGGTGGGTGCGCACTAGCGTGCGGACCGAGGGCATGCGCTGGGCGGGCGCCAGCACGCCGGTCTGGATGGCGCGCCGGTAATGGTTGGCCAGGCGTAGATAGAGCGGTTGCGGATCCATGCGCCGATCATGCTCCCCGAGGTTGGTGTGAGACTAGGCACAGATTTAAGCAAAGTACACCATAACAGCGACGAAATCGAGGATCTGCATCGGTACAGAAACCTCAGGGGTGTGACTGTTGCGCATAGCAGGGCGCGCGTAGTCTGTAGTTGTCCCACAGGAGACGACGATGATTGCGACTTACACCCCAGATGCCCAGGCCCGCCGCCTGGAACTTGCCGCCGGCGCCAGCCGGAAACTGGTCCTGCGCGCCGGCGCCACGCTGGTGTGCGTCAGCGGCAGCGTGCGGATCGAGGAACCCGTGAATGGCCCGGAAGCCGCGGGCGGACTGCCTCGCGCGGTATCGGTGCGCATTAATGCGGGTGAGGGGCATGGCCTGGGCTACGGCGGCGTGGCGCAGGTCACGGCCATCGGCCAGGCCGAGGTGATATGCCTGGACGTACCGGGCTATGCGCAGCTTTTTTTTCAGGCAGCGGCCGCATTTTTTCGGCTGGATTTGGCCAGAAGCCGAAAAAATTCCCTCGGTGCGCTGCACAAGATTTCAAAATGATGTATGATTCACACATCAGACGCGGGGTGGAGCAGTCTGGCAGCTCGTCGGGCTCATAACCCGAAGGTCGTAGGTTCAAATCCTGCCCCCGCAACCAGTTTCAAGCAGAAGAAAGCCGCGATATTCATCGCGGCTTTTTTTCGTCTTGCGGCAGGATTTCCCGCGCCGCTTGCTCTGCGTCAAACCTTTGTTCCAGTCCGGACTTTCCCTGGTGTTCACGGCCGCACAGGCCCGCAGCCCTGCGCTACCATGGGTCACGCGCGCTAGGTTGCCGCACTCGAGGAGGGTCCATGGGAACAGCAAAATACGATCATCCCGGCTATGTCGCCGATACGGGCGCTGACGGCAAGTACCACGTGGGCATCTGGTGCCCCCATGGCTATCCCGCCCATATCCATATCGGCAGGCCCGCCGAACGTGGCGATCCCCAGGCGATGCTGCGCCTGCGCATACCGGACGGGGTGTTCCAGTCCTTGCCCGACGATCCTGAAACCCTTTGCCGCCGTGCGCTGGGGCAGGCGCTGGGCGCGGGCCTGTTGCCGTCCGTCTCGGTGGATGGCGAATACCAGGAACTGCGTTTCCAGATCGACGCCGAACCCTGGTCCGGCCCGATGCAGTCGGCCGCCCACGCCTGAATCCTGGCCGCGAGCCCAGGTTGAATTACCCACAGCAACTGTGGACAAGCCTTGGGATAGCCTCTGCGCATTTCGGGTTTTCCCTGCCAGAACAATGACTTGGTAACGCCGGTCAATAAACGCCCCACTGGGGCGTTTATTGCTTCCCTCCTGCACGACGGTCCGGCTATGCGACAATCTTTTCCCTCCCTGGCGTGCCCGCCCCTGTTTTGCCATTCCCTCCCGGTCCGTTCCCCATGCTTAGTGCTACGCGTATCCATTCCTGCGGCCTGAAGGCGCCGACGCCATGAGTCCAGCTGTCGCGCGCGTCGCCGTCATCGGCGGCGGCCCCGCCGGTCTGATGGCCGCCGAGCGCCTGAGCGCGCAAGGCGTGCAGGTGGATGTGTTCGATGCGATGCCATCGGTCGGCCGCAAGTTCCTGATGGCGGGGCGGGGCGGCCTGAATCTGACCCACAGCGAGCCGGCCGAGCCGTTCCTGGCGCGTTACGGCGACCGCGCGTCCCATGTCGCGCCTTGGCTGCAGGCGCTGGACGCGGACGGATTGCGGGAATGGACCCACGGACTGGGCATCCAGACCTTCGTGGGTTCGTCCGGCCGGGTTTTTCCCCAGGAGATGAAGGCGGCGCCCCTGTTACGGGCCTGGCTGGCCAGGCTGCGCGCCGGCGGCGTGCGCCTGCACATGCGGCACCGCTGGCTGGGATGGCCGGCGGGTTCCCGGCCTGGCCCGGGCGCGCTGCGCTTTGATACGCCCGAGGGCGAGCAGTGCTACGCGGCTGACGCCGTGGTGCTGGCGCTGGGCGGAGGCAGCTGGGCCAAATTGGGATCGGATGGCGCCTGGGTCGACGGCCTGCAAGCGCACGGCGTTACGGTCGCGCCGCTACGGCCGGCCAATTGCGGATTCGACGTGGCGTGGTCGGATCATTTTCGCGAACGCTATGCGGGACAGCCCGTGAAATCCGTGGCCATGGCCTGCGAAACCGCAGCCGGCGTGGCTCCCGCCCGTCAGGGAGAGTTCGTCGTGTCGGAAACCGGCATAGAAGGCAGCCTGGTGTATGCCCTGTCCGCGCCGCTGCGCGACCGTATCGATGCCCAAGGCCATGCCGTCGCCATGCTGGATCTGGCTCCGGACTGGTCGCAGGAGAAAGTGATGGCTGCCGTGACGCACCCGCGCGGCTCGCGGTCAATGTCCAGCCATCTGCAAAGCCGGTTGGGGCTGACCGGGGTCAAGGCGGGGTTGCTGCGCGAATGCGCCTCGGCGGAAGATTTCCGCGCCCCCGAACTGCTGGGCCTGCGCATCAAGGCCTTGCCGCTGCGTCTGCTGCGTGCGCGGCCTATCGACGAAGCGATCAGCACCGCAGGCGGCGTGTCGTTCGCCGCGCTGGATTCCGGCCTGATGCTGCGCGAAATCCCAGGCGTGTTCTGCGCAGGGGAAATGCTGGATTGGGAGGCGCCGACAGGCGGCTATCTGCTGACGGCCTGCATGGCGAGCGGCGTGGCCGCCGCGGCCGGGGCGATTGAATTCTTGCGATCGGGTGGGCGCGGCCAGGCGGATGCCTGAAGCCGCATGAGCTCAGGAGCCCGAGGAATAGGGCGTCAGGCCCAGCGGCGCGCGCGGCGCCAGATCGCCGACGACGTGGCCCACGACGGGTTCGCCCCCTTCCGGCTGCGTGACGATGCCGATGACGCGGGTAATCGCGCTGGCCGGAATGTCCGTGCCGTGCGCGGGATCCTGCACCAGTTGCCAGATGGTGGCTTCTTCGGGGACTGCGGTCTGTTCGGTCAGGTCGGAGCTGTCCAGGCAGCTGCGGGCAAAGGCCGACCAGTCCGATGCGTTGCAAGGCAAGCCGTGAGCGGTGGCCAGGCGGGCCAGGGCCAGCGGCGCGTCTGCCTGGCTGGCCGCATGCTGGGCGGCGGCTCCCAGGGAGACATCCAGCGACAGCAGGCGCAGGAACTCTACGACGTTGTCGGTATTCTTCATTGTGCGGTCTCCTGTGGTGACTGTTCTGGTTATGGCCCTGAGCCTGCAGGCAAGCCGGGCGGCGTTTCAGGCCGGGCCTTGGCCCAGCATCGATACCAATGACTTTTTCAGGCGTGCCGAAAAAATCGGTACCGTATGGGACACCCCATCGCGGTCGACGCCCTCTTTGAGTTCGACCGATTGGCCGAGGAAAATATCCGGTGCGGCGCCAATTTCGTTGTAGCGGGCCAGCAATTCGTTCACGTTCTGCTGCGCGTCGGCGAGCGTGCTGCTTTCAGCCAGCTTGCCAGCGGCATGCGCCTGCAAAATGCGATGGAGATCGTCGATGAAGAGCGCCAAAGCCGCCTGCCCGCGGCACTGCGGCTGTTCCCAGCCCCAGCCCTGGTGGGCCGAGCCGGCGCTTTGCGATGTGTGTTTCTTGGTCATGTCCGCATCCTAATCGATTGGCGCTAAATGCGCGACAGGCGAACGCAAGCCTTTCCAACGGCGTTTGATCCCGGCTCAGCCTCCCATAGGGGAGCCGCCGCGAGCCGGTCCGGTCGATGCGCAAATGAGGGTCTTTGGGGTATGCTGGCTTCACTTTCCAAGCCCAGACAGGAGATGTCTATGAAGAACAAAGTCTTTCTCGTCATGTTGCTTTCGATCGCCGCGCTCTCGGCCGGTTGCAACACCGTAGCGGGGGCAGGCAAGGACATCCAGCGGGGCGGCGAGAAGATAGAGGGCGCCGCCACCAAGTAGGCCCGCGCCCTGCGCCGCAATCCGGCCTGGAAGCCGCGAGACATGCCTTGGCATCCCTCTCGCGGCTTTTTTGTTGGCGCGCTACGTAGGGAGGGGCTGCAAGCGGGAGGCGGTGCGAGGGCTTTCCCCCTGGCATAATTCGCGGAGTTGAATTCGATCGTGGGAAGTGTCATGCGCAAGTCTTTGTGGTTGGGAATGGCGTTTGCGGCCTTGTTGGCCGGCTGCGCGAGCAAAGGGGTCTACGAATCCGATGCCGTCGTCACGGAGACCTTCACCGTCAATACCAACTACGAAGCGGCTTTCCGCCGGGCCGGCGAGTACGTGCGCACCTGCCACGTGCAAGTGCAGCACGCCTATAACGTCGCCTATGCCTGGCGCCACGTGAAGGGCGAAAAGGGTGCGCCGGACGAAGTGCAGCTCTATAAGGTGACGGAACCCGCCAAGGTGCTGGAACTGATTGCCGCCGAAAGCGCCAGCCCCTCCACCGCCAAGGTAACCATCACGGTCTTGGGCGAAGGGCGTTGGGACGCTGCTGAAATCGCCGCTGCCCGCGCCTCCATCCAGAGCGCAACGCCGGTCTGCCGCAAGGGCGGCGAAGGCTGATCCATGGATGCCCGCGCCCAGCAGATCCGTGCTAGCGGCCTGTCGTTCTCGCTGCTGGCGGGGGCGTTCCGCTTCCTGGGCTGGCTCAATGGGGGCGCGGCGCTGGTCCTGACGGGGTTTTCGCTGGGCGTGGTCGGCGGCGATATCGCCGCGCCGGATCTGCAACTGCCGCTGGCGCTGCTGCTCGGCGGCCTGCTGGCCGCCTGCCTGGGAATTCTGTTTGCCTACCTGGCGCAGGTCAGCCTGTTGCGCCAGGGCTACACCGGACATCTGACGCGTGCCCACTGGCCCGCGCAGCTTTTGGCCATGGTTTGTTATCTGATCAGTGCGCTTGCCTTCTGCGCCGCCTGCTGGCTGGCGGCTGGACAGGCGGTCACGGATGCGCCTCAGACGACGACCGCCTATGCGAGGCGGTAGTTGCGGGTAAACCCGTGTGCGCAAAAGTGTTGGACTTGAATTTGCGTTGAGAATAATATGCGCAGTGCGTATATAAATCTCCTGTTCGGGGCCCGTCATGACCATTTCCCAGCAAGCCTTCCTGCGCGACGCCATGCGGCGCCTGAATCTCACCCGCGACGTGTTCGCGACCCGCATCGGCGTCAAACGCCGGGCGCTTGATACCTGGTTGCTGCCCGAGGGCTCGCAGGAATTCCGCGCCATGCCGGAAGTGGTGCAGCGCTTCGTGAGCGAAATCGTCCAGAACGGTGTTTTGCTGGAAAAATATACGCAAAGCGTACAAGAAGGTCCGCTGCGTGACCGCATCGCCGTGGAAGGCAAGCACCAGCTGCTGTCGGTGGACCAGTTCACCCGTGAATCGGTCGAGGACCTGTTCCGCGTGGCCGACATGATGCAGCCCATCGCCCGCCGCCAGAAAGTGTCGCGCGTGCTGGAAGGCGCGGTGCTGGGCAACCTGTTCTTCGAGGCCAGCACCCGTACCCGCGTGAGCTTCGGTTCGGCATTCTGCCGCCTGGGCGGCTCGGTCTGCGACACCACCGGCTTCACGTTCTCGTCCATGGCCAAGGGCGAGTCGATCTACGACACCAGCCGCGTCATGAGCGGCTACGTCGACGCCATGGTCATCCGCCATCCGGACCAGGGTTCGGTCGCGGAATTCGCGCGCGCCACCAACATCCCCGTGGTCAACGGCGGCGACGGCCCGGGCGAACACCCTAGCCAGGCCCTGCTGGACCTGTACACGATCCTGACCGAGTTCTCGCGCCTGGGCAAACTGCTGGACGGCGCGCACATCGCCATGGTCGGCGACCTGAAGTACGGCCGCACCGTGCACTCGCTCATCAAGCTGATGGCGCTTTACAAGAACGTGAAGTTCTCGCTGGTGTCGCCCAAGGGCCTGGAAATGCCGGCCTACATCATCGAGCAGGCCAGCCGCAACGGCAACATCATCGAGCAGAAGAGCACGCTGGCCGAAGGCCTGGCCGGCGCCGACGTGATCTACGCGACGCGCGTGCAGAAAGAGCGCTTCGCCAACGAAGAAAACGAAGGCTACACGCCGGATTTCCAGATCAGCCGCGCCATCATCGACGCCTACTGCGGCCCCGATACCATCGTGATGCACCCGCTGCCGCGCGACAGCCGTCCCGGCGCCAACGACCTGAGCGTGGACCTGAACCACGATCCGCGCCTGGCCATCTTCCGCCAGACCGATAACGGCATTCCCATCCGCATGGCGATCTTCGCAGTGCTGCTGGGCGTGGAGGGCCTGGTGCAGCACTCCTTGCGCGACGTGACCTGGCAGCATCCGTCGCACGTGGGTCCGGACGATTCCGCTTTCCACGGACTCGAATAAGCGCGCGGCGCCGGGTCGAATACCCCTTGGACTCCAGCCGCTACGCGGCCTGGAGCCGGGGTTTTCAAGCATAATCCGCGCTGGCTTTTTCTGTCGCGTGTCGTTTCCGGACACGCCGTAGGGCCTACGGACGGATTATCTATGTCTACTAGCAGTGTTGGCGTCGCGCCATCTTCCGATCGGCACGCCGGCGCATCCGGCCAGGCGTGCTACCTGAGCGCATCCGACGAGCAGGCCTGGATAGCGGTCTACCAGTCGGTTGACGCCTATACGCGCGGGCAGGTCGCCGCAGTGGTGGGCGACAGCCTGTCCGCCCTGGTCGACGCCTTTTATTCCACGCTGCTGGCCGACGCCGAAGCCGGCCCCCGCCTGTCCCACGACATCGTATCCAGCCGTTTGCACGCGGGCATGACCCGCTGGCTCAAGGGGCTGCTGTGCGTGCGCGACCAGGGCGACATCGCCGTCCTGATGGCTACGCAGAAAAAAGTGGGCGAGGTGCACGCCCGCGTCCACATTCCGATCCATCTGGTGATGGCGGGCGCCCGCATCCTGAAGAACGAGATCGCGCTGCGCCTGCGCGCCAGCGACCTGGACGGCATGGCCGCATCGGTCGCCACCCAGTACGTGTGCAATCTGTTCGACCTGGCGGTCGAGCAGATGAGCCGCGCCTTCATGCGCGACATCAGCCGCGGCGCCCGCAACGACGAGGCCTATCGCCTTTTCGCCCTGGGCCAGAACATTTCCACGGAACGCGAACGCCAGCGCGCCGCCTTGCTGGAATGGAGCCAGGCGGTGCTGATCGGCTTGCATTACCGTGCGCCAGGGCAAAGCCTGCCGCGGCTGGCGGCCTCGGAATTCGGGCTGTGGCTGCAGCACAAGGGCGGGGCGATGTTCGAAAGCGCTCCGGGCCTGCAGCAGATCACGGACGCCGTCGCGCAGTTGGACTCGGTAGTGCTGCCCCAATTGATGCGGGGCGAAGAACAGGGGCTCGCCGCCTCGATGCCGGACCACGTGCGCGAATTGCAGGAACTGGTGGCGCGCATCAAGCATCTGCTCAACGGCCTGTTCGACATGGTGGCCGAGATCGAGAGCGGCAGCGATCCGCTGACCAATGTGCTGAACCGGCGCTTCCTGCCCTCGGTGGTCGGGCGCGAAATCTCGATCGCGCGGCGCCAGCGCAGCGCATTCTCCGTCCTGTTGCTGGACATCGACCATTTCAAGGCCATCAACGACCAGCACGGCCATTCGGGCGGCGACCAGGTGTTGCGCCAGTTTGCGGAAGTGCTGCACCAATCGTGCCGCTCCAGCGATTTCGTGTTCCGCTACGGCGGCGAGGAATTCCTCGTGGTGCTGGTGGATGCGCAGCAGGAGGCCGCGCTGGCGACGGCCGAGAAGCTGGGCGCGGAGATCCGCCGCCATGTGTTCAACATCCCCGAGGCGGGGCCGCTGCATATCACGGCCAGCATCGGCGTGGCGACCTTCGACGGCCACCCGGACTATGCCTATCTGATCGACCGCGCCGACCAGGCGCTCTACCAGGCCAAGCAGGCCGGCCGCGACCGCGCCGTGGCGGCCTGAGGCCCGGCGCGCGCATGAAAAAGGCCGCCCGGTCAGGGGCGGCCCGCGGTTTGCCTGGCGCCATGGCGCCCGCGGCTTACACCTTCTTTTCGCCGCCGAGCGCGTCGACCAGTTCGGCCATCATCTTGGCCAATTCGCCCGTCATCAGCATCATGTCGGAATCGAACTTCTCGTCGTCGTTGGCGGCCACGCCTTCGTTGCCTTCCTTCAGCACGTCCAGGGGCGCGACGCGCTTGACGTCCAGGCCTTCGGTCAGCACGAACGAAATGCGGTCGGCCCAGGTCATGGCCAGGCGGGTGCACTGCTTGCCCGACTGGATATGGCGGCGCACGTCATCGGCGTCGATCGAATGCTTGACGTAGCGGATCGCTGCGCCGCTTTCGCCCGACGAACGCAGCTCGGTGTCCTGGTCGATCGAGAAGTTGGCCGGAGCCTCGTCCTCGGCCAGCCAGCCGGTCATGGCCGAAGCCGGCGACTGCGCCACGTACAGGTTTTCGAGCGGGAACGGATCCACGCACTTGGCCAGGAGGCCGATGACTTCGTCGGCCTTGGCCGAGGCGGCCGCGTCGATCACCAGCCAATGGTTCTGCGGATCGATCCAGACGCGCGTGTCGCGGTACACGCTGAAGGCGCGCGGCAGGAGCTCGTCGGTGACGCGTTCCTTGATTTCCTTCATTTGCTTGCGGCCCGGCTTGTAGCCTTGCTGCTCTTCGATTTCCTGGGCGCGGGCCTTGGCGACCTGGTTCACCACGGTGCCAGGCAGCAGCTTCTTTTCGGCGCGCAGGCTCAGCAGGATCTGGCCGTTGACCACATGCGCCAGGCCGCCGTTCTCGCGCGGAGGAACCCAGCCCAGGCTTTGCATTTCGAGGTTGTTGCCGCTTTGGTAGGCATGCCGCGCGAGCGTTTCTTCAAGCTGGTCGCCGACCAGCGTCCACGGCGAGGAGAGGCGATAAATCTTGAGATTCTTGAACCACATGAGCGTCGGCCAAAAGGGTTGATTCTATACGACCCGGCCGCTTTGCCGAAGTGCGGCAATACCGCAGCGTGACGCGACACCTTCTGTCACTGACAGCGGCGGGCCGATGCGCTACTGTCCGCGCAGCAAGTCGAACTGGAGATAAAAAATGAAGATCATCGGCGCCATTCTGATCGGCCTGGGTATCGCCGCCCTGGCCTACAAGGGCTTCAACTACAAGTCCGAGGAGACCGTGCTGCAGATCGGTTCGGTGAAGGCCACCGCCGAGACCGAGAAGTCGGTGGCGATTCCGGCCTGGGCCGGCATTGCGGCCATCGTAGCCGGCGTGGTGGCGATCGGCGTCGGCATGCGCCGCTGACTGCGGGCTGTCTGCAAGATCCGCCGATGGCGACCGCAGGGTCGCCATTTTTGCGCGCGCAGGCAAAAAAAAGCGGCCCGGCTCATTGAGGGCCGGGCCGGTACGGGAGCACGCAATACCGCGTCATAAAAGGCTCGCGGGGAACGCGGTATCGGTGTCAGAACACTGGCCCTGCAATCGGCCGACAGGGGGATCAATCGTCGGTCAATCTGGCGCAAGGCCGTAATCTGAGCGCCCAGTCTAATGGCGCGGGTCTGACATGGTCCTGAAAGTGCGGACTCAATTGCGATGGAGCGACATAGGCGAATTCGGACCGGGCCTATCGTCGGCGACCTTGGTCTGGGACTGGGCTGATTTTCCGCCTCGGGTCGAAAAAATACACTTTTCTCTCGCTATCGAGGTTTGTCGATGCCGGTCTTCGGTACTCAGAACTCGTACTTTTCGGCGAGGTGATGCGTGATGCGAGGTGAAACATGAAGAAAGCAGTCCGGCTCCTGGCTGCGGCTGGCGCAATTGTCCTGTCGCACTTGTTTGCAAACGACAGCTCGGCGGCAATTTGTACGAATCCGTACGCGTTCACGCTTCAAGGTCCCGCTTCTATTGCCTTCGACCCTGCGCTTACTGTCGGCGCCACGCTTTGGAGCGGTTCTGTCAATGCATCCAGTGGCGGTAGCGGTGGCTGCAGTTCCGGTACGTTCAGGATTGATTTCGTGGGTTCGAAGACCTACCAGGGAAACAATCTCTACGATTCTGGGATTTCGGGGATCGGCTACAGGTTGAAGTTCACAAGCTCGGGATCTTGCACCAAAGTCTGGTGGCCGTCTTCGTGCACCGACTCATGGTCGGGCACGATGGGTACTCACAGCCTTCTGGTCGAACTGGTGAAGACCGGGCCGATCACAACCGGCGGAACGTTGAGCGGGATATTCGCGGAATGGAAGGTCGGCGCTGAACAGTACTTGCGCTACAGTTGGCGGGGCAGTGTCACCGTCAAGCCGGTGATCCCTACCTGCAAAGTCGCCACGCCGTCCATTCCCGTCCCGCTCGGCACCATTCCAGCCAGCAAGTTCTCTGGGGTGGGAAGCACTTCGAAGTCCGAGAGCTTCAACATCGCATTGCAGTGCTCGGGTGGCGACGCCGGCCGCACCACCGACATCCATCTGACCTTGACCGACCAGACTGCGCCTTCCAACCGCACGGCCGTGCTGTCGCTGACCTCGGGGTCAACGGCGCAGGGTTTAGGCATTCAGGTCAAGAGCGGGACGACGCTTATCAGCTATGGCCCCGACTCGGCTGCGCAGGACAACCCCAATCGTTGGTACGCGGGGGCGGCCGCCAATGGCACGTTCCTGATCCCGCTGTCGGCGAGCTACGTGCAAACCGGGGCCACGGTCAAGGGTGGATCGGCCAATGGCCGGGCGACGTTCACGATGAGCTATCCATAGCCCCCAATGCGCGCGCAAAAAAAAAGCTCCATAAGGAGCTTTTGAAAGGCCGGGCGGGCGCAGCAGTCCCGTCCGGCGGGGGATGGCCTTTTAAGCGTTGATGTCGTTGTCCTTGGATTCGCGCACGAACAGCGTGCCGATGACCAGGGTCATGACTGCAATGATGATCGGATACCACAAGCCGTCGTAGATGTTGCCGGTGGCGGCGACCACGGCGAAGGCGACCGGGGGCAGGAAGCCGCCGAACCAGCCGTTGCCGATGTGGTAAGGCAAGCTCATCGACGTGTAGCGGATGCGCGTCGGGAACATTTCCACCAGCATGGCGGCGATCGGGCCGTAGACCATGGTCACGTAGATCACCAGGATGGTCAGCAGCACCACGACCATGACGTTGTTGCTCTGGGCCGGATCAGCCTTGGCGGGGTAGCCGTGGCTGCGGATGGCGGTGGTGAGCGACTTGTCCAGTTCGGCGGCCTTGGCCTTGAAGTCGGCGGGCGCCAGGGCCTTGCCGTCGAACGAAGCGAACTCGTCGTTGCCGATCTTGACCTTGGCGACCGAGCCGGCCGGGGCCGCTTCGTTCTTGTAGTTCACCGAGTTGCGGGCCATGAACGACTTGACCACGTCGCAAGAGCTCGTGAACGAGGCGGTGCCCACGGGGTTGAACTGGAACGAGCAGGTGGCCGGGTCCGCGATCACGGTGACCGGCGCCGAAGCCTGGGCCTTTTCCAGCGCCGGGTTGGCGAAGTGCGTGATGCCCTGGAAGATCGGGAAGTACGTCGCTGCGGCGATCAGGCAGCCGGCCATGATGATGGGCTTGCGGCCGATCTTGTCGGACAGCGCGCCGAAGATCACGAAGAAGGGCGTGCCGATCAGGAGCGCGATCGCGATCATGATGTTGGCGGTGTTGGCGTCGACCTTCAGCGTCTGCGTCAGGAAGAACAGGGCATAGAACTGGCCCGTGTACCAGACCACGGCCTGGCCGGCGGTCAAGCCCAGCAGCGCCAGGATCACGACCTTCAGGTTCTTCCACTGGCCGAACGATTCGGCGATCGGCGCCTTGGAACCCTTGCCTTCGTCCTTCATGCGCTGGAAGGTCGGCGATTCGTTCAACTGCAACCGGATCCACACCGAGATGCCCAGCAGGACGACCGAGATCAGGAACGGAATGCGCCAGCCCCAGGCCTTGAAGTCGTCTTCGCCCATGAACGTGCGGATGCCGAGGATGACCAGCAGCGACAGGAACAGGCCCAGGGTCGCGGTGGTCTGGATCCAGGACGTGTAGAAGCCACGGCGGCCATGCGGCGCGTGTTCGGCGACATAGGTCGCCGCGCCGCCGTATTCACCGCCCAGCGCCAGGCCTTGCAGCAGGCGCAGGACGATCAGAATGGCGGGAGCGGCCAGGCCGATGCTGGCGTAGCTGGGCAGCACGCCCACGAGGAACGTGGACAGGCCCATGATCACGATCGTGACCAGGAAGGTGTACTTGCGTCCGACCAGGTCGCCCAGTCGGCCGAACACCAGTGCGCCGAACGGACGCACGGCGAAACCGGCGGCGAACGCCAGCAGGGCGAAGATGAAGCCCGCGGTGGGGTTCACGCCCGAGAAGAAGTGTTGCGCGATGATGGCGGCTAGCGAGCCGTACAGGTAGAAGTCGTACCACTCGAAAACCGTGCCCAGCGACGACGCAAAGATGACGCGGCGTTCATCCTTGGTCATCGGGCGCGGATCCGCGGATGGACCGCGGCCTGCCATGGTTGTTGTGCTCATGATGTCTCCTCGGTTTTATGGCCGGCGGTGGTCCGCCGTGCTGCGCCCGCCGCCGGCGAGCCGACATTGAGCTATATGCAACATTGGGGGGTGAGGCTGACGAGGTTCTGACGGGATACTTACTTGAGTCTTAAAATTGAAACTGAAAGTAACTGTCCCCTGGGAGGCTAGGGATAGTCCTAGGAGACGTCGGAGAGGTCTGACAACTCGGCGTAAAGCGGAAAGATCACGCGAATCCGCATACCGGGGAGGTTCGAATACGTCGTGGGGTGATCGCTGATTTCGACGCTGGCTTGGTGCTTCTGGGCGATCTCCCGAACGATGGCCAGCCCCAGGCCGCTGCCGTCGGACTGGGTGCCCAGCACGCGGTAGAAGCGGTCGAACACCCGTTCGCGCTCTTCAGGCGGGATGCCGGGGCCGGAATCCTCTACCTCCAACACCGCATGCGCACCCAGGATCTGCGTGCGCACCGTGATGTGGCCGCCGCGCGGCGTGTAGCGCAGCGCGTTGTCCACCAGGTTGTTGAGCAGTTCGGCCAGCAGCAGCGGGTTGCCGTTGATCTCGACCGGGTGGTCCGAGCCTTCGAAGCCCAGGTCGGTACTCAGCGAGAGCGCCTGCGGCACCCAGTGCATGGCCTGTTCGTAGGCGATGGCGTTGATGTCCGTGCGGGTCATGCCGATGGCGCTGGGGTTTTCGGCCCGGGCCAGCAACAGCAACTGGTTCACCAGGCGCGTGGCGCGCTCGGAACCGGTCACGAGCTGGCGCAGGCTGGACTGCATTTCCTCGGGGCTGGCGTCGCGCAGGGCCAGTTCGGCCTGGGTGCGCAGGCCGGCCAGCGGGGTTTTCAGCTGGTGCGCGGCGTCCGCGACGAAGCGGCGCTGCGCCTGCACGTTGGACGATAGCCGGTCCAGCAGGTCGTTCATCGCGGCCACCAGGGGCGCGATCTCGGTGGGGGCGGCGCGCTCGTCGATGGGCGACAGGTCGTCGGGCCGGCGGGCCCGCAGGCGCTGCTGCAACGCGTTCAAAGGCGCCACCCCGCGCGACAGCCCGAACCACACCAGCAGCACGGCGACAGGCAGCACCACGAACTGCGGAATGATCACGCCCTTGATGATGTCGTTGGCCAGCTGGGTGCGCTTTTCGACGGTCTCGGCCGCGATCAGCAGCGCCGGCTGGGTATCGGGCAGATGCAGGTCCACCCAGGTGAACGCCAGCCGGACCCCGAAGCCGCGCAAGGTCGCGTCCTCGTACTGCACTTCGCCGGGCCGGGGCTGGCCCACGGTGGAAGGCAGGGGCAGGGCGCGGTCGCCGCCCAGGTATTCGCCGCGGCTGCCCAGCGCCAGCCAGAACACGCTATCGGTCTCGTCCGCGTGCAGTACTTCCCGCGCGGTGTTGGTCATCTTCAGCACGGCCCGGCCGTCCTGCGCATGTACCTGCAGCGTCAGCACATGAAGATTATTGGCCAGCGCACGGTCGTAGGGCACGTTGGCGATGTTCTGCGCCACCACATAGGTGATGGCCACGCTCATCGGCCACAGCAGGAATAGCGGCGCCAGCATCCAGTCCAGGATTTCGCCCAGCAGGGAGCGCTGCGGCGGCGCGAAGCTGGGGCCCTTGGCCCCCGCCCGCATGACATCCAGTGCTTCCTGGTTCAGCGCTTCCGGCGGCGCCGCTTCAGCTTGCGAGGTACGCCGCACCCTGGTCCCGCTCAAGACAGTAGCCCAGGCCGCGCACGGTCACGATCTTCACGCCGCTGGGCTCCAGCTTCTTGCGCAGGCGATGGACGTAGACCTCGATGGCATTGGTGCTGACCTCTTCGCCCCATTCGCACAGGTGGTCGACCAGCTGGGTCTTGCTGACCATGCGGCCGCTGCGGGTCAGGAGGATCTCGAGCAGGCTGACTTCGCGCGCCGACAGGTCCAGGGTCTGGTCGTCGACCATGGCGACGCGGCCGGTCTGGTCGAACAGCAGGCGGCCATGCTTGATCATGGTGGCGCCGCCGCCCGCGCCGCGCCGGGTCAGGGCCCGCACGCGGGCCTCGAGCTCGGACAGCGCGAAAGGCTTGGCCATGTAGTCGTCGGCGCCCAGGTCCAGGCCCTTGACGCGCTGTTCGATGCTGTCGGCAGCCGTCAGGATGAGCACCGGCAGGGCGGAATTGCGGGCGCGCAGGCGGCGCAGCACTTCCAGTCCGGCCAGTTGCGGCAGGCCCAGGTCGAGGATGAGCAGGTCGAATGCCTGGGCCGCCAGCGCCGAGTCGGCCGCCAGTCCGTCGCGCACCGCATCCACGGCATAGCCGTTGTGGCGCAACGAACGGGACAGGCCGTCGGCCAGGATGCTGTCGTCTTCGGCGATCAGGATACGCATGGGCTACAGTGAGAAAAGGCCCCGCGGCGCAAAGGGGACAAAACGCCGGGTTCGTCTGGCATTCTGGCATAGGGCGCCATGCTTGCCACTCAGGGTATACGTGCAAAACACTGGCACACTGGTTTTATGTACAGTATAATCCGATGCCATAATCTGACCCGTTGCTCAAAGCACCCGCCTAACCCTGCGGCACTTCCCTAGACACCAGATACGTTACAGACAGGACTCTACATGGACGACAAAACCACCAAGGCCGCCGCATCGGAAAAGGCCAAGGCGCTTGCCGCCGCGCTTTCGCAGATCGAAAAGCAGTTCGGCAAGGGCTCGATCATGCGCTACGGCGACAACGAGGTGTCGCACGACATCCAGGTGGTTTCCACGGGCTCCCTGGGCCTGGACATCGCGCTGGGCGTCGGCGGCCTGCCGCGAGGCCGCGTGGTCGAAATCTACGGTCCGGAATCCTCGGGCAAGACCACGCTGACGCTGCAGGTGGTCGCTGAAATGCAAAAGCTGGGCGGCACCTGCGCCTTCGTCGACGCCGAACACGCGCTCGACGTGCAATACGCCTCCAAGCTGGGCGTGAACCTGGCCGACCTGCTGATCTCGCAGCCGGACACGGGTGAACAGGCGCTGGAAATCACCGACGCGCTGGTGCGCTCCGGCTCGGTCGACCTGATCGTGGTCGACTCGGTGGCCGCGCTGGTCCCCAAGGCCGAAATCGAAGGCGAAATGGGCGATTCCCTGCCCGGCCTGCAAGCCCGCCTGATGAGCCAGGCGCTGCGCAAGCTCACCGCCACCATCAAGAAGACCAATTGCATGGTCATCTTCATCAACCAGATCCGCATGAAGATCGGCGTGATGTTCGGCAACCCCGAAACCACCACCGGCGGCAACGCGCTCAAGTTCTACGCCTCCGTGCGCCTGGACATCCGTCGCATCGGCTCCATCAAGAAGGGCGACGAGGTCGTCGGCAACGAAACCCGCGTCAAGGTCGTGAAGAACAAGGTCGCGCCGCCGTTCAAGCAGGCCGAATTCGACATCATGTATGGTGCCGGCATCTCGCGCGAAGGCGAAATCATCGACCTGGGCGTGGCCGCCAACGTGGTCGACAAGTCCGGCGCCTGGTACAGCTACAACGGCAACCGCATCGGCCAGGGCAAGGACAATGTCCGCGAGTACCTGAAAGAGCACAAGGAACTGGCCATCGAAATCGAGAACCGCGTTCGCGAAAACCAGGGCATCGTCAGCCGCGCGGCAGAATTCGTGCCCACTGCGGAAGACACCTCCGAAGAGTAATCGGATTGGTGGCGGGCCTGGCGCGGCGCAATTCAAGTTCGCCGCAAACGGACCACCTATCGCGTCGGGGCAGCCCGAACAGTTGCGGCAGGCGCCAGGACGGGCCTGCCGTTATGCATACCAAGCAGGAAACGCATGAGCTGGAAATCGCCGCCCGCTTCAGCCGAGCGCCTACGCGCCAAGCTGGACGATGAATTCGAAACCGTGGCCAAGCCCCAGGGCTTGCGCCGCACTTCGGATGCGCGCCGCGATCAGGAAGCGGAATCCAGCGATGCGCCGGAGCAATGGAGCCGCAGCTCGGAAGCCGGCAATGTGCGCCGCGGCCGCCGCGCCGCCGCTGCCGAGGACGGCCCGGACGCGGACGGCAAGTCCGCCCGCAAGGGGCCATCGCTGAAGATGCGGGCCGTGGGCTATCTGTCGCGGCGCGAGCATGCCCGCGAAGAGTTGGCGCGCAAGCTTGCCGCCTACGCCGAGGACCCGGGCGAAGTCGAGGCCGTGCTGGATGCCCTGGAAAAAGAAGGCTGGCTGTCCACCGAACGTTTTGCGCAAAGCCTGGTGCACCGCCGCGCGTCGCGCCAGGGGGCGGCGCGCATCGTGCAGGAATTGCGGCAACATGGGGTGGACGACAACCAGGTCGCCGAATTGCGCGAACAACTGCGGGCCACCGAGTACGACCGCGCGCTGGAAGTCTGGAAGAGGCGCTTCAGCGCCAAGCCGGAAGACCGCGCGGCCTATGCCAAGCAGGCCCGCTTTCTGGCCAGCCGCGGGTTCGCGCATGACGTGATCCGCCGCATCCTGGGTGCAGGCGGCGACGAGGACTGAGCGCTACGCCCGAAGCGCCTGGCCTCTTACTTTGCCGACTTGATCCCCGACAGCGTCTTGAAGCAGACATCCCGGGTAATGGTCAGGAACTCATCGATGTACGACGCGTCCGTGTCTTCGCTGCGCACCGTCGCGTACAGCGTGCGCCATACGCCTTGCGGGCCCAGCCGGCACAGCCGCAGCCAACCCTGATTCATGTATTCCGTCAGCGCCCAGTTGGGCAGCGCGGCCACGCCGCGGTTGCTGGCTACCAGTTGCGCGATGATGGGAGTGAGTTCCGCGCGGCGGACGGCGGCCGGTTCCACGTCGGCGGGGTCGAGGAAGGCCGTGAAAATGTCCAGGCGCTGCTTGTCCACGGGATAGGTGATGAGCGTCTGGTCGGCCAATTGCTCCGGCATGACGAACTTGCTGCCTGCCAGCGGATTGGATTCCGACACGGCCAGCACCAGCTCGTACTTGAACAACGGCAGGTATTCCACCGCCTCGAGCGGCTGGGGATCTGACGTGATGACCAGGTCCAGGTCGCCGCGCACCAGAGCGGGCAGGGGGGCGAAGGAAAACGCCGCCGACAGGTCCAACGCCACGTCCGGCCATTGCACGCGGAAGGCGTCCAGGGCCGGCATCAGCCACTGGAAGCAGGAATGGCAGTCGATGGCCAAATGCAGCCGGCCGGTGCGGCCCGCGGCCAGCCGCTGCAGGTCCCGTTCCGTCGCGCGGATGCGCGGCAGCACGTCATCCGCCAGCGCCAGCACCCGCAGTCCCGCCGTCGTCAGCCGAGCCGGCCGCGTGCGGCGGTTCAGCAACGGCGTGCCCAGCCGGGTTTCCAGGTCGCGCAACTGGTGCGACAGGGCCGACTGGGTCAGGTGCAGGCGCTCGGCGGCTTCCTGCAGGCTGCCGCCGTCGCGGATGGCGGAAAGCGTTTCAAGGTGGCGGATTTCAAGCATGGGTGACCGCAGGATTTGGGAATAAGCTCATATTCTATGAGATTTGCTCATTTTATGAATGTAGACATTGATTTTGATTCATTTTGATTTGGCCTCAGAATGGCTGTCACTTGAACAAATTTTGTCTAACGGTGGTGATCCATGACTACGATTCATAATTTGGGGTTCCCCCGCATCGGCGCCCAGCGTGAACTGAAGCGCGCAGTCGAAGCTTATTGGGCCGGCAGGCAAACCGCCGAGGAACTGGAACAAACGGGCCGCGAGCTGCGCGCCAGGCACTGGAAGCTGCAGGCCGCCGCCGGCCTGAAGTTCGTGCCGGTGGGCGACTTCGCCTGGTACGACCAGATCCTGGAATGGAGCACGCTGCTGGGCGCCGTGCCTGCCCGCTTCGGCCAGCACGACAACGAACCCGTCACGCTGGACACGCTGTTCCGCATGGGCCGTGGACGCGCGCCGTCGGGCAAGCCCGCCGCCGCCTGCGAAATGACCAAGTGGTTCGATACCAACTATCACTACATCGTGCCGGAACTGGCGCCGGGCCAGACCTTCCGCATCGCCCGCGAATCGCTGTTCGAACAGGTCCAGGAGGCGCAGGCCCAGGGGTACGCCGTGAAGCCCGTGATCCCCGGCCCGCTGACCTGGCTGTACCAAGGCAAGGGCGACGCCTTTGCCGCCGGCGCCGCCGATGAGGGCAAGCTGCAACTGCTGGCCGCGCTGCTGCCGGTCTACCAGGAAGTGCTGGCGCGCTTCGCAAAGCTGGGCGTGCAGTGGGTGCAGATCGATGAACCCATCCTGTCGCTGGATCTGCCGCAAGCCTGGCGCCGCGCGTTCAAGCAGGCCTACGACCAGCTGTCCTCCACCCCGGTCAAGCTGTTGGTGGCCACCTACTTCGACGGCCTGAAGGACAACCTGCCGACCGCCCTGGGCCTGCCCGTGGCCGGCCTGCATGTGGATCTGGTCCGCGCACCCGAGCAACTGGCGGAAGTGGTTGCGGGCCTGGGCTCCGGGCAGGTGCTGTCCGCCGGCATCATCAACGGCCGCAACATCTGGCGCACCGACCTGGATTCGGCCATTGCCACGCTGACCCCGATCAAGCAGCAATTGGGCGACCGCCTGTGGCTGGCGCCGTCGTGCTCGCTGCTGCACGTGCCGGTGGACCTGGCGCATGAAACCGAGCTGGACGCGGAACTCAAGAGCTGGTTGTCGTTTGCCGCGCAGAAGCTCGAAGAACTGAGCCTGCTGGGCCGCGCCCTGGACGGCGCCACGCAAGCGGCCGCGCAGGAAGGCCTGTCCAGGCAGCGCGCCGCGCTCGCCGCCCGCCGCGCTTCGACCCGCATCCACAATCCGGCCGTCGCCCAGCGCATGGCCGGCGCTGCGGCCGTGTCGCGCGATCGCGCGCCGTTTGCCGGCCGCATCGCCCGCCAGCAGGAACAGCTGGGCTTGCCCGCCTACCCGACGACGACCATCGGCTCCTTCCCGCAGACCGCGGAAATCCGCGCCTTGCGCCGCGACTGGAAGTCGGGCGCGTTGACGGACTCGGGCTACGAGACCGCCATCCGCAAGGAGATCGAGGAAGTCATCCGCTTCCAGGAAAAGGTAGGCCTGGACGTGCTGGTGCACGGCGAACCCGAGCGCAACGACATGGTGGAGTACTTCGGCGAGCTGCTGGCCGGCTTCGCCTTCACCAAGAACGGCTGGGTTCAGAGCTATGGCTCGCGCTGCGTCAAACCGCCCGTCATTTTTGGCGACGTTGCGCGCCCGGCGCCGATGACGGTGGGCTGGTCGTCGTACGCGCAGTCGCTGACCGACAAGCCGGTCAAGGGCATGCTGACCGGGCCGGTCACCATCCTGCAATGGTCGTTCGTGCGCGACGACCAGCCGCGCGAGCAGACCTGCCGCCAATTGGCGCTGGCGCTGCGCGACGAGGTGGTGGACCTGGAAGCCGCCGGCATCAGTGTCATCCAGATCGACGAGCCCGCCATCCGCGAAGGCCTGCCGCTGCGCCGCGCCGATTGGCAGGCCTACCTGGACTGGGCCGTGGATTGCTTCCGCCTGTCGACCGCCGGCGTGCGCGACGAAACGCAGATCCACACCCATATGTGCTATTCGGAGTTCAACGACATCATCGAGTCCATCGCCGCCATGGACGCGGACGTGATCACGATCGAAACCTCGCGCTCCAACATGGAGCTGCTCAAGGCGTTCGAGGACTTCCGCTATCCGAACGATATCGGCCCCGGCGTGTACGACATCCATTCGCCGAACGTGCCCGAAGTGGACTGGATGGTCGGCCTGATGCAGAAGGCCGCGGCCCGCCTGCCCAAGGAGCGCCTGTGGGTCAATCCTGACTGCGGCCTGAAGACGCGCGCCTGGCCTGAAACCGAAGCTGCGCTGCTTGGCATGGTGCAGGCGGCCCGAGCCTTGCGCCAGGCGGCCTGAGCAAGCAGCTTGCCCTGACGCCGCCGGGATCCCAAGGGTCCGGCGCCAGCCCTGATCCGTGCATGTCGCGCGCGGAGCAGGGCTTTTTTCTCTGCAGCCGCAAGATCCTTCTGATGGCTGCAAGCCACAGGCTGCGCGCAGCGTGGATGTTTTTTTTCAAACTTGCTTGAACGAAATTCCGCGGCGGGGGTCAATACGCAAAAATCCCATTGCTGGATCCTTGTCGTTCCTATGATTCTCCAAGGCCCCTGTCGGCCCGACCTGCTGCTCGCAGAGACGCTGCCCGACATTCTGGAAGCCACGATCCGCCGGCATCCCGCCGCCGTCGCCATTCATTGGCTGGATCACACTCTCACCTACGACATGCTCGGCCAGCGCGCCGATCTGGCCGCGCATCATCTGATGCAGGCCGGCGTGCGGCCTGGCGATATCGTGGGCCTGTGCCTGCCGCGCGGCGCCGACCTGCTGGTGATGCAGGCGGCCATCGCGAAGGCGGGCGCGGCCTGGCTGCCGTTCGAGTCCGACACGCCGGCGGACCGCATGCTGGTCTGCCTGCAGGACGCGGGCGCTCGCGGGCTGATCGCGGGCGCCGAGGTCCGGCTGGACGGCATGGCCACCTGGACCACCTGGGCCTTGTCGGAGCCGGTCGAAGGCGCTTTGCGCAGGCGGGAAGGGCTGCTGCCCGAGCATCCCGCCTACGTCATCTACACCTCGGGCTCCACCGGCAAGCCCAAGGGCGTGCCTGTCAGCCATGCCAGCATCTGCCACTTCCTGCGCAGCGAAAACGCGGTGCTGGGCGTGCGCCACGAAGACAAGGTCTACCAGGGCTTCTCGGTAGCCTTCGACATGTCGTTCGAAGAGATCTGGATCAGCTATCTGGTCGGCGCGTCCCTGTGGGTGGCGCCCAAGATGCTGACCACGGACCCCGAAGGCCTGCCGGACGCGCTGGTGCGGGAAGGCATTACCGTGTTGCACGCCGTGCCGACCTTGCTGGCGCTGTTCGCGCGCGACGTGCCCGGATTGCGCATCGTCAACCTGGGCGGCGAGGTCTGTCCGGACTTCCTGGTGCCGCGCTGGGCCACGCCCGGCCGGCGCCTGTTCAATACCTACGGCCCCACCGAGACCACGGTGTCCGCCAGCCTGGCCGAACTGCTGCCCGGCCAGCCCGTGACCATAGGCACGCCGCTGCCCAACTACGGCATGCTGGTGCGCGGCGAGGATGGCGCGGTGCTGCCGCAAGGGCAGGTGGGCGAGCTGTGCATCACAGGCCCCGGCGTGGCTGGCGGCTATCTGGGCAGGCCCGAGCTGACGGCCGAGAAATTCCTGGCCAATCCGCGTCCGGCCGGCGATCACGACACGCGCATGTACCGCAGCGGCGACCTGGCGCGCATCGACGAGCACGGGCAGATCCACTGCCTGGGCCGCAGCGACGACCAGGTCAAGGTGCGGGGGTTCCGGGTCGAACTCGGGGAAATCGAGGCCGCGCTTTACCGCCTGCCGGGCGTGGGCGCGGCCGCCGTGGTGCTGCGCGATCTCGCGGGCATCGAGCAGCTGGTGGCTTTCCTCAAGCCCGAGGGCGAGGCGCGGCTGGACCCGCAAGCGATGCGCGCCGCGCTGGGCGCGGACCTGCCCGCCTACATGATTCCGGGGCGCTTCGAACAGGTGGCCGATGTTCCCCGTTTGACCTCGGGCAAGATCGACCGCAAGGCGCTGAAGGCGCGCGAACTGGTGGCCGTGTCCGAGCCCGGCGGCGAAGACGACGAACCCGTCACGCCGGGCGAGCGGGCCTTGTTCGACGCCTTGCGTCCGCTGTTCCCGGGACAGCCGCTGCGGCTGGCCAGCGACTTCTTCCGCGACCTGGGCGGCCATTCGCTGCTGGCCGCGCGCCTGGTGTCGTCGCTGCGCAAGCATCCGCATTTTTCCGCGCTGACCATGCACGAGCTTTACCAGCATCCTGTGCTGGCAACGCTTGCGGCCCGGCTGGACGCGCTGGCTTCGGCCGAAAGCGACGCGGCCCAAGCGGCGGGCGTCGCCGGCATTGGCGCCGATCCCGCGCCCGCGCCCGAGTGGCGCCGCTGGACCTGCGGCCTGGCGCAGTTGGCGGCCTTGCCGCTGCTGATCGGCGTACGCATGCTGATCTGGCTGACGCCGTTCTTCACGTATCACTATTGGACGGGCGACGAAGGCGACTCCGTCTGGCGTGCGGTGGTCCTGTCCATCGCCAGCTATCTGGCCTGCAATCTGTTGAGCTTCGGCGTGGCCGTGGCCTGCAAGTGGGGCATTCTTGGCCGGCTCAAGCCCGGCAGCTATCCGATGTACGGCTGGCTGTTCTACCGCTGGTGGCTGGTGGACCGGGTGATGGACATTCCGCCCGCGCATCTGCTTGCGGGATCCCCGTTGCAGGTCTGGTACCTGCGGGCGCTGGGCGCGCGCATCGGCCGCGACGCTGCCATCAGCCGGGTGTCCGTGCGTGCGCCCGATCTGCTGTCGGTGGGCAACGGCGTGAGCATCGGCGCGGCGGTCAACCTGGAGAATTTCTCGGTGCGCGGCGGCGAGTGGGCTGTGGCGCCGATCACGTTGGCGGACAACACCTACATCGGTTCCTATTCGGTGCTGCAAGGCGACGTGGCGATGGGCGAGGGCGCACGGCTGGACGGACTGTCTGCGCTGGCGCAGGGCGCCCGCGTGCCTGCGGGCCAGATCTGGAGCGGGGCGCCAGCGCGCCACGATCCGCAGGCCCGCGCTCCCGAATTGCCGCCGCGGCCGCGACGCCACGGCATCTGGAGCCGGCTCGACTGCATGGCCTATGCGGCCGGCGGTACGCTGATCGCCGCGCTGTTCTTCATGCCGGTGTTCCCGAGCTTTGTGCTGATCGACTGGATCGACGCGCGCTGGCTGGACCTGATGGGCGCGCGAGTGCCCTGGCCTCAAGCCTTCCTGAGCTATCTGCTGCTGGCCTTGCCTGCCAGCGCATTGCTGTTGATGCTGACGGTGCTGGTATCGGCGTTGCTGCGATGGACGCTGTTGCCGCGTCTGGCCAGCGGCCGCTGGCCTGTATACGGCCAGATCTACCTGCGGCGCTGGTTGACGAACCAGATCCAGGAATCGAGCCTGAGCGTGCTGCACGGCCTGTACGCGTCGATCTACGCGGGCAACTGGTATCGCCTGTTGGGCGCGAAGGTCGGGCGCGGCACCGAAATTTCCACCGCCATGGGCGTGGTGCCCGACATGCTGACCCTCGGCCGAGACAGCTTCATCGCCGACGGCGTCATGCTGGGCGACGAGGAAATCGACGCCGGCTGGATGACCTTGCGGCCCACCGTCATCGGCAACCGCAGCTTCGTCGGCAACGGCGCCTATGTGCCGGACGGCTCGGTACTGCCCGACGACGTCCTGATCGGCGTGCAGAGCCGCGCGCCGGCCAATGCCCGCATGGCCAGCGGCCAGACCTGGCTGGGCAATCCGCCGCTGGCGCTGCCGGCTCGCGAACAGACCGCGGGCTTTCCGGCGCACCTGACCTTCCGCCCCAGCCTGGGGCGCAAGATCCTGCGCGGCGGCGTCGAGGGCATGCGCATGGTCCTGCCGCTGGCCGTGGTGATCGCGGTGGGCTATCTGACCGTGATGAAAGTCATCCCCATGGCCGCCCGCGAAGGCTTTGTCTCCGCTTTCGACGAGCTGATGCTGGCCGGCGTGTTGTACGGCGTCGGCGCGTTCCTGTTCCTGGTGGCGCTGAAATGGGCCTTGATCGGCCGCTACAAGCCGCGCGCCGAGCCCATGTGGACGCCGTTCGTCTGGAAGAGCGAAGCGGTCACCAGCCTGTATGAATCCATAGCGGTGCCCAACTTCTTCAACTTCCTGCGGGCCACGCCCTGGCTGCCGCTGGCCCTGCGCTGCATGGGCGCCCGCATCGGCAAGCGCGTCTTCATGGACACCACCGACATCACCGAGTACGACTGCGTGTCGATCGGCGACGACGCGGTGCTGCACGCCTGGTCCGGACCGCAGACCCATCTGTTCGAAGACCGCGTGATGAAGATCGGCATGGTCCGCATCGGCGATGCCGTCAACGTCGGGCCGCGCAGCACCATCCTGTATGACACCCGGGTCGAAGCGGGCGCGCGCCTGGGGCCGCTGACGCTGGTGCTCAAGGGCGAGGCCATTCCGGCGGGCCAGGCCTGGATCGGCAGTCCGGCCACGCCTTGGGAGCAGCGGTGACCGGACCCCGGAGGCTGACCGGGGAGGGCGCCCCGGTCGAATTGTGGCTGCTGCACCTGCCTGCCTCCCGCCACAGGCAACGGGAGGCAGCCCGGAATTGGCTGGCCACGGAATTGGCGCGGCGCGATCCGCAAGCCGCGCCCGGCTGGACGGAAACGTCCAAGGGTCCGCAAATGCCCGCAGGCGCGCGCTGGAACAGTTCCTTCTCTTACTATGGCCCCTATATTCTCTGCGGCCTGTCCCGGCTGGGCCTGCCGGGCGTGGACCTGACCGGCGCGCAGGCCTGGGCGGGCGATGCGGACGTGATCCGCCTCTATTGCGGCCCGCAGGCCGCCGCCGAACTGGCCGCCAGTCCGCCGGCCGCCCGGGCGGACGCCTTCGCCCGCGCCTGGAGCGCGCTGGAGGCGCGCCTGAAAGCCTGCCGGCGGGGACTGGAGGAATACTCCCCCGAGCGCGAGCGGCACCTGGCCGCTGCCCGCATCACCTGCCAGCTCCGGCACCAGGGCCTATGGGCGGCAGCCGCACTCTGCGGCGGCGCGTCAGGCGCCAGTCAGGGGGCTTGATCGCAGGCCGCCTGCGCTATACTTTGAAGGTTTTGTTGCCGCGCACCATGCGCAGGCATCTCGCCCCGCAGGCCCCCAGCATGCCCTTGCCACCGCCGGACTATCCTCGCCAACCATTGCACACGCGTTCCATACGCGTGCAGTCGTATGCGCGCGAAGACGGGCACTGGGACCTGGAAGCCGAGCTGATCGACGTCAAGGCGTACGATTTCCCCAAGCGCGACGGCGAGATGTTCAAGGCCGGACAACCCATCCACCACATGCATCTGCGCATCACCATCGACGAGAACTTCTCGATCGTGGCGGCGCAGGCCGTCTATGACGCCGCTCCCTACGGCGAGCATTGCATGGCCATCGAACCGGCTTACACTGATCTGATCGGAATGAACCTGCTCAAGGGGTTCCGCCGGCAGGTCAAGGAGCGGTTCGGGCACGTGGAGGGCTGTACGCACATGACCGAACTGTCGCAGGTGCTACCCACCGCGGCGGTGCAGACCATGGCCAACCGCCGGCGGCAGGAAAACAACCCGAACCGGCGTCCATTCCAACTGGACGGCTGCCACGCGCTAAGCACCAGCGGCCCGGTGGTGGCTGAGCACTATCCCAAGTGGTACACCGGGGGTAGCGCTGAGGCATCGGCCGATTCGTCCTCCGATTCACCTTCTTTTTCTCATACGTCCTGACAGGTAACACATGAAAATCCACGAGTATCAAGGCAAGGAACTGCTGAAGCAATTTGGCGTCCCCGTGCCGCGCGGGATTCCCGCTCTTTCCGTCGACGAGGCCGTGGCTGCCGCTGAAAAGCTGGGTGGACCGGTTTGGGTCGTCAAGGCACAAATTCACGCGGGCGGCCGCGGCAAGGGCGGCGGCGTGAAGCTGGCGCGCTCGCTGGACGACGTCCGCAAGCTGGCCTCGGAAATCCTGGGCATGCAGCTGATCACGCACCAGACCGGCCCGGAAGGCCAGAAGGTCCGCCGCCTGTACATCGAAGACGGCGCCGACATCCAGAAGGAATACTACGTGTCGCTGGTCACCGACCGCGCCACCCAGAAGGTTGCCTTCATCGCCTCCAGCGAAGGCGGCATGGACATCGAGGAAGTGGCCCACTCCACTCCCGAGAAGATCATCACCGAATACATCGACCCGCTGACCGGCCTGTCGGCCGAGCAAGCCACCAAGATCGCCAACGCGATCGGCCTGCCCGCTGACTCCACCGCCCAGGCCGTGGACGTGTTCCAGAAGCTCTACAAGTGCTACATGGACACCGACGCCTCCCTGGTCGAAATCAACCCGCTGAACCGCGACAGCAAGGGCAACATCATCGCCCTGGACGCCAAGTTCAACTTCGACTCCAACGCCCTGTTCCGTCACCCGGAAATCGTCGCCTACCGCGACCTGGACGAAGAAGATCCGGCTGAAATCGAAGCCAGCAAGTTCGACCTGGCCTACATCCAGCTCGACGGCAACATCGGCTGCCTGGTGAACGGCGCCGGCCTGGCCATGGCCACCATGGACACCATCAAGCTGTTCGGCGGCGAGCCGGCCAACTTCCTGGACGTCGGCGGCGGCGCCACGGCCGAGAAGGTCACGGAAGCCTTCAAGATCATGCTCAAGAACAAGGGCGTGAAGGCCATCCTGGTCAACATCTTCGGCGGCATCATGCGCTGCGACGTCATCGCCGAAGGCGTGATCGCTGCTTGCAAGGCCGTCAACCTGAACGTGCCGCTGGTCGTCCGCATGAAGGGCACCAACGAAGAACTCGGCAAGAAGATGCTGGCTGACTCCGGTCTGCCGATCATCAGCGCCGACACGATGGCCGAAGCCGCCACCCGCGTCGTAGCCGCCGTCAAGTAAAGAAAAATCCAAGGATTCACAAATGTCGATTCTGATCAACAAGGACACCAAGGTCATCACCCAGGGCATCACGGGCAAGACGGGCCAGTTCCACACCCGCATGTGCCGTGAGTACGCCAATGGCAAGGCCGCTTTCGTGGCCGGCGTGAACCCCAAGAAGGCGGGTGAAGACTTCGAAGGCGTGCCGATCTTCGCTTCGGTGAAGGACGCCAAGGCTGACACCGGCGCCACCGTGTCCGTCATTTACGTGCCGCCCGCGGGCGCCGCTGCCGCCATCTGGGAAGCCGTCGAGGCCGAACTGGATCTGGTGATCTGCATCACCGAAGGCATCCCGGTCCGTGACATGCTGGAAGTCAAGAACCGCATGAAGGCCAAGGGCAGCAAGACCCTGCTGCTGGGCCCGAACTGCCCGGGTCTGATCACCCCCGACGAAATCAAGATCGGCATCATGCCCGGTCACATCCACCGCAAGGGCCGCATCGGCATCGTCAGCCGTTCGGGCACCCTGACGTACGAAGCCGTGGCGCAAGTCACCGAGCTGGGCCTGGGTCAATCCAGCGCCGTCGGCATCGGTGGCGACCCCATCAACGGCCTGAAGCACGTCGACGTGCTGAAGATGTTCAATGACGATCCCGACACCGACGCCGTCATCATGATCGGCGAAATCGGCGGACCCGACGAAGTCAACGCTGCCGAGTGGGCCAAGGACAACATGAAGAAGCCGGTCGTCGGCTTCATCGCTGGTGTCACCGCTCCTCCCGGAAAGCGCATGGGCCACGCCGGCGCGCTGATCTCCGGCGGCGCCGACACTGCCGACGCCAAGCTGGAAGTCATGGAAGCCTGCGGCATCCGCACCACGCGCAACCCGTCCGAAATGGGCAAGCTGCTCAAGTCGGTGCTGTAAAAAGCGCCTGGCCGCGCGTCCGGACGCTGCTTGCGTCCGGCGCCCGCGGCCTGCTGGCGGAAGTCCCGCTTCCGGCGTCAAACCCCTGGCTCCCGGCAACTGGCATCCGCCAATCGAAGCCCGCTCCGGCGGGCTTTTTTTCGTCTTTTTTTCCGTAATCCTAGGGAAATCCCGCGTCCACGTCGCGGCCTGGCAAACATACGGAAAGCTGAACGAAACTATAATGAAAGAAATTCTGCACGTACCCAGCAAGAATGCCGTCGGGCTCGCACCAAGACGGCCAGTACGTTTTTTTTCGTCTTATTTCACCCATTCATTTGGTTTGTCCTAGGGGGATCACACCTAGGAAAGAGAGGCATGGAACTCAGTTCAGCGGCATTCTGGATAGCATTGCTCCAGATCATTTGGGTCAACATTCTGCTATCGGGCGACAACGCCGTGGTTATTGCGCTGGCGGCGCGTTCGCTGCCTCCGGCCCAACAGAAAAAAGCGATCGTGGTCGGCTCCGCCGCGGCGATCATCATGCGTATCGTGCTGACGCTGGTAGCGGCCAAGCTGCTCCTGCTGCCCTGGCTCAAGCTCATCGGCGCGCTGCTCCTGGTCTATATCGGCGTGACGCTGCTGTTGCCCGAGGGCGAGGAAGACGGGGCCGGCAAGACACAAGGCAATCTGCTGACCGCAATCCGCACTATCATGATTGCCGACCTGGTCATGAGCCTGGACAATGTGGTGGCCGTTGCCGCCGCCGCCATGGGTGACACGACCTTGCTGGTGTTGGGTCTGGCCATCAGTATTCCGCTGGTCATCTTTGGCAGTACGCTGCTCCTGAAGGTCATCGAGCGCTTCCCGGTCATCGTCTGGGTGGGGGCGGCGCTGCTGGGTTTCATCGCGGGCGAACTGCTGGTGGGCGATCCGGCCTTGCAGGAACCGGTGGCGCGCATCGACGCTGCCCTGGGCGTGACGCAGCACAGTTTTGCGCTGATGACAGGCGCGTTGGGCGCGGTGCTGGTGCTGGCTATCGGCAAAGTTTTGCTGATGCGCCAGAAAGCTGACTGAAAGCTGAATTATACTAATACGTTGTACTGAATAAGCCCGCCGCGTCGCGCGCGGCGGGCTTTGCCGGACCGGGACCGGCCACTCTTTTCATAAATGCCTTCGGGGGTTCATAGTGCTTGAGTTTTTCCAGACGCTGAGTTGGACAGCGGTATTCCAGATCATCCTCATCGACATCCTGCTCGGCGGCGACAACGCCGTCGTGATCGCGCTGGCCTGCCGCAATCTGGCGCCCAAGCAGCGCATGCAAGGTATTCTGTGGGGTACCGCGGGCGCCATCATCCTGCGCGTGGTCCTGATCGCCTTCGCCCTGACGCTGTTGTCGATCCCCTTCCTGAAGGTCGTGGGCGGCCTGCTGCTGGTCTGGATCGGCGTCAAGCTGCTGATTCCCGAGGACGATGCCCATGGCAACATCAAGGGCGGCACATCCATCGCCGCCGCGATCAAGACCATCATCATCGCCGACTTCGTGATGAGCCTGGACAACGTGATCGCCATTGCCGGCGCGGCCCAGAACGCCCACGCCGACCACCAGATCGGCCTGGTCGCGTTCGGCCTGATCGTCAGCGTGCCCATCATCATCTGGGGCAGCACCCTGGTGCTCAAGCTCATCGACCGCTATCCGCTGGTCGTCACCTTCGGCGCGGCCTTGCTGGGCTGGATCGCCGGCGGCATGCTGATCACCGACGTGGTTGTCGAGCGTCAATTCGGCGTGCAGCCCACTGCGGTTAAAATCGGCGCAGAAATCATTGGCGCCTTGCTCGTTGTTGTCCTTGGACGGTGGCTGGCAAGCCGCAAAACCGCTTCCAAGGAATCAGCACATGAGTCTGCGTAGATCCACCGATCCCCAGCAATCCGAATCGGGCCTGAGCCTCCTTCAGGGCCTTTTCGTGCTGGCCATCCTCGGGGTGGTCGCGACGGTCATCGTCTCCAATTTCGTTTGATGCCGTCTCGTGTCTCTACCGCAACGCCTGGTCATCGCGACCCGCGCCAGCCGGCTTGCCCTGTGGCAAGCCGAGCATGTGCGCGACCGGCTGCGCACGCTGTACCCGGCGTGCGCGGTTGAGCTACTCACCCTGACGACCCGAGGCGATCAGATCCTCGACCGCACGCTCTCCAAGGTGGGCGGCAAGGGTCTCTTCGTCAAGGAACTCGAAAACGCGCTGCTCGACGGCCGCGCCGATCTGGCCGTGCACTCCTTGAAGGACGTGCCGGTCGATCTGCAGGCGCCGTTCGAGCTTTGCGCTGTCCTCGATCGCGCGGATCCGCGCGATGCCTTCGTCTCCAATACCCATGGCTCGCTGGCCGACCTGCCCGCGGGCGCCGTCGTCGGCACGTCCAGCCTGCGCCGCGAATCCCAGATCCGTGCGCGCTATCCCGAGCTGGTCGTGAAGCCGCTGCGCGGCAATCTCGATACGCGCCTGGGCAAGCTGGACAAGGGCGAATATGACGCCATCGTACTGGCCGCTGCCGGCCTGGAGCGGCTGGGCCTGGGCTCGCGCATCCGCAGCCTGCTCGAACCGGAAGACAGCCTGCCGGCGGCCGGGCAGGGCGCCTTGGGCATCGAGATCCGCGACGACCGCGACGACATGCGCGCCTGGCTGGCCCCCTTGGTCAGCGCCGACACCACGTCCTGTGTGGTGGCCGAGCGCGCCGTGTCCCGCAAGCTGGGCGGATCCTGCCAGGTGCCCCTGGCGGCGTACGCTGAAATTGCCGGCGGCACCTTGTCGTTGCGCGCCTTGGTGGCGTCGCCCGACGGCGTGCGCATGGTCCATACGGCCCGCAGCGGTCCGGTGGCCGAGGCCCAGGCCATCGGCGAGGCCGCGGCGCAGGCGCTGCTGGACGCAGGCGCCCAGGACATCCTGCGCGAACTGCTGCAAGACCCGCCCAGGGCCGACTGATGGTCATGGCGTCCGCAGCCGCCGAACCGCCGCGGGTCGCCATCCTGACGCGGCCCGACGGCCGCAACGAGGCCCTGGCAGGCCGCCTGCAGAGCGCCGGCTGGACGCCCTGCATTCTTCCCGCCCTGGAAATCCAGGTTTTGCCGGCCGCGACCGGCGGGCCGCCGCGTCCGTCCGACTACGACATGGTCGTGTTCGTCAGCGGCAATGCGGCCAGGCTGTACCTGGAACAATGGGCGCAGGCGGACGGGCCGGCTCCCTGGCCGGCGGGCGTCATCGCCGCCACAGTCGGGCCGGCCAGTGCGCAGGCCTTGCGCCTGTCCCCCTGCTTTGGCGCGAATACAACAGTTTTGCATCCCCCTGAAAGCGCGCCCAGCCACGATTCCGAGGCGCTCTGGGAGGTTTTGCTGGGGCTGCCGCAAATGCCCGCGCGCGTGCTGCTGGTGCGCGGCACGCAGGGCCGCGACTGGCTTGGTGACAAGCTCGAGGCGCACGGCGCGGCCGTGACGCGCCATGCTGCCTACCTGCGGCGCCCCGCGAGCTGGGGCGCCGATCAGGTTGCCAGCCTGCGGCGCTGGGCGGACGCGGGCATTCCGGCCACTTGGCTGATCACCAGCGGCGAGGGCGCGGATGCGTTGCGGGCAGGCCTGGAGGCGGCTGGCCTGGCGGACTGGTGGGCGCGGTGCAGCTTTGTGCTGACGCATCCCTCCCTGGAGCGCCGGCTGCCACAGCCCTGTCATGAAGGCGGGGCGCGGCCGATGGTAAAAATCTGCTTGCCCAACGACGAGTCGATATTCCAGGCTTTTGTTGCTGCTTGATTCGTTGCATCGGACTGACACCGAATACAATCGCGTCATGACAGACAAGACTCCCGCTACCGATCCGGTCGTTCCGACGGCCGCCCCGGGTGCAAGCGCGCCCGCGTCGGCCCCGGCCGATTCCGTCAAGGCCCGCCCGGCCAAGCGCCGCAGTGGCCCGCTGGTCCCCGCCCTCATCATCCTGATCCTGTTGGCCGCCGGCCTGGGTTACGCCCTCTGGATGCAGCGCACCCAGTTCGTGTCCGCCGGCCGCGAGGTCGCCACGCGCCTCGAAACGCTGACCACCGATCTGGCGCAAGCCCGCAAGGACACCCGCGAGGCCCTGGCCCTGGCCCAAGCCCAGGCCGGCCGCGTCGGCGAACTTGAAGACACCGTGCGCGAAACCCAAAGCCAGTACAACGCCTTGCAGCTGGCTTGGCAGAACTTCAACGACAGCGCCAGCGACGAACTGCTTGCCAACGACGTCGAGCGCCTGTTGACCATTGCCAACCAGCAACTGCGCCTGGCCGGCAATGTCTCCAACGCGATCGTGGCGCTGGAAACGGCGCAATCGCGCCTGGCGCGCGCCGACCGCCCGCGTTTCTCCAGCCTGCAGCAAGCCATCAACGGCGACCTGGACCGCTTGCGCGCCGTGTCCACCGTGGATATCCCTGCCCAGTCGGCCCGCATCGACCGCCTGGTGGCGCTGATCGGCAAGGCGCCGCTGCTGGTGCCGGACGCCGCCGCCCCGGGTGTGGCGCCTGCCGGCGAAGCCGCGCCGGCGGCCGCACCTGCCCCCGCGGTCGATCCGCTGGCGGGCTTGCCGGCCGACGCGCCCTGGTGGCAGCGCTGGCGCGCCGAGATGGCCTCCTGGCCCGGCCGCGCCGGCTCCGCGCTGGCGCATGAACTGGGCGGCCTGATCACGATCCAGCGCGTGGACGAGCCGGCTGCCTTGCTGCTGTCGCCCGACCAGGCCGACCAGGTGCGCGGCACGCTGCGCCAACGCCTGCTGACGGCGCAACTGGCCATGCTGATGCGCCAGCCCGCCGTCTGGAAGAGCGAACTCGACAACGTCGGCGTCACGCTCGCCAAGTATTTCGACGGCCGGTCCCCCGACACCGTCGCGGCCCAGACCCTGGCACGCGAACTGGCGCAGACCGACATTGCCGTGCGCATGCCGGAAGTGGCCGACAGCCTGAACGCCGTGGCCGCGCTGCGCGCCGCGGGCTTCAAGACCAGCGGACAGGACTGAGGCTTATGCGTACCTGGTTCTGGACACTGCTGCTCGCCGTCGTCGCCGTCGCCCTGGCGGTGGTGCTGCGTTCGCACTCCGGCAACGTGCTGTTGCTGGTCTGGCCGTGGCGCATCAGCATGTCGCTGACGTTGGCGGTCCTGCTGATCGTCGCGGCCTTCATCGTGCTGTACGTGGGCCTGCGCCTGCTGGCGTGGCTGCTGGCCATCCCCGACCGCGTGCGGGCCTGGCGCGGCAAGCGCGCCCAGGCGCGCGACCACGAATTGCTGGAACGCGGCTGGATCGGCCTGCTGGAAGGGCGTTACACCACCGCCGAAAAAGACCTGACCAAGCTGCTGGACCAGACCAAGGTCCAGACGCGCCGCGTGCTGGCAGCCTTGTCCGCCGCCCGCGCCACGCATGGCCTGGGCGAGTTCGACCGCCGCGACCGCCTGCTGGCGATCGCGCAGGAGCAAGCCGGCACGGATGCCGGCCTGATCGAAGCCACTGCCACCGTGTCGGCCGACATGCTGCTGGACCAGGGCCGCGCCGAGCGTGCGCTGGCCGTGCTGGAGCCGCTGGCCGACGGCGGCGCGCGCCATCTGCACACCATGCGCCTGCTGCTGCGTGCGCACACCGCCCTGCATCATGACGAACAGGTGTTCACGCTGGCGCGGGGCCTGGTGCGCCGCAATGCGCTGGCCCGTTCCGAAGCCGATCAATTGATCGACGCTTCGGGCGCGGCGCGGTTGCGCGCCGCCGCCGCAGGTGGCAGCGACGCCTGGCGCGCCATTTGGAAGGATCTCAAGGCCGAGGAGCGCCTCCTGCCGGAAATCGCGCTGGCGGGCGCGGCGGCGTTCGAGGCCGCCGGCGAAACCAGCGAGGCCGCACGCGTGCTGGAAGCCGCAGTCGCCGTGAAGTTCAATCCCGCCCTGGTGGCTGCCTACGCCCGCTGCGAGGCCGAGCAGGTGTCGCGCCGGCTGGCCCGTGCCGAAACCTGGCTGCAACAGCGTCCCACCGATCCGGACCTGCTCACCGCGCTGGGCATGCTGTGCCTGAACGGCCAGCTCTGGGGCCAGGCCGAACGCTATCTGTTGCGCAGCCTGAGCCGCCGCAGCGATGCGCAGACGCATGCGCTGCTGGGCAGCCTGTACGACCGCCTGGACCGTCCCGCCGACGCAGTGCGCCACTGGCGCCTGGCAACGGCGGCCAGCATGGCGCTGCCGGTGCTGGCGGCGGATGCCGCCTTGCCGGCCGCGGACACCGGTTCGGATCCTTACCGCGTGGACGCCGAAGGCGGCTATGCGGTGGGCCTGTCCGACGTCGACAGCGACACCGAACTCGGCGGCGATTACCCCGCGCTGCCGCCGGCCGTGGCGGCGTCGGCCTCCGACTACGTGCTGGATCCGGACGCCCGCGAGAACAAAGAACAGCGCGAGCGTGCGCTGGCTCCCGAGGATGCCCCGCTGGCCGGCGGCGGCACCTCCGACATCGACGAGTACTTCGACAGCGCCCCCATCCCGGCGGCGGCTTTCGATGATCCCGTGCCCACGTACGCTCCGGCTACGCCCGCTGGGTCCAAGCCCGCGCCTGCCGCCGCGCCCGTGCCGGCTACCAAGCCGCCGTTCAAGGACGACGGCTCGATTTGAACAATCCTTCAGACACACAACAAGGTTGAATCATGAGTCTTGATCGCGTCTCCCCTGGCAAGAAGCTGCCGGAAGACTTCAACGTCATCATCGAAATCCCCATGAACGCCGACCCGGTGAAGTACGAGGTCGACAAGGACACGGGCGCGATTTTCGTTGACCGCTTCATGCTGACTGCCATGCACTACCCGTGCAACTACGGCTACATCCCGCAAACCCTGTCCGAAGACGGCGACCCCGCCGACGTGCTGGTGTTGACCCCGTTCCCGATCCAGATCGGCGCGGTCGTGCGCTGCCGCGCCATCGGCGTGCTGGAAATGGACGACGAGTCGGGCGGCGACGCCAAGCTGTTGGCCGTGCCGATCGAAAAGCTGTACCCCCCGTACCGCAACATCAAGTCCTACGAAGATCTGCCGGCGGAAGACATCTCCCGCATCCAGCATTTCTTCGAGCACTACAAGGACCTGGAAAAGGGCAAGTGGGTCAAGGTCAAGGGCTGGAAGGGCCTGGACGCCGCGCACGAGGAAATCGTCCGCAGCGCCGAGCGCTACAACAAGGCCTGATTACGGCTTCCTGGATTTGGCCGGCGCAGCGCCGCCGGCTGACGTCTTGATGCGGCGCGGCCGCGACGGCATGATGCCGATCGCCGCCGCGCCGTTGCTTTGCGGAGCCTGCAGATTGCGCGACACCTGCGCGGCCGCGATCTGGATGCGCGCCTGCAGTACCTCCAGCCGCTCGGCCGAGGTGCGCGCTTCGGCGGCGATGAACACCAGGCTGCCCACGACTTTCTGTTCGGCGCTGAAGATGGCCGAGCCTATGCCTATCAGCCCAGGGTCGACCTCGCCGTGCGACACGTAGACGCCGGCTGCGCGCAGGCGCTTGAGGTTGGCGCGGAATTCGTCCCAATCCTCCCCCAGCCCGGCTTCGCGGATTTCCGCGGCGTGCCACAGCATCAGGTTGCGCAGCTGGTACGGCGGCAGGTTGGCCAGGATGGGCTTGGCGGTGGCGCCATGGAACATGGTGTAGGGACGGCCGCGCGCGTAGCTCGATTCGATGGAATCATCGGTCCAGTAGCGGTCCACGCACATGACCTTGTCGCCGTAGTAGTTGCACAGCATCAGGTTGGCGTGCAGCTCGTCGCCGGTGGCCCGCATGACCTCGCGCGCCGCGCGCATCAGCGGATCGTGCTGGCGAAGATGGCGGTCCAGCTCGATGATGCGCGACCCCAGCACGTAGGCGCCGCCCGAGGTGGGCGCCAGCAGCCCGCTTTCGGTCAGCGACTTGAGGTAGCGGTAAGCCGTGGCGCGCGAGCAGTCCAGATGCGCCATGACGTCTTCCTGGAACGCGGCGGTGGTGTCGTCGCGAAAGAGGTCGAGGATGGACAACATGCGGTCTGGAGTGCTCATTGCGGGAGGGCGCGCCTAGTGAATGTGGAAGCCGCCATTGACGTCGACCACGATGCCGGTTGAGTAGGAGGACAGGTCCGAGGCCAGGAAAAGTATGGCCTGGGCGACTTCGGCGGGCGAGCCGAAACGCTGTAGCGGAATGCCCTGTTTGAGTTCTTGTTCCCAATTTTCGCCGAATTTTCCCAGCGTCATGTCCGTTTCGATGATGCCGGGCGCCACGCAATTGGCGCGCACCCCGCGCGGGCCGAGCTCGCGCGCCAGCGCCTTGGTGAAGCTGATGACGCCGCCCTTGGATGCGGCGTAATGCGAGCCGCCCAGCAGGCCGCCGCCGCGCAAGGCGGCGGTGGAGCCCAGGTTGACGATGGCCGGACGCCGCGCGCTTTGCAGCAATTCCGGCAGCGCCGCATGCGTGACGTTGTAGGTGCCGGTCAGGTTCACCTCCACCATGCGGCGGAACTCGTCCTCGGGCAGGTCCCAGATGCGCGTGGCCGCGACGATGCCGGCGTTGTTGACCAGCACGTCGATGCCGCCGAGCGCCTCGCGGGCGCGGGCAATCGCCGCCTCGCAGGAGGCCGAACGGGACACGTCGCAGTGCAGGTCGATGCGGCTCGCGGCCAGCGCCGCGCCGGCGCCTTCCGGATAGGCCTGGTCCAACACCGCGACCGTGGCGCCCTGGGCGATGAAGAGCTCGACGATGGCGGCGCCTATGCCACGGGGGTTGGCGCCCCCCGTGACAATGGCGCGCTTGCCGGCCAGCAGTCCAAGCGCGCCGTCCATCACGATTTCACCAGCGGGCAGGCGCCGTCCTTGAGCGGACGGAAGGCCTGTTCGGCCGGAATCTTGCGCACCAGGTTGTAGTAGTCCCAGTCGCGCTTGGATTCCGAGGGCTTCTTGACCTGAAACAGATAGAGATCGCGCATGATGCGGCCGTCCTCGCGGATGCGGCCGTTCTCGGTCATGAAGTCGTTGATGGGCGTCTCATGCATCTTCTTCAGCACCGGCTCGGACGCGTCCGTGCCCGCCGCCTTGACGGCGTTCAGGTAGTGCGTGGCGGCGCTGTAGTTGCTGGCCTGGACCATGGACGGCATGCGGCCGGTGCGTTTGAAATAACGCTCGGACCATTGCCGCGACTTGTCGTCCAGGTCCCAGTAGAAGGGTTCCACCAGGTTCAGGCCCTGCGCGTATTCCAGCCCCACGCTGCGCACGTCCACGATGCTCATGAAGAGGGCGGCCACGCGCTGCTTGCTGCCCATGATGCCGAACTCGAACGCCTGCTTGATGCTGTTGATGGTGTCGCCGCTGCCGTTGGCCAGGCCGATCACCTGGGCCTTGGAGGCCTGCGCCTGCAGCAGGAACGAGGAGAAGTCCGCGCTGGCGATCGGGTGGCGCACGCTGCCTACGACCTGGCCACCCTTGGCCTTGACCACCGCCATGGCGTCGCGCTCCAGCGAATGGCCGAAGGCGTAATCGGAAGTGATGAAGTACCAGCTCTTGCCGCCGTCTTCCATGACGCCGTTGGCCACGCCGGTGGCGTAGGCGTAGGTGTCGTAGGTCCAGTGCATGCCGTTGGGCGAGCAGGCCTTGCCGGTCAGGTCGGCGGAGCCTGCGCTGGTGAAGATCACCACGCGCTTCATCTGGCGGGTCAGGTCCTGCACCGCCAGCGCGATGGCGGAGTTGGGCACGTCCAGGATCAGGTCGACCTTGTCGTTCTCGTACCAGCGGCGCGCGGTCGCCACGCCGATGTCGACCTTGTTCTGGTGGTCGGCCGAGATCACTTCGATGGGCTTGCCCAGCACGGTGCCGCCGAAATCCTCGACGGCCATCTTCACGGCTTCCACGCCGAACTTGCCGGACAAGTCGGCCATCATGCCGGACTGGTCGCCGAGCACGCCGATCTTCACGACGTCATCGGACACCTGCGCCTGGGCGGATACGGACAGGGCGCCCAGCACGCAGGCGGCCAGGCTGTTCTTCAAACGGGTCTTCATGGGTATGTCTCCTCGGGGGCTAGTTTCTTTGCGCGCCGTCCTGTGCCGGACGGTCGCGCCGGGGCGGCTTACTCCAGCGTCTGGCCGGCGTAGGCGTCGATGAACATATTGGGTTTCAGGAAGAAGCTCAGCACCAGGGCGCCATTGGGCGCGCGCGCCACGTGCCGGTTGCCGCGCGGACGCCACACGTAGTCGCCAGCGCAGACCTCGCCTTCGGCGTCGACGATCGAGCCTTCCAGCACGAAGGTCTGTTCGACCTCCACGTGCTCATGCAGGGGCAGCTCGGTGCCGGGCTGCCAGCGGAACAGGGCGGTCAGCAAGCCGGTCTCCTTGTCCTGCATTAGCACCTTCATGTCTATGCCTTCCACTTGCGTCGGTTTCCACGGCAGATCGGCAACTTTGAGGAAGCGTGAAGCCAGGGGCGGCAAGGCGTTGGCTGCGGGGCAGCCGGGAGTTTCCAGGGCCATGATGTCTCCTACCAGAACTCTTTATGAGAGATAAAGAAAAAATCTTGTTATTGAGTGTTTAAAAATAGTCGCGTATATTGAGATTTATGTCAATCATGTTTTCGCCCGGCGCAAGCATGCAGCGACACAGGCCGGGCCAAGAAATCCGGCGCATATAAGACCAAGGAGACAAGCTTGAAACACGACTATCTGGACCGCACGTTCGGTCTGGCGGGGCGCGTCGCGCTGGTGACGGGCGCAGCAAGGGGACTGGGCTACGCCATCGCGCGGGCATTGGGCCAGGCTGGCGCCCAGGTGGTAATCAACGATCTTTCCGGCGAGGCCTGCGCGGCCGCCTGCGAGCGCCTGGCGGCCGAAGGCATCAAGGCCCACGGGGCGCCTTTCGATGTCGCCGACGAAAAGGCCGTGGCCGATGCCGTCGCGCAACTGGATAACGCAGGGCTGGCGGTCGACGTACTGGTCAGCAATGCCGGCAACCAGAACCGCAAGCCCGTGGTGGAAATGAGCTCCGCCGAATGGCAGGCCTTGCAGAACGTGCACGTCAACGGCGCCTTCCATTGCGCGCGGGCCGTGCTGCCAGGCATGGGCAAGCGCGGCTTCGGCCGCATCGTGCTGATGTCGTCCGTGGCAGGGCAGGCCACCATGCCCAACATCGCCGCCTACGCCACGGCCAAGGGCGCGATCGCGGCCTTCACGCGCGCGCTGGCGGTCGAATACGGCGCCAGCGGCATCACCTGCAATGCGCTGGCGCCCGGTTTCGTGCGCACCGATTTCACGCAGGGGCTGCAGGACAATCCGCAGTTCCAGTCCTTCCTGGCCACGGCGGTACCCGCCGGCCGCTGGGCCGCGCCGGAAGACATTGCACCCGCGGTGGTCTACCTGGCCTCGCCGGGCGCCGCGTTCGTCAACGGACACGTCCTGGCGATCGACGGCGGCCTGCTGGCCCGCATGTAGGAGCGCGCCCATGAACACCCCAGCGGTCCTGTCCGCCCAGGGATTGGTCAAGCGGTTCGGCGGCTTCAATGCCGTCGACGGCGTGTCCCTGTCCCTGCGCGAAGGCTCCATCCATGCTTTGATCGGCCCCAATGGCGCAGGCAAAACCACCTGCTTCAACCTGCTGACCAAGTTCCTCACGCCCGACGCGGGCGTCATCCACTATCGCGGCCGCGACATCACGGCGCTGGCGCCCGAGCAGATCGCGCGCCTGGGCATCGTCCGCTCGTTCCAGATATCCGCCGTGTTCCTGGGCCTGACGGCGCTGCAGAACATGCGCGTGGCGCTGATGCGCCAGCACGGCGATGGCTGGCGCTTCTGGCGCAGCCGCAGCAGCATCGACCGCCTGAACGGCCGCGCCATGGAACTGCTGGACGCGGTCGGCCTCTCCGGCCTGGCGCACACCACCGCGGCGCTGCTGCCATATGGACGCAAGCGCGCACTGGAAATCGCGATGACTCTGGCGCTGGAGCCGGAAATCATGTTGCTGGACGAGCCCATGGCGGGCCTGGGCCAGGAGGACGTGACCCGCATCGCCGCGCTGATCCGGCGCGCGTCCGCCAACCGCAGCATCCTGATGGTCGAACACAACCTGTCGGTAGTCGCGGATCTGTCCGACACCATCACGGTGCTGGCGCGCGGCGCGGTGCTGGCCGAGGGCGACTACGCCACCGTGTCGAGCGACGAGCGCGTCATCACGGCCTACATGGGCTCCGACGAGGAGGCGCACTGAGATGCTGGTTATCAAGGACCTCAACGCCTGGTACGGCGAATCCCACGTGCTGCACGGCGTGGACATGGAAGTCAGGCGCGGCGAACTCGTCACCATCCTGGGCCGCAACGGGGCGGGCAAGACGACCACGCTGCGCGCCATCATGGGCATCATGGACAAGCGGCGCGGTTCCATCCGCTTGAACGGCCAGGAGACCGTGGGCATGGCGGCGCACCGCATTCCGCGGTTGGGCGTGGTGTATTGCCCCGAAGAACGGGCCGTGTTCCGCAGCCTGGACGTGACCGAAAACCTGATGCTGCCGCCGCGCCTGGCCGATGGCGGCATGTCGCTGGACGAAATCTACACGCTGTTTCCCAACCTGCGCGAACGCAGCGCCAGTTCCGGCGGCAACCTGTCGGGCGGCGAACAGCAGATGCTGGCGATCGCGCGCATCCTGCGCACCGGCGCCCAGCTCATCCTGCTGGACGAACCCACCGAGGGCCTCGCGCCCGTCATCGTGCAGCAGATCGGGCATGCCATCCGCACCCTGAAGGAGCGGGGCTTCACCATCGTGCTGGTCGAGCAGAACTTCCGTTTCGCGACCAAGGTGGCTGACCGCCACTACGTCATGGAGCACGGCTGCGTGGTCGACCAGCTGTCGGCAGAAGAAGCGCGCAACGATCCCGAGCGGATCAAGCGCCGCCTGGGCGTCTGAGGGGAGAATCCACGTGTTCGAAATATTCGGCGTGCCGTCCACGGCACTATTCGGCCAACTGCTGCTCGGCCTGATCAACGGTTCGTTCTACGCACTGCTGTCGATCGGGCTGGCGGTGATCTTCGGCCTGTTGAACATCATCAACTTCGCCCATGGCGCGCAGTACACGGCGGGTGCATTCCTGGCCTGGATGCTGCTGAACTATCTGGGCGTGAACTACTGGGCAGCGCTGGTGCTGGTGCCTCTCATCATGGCCGTGTTCGCCATCGTGGTCGAGCGCCTGCTGATCTCGCGCACCTACCGCATGGATCACTTGTACGGGCTGTTGCTGACCTTTGGCATCGCGCTGCTGATCGAAGGCGGCCTGCGTCAGGCCTATGGCGTATCGGGGTTGCCCTACACGATACCCAAGGCGTTGTCTGGCGGCGTCAACCTGGGCTTCATGTTCCTGCCCTGGTATCGCGGCTGGGCGGTGGCGGTGTCGCTGGTGCTGTGCCTGGCCGTGTGGGTGCTGATCGAGAAGACCCGCGTGGGCGCGATGCTGCGCGCGGCCACCGAGAATCCGACGGTGGTGCGCTCCTTCGGCATCAACGTGCCGCTGCTCATCACGCTGACCTACGCGCTGGGCGTGGCGCTGGCGTCGGTGGCGGGCGTGATCGCCGCGCCGATCTACCAGGTCAGTCCGATGATGGGCTCCAACCTCGTGGTGGTGGTGTTCGCGGTGGTGGTGATCGGCGGCATGGGCTCCATCATGGGCGCCATCATCAGTGGTTTCGGGCTGGGCATCATCGAAGGCCTGACCAAGGTGTTCTATCCCGAGGCCGCCAACCTGGCGATCTTCATCATCATGGTGCTGGTGCTGCTGTGCAAGCCCGCGGGCCTGTTCGGCAAGCCGCTGCAGGTGCAGAACGTGCTGGCCGCCGAGGCCACGCGCGAGCCGGTGCAGCTGAGCCGCCGCGGCATGCGCGTGGCGATGGCGGCGCTGGCCGTGGCCGCCATCGCCGCGCCCTGGTTCATCTATCCGACCTTTCTGATGAAGGTGCTGTGCTTCGCGCTGTTTGCCGCGGCCTTCAATCTGCTGGTGGGCTACGTGGGCCTGCTGTCGTTCGGCCATGCCGCGTTCTTCGGCGCGGCCGCCTACGCGACCGGCATCGTGATGAAGCTGCTGAGCGCCACGCCCGAACTCGGCCTCCTGGCCGGGGTGCTGACGGGGGGGCTGCTGGGTCTGGCGTTTGGCGCCGTCGCGATCCGGCGCCAGGGCATCTACTTCGCGATGATCACGCTGGCGTTGTCGCAACTGGTCTATTTCATCGCGGTCCAGGCGGGCTTTACCGGCGGCGAGGACGGGCTGCAGAGTGTGCCGCGCGGCAAGCTGTTCGGCATCTTCGATCTTGAAGGCGTGATGCCGATGTATTACTTCACGTTGGCCGTGTTCGCGCTGGGCTATGCCTTCGTGCTGCGCGTGCTGAACTCGCCCTTTGGCGAGGTGATCCGTTCGGTGCGCGACAACGAGCAGCGCGCGCGCTCGCTGGGCTATTCCACTTCGCGCTACAAGCTGATGGCGTTCACGCTGTCGGCCTCGGTGGCGGGGCTGGCCGGCGGCCTGAAGGTGCTGGTGTTCGGCGTCGCGTCCTTGACGGACGTGCATTGGCACGCCAACGGCGAAGTGGTGCTGATGGCGCTGCTGGGCGGTATCGGCACGGTGTTCGGCCCGCTGGCCGGCGCGTTCACCTTCGTGTCGCTGCAGAACTACCTGGCGCCGCTGGGCTCCTGGGTGCTCATCGTCCAGGGCGCAATCTTCGTCCTCTGCGTCCTCCTGTTCCGCGACGGCATCATGGGATTGGTCTCGCGGGCCTGGCTGGCGCTTACCCGTACGAAAAAGGAATCCTGATGTACTTGCATGTCGTAATGCTGCAGCTGTCCGAGGCCGCCGACGCGCGCTTCCATGACCGCGTCCAGGGCTATTGCCAACGCATCCAGGCCGAATGCGAAGGCGTGGCGGGCTACGCCTTCCGGCCCAACGAAGCCAGCCGCTCGGACGGCCTGACCCACGCCGTGGTGGCGGCCTTTGCGGACAGCCCCGCGCATGACCGCTACCAGGTCTCGCCCGCGCACCAGGAGATGAAGGCCTACATGGCCGGCTTCATCGAGCGCCTGGTGGTGTATGACGGGGAAATTCCTACGTTCAGCTGAATGGCCCGAACCGCGCCCGGGCTCCCGGAAAGGGATAAACTCGCGGATGACTTTTCATCGTCTGGCCGCCTGCAGGGCAGGCCGCCCGCGGTAGCGGGCGCCTCGCGGGGCTGGCTGTTTTCTATTGCCGGATTCCGGCCACGTATTCTTCATAGGTCGAGTGAACATGGACTACGTATTGCCCCCTCAGCCGCCCGTCGCGGTTCCCGTTGCCGGCAGCGCCGCGCTGTTTCCGGTGCGTCGCGTCTATTGCGTCGGCCGCAATTATGCCGAACACGCCAAGGAAATGGGCTTCACGGGCCGCGAGGATCCGTTCTTCTTCTGCAAGCCGGCCGACGCCGTGCTGAGCGTGGCCGACGGCGAAACCGGCAAGATGCCGTATCCGCCCAAGACCTCCAACCTGCACTACGAAATGGAATTGGTCGTGGTGCTGGGCAAGGGCGGCCGCGACATCCCGGTCGAACAGGCCAATGAGTGTGTGTGGGGCTATGCGCTGGGCCTGGACATGACCCGCCGCGACCTGCAAGGCGAAATGAAGAAGCAGGGCCGTCCCTGGGAAATCGGCAAGGCCTTCGACCTGTCCGCGCCGCTGGGTCCGATCCATCCGCGCAGCGTCGTCGGCACCCTGGAAAAGGGCGCCATCTGGCTGGACGTGAATGGCCAGCGCAAGCAGTCCAGCGACATTTCGCAGATGCTGTGGAACATTCCTGAGAGCATTTCCTACCTGTCCGGCCTGTTCGAACTGCAACCCGGCGACCTCATCTTCACCGGCACGCCCGAAGGCGTGGGCGCCGTGCTGCAAGGCGACGTGATCACCGGCGGCGTCGAAGGCCTGGGTGAACTGCGCGTCCAGATCGTTTAAAGTACGCCCCGGATCCGTTTTCACCACTTCAGGAGCGCCAGCATGCGCAGCAAGATCGTGCTGACCGCCTTCGTCGTGTTCGGCTTCGTTCTCGCCGGTTGCAACACCGTCGCGGGCATGGGCAAGGACATGTCGAAGGCAGGCAACGCCATTACCAACGCCGCCGACAAGTAATTGCCGGGGCGGTTTTGAGAAGGCCTGAGTTGGGAGTCACGCCCCGCTCAGGCCTTTGTACGTTCAGGCGCTAGGAAGCAAGGTGTGCTTCTGCGCCCGCTATGAAAATCCTGAGTGAGAAATCGAGTTGCTCGGGCCCGTAGGTGTCGATTCCCAATGCGACGGCCTGGCGTAGCCGTGAATAGGACTTTCCATCGACCGAATCCAGCCATTTCTGAAGCTGGCGAGGTCTGGTGCGATCGACCGCTGACCTGGCCTGCCAGATATCCTTCACATGGCCAACGCAGAGGGCGGCCAGCAGCACGGCCAGGCGCACCGCGGCCGCTTCGCTGAAGCCCGCCCGATTCAGCTGTTCGAGCAATTCCTCGGTCGGCAGCAGGTTCCAGCTCATCAGCTCGGAATCGTCAAAGCGAAGATGTTCCGCCAATCCCCCCATGGCGACGGCTGCGTCGACCAGGTGGGTCGCGTAGGTCCTGCATGCGTCTTGCCATGTGGCCGCGTGAGCGATGTCGGCGCTGCTGAAGCTGGCCGTCAGCGTGTCCTTTGCGACGAGCGCCAGCAGCGTCTGGCGATCCTTCACGTGATAGTTGAGCGCCTTCCGGTCCACATTGAGCGCATCCGCCAGTGCCTGCATCGACAATTTGTCGTGACCGATGCGCCTTGCCGCCCGCAAGATCCGGTCCAGATCAAGGCCGGCTCGTTCTCCTCTTCCGCGCTCAACTTCCCCTAAAACGTCTTTTTTCATCGTCTTTTCGGCGTGATGTTTGGTCAACAAGCAGGCCGCCTCAAGTCTGCTTGAGCGCGGAAAGCATGGCACATCCTGCGGAAAACCCTGCTTGACCTCAGTTGATCGTAACACTAACTTCAACGCCATATTCCCGGCCGGGAATATGGCGTTGAAGAGGCGGGATGCTGATCAGAGGGTGCATGGATCGCTGCCAACAACGTCGTGACCAGCAGCAGGCTGCACGGAATGGAGGTGGTTCGCCCAGTGATCAACTTTCGACACCGGTCGGCATGAAATATCTCAATTGGCCCCAAGCCTGGAGCATCCGGGCCGGGCTATTGAGACGGCTGCGGACGCGCTATCGGGATGCCTCCCCTCCCTGAATTCTTGCATCGACCATGACCTATGCGTACATGCCCGATTGTTATGTCTAAACAATCCAGATTTTTCAGAGAACCAGCGAGAAATCCGGGATTGAAGGAGGCCGCGTGCCAAACCAGATCATCAATTCGCGCCAGGTCAAAGTGCCGGCGCACTCGATCGTGTCGATCTTTACCGCCATGGGGGCGATTGCATGGGACTGCAATGCCTCTGAATCCCGAACGGGGCTCGAGCGCGGAACCGTCGCTCAGCTACGGCCCTCATCCGAGGCCTCGGTCGCGGAATCCGCGCCGCCGCCTGCGTCTGATTTTGCGTCTCTTGAGCGCCTGATGGAGCAGGGCGCGCTGGTCCGGATTCCGTCGATTCGAGACACAGTGCTGCGGGATGCCGGCGGATTTCGTTCCGACCTGGCGCGGCACGGGATAGGTTTTCAGATAGTCAGCTTGAACTCCGCGGCTTACGACCTCAAAGGCGGAAACCCGAGGACGCATCGCAAGCAGTCGTACAACGGCCAGGTTCCCACCGTCGCGGAGACACAGCAGCTTGTCCTGACTTATGACCTGGGTCAGCACGGAAACGATCAAAGCCAGTTGATTTTCAGCGCCATGACGGGGCACGCGAGCTGGGCGCCGAAGGGGCCTTCGGCGGACATTGCGCTGAGCCGGCTGGCGTACTTCACCACATTCAACAACCGTCAGTGGGAGTTGAAGGCAGGCTATCTCAGCAATGCCCTGGAGTTCGTGGGCTTGTACGTTGGCGGTTCGTTGGCGGTCGGCGCGCAAGGGATGAATGCCATCATTCCCTTTCAGGTCGGCCTGTCACGCCTGCCTTTCGCCACCCCGGGCGTAAACGTGACCTACAACGGCTCTGGCGGCTTCTACAACAAGACCGGAATTCAGCGCAGCATAAGCCCCTATGGAGCAGAGGCCGAAGAGTCGGAACATCAGCATGGGCTGAAGTGGAAAACGCCGGGAAGCGGGTGGTTGGCGATCAACGAAACCGGAGTGAAGCAGCAAGCAAGTCCCGACAACCCTTCGAGATGGTTTCGGATCGGGGGGATTTTCAATACGTCCGACTACGCCAGGTTCGATTCCCGCCAGCGCAGCTCGAACAACTACGCGCTCTATGCCGCGGGAGACCAGCAGATTTCGCGGCTGACGCCCAACTCCTCGTCTGCGCAGGGATGGTACGCCGGCCTTTCCTTGCACCTTGCTCCCGCGGATCAGAATCTGTACACCAAGTTCGTGGAGGCCAGGCTATATACGATAGGGACGTTTCCATCGCGACCCTATGACATGCTATCCGCCACGGTCACCTGGTCGGATTTCAGCGATACCGCGAAGGACGCGTTCGGCAAGCGGGGCGTGGACACGGCCAACTCGAGCAGTGCGGCCATGGTGTCCTACATGGCGCGCCTCTATCCCGGCGTCTATCTGAGCACGGGACTCAGCTACATCCGATCCCCGTCATTCGTGCCCGTGGACAACAATGCCTTGAATTTTCTGGTGGGGTTCAACATGTTCATGTAAGGGGGCATTCTTCCCTTCCACCCCATGGCCATCTTTACCTATATGGGGACTGCCAAAAAAAACGCCCGATGAGATTCATCGGGCGTTCATTCCTTGGGCCGAGCCTGCGCTGGTCGCCTGCGGCAGGAGGCGCATGGGGGGCGAGGCCTACAGCACATCTCCAGCATAGTCGGCCAGGCGCGAACGCTCGCCGCGCTGCAGGGTGACATGCCCCGAATGCGGCCAGCCCTTGAAGCGGTCGACCACGAAGGTCAGGCCGGAACTGCCTTCGGTCAGGTAGGGCGTATCGATCTGGGCAATGTTGCCCAGGCAAATCACCTTGGTGCCCGGGCCCGCGCGCGTGACCAGCGTCTTCATCTGCTTGGGCGTCAGGTTCTGCGCCTCGTCGATGATCAGGTACTTGTTCAGGAAGGTGCGGCCGCGCATGAAGTTCAGGGACTTGACCTTGATGCGCGAACGGATCAGATCCATGGTGGCGGCGCGCCCCCAGTCCCCGTTGCCTTCGCCTTCGCCCATGTTCAGGACGTCCAGGTTGTCTTCCAGGGCGCCCATCCAGGGCAGCATCTTCTCTTCTTCCGTACCCGGCAGGAAACCGATGTCTTCCCCGACCGGCACCGTGACGCGGGTCATGATGATTTCGGTGTAGCGCTTGGTTTCCAGCACCTGGGTGATGCCCGCGGCCAGCGCCAGCAGCGTCTTGCCCGTGCCCGCCTGGCCCAGCAGCGACACGAAGTCGCACTCCGGATTCATCAGCAGGTTCATGGCGAAGTTCTGCTCGCGGTTGCGCGCGGTGATGCCCCAGACGTTGTTCTTGCCGTGGGTGTAGTCGCGCAGCGTGGCCAGCACCGCCATCTTGCCGCTGACCTCGCGCACCTGCGCGTACAGCGGCATCTGGCCTTCGAAGTAGACGAACTGGTTGACCACGAACTGCGAGCACAGCGGGCCATGGATGCGGTAGAAGGTGGTGCCGCCCTGTTGCCAGGATTCCACGTCCTTGCCGTGCTTGTTCCAGAAGTCCTCGGGCAGCTGCATCACGCCCGAGTACATCAGGTCCGAGTCCTCCATGACATGGTCGTTGAAGTAGTCTTCAGCGGCCATGCCCAGCGCGCGCGCCTTCAGGCGCATGTTGATGTCCTTGGACACCAGCACGACTTCGCGCTGCGGGTACTTTTCCTGCAGGGCGCGCACGACGCCCAGGATCTGGTTGTCGGCCTTGCCCATGGGCAGGTCGGACGGCAGCGTGCTGTGGATCGCGGTCGTCTGGAACATCAGGCGGCCGGTGGCGTCCTTGTTGCCCAGCTTGGTCAGCTCCAGGCCTTCGTCCAGCTGGGTCGCGTCCTGCACCAGCGCGTCCAGCGAACGGCTGACCTGGCGCGCGTTGCGCGCCACTTCCGACATGCCCTTCTTCTGATGGTCCAGCTCTTCGAGCGTCATCATCGGCAGGAAGATGTCGTGCTCTTCGAAGCGGAACAGGGAACTGGGATCGTGCAGCAGCACGTTGGTGTCCAGCACGAACAGCTTGCGCGGTTCGTTCTGGGCGCGGGCTTTGGTGCGCTTGGCGGGCGCCGGCTTGGCGCGGCGCGTTTCGGCGCGCGCAGCGGGAGCGGCTGGCGCCGGCGGCGGCACCTGGCGGGCGGGCGCGGGGATCTGCGCCTTGCGGGCCGGTGCGGCCAGGCCTTCAAGTTCGGGCTGGACGAGGAGCTCGTCTTCGTTGTCCTCGGCGAGGACTGCCTGGGTACTGGACCGCGCAGCGGCGGTCTTGGTGCTGCGGGCCTGCGCCCGGGCGGATTCGCCCGAGGGGAAGGTCAGGATGGCTGCGGGACGGGTGGGCAACTTCGGAAGCGGCATATTTGTCACTCTCCAGTGTGGGCCGGCTATAGCGCCTGACGGGTAAAACCTGTGCTGACGGCTAACCGATGCTCTTCGCTGCTTGCAGGACTTCCTTGGCGTGGCCCGGGACCTTCACCCCGCGCCACTCCTGCACCAGCACGCCATAGGCATCGATCAGGAAGGTGCTGCGCTCGATGCCGCGCACCTGCTTGCCGTACATGTTCTTCTGCTTGATGACGCCGAACAGATTGCAGACGGTTTCGTCGGCGTCGGAGATGAGAGGGAAGGGAAGCTCGTACTTGGCCTTGAAGTTTTCGTGCGATTTCAATGAATCGCGCGAGATGCCGATGACCACCGCGCTGGCCGCCAGGAATTCGGCGTGCAGGTCGCGGAAATCCTGGCTTTCGGTGGTGCAGCCAGGCGTGTTGTCCTTGGGATAGAAATACAGGATCACGGCGCGGCCCTGGCATTGCTCCAGGCTGATCGGACCTATGGTGCTTTCGGCGGTGAACAGCGGGGCGGGTTTGCCTATGGTCGGCGTCATTTCTGGGATTCTCCGTTGGGGGGGATGAGGGCCACGACCACGCGCCGGCCCTCCGCCATCAGGATGTTGTAGGTGCGCGAGGCGGCGTGCGTGTCCATGATCTCGACGCCGATGCCGGCCGCCAGCAGGGGGCGCAGCACGTCGGGGCGCAGGAACTGCTGGCGCGCGCCCGTGCCCACCAGCAGCACTTCCGGCGCATTCGCGGGACGGCTGGGGCTGGCTTCCGGTTCGTCCAGAAAGTCCATGGGGTCGCGGACGGGCTCGGACAATCCGGCCGCCTGGCGCAAGAGGGTGGGGGTAATGTCGGCCGGCGACTCAACAGGCCAGTGGGTCACTTCGCCTTCGGGGCCGAACGCGACCGAGGAGGAAAAACGTACCTGGTTGACCTCGATATAGCCATCGCCATAGGCGGTGACGGTATTCAGAGCGGCCGTCGCAGGATCGGTATGCAGCTTCAATAAAAACTCCGGCTATATGGCCCGATAATAGCGCATCGGGATGACGCCATGTTGCAGGGTATCCACGAGAGAGACCCCCACGCTGCGCTCGCTTACTGCTCCCGAGGGGGCGCGTTTTGCTTGGGGCGGCCCGGCGGAGAACCGAGGCCCCCACGCCGCACTCGCTGCGCTCGCTTGCTGCCCCCGAGGGGGCGCGTTTTGCCTTGGGGCGGCCCGGCGGCAAAACAGGGCTTCTTTGCCACGCGATTTCCCTCGGGCGGACCCTGAAATCGGCCCCTTTTTTTCCCCATTTGCCGCACAGCCCTCCTTGCGCTAGATTACAGGGTTTTGCTGCACTGCAATCCCTTGCCGGCGCAGCGTTTCGGACCCTTTTCCCCTTCGCGCATTCGCGCCCTGGTTTTTTCGCCCTTTTTATCGCCCCCTAAGGATTCCCATCATGAGGAAGTTCTCCCGCATCGAGCGTCTGCCCCCGTACGTTTTCAACATTACCGGCGAGCTCAAGATGGCGGCGCGTAGGCGTGGCGAAGACATCATCGACATGTCGATGGGCAACCCGGACGGCGCGACTCCCAAGCACATCGTCGACAAGATGGTGGAAGCGACGACCCGCCCGACCACGCACGGCTATTCCGTGTCCAAGGGCATTCCGCGCCTGCGCAAGGCGATCTGTGACTGGTACCAGCGCCGCTATGCGGTCGAGTTCGATCCGGATTCCGAAGCCATCGTCACCATCGGCTCCAAGGAAGGCCTGGCCCACCTGATGCTGGCCACGCTGGACCGCGGCGACACCGTGCTGGTACCCAACCCCAGCTATCCGATCCATATCTACGGCGCGGTCATCGCCGGCGCCAATATCCGTTCCGTGCGCATGACGCCGGGGGTGGACTTCTTCGAGGAACTGGAACGCGCCGTGCGCGAGTCCATCCCGAAGCCCAAGATGATGGTGCTGGGCTTTCCCAGCAACCCGACCGCGCAATGCGTGGACCTGTCGTTCTTCGAGCGCGTGGTGGCGCTGGCCAAGGAACACGACATCCTGGTCGTGCATGACCTGGCCTACGCCGACATCACCTTCGACGGCTACGTGGCGCCGTCCATCATGCAGGTGCCCGGCGCGCGCGATGTCGCCGTCGAGTTCTTCACGATGAGCAAGAGCTACAACATGGCGGGCTGGCGCATCGGCTACATGGTCGGCAACCGCGAGCTGGTCAACGCGCTCGCGCGCATCAAGAGCTATCACGACTACGGCACGTTCACGCCGATCCAGGTGGCGTCCATCGCCGCGCTGGACGGTCCGCAGGACTGCGTGAACGAAATCGTGGCGCAGTACCAAAGCCGCCGCGACGTGCTCGTGCGCGGCTTGCATGAAGCAGGTTGGAATGTGGAAATTCCCAAGGCGTCCATGTACATCTGGGCGCAGATCCCCGAACCCTACAGGGCGATGGGCTCTTTGGAATTTGCCAAGCGCGTCCTGTCGGATGCGAAGGTGGCCGTGTCCCCCGGGATCGGCTTTGGCGAGTATGGCGACGAATACGTGCGCTTCGCTTTGATCGAAAACGAGCAGCGCACCCGGCAAGCGGTGCGAGGCATCAAAGACATGTTCCGCAAGGACGGATTGCTGAAGTAGAGCCCACCCCCGAAGCGCTGCGCGCTTCCCCCTCAATGGGGCATGCCTGCGGACCGGCGGAGCCGGATCCGCGGCATCCCGATAGGGGGGCACCGTATCAGGGGGCGCAGCTCTCGCACAGCAGTTATGGAGAACCGAAAATGAATTCCCCTCAACGCCCGCCTGCAGAAGGCGCCGCGATGAAACCCATGAAAGTCGGCCTGCTCGGCCTGGGCGTGGTTGGCGGAGGCACCTGGTCGGTGCTGTCGCGCAATGCTGAAGAAATCGCACGCCGCGCCGGTCGCCGCATTGAAGTGACTCGCGCCGCCGTGCGCGACGTGGCCAAGGCGCGTGCGCGCGTGGGCGACGCCATCCTGGTCGACACCGATGTGCGCGCGCTGGTGCGCGATCCCGAAATCGACATCGTGGTCGAACTGATCGGCGGCGACACGCTGGCGCGCGAGCTGGTGCTGGAAGCCATCGCCAACGGCAAGCACGTCGTGACCGCCAACAAGGCGCTGCTGGCCAAGCACGGCAACGAGATCTTCGCTGCAGCCCATGAACGCGGCGTGATGGTGACCTTCGAAGCCGCCGTCGCGGGCGGCATCCCCATCATCAAGGCGATCCGCGAAGGCCTGACCGCCAACCGCATCCAGTGGGTGGCCGGCATCATCAACGGCACCACCAACTTCATCCTGTCCGAAATGCGTACGCGCGGCCTGCCGTTCGCCGACGTGCTGGCCGAGGCGCAGCGCCTGGGCTACGCCGAAGCCGACCCCACGTTCGATGTGGAAGGCGTGGACGCGGCGCACAAGCTGACCCTGCTGGCGTCGCTGGCCTTCGGCGTGCCGGTCCAGTTCGACCGCGCCTACATCGAAGGCATTTCGCAGCTGGCCGCCGAGGACATCGAGCATGCCGAACGCCTGGGCTACCGCATCAAGCTGCTGGGCGTCACCAAGCGCCGTCCGGACGGCATCGAACTGCGCGTGCATCCCGCGCTGGTGCCGGCCGAGCGCCTGCTGGCCAACGTCGAAGGCGCGATGAACGCCGTGCTGGTCAAGGGCGACGCCGTCGGCCCCACGCTGTACTACGGCCAGGGCGCGGGCGAAGAACCCACCGCCTCGGCCGTGGTGGCCGACCTGGTCGATGTGACCCGCCTGCACACCGCCGATCCGGGCAACCGCGTGCCGCACCTGGCGTTCCAGCCGGACGCCATGTCCGATACGCCGATCCTGCCGATCGAAGATGTCAGCACCTCGTACTACCTGCGCCTGCGCGTGGACGACCAGCCGGGCGTGCTGGCCGACATCGCCCGCATCCTGGCCGACCGTTCCATCTCCATCGGTTCGATGATCCAGCAGCCGTCGCACATCGGCGGCGCCGACATCATCTTCCTGACGCATGAAGCGGTTGAAGGCAACGTCAATCAGGCGATCGAGCGCATCGAAGCCCTGCCGTTCGTGCGCTCGAAAGTGACGCGCCTGCGCGTGGAAAATTTGCTATGAAATACATCTCCACCCGCGGCGGCATGACGCCGCTGCAGTTCTCGGACATCCTGCTGGAAGGCCTGGCGCCGGACGGCGGCTTGGCCGTGCCGGAGCAACTGCCCCAGGTTTCGGCGGAAACGCTGGAGTCCTGGCGCGGCCTGCCGTATGCCGACCTGGCGTTCGAAGTGCTGTCGCTGTTCGCCACCGACATTCCGGCCGACGACCTGCGCCGCTTGACGCGCGCGGCCTACAACCAGCAGACCTTCAACAGCGAGGACATCGTCCCGCTGCGTCCGCTGGACGGCGGCCTGTCGCTGCTGGGCCTGTCCGAAGGGCCGACGCTGGCCTTCAAGGACATGGCCATGCAGTTCCTGGGCCAGGTCTTCGAATACGTGCTGGCCAAGCGCGGCACCACCCTGAACATCGTGGGCGCCACCTCCGGCGACACGGGTTCGGCGGCGGAGTACGCCTTGCGCGGCAAGAAGGGCGTGGCGGTGTTCATGCTGTCGCCCCACGGCCGCATGAGCGCCTTCCAGCGCGCGCAGATGTATTCGCTGCAGGACGAGAACATCCACAACATCGCCGTGCGCGGCGTGTTCGACGAAGCCCAGGACATCGTCAAGGCCCTGGCCGGTGATCTCGAGTTCAAGAGCAAGTACCGCCTGGGCGCGGTCAACTCCATCAACTGGGCGCGCATCGCCGCCCAGGTGGTGTACTACTTCCACGGCTGGCTGCGCGCCACCAGCAAGGCCGGCGAGCAGGTTTCGTTCGCGGTGCCCTCGGGCAATTTCGGCAACATCCTGTCCGGCCACATCGCGCGCAGCATGGGCCTGCCGATCCGCCGCCTGGTGCTGGCCACGAACGAAAACAACGTGCTGGAAGAGTTCTTCCGCACGGGCGTCTATCGTCCGCGTCCCGCCGAGCAGACCTACGCCACCTCCAGCCCGTCCATGGACATTTCGCGCGCGTCGAATTTCGAGCGCTTCGTGTTCGACCTGGTCGGCCGCGACGCGGCGCGCGTCAAGGAACTGTGGGCCGGCATGGCGCGCGACGGGTCTTTCGATCTGTCCGCCCTGAAGCCGCAGTTCGAGGAACGCTATGGCTTCGTGTCGGGCGCAAGCACGCACGAAGACCGCCTCGCGACGATCCGTTCGGTCTACGACGAAACCGGCGTGCTGATCGATCCGCACACCGCCGATGGCGTCAAGGTCGCGCGTGAATTCGTCGAGCCCGGCGTGCCCATGCTGGTCCTGGAAACCGCCTTGCCGGCGAAGTTCTCGGAAACCATTGAAGAGGCCCTGGGCCGTCCGGCCACGCCGCCGGGCAACCTGGCCGATCTTGAATCCTTGCCGCAGCGCGTCGAACTCATGGATTGCGATGCGGGCGCCGTGCGCCGTTTCATCGAGGCGAACGCCAAGGTGTAAAGGCCGCTTGCGTCTTGTATGCGTGTGCAACCCCTCGCAGGCCGGGCCTTCGAGGGGTTTCTTTCATTTTGGCGGGTCAGCGGCTTTACCTTCGCATGCATTTTGACCACAACCCGTCACGAATGCGGGGACAGTGTCAGATACAGTGAATTCACGATTCACTTTCGGAGAACACGCCCATGAAACTGAAGACCATGACGCTCGCCCTGGCCGTGACCGGATTCGGAGTGCTGGCGGGATGCTCGTCTCCGTCGGTCATTCAGCAGCGGGATGGCAGCTCGACCGTGACGCCGGACAAGCCCGAGTACGACAAGGATTCGGGCATGTACGAATACGACAAGGACGGCAAGAAGGTCCAGATCAACAAGGACGACGTGAAGTCGATCGAACAGGTGAAGTGACCGCCGTTCCGATATGCTTGTCCATGCAAAAAGCCCCGGCCGCTCAAGGCGCCGGGGCTTTTTCGTTGGCGCAGGGCGCCCGCAGCGTTACTGCTTGGCTGCGTCTTCGGCGTGGTAGCGGCCGACGCGGTCGACTTCGTTCTTCGAGCCCAGGATCACGCTGACGCGCTGGTGCAGCTTGTCAGGCTGGATCTCCATGATGCGCTGCGTGCCGTTGATCGCGGCGCCGCCGGCCTGTTCGACCAGGAAGCTCATGGGGTTGGCTTCGTACATCAGGCGCAGCTTGCCGGCCTTGCCAGGTTCGCGGGCATCCCACGGGTACATGAAGATGCCGCCGCGGGTCAGGATGCGATGCACGTCGGCCACCATGGAGGCGATCCAGCGCATGTTGTAGTCCTTGCCCAGCGGACCGGTCGTGCCGGCCAGGCAATCGTCGACGTAGCGCTTGACCGGGGCAGCCCAGTGGCGCATGTTCGACATGTTGATGGCGAACTCCTTGGTGTCTTCCGGCACGCGGATGTTCTCGTGCGTCAGCACCCACGAGCCCATTTCGCGGTCCAGCGTGAAGCCCACCACGCCATTGCCGATGGTCAGCACCAGCATCGTCTGCGGACCATAGACGGCATAGCCGGCCACGACCTGCTTGTCGCCCGGTTGCAGGAAGTCCTGCTCGCACACCGGCGCGCCCGACACGTCATGCGGGGCGTGCAGCACCGAGAAGATGGTCCCGATGGAGACGTTGACGTCGATGTTCGAAGAGCCGTCCAGGGGATCGAACAGCAGCAGGTATTCGCCCTTGGGGTAGCGGTTCGGAATCAGATGGATGGTTTCCATCTCTTCCGAGGCCATGGCCGCCAGATGGCCGCCCCATTCATTGGCTTCGAGCAGGATTTCGTTGGACAGCACGTCCAGCTTCTTCTGCACTTCGCCCTGGACATTCTCGCTTTCCAGGCTGCCGAGGACGCCGCCGAGCGCGCCCTTGCTCACCGCATGGCTGATGGCCTTGCAGGCGCGCGCGACCACTTCGATGAGCAGCCGCACTTCCGGCGCGAGGGCTTGGGCGGAGCGCTGCTGCTCCACCAGGTATTGGGTCAGTGTTTTACGTTTCAAAGGAACCTCCTATGCTGCGAATTCTAAAGCCTTGGATACGATTTCCTGCACATTGCGCGACAGGCCTTCCTGTGCGCGCACCCGCTGCAGGGCGGCCTGCATAGGCGTGCGCAGGGCGGGCACGAAGCGTGCCCAGTTGTCCAGCGCGCGCGCAAGGCGGGCGGCAATCTCGGGGTTGAGGGCATCCAGCGCCAGCACCTGCTCGGCCCAGAAGGCGTAGCCGGTGCCATCGGGGTGATGCATGCCGCGGGCGTTGTTCAGGCAGAACTGGAAGATCAGCGAGCGCGCGCGGTTCGGGTTGCGCAAGGTGAACGCGGGGTGCTGCATCAGCTCGCGCGCGGTCTGCACGGTGGTCGAGCGGGCCGCAGCCTGCAGGGCGAACCACTTGTCCACCACCAGGGCGTTGTCGCGCCATTTGTCGTAGAAAGCGGCAAGCGCCTTGTGCGGGAAGTCGCCCTGGCCGAAATTGATCAGCGCGGACAGCGCCGCCATGCTGTCGGTCATGTTGCCGGCCTTCTCGTACTGCTGTTCGGCCAGGCGCTGGGCATCCGGTTCGCCCGCCGCCATCAGGTGGCTGAGCGCCAGGTTCTTCAAGGCGCGCCTGCCGGCCGGAACCGGCGCCGGACTGTATTCGCCCGGGGTCTGGTTGTCGTCGAATGCCTGGCGGAATTCGGCGGACAACTGGCGTCCCAGTTCGGCGCGCAGGAAGTCGCGCGCGACCGCGAGGGCCGGCGGGTCCACCTGCTGCATGCGTTCTGCCAGGGTCTTTTCGGACGGCAGGGCCAGGGCGCGGGCGCGATAGGCGGCGTCCAGCGCCGGATCGGTCAGCAACGCGCGCCAGGTCTCGATGAAGGCGGCGTCGGCATGCAGGGTCTTGCCGGCCTGGCGGGCCTCGGCCAGCGCCAGGATCTGGCGGGTGGCGAATTCCTGGCCGGCCTCCCAACGCGCGAAGGGATTGCCGTCGTGCGCCGACAGCAGGGCCAGTTCTTCGTTGGTCCAGTCGTAGTCCACGATGACCGGGGCCGAGAAGTCGCGCAATAGCGACGGCACGGGACGCTCGGCGATATCCTCGAATACCCATTGCTGGCTTTGCTGCGTCAGTTCCAGCAGCGCGGTGTCCAGGACTGCGCCAGCATGGCGCAGCGGCAGCGCGCGGCCGTCGCGGTCCAGCAAGCCGATGGCGAACGGGATGTGGAAGGGGGCCTTGACGTAGTCGGCGCCGGCCTTCTTCTCCACGCCGACCGGCGGGCATTCCTGGGTGAGCGTCATGGTGCAGCGGCGCGCGGCGGCGTCGTGGTCGAGCTTGACGGTCACGCGCGGCGTGCCGGCCTGGCGGTACCAGCGGCGGAACACGGACAGGTCGCGGTCCGGATGCTGGCGCACGTAGACGGATTCCATGGCGGCGACGAAGTCGTCGCAGGTCACGGCCTGGCCGTCATGGCGGCGGAAGTACTCGTCCATGCCGGCGCGAAAGCCTTCCTCGCCCAGCAGAGTGTGCTGCATGCGGATGACTTCGGCGCCTTTCTCGTACACGGTGGCCGTGTAGAAGTTGCCGATCTCCTGGTAACTTTCAGGCCGGATCGGATGGGCCATGGGACCGGCGTCTTCCGGAAACTGGGCGGCGCGCAACGCCACAACGTCGTCGATGCGCTTGACCGCGCGGGCGCTCGCGGCCTCGGCGGCATCCATGCCGTGGGCCATCATGTCGGCGCTGAATTCCTGGTCGCGAAAGACGGTCAGGCCTTCCTTCAGGCTCAGCTGGAACCAGTCGCGGCAGGTGACGCGGTTGCCGGTCCAGTTGTGGAAGTACTCGTGTCCGATGACGGATTCGATGCCTTCATAGTTGGCGTCCGTGGCCGTATCCGCATCCGCCAGCACGTAGGCGGCGTTGAAGATGTTCAAGCCCTTGTTTTCCATCGCGCCCATGTTGAAGTCATGGACGGCCACGATCATGAAGCGGTCCAGGTCCAGCTCCAGGCCGAAGCGGCTTTCGTCCCAGCGCAGCGCGCGCACCAGCGAATCCAGCGCCCATTCGGTCTTGGATTCCGAGCCCGGGTCGCTGTAGACCTGCAGCAGCACGTCGCGGCCGCTGGACGTCTTCACGGTGGTTTCGCGGTGGGTGAGCTTGCCTGCCACCAGCGCGAACAGGTAGCAGGGCTTGGGGAAGGGATCTTCCCATTCGACTTCGTTGCGGCCGTCGGGCAACTGGCGCGTGGCCAGCAGGTTGCCGTTGGACAGCAGCACCGGATACTCGGGCTGGGCGCGCAAGGTCACGCGGTAGCGCGACATCACGTCGGGCCGGTCGGCGAACCAGGTGATGCGGCGAAAACCTTCGGCTTCGCATTGGGTGAAGAAGTTGCCGCCCGAGACGTACAGGCCCATCAGCGTGGAATTGGCCGACGGTTTGCATCGGCTGACGATTTCCACCGTGGCGGCGGGGGGCAGGCCGTAAAGGGCCAGGCTGTGTTCGGAAAGGCGGTAACTGTCGGCGGGCAGGGCCGTGCCATTCACGCCTACCGAGACGAGTTCCAGGTCTTCGCCGTCCAGGGTCAGGGCGGCGTCGGCGCTGGCCCCGGCCTTGCGTTGCACTTGCATCGTGCAGCGCACTTCGGTCGCGTCCGGCGCGAGGTCGAAGGCGAGGGCGACTTCGGGAATGTCGTAGGGGTAGGGCTGGTAATCCTTGCGATATACGGTTACGGGCGTGTCTGTGCGCATGGGATTGCAGTCCTGTATGAACGAGGGTTCTATTGTAGTGGCTGGGCAAGACGCGCCGACCTGGGCCGTTTGGCGTACCGTAAACTTTTTGTAGCGGTCTGAGTCAAAGTCAGTATCATGGCGCCGTCGCGCGCCAGAGGGGTGTCAAATGTCGAGGTTGTCCATGTTCAATATGCGCCGCTGGGCCGGTCTGCTGGCCGTGGCGGGGGCGTTTGCCCTGACGGGTTGTGCCGCGCCCACGGTTTCCGCGCGGGTCACTTCCTTTCAGCAATGGCCCGCAGGCGTGGAGGGGCAAACCTACCAGTTCATTGCCGCCGACGCCTCGCAAAACAATAATCTCGAATATCAGTCCTATCAGGACATGGTGCGGGCCGGCATAGGCGCAACCGGCCTGGTCGAGGCCAAGCCTGGCGCCAAGGGTCGTTTCGACGTGTCGTTCAACTACGGCACCTCGCAGACCCAGATAATGGTGCAGCGTCCGTACGACCCATATTTCTACGGCGGCTACGGCTACGGAGGTTTCTACGGTCCGCGTCCGTGGGGAGCGGGATATGGCTACTGGGGGCCGGACTGGGTGGACGTGCCCATGGTCGTGCAGCGCAATACCCTCACCCTGCATATCTACGACACGCAGCGCAGCGGCGCCGAGGTATACCGTTCCAGCGCTTTCATATTGAGCGAGCGCGACGATTTCCTGCGTACCATGCCGTACCTGGTGCGCGCAATATTTGATAATTTTCCCGGGAATAATGGCGCGGAACGCGAAATCCGCTTCCCCGTGCAATGAAATCGGCGTGGCTTTTCGGTCCCGCCTTTAAATAAAATCGGCGCACCAAAATGGTGCGCCGATTTTTTTCTTACTGGCGAATAGGTTCTTATTCTTTGATAAGAAAACTGTCGCGGGTCGCGCCTGCGGCTTCTTCCGCGGCGAGCCAGCGGGGAGCCTTGCCACGGCCGCTCCACGTTTCCCCTGTTTGAGGATGGCGGTACTTGGGCGCAACGGCGCGTTTGGCGGCGTTGGCCGGACGGGCAGCGGCGCCAGCCTTGCGGCGGCCGCCGGTGGCGGCGCGGGCGGGTTTGCCGGCGCCATAGGCTGCGACGATTTCTTCAGGCGTGATGTCGTACTCGCGCATCGACGTGATGATCTGCGTGATCACGGGCTTGCGACGCTTGGTTTGCAGGACTTCAGCCTTCTTTTGTAGCTTGTTGATTTCCTTTTCGATCTTTGCTTGCAGTGCTGCGTAGGATTCTCGGGCCATGGTTTATTCCTGATTATGGAACTGCTGTAATCGCCGGCGAAGTTATTGTGTAATTGTTGTGCCTCGCATAATACAGAAGTTACGGCTTGACTTCCTGGTTTCTGAAGCAATTACTTTGTATCAAAAGAGTCCGATACCGTTTTCAGGCGCGCGAGTGCCCGCGACGAGCCAAGTATTGGGAAGGATATTCTCGAATTTGGGACAACTTGAAACAATAGGGGTATTGGTTCACGAGGCGGACGAATAGCCGCGCGTGCCCTTGCATCTGCTCGATTTGTCTCGCAAAGCGCGCAAATGCGGGGCTTCCAGGCTTGGCGCCTGCCTCGAGCAAGCGGTGTGCGAGGCGTTCCCAGAAGTCTGATGACGTGATGGCGGGAACGAATGAATTGTCTAGCAGTCTGATATTGGTCCAACCTGATCAGATGGGGTCCTCGCGCTGCGAGCCCTGCGAGCTGTTTGGCATATTTCATTTTGATGTCAGGTTGTATGACGAGTTTGGCCCGAGATGTCTGAATCCCTTTGCCTATATGCCAGGTGGCTGCAAATGCTCCATGGCGACCAGGAAAAAGGGGCGCATCGAACATCGTTTGAGCTCGTCAATTCAACTTGATATGTAATATTCCGGCCCCATGCATACCTCCGCAGATAATGCCCGCGGTATTTTTGGCCGCCGACGCGTACCTTCCGGAGATCCGTGGCTGGCGCCATGTCGCCGGGCCGCGCCAGCGTTACGATATGATCTCGAGTATCACCGCGAGCGCGCGCCAGCGCGCCGCCGTCTCCTGTACAGAGCCCCATGAAAATCATCGATCCCGCCATTGCTTCCCTCGCCACCGCCAAATCTCTGCTGCTCGACCCCTGGGGCCTGACCGAGGCGGACATGGCGCGCGCGCTGGGTGAGATCTTCACGCACAAGGTCGACTACGCCGATCTGTATTTCCAGTACACGCGCAGCGAGGGCTGGAGCCTGGAAGAGGGCATCGTCAAGACCGGCAGTTTTTCGATCAGCCAGGGTGTCGGGGTACGCGCCGTGAGCGGCGAGAAAACCGCCTTCGCCTATTCGGATTCGCTGTCGCCCGAAGCGCTGTTGTCGTCCGCGCACGCGGTTCGCGGCATTGCGCGCCGCGGCGCTGGCAAGGTAAAGGTGGCGGCGCAGGTCGAAGCCGAGATCGGCCGCAGCCTGTATGCCGATATCGATCCGGTTGCCACCTTGAGCGCTCCCGAGAAGGTCGCGCTGCTGGAACGCGTGGAGCGCATGGCGCGCGCGCGCGATCCGCACGTGATCCAGGTCATGGCGGGGCTGGGCGCCGAATATGACGTGGTGCTGGTGGCCGGCAGCGACGGCCGCCTGGCCGCCGACGTGCGTCCGCTGGTGCGCCTGTCGCTGACTGTCATTGCCGAACGCAATGGCCGCCGCGAAATGGGTCACGCGGGCGGCGGCGGCCGCCTGGGCCTGGCCTATTTCACGGACGAAATGCTGCAGGGTTATGTCGAGCGCGCGGTGCACGAGGCCATGGTGAACCTGGAAGCGCGTCCGGCGCCAGCGGGTGAAATGACCGTCGTGCTGGGTTCGGGCTGGCCCGGCATTCTGCTGCACGAGGCCGTCGGCCACGGGCTGGAAGGCGACTTCAACCGCAAGGGCTCCAGCGTGTTCTCCGGCCGCATCGGTGAGCGCGTGGCCTCCAAGGGCGTGACCGTGGTCGACGACGGCACGATCCCGGATCGCCGCGGCTCGCTCAATATCGACGACGAAGGCAATGCCACCCAGCGCAACGTGCTGATCGAGGACGGTATCCTGCGCGGCTACATGCAGGACACGCTGAACGCACGCCTCATGAAGACCGCCGCCACCGGTAACGGCCGCCGCGAATCGTTCGCGCATCTGCCCATGCCGCGCATGACCAATACCTACATGCTGGCGGGCGACAAGCCGGCCGAGGAAATCGTGTCTTCCGTCAAGCGCGGCTTGTACGCGGTCAACTTCGGCGGCGGCCAGGTCGACATCACCAACGGCAAGTTCGTGTTCTCCGCGTCCGAAGCCTACATGATCGAAAACGGCAAGGTGACCTATCCGGTCAAGGGCGCCACCCTGATCGGCAACGGTCCGGACGCCATGAACCGCGTCACCATGATCGGCAACGACCTGCAGCTGGATTCCGGCGTGGGCACTTGCGGCAAGGATGGCCAGAGCGTGCCCGTGGGCGTGGGCATGCCCACGGTCCGCATGGAAGGCCTGACCGTCGGCGGCACCGCCTGACTCAAAAACACGGATGACGGCTCGAAAAAATTGTGCTAGAGTCAATCCCCATGAAATTCGCGTCCCCCGCTTTTTATTTTTATTTTTATGGTTTTCTGAAGCCGCTGGCGGAGGAAGGGACGCGCTCAATCTGAAGTTTGGAAAGAATCCCCCCAAAAAAGCCGCCAGCGAACTGGCGGCTTTTTTTGCGCCGCCAGTTGAGGAAACCATCTCGGGAACATCCCCGCGGCGGGCAACCCAGGAGCAGTACCGTGTCACACAATACCGATGACCTTCGCATTCGAGAAATCAAAGAGCTGAACCCGCCCGCGCATGTCATGCGCGAGTTCGCCTGCACCAAGGAGGCGTCCGACACCGTGTTCGCCGCCCGCCAGGGGATGCACCGCATCCTGCACGGCATGGATGACCGGATGATCGTCGTGATCGGCCCTTGCTCCATCCATGACACCCGCGCGGCTATCGAATATGCGAAGCGCCTGAAGCCCGTGCGCGACCGGCTGAGCGCCGACCTGGAAATCGTGATGCGCGTGTACTTCGAGAAGCCACGCACCACCGTGGGCTGGAAGGGTCTGATCAACGATCCGGACCTGGACGGCAGCTTCGACATCAACAAGGGCGTGCGCGTCGCCCGTGAACTGCTGCTGGACATCAACAGCATGGGACTGCCGGCGGGTTGCGAGTTCCTGGACATGATTACGCCGCAGTACATCGCGGATCTGGTCTCCTGGGGGGCGATCGGGGCTCGGACGACGGAAAGCCAGGTGCATCGCGAGCTGGCATCGGGACTGTCGTGTCCGGTGGGGTTCAAGAACGGCACCGACGGCAATGTGAAGATCGCGGTCGACGCGATCAAGGCGGCGTCGCAGCCGCACCATTTCCTGTCGGTGACCAAGGGTGGGCATTCCGCCATCGTGTCGACGGCCGGCAACGAGGACTGCCACGTCATCCTGCGCGGCGGCAAGACGCCGAACTACGATGCGGCCAGCATCGAGGCGGCCTGCCAGGACATGTCCAAGGCCGGCCTGGCGCAGCGCATCATGATCGACGCCAGCCACGCCAACAGCAGCAAGAAGCCCGAGAACCAGCCGTTGGTCATCGAAGACGTGGCGCGTCAGATGGAAGCGGGCGACAGCCGCCTGGTGGGCGTCATGGTTGAAAGCCACCTGCTGGGCGGCCGCCAGGACATGGTGCCGGGTACGCCGCTGGTCTACGGCCAGAGCATCACCGACGGCTGCATCGACTGGGACGCCTCGGTCGCCGTGCTTGAACGCCTGGCCCATGCCGTGCGCGAACGTCGCCGCGTCGCCCTGACTTCCGGCAAATAAGCCCCTGGCAGCGCCGCGGATCGCCAAGGCCTGGCGGTTTGCGGCGCGGTGCGCGCGGCGGCGTAGAATAATCAGGTTAACGAACCCGAGATCACGCTGACCATGAACGCTCCCTTGCACGCAGAATCGTTGCGCCGCCCGGTGCCGGCCGCTTGTCTGGATGCCTTGCGCGCCCGCTTTGGCGACCGCCTGTCCGAATCCTCCGCCATGCGCGACCATCATGGCCGCGATGAATCTCCCTATCCGGCCATGCCGCCGGACGCCGTGGTCTTCGCGCACACGACCGAAGAAGTGGCCGAGATCGCCAAGCTGTGCAACGAGCATCGCGTGCCGCTGATTCCCTATGGCGCCGGCTCTTCGCTCGAAGGCCATATTCTGGCGATCCAGGGGGGCATCAGCCTGGACCTGTCGCAGATGAACAAGGTGTTGGCGGTCAACGCCGAGGATCTGACCGCCACCGTGCAGGCAGGCGTGCTGCGCAAGCAGCTCAACGAGGAAATCCGCGACACCGGCCTGTTCTTCCCGATCGATCCGGGCGCCGACGCGAGCCTGGGCGGCATGGCGGCCACGCGCGCTTCCGGCACCAACGCCGTGCGCTACGGCACCATGCGCGAGAACGTCATGTCGTTGACCGTGGTGACGGCGGACGGGCGCATCATCCGCACAGCGGGCCGCGCCCGCAAGTCCTCGGCCGGCTATGACCTGACGCGCATCTTCGTCGGCAGCGAAGGCACCCTGGGCATCATCACCGAAGTGACGGTGCGCCTGTATCCCCAGCCTGAAGCAGTGTCGGCCGCGGTCTGCAATTTCCCCACGCTGGATTCGGCGGTGCAGAGCGTGATCGAAATCATCCAGATGGGAGTGCCGGTCGCGCGCGTCGAGTTCATGGACGCGGCCAGCGTGCGCGCGGTGAACCTGCACAGCAAGCTGACCCTGCGCGAAACGCCGCTGCTGGTGTTCGAGTTCCACGGCAGTCCCGCCGGCGTGCAGGAGCAAGCCGAAACCGTGCAAGCGATCACGGCAGACCATGGCGGCATGGACTTCGAATGGGCAGAGCGTCCCGAAGACCGCAGCCGCCTGTGGACCGCGCGCCACAATGCCTACTTCGCCGGCCTGCAACTGCGCCCCGGCTGCCGCGCCAGCACTACCGACGTCTGCGTGCCGATCTCGCGCCTGGCCGATTGCGTGCGCGACACGGTCGAAGAACTGGACCGCGCAAGCTTCCCCTACACGATCGTGGGCCACGTTGGCGACGGCAACTTCCATGTGCTGATGCTGCTCGATGCGGACAGCGCCAAGGAATGGGAAGAATCCGAAACCATCAACCACAACCTGGTGCGCCGCGCGATCGCCGCCGACGGCACCTGCACGGGCGAGCACGGCGTGGGCCTGCACAAGATGCAGTTCATGGCCGAAGAGCATGGCGAGGACGCCCTGGATCTGATGCGCAGCCTGAAGCACGCGTTTGATCCGAACAACATTCTCAATCCTGGCAAGATCGTGTCCTGGTAAGCCTGCTTCGGCAGTGCAGCCGATATCCGAAGCCGACGGCGCGCCGTCGGCTTTTTTCTTGCCGTCCTCAGGCGCGAACGAGGAGGGCGGCTTTCGCGGTGCGGCAGGCGATTACGGCTGGTTACTTATCTGGCGTGCCATAGGTGCACGGATGCGGGTAAATCCCGGTCTGCTAGTGACGGGCGCTCGCGCTATTGTTGCGCTCATGAATTCATTGGTCGAAACCGGCCTGGCACAAGTGCAGGCGCCTTATTCCTTGCAGCAGCTCATCGAGGCGTTGTCGGCCGTGTTGCCCGCGCACTGCGTGTTGTTCCGCGAAGAAGATACGCGTCCCTACGAGTGCGACGGCCTTTCCCTGTATCGCGCGCTGCCTGCGGTCGTCGCCCTTCCAGAAACGGAAGAGCAGGTGCAGGCCGTCATGCGCATCTGCAAACGCCTGAATGCGCCCGTGGTCGCGCGCGGCGCCGGCACCGGCTTGTCCGGCGGCGCCATGCCGCATAGCCGCGGCGTGTTGCTCGGCTTGTCCAAATTCAATCGCATCAAGCACATAGACCTGGCCAGCGCCACGGCCATCGTGCAGCCGGGCGTACGCAATCTGGCGATCTCGGAGGCGGCTGCGCCTTACGGGCTGTATTACGCGCCTGATCCTTCCAGCCAGATAGCCTGTTCCATCGGCGGCAACGTGGCGGAGAATTCCGGCGGCGTGCATTGCCTGAAGTACGGACTGACCGTGCACAACGTGCTGCGCGTGCGGGTCGTGACGATCGATGGCGATGTGGTTGAACTGGGTTCCGAAGCGCCCGATGCGCCGGGCCTGGACTTGCTGTCCGTCTTCATCGGTTCGGAAGGCATGCTGGGCGTGGTCACGGAAGTGACGGTCAAGCTCATTCCCAAGCCGGCCTGCGCGCAGGTCGTCATGGCCAGTTTTTCCAGCGTGGAAGCAGCGGGCAATGCGGTCACGCAGGTGATCGCGGCCGGCATGATACCCGCGGGCCTGGAGATGATGGACCGCCGCGCGACCCACATGGTCGAACCCTTTGTGCGCGCCGGCTACGACATGGATGCGCAAGCCATCCTGCTGTGCGAATCCGACGGCACGCCTGAAGAGGTGGAGCACGAGATCGCGCGCATGGAGGCCGTGTTCCGCGAGGCCGGAGCCACGCGCTGCCAGGTCTCGTCATCAGAGGCCGAACGCCTGAAGTTCTGGGCCGGCCGCAAGAATGCCTTCCCGGCCGCGGGGCGCGTATCGCCCGATTACTATTGCATGGACGGCACGATACCGCGCCGCCATCTGGCGCGCGTGCTGGGCGCCATCGAACAGATGGAAGACGAATTCAGCCTGCGCTGCGCCAACGTCTTTCACGCAGGCGACGGCAACCTGCACCCGTTGATCCTGTTCGATTCAAACAAGCCGGACGAGGTGGAGCGCGCCGAGAAATTCGGCGCCGCCATACTCGAGCTGTGCGTGCAGGTAGGAGGGACCGTGACCGGAGAGCACGGTGTGGGTATGGAGAAAATAAATCAAATGTGCGTGCAATTCTCTCGCGAAGAACTCGACGCGTTTCTGGCGGTCAAGCGGGCCTTCGATCCGCCCTGCCTGCTCAATCCTGAAAAAGTCATCCCTACGCTGGCCCGCTGCGCCGAATACGGCAAGATGCACGTCCACGCGGGAGAGTTGCGCTTCCCCGATCTCGCCCGTTTCTAGGACCTGTCCTTATGGATTTCGTCCTGTCGGAATTGTGCGACCAGGTCATGACGGCCCGTGCCGGCCACAAACCCCTGTTTGTGATGGGCGGGGGCAGCAAGGCGTTCTATGGCAATTACCGCCCGGTGACGCCGCAGGACGGCCACTGCCTGCTGGACATGACTCCCTATCGCGGCATCGTCAGCTACCACCCGTCGGAGCTGGTGGTGACGGTGCGCGCGGGTACGCCGCTCGCCGAACTTGAAGCCGCGCTGGCCGAGAACGGACAGATGCTGGCCTTCGAGCCGCCGCATTTCTCGGCGTCCGCCACGGTGGGCGGATGTGTCGCGGCGGGGCTGTCAGGCCCGCGCCGCATGAGCGCTGGCGCGCTCAAGGATTTTGTCCTGGGCGCGCAACTGCTGGATTCGGAAGGCCGCATCCTCTCGTTTGGCGGCGAGGTCATGAAGAACGTGGCGGGCTATGACGTGTCGCGCCTGTTGGCCGGTTCGCATGGCATCTTCGGCGCCATACTCGAAGTCTCCCTCAAGGTCGTGCCGCGGCCGATGGAAGAGATCACCCTGGCGTTGCCCGCGACGCAGGCGCAGGCCTTGGCCAGCTTCGCCCTGTGGCGCGGCAAGCCGTTGCCGATCTCGGCCACCAGTTGGAGCGGTGACGAGGCGGGCGCCGAAGGCCAGATGGCCGTGCGCCTGTCGGGCGCGCCGCCCGCGATCGCCAGCGCCCGCCAACTGATAGGCGGCGCGCCGATGGCGCCCGAGGCCGCGCAGGCCTGGTGGCGGTCGCTGCGCGAGCAGACGCATTCCTTCTTCGCGCCGGGCCGGCCCTTGTGGCGCCTGGCGTTGCCGCCCACCGCCGCCGCGTTGGCGCTGGGGCCGACCTTGCTGGAATGGGGCGGAGGCCAGCGCTGGCTGTCGGGCGAGCAAGACGCCGCCGCGCTGCGCGAAACCGCAGAGCGGCTGGGCGGCCACGCCACGCTGTTCCGCACCGGGCAGGGCAAGCCGCCTGCCGACGGCGTATTCCATCCGCTGGCGCCCGGGATCGCCTCGATCACGCGCCGCCTCAAACAAGAGCTCGATCCGGCCGGCCTGTTCAATCCCGGCCGCCTGGTCCTGGATCTATAGGGCATCATGCAAACCAATCTTGCATCCTGGGCACGCGATACCGATCTGGGCAAGGAGGCCGACGCCATCCTGCGGCGGTGCGTGCACTGCGGTTTCTGCACCGCTACCTGTCCGACGTATCAGGTGCTGGGCGACGAGCTGGACAGCCCGCGTGGGCGCATTTATCTGATCAAGCAAGTGTTGGAGGGCGCCGAGCCCACGCAGTCCACGCAGCAGCATCTGGACCGCTGCCTGACTTGCCGCAATTGCGAAACCACTTGTCCGTCCGGCGTCCAGTATGGCCATCTGGTGGATATCGGCCGCAAGATCGTGGAAGAGCGCGTGCCGCGCAGCTGGGCCGACAAGACCAAACGCAGCTTGTTGCGCAAGACCATGCTGTCGCCGCTGTTCGCGCCCGCGATGCGGCTGGGGCAGGCGGTGCGCGGCATGCTGCCGGAGGCGCTCAAGCGCAAGGTGCCGGAACGCCGCGCGGCGGGGCCGCTGCCGCAGGTGGCGGGCCATGCGCGGCAGGTGCTGATGCTGGCGGGATGCGTGCAGCCCGCCATGATGCCAACCATCGATGCGGCCACCATCCGCGTGCTGGACGCGGTGGGCATAGGCGCGCGCATCGCGCCCGGCGCTGGCTGTTGCGGCGCGGCCAGTTTCCACCTGGACGCGCAGGAAGAGGCCTTGGTGCAGATGCGCGCCAACGTCGATGCCTGGTGGCCGCTGGTGCAGGATGGCAAGGTCGAGGCCATCGTGATGAACGCGTCGGGCTGCGGCGCCATGGTCAAGGAGTATGCGCATCACCTGCGGCACGATCCGGCCTACGCGCAAAAGGCCGCGGACATCGTGGCGCTGGTGAAGGATGTGGCCGAGATCGTCGCGCCGCATGCGGCGCAATTGCGCGCGCGGCTGCCTGCGGGCACGCGCGCGGCATTCCATCCGCCATGCACGCTGCAGCATTGGCAGGGCCTGCGGCCGCTGTCGGAACAATTGCTGGCGGATCTGGGTTTTGCGTTGCAGCCGTTCGCCGACAAGCACTTGTGCTGCGGTTCGGCGGGCGCCTATTCGGTATTGAATCCGGAGATTGCGCTGGAACTGCGCGACCGCAAGCTGGGCGCGATCGCCGCGGGCGGACCGGACGTGATCCTGTCAGCCAACATCGGCTGCATCGGCCATTTGCAAAGCGGCACCGACACGCCGGTGCGGCATTGGATCGAAGTGGTTGACGAGCAATTGCGCCAGCCTGCGGGCCAGCGCGGCGCGTAGGCGCCGGACGCCTGGCGGCATCCGGCGCCGGGCGTCTTACTCCACGGCCTTGACCATGTCTTCAAGCACCTTCTTGGCGTCGCCGAAAACCATCATCGTGCGGTCCATGTAGAAGAGCTCATTGTCCAGGCCCGCGTAGCCCGATGCCATGGACCGCTTGTTCACGATCACGGTGCGGGCCTTGTAGGCTTCCAGGATGGGCATGCCGGCAATGGGCGACTTCGGGTCGTTCTTGGCGGCCGGGTTGACCACGTCGTTCGCGCCCAGCACCAGCACCACGTCGGTCTGGCCGAACTCGCTGTTGATGTCTTCCATTTCGAAGACCTGGTCGTAGGGCACCTCGGCCTCGGCCAGCAGCACGTTCATGTGCCCGGGCATGCGTCCCGCCACCGGGTGGATGGCGTACTTGACCGTCACGCCGCGCTCGGTGAGCTTTTCCGCCAGTTCCTTCAGCGCGTGCTGCGCGCGCGCCACCGCCAGGCCGTAGCCGGGAACGATGGTCACGCTTTCGGCGTTGGTCATCAGGAAGGCGGCGTCGTCGGGACTGCCCGACTTGACGCTGCGCTGCTGCGCATCGCCCGCCGCAGCAGCGCCGCCAGCCTGGCCTCCGAAGCCGCCCAGGATCACGTTGAAGAACGAACGGTTCATCGCCTTGCACATGATGTAGGACAGGATCGCGCCCGAGGAACCCACCAGCGAACCGGCGATGATCAGCATGGGGTTGTTCAGCGAGAAACCGATGCCGGCCGCCGCCCAGCCCGAGTAGCTGTTCAGCATGGACACCACCACCGGCATGTCGGCGCCGCCGATCGGGATGATGATCAGCACGCCCAGCACGAAGGCGATGAGCGTCATGATGATGAAGGGCGTCCATTCCTGCGTGAGCATGAACCAGATGCCGCAAGCCAGCATCAGCAGCGCCAGCGCCAGGTTCAGCATGTGCTGGCCCGAGAACACCACCGGCGCGCCCTGGAACAGGCGGAACTTGTACTTGCCCGACAGTTTGCCGAAGGCAATGACCGACCCCGAGAACGTGATGGCGCCGACGAAAGTGCCGATGAACAGCTCGAAGCGGTTGCCGGTGGGAATCGGCACGCCGACGGGCACGATGCCGAAGGCATGCGGCTCCGCCACCACGGCCACCGCGATGGCGACCGCCGCCAGGCCGATCATGCTGTGCATGAAGGCGACCAGCTCGGGCATCTTGGTCATCTCGACGCGCTTGGCCATCAGCGTGCCGATGGAGCCGCCCACCAGCAGGCCCAGCACGACCCAGCCCAGGCCGATGGTGGCGGCGCCGTCGCGCGCCAGGCCGACGATGAGCGCGGCCGTGGTCAGCACGGCGATCGCCATGCCGGCCATGCCGAACGCATTGCCGAGTCGCGACGTGGTCGGATGCGACAGGCCCTTGAGCGCCTGGATGAAGCAGACCGAGGCGATCAGGTACAGCAGGGTGACGAGGTTCAGCGAGATCATTTCGCTTCCTCCTTGCCCGCCTTGCGGTCCTTTTTCTTGAACATTTCCAGCATGCGCCGGGTCACGAGAAAGCCGCCGAACACGTTGACCGCGGCCAGCGCCACGGCGAACACGCCCATGCCGCGCGCCAGTCCGCCTTCGGTCAGCGCGGCCGCCAGCATGGCGCCCACGATGATGATGGCGGAGATGGCGTTGGTGACTGCCATCAAGGGCGTGTGCAGGGCGGGGGTGACGTTCCACACGACGTGGTAGCCGACATAGATGGCCAGCACGAAGATGATGAGATTCATCAGGGTGGGGTTGATCGCTTCCATGCTGTTAGTTCCTCCGCGCCACGTTGCCGCCTTCGCACACCAGGCAGGCCGCGACGATCTCGTCGTCGCGCTGGATCGCCAGCGCGCCGTCCGCATTGATGATGAGCTTCAGGAAATCCTGGATGTTGCGCGCATAGAGCGCCGAAGCGTCGGTCGCGACCAGGCCGGGCAGATTGGTCAGCCCGATGATCGTCACGCCATGCTTTTCCACCACCAGGCCTTTCTCGGACAACGGGCAATTGCCGCCGCGCTCGACCGCCAGGTCCACCAGCACCGAGCCCGGCTTCATGGCCGCGACGGTTTCCGCGGACACCAGTGTGGGGGCGGGGCGGCCGGGAATCAGCGCGGTGGTGATGACGATGTCGGCCTGCTTGCAGCGTTCGGACACGAGCGCGGCCTGCCGAGCCATCCAGGCGGGCGGCATGGGCCGGGCGTAGCCGCCCGTGCCTTGCGCGATCTCGCGTTCTTCGTCCGTTTCGAAAGGGACGTCGATGAACTTGGCGCCCAGCGATTCCACCTGTTCGCGCGCGGCGGGACGCACGTCCGAGGCTTCGACCACCGCGCCCAGCCGCTTGGCGGTGGCGATGGCCTGCAGCCCGGCCACGCCGGTGCCCAGCACGACGGCGCGGGCGGCCTTCAGCGTGCCCGCGGCGGTCATCATCATGGGTATCAGGCGGCCGTAGTGGTGCGCCGCCAGCAGCACGGCCTTGTAGCCGGCCAGGTTGGCCTGCGAGGACAGCACGTCCAGGCTTTGGGCCCGCGTGATGCGGGGCGCGGCTTCCAGCGCGAATCCGGTGAGTCCGGCGGCCGCGATCTGCTGGATGCCTTCGGCGTCGAAGGGATCCAGCATGCCGACCACGACGGCGCCGGATTTCATCTGGGGCAGTTCCGCGGCAGAAGGCGCGCGCACCTTCATGACGAGTTCTGCCCCCAACGCGTCCTGGGCGCTGCCGAGCGTTGCGCCCGCTGCCTCATAGGCTTCGTCGAGATAGCGGGCGGCAGTGCCTGCCCCGCGCTCCACGATGACGGTGTGTTTTCCGCCTACGTACTTCTTGACGGTCTCCGGTGTTGCTGCGACACGAGTTTCCCCGTCTCGGGTTTCTTTTGGTATCCCGATGTGCATCTACGCCTCTCCTCATTAGTTGGCATCAGTTATACACGGGAAAGTGAAAGGAAAGGTGTCGCGCCCCTGGGAAGTGAGGGAGAAGAACCAAGGTTGCATCGGCCAGCCGATGCCCGGCGGCAGACCAAAAAAAACCCCATGGCGAACCATGGGGCTGGGGTCTTGCAACCCAACTGCTCCGGCCAGTCTGACTTTTGCGCTGGCCGGCACCTGCGCGCAAACGTCCGGCGTCAAGCCGTTTGCGCGCGAGTCCAGGTGATCAGCGCGGCGGTGAGTTCGCGCAGATCGGCCTTCAGGCGGCCGTAGTTTTCGGAAGGACGCAGCGAAACTTCGTCCATGTAGAGTTTGCGGTTGATCTCGATCTGCAGACTGTGGCGGCCTTCTTCGGGGCGGCCGAAGGCGCGCACCAGCTCCACGCCCTTGTAGGGATCGTTGACGGTCACGTTGTAGCCGCGTTCGCGCAGCCAGGCGGCGATGAATTCACGGAAGGCCGGGTCGCTGGTGCTGCCGTCGCGGTCGCCCAGCACGAAGTCGGGGTGGACCAGGCCCGGGCGGTCGGTGGCGTAGGCGCCGGCGACGCTGGGCATGGAGTGGCAGTTGATGTGCCAGACCTTGCCGAACTTCTTGTGGGCTGCGTCCAGCACCTGGCCCAGCGCGGCGTGGTAGGGCTTCCAGCAGGCGTCGATGCGGTGGCGCACTTCCGCGACCGTGAGCTTGCGGTTGTAGAGCGGCGTGCCGTCGTCCAGCATGCGCCAGATCAGGCCCTTGCCCAGCTTGACCTTGGGCGAGGCGTTGATGGCGTCGGGCCAGGCGGCGTCCAGCAGCAATTCGTCGATTTCGTCGGGCGAGCGGTTGGCGTCGATGTAGGCGCGCGGGAACGCGGCGGCAATCATCGGCACGCCCATTTCGATGGCGTCGCCCCACAGGTCGTCAACCCAGGTGTCCTCGGCGGTGCGCAATGCGCCAAAGTCCACCGCAGCCGCGAAATCGGGGGGGTAGGCGGTGCCGCTGTGCGGGGAGTCCAGCACAAGGGGAGCCGAGGAGTCCGAATCAGGATATTGCTGCGGAAGGTCGAGCCGGTAAGACAGGGGTTGGGTAATTCGCATAAGGGGGTGTTGCGTTCGTTAATCGGAGGTCCTCGCGCACCGGCGGGCGCGCGAGGACCGAAGATCGCTTAGTCGATCTTCACGTTGGCTTCTTTGGCGATGCGCTTGTTCTTGGCGATTTCAGCCGAGATCTGCGCCGCGAATTCGGCCGGAGTGTTGGCGGCCGGCGCGGCGCCCAGGGCTTCCAGGCGGGTCTTGACGTCGGCTTCGGCGCTGACCTTCTGCACGGCTGCGTTCAGCTTGTCCAGCACGGGCTGGGGCAGCTTGGCGGGAGCCACCAGGCCGAACCAGGACGCGTCGTTCACGGCCGGCAGGCCGGCTTCGGCGAACGTGGGCACGTCGGGCAGGGCGGCCACGCGCTTGGGCGAGGCCACGGCCATGGCGACCAGGCGGCCGGATTGCACGTGCGGCAGCGAGGAGGGCAGGTTGTCATACATGACGTCGACCTGGCCGGCCAGCGCGTCGTTCAGCGCCGGGCCCACGCCGCGGTACGGCACGTGCATCAGGTTGGTGCCCGAAGCCATCTTGAACAGTTCGCCCATCATGTGCGAGACCGAACCGTTGCCGGCCGACGCGTAGGTCAGCTTGCCCGGCTCGCTCTTGGCCAGCTTGATGAAGTCGGCGATGTTCTTGGCCTGGACCTTCGGGTTGATGGTCATGATGTTGGGCACGGCCGCCAGGTTCGAGATGGGCGTGAAGTCCTTCTCGCCATCGAACGGCAGGTTCGGGTAGATGGCCGGGTTGATGCCGTGCGTGCTCACGGTGGCGATGCCCAGGGTGTAGCCGTCCGGCGCGCTGCTGGCGACGAAGGCGCTGCCGATCGAACCGCCGGCGCCGCCGCGGTTTTCCACCACGACGGTCTGGCCCAGCTCCTTGCCCAGCTTGTCGGCGAACAGGCGACCGACGATGTCGGTGGTGCCGCCGGGCGGGAAGGGAACGATCAGGCGGATGGGCTTGGTCGGATACGCGTCTTCAGCGTGCGCGATACCCGAGGTCAGCGGCGCGGCGAGGGTCGCGGCGGCGACGCACAGGCCCAGTACTACGTTACGGCGTTGCATGGATTCCCCTAATGAATTGGAAAGCGGATGCGCAAAGGCAGACGCAAACGCAACGATTCTTTCCTGGCGGTCCGGTTTGCGCAAACGAAAGTTTCTCCGTAAGCTATGACTTTTTTTCATGCCTCTTTTCGCGGCGGCCCGGAACAGGGCCGTTTTCGTTGCGCGGCCTGAAACAATTTGCGTACCTTATCCATGCGGCGATTCTGTCCCTCACTCACGGATCTCCAGGCGTTCGAAGTCGCCGCGAGACATAGCAGTTTCACGCGCGCGGCGCAGGAATTGTGTGTCACGCAGGGCGCGGTCAGTAAGCAGGTGAAACATCTGGAGGAGTTCGTCGGCATCGAACTATTCCTGCGAATCAGGCAAGGCCTGGTCCTGACCGAGGCCGGACGCAGTTACCTGACCAAGATCCAGGCCGGGCTGGGCCAGATCGAAGCCGCCACCGTGGAACTGATCGCGCACCAGGGGCAGGGCGGCACGCTCAACCTGACCTGTATGCCGACTTTCGGGGCGCGCTGGCTGATCCCGCGCCTGACCGCCTTCATGCGCCTGCGGCCGGACATCCACGTCGAATTCCTGCCTCACCGCCAGGGCTATGATTTCTCCACCCCTGAACTGGACGCTGCCGTGCGCTTCGGCGAAGGCATCTGGCCGGGCAGTGGGGCGGACTACATCGTCGGCCGCGAAATCCTGCCGGTCTGCAGCCCGCGCCTGATCCCGGGCGGCTGTGCGGCGCCCGCGGACCTGCTGGCCTATCCGCTGCTGCACCATACCTCGGCGCTGGAAGGCTGGCGCGACTGGTTCGAGCAGGCTGGATGCGATACCCGGCGCAGCCTGGAAGGCGCGCGCTTCGACCAGTACGCGCTGCTGTCGCAGGCGGCCGCGGCCGGCTTCGGCGTGGCGCTGATTCCGCGCTGCCTGATCGAGGACGAGCTGCGCGACGGCAAGCTGGCCGTCGCCATCCAGCTGCCGATACGGGCGCGCATGGGGTACTACCTGTGCTATCCGGAGCAGAAGGCCAACCTGCCCACCCTGCAGGCTTTCCGTACCTGGCTGATGGAAGTGTCGCGGGCGGCCGAGCCGCAGCCGCAGGAAGATGTACGGACCGATCTAAAATAGACCCATCATGAGTCAAAAACTTACCAAGAAAGGCCGCGTTGTCGTCGGCATGTCCGGCGGGGTCGATTCTTCGGTCACCGCCTGGCTGCTCAAGCAGCAAGGCTACGAGGTCGTCGGCCTGTTCATGAAGAACTGGGAAGACGACGACGATTCCGAATACTGTTCCACCCGCCAGGACCTGCTGGACGCCGCCAGCGTCGCGGATCTGGTCGGGGTCGAGTTCGAGTTCGTCAATTTCGCCGCCGAATACAAGGACCGCGTGTTCGCGGAGTTCCTGCGCGAGTACTCCGCGGGCCGCACGCCCAACCCGGACGTGCTGTGCAATGCCGAGATCAAGTTCAAGGCCTTCCTCGACCATGCCATGGCGCTGGGCGCCGAGCATATCGCCACCGGCCACTACGCGCGGGTGCGCGAGGTGCCGGCCGAAGGCGGCGGCACGCAGTTCCAGCTGCTCAAGGCGCTGGATGCGTCCAAGGACCAGAGCTACTTCCTGCACCGCCTGAATCAGGCGCAGTTGTCGCGCACCATGTTCCCGCTGGGCGAGATCCACAAGACCGAGGTGCGGCGTATCGCGCACGAGATCGGCCTGCATAACGCCGCCAAGAAGGATTCCACGGGTATCTGCTTCATCGGCGAGCGGCCGTTCCGCGAGTTCCTGAATCGCTACCTGCCGACCGAGCCGGGTCCGATCATGACGCCGGAAGGTCAGAAGGTAGGCCGTCACGAAGGGCTGTCGTTCTATACGCTAGGCCAGCGCAAGGGCCTGGGCGTGGGCGGGGTGAAGGGGCGCCAGCGCGAGGACGGCACGGCCGAAGCCTGGTACGTGGCGCGCAAGGACCTGGAGCGCAATGTGCTCTACGTGGTGCAGGGGCATGACCATCCCTGGCTGCTGTCGGGCGAGCTGCGGGCGCAGGACGCGAGCTGGGTCGCCGGCCACGCGCCAGCCCCGGGCGCCTATGGCGCCAAGACGCGCTACCGCCAGGCCGATGCCGCGTGCAGTCTGGCTGGCGCTGCCGACGGCACCTTCAGCCTGAGCTTTACCGAACCGCAGTGGGCGGTCACGCCCGGACAGTCCGCCGTGCTTTACGATGGCGAGGTTTGCCTGGGCGGCGGCATCATCCTGTAGGTATGGGCGCCGCGCCGGCATCCGCCGCGTGGCGTGCACGGATTTCAATCAAAGCCCCTCGGGCGCGGCCCTTGGGGCTTTGTTCATTACCAAGAAGAAAGAGGAGACAGTTGTGGATGTAACGATGGTGATTTGCCTGCTGGTGCTGGGCGGCGTGGTGGGTTTCGCCGCGGGCCTGCTGGGCATAGGCGGAGGCATGTTGCTGGTGCCTTTCCTGACGATGCTGTTCGCGTGGAAGGGCATGCCCGCCGACCTGGTTGTTCATGCCGCCATCGCCACGTCGATGACCTCGATCCTGTTCACCTCCATTTCCAGCGTGCGGGCGCACCAGCAGCGCGGCACGATCAAATGGAACATCGTCTGGGCGATGGCGCCGGGCATCATCATCGGCGGCCTCCTTTCGGGCGGCGCGGTCTTTGCCGCGCTCAGCACGCTGTGGCTGTCGCTGTTCTTCGCGCTGTTCGTCGGCTATTCCGGCTGGAGCATGCTGCAGAACAAGAAGCCCAAGCCCAGCCGCCAGATGCCGGGCGTGGTGGGCACCAGCGCGGCTGGCGCGGGCATCGGCTTTCTGTCCGGCCTGGTGGGCGCGGGCGGCGGTTTCCTGTCGGTGCCTTTCATGGTCTGGTGCAACGTGGCCCTGCACAACGCGGTGTCGACTTCGGCCGCGCTGGGCTTTCCCATCGCGCTGGCCAATAGCGTCGGTTACGTGGTGTCGGGCCTGAACTCGGGCGAGACACGTCCGGGAATGCTGGGCTACATCTACTGGCCGGCATTGATTGCGCTGGTGTGTACCAGCGTGCTGACGGCGCCTTTGGGTGCGCGCATGGCGCACCGCCTGCCGGTGCAGACGCTCAAGCGCGTATTCGCCTGCCTGCTGTTCGCGCTGGCCGCGTACATGCTGTTCAAGGCCTGGCAGACGTTCAACGCCTGAGCCAGGTAGGGCTGCGCCGATAGAAAGGCGCAGCTCACGCAAAAGCGCCACCGATGCAGAAGCACAGGCGGCGCAGAGGCAAAGGCAGAACGGAAGCGCGGGCGGAGCAGGGGCGAGGCCAAGTAGAAGCCGGGCCGCACGGATCCGGCTCCGCCGGTCCGTAGCGGCGCCCCCTGGGGGGAGGCGCGCAGCGCCTCGGGGGGGGCTTATCCTGGAACGGTATCGATGAAGGACTGGCGCTGCGACAGCTTGTCGTACAGGCGGGCCAGGTTCTGGTGGTTGGTGCGCCAGTCGAGCGCGGCGAAGCGCAGGTCCAGATAGCCCAGCGCGCAGCCGACGGCGATGTCGGCCAGGCTGTAGTTGATGCCCATGCAGTGGGCGTTGTCGCCCAGGCTCTTGTTCATCGCGTCAAGGCTGGCATGGATCTTGGAATACTGGCGCTCGATCCATTCGGGGCTGCGCTGAGCCTCGGGACGCTGGTTTTCCTTGACGATGGTCACGCAGGCGTCCAGGAGGCCATCGGCGATGGCTTCCCAGCACTTGACCGCGGCGCGATCGCGCCCCGGCTGAGGAATCAGGCGGGCAACAGGGGACAGGGTGTCGACGTATTCGACGATGACGCGCGAATCGAAGAGGGCGCCGCCATCTTCCATGACCAGGCAAGGTACCTTGCCCAGCGGGTTGTACGTTTGGATCTGCGTGTCGGCGGACCAGACGTTTTCGAGTTCAAGCCGGTAGTCCAGCTTTTTCTCGGCCATGACGATACGCACTTTGCGCACGTAAGGACTGGTAAGCGAGCCGATCAGTTTCATGGAGTCACAAGCGGAGTCGGAAAGCGGCCGAAGTATAGCAGGCCGCATGACGGCAAGACGGCCAAAAGGCCGGAATCTTCGTCAGTTTGCCACAATGTTGCGCGCTTCCGGATGATAAAATCGCCCGATTCGCTCATTCCCCGCTTTTTCTCTTCCAGACCATGCAAATCGCCGATCAGCTCAGCCAACTCAACGCCCTTTCGCCACTGGATGGCCGGTACGCTTCCCGGGGCGACGCGCTGCGCGGCCTGCTCTCCGAAGCCGGTTTCATGGCGCACCGCGTCGAGGTCGAGGTGGCCTGGCTGGTCGCGCTGTCCGACGCCGGCCTGCCGGAGCTGCCCGCCTTCTCCGAAGCCGCCCGCGCCCGCCTGCAACAATTGGTGGGCGACTTCTCCGAGGCCGACGCCGCCCGCATCAAGGACATCGAACGCGTCACCAACCATGACGTCAAGGCCGTCGAGTACTGGCTGAAGGAAAAAGTGGCCGATGACGCCGAGCTGGCCCGCGCCGCCGAGTTCATCCACTTCGCCTGCACCTCCGAGGACATCAACAACACCTCGCACGCGCTGATGCTGACGCGCGCCCGCAACGAGGTCGTGGTGCCGCGCCTGCGCGAACTCGCCGCCAAGCTGAACGACATGGCGGTGGCCCAGGCCGATCAGCCCATGCTGTCGCGTACCCACGGCCAGCCCGCCAGCCCGACGACGCTGGGCAAGGAATTCGCCAACGTGGCCGCGCGCCTGAACCGCGCCATCGCCGCGGTCGAGGCCGTCGAACCGCTGGCCAAGCTGAACGGCGCCACCGGCAACTACAACGCGCACCTGTCGGCCTACCCCGAAATCGACTGGCCCGCCTTCAGCCAGCGCGTGCTGGCCGGCCTGGGCCTGACCCAGAACCGCCACACCATCCAGATCGAACCGCATGACTGGATGTCGGCCCTGTTCGACGCCATCACGCGCGCCAACATCATCGTGCTGGACCTGGATCGCGACGTCTGGGGTTACGTGGCGCTGGGCTATTTCAAGCAGCGCCTGAAGGAAGGCGAGGTCGGTTCCTCCACCATGCCGCACAAGGTCAACCCGATCGACTTCGAAAACTCCGAAGGCAACCTTGGCCTGGCCAACGCCGTGCTGCGCCACCTCGCGGACAAGCTGCCGATCTCCCGCTGGCAGCGCGACCTGACCGACTCCACCGTCCTGCGCAACCTGGGCGTGGGCCTGGGCTACTGCCTGGTGGCTTGGGATGCCTGCATGCGCGGCCTGGGCAAGCTTGAAGTCAACACCGTCGCCATCGACGCCGACATCGACGCCTGCTGGGAAGTGCTGGCCGAGCCGGTGCAGACCGTCATGCGCCGCTATGGCCTGCCGCAGCCGTACGAACAGCTCAAGGCCTTGACGCGCGGCAAGGGCATCACCGAGGAAGGCCTGCGAGAATTCATCCAGGGCCTGGCCCTGCCCGAAGAGCCCAAGGCGCGCCTGTTGGCGATGACCCCGCGCTCCTACATCGGGCTGGCCGCTGACTTGGCCCGGGCGGTATAGTCGCCTTGCCGCGCGCCCGGGGTGCGCGGCTTCTGTTGACCTTACGGGAGATTGCAATGAAGAAGTTGTCCACGCTCGCCGCGTTGGCCTGTATGACGGTTGGGCCCCTGCTGGCGACGAGCGCGTCCGCGCAGTTCGCCAAGCCCGAGGACGCCATCAAGTACCGCCAGTCGGCGCTGACGCTGATGGCTTCCCACTTCGGCCGCATGGCGCCGGTGGTCAAGGGCCAGCAGCCCTATGACGCCGCGCAGATCAAGGCCAATGTGGAAGTGCTGAAGACCTTGTCGGCCTTGCCGTGGACGGCTTTTGGCGCCGGAACCGAAGGCGGTGACGCGCGTCCTGAAGTCTGGAGCGACGCCGCGGGCTTCAAGCAGAAGCAGCAGGCCTTCCAGGACAATATCGTCAAGCTGTCGGCCGCTGCCGATGCCGGCGACCTGGACAAGCTGCGCGCTGCATTCGGCGACGTCGGCGCAAGCTGCAAGGCCTGTCACGACGCGTATCGCAAGAAGAAATAAAGCGCCTGCCGTCCGCGGACGGCATATGGACAAAGAGGCGCCAGCGTAACCGTTGGCGCTTTTTTTTATGGCGTTGCCGAGCGTGAGTCCCTGGGATTGCGCGTCGGTCCCGCGCAGGGGAGAGGGGATGAAATCCTTTGATGAACTGGTGGCAGAGGCCGACGCCGCCGATGTCAGCGGGTGGGGCTTCGGCTGGCTGACGGGGCGCGCTTCCGAGGAGCGTCCGCCGTGGGGCTACGCCAGGCTGCTTGCGCAGCGACTGGCCACAGTGCGGTCGGCGCTGGACCTGGATACGGGCGGCGGCGAAGTGCTGGACGAGGCTCCGTACTTTCCACCGACGATGTGCGCGACCGAAGCCTGGCCGGCCAATGCCAGGAAAGCGCATGAACGCCTGGCCGCTCGTGGCGTGCGGCTAGTGCAGACTGCGCCGGGCGCTGGCTTGCCGTTTGCCGAGGCGTCGTTTGAGCTCGTGACGTCCAGGCATCCCGTGAGCCCGGACTGGGCAGAAGTCCGCCGGGTTCTCGAGCCGGGCGGGTGTTACTTCGCCCAGCACGTGGGGCCGGCTTCGGCCTTTGAACTGATCGAGCATTTCCTGGGGCCTTTGCCGGCAGAGCGGCGCCTGCGGGATCCGCAGGATGAAGCGGCCGCCGCAGGGGCCGCGGGACTTGCGGTGACGGACTTGCGCACGACCCGTTGCCAGATGGTGTTCCATGACGTCGGCGCCGTGATCTGGATCCTGCGCAAATGCGTGTGGTGGGTGCCCGATTTTTCGGTGGCGAGGTATCGCGATGCCCTGCTGGCGCTGGATCAGCGGATGCGCCGGGGAGAGCCGTTCGTGGCCCATTCGACGCGGCACTTGATCGAGGCGCGGCGTTGAGTGGGCCGCAGCGCTGTTTTCACGCTGCGTGAACCGTCAGGAAAAAGACATGTCGGCCGCGACTTCCAGCGACCGGATCCACAGTACCAGGACCGTGACACAGGCGCCCAGCACCAGCGCGCGCAGCCAGACGGCGAAACCGTCCTGCGTGGGGGGCGTGCCGGCGGGCACGTCCTTGGCATCGACCTTGCCGGTGATGATGGCGCGCACCAGGCGCTTGCGGCGCACCAGCGCGTACCAGAGCACAGCTGCAATATGAAGGGCGACCAGGGCCAGGATGACCCACTCGTTCAGCTTGTGCCAGGACGTCATGGCGGCGGAAATGGATTCGCTGACGTGGCCGAACAAGGGGCCCTGCGTCATGATGTCGTCGGTGGTGAACAGGCCGCTGAGCGCCTGGAAGCCGATGACCAGCAGCAGCGCCAGCACCGATAGCGCGCCCAGCGGGTTGTGGCCTGCGGGCGCCGCGGCGCCCTTCAGATAGCGGGCCACGGCCGCCGGGCCGCGCACGAAGTGCGAGAAGCGGGCGTAGCGCGGGCCGACGAATCCCCACAGCAGGCGAAACAGGATCAGGCCCAGCGCCGTACAGCCGAAGCGCACGTGCCAGTCCATGTACAGGCCGCCCAGCTTCACGCTGACGAACGCGCCGACGATGCAGACGACGAGCGCCCAATGGAAGAGGCGGGTGGGAAGGTCCCAGATGTGGACCGCGAGACGGTTGTTCTGCATGGTGGGATCGCCAGGGCTGTATTGCCGGGGACTTTATCACGCACAAATTGCCCCGTTGCTGGCGCAACGGGGCGGGGTACCGCTTCAGTGAGTGGCGCTGCGCACCGGTTCGATGCGATGCACGTGCTCATGGCGGAAGCGGATGCGCTGGCCGGGGGCCTTTTGCGCGGGTGCGCCGCAGGGCACGACTTCCGTCGTGTAGGTGGTCGTGCCATCGATGGGCGCGTTGTAGATGACCGTGGCGCGGATTTCCGGGCCATTTGCGGGCTTCAGGTAAACGATGTCGCCGATATGGATCGGCATGTTGTCCAGCGTGGTATGGGCCGGGCGTCGGATCAGGTCCGAAGTCGTGAAACGAGTATTCATGGTGTTTGTTCTCTTGGTTTCTAGTTATGGGAAAAGCCGCGTCTGGTCGCGTGGCGTGCAGCATTCCTGCCGCGTGCCGCTGCCAGCCGTATCGAATCGGACAGGCGTGTCGTGACACTAACGCATATTTGCCGCCGTCCTTTTGCGCATTCTCATGTTTTGCGCGCACGGCCAGGCGGCGCAATGCTGTCCATCAGTCCGGGACAGCATCGTTTCGGGCTGCGCGATGCGCAAACATGCGCAAAGCATGCGTGCGGACGTGCGCGGCCCGAGGGTTCGTGCAGGACAGGCAGGCCCTGCTGATTGCGGCGCGGTTATCGGTAATCGTCGCTTGCGCGTGTTGTAAGCGCCGCTGATTGTCTTGTTGCTTCTTGCCAAGCCGGACTGGCGGTTTGGCGAAGGCGTCTTGTTCCAGGCCGCAATCCGGATTTGCGGTTTTCGCAAATGGGACGGGATGCTTGGGCTTGGATGTTTTCGAGGGTCTGCTTCGGCGTCTGGGGAGGGGCTGATGTACAGGCCTCAGTGCCAGCGCCGTCGTTTATCACCGCGTTTTTTCGTATGGAATTTGGCGAAAACGGCAGAACTCAACCGGTAATATTACAGGCAGTTGATGCTTTTGGCAAGTGTTTTGTGGTAGGGAGGAGACTCCTCCCCCGTCCTTGGCCTTTAATGGGTTGCCGGGCGAGCCTGGCGCTGGGCTTCGATGATGAGGCCTTCCAGGCGCGGCGACATGCGCAGCGCCACTTGCGCGCTGGTCTGGCCGTCCGGCTGGTTTTCGGTTTCCAGGGCGAGTTCGATGCGCTCGTTGTCGAAGGCTTCGGGGGCGGCCTGGATCTCCACATAGCGGGCCAGCAAGGCGTCGACCGCCTTTTGCGCGTCGGCCAGCGCCTCGTCGGACAATTGCCCAGGGCTCAGGTACTGGTTGACCACCCGCGCCAGATCGGTCATGAAGAACAGCAGGGCGGCCGCGCCGCGGCAATCGGGATGGGCAAAGCCCCAGGTATCGGAGGTGGCGTTTTGAGTCATGTCTTGGGGCTGAGCTGTGTTGCAGGGCCGTAATGGCGGAAAACGCCATTTTATGGGATCGGACTACGGGCCCGCATCAGGCATACTGCCATGCCTATGATCAGACTCGCACGACCTTCAGACCTGGCCAGCCTGGCCGATATCGAACGCTCCGCCGCGCGGCGCTTCCTGGGCACGCACATGGCGTGGGCCGCCGGCGACGATACGGCGCCGCACGCCGAGTTGGCGCAGGCGCAGGCGGCCGGATTGCTTTGGATCGTAGAAGGCGAGGGCCAAGCCGCAGGCTTTGCGCTGACCCGGCCCATGGATGGCGATCTCTACCTGGCCGAAATGGCGGTAGCGCTGCCGTGGCAGGGGCGCGGCCTGGGCCGGGCGCTTCTGGCCGCCGTGTGTGCGCATGCCCGCAATGCCGGCTGCTACCGGTTCGTGGTGCTGACCACCGACCGCGAACTATCCTGGAACAGGCCGTTTTATCTGCGGCAAGGTTTCGTCGACGTCGCGACAGGGGAACTCTCGCCCGGGTTGCGGACGCGCCTGAGCCATGAGGCGGCCATGGGTTTTGATCCTGCCCGCCGCTGCGCCATGGCGTATCCCCTGGAGCCATGATGCGGGCGGCGCACCCTGTGTCAACACGCTTCGATAGCAACAAAATCCGCCCGCTGGCAGCGTCGGAAAGCGCCTTCGGGATAATCTGCCGGAGGGCGGCCGCCCGGTTCGCGGGCGGCGCCGGTTTCGCGAACCCGCATGCAAGGAGGATGGGCATGGCATTGCTGCGAGCTTGCCTGCTGGGCCTGGCGATGGCATCGATGCTGTTTCTGTCGGCCTGCGTCAACAAGGAACCCCAGGAGCGGGCCGCCTTCATCCAGCTGCTGCAAAGCCGGATGAACAGCGCGTCGCTGCTGCCCATCGGCAGCCTGAGCGAACCTGAAAAGGAGGCCATCGGCGGCTATGCCGATGCCTATGAGGTCATCGCCGATTTTCAGGAAATCCTGACGCAGGCAGCGGCGTCCATGCGTGACGCGTCGGAAGCCGAGACCCTGCGTTCCGTGGCCGATATCGTGGAACGGCGGGACCGCCTGGAGGCCGCGCGCAAGACGCTGGCCGAGCAGGCAGCCGAGGTGCAGCGGGCCCAGGCCAAGGCGGATAAGGCGCGTGCGGCGCTGGCGCTCCCGGCCGATCTGGCACCCGTCTACGACGGTGTTTATGACGAAGCCGTGACGGCGCCCGCGGCCGAGGTGTTGGATGCCGCGGCCGCCATGGACGCGGTGGCGCGCGATGCGCTGGGCGTGGCGGATTTCGTCGCCGCCCATGCGCAGGACATCCTGCTGACGGACGGGCAGGCGCGTGTCGCCACGCCCACGCTGCAGCAGGAGCTGAACCTACGCCTGCAGGGATTGAACGCGCAGTCGGATGTTCTGGAGCACGCGCGCGCCGCCTTGCGCCAGGCTGCCGGGCAGCCGCAGGACGCCCGCTGAACGGCGCTTTGTACAATGCGGGTCTCGCGGCGTCAGCCGAGCCTGGGACGTAATATGAGCGAATCTTCCAGCATGCACTACAGAACCTTTCTGCTCCTGCTGGTGGTGGTCACCATCGCATTCGGCTGGTTGTTGTGGCCTTTCTACGGCGCTGTTTTCTGGGGCGCTGTCCTTGCCATCATCTTTGCGCCGCTGCAGCGCCGGCTGGTGGCGCGCATCGGCGGACGGCGCAACCTGGCCGCGCTGATCACCTTGCTGCTGGTGCTGCTGCTGGTGATCCTGCCGCTCATCGTCATCAGCGGATCGCTGGTGCGCGAAGGGGCGAACCTCTATCAGAGCGTCAAGTCCGGGCAGATCAACTTCGGCGACTATTTCCAGCAGGCCATGGCGGCTTTGCCGCCGTCGGTGCATGATCTGCTGTCGCGCTTCGACCTGGCCGACATACCGAGCCTGCAGGAAAAACTCAGCGCGGGCGCCATGCAGGCCAGCCAGTTCCTGGCGACCCAGGCCTTGAACATAGGGCAGGACACGTTCCAGTTCGTGATCAGCTTCGGCATCATGCTGTACCTGCTGTTCTTCCTGTTGCGCGACGGCCCGCAGCTATCGGCGCGGCTCAAGCGCGCCATGCCGCTGAGCGACACGCACAAGCAGCATCTGCTGCGCAAGTTCACCACCGTGGTGCGCGCCACCGTCAAGGGCAACGTCGCGGTGGCCGCGGCGCAGGGCGCGCTGGGCGGCATCATCTTCTCGATCCTGTCGATCCAGGGTGCGCTGCTGTGGGGCGTGATCATGGGCTTTCTGTCCTTGCTGCCGGCGATCGGCGCGGGGTTGATCTGGGCTCCGGTCGCGATCTACTTCCTGTTGACCGGGGCCACGATCAAAGGCGTCGTGCTGATCCTCTTCGGCGTGCTGGTCATCGGCATGGTGGACAACGTGCTGCGCCCCATTCTGGTCGGCAAGGACACCAAGATGCCGGACTATGTGGTGCTGATATCCACGCTGGGCGGCATGGCTTTGTTCGGCCTGAACGGTTTCGTGATCGGCCCCTTGATTGCCGCGCTGTTCATGGCAAGCTGGGATTTGTTTGCCCCGCCGGTGGAAGGATTCGCGGACGACGCCGCAGACAAGTCGCGCGCCCGAAAGTAGGCGCGGCGGATCGCCCGCCAGTCCGTCCGTTGCAAGACGGGTGTATGGTGTAGCAGGCCGGCTTCCATCGGAGCCGGCCTGTCGTATCAACCTCGACTTTTCGGGAGCGCGTCGGACATGGAATGGAAACTGCATCGATCGGGCTGGATCGAAGAACGCAACTTCGACATCGAATTCGCCGAGACGCCCGACGGCTACCACGCCCGGGTGCGGGTCTTCGGATTCCCGGTGCTGGAAGACACCAAGCATGTGTTTCCCAATGAGGCGCTGGCTGAAAAAGGGGCGCTGACGCTGCTCAAGACCCAGTTCACCGGCACCCCGGATCTGGAAGACCGGTAGACGTACCCGGCGGCGCGCCTCTGTAGTAAATTGGGGACGCGCCAGTTACGCCACATCCGTCTTGACGCGGCGAGGGGATTCCCATGGCGCGGATTGTGCGATTGCGAACTTCTGCAATAATTTCTGACGTTCGTTCGTCCTCTGGCCGTGGGCCGAGCGGAGCGTATCGGGAGGCGCATGGGTCCAGAGGTGTGGTTTCGATCGGCAGGCCGACGTTTGCGGACGTCGCAAGGCGAGGCCCCCGTGGCTGACGCCGAGAGCCTGGCCGTCGCGCGGACGCGTCGGCCGCGCCGCTATTCCATGCGCACGGGCCTGCTCACACTCGTGTTCGCGTGTATCACGCCCGCGCTGGTCATGGCATCCGTGGCGGTCTACGAAAGCTACGTCATCCAGAAAGAGCGGATCTTCCGCGACACGATATTCCTGGCGCGCAATCTCACCGCGATTCTCGACCGCGAACTCACCGGCGTCGAGGCCGGCCTGCAAATGCTGGCATCGTCGCCAGATCTCGTCGCCGGCGATCTGGCCGGTTTTCATCGGCGGGCGCGTGAATCCGTGCGTTTCCAGATCATCGACAGCTATGTCCTGACCGACAAGGATGGCCGCCAGTTGATCAATACGTCCGTGCCGTTCGGCAACGCCTTGCCGCCGACCGGCGCGTCCGCCGAGCTGGCCCACGTTTTCCAGACGCGCACGGCGGTGCTGACGGGGCTGTTCACCAGCAGGGTCAATCAAGGCCCCCTGATTGCGCTGGGCGTGCCGGTGCTGCGCAACGGCGAGGTCGCATACAGCTTGAACGTTGGCATCCTGCCTGAACGCATCGGCAATCTGCTGGGCAGGCGCGCCCTGCCGGACGGCTGGGTGGCAGCCGTGCTGGACGACAGCGGCACGATCCTCGCGCGCACACGAGACACCTCGAAATTCGTGGGCCAGAAGGCCGTTCCCGAACTGGCGCGGGCGGTGCAGCAGGAAAGCGAGGGCTCGCTGGAAACCATTACCAAGGAAGGCACGCCCGTCTACACCGCCTTCAGCCGCTCGTCGTTATCCGGCTGGACGGTTGCCGCCGGCGCGCCGATGAGTCTGCTGACCACGGATCTTTACCGCTCCATCGCCTGGATTGCCCTGGGCACCTTGTTGGCCTTCGGCCTGGGCTTGCTGCTGGCCTTGCGGTTGGCCAGCCGCCTGACCTCGTCCGTGCAGAGCCTGGTCGCGCCGGCGCTGGCGCTGGGCAAGGGGCATGCGGTGACGGTGCCGGGCACGCGCGTCAAAGAGGTTGCGGAAGTGGGCGGCGCCCTGGTACAGGCCTCGCGCATGCTGACGCATGCCCAGCACCTGGCGCACTACGATCCGCTGACCGGCCTGTGCAACCGCGTGCTGTTCAACGAATTGGTGCTGCGCGAGCTGGCGGTGGCGCAGCGCAGCGGCGAATCCTTCGCCATCCTGGCGATCGATCTGGACGGCTTCAAGGCGGTCAACGACCTGCATGGCCACGCCGCCGGCGATGCCGTGCTGCAGGAAGCGGCGGAGCGCATGGCTGACGCGATCCGCGTGTCCGACGTGGCGGCGCGGCTTGGGGGCGATGAATTCGCGGTCCTGCTGCTGGGCGCGGACAAGGAAAACGCCGGGCATGTCGCGCAGGCGCTGGTCGAAAACCTGTCCCTGCCGTATCCCGACGTCACTGTCGCCGTGTCAGCCAGCGTGGGCATTGCCGTGTATCCGCAATCCGGCGTCACCGTGCGCGAATTGCTGGAGCGCGCGGACCGGGCGCTGTACAAGGCCAAGGGACAGGGCAAGCGCAGGGTGGAGGCGGACCAGTAGCTCCGCGCGCCTCAGGACTCGGAGAGCGGCGGCGCCAGGGCGGTCAGGACTTCGCCCGATTTCAGCCTGTACCGGTTCCGGTCCAGCGGCAACACCAGCTCCCCCTCGGTGGTGCGGTGTATGTAGCGGGCCGCGTCAGGCCGGGCCGCGTCAGGCCGGGCCGCGCTAGGCCGGGCCGCGGCTGTTCCCGGCATTTCCGCCCGCAAGAACACCTCAATCCGGTAGAGCCGGCCCGATTCCGTGCTGGCCAGCACGTCGCTCAATCTGCGTGTGGATATGGTCATGCGGCGCTTGCTCCTTTTTCTGCATTGTTCTGGCGGGCATTCTGAATACGGGGGGGGGCTGGCTTCATTGCAAGGCGGAGCGCCGCCGCGGGACGTGCGGCTTTTCGCTAAACTGCCCGGCTTGACGCCCCAAGGCGGGCAATCGGAATCGGTAATGCAACTCTCCCTGAGCCGGAACACGGCGACTTCACTGGGCTTGCTGGCGGTGCTGCTATGGGGCACCGTGGTCGGCCTGATCCGCAGCGTCAGCGAAAGCTTTGGGCCGGTCGGCGGCGCCGCGCTCATTTACACGGCCGGTTCGGCGTTCCTGGTGCTGCTGCTGGGCTTTCCGAAGCTGCGGACCTTTCCGCGTTCCTATCTCATCGTCGGTAGCCTGCTGTTCGTTGCCTACGAGATCTGCCTCTCGCTCTCCCTGGGATTCGCCGCCAATCGGGGGCAGGCGATCGAGCTGGGTATCGTCAACTATCTCTGGCCCTGCTTTACCGTGATTCTGGCCATGCTCATCAATGGCCAGCGCGCCAATGCGTGGGTAGTGCCCGGCATACTGCTGTCGCTTGCCGGCATCGTTTGGGTCCTGGGCGGATCCGGCGGGCTATCCTGGGAGCGCACCCTCGCCAACGTGTCCAGCAATCCCCTCAGTTATGGGCTGGCCTTCAGCGGCGCCGTGATCTGGGCCGTCTATTGCAACGTCACGACGCGATTCGCCGATGGCAAGAACGGCGTTGCCTTGTTCTTCATGCTGACCGCGCTTGCCCTGTGGATCAAGTACCTGTCGGGCGCCGAGCCTGCGTTGGCCTTCACGTGGCCCGCCACGCTGGAGCTGCTGGTGACCGGCGGCGCCATGGCAGCGGGCTATGCGCTGTGGAACGTAGGGATACTCAAAGGCAACCTGACCTTGCTGGCCACGGCGTCCTACTTCACCCCGGTCTTTTCAACATTCTTTGCCGCGGTGTGGCTGTCGACCCGCCTGACCGCGTCGTTCTGGCAGGGCGTGGCCATGGTGACCGCCGGGTCGCTGCTGTGCTGGGCCGCAACGCGCGGCAAAGCCGCCCGGGGCGCGTAGCCCCAGGCGCATGCATTGCAATGATGGAATTATTCGATCAGCACGGTCTGCGCGACCGCGTATCCGAGCGGAATCAACAAGAGTGAAGCAAACAAGGAACTGGTAATCGCCGCCGAGATTCTCAGCCAGGGTTCGGACCCTGCGCTTTGAACCGTTTGAATCACCAACGCGACGATACCCACAACCATCAAACAGCTGATAACCACTGCTACATAAGTCATGTTGTCTCCGTCCTCGCCTGATTAAAGGGATGCGGCTGCCGCTGAGCGGTCTAGATGTTTGTATTGATTGTGCGCCTGTATTGGCGCAACAGGCCCTAGGGTTTTCCTGACGCAATGCGCGGTTTGTGGTGTTTTTGCTGCGGGGTGTGCAGCATGAATTCATGTGCGGTCGCAGCATTCATGGCCGTGTCGCCAGCGCCGGGTTTGCGCCGGCGCGTCTTGCGCTACGATGGCGGCGTCAAGTCACGTTAAAGGCCGCCCCATGCCGCAACTGCGCCCAGGCACGCGCGCCACGTTGCAAGTCAGGCAATTGATGCCGGGAGAATTCGCCTGGATCATCACCTTGTTTGATCCCGAATCCGGCAATGTGCGCAGCACCAATTATTCGCCCAGGCGTTATGCCAGCCAGGACGAAGCCTCCACCGCGGGCAAGGCCGCCGTCGTTGAGTTCCTGGGCAGCGGCGGGCATAAAGCCGCCGAACCGGCCAGGGAAGGGAAGAGCAAATCCTGACCCCGCCGGCTGCGCACGCCTGAAAGCCCTCGCACAGAGGGCTTTTTTGCATTCCCGCGCAACGGGCCGGGAATGCGGTTTGCTGATGGGACAGGGCGGCGCGCCTGGCGCCGCTTTCAGGAGCAAGCCATGTCCCAGTCCATGCATCGCGAACCCGGCGGGGGCGACCCGCCCGAACCCGACGATCCCGCCTTTCCCAACAATCCGCCGCCGGACGACCCGCCGCTGGATCCGACGCGGCCGCGCAGAGATCCCGACGTCATCGATCCCGTGCAGCCGCCGCCGAATCCGCGCGCGCCCGGCACGATCGACCTGGCCTGAGCGCTGCGCGCAACGCGCAGGACATCATCCAAGGAGGCTTTATGCGTTCCATCTTGCTGTGGCTGTTGGGCGTGCCCATTCCCATCATCATTCTGCTGGCGCTTTTTTGGCATTGAACCGAGAGGTTTTCCGCCGCGGCGGCACGTATTCGAGCAGCCGCGATGAACCGTGAACAAGGAACAGATCCATGGAAAACGCAACTTCATTGAGCCAGCCCTATCCCGGCGGCGTGCCGCCGAGGGAATCCGCCATCTCGGCCGTGTCCTGGGCCGCCGTGATTGCGGGGGCGGTCATCGCTGCAGCCCTTTCGCTGGCGTTGTTCGCTGGCGGCACGGGGCTGGGCTTTCTTTCTGTTTCACCCTGGAGCGGCGAGGGCGCGACTGCGCCTGCAATAGGCATCGGCCTCATCGTGTGGATGCTGGCCACGCAGATCGTTGCCTACGGCATCGGCGGCTACGTCGCGGGGCGGCTGCGCACCAAATGGGTCGACGTGCACTCTGACGAGGTTTACTTCCGCGACACAGCGCACGGCTTTCTGGTGTGGGCGTTGAGCGCAGTCGTCAGCGCCGTGTTGCTGGGCGCGTCCATCGCGGCCTTGGCTTCGGGCGTCGCCAAGGCGGGCGCAGCCGTGGCGGCCGGCGCCGGCACGGCTGCGACGGCCGCCGCTGCCGCGGGCGGGAGCGAGGGAATGTCGCAGATGCAGGGCTACTTTTCAGACGCCTTGCTGCGCTCCGAACGGCCCGACGCCAGCGCCGACCGCAACGGCGCGAGAGTAGAGGTGGGCCGCATCATGGCGATGAGCGCGGCGCGCGGCTCGATGACGGGCGAGGACCGCGACTATGTCGTGAAGGTCGTGGCTGCGCAGACCGGCATGGAGCCGGCGGCGGCGCAGCGCCGCGTCGAGCAGGCCGTGCAGAACATGAAACAGGCTGCCGACGACGCCCGGCAAAAGGCCAAGGAGGCCGCAGACCAGGCCCGCAAGGCCGCGGCAGCATTCGCGCTGTGGGGCTTCGCCTCGATGCTGATCGGCGCCTTCGTGGCCAGTCTGGCGGCGACCTGGGGCGGGAGGCGGCGCGACGCGGTGCGGTTGCCCTGAAGATAGGGGGCTTCGAATGCGCCGAGATCGGGCGCCACAACGAAAAAGCCCGGAGCCACCAAAGTGGTTCCGGGCTTTGAATCTTGGTGGCGCATCCCTGATTCGAACAGGGGACCTGCGGATTATGATTCCGTCGCTCTAACCGGCTGAGCTAATGCGCCATTTCGATTAATCCCTGGATTTGCGTCACATCTGTGTCGCAATCAGTGATCAACGAAGAACGAAATTCTAGCACGAAATTTTTGATGCGTGCAAGCGATCAGCGATCAAATTTTAAAGAAACGCTTCAGGCGTCTCGCGCCAGCCGGATGCCCGAGAACTGCCAGCGGGCCTCGGGCGGGAAAAAATTGCGGTAGCTGGGGCGGATGTGGTCCCTGGGCGTGGCGCAGGAGCCGCCTCGCAGGACGTACTGGTTGCACATGAACTTGCCGTTGTATTCGCCCACCGCGCCGTTGTCGGGTTTGAAGCCGGGGTAGGCGTCGTAGGCGCTGGAGGTCCATTCCCAGGCGTCGCCGAATAGTTGCACGGGGCCGCCCGTGCCGTTGCGCGCAGGGGCCGGGCGCGTGTCCAGGTGGCCGTTCTCCAGCATGTTGGCGCGCCCGGCCAGCGCGCCTTCGGGCAGTTGGCGGGCGGCATGTTCCCATTCGGCTTCGCGCGGCAGCCGCACGCGCGCCCAGCGGGCGTAGGCATCGGCCTCGAAATAGCTGACGTGCGTGACCGGCGCCTGCAGTTCGAGTTCCTGCATGCCGCGCAGCGTGAAGATGCGCCAATCGTCGCGCTGTCCTTCCCAGTAGAGCGGCGCGCGCCAGCCTTCAGCGCAGACCATGTCCCAGCCCAGCGACAGCCAGAGTTCGGGCCGCTTGTAGCCGCCGTCCCGGATGAAGGCCAGGTACTCATGCTGGGTCACCAACCGGTCGGCCAGGTGGAACGGGGCCAGCAGCACGTCATGGGCCGGACCTTCGTTGTCGAAACCAAAGCCATTGCCGTCATGGCCGATGCGGGTGATGCCGCCGGCATAGCGCGTCCAGCCGGCGGGTGTGGAGGGCGGCAGTGCAGGCGGGCCGGGTGCGACGTAGGCCGGCTTGAGCGGGTTGGCCGACAGCATGTGCTTCAGGTCGGTCAGGATCAGCTCCTGGTGCTGCTGCTCATGATTCAGGCCCAGTTCCAACAAGGCGTCGAAGGCGGGATCGTTGCCGCCCAGCCGCGAGATCAGTTCATGCATCGCGCCGTCCACATGCCGGCGGTAGTGCTGCACTTCCGTCAGCGCGGGACGCGACAGCAGGCCGCGGCGCGGACGCGGATGCTTGGCGCCGACGGCGTTGTAGTAGGAGTTGAACAGCATGCGGTACTGCGGATGGAAGACCGCATAGGACGGGTGAAAGCGTGTCAGCAGAAAGGTCTCGAAGAACCAGGTGGTGTGGGCCAGATGCCATTTGACCGGGCTGCAGTCCGGCATGGATTGCACCTGGCAATCCTCGGGACTCAGCGGGGCGGCCAGGGCCGTGCTGGTCGAGCGCACCGCATCGTAGCGGTCGTGCTGGCCCGCCTGGCCGGCAGCGTAAGGTCCGGTGGCAGGGTGAGTCAGCAGGCACGCAGGTTCCATGGCGATCCTCCAGTGGCGTTGAGGGCAGGCCCGGGTTATGCGCGGGCGCTGAAAATCGAGAACCAGCCGCGGGAATCCGACCAGTGCGCGACGTCGCGGTAGCCGGCGCTTTGCAGCAGGTCGGCGAAGGCTTGGGGAGTGAACTTGTAGGAGTTTTCAGTGTGGATGCGTTCGCCGGCGCCGAACGCGCGTGCGCCGCCTGGCCAGGCTACGCGCACTGCGCGCAACGCTTCCAGATGCATTTCGATGCGCGAGTCGGCGCTGTTGAACAGCGCCACATGGCGCCAGTCGTCCACGTCGAAATCGGCGTCCAGCACGCTGTTCACGTGCCGCAGCAGGTTCAGGTTGAAGGCCGCGGTCAGGTGCAGCGCATCGTCGTAGGCGGGCTCCAGCACTTGTTTGGGCTTGACGCGGTCCACGCCCACCAGCAAGCCGCCGCCCGCGCACTGTCCGCGGATTCGCCGCAGCATGGCGTGCGCGTCCGCGGGGCTGAGGTTGCCGATGCTGGAGCCGGGATAGAAGAACAGCCGCTGTTCGGCCGGAATGCTGGCCGGCAGAGCCAACGCGTGCGTGAAGTCCTGGCCGAGGGCGGTGATTTGCAGGTCGGGGTAGGACAGCTGCAGGCGGCGCACTGCCGCTTGCAGGTAGTCGGCCGAGATGTCGATGGGCACGTAATGACGCGGACGCAGGCTGGGGAACAGGCGTTCAGCCTTGACGCAATCGCCCGCGCCCAGGTCGATCATCGAGAGCACCGGTCCGACGTGGCGCGCAATATCGGCGCCGTGGCGCTGGAAGATCTCGGACTCGCAGCGCGTCGGGTAGTACTCAGGGAGCTGCGTGATGGCGGTGAAGAGCGCCGAACCCAGCGCGTCATAGAGGAACTTGGGATCGATGTGCGCGTGGCGCGCCACCAAGCCTTCGTGCAGTTCAAGCTGCTCGGCGCTGGGAGGCTGCGACTCTTGCGCGATGAATTTCGGCGCGGCGGGGGCAAACAGTGCGGAAGGCGAAACCATGCGTCCTGTTCCTTTTCTGTCGTCGGGACGGCCCGTCGCCGGGGCGCCTCGGATGGGGCGGCTGGCGGTCGGGAGGCGCGGCGTTGGGAGGCTCAGACCAGGCGGTTCTGGCGCATTGCAAAAGTCTATTGTGGCCGTCAGGGCGGGGCCGGTGTCAAGCGCCAAGCCGCTGAATGCAATGGACTTTTACGAATTTGGAAGAGGCTTGCGAGGAGACCGGCCACCGGGCGTCGCAGCGGATACACGCGATACTTTTGCTTGCGTTGAAATATCGGTTTACGGCTGGTTGCCAAAGCTCGGGCGGGGTCGGGCGATGGGGGTCACAATGGCATCTTGCGTTGCACAGGTACGTGAATGCGGCGTGTTGCATCGCATCAGGCGGCCCGACTCCGCGAGGCCCGACAATTACAAGGAGCGACCATGAACCGAAAGCATCAACGCGCCGAAATGGCCCTGCACCGTGAACGGGTGAGCGACAGCTTCCACGAATTGCTGGCGGGTACGGAAGACCTGCTGCGGTCGACGGCGTCGTATACGGGCTCCGAGATCGAGTCGGCGCGAGCTCGCCTGAAGCGCCAATTGGCCGACGCGCGCGAGTCCGCCGGCGATTGGGAGGGCGCGGCGCGGGAACGCGCGCGCCGCGCAACCGCCTATGCTGACGAGTACGTGCATGAACATGCCTGGAAGTCGGTGGGCGTAGCGGCGCTGGTGGGCGCCTTGCTAGGCTGCCTCCTGGCCTCGGGCGGCCGCCGCTAAGCCCTGACGCCATGAAGCCGCCCGGGGCTGCGCGCCGGTCGGGATTGCGGCGGGATTGGTGGCCGTGGATGGCCCGCGCACGCCGGCTCCTGTTGCCGCTGGTGTGCGCGGTCTTGCTTGCGGCCTGCGCCAGCGTTCCTGACTCGCAGGAGCGCCGCGCGCGCGCATCGCAGGCCAGTCTGTCGGCCGACGCGGCGTCAGACAGCTATCGCCGCGGGCAGGGCATCGCCGCCGATCCGCGGACTCCCAAGAGCGATTTTCTCGCGCGTCACCTTGCTGTCGAGCAGGCAGTCAGCGGCGCGCCGTTGGTGGCCGGCAACCGTGTCCGGCTGCTGGCGGACGGCCCCAGCACCTACCGCGCCATGCTGCAGTCCATCGCGCAGGCCCGCCGGTACGTGCACATGGAAACCTATATCTTCGATGACGATGCCGAGGGTTCGCGCTTTGCCGAAGCCCTGATTGCGGCGCGCAACCGCGGCGCCGAAGTGTCCTTGATGGTCGACGCGGTCGGCACGATCAAGACGCCCGATGCCTTGTTCCAGCGCCTGCGCGATGCGGGCGTACAAGTCGCGATCTTCAATCCGGTCAACCCGGCGAGCGGCCGTGCGGGCTGGTCGCCGAACCAACGCAACCATCGCAAGGTGCTGGTCGTGGACGGCAAGGTCGGCTATCTGGGCGGCATCAACGTGAGCAGCGTCTACGAGTCCTCGCCAGGATCTGGATCAGGTTCGGGTTCGGGCTCGGGGTCGGGGTCGGGAAAGGGCGCCGGCAAAGCCGATTCACCGGCAGCCACAGACGCCAAGGCGGCGCCCTGGCGCGACACGCATCTGCGCATCGAAGGGCCCGCAGTGGCCCAGCTGGAGCAGGTCATCCGCGCGGGTTGGGAATCCCAGTCCAAGGAGCCGATCAAGGGGGGCGATTCACAGGTGGCGCCGCCCGTGGGTGCAACGACGGTGCGGATACTGGCCAATCAGCCGGATCGCAGCGATGGCTACACCGTCTACCTGACGCTGATGTCGGCGTTTGAAAGCGCGCAGGAATACATCCATATCACCATGGCGTACTTCGTGCCGGATCCCGCCTTCATCGAAGTCCTGACGGACGCGGCCCGGCGCGGCGTCGACGTGGCGCTGGTGTTGCCTGGCTTCAGCGACTCGTCGCTGGTGTTCCATGCGGGACGCTCGCACTATACGGACCTGCTGCGGGCCGGCGTGAAAATCTACGAGCGGCGCGATGCGCTCTTGCATGCCAAGACTGCGGTGGTGGACGGCGTGTGGTCCACGGTGGGGTCCAGCAATCTGGATTGGCGCAGCTTTGCGCTGAACTACGAAATCAATGCCGTAGTGCTGGGGCCTGAATTCGCGGCCGAAATGGAGGCACTGTTCCAGCGCGATCTCGCCGAGTCGGTGCGGATCACGCCCGAGGCCTGGCAGGCCAGGGGCGTGGGTGACCGTTCGATGGAGTTCTTCTCGCGCATGTTCGAGCGCTGGCTGTAGCGCCCGGCGCCAGCCGGATCAGACCTGTGCGGCGGCCGGCGTGGCATGGGCGGCATGTTCTTGCGCCAATGCGGTTGTGATGTCGTGGGTAGGCTGGAACGAACTGGCCTGGGCCATGGCCCAGCCCGCGCGGAACACCTGGTGGCGGAATTCTCCGCGCAGCAGTTCGCCGGGCGCGAGTTCCGGGAACAGGGCCGACAGCAGCCGGATTTCGCTGGAGGAGATGCGGCGCGCGATATGGTGCGGGCGCAGCTGGCCGGGGTGGGTCAGGCCGGCCGCGGCAAGCAGTTCCGCCAGTGCATGCAGCGTGTTGCGGTGGAAGTTCGCCACGCGCTGCGCCTTGTCCGGCACCACCAGCGCGCGCTGGCGCAGCGGGTCTTGGGTCGTGACGCCGGTGGGGCATTTGCCGGTGTGGCAGGCCTGGGCCTGGATGCAGCCGATGGCGAACATGAAGCCGCGCGCGGCGTTGCACCAGTCCGCGCCCATGGCCATGACGCGGGCCATGTCGAAAGCGGTGATGATCTTGCCGGACGCGCCCAGCTTGATGCGGTCGCGCAGGTTCACGCCGATCAGCGTGTTGTGGACCAGGCGCAGAGCCTCGCGCAGCGGCGTGCCGACGTGGTCGACGAACTCCACGGGCGCGGCGCCGGTGCCGCCCTCGGCCCCGTCCACCACGATGAAATCCGGCGTGATGCCGGTTTCCAGCATGGCCTTGACGATGGCGAACCACTCCCAAGGGTGGCCCACGCAGAACTTGAAGCCCACCGGCTTGCCGCCGGACAGTTCGCGCAGGCGCGCCACGAACTTCATCAGGCCGATGGGCGAATCGAAGGCGGAATGGGTGGCCGGCGAATTACAGTCCTGCCAGGCCACGACGCCGCGCGCTTCGGCGATCTCCGGCGTCACCTTGCCCGCGGGCAGGATGCCGCCATGGCCCGGTTTGGCGCCTTGCGACAGCTTGATCTCGATCATCTTGACCTGCGGCGTACAGGCATTCTTGACGAAGGCCTCTTCGGAGAAAGCGCCGTGTTCGTCGCGGCAGCCGAAGTAGCCAGAGCCGATGTTCCAGACCAGGCCGCCGCCCGGCTGGCGGTGATAACGGCTGATGCCGCCTTCGCCGGTGTCGTGCGCGAAGTTGCCCTGGCGCGCACCTTCGTTCAGGGCCAGGACGGCGTTGGCCGACAAGGCGCCGAAGCTCATGGCCGACACGTTGAACGCGGACATGGAGTAGGGCTGCTTGCATTCGGGGCCGCCCACCGTGACGCGGAAGTCGATGTCGGGGATTTGCGACGGCGACATGGAATGGTTGATCCATTCGTAGCGATCGCCGTAGACGTCTTCCTGGGTGCCGAAGGGACGCTTGTCGATCTCGCGCTTGGCGCGCTGGTAGACGATGGAGCGCTGCGCGCGCGAGAACGGCGCGGCCTGAGTGTCGTCTTCCAGGAAGTACTGGCGGATCTCGGGCCGGATGAATTCGAACAGGAACCGCAGATTGCCCAGGACCGGATAGTTGCGGCGGATGGCGTGGCGTGTCTGTGCCAGGTCATAGACGCCCAGCGCGGCCAGCAGCGTCAGCGGCACGGCCAGCCAAAGCCACCAGGGCGAGCTGGCCGCGGCCAGGGCGGCGGTGATTGCGGCGCCGATCAGGGTCAGTAAAAAAGCCGTGTAGCGGCCGAAAATCCAGCTCATGTCCATCTCCGTATTTCGGGATGGAGCAACCATACACCAGGAGCTGTCCCCCTGTGCCGGCGGACAGTCCTGGAATACTGTTTCTCAGCAGCTGGACGCCGCTGGGGTCTTTTCGACGGCGAGGCCGAAGGCCGGGCGCAGGCGCACGCCCAGGGCGCTGCCGGCGAAGGCGGCCGGCAGCCACAGCCAGGCGTGCAGGCTGCCCGACAGGATGCCGCTGAAATAGGCGCCGATATTGCAGCCGAAGGCCAGGCGCGAACCATAGCCCAGCAGCAGGCCGCCGATGACGGCGCCGGCCAGCGAGCGGGCCGGCACCTTCCAGATGGGGGCGAACTTGCCGGCGGCGCTGGCGGCGGCAAGCGCGCCCAGCATCAGGCCGATGTCCATGACGGTGGTGACGTCCTGGCGCAGCGGCGCGGCCAGCGAGGGCTGCTTGGCCCAGTAGGCCCAGGTGGCCACGTCGCCGCCGAAGGCGTCCAGGGTCTTGGCGCCCCACAGCGCAAAGGCGGAGGTGATGCCCCAGGGGCGGCCAGCCAGCGCCAGCGTGGCGAAGTTCAGCACTACCAGCGCCACGCCGCCCCAGATCAGCGGCCAGGGGCCTTGCAGCAGGGACGCCGGGCGCGCGGTACGCGAGGCGAACGAAATCACATGGCCGTGGCGGCGCTTCTCCAACGCCGTGGCTGCCCACGCGATCAGCGCGAACACGGCCAGGTTGATGGCCAGCGCGGGCGCCAGTCCCCAGGTCTTGATCAGCGAGGTCGGCGCCAGCGCCGGCAGGTTCGACCACCAGCCGAAGTTGGCGGTCGCAATGACCGAGCCGATGATGAAGAACAGCAGCGTGACCACCATGCGCGTGTTGCCGCCGCCGACTGCGAACAGCGTGCCCGAGGCGCAACCGCCGCCCAGCTGCATGCCGATGCCGAACAGGAAGGCGCCCAGCAGGACAGAGACTCCCGGGGGCGACACGAAGCCGCTGACGGGTTGGCCGAACAACGTGCCGGCTGCCAGGAAGGGGAAGAACAGCAGCACGCCTGCGGCCAGCATCAGCATCTGCGCGCGCAGCCCCGCGCCGCGGCGGTCGGACACGAACACGCGCCAGGCCTGCGTGAAGCCGAAGGAGGCGTGGTACAGGGTCACGCCCAGCAGCGCGCCGACGACCCACAGCGCGCCCTGGCGCCAACTGACGGTCTCATGCAGGTACAGGGCGCCTGCCAGCACCAGCAGCACGGCGATCCACAGCGGCTTGCGGTTGATCTGGATGGGCGGCAGGGCCGAGGTAGGCAGGGGGAGAGTCGAGGCGTTGGTGCTCATGGGCGAGTCCCGGGATCTTGATACGTAAGAAAGCAAAACGGGCGCGCGCAGGCACCCGTGTGATGCTTGAAAGTCTAAAGCGGTGGACGCTTGGATCAAACCACCAATTAATGCCTTTTATATAACTAAAAGCTATATAGGCGCTTATTGCAGGCGCCAAGCCAGGGCGGCCAGCGTCAGCAGCAGCACCGGCAGGGTCAGGACGATGCCTACCTTGAAGTAGTAGCCCCAGGTGATGCGCAGGCCCTTGCGCGCCAGCACGTGCAGCCACAGCAGCGTGGCCAGGCTGCCGATCGGCGTGATCTTGGGGCCCAGGTCGCTGCCGATGATATTGGCGTAGATCATCGCGTCCTTCACCGCGCCGGTGGCGCTGGTGTCCGCAATCGACAGCGCGCCCACCAGCACGGTGGGCAGGTTGTTCATGATGGACGACAGGAAGGCGGTGATCAGGCCCGTACCCATCGCCGCGCCCCAGACGCCATACTCGGCGCACCGGTCCAGCACTTGCGCCAGGTGCGCGGTCAGCCCGGCGTTGCGCAGGCCATACACCACCAGGTACATGCCCAGCGAGAACACCACGATGTGCCAGGGCGCCTCGCGCATGATGCGGCGCGTGCCGACGATGTGCTGTCGTCCCGCGATCAGCAGCAGGCCCAGCGCGCCGACGGCGGCGATGGCGCTGACCGGGATGCCCATGGGTTCCAGGATGAAAAAGCCCGCCAGCAGCAGGGTCAGCACGACCCAGCCGGCGCGGAACGTGGTCAGGTCGCGGATCGCGGAAGCGGGCGCGGGCAGTTGGCTCACGTCGTAGCGCGGCGGAATGCTGCGATGGAAGAACAGCAGCAGTACCGCCAGCGTGGACGCCACGGCCATCAGGTTTACCGGCAGCATCACCGATGCGTACTCGCCGAAGCCGATATTGAAGAAGTCGGCCGACACGATGTTGACCAGATTGGATACGATCAATGCGATGCTGCCCGTGTCCGCGATGAAGCCCGCGGCCATCACGAAGGCCAGCGAAGCGCCGGGGCCGAAGCCCAGCGCCACCAGCATTTCCATGACGATGGGCGTAAGGATCAGCGCCGCGCCGTCGTTGGCGAACAGCGCCGAAACCGCGGCGCCCAGCAGCACGATCAACACGAAAAGCAGCCGGCCGCGGCCGCCGCCCCAGCGCGCCACGTGCAGCGCCGACCATTCGAAAAAGCCGGCCTCATCCAGGATCAGGCTGGTGACGATGATGGCGATGAAGGTGGCGGTGGCGTTCCAGACGATGCGCCAGACGTCCGCGATGTCGGCCAGGTGAACCACGCCCGTGGCCAGGGCAAGCGCCGCGCCCAGCACGGCGCTCCAGCCTATCGACAGGCCCCTGGGCTGCCAGATGACCAGCGTGATGGTAAGTACGAAGATGGCGACGGCGAGCAGCATGATGAAGAACGATCAGGAAATCGGGTGTGCGCTGATCCAGGCGACCAGCAGGCTGACGGTCAGCACCGATGCGACGGTGGAAACCAGGATGGCGCGCGAGGTTACGCGGGCGTCGCGCCCGTACATCTGCGCCAGCATGAAGGGGCCGGTGCCGATGGGCAGCGCGCTCATCAGCACGGCGGTCCAGGCCCATACCGGCGGCATGGCGAAGACGTAGAACGCCAGCACCGCCGTGACGGCGGGCTGCAGCAGCAGCTTGCCGGCGACCAGGCGCATGACGCCGGGTCCCGAGCTGGACGTTTCCGTCTGCGCCAGGAACAGGCCGATCGTGACCAGCGCGCAGGGACTGGCGGACGCGCCCAGCAAGGCCACGTAGCGGTCCACGCCTTCCGGCAGCGCCAGGCCGGTGAAGGCCCAGGCCAGACCCAGCAGCGGAGCCGCCAGCAGGGGGTTGCGCAGCAGCGCGCGGCCGACCTTGAGCAGGGTCAAGGACAGATTGGGCGTCTGTTGGCGGTCGAACTCGATCAAGGCGATGGCAAAGCCGAACAGCACGCTTGCGGTGAGCAGGGTGGTGAAGGTGGCCGGCGCCATGCTGTCAGGGCCGAGCAACGCCAGGCACAGCGGAATGCCCATGTAGCCGGCGTTGGCGTAGGACGCGGCCAGCCCCTGGATGCCACGGTCGGTCAGCGCGCGCTGCGAGCCGCGCGCGCCGATAAACGAGGCGAGGAACGTGACGGCGATGCCGCCCGCGAAGGCGCCCACGAAACCCCAGTGCGCCATATGCGTCAGATCGACCTGCGTCATGGCGCGGAACAGCAGCGCGGGCAGCGACAGATACACGACGTAGCGGTTCAGCGCGTCGGTGGCGCCGGGACCCAGGATGCGCCAGCGGGCGGCGAGCCAGCCAGTCAGGATCAGCGCGAAGACCGGCAGGGCGGAGGTAACGACAGCGTTCATGGACAGGGACCTGGAGGGGCGCTCATTCTACTTGGCAGCGGTATGCGCCGTGCGCGTCACCAGCAGGATGCCGAGCGCTGCCAGGGCCATGCCCGGCCAGGCCAGCGCGGGAATGGCTTCGCCCAGGATGATCAGCGCAATGACGGCGGTGCAGGGCGGCACCAGGAAGAACAGCGCCGACACGCGGGAGGCCTCGCCATAGCGGATCATGGTCAGCAGCAAGGTGATCGCCACCAGCGAATTGCCCACGACCAGATAAGCCAGCGAAGCCAGCAGGGGCCCGGTCCATTCGATATGCATCGGCTCCAGCCAGTACGCCAGCGGCGCGGTGGCGATCAGGCCGACCGCGTACTGCACCATGTTGGACGTGACGGGATGCGTTTGCACGCCATAGCGTTTTTCATACAGCGTGCCGCCGGTGATGCAGAGCAGGGCGCTGATGGCGAACGCCAGGCCCAGCGGCGAGAGCACATCGATCGAAGCCTTGGCGATGATCACCAGCGCGGCGCCTGACACCCCCAGGCCCAGGCCTGCCCAGCGGCGGGCGTCGACTTTCTCGTGCGCGATCGCCGGCGCCAGCAGGCCGATCAGGATAGGTTGCAACGAGGTGATCAGCGCCACGCCGCCCGCCGACATGCCTTGCTTGAGAGACAAGTAGGTGAAACAGAAGTAGCCTGCCTGCAACAGCAGTCCGACCATCGCCAGATGGCCCCAGGCGCTGGCGCCGCGCGGCAGCGGCGGGCGCAGGAACAGCATGAAGGGCGCAAGTATCAGCACCACGCAGGCGTAGCGCAGCGCCAGGAACGTCATGGGGTCGGCATAGGCCAGGCCCACTTTGAGCACGACGAAACCGCTGGACCAGAGAAGCAGGAAGAGCGCGGGCGCGGCTTTCAACCAGGCGGGGGGAGCGGCAGGCGGCATGTGGCGGAACATGGACGACATGGGCAAGCCGCGATCGTACCCCCTTTTGGCCATTGTTCATCCCTGCCAAAATGAGGTTTAGGATTCTTTTATTCATTTGCTGCACGCGAGGGATGGACATGTCGACCAACAAACAATCTACGGTGCGTATCGCCCTGGGCACCTGGGACCGCTTGCGCGACGACGCGTATTCGGTGCGCCATGAAGTGTTCGTCGTCGAACAGAAAGTGCCGCCCGAGGTCGAGCTGGACGACGATGACGCGGTGTCGGTGCACGCCGTGGCCTACGGCCCGGACGGCACGCCCATGGGCACGGGCCGGCTTCTGCCCGACGGCCACATCGGCCGCATGGCGGTCCACAAGAAGGCCCGCGGCATGGGCGTCGGCAGCCAGTTGCTGGACGCGCTGATCGAACAGGGCCATGGCGACGGCCACCGCATGCTGGTGCTGCACGCGCAGACGCATGCGGCAGGTTTCTACCAGGCCCATGGCTTCAATGTGGAAGGCGAGGAATTCGTCGAGGCCGGTATTCCGCACGTGGTCATGACCCGCGTGCTGAAGTAGGGCGGGCCGCCCGGCTCAAAGCGTCTGCCTGCGGGCCGGGCAAATCAAATAGGCGGGATAAAGAAAAGGGCCGCAAGAAAAGGGCCGCAAGAAAAGGGCCACACAAAGAAAAAACCCCGGACGCTTACGCGTTCGGGGTTTTTTTGGCGCATCACGCAGGTACCTCGTGATGTAATAATTGGTGCCCAGGAGAGGACTCGAACCTCCACACCTTGCGGCACATGGACCTGAACCATGCGCGTCTACCAATTCCGCCACCTGGGCGCTGATGCTTTACTTGTCGCTTCGCTTTCGCGTTGTTTCTTGTTCAGCAGCAGAGGAATGAGATTATGCACACTTTTTTTGAAGTGTGCAAGTCGTGTGGCTTTTTTTTCATATTTTTTTGCTGCCGGGCGCTTTCGAACTTTCGATATAGTGTCGCCCCATGTCCCGTACCCTCTGCACGCGTTGTCTGCGTCCTCTGTCGCACTGTCTGTGCGCGCTGATTCCCTCGCTTTCCTGCCGCACTCGCGTCGTGGTGTTGCAGCATCCGAGCGAGGCGCGCCATGCCTTGAACACAGCAAGGCTGGCGGTGCTGGGGCTGGCGGGCGCGCAACGCGTGGTGGGCGAATATTTTTCGGAAGAGGATTGGGCGCTGCCAGGCCATCTGCCTCGCCTGCTGTTTCCGGGCGAGGGCGCCGAGGTGTTGGCGCCGGGCTACGGGCAGGACCTGGGCGCGCCCATCAGATTGATCGTGCCTGACGGCACCTGGGGACATGCGCGCAAGCTGCTGCATATCAACCCGGCGCTGGCCGCCTTGCCGCGCGTGATGTTGCCCGCGGGGCTTTCCACGCGCTACCGGGTTCGTCACGCCGACGTGCCGGGCGCGCTGTCCACGATAGAGGCCGTGGTGCATGCCTTGAATGCGATTGAAGCGCCGACGAATTTCGATGCGCTGCTGCGGCCTTTCGAAGCGTTGATCGATGGCCAGATCGAAGGCATGGGCGCGGATCTGTACGCGCGGCATCATTTGAATCGCAAGGTGCCGTGGCGTTGAAACACGCAGTGGCGGGGCGCAAAGCAAAAGCCCCGGGAATCTTGCGATTTCCGGGGCTTTTTAGCCGTTGCCATCAAGACCGCCTTGCATGGTCTTGATTGAAATTCCGTGGTGCCCAGGAGAGGACTCGAACCTCCACACCTTGCGGCACATGGACCTGAACCATGCGCGTCTACCAATTCCGCCACCTGGGCACTGAGAGATACTGTCAGAAGTATGTGATACGCTGCCGCTCTAGTCGCATCGCTTCAGTTAAAACACATTAACTAAAACATGCGTCCAAAGTGCAGTTGGTTCTACAATAAGGTTTTTAAGCAACTTGCTTTTCAAACCCCGGCTGGGTTTTAAACTTCCCGGCCCTTCTGACCATTTTCTGCTTCAGTGTTCAGCCTTGGGCGAACCACAGAAGCTGCGCATTATATACGGAAATTTTAGCTTTGGCAAAACGATCGAATAACGAATCGAATAACAACAGATCAACACCCTTGCCCGAAGCGCCGCCGGACTTCGATCCTGATGTCCCGTCCCGTGAAGCCATCCTGAAAGCGCTGCGCGCCGCAGGCTCGCCGCTGTCTCCGGTGGAACTGGCCGAACGCATGGGCGTCGAGCGCGCCGCGACGATGGTGGGATTTGAGCGCCGCCTGGGCGCCATGGAGCGCGACGGCCAATTGATGCCCAACCGCAAGGGCGTGTTGCTGCTGGCCACCAAACTGGACTTCGTCGCCGGCAAGGTGCTGGGGCATCGCGACGGCTTCGGCTTCCTGTTGCGTGACGACGGCGGCCCGGACCTGTTCCTGTCGCCGCGCGAAATGCTCAAGGTGCTGCATGGCGACCGTGTGCTGGTCAAACCCACTGGCGAATACCGCGGCAAGCCGGAAGGCACCATCGTCGAAGTCATCGAGCGCCGCACCAACAAGCTGGTGGGGCGCTTCCTGCACGAGCATGGCCTGTCCATCGTCGTGCCCGAGGACCAGCGCATCAAGCATGACATCCTGATTCCGCCCAGCGACACCAACGGCGCCCAGCATGGGCAGGTGGTCGCGGTTGAAATCATGGAACAGCCCACTCGCCACACGCAGCCGCTGGGCCGTGTGGCCGAGGTGCTGGGCGAGATCGACGATCCCGGCATGGAAATCGAGATCGCGGTGCGCAAGTTCGACGTGCCGGTCGATTTCTCGGAAGCCGCGCTCAAGCAGGCCGCACGCCTGCCGGACGTGGTCAGGAAGACCGATCTCAAGGACCGCGTCGACCTGCGCGACGTGCCGCTCATCACCATCGACGGCGAGGACGCGCGCGACTTCGACGACGCGGTGTACTGTGAGCCCGTGGAGCTGGGCGCGGGCCAGCGCAAGCGCCCGGGCTGGCGCCTGCTGGTGGCCATCGCCGACGTCAGCCACTATGTGCGTCCGGGTGACGCCCTGGACGACGACGCGATCGAACGCGGCACCAGCGTGTACTTTCCGCGCCGGGTCATCCCGATGCTGCCGGAGTCGTTGTCCAACGGCTTGTGTTCGCTGAACCCGGACGTCGACCGCCTGGTGCTGGTTTGCGACATGGTCATTCCGGCCAGCGGCGCCAAGGCTGGTACGGTCACGGCCTACCAGTTCTATAACGCGGTCATGCACTCGCATGCGCGCACCACCTATACGAACATCTGGGCCGCCCTGCAACAGCCCGGCGGTCCTGCCGCGCACGCCATGCGCAGCGTCATGCCCCAGGTCCAGCACCTGTATGAACTCTTTCAGCTGCTGGCGCAAGGGCGCAAGAAGCGCGGCGCCATCGACTTCGACACGGTCGAGACCAAGATCGTCTGCAATGAGCTCGGCCGTATCGAGCAAATCGTGCCGTCGGTGCGCAACGATGCCCACAAGCTGATTGAAGAGTGCATGCTGGCCGCCAATACCTGCGCGGCCGACTTCATGACCCGCAGCAAGCATCCCGGCCTGTACCGCATCCACGAAGGCCCCACGCCCGAACGCCTGCAGTCGCTGCGCGAATTCCTGCGCACCATGGGCCTGTCGCTGGGCGGCGGCGAGACGCCCACGGCCAAGGATTACGGCGACTTCCTGGATTCGGTGCGCGGACGCCCCGACTACCAGCTGTTGCAGACGATGTGCCTGCGCTCCATGCAGCAGGCGGTCTACAGCCCCGACAATATGGGCCACTTTGGCTTGTCCTATCCCGGCTACAGCCACTTCACCTCGCCCATCCGCCGCTATCCCGACCTGCTGACGCATCGTGTCATCAAGGCGTTGCTGGCCGGTCAGCGCTATGTGCCCAGCCTGGAAGACCAGCCTGTGGTGATCGGCCGCACGCAGCGCGAGCACGAACATGCCATCTGGGAAAAGATGGGCCTGGTGCTGTCCGCCAGCGAGCGCCGCGCCGACGAGGCGTCGCGCGACGTCGAAGCCTGGCTCAAGTGCTGGTTCGTCAAGGAGCGCGTGGGCGAGGACTTCAGCGGCACCGTTACCGGCGTCGCCAGCTTCGGCATCTTCGTCACGCTGGACACCCTGCACGTCGAAGGGCTGGTGCATGTTTCCGAACTGGGCGGCGAGTATTTCCAGTTCAACGACGCCCTGCACGAGTTGCGCGGCGAACGCACGGGCATGCGCTACCGCCTGACCGACAAGGTGCAGGTGCAGGTGTCGCGCGTGGACCTCGAAGCCCGCCGCATCGAGTTCCGCCTGGTGCAGGGCACGAGCTTCGACGCCTTGCGCAAGGCGTCGGCCCGCAGCCCGGATGAGCCCTCGCGCCGTGTCAAGAAGGCCGCGTCGCCCAAGCCCGCCGCCCTGAAGGGCCAGACTGCCAAGGAGCGTCGCGCCGAGGCCAAGAAGGCCAGCAAGCCGCCGCGGGCGCCCAAGGCATCCAAGCGCGCAGCGCCGGCCAAGAAGGCCGCGCACAAGCGCCACTGACACTTCCTTATGGCGAGGCCGTCGTATGGCGGCTGCGCCATAAGGGGTAACATTGCATCTATGGCCGGCTTGGTCCGGTGGCCCGCCCCGCTCTGGGGCGGGTATTCGTTTATCTAAAGGTATTGCATTTATGGCGTCGACCCAAGTCCTGGCCGGGTTTCACGCGGTTGTTGCGCGGCTGCGCCACGCGCCCGACTCGATCAAGGAAATCTATGTAGAGGCGTCGCGCCGCGACAAGCGGATGCAGACGTTCATCGAGCAGGCCGAAAAAGCGGGCTGCCGCCTGCATCCGGTCCCCATGGAGCGCCTGGACGGCCTGTCCCGCGGCACCCGCCATCAGGGCGTGGTGGCGCTGGCCGAAGAGCGCCAACTGGCGGTGGACGTGGATGAGGTACTCGATGTCATCGAAGGCCCGCCGCTGCTGTTGATCCTGGATGGCGTGACCGATCCCCACAACCTGGGCGCCTGCCTGCGTACCGCGGATGCCGCCGGCGTGCACGCCGTCATCGCGCCGCGCGACCGGGCCGTCGGCCTGAACGCAACCGTGCAGCGCGTGGCTTGCGGCGCGGCCGATACCGTGCCCTATCTGATGGTGACCAACCTGGCGCGCACCATGCGCAGCCTGAAGGACCGTGGCGTGTGGCTGGTGGGCACCGACGACCAGGCCACCGACAGCATGCATCAGATCGATGCGCGCCAGCCCATGGCCTGGGTCATGGGGGCGGAAGGCGAGGGCATGCGCCGCCTGACGCGGGAAACCTGCGATCAACTGGTGAACATCCCCATGCTGGGTTCGGTGGAAAGCCTGAACGTCAGCGTGGCCAGCGCCGTCTGCCTCTATGAAACCGTGCGCCAGCGCCGTTCCTGATTCATCCGTCTTACCTATCTTGTAGACCATATCCTCTTCGCGTCAGCCCATCATGCACCAGAACGGCTTTACCACCACGATCCTCCATTCCGACCGCAAGCAATCCGTCGAGCACGGAGCGGTGCACAAGCCCATGCATCCGTCCTCGGAGTTCGCCTACGAAGACGCCCGTGAGCTGGCCGCGGTCTTTCAGGGCAAGGCCGGCTTTACCTACGCCCGCCAAGGCACGCCCACCACCACCGCGCTGGAGGCCAAGGTCAACCAGATGGAAGGCGGCAAGGGCACGGTCAGCTTCGCGACCGGCATGGCGGCGCTGGCCGCCATCTTCACCACGCTGCTGCGCCGAGGCGACCATCTGGTGTCCAGCCAGTTCGTGTTTGGCAACACCAACAGCCTGCTGGGCACGCTGCTGGAACTGGGGGTGGAAATCACCTTCGTGGACGCGACGGATTCGGCGCAGGTGCGTGCGGCGATCCAGCCCAACACCCGCATGGTTTTCACCGAGACCATCGCCAATCCGGGCACGCAGGTTGCTGACCTGGCCGTGATTGGAGAAATCTGCCGCGAGAAGGGCCTGGTCTACGTGGTCGACAATACGCTGACCTCGCCCTGGATGTTCCGGCCTGTCTCGGTCGGGGCGTCCCTGGTGATGAACTCGCTGTCCAAGTACATCGGCGGCCATGGCAATGCGTTGGGCGGCGCCGTCACGGACACGGGGCTGTATGACTGGTCGAATTACGCGAACATCTACGAGGCCTATCGCAAGGGACCGTCCACCAGTTGGGGGCTCACGCAGGTCAAGAAGAAGGGCCTGCGCGACATGGGCGGGACCCTGGCAGCCGAGCCTGCGCACCGCATCGCGGTAGGCGCCGAGACCCTGGCCCTGCGCATGGCCAAGCACTGCGCCAACGCGTTGGCGCTGGCGCGCTTCCTTGAGGATCATCCGGGCGTGGCCAAGGTGCATTACCCCGGGCTGGCCAGCCATCCGCAGCATGCGCGCGCGGCGGCGTTGTTCGGCTCGCGCTTCGGCGGCCTGTTGGGCGTCGAACTGGCGGACGGGGTGGACTGCTTTGATTTCCTGAACCGCCTGCGCATCGTGCTGATGGCGACTCACCTGGGCGATACGCGCAGCCTGGCGCTGCCTGCCGCCCACACCATCTATTACGAGATGGGCGCCGAGCGCCGCAAGCAGATGGGCATCGCGGACAGTCTCATCCGCGTGTCCGTGGGCATCGAAGACGAGGCCGATCTGCTGTTTGATTTCGATCAGGCGCTCAACGGCTGCCTGCAGGGATAATGCGGCACGCGCGCGACCGGTGGCCGGGCGCGCCTGCAACGCAATCGGGATAGCGCCCATGCTCATACAGATCGCAGAAGTTTTCACGCCAGAAGAGGCGGCCGAGATCCGGCGCCGCCTGGACGCCGCCGATTGGGTCGACGGCAAGGTCACCGCCGGCTATCAGTCGGCCGAGGTCAAGCGCAATCGCCAACTGCCGGAGCAGCATCCCCTGGCGCAGGAGTTGGGCAATCTGATCCTGCAGCGCCTGGCGGCCAACAACCTGTTCATGTCGGCCGCGCTGCCGCGCAAGATCTTTCCGCCCTTGTTCAATCGCTATGAGGGCGGGGAGGCATTCGGCTATCACGTGGACAATGCGGTGCGCGGCATCGCCGGCACGGCTGAGCGCGTGCGCACGGACCTCTCGGCCACGCTGTTCTTTTCCGAGCCCGATTCCTACGATGGCGGCGAGCTGGTCATCGACGACACCTATGGCCCGCGCGCAGTGAAGCTGCCCGCAGGGCATATGGTGCTGTACCCGGGCACCAGCCTGCATAAGGTCAATCCGGTGACGCGGGGCGCGCGCGTATCGTCGTTTTTCTGGATGCAGAGCCTGGTGCGCGAAGACAGCCAGCGCGCACTGCTGCTGGACATGGATGTGGCCATACAGCGCTTGAATCAGGATGCCGCGGGGCATCCCTCCATCGTGCAACTCACCGGCATTTATCACAATTTGCTGCGTCGATGGGCCGATGTCTGACGCAAGTTAACGATCGCGTTCGAGGGTGTCGCGCAAACCCCGAAATGCGTGTTTCTGTTTATTGCGAAACGGTCTAAAAGCTAGTATTGACGCGGGTTGTGGTGAGGTTTTCGCTTGACAGCCGCGCCACGCCAAGGCCTAATACACGTCTGCGTCGCTGGTGATTTGAAGGCAATTTGCCATTGAATCCAGGCGGCGCAGCAGTTTAAAAGTTGTGCTTCGCAGCGCAAGAAAAAAGTTTATCCACTGTCTGTTCGTCGTTTGTCGGTTTTGCGTCTTCTGCGGCGTCCATCATGACGGCCATGAACTGCACTCCGGCAGACTCCATACCTTGTGAGGGGTACACCTGAATGAACAAAACCGAACTCATCGATCACATCGCCAGCAAGGCCGACATCTCCAAGGCCGCCGCTGGTCGCTCGCTCGACGCCCTGATCGGTGCCGTCAAGACCACCCTGAAGAAGGGCGGTACGGTTACGTTGGTTGGCTTTGGCACGTTCGCTGTGTCGGCTCGCGCCGCGCGCACCGGCCGTAATCCGCGCACTGGCGAAACCATCAAGATCAAGAAGGCCAAGGTGCCGAAGTTCCGTCCGGGCAAGGCCCTGAAGGACGCCGTCAACTAATGGACGGCGGGCGGGTCGCAGGCATTCAGGCCTGGCGATTTGCCCCCAACTGCGCGGTCCGGTATACTCCGGCCCGCGTATTGCTTTTGAGTGCCCCGGTTGGCAGTTGCTTGTACGGATTTTTCGCGAATTTCGTCTTGAGGCTGCATCAAAATGGGTGCTTAGCTCAGTTGGTAGAGCGGCGCCCTTACAAGGCGTAGGTCACAGGTTCGACCCCTGTAGCACCCACCAAAAGCTCCGATATGCGCTCCACACAAAACCCGCACACGTCATGGTGGCGGGTTTTTTGTTTTGCGCGCGCCGCATCGCTCGTGCCGGTTGATCTCGCTCAGAAATGTAGGACGGGATCAGATGAAATAGGACGTGCGAATCATTCGCATTTAAGATATTATTGTGGGCTTGTACCGGTCAGCCGGCGTCGCCATCGCGTGTGCGTCTTTCCTGGCTGGCCGGATAAGTCAATGCACCCTGGCTGATTCATGCCTAGTTTTCAACGCGGTTGGAATTCTTCTTCGCGCTCTTCATTCGGTATACGCGCAGGCGCTGGCCTGACGGTCCTGGCGCTGCATGCGGCAGTGGTAGGCGCCATCTTCATGGCACCCGAGAATCGTCCTGAACTCGAAGAACCCGAAGCCATCATGGTGAGCGTGGTGGATGCGCCCATTCCCCAGATCGCCAAGGCCGAGCCCACTCCCGAGGAGCCGCAGCCGGTGACGGAAACGCCGCCCGAGCCGCCGCAGCCCGAGGTCGAGCCCGAACCGGAGCCTGAACTCAAGCCCGAGCCGGAACCTGAACCCGAACCGGAACCGGTGGTTGAAAAGCCGCCGATGCCGGCGCCCAAACCCAAGCCCAAGCCGCCACCCAAGCCTAAACCCAAACCCGAGCCCAAGCAGGACGTCAAGGTCGAGCCCAAGCCGGAAGCGCCAAAGGCGCCGCCCAGTGGCGCGCCCGAAGGCACGCAGGCGCCGCAAGGGCCGCAGCAAGGGCCGCCGCCGGATCAGCCGGTGCTGGTATCCAGCATCGAATTCCAGGGGGCGCGCCCCATGCCCAATTACCCGATGGCATCGCGCCGCATGCGGGAAGAGGGTCGCGTGGTGGTGCTGGTCGAGATCAACACCCAGGGGCTGGTCGAGCGGGCAACCATCGATGCGTCCTCGGGCTTTCCGCGCCTGGACGAATCGGCGCTGGCAGCCGCCCGCAAGGGTCGTTTCAAACCGTATACCCGTAACGGCGTGGCCTATCCCGCCAAAGCCAAAATTCCGTTCGATTTCGTAATGAGGAACTGAGATGTCCAACGCACTGCATAGCGCCACCCTGGTGGCGCAGGCGACCACCAGCCCGGCAGCGCCGGCTGCCGCCGCCGCTGCGCCTGCCGCGGCTGCGGCCGCGCCCGCAGCTCAACAAGCCGCCTCGGCGGTCGGTGCCACGGCTCAGCAAGCCGCCGGCGCTGTCCAGCAATCGGCCGACGCGCTGCACGGCGCCGCCGCCGCGCTGCCCTCGGCGCTGCCTGCCGCGCCGGCCCCCGCCGCGGTCCCCGACATGGGCTTCATGCACTTCATCGCGCAAAGCGACTTCGTCGGCAAAGGCCTGTTCATCATCCTGATCCTGATGTCGCTTGTGACCTGGTACCTGATCCTGGTCAAGGTCGCGAGCAACGTCAGCATGCGCAAGCGCTCCGCGGACTTCCTGAACAAGTTCTGGAACGCCAGCTCGCTCGAACAGGTCGAAAACGAAATCGTCACGCATGGCGCGCGCGATCCGTTCTCGCACCTGGCCAGTCACGCCATGCATGCGCAGGCGCATCACAACAAGTTCGGCGCGACCAAGCTTGAAGAGTCGGGCAGCAACTCCGATTTCGTCACGCGCACCATGCGCAAGGTCATCGACGAAGAAACCGCGAAGCTGGAAAACGGCCTGACCGTCCTGGCTTCGGTGGGTTCGACGGCGCCGTTCGTGGGCCTGTTCGGCACGGTGTGGGGCGTGTACCATGCTCTGGTCGGCATCGGCCTGTCCGACGGCGTGACCATCAACCGCATCGCCGGTCCGGTGGGCGAAGCGCTGATCATGACGGGCCTGGGCCTGGCGGTCGCCATTCCCGCGGTGCTGGCCTACAACACCTTTGTGCGCAACAACCGCGTGTTCCTGTCGCGCCTGGATGCCTTTGCGCATGACTTGTTCGCGTTCCTGACCACCGGCCAGCAGGTCGCTCTGTCCGACGGCAAGGTGCGCGCCCTGCGCCGCCAGAACGGCAACGGCGCTGCGGCTCAACGCGGGAGCGAATAATGGCCTTTGGCAGCTTCGAGGGCAAGGGATCCGGAAGCCATACGGTTTCCGAGATCAATATGGTGCCCCTGATCGACGTGATGCTGGTGCTGCTGGTGATCTTCATCATCACCGCGCCGCTGCTGGCGCATTCGATCAAGATCAACATGCCCCAGGTGGCCGCCGAGCAGATCGAGGAAGAACCCAAGACCGTCGACCTGGCGATCGATGCCAGCGGGGCGCTGTTCTGGGACGAGAAGCCGGTCAATATCGATGACCTGCCCAACCGCTTCAAGTCGATCGCCGGCACCAAGCCGCAACCCGAGATCCGCATCCGCGCGGACCAGAACACGCGTTACGAGACCCTGGCCAAGGTCATGGCTTCGGCCCGCCGTTCGGGCATGACGCGCATCGGGTTCGTGACCACGCCTCCGTCCGGCGGCGTCGCCGGCTCCGCAGCGCCCGCTGCGGCCGGGGCCGCCCCGGCTCCGTCCGCACCTTGAACGCTTCCCGGCCCCGGGGCGCATTTCGCGCCCCGTTCCGGCCGGGATCGCGCTAGAATCGCCGCATGCGAGTTCTGGTAATCGAAGACGACACCACCCTGGGCCACGCGCTCCAGGAATTTCTGGCCGACCAAGGCTATGCGGTCGACTGGCTGACCGAGGGCGACCGGGTTCTGGGCGCCTTGGCGGGGCAGCCTTACGACCTCATGCTGCTCGACCTCAACCTTCCGGGCATGAGCGGGCTGGACGTGCTGCGGCAATTGCGCCAGGACGGCAACCAGGTTCCCGTGTTGATCCTCACCGCCCGCGATGGCATCGAGGACCGCGTCGCCGGCCTGGACGCCGGGGCGGACGACTACGTCACCAAACCTTTCGAATTGCCCGAGCTGGCGGCGCGCGTGCGCGCCTTCGGCCGGCGCCGCGCCGGCCAGGCGCAGCCCCTGATTGAAGTCGGCCCGCTGGTGTTCGACACCGTTGGCCGCGAAGTCCGCGCCAATGGCCAGCGCCTGTCGCTGTCGGTGCGCGAGCTTTCCGTGCTGGAAATGCTGATGGCCCGTGTCGGTCGCGTCGTGACCAAGCGCCAGATCGTGAACTCGCTGTCGGCCTGGGATGCCGATTTCAGCGAAAACGCCGTCGAAGTCTACGTGTACCGCCTGCGCAAGCGCCTGGAAGGCACTGGTGCCAGCATTCAAACGGTGCGCGGCTTTGGCTACATGCTGGATGTGGAAACGGCCTGACGGGCCGGCTGCGGCCGCGTCGCACCGGCCGCGCGCATCCATACGCCTAGGCGAGGGCATTGCGTCATGATGCAGGAACGCACTCCTACCGCTACTCCGGTTTCCCGCCCCTTGCTTCCCTCCCGTTCGCTGGCGCGGCATCTGGTCATCCGCCTGATGCCGCCGATCCTCCTGCTGGTCCTGTTGGACCTGGCGGCCACCTGGGTCATCACGCACAAGATCGACATGTCGCTCTGGATGCTGGAAGATTTCTTCTGGCTGATGGTGGTGGGGCAGGTCGCGTTGATCGCGCTGTTCACCTGGGTGGTGATGCAGGGCGTGCGTTCGGGGCTGCGGTCGGTCAACCACCTGTCCGAAGAGATCCGGCAACGCTCCATCGACGACATGCAGCCGCTGGAAGTGGCCGGCGTGCCGGTCGAAATCGAGCCACTGGTCACGCACACCAATGATCTGCTGCTGCGCCTGGATGCCTCGCTGGCGGCGCAGCGCCGCTTCATCGGCCATGCGGCGCACCAGCTGCGCACGCCTTTGTCGGGGTTGCGCCTGGAGTCGGAATTGATGCTGGCGCGCCCCTTGCCCGACGACGTGCGCGCGCGGGCCGAACGCATCAAGGCGGTGAGCGACCGCATGATCCGCCTGGGGCAGCAGTTGCTGGTTCTGGCGCGCGCCGATCCTAACGCCCGTCCGCAGGACAGCTTCGTGCGCATCGACCTTTGCGAATGGGTGCGGGCGAACGGCGCGGAATGGTTTCCGCGGGTGCGCGAGGCGCACTACGAGCTGGATCTGGTCGCGCCGGACGCGCCCATCTGGATCGACGCCGATCCCTTGCTGCTGGCCGAACTGCTGGGCAATCTCATCGACAACGCGCTGCGCTATGGCAACAAGACCGGCCGCATCACGCTGATCGTCGGCGCCAATCCGCCTTCGCTGACCGTGGAGGACGATGGGCCGGGCATTTCTCCCGATGAGCGCGAACGGGTGTTCGAGGCCTTCTACCGTTCTCCCACCGCGACCGCGGGCGGGTCGGGCCTGGGACTTGCCATCGTGCGGGAAATCGCGCACGCGCATGGCGCCTGGTGGAAACTCACCAGCCGTCCGGACTTTGCAGGAACACGGCTGTCCGTCGTGTTTCCCGGCCCCCGCAAGGGCGCCCAACTTACTCGTCAAGAACCTACATCATGAGCCAAGGTTCGGCCAGCGTTCCTTCGTCGTCCAACGGGCAAACACTCGGCGGGCACGCGCCATCGTCGCGGGCCGCCCTCATCATGGGGGCGCTGGGCGTGGTGTACGGCGATATCGGCACTAGTCCCTTGTATACGCTGCGTGCCTGTCTGACGGGACTGAGCGTGCACACCGACCTGGAGCCTGCCCACCTGCTGGGCGTGCTGTCCATCCTGTTCTGGATGCTGATGGTGGTGGTGTCGTTCAAGTACGTGACGCTGGTGCTGCGCGCCGACAACCGCGGCGAGGGCGGCACGCTGGCCTTGCTGGAACTGGCGGTGCGCGGGCGTGAAGGCAAGCTGCGCTGGGTGCTGATCGTGCTGGGAATTTTCGGCGCGGCGCTGTTCTACGGCGACAGCATGATCACGCCAGCCATTTCAGTGCTGTCGGCGCTCGAAGGGATAGGCATCGTGTCGCATCAGCTGGATGCCTGGGTCGTGCCGCTGTCGCTGGTGGTGCTGATTGCGCTGTTCGCGATCCAGTCGCACGGCACGGGCGCCATGGGCAAGCTGTTCGGTCCGGTGATGCTGTTGTGGTTCGGCACGCTGGCGGCGCTGGGCGGCTGGCAGATCTGGCAGACGCCGGAAGTGCTGCGGGCCTTGAATCCGATGTGGGGTTTGCGTTTCATCGTCGAGTTTCCGTGGATCAGTTTCGTGCTGCTGGGGGCGGTGGTGCTGGCCTTGACCGGCGCCGAGGCGCTGTATGCCGACATGGGCCACTTCGGCCGTCCGGCGATCCGCCGCGCCTGGTTCAGCATGGTGCTGCCGGCCCTGACGCTGTGCTATTTCGGCCAGGGCGCGCTGTTGTTGCGCGATCCGACCGCGATCCGCAATCCGTTCTTCATGATGGCGCCGGAATGGGGGCTGGCCCCGCTGGTGGCCTTGGCCACCATCGCGACCATCGTGGCGTCGCAGGCGGTGATTTCGGGCGCTTATTCGGTCACGCGCCAGGCGGTGCAGCTGGGCTTCTGGCCGCGCATGCAGATCCTGCATACGTCGGCCATCGAGAAGGGCCAGATCTATCTGCCGCAGGTCAATGCGCTGCTGCTGTGCGCGGTGCTGATCCTGGTCCTGCTGTTCCGCAATTCGGACAACCTGGCTGCCGCTTATGGCTTCGCGGTCACGGGGACGATGTTCACGACGTCGGTGCTGGCTTTCGCGGTGTTGCCGCGCGGTTCGACCGGCATCAAGCGTGTGCTGTGGATGGTGGCGCTGGGCCTGTTGCTGTTGTTCGATGTGCTGCTGTTCTCGGCCAACGTGTTCAAGATCCACGAGGGTGGCTGGCTGCCGCTGCTGGTGGCGATAGTGGTGTTCACGCTGATGATGACGTGGCGCCGCGGCCGCCGGCTGCTGTCGGAGATGCAGCAGCGGGACCGCCAGCCGCTCAAGGAATTCATGGCGCAGCTCGAAGAGTACCCGCCGTCGCGCGTGCCGGGCACGGCCATCTTCATGACGATGAACTCGGGCAATGTGCCGCCGGCGCTGCTGCACAACCTGAAGCACAACAAGGTGCTGCATGACCATGTGCTGTTCCTGACCATTCTGGTGGCGGACGTGCCCTATGTTTCGCCCGAGGAGCGCTTCTCCGTGACCAAGCTGTCGGCGTCCAGTTGGCAGGCGACGATCAACTACGGCTTCAAGGAAGATCCGGATGTGCCGGAGGCGCTGCGACTGGTGGCCGAGGCGTATCCGGAGATCGATCTGGAGCCGATGCGGACTTCCTACTTCCTGTCGCGGCAGACGGTGGTGGCGGCGAAGAAGCCGGCGCTGTGGCGCTGGCGGCGGGCGGTGTTTTCGTTCATGGCGCGGAACTCTACTCGGAGTACCAAGTTCTTCAAGATTCCGGCTAATCGGGTGGTGGAGATGGGGATGCAGGTGGAGCTTTAGGCTCTTGCTTGCTCCTTGGTGGTGATTTGCATTCTGTTGACGCCTGGGGCGGCGGGGGCCTGCCGCGCGCGGGGCAACGATTGCGGTCCGGAGCCTTCGCTCCGGACTTCCCCTTAGTCATCTTCGTCAAGGCCTTCGGCCTTTCCTTCAGATTCCCTCGGGCTTATCGACGCCCCGCGCGCGGCAGGCCCCCGCCGCCCCAGGCTGCGTCGGCTGAATGTGTCCCGTTGCTGGGGAGGGCGGTGTGCTTGGCGTTCTCGCCTAGGGTGGGGTGTGGTGGACGATCTTGCGGGGCTCGCCCCCGGCCGGCCGCGCAGGCGGCCTTTGGGGGCTTACGCGGTGTCTTGCGGTAGGTGATGACGCTGCGCGCTGGTCGTGACTGTCTTTAGTGGGCTCGCTCTCATCGAGGTTGGCGCCCGATCGCTCTTCGCCAAACAAAAAGCCCTTCGGCGTGCCGAAGGGCTTTCTGGTTTATGGCGTTGAAGAATTACTTCTTCTTGCCTTCGTCGCTCAGCTGCGGCAGCGAGCTGCCGGAGGAGGCGAGCAGGCCGGTCTTCACGTAGGTGAAGAGCTTGCCGCGGGTGTCGACGATGTCGAGGTTGCGCATGGTGAGCTGGCCAATGCGGTCCGCGGGCGTGAACGGGGCGTTTTCGACCTTTTCCATGGACAGGCGCTCGGGGGCGTAGGTCAGGTTGGGCGATTCCGTGTTCAGCAGCGAGTAGTCGTTGCCGCGGCGCAGTTCGATGGTGACTTCGCCGGTGACGGCGCGGGCGACCCAGCGTTGGGCGGCTTCGCGCAGCATGATGGCTTGCGGGTCGAACCAACGGCCCTGGTACAGCAGGCGGCCGAGCTTGCGGCCGCTTTCGCGGTACTGCTCGATGGTGTCTTCGTTGTGGATGCCGGTGACCAGGCGCTCGTAGGCGATGAACAGCAGGGCCAGGCCCGGGGCTTCGTAGATGCCGCGGCTCTTGGCTTCGATGATGCGGTTTTCGATCTGGTCGCTCATGCCCAGGCCGTGGCGGCCGCCGATGCGGTTGGCTTCGAGCATCAGTTCGACGGGGTCGCTGTATTCCACGCCATTCAGGGCGACCGGGTGGCCTTCCTCGAAGCGGACGGTGACTTCCTCGGCCTTGACGGCGACGTCGTCGCGCCAGAAGGCGACGCCCATGATGGGCTTGACGATGCGGATGCCGGAGTTCAGGTGCTCCAGGTCCTTGGCTTCGTGGGTGGCGCCCAGCAGGTTGGAGTCGGTGGAGTAGGCCTTTTCAGCCGACATCTTGTAGTCGAAGCCGGCCTGGCGCATGTACTCGGACATTTCCGAACGGCCGCCGAGCTCGTCGATGAAGCGCTGGTCCAGCCAGGGCTTGTAGATCTTCAGGTCCGGGTTGGTCAGCAGGCCGTAGCGGTAGAAGCGCTCGATGTCGTTGCCCTTGAAGGTGCTGCCGTCGCCCCAGATGTTGACGTCGTCTTCCTTCATGGCGGCCACCAGCATCGTGCCGGTCACTGCGCGGCCGATCGGGGTGGTGTTGAAGTAGGTGATGCCGGCGGTCGAGATGTGGAACGCGCCCGATTGCAGGGCGGCGATGCCTTCGGCCACCATCTGCGCGCGGCAGTCGATCAGGCGGGCCTTTTCAGCGCCGTAGGCCATGGCCTTGCGCGGGATCTCGTCGTAGTCGGACTCGTCGGGCTGGCCCAGGTTCGCGGTGTAGGCGTAGGGGATGGCGCCGTTGTTGCGCATCCAGAGGAGCGCTGCGCTGGTGTCGAGGCCGCCGGAGAAGGCGATGCCGACCTTCTGGCCGGTGGGAAGGTTCGGGAGGATAGTGGTCATTGTTTGAAGTGAGACGCCAACAGGACTTGGACAGCAGACTTTGACAGCTGCTAGCCGCCAAACAAGAGAAACGGACGCTATTTTAACTCTTTTGCCGCGGTCGGGCCGCCGGGGCGAACAGGGCCGGCAGCTCCAGCTGGCGGATCAGGAGCGCGGTGGCGGCGGCCAGCCGGGTGGCGGGGCGGTGGCGGGCGCTGGCCAGCACCAGATCATTGGTGATGGTCGGGTCGACGATGTCGCACAACGACAGCTCATGTTCCGCCGCCGGGCCGCGTGCGGCCGAGCGCGGCAGGATGGCGTAGGCGTCGCCCTGGGCGGCCAGTTCGACGATGGTCTGGACGGCGTCCACCTCGACGGCGATGGTCAGACGCACGCCCTGGGCGCGGCACACGCTTTCGACCAGGGTGCGGATGGCGTTGGGCAGGCTGGGCACCACCAGCGGGTAGTCGCCCAGTTGGGCCACGGTGACGCGCGGGGGCAGCGCGGGCTGGTGGCCGGCCGCGGCCACCAGCACCAGGTCCTCGCGGAACAGCGATTCGTAGGCCAACTGGGGCGAGGGCGCGGGGTCGTAGAGCAGGGCCAGGTCGACGCGGCCGGCCAGCAGCCATTCGCGCACCTGGGCGCTGAGGCCTTCAGCAACGGCGATGGAGGCCTCGGGGAAGCTGCGGCGGAAGGCCTGCACCAGCGGGGGCGTGAGCACGCGCGCGATGCGGGGCGGCAGGCCGACCACGACCTTGCCCGTGGGCGTCTCGCGCAGGGTCTGCAGGTCCTCCTTGGCGCGTTCGGCCAGGGTCAGCAGGGCGCGGGCATGCTCCAGGAAGCGCAGGCCGGCTTCGGTGGGTTCGGCGCCGCGGCCGTTGCGGTAGAGCAGATGCTGGCCGAGCTCCAGTTCCAGCAGGCGGACCTGGCGGCTGAGCGTGGGTTGCGCCACGTCCAGCATTTCGGCCGCGCGCGAGAAGCTGCGCCTCTCGGCCACGCGCAGGAAGTATTCGATCTGCTTGAGGTCCATCGGATATTTGGAAAATCTATATCTGAAATCAAAGATATAGCATTGTTGGGCGGCGGGCAATCCGGGACCATGGCGTTTTCAACGCAGGAACCCGCCCGTGCCCGATTGCCGTCCTCCGCTAGCCGCGCCCTCCCGTCCCCGCCACGCCTTGCCGCCGGGCGCCTGCGATGCGCATTGCCACGTGTTCGGGCCGGCCGACGTGTTTCCGTACGCCGAGGGGCGCTCGTACACGCCGCCGGATGCGCCTTACCAGGCCATGGCGGCGCTGCACAGTCGCCTGGGTGTGGAGCGCGCGGTGGTGGTGCAGGCCAACTGCCATGGCTCGGACCACCGCGCCTTGCTGGACGCGCTGGCCCAAAGCGGCGGCCGCTATCGCGGCGTGGCCCTGCTGGGAGCGGATGCCACCGAGGCCGGCGTCAGGCAATTGCATGAGGGTGGCGTGCGCGCGGCCCGTTTCAACTTCGTGCCGCATTTGGGCGGCGCGCCGGATCCCGCTGTCTTTGACCGGGTCGTGGCGCTGATCGCGCCGTTGGGCTGGCATCTGTGCCTGCACCTGGACGGCGCGATGCTGCCGGAGCTGCTGCCGCGCCTGGCCGCGCTGCCGCTGCCCTTCGTGGTCGACCACATGGGGCGGTTGAAGGCGGGCGATGGCTTGGCGTCGCCTGCGATGCAGGCGCTGCTGGGATTGGCGCAGGTGCCGCAGGCCTGGGTCAAGGTGTCGGGCATCGACCGCATCGCATCGGGCAAGCGGCCGTTCGCGGAGGGCCTGCCCTTTGTGCGCGCGCTGGCCGAGGCGTTGCCCGATCGCTGCCTGTGGGGCACGGACTGGCCGCATCCGAACGTGGCGGGCGATATGCCCGACGACGGCGAGCTGGTCGACCTGTTTTTTGAAGCTTGTCCCGATGCGGCCTTGCGCCAGCGCATCCTGGTGGACAACCCGGCGCGGCTGTACGGATTCGAGTAGGCGCGGCAAACGCCGCCGCCATCAGGCGGCGCGCGAACGACAAGAAAATTCCATTCAATCAGGAGACACCATGTTCAAGAAAATACTGTCCGCCGGCCTGCTGAGCCTGGCCGCCCTGGGATCCGCCCATGCCGATGGGCCGGTGCGCCTCATCATTGCCTTCCCGCCTGGCGGGCCGGTGGATCTGGTCGGCCGGGTGCTGGCCGAGCAATTGGGCAAGGAGCTCAAGCAGCAGGTCATCGTGGAGAACAAGGCCGGCGCCAACGGCAACATCGCCGCGGCCTACGTGGCCAAGGCGCCCGCCGACGGCTCGGTGCTGTTCCTGACCAGCGTGGGCGCGGTCGCGATCAGCCCGGCGCTGTACAAGGATCTGCCGTATGACCCCGTGCGCGATTTCGCGCCGGTGTCCAAGGTGGTCAACAACGCCACGGTGTTCGTGGTCAATCCGTCCAATCCGGCGGTCGACGCGGCGGACTTCGTCAAGAAGTCGCAGGCCGCCTCGCAATCGGTCGCGATCGGCTCGTCGGGCATCGGCAGCATTCCCCACCTGACCCTGGAAATGTTCGCCGATTCCAGCAAGGCGAACGTGATGCACGTGCCATACAAGGGCGCGGCGCCGGTCATCAATGACGTGATGGGCAACCAGGTGTCCGGCTTCTTCGGCGACGTGCCGGGCCTGATCGGCCATATCCAGGGCGGCAAGTTGAAGCCCCTGGGCATCGCCGCGCCGACCCGCCATCCGCTGCTGCCCGAGGTCAAGACCCTGGCCGAGCAGGGCATCGCCGGCGTGGAGTCCAACAACTGGTACGGCATCGTCGCGCCCGCCGCCACGCCGCCGGCCACGATCGACAAGCTCAACCAGGCCGTGCGCGCCGCGCTGAACACGGAGAGCGTGCGCGCCCGCCTGGAGAAGTTCGGGGCCCAGGCCGCTCCCGGCAGCCCGCAGGAACTGGCTGCCCTGATCGCGTCCGACCGCGAAAAGTGGACCTCGCTGATCCAGCGCAAGAACATCCGTCCGGAGTGAAGATGAACGCATGCAGAGTAGGGCTGGTGACGCCGGGCAGCCGCCCGGAACTGGCCGCGATCGAGGCGCGGATATCGGCTGCGCGGGGGCGCATCTCGCCGCTGTACCAGGTGCTGTTGAACAGTCCGGCCGTGGTCCAGGGCTGGGAAGCCATGCTGACCGCGATCCGCCTGAACACGGCGGTGCCGCCGCGTCTGCGCGAGCTGATCATCCTGCGCGTGGCGACCTTGAACAACGCACCGTACGAGTTCGAGGCGCATGTGCCGCACGCGCTGGCTGCCGGCATGCCGCAGGCGCTGGTGGACGCGTTGCGCGGCGGTCCGGCGCCGTCGGAACTGCAAGGCCTGGAAGCCGGCGAGGCCGAAGTGCTGGCGTTGACGGACGCCATGACGCGCGACATCGAGGTGCCGGACGCCGTGTTCGCGCCGCTGCGCGCGCGCTACGATGACACGCAGTTGGTGGAACTGGCGGCGACCGTGGGCGCGTACAACATGGTGTCGCGCTTCCTGGTGGCCTTGCGCGTAGGACATTAAAGGAGACTGGAGTGCAGGAAACCGTATTGCTGGTGTCGCTGGGCGAGCGCTTCGACGAGCCGCGCGCACGCGAACTTGAACAGACCTTGACCCAGGGATTGGAAGGCTTGTGCGCCGCCGCGTACGCCGCCGTGGAAGAGGACGAAACCTACGTCTATCTGCGCGGATCGGCGGCGGCTCTGCCCGAGGCGCAGGCGCGCCTGGCCGAGAGCTTCCCGGGCGCGCACAGCCGCGTGCTGCACCTGACGCTGGACCTGGCAGGCGCTTCGGCGGGGCAGGACGCGCCGTGGCATTACATCGTCGAAACCGACGTGCTGCCCGAGGCCGACGCCGACCTGAATGCCTGGTACGACCAGGAGCACCTGCCGGGCCTGGCATCGGTGCCTGGCACGGTGCGCGCCATGCGCTATGAGTGCCGCGACGAGTCGCCGCGCTACCTGGCCTGCTACGACCTGCACACGCGCGAAACCTTTGGCAGCCCGCCCTGGCTGGCGGTGCGCGCCAGCGACTGGAGCGGCCGTGTGCGTCCGTCGTTCCGCAATACGCGCCGGACCATGTTCAAACGGATTCTGTAATTGCGCGGCGTCCGCCGCATCCATCGGATTCGAATGCGGGCCTGCCGCCCCCATGAAAAAAGCCTGCGCATCGCAAGATGCGCAGGCTTTTCCGTCTGGGGGCGGTGTTACTTGATCTGGCCCAGCAGCAGGAATTCCATCAGCGCCTTCTGCACGTGCAGGCGGTTTTCGGCTTCGTCCCAGACCACGCTTTGCGGGCCGTCGATGACTTCGCCGGTGACTTCTTCGCCGCGGTGAGCGGGCAGGCAGTGCATGAACACGGCCTGGGGATCGGCGGCGGCCATCATTTCGGCGTCCACGCACCAGTCGGCGAAAGCGGCGCGGCGCTCTTCGTTTTCGGCTTCATAGCCCATGCTGGTCCAGACGTCGGTGGTGACCAGGTGCGCGCCCTTGCAGGCTTCCATGGGATCCTTGAACTGGCGCAGCACCGTGGCGGGCGGCGTGCCGATGCGCGAGGCTTCGAGCTCGTACCCGGCCGGGGTGGACACGTGCAGCGTGAAGCCCAGCATTTCCGCGGCTTGCAGCCAGGTGTAGGCCATGTTGTTGGCGTCGCCCACCCAGGCCACCGTCTTGCCGGCGATGGGGCCGCGGTGCTCGATGTAGGTGAAGATGTCCGCCAGGATCTGGCAGGGATGGAATTCGTTGGTCAGGCCGTTGATCACCGGCACGCGCGAGTGCGAGGCGAAGCGCTCGATGCGGGTCTGCTCGAACGTGCGGATCATGACGATGTCGACCATGCGCGAGATGACGCGCGCGGTGTCTTCGATGGGCTCGGAGCGGCCCAGCTGCGAATCGTTGGAGGTCAGGTTGATGACCGAACCTCCCATCTGGTACATGCCGGCCTCGAACGACACGCGGGTGCGCGTGCTGGCCTTTTCAAACACCATTGCCAGCGTGCGGTCATGCAGCGGCATGTGGGGTTCGTAGCGTTTGAACTTGTCCTTGATCAGGCGCGCGCGGTCCAGCACGTAGGCGATCTCGGCGGACGAGAAGTCCTTGAACTGCAGGAAGTGCCGCAGCGGGCCGTTTTGAGTCGTGGGAGGTGTCATGGTGATGTCGCAGGTCATGGGGCCCGGCCAGGCTCATGGCCCGGGCGGGACGTTGATTTTATGGTGTTTCGGCCAGGAATTCCTGGATGAGCGGAACCAGGATGGCGACGATGCGGTCGGCTTCGTCGCGGTTGAGGATCAGTGGCGGCAGCATGCGGATCACGCGGTCGCGCGTGACGTTGATGAGCAGGCCGGCCTGCATGGCGCGCAGGGCCAGCACGCCGCAGGGGCGCGCCAGCTCGATGCCCAGCATCAGGCCGCGGCCGCGGATGTCGGTGACGCCCGCGACGCCGGCCAGCGCATCGGCCAGGGCGGCTTTCAGGTGATTGCCTACATCGTGGGCGTTGGCGAGCAGGTTTTCGGATTCCAGCGCATCCAGCACGGCCAGCCCGGCCGCACAGACCAGCGGGCCGCCGCCGAAGGTGGTGCCATGACTGCCTGGCGTGAATACGCCCGCGGCCGGGCCGGCGGCCAGCATGGCGCCGATGGGCACGCCGCCCGCCAGGCCCTTGGCCAGCGTCATGACGTCGGGGGCGATATCGGCCCACTGGTGGGCGAACCATTTGCCGGTGCGGCCGATGCCGGACTGGACTTCGTCGATCATCAGCAGCCAGCCGCGCTCGGTGCACAGCCGGCGCACTTCCTGCAGATAGGCGATGTCGGAGGGGCGGATCCCGCCTTCGCCCTGCAGCACTTCCAGCAGCACCGCGGCCACGCGCGGCTCGGCGTCGCCGGCGGCGCGCACCGCGTCCACGCTGTTGTAGGGCACCTGGATGAAGCCCGAGGGCAGGGGCTCGAAGCCCTTGCGCGCCTTTTCGCTGCCCGTGGCCGCCAGCGTGGCCAGCGTGCGGCCATGCCAGGACGAATCCATCGTGATGATGTGGGCGTGCTTGTTGCCGCGCTGGTACGCGTAATAGCGCGCCAGCTTGATCGCGGCTTCGTTGGCCTCGGAGCCGCTGTTGTTGAATGCGACCTCCTGCATGCCCGACAGTTGCGTCAGACGAGTGGCCAACGCAGTCTGCTGCGGCACTTCGTAGATGTTCGAGGTATGGATGACGCGGGCGGCCTGCTCGCTGATGGCGGCCACCAGTTTCGGATGGGCGTGGCCCAGGCAGGACACGCCGATGCCGGCCAGCGCGTCCAGGTACTTGCGGCCTTCGGCGTCCCACAGCCAGACGCCCTGGCCGTGCGTGAACGATACCGGCAGCCGGGCGTAGATATTGGCCAGAGGCGAAGTCATCGCGGATCCTCCCGTGGATGAAGCGGATTGCGCCGGGACTCAGCCGGAGTCCCCGTGGGATGCCGCCGGGTTTGGCAGCGCCGGCAGCTCGTTTTCCCAGGCGAATCGCTTTTTGAAAGAGGGCAAAGGATCAATCATATACAATTCGCGGCGCAGGGCGCATGTTTGATCACGCCGAAGATCCGGCTTTCGTGAAGGGCGCGCTGTAGTGAAGAACTCATGGCAACTCGCGTCAGACAATTCGTAATTCATGGCGTTACCGAAAGCGGTAGCCGCTTTCGCCCCAGCGATTGGGCGGAACGGCTCGCCGGCGTAATGGCACAATTCCGGCCCGCCGGCTGTGCCGGTAACCACCTCACCTATTCGCCCTATGTGCTGCCCGTCGTGATCGACGGCGTGCGCGGGATCGTGGTCGATCTGCGTTTGCGCGATCTGGAACCGCTGGCGTACAAGTTCGTGGTGGATTTCGCTCGCGACAATAACCTCAAGACGGAAGAGCGCGAAATCTAGCCTCCCCAACCAAAAAAGCGCCCTCACCGGGCGCTTTTTCGTTGGGGGACGCCGCACGCCCCTAGGTGCCGTAGCGGTCCAGGATCTTGCGGATATCGCGCACGCCCTGGCCGTCCGCGGTCAGCAGCGCGCGCGCGGTCACCGATTCCAGGTGGTGCTCCAGCAGATGCAGCACGTGCTTCTCGTCGCGCGCGCGCAGGCCCGCCACGATCTCCATGTGCTCGCTGACCGCGCATTCGCTCGAGTGCGGCCGGCCGTAAAGCGCCAGGATCAGCGAGCAGCGCGACACGATCTCGTTCACGTAGCGCGCATACACCGCATTGCCCGACAGCTCCGCCATCAGGATATGGAACTCGCCTGACAGCCGGATGGACTCGTTGGCGCTGTTGCGCTTGCGGGCTTCCTCCTCCTGTGCCACGTGCTGTTCCAACCTGGCCAGTCCAGCCTCGGTGATGTGCTGCAACAGCCGGCGCGCCACGTCGCGTTCCAGGCAGCGGCGCGCCTCGAAGATGTCGTGCGCTTCTTCCAGGCTGGGGCGGGCCACCGCGGCGCCGCGGTTCGGCCGCAAATCCACCAATCCTTCGCTGAACAGGCGCGTCAGGACGCTGCGGACGATGGTCCGGCTGACGCCGAAACGTTCGCCGATGATGTCCTCGGGCAGCTTGTCGCCGGGCAGCAGAGCCTGCTCGATGATGGCTCTGCGCAAATTTTTGTATACGATTTCGTTGCGGCTGATGTCTTTCTTGGCAGACTCGTCGGCCGCCGGCGCGAGGGACTTCATCTTCTTGTTGGCTCCTATGCCTGCGCGCTTTTCTGGGTGTTGGAATGGTGCGGCAGGCGCTGCCGGCGCGCATTTTTCTGTGTGCTGGAAAGCATACTACACCCGGGGCTAAGGGTTAGCGATAGCTTGTCTGCGAGATTGTGCGGAGTACATTGGCGACATAAATCGTATACAAATTTTTATACAAAACAGATCTGATTATTCTTTAATGATTCGATTGTTTGTATACAAATTCACAAAGGCTGATCCATGTCCGCTGTACCGCAGGCCGCCGCAACCGAGCCGTCCCTTTCCGCGCCTTACCGCCTGCTGGTGGTCAATGGCAACACCACGTCCGAACTGACGAGCAGCCTGGCCAGCCAGGCCGAGGCCTTTTACGGGGACATGGTCCGCATCCATGCGGTCACCGCCGGGTTCGGCCCCGCCTACATCGCCAGCCGCGCGGAGGCGGCCGTTGCCGCCCATGCCGTGCTGGACGTCGTGGAGCGCGCGACAGGCGAGGCGCCTGACGGCGGATTCGACGCCTGCCTGCTGGCCTGTTTTGGCGAACCCGGCATCGGCGCGGTGCGCGAACGCCTGGACGTGCCCGTGGTGGGCATGGCCGAGGCCTCCATCCTGAGCGCCATGCAGCGCGGCGACCGCTACGCCATCGTGACGGTGGGCCAGCGCTGGCCCGGCATGCTGCGCGAACAGATCCGCCAGTTGGGGCTGGAGTCCCGCTGCGCCGGCATCCTGGCCCTGCCGGGCAATGCCCTGGACTACGTGTCGCGTTCGGCCGAGTCGGCCTTGCACGTCAGCCGTGCGCTGGACGCCGCAGTGGCGCAGGGGGCGGACGTGGTGATCGTGGCGGGCGCCGCGCTGGCCGGCTACCTGCCCAGCCTGCCGCGCCTGCCGGCCGTGCCCATCATCGATTCCTATCGCGCCGCCCTGGCCCAGGTGCTGGCGTTGGCGTCCCTGGAGCGCGCGCAGCGGTTGTCGCTGATCCGTCCGGGCGCGCATTCCTAGTCTTTTCGCCTTACCCACCGCGCCGGGCCCGACCCCGGCGAGTTCAGACCGATACACAAGGGAGAGTTGCAGCCATGAAGACTTTGCTCAAGTGGACCGCGGGCGCCGTGATCGCGCTGTCGGCCATCACGGGGGCCAGCGCCGCCAACACGCTGAAGTGGGGCGCGGCCCGGGACCTGGATTCGCTGGATCCGTATTCCTACGGCAGCACCTTCAACCTGGCGTTCCTGAACCATGTGTATGAAGCGCTGATCCGCTATGACGACAAGTTCAACATCACGCCCGCGCTGGCGGAGTCCTGGGAGACGCCGTCGCCCACGGTGCTGCGCTTTCATTTGCGCAAGGGGGTGAAGTTCCACAATGGCGCGCCGTTCTCGGCGGACGATGTGGTGGCGTCGATGACGCGGGTTTCGGACGAAGCCTCGCCCCTGAAGGGCAACCTGCCGGCCTTCAAGGCGGTGCGCAAGGTCGATGACTACACCGTCGACATCGAAATGACGCATCCGTATCCGCTGATGCTCAACGACCTGACCAACATCTTCATCTTCAACCGCCAATGGCTGGTGGACAACAACAGCCTGAAGCCCACCGACGCCGCCAAGAAGATCGAAGGCTATGCCACGCATAACGCCAACGGCACCGGCCCCTTCAAGGTGGAGTCGTACCGCCCGGACACGCGCACCGTGCTGGTGGTCAATCCCGCCTGGTGGGACAAGCCGCGCCACAACCTGGACCGCATCGAATTCACGCCCATTGCGTCCGCGCCCACGCGGGTCGCGGCGCTGCTGTCGGGCGATATCAACTTCACCGAGAACGCGCCGCTGCAGGACCTGGACCGGCTGCGCGCGGCGTCCAACGTCAAGGTGCTGGCCTCGACCGAGCTGCGCACCTTGTACTTTGGCTTCAATCTGGGCGACAAGCTGGTCGGCTCCAACATCACCGACAAGAATCCGCTGAAGGACCTGAAGGTGCGCCAGGCGCTGTACATGGCGCTGTCGCCGGAGCTGATCCAGAAACGCGTGATGCGCGGCCTGTCGCGCACCACGGGCGCACTGGTGGCGCCGTCCATCCCGGGCTACGAGCCCAAGCAGGAAGAGCGCCTGCCGTTCGACGCCGCGCGCGCCAAGAAGCTGCTGGCCGAGGCCGGCTACCCGGACGGCTTCACGGTGTCGTTGCTCTGTTCGAACGACATGTTCGTCAACGAGGAGGAAATCTGCCAGGCCGCCGCCTCCATGTGGGCGCGCATCGGCGTGAAGGCCTCGCTGGCCAGCGGGCCGCGTTCCCTGCAGAACCCCAAGCGTTCGCGCGGCGAGTTCGACATCACCATCCACGGCTGGGCCAACGAGCCGCAGATCGACGCGCTGTCCATCCTTTTGCAGGTGATGCATAGCCGCAGCGGCCCGGCCGGCGTCTTCAACTGGGGCCAGTGGGGCGATCCGGCGCTGGACGCCAGGATCGACGCGGCCGCGGCCGAGATGGACCGTCCCAAGCGGGTGCAGATGATGGCCGACGTGCTGCAGACGCTGCATGACGACGCGCGCTTCCTGCCGCTGCACCAGCAGCCGATGGCCTGGGCCGTGGGCAAGAACGTGGGCGAGGTGCTGCAGATGCCGGACAACAAGGCGCGCCTGTGGACCGTGCGCATGCAGTAACGCCGCGGACCGCCGCCCGCCGGCGGTCCTGCGTATGACTAGGGTCTGAAGGGGAGCCGCACATGCTGGCATTCATAGTTAGACGGGTCTTCAACGCGGTCGGCGTCATGCTGGCGGTGGCGCTGATGGCCTTCGTGATTTTCCGGTTCGTCGGCGACCCCGTCGACATGATGCTCAACGAGCAGGCCTCGCAGACGCAGCGCGATGAATTGCGCGAACGCCTGGGTCTGAACGCCTCGGTGGGCATGCAGTTCGTGCACTTCGTGACCAACGCGGCGCAGGGCGAGTTCGGCATTTCCTACCGCAACCAGCAGGACGTATTTGCGCTGGTGGCCGAACGCTTTCCCGCCACGTTCGAACTGGTCCTGATGGCGACCCTGCTGTCGCTGGTCATCGGCGTGCCGCTGGGCGTGCTGACCGCCATCTACCGCAAGTCGCGCCTGGCGCAGGCGCTGCAGTTCGTTTCCATCCTGGGCATATCGCTGCCCAGCTTCGTGGTCGGGATCATGCTGATCCTGATCTTCTCGGTGCAGCTGGGCTGGCTGCCGGGCTTTGGGCGCGGCGACACGGTGAAGATCGGCTGGTGGACCACCGGCCTGCTCACGCCCTCGGGCCGCGCCGCGCTGGTGCTGCCGTCCATCACGTTGGCGCTGTTCCAGATCACGCTCATCATGCGCCTGGTGCGGGCCGAGATGCTGGAGACGCTGCGCACCGAGTTCATCAAGTTCGCCCGCGCGCGCGGCCTGCCGGATCGCATCGTGCATTTCCGGCTGGCCCTGCGCAACTGCCTGATGCCGGTGATCACCGTGACCGGCATGCAGATCGGCAACCTGATCGCCTTCGCGCTGATTACCGAAACGGTCTTCCAGTGGCCCGGCATGGGGCTGCTGTTCATCCAATCGGTCATGTTCGTGGACATCCCCGTCATGGCCGCCTATCTGGTGATCGTGTCCTTCATTTTCGTGGCGCTGAACACGCTGGTGGACATGATGTACGGCGTGGTCGACCCGCGCCTGCGCAGCCAGCACGTCAAGGGAGGCGCCAATGCTCACTAAGCCATTTTCCGCAACGGGGCAGGGCCGGCTTGCCCGCTTCCTGCAGAGCGACCTCTGGTGGAGTTTGAGGCAGGACTATGTGGCCATGGGCGCGGGCATCGTGCTGCTGGCGGTGGTGCTGCTGGCCGTGTTCGCGCCCTGGATCGCGCCGCAGAATCCCTACGACCTGGCGCAACTGGACCTGTTGAACGCGGAGCTGCCGCCTGTGTGGGAGGCCGGCTCGGACCCGCAGTTCCTGCTGGGCACGGACACGCAGGGCCGCGATGTCTGGTCCGCCATCCTGTACGGCTCGCGCATGTCGCTGGTGATCGGGTTGGCCACGGTGGTGCTGTCGCTGGCCATCGGCCTGCTGGTGGGGCTGGCGGCGGGCTATTTCGGCGGCTGGGTCGACAACGCGCTGATGCGCCTGGGTGACACGCTGCTGAGCATCCCGACGATCCTGGTCGCGATTTTGGTGACGGCGGTATTCCGCCAGCTGTTGCCGCCCGGCATGCGTGAAACGTTGTCGGCCGTGATCCTGATCCTGGCCATCTCCATGACCAACTGGGTGCAATACGCGCGTACGGTGCGGGCTTCGGCCCTGGTGGAGCGCGGCAAGGAATACGTGCAGGCGGCGCGCCTGATCCGCGTGAGTTCGCTGCGCATCATGCTGACGCACATCCTGCCCAACACGCTGACGCCGGTCATGGTGACGGCCACCCTGAACCTGGGCCTGGCGATCCTGATCGAGGCCACGCTCAGCTTCCTGGGCGTGGGCATGCCGCCCACCGAACCGTCGCTGGGCACGCTGATCCGCCTGGGCAACCAGTTCCTGTTTTCGGGGCAGTGGTGGGTGGTGGTGTTTCCCGCGCTGTACCTGAGCCTGATCGTGCTGGTGGTGAACCTGCTGGGCGACTGGCTGCGCGACGCCCTGAACCCCCGCCTGCGCTGAACGCAAACCGACAAGAGTAGAACCATGGAAAACGCAACGCTGTATACCCAAGTCCGCCCGGCCGGCGGCGAGATGACCTCGGTGTTGGTGCGCGACGGCCGCATCCAGGCGCTGGGCGGGCCGGCGCCCGCCGGCGTGCCGGTGGTGGACGGGGGCGGCGCGCTGATGCTGCCGGGCCTGATCGACGCCCACGCGCACCTGGACAAGACCATGTACGGCATGCCCTGGTACCGCAACGAGGTCGGCCCGCGCCTGATCGACAAGATCGAGAACGAGCGCGCCGAGAAGAAGCGCCTGGGCATCGATCCGTACCGCCAGTCGGCCCGCCAGTTGGTGATGTCGATCGGCGACGGCACCAGCCATATCCGCAGCCATGTGGACGTGGACACGGACATCGGACTGGGCGCGATCGAAGGCGTGATGCGCGCACGCGAACAGTATCGCGACCAGATCGACGTGGAGATCGTCGCGTTCCCGCAGAGCGGGCTGCTGATCCGCCCGGGCACGCTGGAACTGATGGACGAGGCCTTGCGCATGGGCGCGGAAGTGGTGGGCGGGCTGGACCCGGCCGGCATGGACCGCGATCCCAAGGGCCATCTGGACGCCATCTTCGGGCTTGCACAGAGGCATGGAAAGCCCATCGACATCCATCTGCACGAAGCGGGCGAACTCGGCGCGTTCTCGATGCAGATGACCATAGACCGGGTGCTGGCGCTGGGCATGCAGGGCAAGGTCACGCTGTCGCATTCCTTCTGTCTGGGCATGCCCGACACGCAGGCGGTGCAGGCCCTGACGGAAGGTTTGCTGAAGGCCGGTGTGCACATCATGACCACGGGCTCGGCCTCGCGGCCGGTGCCCAATGTGGCGAAGCTGCACGCGGCCGGCGTCACGGTCTGCACGGGCAACGACGGCATGCGCGATACCTGGGGTCCCTACGGCAAGCCCGACATGCTGGAACGGACCATGCTGGTGGGCCTGCGCAACAACTTCCGTCGCGACGACGAGCTGGATCTGGCGCTGCACGTGGCGACCTACGGCAATGCGCAGGTCATGGGCCTGTCCGACTACGGTTTGGCGCCAGGCTGCCACGCCGACTTCGTGCTGGTGGACGCCGAGACGGTGGCCGAAGCGATCGTATCGCGCCCGCAACGCAAGCTGGTCGTCAAGGGCGGGCGCGTGGTCGCGCGCAACGGCCGGGCGCTGGCGGAGGCGCCGTGATGAGCGCGCCGCAAGGCCCCATCCTGCTGACCGCCCGCTGGGTGGTGGGCCACGAGAACGGCCGCCATTGCCTGTACGAGAACGGCGAGGTGGTGTTCGAGGGCGACCGCATCGTCTACGTCGGCCACCGCTACCCGGGGCAGGTCGCGCAGCGTCGCGACTATGGCCGGGCGCTGATCGGCCCGGGTTTCGTGGACCTGGATGCGCTGTCCGACCTGGACACGACCATCCTGGGCTTCGACAACTCGCCCGCCTGGAAGAAGGGCCGCATCTGGCCCGAGACCTACATGAAGCGGGGGCCGTACGAGATGTACACGGCGGCCGAACTCGCATTCCAGAAGCGCTACGCGTTTGCCCAGCTGATACGCAACGGCATCACGACGGCGCTGCCGATCGCGTCGCTGTTCTACCGCGTGTGGGGCGAGACCCGCGATGAATTCCTGTCTGCGGCCAATGCCGCCGGCGAGCTGGGCCTGCGCGTCTACCTGGGACCGGCCTATCGCAGCGGCCATACATATGTGGACGCCGGCGGCACGATCCGCTGTCATTACGACGAGGCGCGCGGCTTGGCGGGACTGGAGGCGGCCCTGGCCTTCTGCGACGAAATCGAAGGCCGTCACAACGGCCGCGTGCGCGCCATGCTGTCGCCCGACCGCATCGAAACCTGCACGCCTGCGCTGTTGCGCGCATCGGCTGCGGCGGCGCGCGAGCGGAATATCCCGATCCGGCTGCATTGCTGCCAGTCACGCCTGGAGTACGACCTGGTGCTGGAGCAGCATGGCATGAGCCCGCCGGAATGGCTGCAAAGCCTGGACTTCCTGTCCGAGCGCGCTTTGCTGCCGCATGGCACTTATGTGTCGGGTTCGCGCCATATCGAGCGGCCCGGGCGCGACCTGGAGATCATCCGCGACGCCGGCGCCAGCATCGTGCATTGCCCGCTGGTGTCGGGGCGACATGGCGCCACGCTGGAATCGTTCGCGCGCTACCGCAAGCTGGGCGTGAACATCGGCATGGGCACGGACACCTGGCCGCCCGACATGGTCCTGAACATGCAGGTGGGCATGATGCTGTGCCGGGTGGCCGACGGCTCGACCGAGGCGGTCCGCTCCGAGGACTACTACGACGCCGCCACCGTGGGCGGGGCTGACGCCCTGGGCCGTCCGGACCTGGGCCGGCTGGCCGTGGGCGCCAAGGCCGACATCGTGGTGTTCGATTTTTCGCACGACCGCAACGGCCAGCTGATCGATCCCATCCAGACGCTGATGGTGAGCGGCAGCGGGCGCGACGTATCGCAGGTCGTGATCGACGGCCGCTTCGTCATGGTGGACGGGCGGATCCCCGGCTTCGATGCGCGCCTGGCGCAAGAGCAGGCGCAGACGCAGTTCGACGGGCTGGTGGCCCGCTACCCTGACCGCACCTGGGGGCATCCGCCGGCCGAGCAGATTTTTTCCTCCAGCTATCCGCGTCCCGCAAGGAGTCCGTCATGATGGCCCTCGTTCCCAACTCCACGCAGCCGCCGGCCGCGGCCAACACCGCGCCGACCCTGTCGGTGCGCGGCCTGTCGGTCGAGTTCCCGACGCGCCACGGCGTCCTGGTCGCCACACGCGACATCAGTTTCGACATCCAGCCGGGCGAGATCCTGGGCATGGTCGGCGAATCCGGCGCCGGCAAGTCGCTGACCGGCATGGCGGTGATCGGCCTGCTGGAGCCGCCCGGGCGGCTGGGCGGCGGCGAGATCCACCTGGCGGGCAGGCGCATCGACAACCTGCCGCCCAAGGCGCGCCAGCGTTTGCGCGGCAAGGAAATCGGCGCGATCTTCCAGGATCCGCTGACCAGCCTGCATCCTCTGTTCACGGTGGGCGACCAGTTGGTCGAGACGATCCGCCACCATGACAAGGTGACGGCGCAGGCTGCGCGCCAGCGGGCGCTGGAGCTGCTGCTGGCCGTGGGCATCCCGGCGGCGGACAAACGCATCGATCACTATCCGCATCAGTTCTCCGGCGGCATGCGCCAGCGCGTGGTGATTGCGCTGGCCCTGGCGGCGCGGCCGGCGCTCATCATCGCCGACGAGCCCACCACGGCGCTGGACGTGTCGGTGCAGGCGCAGATCACGGCGCTGTTGCGGCGCTTGTGTCGCGAGCAGGGCACTTCGGTGCTATTGGTGACGCACGACATGGGCGTGATCGCCGAGACCGCGGACCGCGTGGCGGTGATGTATGCGGGGCGCATCGTCGAGATCGGACCGGTGCTGGACGTGCTGCGCCGCCCGGGCCATCCGTACACGCAGGGCCTGATGAATGCGATTCCCGGCCTGCGCCAGCGCGCTGCCCGGCTGAACCAGATCGACGGCGCCATGCCGCGCCTGCACGCCATGCCCGACGGCTGTGCTTTCCACCCGCGTTGCTCGATGGCGGGGCCGCGTTGCGGCCAGCAGCGCCCGCCGCTGGCCGCATCTCCGGCCGGCGCCACCGTCAGCGCCTGCTGGCTGCATCAAGGAGGAGTCGCCCATGCCGCTTAACGATGATGTGTTGTTGCGGGCCGATGACCTGGCCTGTTGGTTCGACGTGTCGCCGCCCTGGCTGGAACGCACGTTGTCGCGTCAGCCCGAGCAGACCTTGAAGGCGGTGGACGGGGTGTCGCTATCCGTGCCGCGCGGTACAACTTTGAGCATTGTGGGCGAATCGGGCTGCGGCAAGTCCACGCTGGCGAAGCTGCTGGTTGGGCTGGTGGCGCCGACGCGCGGAACGCTGCGCTACGGGCGCAACCGCAAGGGCGGCGTGCTGCATCCGCAGATGATCTTCCAGGACCCCTACGCCAGCCTGAATCCGCGCTGGCGGGTGGGCAATATCGTGGCCGAACCGATCACGACGCTGGGCTTGCGAGCCACGCCGGCGGAAACGCGACGGAGGGTGGACGAGCTGCTGGAACTGGTTGGCCTGTCCGCCAGCGACGCCGGCCGCTTTCCGCACGAGTTTTCGGGCGGCCAGCGCCAGCGGATTTCGATCGCGCGGGCGCTGGCGACGGAGGCGGAATTCCTGGTGTGCGATGAACCGACCTCGGCGTTGGATGTGTCGGTGCAGGCGCAGATCCTGAACCTGATGGGGGATCTGCAGAAGGAGTTCGGGCTGACTTATGTGTTCATCAGCCACAACCTGTCGGTGGTGCGGCACGTGTCGGACAGCGTGGCGGTGATGTATCTGGGGCGCATCGTGGAGCAGGCGCCTGCGGATCAGCTGTTCGACTCGCCACAGCATCCGTATACGCGGATGCTGCTGGATACGATTCCGGACCTGGATGATCCGCGGCGGGATCGGGAGCCGATGGGGGGGGAGGTGCCTAATCCCATCTTGCCGCCGTCGGGGTGTACGTTTCATCCTCGGTGTTCGATGGCGCGGGAGCAGTGCAAGGTGGAGGCGCCTGTGGTTGTCGGGGTGGGCGGGCGGCAGTTACGGTGTCATGCCGTGACGTGGGATGTAGTGCGCGCCGCGTGATCTGGTCGAAGATCGGTTCTTAGGGCGCCAACCGCGCCGTGGATGAGCCGGTTTCAGTCGGATCTGAGTGCTTCAATCGGACTCAATTTCGAGGCTGCAAAGGCGGGGTAGATACCGAAGAAAAATCCGGTCAAAAGCGACATGCCGAACCCGAGAAGTGCCGCCAGAGCCGATAGCGTAGGCTCCCAGCCTGTGAACCACGCGTAGAGCACGGAGGCGAACATGCCGAGCAGGGTGCCTGCTCCGCCTCCCACGAACGAGAGGCTGACTGCCTCCGTGACGATCATTGTCATGACGCCCCACTGGTCGGCGCCGATGGCCATGCGCAGCCCGATCTCGCGGCGTCGTTCGGCGATACCGGCCAGCATGACGTTCATGATGCCAATGCCGCCAACAAGCAGCGAGATGCAGGCCACTCCACCCAGCATCCATTTGAACATCTGCCCTTGCTGCCGCATGCCGTCGAGCAGCAGCAGCGCTCCCTGCGCCTGGGCGTTGCTGCCCTTGCGCTGAAGAAACGAGGAGACCTCGGTGAGCGCATGCAGAGGGTCGTGGCCCTCGGCAACGCGCAGCAGGATGTTGGATAACGCTCCGGTCGCGGAGTTCGCGCGGCGATCCGCCTTGATCGGCAGAATCAGGGCGTTGTCGAGATCGAACGGCAGTAGTGGGTTGCGTGGAGCACTACGCAGGACTCCCACGACCGTATAGCGGTAGTTGTCCATGCGGATCTCATCGCCCAGCGCCAGCTCTGTGCCGCCGCCGACGAGTTGCGTAGCCAGATTCCCTCCGACCACCACCACGGTGTTCAATCCATCCCGGTGGGAAATGAATCGGCCGCGGGCGAGTTCCAGCCGAGCTGCGGTCATCAGGTGTTCCGTGGTGCCAATGACCGTCGCGTCGAGCAACTTTCCTCCTGTGCCGGTCTTGACTGGCGTCGTCGATAGCGGAGCGGCCAGGGAAACCCCAGCGATACTCTTTGCCATTTCTTGTGCGTCTTCGCTCCTGAGTGGAGGGGCTTTGCGCTGTCCGCCGAGGGTGGGGCTGTCCTGAACAATGATGAGGTCCGTCCCCATCGACTTGAATTGGCGCGCAGCCTCGTCCGAGGTGTTCTCTCCGATGTTCAAGAGCGCCACGACGGCCGCAGCGCCGATGGCTATGCCGATCAGGGAAAGCAGGGTGCGTTGCCGAACCGCGCGCATATTGTCGATGGCATCCTCGACAATGGCGCGCAAGGAGCCGGTTGCGCGCGGGAAATTCATCCACGCCATGGCGCACTCTCGCGAACAACGCCCCGCCCGTGACTGACCACGATTTCCCGCTGACACTTGACGCTGATGGCAGGGTCGTGGGTCACGATGACGACCGCGACGCCGGACTCCCGGCTCAGTTCGCCCAGTAGGCTGAGAATGTCCTGCGCCGCCTTCTGATCAAGGTTGCCGGTGGGTTCATCGGCGAGCACGAGCTGCGGCGCTCCGACCAGGGCCCGCGCAATGGCGACTCGCTGCTTCTGTCCGCCGGATAGCGAGTCCGGCAGGTGCTCCGCGCGATCGGCCAACCCGACGCGCTCCAGCCAGCGCTGTGCCCGTCGGCGGCGCTCGGACTTGCCGATGCCGCGGTAGAGCAGGGGAAGGCCGACGTTGTCGAGTGCGCTCATGCGTGGCAGCAGATTGAAGGCTTGGAATACGAATCCGATGTGGCGATTGCGCAGGTTGGCTCGCGTCTTCAAGTCCGCATCATGCACGGGCTTCCCCCGGTAGAGCACGGCGCCGCTATCCGGCGCGTCGAGCAACCCCATGATGTTGAGCAACGTGCTCTTGCCCGACCCGGAGGCTCCGATGATGGCGCACATTTCGCCAGCGCCGACCTCGAGGCAAACGTCTTGCAGCACAGGTACTGTACCGCTGCCATTGTGGTAGGCCTTGCTGATCCGATCCAGTTTCAGCATTTCAGTTTCTTGTCTGCACAGGCGCCCTGCCGATACGCGCTGGGCCGCCTGACTCGGGATTCGCGGCGCTCCGGGTTTCTATGCGAAGGTTGCAGGTCATTCCGACGCGCAGCTTCCCTCGCTGCTCCTCGCTCAATGCCGGCAGATCGACGCTCACGTCGAACAGGGCGCTGCGGACGCCGTTGCCGCTTTGGATGGCCTGTGCCGAGATACTGGCAAGGTGTCCTAGGAGGGGGGCGATCTCCTGTGAATCGATCCACATTTCCACAGGCATGCCTGTGGCGAGGCTGACGACGTCCGCTTCGTCGACCCGGGCCGACACGCGCAGCTTGCCGGTAAGCGCGACGTTGAACAGTAGCTGACCCTTCGTGATCCGGCTTCCCGCATCAAGTGTCGCCGGTGCCTGTCCAGAGGATGCTGGCGCCTTCGACAGAATGCCGGAACGCGGCGCGGCGATGCGTGCCAGCAGCGCGCTCCTGGCCAAGTCCTCGTGCTTCGCCCTGGCCTGCTCATACTCGATTTTGGCGATTTCCATGCTGCTCTTGTCGGCTTTTTCCTGGGTGGCCTTCAGGTCATCCGCTGCCGCCGCCAACTGGGCCTTGAAACCGGTGAGCTGTTCCGCCACGATGTCGTACTCGTTCCGGGCGAGAATGCCCTTCTTGACCAGCCCGTCGGTTTCCCGCACTTTGCGCTCAGTTTGTTCGACCTGCTGGCGGGCCAGCACGAATGTGCGTCTCGCCCGCGAGACTTCGGCGCCACTGTCCCAGCGCTCAAGTTCCTGCATGGTCTTGGCGGCCTTGAGCATCGCCACCCTGACTTCCTGGACGCGTTGGTTCAAGTCCGTTGGGTCCAGTATCAGCAGCAACTGATCTTGCTTGACTTCCGTGTCGAACGAGAAGTGCCTTTCTTTGATGACGCCATCGAAAGGGGCCGAAACGCCGAGCGTTTCGTTGGCCTCGATGGTGCCGATGACGGAAATGTAGGCCGGGGTGGTGGGTGCCATGATTGGCGTCATCGAAGCCGATGCGGCTGCACTCGCTCCAGATGAGGCCGTCGGCGGAGCCGCGTCGGGGCCAAACGTTTTTCCAAGCAGCACAGCGACCAAGAGGGCCGCCGAGCTACCGGCGGCCAGCGTGGGAATTTTGGTGTGCCCCGCGCGCCGCGCTGCGGCTGCTGGTGCGACCGAGGGGAGCGGGGTATCGAGCAGAATCAACCAACGGCCATCAGCTTCGGCGCCGGGAAGCCGTTCGCAGTGCACGAACAGCCGTGTGGCGTGATGGTGTCTTTCTCGAGCACTGCCGCCGCGCGGCGGTGTGCCGAACCGTGAGATCAACGTGCTCGCGGACGTTGCGTCAGCGATATCGAGCAATGTCGCGATGGCCGGCTGGCCGATGAGCGATACACTCGGTAGCCGCAGAAGCACCTCCGCCTCGATGTTGAGTGATTCGATGATGCCGACGGCGCTCACGACCACGAGGCCGACCTGCCGGGCTGACGGCATGGACTCTTCAGTTCTCATAGCCATTGGTCTGGATGATGGGGATGCTCCAGACGTCGAGGGTCTTGCCCATGCGTTCGTCCAGTTCAGTGAGCGTGTTCAGGTACGTGATCTGCGCATTGAGGCGGGCGTTCTCGGCATTGCGCAGGTCGTTCTCGAAGGACAGCACCTGGAAGTTCGACGATTGGCCGGCCTGTAGCTTTTCCTTCTCCGCCTCAAGCTTCTGCCGGGACAAGTCGCGGGCCTTGATCGAGAGTTCCAGTTGGCGCCATCGGGTTTGGACATTGCGCGTGGCATCGCGGATTCGGTGCTCCACCGTTTGACGCGTTTCAAGCAACTTGAGTTCTTGGGTGTGCAGATCTACGGAGGCGCGCACCTCGGGTTGCTTGATGGAGCGGTCCCCGAAGGGGATGGTGAGCTGCAGGCCCGCGTAGCTGCCGCCGGTCCGGGCGCCGGACGCCTGAATGTCCATGGCTCCCGGCGACGCGCCGCCGCTCCGGGCCTGGGTTCTGGTGGCCACCAGCGACAAATCCCATAGCTGCTGGTTCTTGGCATAGTCCAGACTGATCTTGGCCCGTTCGACCAGGATTTTCATGGAGAGGTAGTCGGGCTGAAGCGTGAGCGCCGTTTCCAGGGCGCGCGTCGGGTCGGTAGGACGCCAGTCCACGCTGGTTGGAGCGGTCGCGTATAGAGGTGTGCGCGGCTCCAGAGCAAGCAACGCTACAAGGGCCAGTCGGGCCGCGTCGATCTGGTTCTCCGCTTCTTCCAGCGCCACTTCCCGATTCGCGACTTCGGCCTGCGTTTGCAGAATCTCCACCTTGGCCATGCGTCCTGCCGCAATCAGCGAGCGGTTGACCTCGTACAGATCTTTGTTGCGTGCCAGGGCTGCCTCGGCGATCACCTTCTGTTCCTGGGCGCGCAGGAGCTCGCGGTAGGCGTAGATCACCTGCGCGACGGTTTGGGATAGCGTTGCCTTGAGTGCTAGCCGGCTGATTTCATCATCGAGGCGCGCGATGCGGACTGAGGCCGTGTTCGCATCGATGCCTGCATTTTTCAGCAGGGGCTGGCTCAGCGTGACCGATGTAGACGAAGATTTGCCTGAGGTGCTCCTGCCCTGGACATTGGCGATAGATACGGTCGCCCCGGTCGGCAAGGTGACCGACGCGTTGGTGTTCAGGTCTTTCGCGTTGCTGGAGGTACCGTTGACTTTGCTCGTCAACGCGGACGTTGTGAGCAGCAGTTTCGGGTAGAACTTCCCTTCGCTGACGTAGAGATCGAATTTCTGGCTGATGCGCTGGACGTAGGCGCTTTTCACCAACCTGTTGTTCCTCACCGCCAGCGCGATGGCTTCTTCCAGGGGAAACGCGAACGCACTTTGCTGCTGTTTGGCTTGGTACTCGGAATAGAGAACATCGGCACCGAACACGGCGTCGCACGTCAAAAGAAACAATCCGGTCAGCGCGGCCGGGAGGTAGCGCTGAGGGTTATGTGTCTTGCGCTGAGAATGCGTGTGCGTGGCATGAAAGAAGTCAGAAAAGTCCCATTTTTCGCTCGCTTTTTGGACGTAAGGCTCGCAATCCTTCAATCTAGTATCAGGCGACAAGTTAGGACGCAGTTCTATCAACGTAGCTTTCCGGGGCGTAGGTGCCAAGAACATTGAGCAAAAATGCTTCAAGGGGCGGCACTTCCTATATTGATTGGGGATGCAAGTGAATATTCAGTCTGGCTATAGCGTTCTTTCGTTCCAAGGCGCAGATCGAGTGGGCTTTTCGAGACCGAGTTCGACTACGGCGAAATCGACGTCGATGGACGTGGCGGGTTTAGGGGGATTCGATTCTTCGTACACACAAGTGAGCATTTCCGATGTGGCGCGCAAGCGCTCGAACCAGGCGGGGACCGCGACGCAGGGCCGCACCGCGATTCAGGAAAAGTGGTTGAATTCCGCAGCTTCCGACCCGCAATACGCTGAACAGTTCGCGTCTGACATGGTGAACATACCCAGCACGATCTGGTACGACATTCGCGACCAGCTTGCACCGGGAAGGGGAGGGGAACCGTTGAATAAGCTCTCTTCCGGGCGCATCATCGACGAAGCCTTCAAGGAAAGGTTTTCCAAGGAGGCCGCCGTGATTGACGCGCAGCGCAAGGCGATATACGACTCCGAGAAGGCAAAGGGTACTCCTGCAGATCAGATTCTTGCCAAGCTCTTTGACCATACGAACTCGCAATCCGAAGACTACCTTGAGGCCAGTGGCTGGCTCGCACCGGCGGGCTGAAAGGCCGCGTAGTTGCAGATTCATCATTCACGGCGAGCCGGGGTGAGACCCATTGCCCGCTCGCCGAATGCCGGATCAGTCGTCGTAGTTCACCGACACGTTGGCGGTGCCATCACCCACCAGGGGCGACATCGTGCCATTGCCAGCGACGCGTGCTTGGAAGCGGACAGGCGTGTTGGCCTTGACACCTTTGCCTTTGAAACTGACCGAGCCCGAGCCCCTGGAGGTCACGTCGGTGCAGTTGGTGCCGCTGTTGTCGCACAGCAGCACTTGGAAGCCTGCCGGGCGCGGAAAGCGATAGCCGTAGCTGTAGTACACCGTGGTGATGGTTGCAGTGCTCGGGGGACTCCCGAGCACGGGCGGTGCCACGGTGTACCAGTGATTCTTGCTGTAGATGGTCGGCATGACCGCGGAACTCGAGTAGGCGCCCTCAGCCATGGCGTTCTGGGCGAACGCCGCGAGTGTCAGGGAGGCGACAGCTAGCACAGCACGTTTCTTGAATGTCATAAGACGACTCCAGTGCGTGATATTGAGTTGATGGAACAGGTGCGAGCAGATCTGGACGAATCCCTCGCGTAATCCGACCATGTCAATTCGTGAATTCCTCCTCGTGCGAAAAATGACATGGCGAACGCAGGCTATCTGATAGGCATCAGCTGCACATCTCTACAAAAGACTAGGTGCATGAATGGCGATGTCGTGCGTCAGAGCCCAGATAGAGCCGTTTCGCTTACAGGCCTAATGGCGTGACAATCCGTCAGCAACGAAACGTGCGACAGCTACACGTGCTGCGGGGGGCTGCAATCCGCAGATGATCTTCCGAGATCCGTACGCGAGCTTGAATCCGCCCTGGTGCGTGGACAACATTGTGGTCCGAGGCGATCACGACGCAGGGTCTGAGGGGGGGCAGCGGCCGAGACGCGGCGCGGGGTCAACGAGTTGCTTCCGCCGGATGGGTGGCGCGCGCGAACGGATCTCGATGCGTGAACGGCTGCTCGCCGCGCGCCACCCATCACCGCCCACACCCCAGATGCAGGTGCCATTAGCAAACGGTTCCCCGCATTCGCGCAAGCGCAGACAGCCACGACGCCCATCAACACGTATGCTGCTTGCGGCCGCCCGCGCGGCCGCAAGCAGCGGGCAACGCAAGAATCGCCACTAACCACGGGTCTAGCAGCGCGACAGGCCAAGAAATCGGTAGCTCGCCGGCGCGGGCGCCTTGGCGGCGAGCAACCTCGATGCGCCCGAGGGAATCTGAAGGGAGGGCCGCAGGCCCGGACGAAGATGACGAAGGGGCAGTCCGGAGCGAAGGCTCCGGACCGCAATCGTGGGCGCTCGCCGCCAAGGCGCCCGCGCCGGCGAGCGGCCTACGAAGAAGCCCTGACGCCCGCCACTACAACAGAACCTGCAAACAGACCTACTTAGCGTAGACCAGGTCCCGCAAACCCAGCGACAACCCCGGCCAATAAGTAATGACCATCAGGCAAACAATCACCACCCCCACAAACGGAATCAACGGCTTGATCAACCTCTCCAACGGCAACTTGGCCACCGCGCAAGCCGCGAAAAGATTCACGCCGAACGGCGGCGTAATCATCCCCAGCGCCAGGTTCACCACCATGATGATCCCGAAGTGCACCGGCTCCACGCCGAATTTCAGCGCCACCGGCAGCAGCAAGGGCGCCAGCACCACGATGGATGCCGAGGTTTCGATGAACATGCCGATCACGAACAGCGCCGCGTTCACGCCCATCAGGAAGGTGAACTTGGTGTCGAAGATCTGCGCCAGCCACACGCCCAGCGCGTCCGGGATGCCCGCGCGGTTGAGCAGGAAGCTGAAGATGCCGGCATTGGCGATCACGAACATGATCACCGCCGTCGACACCACCGACTTGTGCAGCGTGGCGGACAGCTGCTTGAAGCTCAGGCGGCGGTAGATGAACTTGCCCACCACCACGGCGTACATCACTGCCACGACCGAGGCTTCGGTTGGCGTGAAGATGCCGCCGTAGATGCCGCCCAGGATGATGACCGGCATCATCAGCGCCAGCCAGGCGTTCTTGAACGCAGGCCACAGCGGCAGGCGGCCTTCGCCGTCGCGCTTGCCCAGGTTGTTGCGCTTGGCGTAGAGCCAGACGTAGAGCATCAGCGCCACGCCGATCAGGATGCCGGGCATGACGCCGGCGATGAACAGTTCGCCGGTCGAGGTGTCGGTGGACACCGCGAACAGGATCATCGGGATGGACGGCGGGATGATCACGCCCAGTTCCGCCGCGCTGGCCTGCAATGACGCCGCGAAGGGCGCGGGGTAGCCGTGCCGGATCATGGCGGGAATCAGGATCGCGCCCACCGCGAAGGTGGTGGCCACGCTGGAGCCGGCCACGGCGGCGAAGATCATGCAGGTCAGCACGCAGGTGCAGGCCAGGCCGCCCTGGATGCCGCCCACCACGCTCTTGGCGAACTCCACCATGCGTTCGGAGATGCCGCCGGCTTCCATCAGGTTGCCGGCCAGGATGAAGAAGGGGATGGCGACCAGCGGGTACTTGTCCAGCGCGGCGAAGAGTTGCTGGGCCACCACCACCCAGGGTAGGCCGGCGGCGCCGACTCCCGCCAGGCTGGCCAGGCCGATCGACACGGCGACCGGCACGGACAGCCCGAAGAAAATCAGCATCGAGACAATCATTAATTGGGACATGGCGATATCTGCTGCTTATGTTCTGTGGGGGGCGGCTCAGCCTTGCGCGTCGTTGCGCACAGGCACGTCGTCTTCTTCGCCGGCGCACCAGCGGGCCAGCACGGCGATGGCGGCCAGGGTGGCGCCCACGGGGATGGCCAGATAGATCCAGGAAATCGAAATGTCCAGGCTCGGCACGGTCTGGAAGCGCACGCGGTAGGTCATGTTGCCGCCAATCCAGGCCAGAAAGCCGAGGAATCCGGCGCAGATCAGGCCGATCACGGCTTCGAGCACGCGGCGGCGCGTGCCGCCCAGCAGGTTGCGCAGCAGTTCCACGCTGATCATGGCGCCGTGGCGAAAGGCCAGGGCCACGCCCAGCAGCACGGTCCAGATCAGGAGGGCGCGGGTCAGCACCTCGCTCCAGTCGGCCGGGGAGTGCAGCACGAAGCGCGCGATGACTTGGTAGAAGGCGGCGGCCGCGGCGGCCACCAGCAGCAGTTGGGCAAGGACCGAGACCAGTTTGAACAGGCCGCGGTCGAAGGCGCAGAGCAAACGCATGATGAATCCCGTTGGCGTTGTACGCAAAGGATGGGAACAAAAGCGGCGGGACCGGGATCCCGCCGCCAAGGGGATGCGCCCCGGATCGGGGCGACCCCTGCTTACTTGGTGTCGCGGATCGCGTCGATCAGCTTCTTGTCGAACTTCTTGTAGTACTCGGGGTAGGCAGGCTCGACGGCGGCGGCGAAGGCGGCGCGGTCCACTTCGGTCACCTGCATGCCTTCCTTCTTCAGTTGTTCGACGCCCGTCTTCTCGATGTTGTCCACGTAGGCGCGCATGGCCTGGGCGGATTCCTTGCCAGCCTTGTCGAAGTTGGCCTTGTCCGCGGCCGACAGGCCCTCGTACACGTTGGCCGACATCAGCACCAGGGCCGGGCCGTAGACGTGGCCGGTCAAGGACAGGTATTTCTGCATCTGCGACAGCTTGGCCGAGGTGATCACCGACAGCGGGTTCTCCTGGCCGTCGATGGTGCCTTGCTGCAGGGCGGTGGCGACTTCAGGCCAGGCCATGGGGGTCGGCAGGATGCCGATCTGGCGGAAGGCCGTGATGTGGATCGGGTTTTCCGTGGTCCGGATCTTCAGGCCCTTGGCGTCGGCCGGCGTCTTGACCGGGCGGACGTTGTTGGTCAGGTGGCGGAAGCCCTGTTCGCCCCAGGCCAGGGCGATGATGCCGCGGCTGGGGAACTTTGCCAGCATATCTTGTCCGATCTTGCTGTCGAGCACGTTGCGGGCGTGCGGCAGGTCGCGCAGCAGGAAGGGGATGTCGAACACGCCGGTTTCGGGAACAAAGTTCAGCGTGGCGCCGGTGGACACGATGGCCAGGTCGATGGTGCCGATCTGCAGGCCTTCGATCACTTCGCGTTCGCCGCCCAGCGCGCTGTTGGCGAATTGCTGTACCTTGTACTTCCCGCCCGTGGAGGCTTCGATGGACTTGGCCAGCGCGTCGGCGCCGGCGCCATAGTGCGAGGACGTGGACAGCGCGTAGGCCATCTTCAGGGTGTTCTGCGCCACGGCGGGCAGGGCGGTTGCGGCCGTGCAGGCGGCCAGTATCGTGGCGGCAAGCCAGGATTTACGCATCGTCTTCTCCAGGTTTTGAGTATCTTTATGGGTGGCTTAGCCTCCCGCCCCGGGATGATATCGGGATTCGGCCCCGATCTAGGCCGTTGGTTAACATTGTGGAATGATGGATTTCCCTGATACGTCACGGGCCAGGCGCCCAGGTTTTTGGTCCACCTTGCGCCAGGGCGCCAGGATGATGATGCGCGACGCCCGCGCCGGGGAACTGCGGCTGCTGGTGCTGGCGCTGGTCGTGGCGGTTGCCGCGGTGACCAGCGTCGGCTTCCTGGCGGACCGGGTCGGCCGGGCGCTGGAGCGCGACGCCGGGCAGATGCTGGGCGCCGACCTGGTGCTGGACGCCGACGAGCCGGTGCCAGCGGTCTTCATGGATCAGGCCCGCGAACGCGGTTTGGCCGTCTCCAGTACCTGGCAGTTTCCTTCCATGGTCGGAGCCGGAGACGGCGCCCAACTGGCTGCGCTGAAGGCGGTGGAGCCGGGCTATCCGCTGCGCGGCGCCCTGCGCGTGGCGGGCGCACCGTTCGAACCCGATGCCCCGACTCGCGATATTCCGCCTGAAGGGGCGGTCTGGGTGGACGCCCAATTGCTGTCCCTGCTGAACCTGAAGGTGGGCGACACGCTGAACGTGGGTGACGCCCACCTGCGGGTGGACCGCGTCATTACCTATGAGCCGGACCGCGGCATGCAATTCGTCAACGTGGCGCCGCGGGTGCTGCTGCGCGCCAGCGATCTGCCCGCCACCGGCCTGATCGCGCCGGGCAGCCGCATCGGCTACGCCATGCTGGTTGCGGGCCAGCCCGACGCCGTGGCGGGCTACTCGACGTGGCTCAAGCAGAATCTGAAGCGCGGCCAGAAGGTTGCCACCCTGGAGTCCGGCCGGCCCGAAGTGCGCCGCACGCTGGACCGGGCGCAGCGCTTCCTGTCGCTGGTCGCGCTGCTGGCGGTGCTGATATCGGCCGTGGCCGTGGCCCTGGCCGCCGGCCGCTACATGACGCGCCACCGCGACGGCATCGCGGTCATGCGCTGCCTGGGGGCGGTGCAGTCGCAAGTGTCGCGCATGCTGACGCTGGAGTTCACCCTGGTCGGCCTGTTCTCGTCGGCCGCGGGCTGCCTGCTGGGTTATGCGGTGCATCAGGTGCTGGTCATGCTGCTGGGTTCGCTGATCGATACCAGCTTGCCTGCGCCCTCGGCCATCCCGGCCTTGCAGGGGCTGTTGACCGGCCTTTTGCTGTTGCTGGGTTTTGCCTTGCCGGCGCTGGCCCAGCTGCGCCACGTGCCGCCGGCCCGGGTGCTGCGCCGCGACGCCGACGCGCTCAGCGCGCGTAGCGCCCTGGGCTATGTCCTGGGGGCCGCGGGCTTCGCACTGCTGATCTGGTGGTTTGCCGGCGACGCCAAGCTGGGCGGCGTGGTGGCGGGCGGCTTCTTGGGAGCCTTCGCCGTGTTCGCGCTGGTGGCCTGGCTCTGCATCCTGGGCCTGGCACGCGTGCGCCGGCTGGCCGCCGGCCTGCCGGCGCTGCGTTTCGCGCTGGCTGGCGTAGTGCGCCGGCGCGCCGCCACCATCACCCAGGTGTGCGCTTTGGCGGTGGGCCTGATGGCGCTGTTGTTGCTGACCATGACGCGCACCGACCTGATCCAGGGCTGGCAGCGGACCTTGCCGCCGGACGCACCCAACCGTTTCCTCATCAATGTGCAGCCGGACCAGCGCCAGGCCGTGACCGACGCGCTCACCCGCGAAGGCCTGGGCCGCATCACGCTGGCGCCGATGGTGCGCGGGCGGCTGATCGCCATCAACGGCAAGCCCGTGGGGCCGGACGACTACGAGGAACCCCGCGCCAAGCGGCTGGTGGACCGGGAGTTCAACCTGTCCTATGGCGACGAATTGCCGTCTTCCAACCGTATCGAGCAGGGCCGCTGGCTGCAGCCGGGCGCGTCCGAGGTGTCGCTGGAGTCAGGCCTGGCCAAGAGCCTGGGCCTGGCGCTGGGCGACAAGATGACCTTCGATGTGGCGGGGCAGCAGGTCGAGGCGGCAGTCACCAGCACCCGACGGGTCGATTGGGATACGATGCGCGTCAATTTTTTCGCCATCCTGACGCCCGCCGCGTTGGCCGACATGCCCCAGAGCTGGATCACGTCCTTCTACCTGCCGCCCGAAAAGGCCTCGGTCCTGCCCGCGCTGGTGCGCGAGTTCCCGAACCTGACGGTGTTCGACGTAGGCGCCATCCTGCAACAGCTGCAATCAGTACTGAACGAAGTGGGGAAGGCCGTTCAACTGTTGTTCCTGTTCACGCTGGCCGCCGGCGTGCTGGTGCTGTCCGCGGCGCTGACGGCCACGCGCGACGAGCGCATGCGCGAAGCCGCCGTGCTGCGCGCGCTGGGCGCCACCCGTAGCCAGCTGGCGCGCTCCCAGCGCATCGAGCTGTGGGCCGTGGGTGGCCTGGCTGGTCTGCTGGCAGCGGCCGGCGCCACCGCGATCGCTTGGGCTTTGTCAACGCAGGTCTTTGATTTCACTATTACTCTTAGCCTTTGGCCGTGGCTGGCGGGCATCGCCGCGGGCATGTTGGGCGCCTGGGCCGGCGGCGCCCTGGCCCTGCGCGGCGTGTTGCGCACGCCGCCCCTGGTCACCCTACGAGAAACCTGATGCCGACGCGCGTCCATACGATTACCGAACCCGTGGAAAACTCCAGCAGCATTTTTGACCTACTTGGCGGCGAGCCGGGCGTGCGCGCCCTGGTGGACCGCTTCTATGACCTGATGGACATGGAGCCCGACCTGAAGGAGCTGCGGGCGGCCCATGGTCCCAGCCTGGACCAGGCGCGCGACAAGCTGTTCTGGTTTCTTTGCGGTTACTTTGGCGGCCCGGACCACTATATAGAACGCTTCGGCCATCCCCGGCTGCGCGCCCGCCACCTGCCGTTCTCGATCGGTGAGGTCGAGCGCGACCAGTGGGTGACCTGCATTGGCCGGGCCATGGAAGACCAGGGGATCGAACCGGCCCTGGTCGAACGCCTGCTGCAGTCCTTCTACGGCGTAGCCGACTGGATGCGCAATCGTGAAGGCTGAAGGCGATTCCCGATCCGGTGAACGGCGCCAGGCCTGGTCCGGCCCCCTGGGCGGAGCCATGCTGAGCGATCCCTCGCGCCTGACCGAAGCCGGCCCGGACCTGTTCAACCCGGCGCACTATGGCGACCGGGCGCGGCCGGTGGATGCCGGCGGACGCCAGGCCGCCTGGTTCGTGCAGGGGGCGGGCTGGCAGGGCGTGCTGCGCCGCTACCGCCGCGGCGGGATGGTCGCGCGCATCAGCCGCGACGCCTATCTCTGGAACGGCGAGGCCCGCACCCGCAGCTTTCGCGAATACCGCCTGCTGGCCGCCATGCGCGCCCAGGGCCTGGCGGTGCCTGCGCCGCTGGCCGCCGCCTATTGGCGGCAAGGCCCGATCTACCGCGCCGCCATCGTGGTCGAGCGCATTCCCGGCGTGCGGCCGCTGGCCCACGTGCTGGCCGAGCCGGTCTGGCAGGCGGCGGCCGAGGCCATCGTGCGCATGCACCGGGCGGGCGTCTGGCATGCCGACCTCAATGCCTTCAACATCCTGGTGGGCAGCGACGGTCGCATTTGGCTGATCGATTTCGACCGCGGCACGCAAGGTTCCCTGTCCGACCGCCAGCGCGAGGCCAACCTGGAGCGCCTGCGCCGTTCGCTGCGCAAGGTCGCCGGGGAAGAGGGCGAGCGCTTCTGGCTGCGCCTGCGCGACAGCTACTGGACGGCCTGGGGCGTGGGGATCCAGCCCTGATCCCGGCGGGGGCGGCCAAATGCCGCCATCTGGCCCAAATCGCGCCAATCGCCCGGCAAAGTTGGGCAGGTCCTCGCTAAAAAGCTTTATCATTTCGCCTTTTGGTACTCCTGTCACATACGGCATAACGCAAGGGGGCTGGTGATGAAACTACGGGCGGGTATGCGCTTGGCGCTTGGGGCGATGCTGGTCATGGCGGCCTCGTCGGCGGCGGTGGCGCAGAACAAGGTCGTCAACGTCTACAACTGGGCCGAATACACGGCTCCGGACACAATTCCCGGTTTTGAAAAGGAAACCGGCATCAAGGTCCGCTATGACGTCTACGACAGCAACGACACCCTGCAGGCCAAGTTGTTGGCCGGCAAGTCGGGTTATGACGTCGTTGTCCCGTCCACGCATTACGCCTCGCGCCAGATCGAAGCCGGCCTGTTCCAGAAGCTGGACAAGTCCAAGATCCCGAACTGGAAGTATCTGGATCCCGAAATCATGGCGCTGGTCGCCACCGTCGATCCCGGCAACGAATACGCCATTCCCTGGGGCTACGGCACCAATGGCCTGGGCTACAACGTCACCAAGGTCAAGCAGATCATGGGCGACGGCGTGGACCTGGCCAACTGGGACATGATCTTCAAGCCCGAGAACGCCGCCAAGCTGAAAGAGTGCGGCATCTCCATGCTGGACGAAGCCGCCCAGGTGTTCCCGGCCGTGCTGAAGTACCTGGGCAAGGATCCCAACAGCACCAACGCCGACGACTACAAGGCCGCGCTGGACGTGTTGATGAAGATCCGTCCGTACATCCGCCAGTTCAGCTCGTCGGGCTATATCGACGAGCTCGCCGTGGGAGACCTGTGCATGGTCTACGGCTTTTCCGGCGACGTGATGATCGCTCGCAAGCGCGCCCAGGACGCCAAGAAGTCCTATGAAGTGAACTACTTCATTCCGAAGGGCGGCGCGCCCGCGTGGTTCGACCTGATGGTCATCCCCAAGGATGCTCCGCATCCCGAAGAGGCGCTGGCCTTCATCAACTACATCGAAACGCCCAAGGTGCACGCGGCCATCACCAACACCATGTTCTATCCCAACGCCAACAAAGAGGCGCGGCAGTTCGTGGTCAAGGACGTGGCCGACAACCCCATGATCTACCCGCCGGCGGACGTCTCCAAGACCCTGTATGTGATCAAGGCGCTGCCCTTGAACATCCAACGCCTGCAAAACCGGATGTGGTCCGAGCTGAAGTCTGGAAGATAAGTCATCATGAGCGATAGCCGTTACTCGGCGCAGCATTCGGCCGATCCGGACGAGTTCGTCCGGATTTCCGATGTCGTAAAGATCTTCGGCGATGTGGTCGCCGTCCGTTCCGTCAATCTCTCGGTCAAGCGCAACGAGATCTTCGCCCTGCTCGGCAGTTCGGGCAGCGGCAAGTCCACCTTGCTGCGCATGCTGGCGGGCTTCGAGGAAGCCACCTCGGGCCAGATATTCCTGGACGGCGAAGACATCACGCACGTGCCGCCGTACCGCCGGCCCGTGAACATGATGTTCCAGTCCTACGCGCTGTTCCCGCACATGACGGTCGAGGCCAACGTGGCCTTCGGCCTGAAGCAGGAAGGCGTGGACCGGGCCGAGATCCATGACCGCGTGTTCGAAGCCCTGGACCTGGTCCAGATGGCCGGTTATTCGCGCCGCAAGCCCAACCAGCTGTCGGGCGGCCAGCAGCAGCGCGTGGCCCTGGCGCGCAGCCTGGTCAAGCGGCCCAAGCTGCTGCTGCTGGACGAGCCCATGTCCGCCTTGGACAAGCAGATCCGCCAGAAGACCCAGATCGAACTCGTGAAGATCCTGGAGCAGGTCGGCGTGACCTGCATCATGGTCACGCACGACCAGGAAGAAGCCATGACCATGGCCCACCGCCTGGCCGTCATGACCGAAGGCCAGATCGTCCAATGCGGCACGCCGCAGGACGTCTACGCCTTTCCGAATTCCCGCTTCGTTGCCAGCTTCATCGGGTCGACCAACATGTTCACCGGCACCATCGTGGTCGATGAACCGGACCACGTCGCCATCGAGTGCGGCGAGCTGACCCGTCCGCTCTTCGTCAACCACGGCGTGAGCGAGCCGCTGGGCATGGAAGTGCACGTCTCCATCCGCCCTGAACGCCTGGTGGTGTCGCGCGAGCAGCCCGAAGCCGAATACAACTGGGCCCATGGCATGGTCAGCCACATGGCCTGGATGGGCAGCTACGCGCTCTATCAGATCCGCCTGGATTCCGGCAAGACGGTCGAGGCCAGCGTGCCCAGCCAGTTGCTGGCCCAGATGGACGCGCCCGGCATCGATGAAGAGATCTTCGTCAGCTGGGACGCCGACAGCGCCACGGTGCTGGCGTCATGATCCGCTTTTCGCCCCGCGACTGGTTGCCGTCGGGCCGGGCGCTGGCGGTGGTGCCGCCGTTCGCCTGGCTGGTGCTGTTCCTGCTGGTGCCGTTCCTGCTGGTCCTGAAGATCAGTTTCGCCGAACTGAAGTTCGGCATTCCGCCCTATACGTCCCTGGCGGAATTCAAGGACGAGGCGGTGCAGTTCAGCCTGCACCTGCGCGGCTACATCCTGCTGTTCACGGACAGCCTGTACTTCGCCACGTATCTGAATTCGGTGAAGATCGCCGCCATCACCACGCTCTTCTGCGTGCTGATCGGCTATCCCATCGCCTATTACATCGCGCGTTCGTCGCCGGCGGTGCGCAACCTGCTGCTTTTGGGTGTGATCCTGCCGTTCTGGACTTCGCTGCTCCTGCGCGTGTACGCCTGGGTCGGCATCCTGCGCAACGACGGGCTGCTCAACAACCTGCTGCAGGGCCTGGGCATCATTTCCAGTCCGCTGGAAATCTACCGCACCGACATCGCCGTCTACATCGGCATGGTTTACGCCTACCTGCCATTCTTCATCCTGCCGCTGTACGCCACGCTGGTGAAGATGGACCTGCGCCTGCTGGAAGCCGCCTACGATCTGGGCGCCAAGCCCTGGCAGGCGTTTTGGCAGATCACGGTGCCGCTGTCGCGCCAGGGCGTGATTGCCGGCGCCATGCTGGTGTTCATCCCGGCGGTGGGCGAGTACGTGATCCCCGAAATGCTGGGCGGCGCCAACACGCTCATGATGGGCCGCGTGATGTGGAATGAGTTCTTCAACAACGCCGACTGGCCCATGGCTTCGGCCGTGACCTGCGTGATGGTGCTGTTGCTGCTGGTGCCGCTGGTGTACTTCCAATACAACCAGGTCAAGCAGCAGGAACAGGCGAACGGAGGCCGCAAATGAACGGGCCCAACAAGACTTTGCGCGCCGTCGTGCTGGGACTGGGGTACTTTTTCCTGTACGTGCCCATCATCAGCCTGATGGTGTTCTCGTTCAACGAGTCGCCCACCGTCACGTCCTGGACCGGTTTCTCGTTCCGCTGGTATCACTCGCTGTTCAACGACGACGCGCTGCTGCGCGCGGCCTGGCTGTCGTTCCGCATTGCCGCCATGACTGCCACCGCCGCCGTCATCATCGGCACCTGGGCCGGCTACGTGCTGGGGCGCATGGGGCGCTTCCGCGGCTTCGCGCTGTACGTGGGCATGCTCAGCGCGCCGCTGGTCATCCCCGAAGTGGTGCTGGGCATCTCGCTACTGCTGATGTTCGTGGAACTGCGCGGCAGCCTGGGCTGGCCCGCCGAAAACGGCATCTTCACGATCTGGGTCGGCCACGTGACCCTGTGCATGGCCTTTGTCGCGGTGGTCATCCAGACCCGCATCCGCGACCTGGACCGTTCGCTGGAAGAAGCCGCGCTGGACCTGGGCGCCACGCCCATGACCGTGTTCTTCAAGATCACGCTGCCGCTGATCGCGCCGGCGCTGGCCTCGGCCTGGCTGCTGTCCTTCACCCTGTCGCTGGACGACGTGGTGCTGGCCTCGTTCCTGTCCGGCCCCAGCTCCAGCACGTTGCCCATGGAAGTTTTCTCGCGCGTGCGCCTGGGCCTGAAACCCGAGATCAACGCGCTGGCGACCCTCTTCATCCTGGCGGTCGGCACTTGCGTGATCCTGGCCAACCGCATGCAATGGCGCAAGGAGTCCGAACCCAAATGAAGCAAACCACCCTGTATGGCCTGACCAAGTGCAGCACCTGCGTCAAGGCGCGCGACTGGCTGACGGCGCATGGCGTCGCCCACGCGTTCGTGGACTACCGCGACAACCCGGTGCCGGCCGCCACGCTGAAAGCCTGGGCGGACCAGGTCGGCGGCTGGGAAAAACTGGTCAACCGCACGTCCATGACCTGGCGCAACCTGCCCGAAGAGCGCAAGACGGCGCACACCGATGCGCAGTGGACCCAGTTGATCGCCGAGTATCCGGCATTGGTGCGCCGCCCGGTCACGGTCACGCCCGATGGCGAGGTGAGCGTTGGCTTCAGCGAAAAGCGCTACGGCGAACGTTTCGCCTGAGGCGCCGGCCCAGGCCGGCCTGGCGCCGGGCGCGCCCGGCCGGGCCTTGCCTGACGCCTTCTTCGACCGCGACGCCGCCCAGCTGGCGCGCGAGCTGCCGGGCAAGGTCATCCGCCACCGCGTGGGCGACCTGTGGCTGTCGGCCCGCATCATCGAGACCGAAGCCTATTACCTGGAAGAGAAGGGCAGCCATGCGTCGCTGGGGTACACCCATAAGCGGCGCGCGCTGTTCATGGACGGCGGTACGGTCTACATGTATTACGCCCGCGGCGGGGATTCGCTGAATTTCAGCGCGGGAGGGCCGGGCAATGCCGTGCTGATCAAATCCGCCTATCCCTGGACGGACGCGCTGTCCGGACCGCAAGCGCTGGCCCGCATGCTGGAGTTGAACCCCGATGCACAGGGGCGGCCGCGACCGGTCTCCGGCCTGTGCGCCGGCCAGACCCTGCTGTGCCGGGCGCTGGGCCTGAAAGTGCCGGACTGGGACGCACGCGGTTTCGACCCGCAGGCGCTGTATGTGGAGGATGTGGGGGAGTCGCCCGAAGCCCTGATCTGCACCACGCGCCTGGGCATTCCGCTGGGCCGGGACGAACACCTGCACTACCGTTTTGTGGACCCTGCTTACGCGGCCTTTTGCACGCGCAATCCCTTGCGCCGCGGACAGCGCGCCGGCCACGACTACGTATGGGTGGACCGCCAGGGCGTGGTGTTGCCAGAGGCGCCGCAGGCGTAACCGACCGGCCCGCGCCCCGGCCGCGTCTGCGCAGGGCGCGTCAGAACCCGCCGGTGGCAATACGTTCGGCCAGGGCCGCGCGCATGCGCACGTACTTGCGGTGGATGCGCCGGCTGTTCAGGCGCTTGCTCCAGGCATAGATCGGGATCAGCGGCAGGCCGCCGAAGCCGTCGATCAGGTACAAGCCCTGCTTGCCGTCGGCATTCAGGCCACAGGCGATGTTGCTGGCGGAGACATCGTGCAGAACCACGTGGGCATCGGCCAGATCCTGGAAGAATTCGTCCAGCTGCGCGCTGAGGGCGTCGTCGAGCTTGCCCTGCCTGGCCAGGTCCGTCACGGTGGGGGCGATGTTGCCGTCGGCGTCGCGGATTTTCTCGACGACCAGGCCCAAGCCCAGCGTGGTTTGGGCCACGCCGAGTATGCGCGCCATGGGCACCTGCCATACGCCCGAGGGGCGGGTGGTGGTGGTGACGTATTCGTAGATTTCGGTCAGGTAGACGCGGTACGCGCTTTCGCGCTGGTATTGCTTATACCAGCGCTTGAACGGGCGGGCCTCCAGATAAATCGCGCGGGCGCGCATGTCCATGACCTTGACGAGCAAGGACGGCATGTTGGGGTGCTGGAAGATGTGCCGGTCATGGCCGGAGGCGACCGGCGTGGCGGCGTTCAGGTCCAGCGGCCCGAAGATGGACTGGAAAGACGCCGCGGGCGTACAGAGAGAAGGATCTGCGGGGTTCAAGGGGAGATCAAGCCTGTTTGGATGCTCCCGAGTTTAATCCTTGAGCTGGAGCATGAGTCCGCCAGATGCCGAATCTCGGCCGGATTTACCGGGGAAGGCGTGGCCGGAGTCCTACAATCCCGGCTTTGGAGACGCATCTTTTGAACGACATACATCTGCTTTGGATCGCCGCGGGCGGCGCCGTTCTGGCCTTTTTGGCGGCCTTGCTGGCATGGCTGCGCCCGCCCGCGCAGGATGCCCGGCTCGACGCGCTGCTGGAAAGCCTGGAACGCACCGAGCGCGCGCTGCGCGCCGACATCGCGGAAGGGCAGCGCGGCCTGCGCAGCGAATTCGCGGACTCCACCCGCGCCTTGAGGGTGGAGCTGTCGCAGTCGCATGGCGATTTGCGCGCCGGGTTGTCGCGTGACGCCCAGGCCGCGCGCGCGGAGTCGGCGGAATCGCTGGCGCGATTTGCGGCGGGTTTCTCCGAGCAGCTGCAGGGCCTCATCCAGATCAACGAGCGGCGCCTGATGGAAGTGCGCGCCACGGTCGACCAGCGGCTGCAATCGTTGCAAACCGACAACAGCGCCAAGCTCGACGAAATGCGCCGCACCGTGGACGAAAAGCTCCACGCCACGCTGGAGCAGCGCCTGGGCGAGTCCTTCAAGCTGGTGTCGGACCGCCTGGAGGCCGTGCACAAGGGCCTGGGCGAAATGCAGGCCCTGGCGGCGGGCGTGGGCGACCTGAAGCGGGTGCTGACCAACGTCAAGTCGCGCGGCACCTGGGGCGAGGTGCAACTGGCCAGGCTGATCGAGGACAACATGACGCCGGACCAATACGCCAGCAACATCAAGCCCGTGCCGGGCAGCGATGCCGTGGTGGAGTTCGCCATCCGCCTGCCGGGGCGCGGCGATGGCGGCGAACCCGTCTGGCTGCCGATCGACGCCAAGTTTCCCAAGGAAGAGTACGAGCGCCTTATGGACGCGCAGGAAGCCGCCGACACCGAAGGCGTGAAGAACGCCGGCGCCGCGCTGGGCCGCGCGGTGGAACTGCAGGCGCGCCTGATCGCCGGCAAGTACGTGGCGCCGCCGCACACCACCGACTTCGCCATCATGTTCCTGCCTACCGAGAGCCTGTACGCGGAGGTGCTGCGCCGCCCGGGGCTGCTCGATAAGCTGCATGACCTGCGCGTCAACGTGGCCGGCCCCAGCAACCTGGCGGCATTGTTGAACAGCCTGCAGATGGGGTTTCGCACGCTGGCGATCGAACAGCGTTCGTCCGAGGTCTGGCAGGTGCTGCGCGCGGTCAAGACGGAGTTCGGCAAGTTCGGCGAATCCCTGGCCAGCGTCAAGAAGACGCTGGACACCGCCAGCAACAAGATCGGCCAGACGGAAGTGCGCACCCGCGCCATGCTCAAGAACCTGAAAGCCGTCGAGGCGCTGCCCGAAGCCGACGCCCGGCTCCTGCTCGGCACTGCGGACGAGGGCTACACCGGGGACGACGACGAAGACCAGGCCGCAGGCCAGAACTGATCCGGCCGCGGCGGCATCGCAGGGGCGTGAGCTTGTTGCCCGCAGCGACTGCCGATATCCTGGCGTCAGCGGCAATCCGCCGTCAGTCACCTGGAGCATTGCAAGCATGAGCACCGCTGAACGCCATGATTCCTCCACCCTGGACGCGACGGCGCTGGGCGCCGATATCGCACAAGGGGTCACCACTGCGCTTGCTGCGATGCAGCAGGCGGTGGACCGGGTGGCGGCCCGCAATCCCTCGATCAACGCCGCCTGCGGCCTGCAGGCGGAAATCGGCCTACGCCTGGCGCAGTCATTGGACGAGGAGCTGGGCGGCCTGTCGCAGGAACAGCGGTTGGCGCAATTGCAGAAACGGCCGTTCCTGGGCGTACCTACCTTGCTCAAGGACCTGGGCACGGCGGCGCTGGGCCTGCCCAGCGCCATGGGTTCGGTGCTGTACGGCCAGGTGGAATGGAACGTCGACGCCGAGATCGTCAAGCGCTACCGCCGCGCGGGCCTGATTCCGTTCGGCCGCACGACCAGCGCCGAATTGGGCCTGAGCCCCACCACCGAATCGCCGGTCTACGGGCCGGCCACCCAGAACCCCTGGAAGGCGGGCCATAGCGCGGGCGGGTCCAGCGGCGGCGCAGGCGCTGCGCTGGCCAGCGGCATGGTGCGCATCGCCCATGGCAGTGACGGCGGCGGGTCGATCCGCATTCCTTCGTCCTGCTGCGGCGTACTGGGCCTGAAGCCTTCGCGCGGCTTGATGCCGCTGGGCCCGCTGAAGGGTGAAGGCTGGGGCGGCCTGGCCACCGAACACATGATGACCCTGTCGGTGCGCGACTGCGCCGCGTCGCTGGACATCAGCGCCGGCGCCGACGTGGGTGCGCCTTACGCCGCGCCGGCACTGCCGGCTGACTCCTACCGCGCCGTGGTGGCGCGCGTCGCTGCTGATCCGCAATCGGCCGCACGGCGCCGCATTGCCTTCGTCAACACGACCTACGAGGGCGAGGCCATCCATCCTGAAGTGGCGGCCGCCGTGGACGAGGCCGCGCAGCTTTTCGCGTCGCTGGGCCATGAACTCGTGCCTGCCGCGCCGCCGGTGGGATCCGAGGAGGTGCTGTCGCCGATGCTGCCGCTGATCGCGAGCGCGGCGGCCAACGCCATTGATGCCTTCGTGGCCGCGCGCGGCCGCCGCCTGGCCGCCGATGAATTACAACCGACAACGCTGGGCGCGCGCGAATACGCCCGCGCCATCTCCGGTGCGCAGTACGTGGCCTGCGTCGACACCTGCCACGAGATCACGCGCCGGGTCGGCCGCTTCCTGGAACGCGACGGCGCGCAAGGCTACGACCTGTTCCTGAGCCCGGTGCTGGCGCAGCCGCCGGCGCCCATCGGCCGCTACGCCATGGACAACGCCGACTACCTGGCCTACCGTTTGGGCAAGAAGGGCGTCATCGGGTATTCGCCGTTTGCGCCCTTGGCCAATCTGACCGGCATGCCCGCCATCTCCATCCCCTTCGGCATGTCGTCCGACGGCCTGCCCATCGGCATCCAGCTGATGGGGCCGCTGGGCAGCGAGGCGCTGCTGTTGGAGCTGGCGGCGCAGGTCGAGGCGCTGCGGCCCTGGGCCCTGGTGGCGCCGATGGCCAGATAGGCCCGAAGGGGCTGACCGCGCCGCGGGCTGGCGGCGCATCAGTGGACCGATCCAGGGAGCAGCCATGTCATCGTTCGCGACACATACCGTATCCAACCAGGTGCCGCCCCTGGAGGACTACTCCTTGTACGAAACCGACCCGGCCTTGCGCGAGGCGGTGCGGCGCGAAGGCGCGCAAGCCTGGGAGCCGGACCTGGCGGCGCATGGCGCCTGGCTGGGCCGCGCGCAGACGCTGGAAGCCGGCGCGCAGGCCAACCGCTGCACGCCGCGCCTGGTCAGCTACGACCGCGGCGGCCACCGCATCGACCGCGTCGAATTCCATCCGTCCTGGAATCTGCTGATGGGCGGCATCATGGCGCGCGGCCTGCACAGCCGCGCCTGGGCGCAGCCCGAGCCGGGCGCGCAGGTGGCGCGGGCCGCGGCCTATGTCATGCAGGGGCAGGTCGAGGCGGGCAGCCTGTGTCCCACCACCATGACGTTTGCCGCGGTGCCGCTGTTGCAGCGTGAACCTGCGGGCGTCGTGGATTTCGGCGGGCAATGGCTGAACGCCCTGTATTCGCGGGAGTTCGACGGCGCCGACGCGCCGCTGGCCGCGAAGCGCTCGGCCCTGATCGGCATGGGCCTGACGGAGAAGCAGGGCGGCTCCGACCTGCGCGCCGTCACCACGCGCGCCACGCCAGTAGGCGCGCCCGGCCGCGGCCGCGCCTATTTGCTGGTCGGCCACAAATGGTTTTTCTCGGTGCCGCAGGCCGACGCGCATCTGGTGCTGGCGCAGACCGACGAAGGACTCAGTTGCTTTTTCGTGCCGCGCTGGATACCGGACGGACCGCGCAATGCCGTGCGCGTGCGCCGGCTGAAGGACAAGCTGGGCAACCGCAGCAACGCCAGCGCCGAGGTCGAATTCGAGGAAGCCTGGGGCGTCATGGTGGGCGAACCGGGCCGCGGCCTGGCCGTGCTGCTGGAGATGGCCGCCACCACCCGGCTGGATTGCGTGCTGGGCAGCGCGGCGCTGCTGCGGCAGGCGCTGGTGCAGTCGGCGCATCATGCGCGCTACCGTCACGCCTTCGGCAAGCCCTTGATCGAGCAGCCGCTGATGCGCAACGTGCTGGCCGACCTGGCGCTTGAAAGCGAGGCGGCCATGATGCTGGGCCTGCGGCTGGCGCGCGCCGTGGACGAGCGCGCCGACGCCGCGGCGCGGGCCCTGGTCCGCGTGGGCACGCCGGCCGCCAAGCTCTGGGTATGCAAGCGCGCGATCGCCGCGGTGGCCGAATGCATGGAGGTCTGGGGCGGCAACGGCTACGTGGACGACGGCCCTATGCCCCGGCTTTACCGCGAAACCCCGGTCAATTCCATCTGGGAAGGCTCCGGCAACGTCATGGCGCTGGACGTATTGCGCGCCTTGCAGCGCGAGGCCGGGGCGCTGCCCGCGCTGGAGCGCGAGTTCGCGCAGGCGGCGGGGCAGTACCAGGACTTCGACGACGCGCTGGCGCGCTGGCGGACCTTGCTGGCTGATGGCGTCCAGGCCGAGTTCCAGGCTCGCCGCATCGCCGCCGGCCTGGCGCGCTTGTGGCAGGCCGCCTTGCTGATCCAGCATGCGCCTGCGCCGGTGGCGCAGGCTTTCGTCGCCAGCCGCCTGAACGCGGGCGGCGGCGTGTTCGGCGAACTGGCGGCGGGCGCGGATGTGCAGGCCATCCTGGCGCGGGCGTGGCCTGCTGCCGCATGCTAAATTTCCTGGCTTGACCAACCTTCCCGCATTTTTCGCCATGCTTTCCCAGCAAGAACTCAAGCAGCAAGCCGCCGACGCGGCCCTGGAATTCGTTGAACAGGTCGCAGGACCCGACGCCATCATCGGCGTGGGCACGGGCTCCACGGCGGATCTCTTCATCGACGGCCTGGCCCGTTTCAAGGGCCGGATCGGCGGCACGGTGGCCAGTTCCGAGCGCAGCGCCGCCCGGCTTGCCGGACACGGGCTGAAGGTGCTGGACCTGAACGACATCACGACGATGCCGATCTACGTCGACGGCGCCGACGAGATCGACGCCAACCTGCACATGATCAAGGGCGGCGGCGGCGCGCTGACGCGCGAGAAGATCGTGGCTTCGGTGGCCGAGCGCTTCATCTGCATCGCCGACGAGTCCAAGCTGGTGCAGACCATGGGCAAGTTCCCGCTGCCCGTCGAAGTCATCCCCATGGCGCGCGCATCCGTGGCACGCGCCCTGGCGGCGCTGGGCGGTCAGCCCAAGCTGCGCGAGGGATTCGTCACCGATAACGGCAACGTCATCCTGGACGTGTCCGGCCTGTCCATCACCGACGCGCCGGGCCTGGAAGCCCGGGTCAACAATCTGGCGGGCGTAGTGACCTGCGGCCTGTTCGCGATCGCGGGCGCCGACGTGGCCCTGCTGGCCACGCAAAACGGCATCCGCCGGCTGGACCGCCGCGCCTGAGTCCGCTTGCCGACGCCTCCCGGCGTTGCCCCGGCCGGCCCGCCTTGTGGCCGCCGGGGTCCGTGTTCATAATCCTGTCACACTTGGGTCATAACCTTGCGGGTTGTGCAGGCCCATCTCGTAATATCCTTTTTTCAGGGCAGTGCAATGAGACCAAACACGCAGGGAGCCCGGATGTCGGAGCATACAAACAAGCAGTTCGATGCGGACCTCGAAAGCGTCCGTTCGCAGTTCCTGCAAATGGGCGGCCTTGTGGAAGCCATGATCCAGGAGGCCATCGACGCGCTCGCCAGCGGCGACATTTCGCTGGTCGAGAAAGTCCGTGAGCGTGAAAAGGAAGTCAACCGCCACGAAGTCGAAATCGACGAGAGCATCAGCCGCATCCTGGCGCGCCACCAGCCCACCGCCATCGACCTGCGCATGCTGATGGCCGTGTCCAAGATGCTGACCGACATGGAGCGTTCCGGCGATGAAGCCGAGAAGGTCGCCACCGTCGCGCGCCGCATCCACGAAGCCGAACTGCGCCACATCCCGGTGATCGAACTGCGCCACATGGCTGCCAATGTGCGCACCATGCTGCATCAGGCGCTGGACGCGTTCGCCCGCCTCGATCCCATCCAGGCCGCCGCCGTCGTGCGCAGCGACAAGGAAGTGGACAAGGAATGGAAGGGCGCGCTGCGCCACCTGATCACGTACATGATCGAAGATCCGCGCACCATCTCGCGCGCCATCGACATGATCTTCATCGCGCGCGCGCTGGAACGCATCGGCGACCACGCCAAGAACATGTCCGAGCGCGTGATCTACATGGTCAAGGGCGCCGACGTGCGCCACACCGGCGTGAAGAACACCGAGCGCCTGGCGCGCGGTGAAGAAGAAGACACGGAAGAGTAAGCGTCAGTCCAGGGGCAGCGTCGCCCCTGCCTGCAGGCGCGGGTCCGGCAGGCCGGCTTTGCCGGCGTCGATGCGGCCCGCCAGCCTGCGGCCGAATGCCGGCAAGGCAAGCGCGCTGATCTCCAGGTCGTACCATCCCTGGCAACCGCCGTAGGCAAGATCCAGCGAGCCGTCCGCTTGCACGTGCGCCATGGCGCACCAGCCGTCGCCCATGCGCGACTCCACTTTTACCGCCTGCGGCGTTTCGCCGCGATTGACGAGACGCAGGCTCAGGCCGGTCGCCGCCGGTATCACTTGCGCCTCCAGCGTGCCGGCATCGCGCGCATCGCCGCGGAAGTGCCGGTGCAGGCCGTCGGGGCCCAGCAGCCACAAGTCATAGGCGCCATCGGCGTGCAGGCGCCAGCCGTCGTCCAGCCGCGCGCCCGCGCTCACGGTATAGCGACGCGGCGCGTGTTCCAGCGCGTGGCGGTCGTAGACATGCAGCACCGCGCCTGCGGCGCCGGGATTGCGCAGGGTCAGCCGGTAATGTCCGCCGTCGGCAGCCATGCGGCCTTGGACGTCCAGCGCGTACGGCAGGGCGCAAGCCTGGCGCAGGCCTTCGGCGTGCGCGCCGCGGGCGGCAGCGAAGTCGAAGGCCGAGGTCAGGTCGCCGGCGATCTCGCGCCGCCAGGCGCTGATATTGGGTTCCAGCACGCCAAATCGCGCTTCCAGGAAACGGATCACCGACGTGTGGTCGAACACCTGGGAATTGACCCAGCCGCCACGGCTCCAGGGCGAGACCACCAGCATCGGCACGCGCGGCCCCAGCCCGAACCCGCGCCCATGCAGTCCGGCAGGGTCGTCGGGCGTGGCGGCGCTGGGCCCATGGCGCACATCGTGGTATTCGCCGTCCAGCTCGACCGTGGAGAGGCCGCCCGATAGGCCGTCGGCCGCGCGGGCAGGCGGCGCAGGCGGCGGCATGTGGTCAAAGAAGCAGTCGTTCTCGTCGTAGGTGACGAAGAACACGCAGCGGCTCCAGACCTCGGGATTGCGGGTCAGGATGTCCAGCACGCGCTCCGTGTAGGCACCGCCCCTTGCCGGCGACGAGACCTCGGGGTGTTCGGAATCGGCCGTGGGCGCAATGATCCAGGACACCTGCGGCAGCGTGCCAGCGGCGACGTCGCGGGCCAACTGGTCCAGCGTGCACGTGGACAGGCCGCGGTCGCGCAGGGGCGCGTCGCCGGCCGCGCCCGCATGCTGCCGGCGGTACTGCTGGAAGCCGGCCAGCGGATTGTCGTGATAGTTGTCCGCCATGTCCTGGTAGATGCGCCAGTCCACGCCGGCGTCCTGCAGGCGTTCGGGATAGGTGGTCCAGGCATAGCCTTCGCTGGCGGGCCCCAGGCGGTCGAAGGTATTCACCAGGGCTGGGCCGCCCGCCAGGCCTTGCGGATCATTGGTGCCGGTCCAGAGGAACAGCCGGTTGGGATTGGTGCCGGCATGGATCGAACAATGATAGGCGTCGCACAGGGTGAAGGCGTTTGCCAGCGCGGTCTGGAACGGCACCTCCTCGCCACGGTAGGCGCCCATGCCCAGGCGGCTCTTGGCGGGCAGCCATTGGTCCATGCGGCCGTCGTTCCAGGCGCGCTGCGCGTCGTCCCAGGTGTGCGGCGTGATGTAGCCCACCTGTGCATCGCTGGCGTATTCGGCCTGCAGGGCATAGGGGCGGACCTGCGCCGCACCATCCGCCTGCGTCAGCACATTGCCCGTCAGCGTGGGGGCGGGATGCGGATCGGCGAAGCCGCGCACGCCGGGCAAGGTGCCGAAATAGTGGTCGAAAGAGCGGTTTTCCTGCATCAGGATCACCACGTGCTGCACGTCCTGCAGCGTGCCCGCGCGGCGGTCGGGCGCGATGCCGAGCGCGCGTTCGATGGGCGAGGAGGGGGACAGGCGCGATTCTTCTTTCATGACAGCGATGATACGGCCAGCAGTACTTGAATCTTAAGGCCGGCGCCAAGGCGGACGCTGGCGCCGGAAATGAACAGCCCCTCGCGGGCGAGGGGCTGCATCGGGTGGGCCGCCATCAGCTTGCGGCCGGAAAAGGCGCGGCCGGATCAGGCCGAGGGCGGAACGTAGCCCTGCGCTTCGACGGTGCCGTCTTCGAACAGGAAGCGCTCCATCTGTTCCTTCAGGTACTTGCGGGCGCGGGCGTCCGCAAGGTTCAGGCGGTTTTCATTGACCAGGCGCGTCTGGATGGCCTTCCATTCTTCCCAAGCTTCCTTGGAAATGCTCTGCCAGATCTTGGTGCCGAGTTCGCCGGGGTAGGGGGGGAAATCCAGCCCTTCGGCTTCACGCTTCAGTTTTACACAGTTGACGATACGGGCCATGGTTCGCTGCCGGAAGAAATGAGTAATCCTGCATTTTAACGGGCTTGGCGACCTGATGGCGCCAAGCCCCTGCGGACCCTGCGGGTAGCCCGGGTGTTACAGCTTCTTGATGAAGACCAGGCTGTTGCGCGAACGGTTGTAATTGTGCTGTTTTTCACGCGGCAGGTCGGCGATGCCGCCCTGCACGAAACCGCGCTTCATGAACCAGTGCGAGGTGCGCGTCGTCAGTACGAACAGGCGCTTGGCGCCGACGGCGCGCGCGCGTGATTCCATGTGGCGCAGCAGGATTTCGCCTTCGCCCGAACCCTGCCATTCCGGATGCACGATCAGGCAGGCCATTTCGGCCATCTGCTCTTCGGGGAAACTGTGCAGGGCCGCGCAGCCGTAGATGACGCCGTCGTGCTCCAGCACGGTGAAGTTTTCCACGTCGCGCTCGACCACGCTGCGTGGACGCGGCACCAGCGTGCCGTCGGCTTCCAGCGGTTCGATCAGGCTGAGGATGGCGCCGACGTCGTCGATCGTGGCGGCGCGCAGGTCGTCCAGCGTGTCTTCCACCACCATGGTGCCGACGCCGTCGTGGGTGAAGATTTCCAGCAGCACGCTGCCGTCCAGCGCGAACGGCAGCAGGTGGGCGCGGGCCACGCCGCGCTTGACCGCGAGCGAGGCGTACTGCAGGAAGGCATGGGTCTCTTCGTCGAGTTCACCGCCGGCCAGCAGGGCGTCGGCGTCCACGCGGGCGAGTTCAGTGTCCAGCGTGCCGTCGTCGTTCAGCACGCCCTGCGAGCTGGACAGGAAGATGAGTTTTTCAGCGCGCAGCGCCACCGCGACGCTGGTGGCCAGGTCTTCCATGGCCAGGTTGAACGCGTCGCCGGTGGGCGAGAAGCCCAGCGGCGACAACAGCACCACGGACGAGCCCTTTTCGATGGCGAACTTGAGCGCGTCGATGTCGATCTTGCGCACCTGGCCGGTGTGCTTGTAGTCCACCCCGTCCAGCACGCCGGTCGGGCGGGCGGTGACGAAGTTGCCGGAGATGACACGGATATGGGCGTGCGACATGGGCGTGTTCGGCAGCCCCTGGCTGAAGGCGGCCTCGATGTCCAGGCGGATTTCGCCGGCGGCTTCCTTGGCGCATTCCAGCGCGGCGGCGTCGGTGGGCGACAGGCCGCGGTCGAATTGCTGGGTAAAGCCCTTCAGGCGCAGCTGCTCATTGACCTGCGGACGCGAGCCGTGCACCAGCACCAGGCGGATGCCCAGCGAGGACAGCAGCGACAAGTCCTGCACCAGCGCGTTCAGCGCGCCGGCCTGCACCAGTTCACCGCCGAAAGCCACCACGAACGTCTTGCCTCGGAACGCATGCACATAAGGCGCCACTTCTCGGAACCATCGGACGAATTGGGCGGGTGCGAATTCTGGGGCTTCAAGGGCGGAGACGGTGTCTGGTTCCAGGTCGGGCATGATGGGCGGAAGGATTCCTGAGAGTAAGCAAAAACGCGGCGCCGTGCCGCGCCATAGCGCCGTCGGACGACGGCGTGGCGAAATTATATGACCGTCGCGCCCCGGCGCAGGCGGAAAAGAGTGCCAATTTGGTGCCGGATTTGCCGGTTTGCGCCCGCGGCGCCAGCAGCGGGCTCGCGGAAATTTATAATGCCGGGCTAACCGGACTAATCGTACATGCCTGAATCCTCCAGCCCGCGTGCGCCCAAGGCCGCGGACGCGGCGGCTCCGGCGGCAGCGGCAGACGCGCAGAACGCGCGCCGCGCGCCGCGCCCCGAGCGGCCCATACCCGTGGTGAGCTACCCCGAAGACCTGCCCGTCAGCGCGCGGCGCCAGGAGATCGCGCGCGCCATCGCCAGCCACCAGGTGGTGATCGTCAGCGGCGAAACCGGGTCGGGCAAGACCACCCAGCTGCCCAAGATCTGCCTGGAGCTGGGCCGCGGCCGCCAGAAGATGATCGGCCACACCCAGCCGCGCCGCCTGGCCGCGACGTCGGTGGCCAAGCGCATCGCCGAAGAGCTGAACACCCCCATGGGCGAGGTCGTGGGCTACCAGGTGCGTTTCAACGACCGCACCGGCCCCAACGCGTCCATCAAGCTGATGACGGACGGCATCCTGCTGGCCGAATCGCAGCGCGATCCGCTCTTGCGCCGCTACGACACCATCATCATCGACGAGGCGCACGAGCGCAGCCTGAACATCGATTTCCTGCTGGGCTACCTGAAGCAGCTGCTGCCCCGCCGCCCGGATCTGAAGATCATCATCACCTCGGCGACCATCGACGCCGAGCGCTTCGCCCGGCACTTCGGCGCTTCCGAGGACCGGCCCGCGCCCGTCATCGAGGTGTCCGGCCGCCTGTACCCCGTCGAGGTCCGCTACCGTCCCGTGCGCGAGGAGCTCCCGGAAGACGAGGCCGCCCCGGCCAAGCCCGGCCGGGACCGCGAACGGATGTCGGGCGACGAGGAGCGCGACCTGATCGACGCCATCGTGGACGCGGTGGACGAGTGCGCGCGCCACGGCCCGGGCGACGTGCTGGTGTTCCTGCCTGGCGAGCGCGAGATCCGCGAATCCGCCGAGGCGCTGCGCAAGCGCCATCCGGCCGGCACCGAAGTCTTGCCGCTGTACGCGCGCCTGTCGCAGGCCGAGCAGGAGCAGATCTTCCATCCGCGCACCAATGCGCGGCGCATCGTGCTGGCCACCAACGTGGCGGAAACCTCGCTGACCGTGCCGGGCATCCGCTTCGTGGTCGACAGCGGGCTGGCGCGCATCAAGCGCTATTCCTGGCGCAACAAGGTCGAGCAGCTGCGCATCGAGCCGATCAGCCGCGCTTCGGCCAACCAGCGCGCCGGCCGTTGCGGCCGGGTCGGGCCGGGCGTCTGCATCCGGCTCTACGACGAGCTGGACTTCAACAACCGGGCGCCGTTCACGGACCCGGAAGTCCTGCGCTCGTCGCTGGCCTCGGTCATCCTGCGGATGAAGTCCCTGAAGCTGGACGACATCGAGCAGTTCCCCTTCGTCGAGGCGCCGCCCGGGCGCGCGGTGGCCGACGGCTACCATCTGCTGCAGGAACTGGGCGCGATCGAACTGGCGTCGGCCTCGGACGACGACACGGACGCTTCCCGTACCGGCTCGTCCTTCGTGCTGACGCGCACGGGACATGAACTGGCCAAGCTGCCGGTGGACCCGCGCATCGGCCGCATGATCCTGGCCGCGCGCGAACACCAGTGCCTGGCCGAGATGCTGATCATCGCCTCGGCCCTGTCGGTGCAGGACGCGCGCGATCGCCCCATGCAGGAACGCGAGGCGGCTGAAGCCGCGCACGCCAAGTTCGCCGACGACAAGTCCGAGTTCATCTCCTTCCTGAAGCTGTGGCGCTGGTACGGCGAGCAGGTGCAGCACAAGGCCTCGCAGCGCAAGCTGGTGGCCCTGCTGCGCCAGAACTTCCTGTCGCCGATCCGGCTGCGCGAATGGCACGACGTGCACACGCAGCTGGCCGCGCTGGTGGGCGAGCAGGGCTGGCGCCTGAACCAGACCGAGGCCACCTACGAGCAGCTGCACATGGCGCTGCTGTCGGGCCTGTTGGGCAATATCGGCTTCAAGAGCGACGAAGGCGGTCATTACCAGGGCGCGCGCGAGATCCGCTTCCATATCCACCCCGGTTCGCGGCTGGTGAAGAAGGCGGGGCGCTGGATCGTGGCGGCCGAACTGGTCGAGACCACGCGGCTGTACGCGCGTTGCGTGGCGCGCATCGATCCGGTGTGGCTGGAAAAAGTCGGCGCGCACCTGATCCGCAAGAACTGGTCCGATCCGCGTTGGGAAAAGAAGGCCGGGCAGGTGGTGGCCAATGAACGGGCCACGCTTTACGGGCTGACCATCTACACCGGCCGGCGCATCCAGTACGGCCGGGTCAATCCGACCCAGGCGCGCGAGCTGTTCATCCGTCAGGCATTGGTGCCGGGCGAGATCGACACGCGGCTGGCGTTCGTGGCGCACAACCGCAAGCTGATCGCAGGCATCGAAAAGCTGGAACATCAGACCCGCCGCCCGGACATTCTGGTCGACGACGAGCTGATCCACGCCTTTTACGACAGGCAACTGCCGGCCGACATTTCGCAGACGGCGACGCTGGAAAAGTGGGTGTCGGGGCTGGACAAGGCTGCCGCCGCCAAGCTGCTGCTGACGCGCGACGAACTGATGCGCCACGAGGCCGCGGGCGTCACGACCGATGTCTTTCCCAAGAAGGTGGAATGGCAGGGCGTGTCGATGGCGCTGGATTACCACTTCGAACCCGGTTCGCCGCGTGACGGTGTGACCCTGTCGGTGCCGCTGTTCGCGCTCAACCAGATCGATCCGGCGCGCTGCGAATGGCTGGTGCCCGGGATGCTGAAGGAAAAGGTGCACCTGCTCCTGAAGTCGCTGCCGCAGAAGCTGCGCCGCCACTGCGTGCCGCTGCCGGACTATGCCGCAGGCTTCTACGACCGCTGGTTCGAGCGCCAGGCCGACCCGCAGCAGGGGTTGGTCGATGCCATCATCGCCGACATGTGGGACCAGGTGCAGATCCGCCCAGCCGCGGCGGACTTCAAGCTGGAGACCCTGCCGGCCCACCTGTTCATGAACTTCCGGGTGGTGGATGAGCACGGCCGCATGCTGGCGGCCGGACGCAACCTGGCGCAACTGCGCGCCGAGTTCGGCAAGCAGGCGCAGGCCACGTTCCAGCAACTGGCGGCCAGCGACACCCAGGTGGCCCAGGCGCTGGCGCACGAGAACCTGACTTCCTGGTCCTTCGGCCCCTTGCCGGAGATCATGGAGATCAAGCGGCGCGGGCAGTCGGTGATCGGCTATCCGGCGCTGGTGGACCGCGGCGCGCATTGCGACCTGGACGTGTTCGACGATCCGGACGAAGCGCGCAAGCACCACCGCGCGGGCTTGCTCAGGCTGTTCCGGCTGGGCTTGCGCGAGCAGGTGAAGTTCCTGGAAAAGAACCTGGCGGACCTGACCAAGATCAGCATGCTCTACATGACGCTGGGGACGCAGGAAGAGCTGCGCGACCAGATCATCGACTGCGCGCTGGGGCAGGCTTGCCTGGCCGATCCCTGGCCGGTCAACGAGCAGCAGTTCGAGGCCCGGCGGGCCGAGGGCAAGGGCCGGCTGGGTCTTTTGGCGCAGGAAGTGGCGCGGCTGGCGGGGGCGGTGCTGACGGAATGGGCGGCAGTGCAGCGCAAGTTGCCGCAGGCCAAGCCGCATGCTGCGGCCTACGCGGACTTGCAGGCGCAGCTGGGGGCGTTGATGCCCAAATGGTTCATCCGCGATACGCCGTATGCGCAGCTTGCGCATTTTCCGCGGTATCTGAAGGCGGTTCTGGCTCGCATCGACAAGCTGCGGGCGGATCCGGCCAGGGATGCCAAGCTGGTGGCGGAGATGGCGCCTTTGCTGACGCAGTATCAGCGGGCGCGGTCGGCGCTGAAAGGGGCGCCGGATCCGCGGCTGGATGAGTTCCGGTGGCTGCTGGAGGAGCTGCGGGTGGCATTGTTTGCGCAGGAGTTGCGGACGCCTATGCCGGTTTCTGTGAAACGGTTGATGAAGAGCTGGGAGTCGCTTAAGCGTTGATTGCTTTTGTGGTTTTTTCGCGGGCGGTGGTTTTTTCGTAGGCCGCCCGTCGGCGCAGGCGGCGTGGCGGCTCGCGCCCACGATTGCGGTCCGGAGCGTTCGCTCCGGACTACCCCGTCGTCATCGTCGTCACCGCCTGCGGCGGTTCCTTCCGATTCCCTCGGGCGCATCGAGGTTGCTCGCCGCCACGCCGCCCGCGCCGACGGGCTACGAGCGTCTCGGGACGTCGCGATGTCGAAGTCGTGGGTGGGGAGAGTCTAGCGAGGCCCGCCGCATTTGGCCGCCCGGGCGGCCAAATGCGGCCTACGCGCTGTCTTGCGTCGCAGCTATGGACGCTCGCGCGATGTGACTGGGTAGGGGGCAGAGAAGCTGTAGGAAACAGGGGGGGTAGACGCCCGGATGTCCGGGCGCCTTTTCTTACAGGGCCAGGAAGCCCACGACCACCAGGGCGATCAGGCCGTACTTGGTGGCCTTGTAGACATTGCGGTTCCAGGCCTTGAAGGCCTTGCGCTTCTGGTCGATGACCCAGTGGGCGTGGGTCAGCTTGTTGATGGCGCCGGTCTGGTCGCCGCCGTCGTTGGGCGAGCTGGCGGCGGACATGACGACGCGGCCGAACCAGCGGTTGAAGGCTTCGGCCCAGCGCCACTTCAGCGGGCGCTCCACGTCGCAGAACAGGATGATGCGGTTCTGGTCGGTGTGGTTGTAGGCTTCGTGCACGTAGGTTTCGTCAAAAACCACGCTTTCGCCGTCGCGCCAGCTGTAGTGTTCGCCGTCGACGATGATGTGGCAGCCGTCGTCGTTCGGGGTGACCAGGCCCAGGTGGTAGCGCAGGGACCCGGCGAACGGGTCGCGGTGCGGGTTCAACTGGCCGCCCGGCGGCAGTTCGGCGAACATCGCGGCCTTGACCTTGGGCAGGGTCTTCAGGATGGCGACGGTCTTGGGGCAGAGTTCTTCGGCGGACGGGTGGCGCGCGTCGTACCACTTCAGGTAGAAACGCTTCCAGCCGTACTTGAAGAAGGAATTGAAGCCGATGTCGTTATGAGTGTCGGCGGCCTTGATGCGGCGCAGCTCGGCCATCTGTTGGGCTTCTTCGCGGATCGTTTCCCAGTTGTCGTCCAGCACCTTGAGTTCGGCGATTTCGCTGGTCGTCAGGTAGGGCGTGGTGGGAACCCGCGAGGTCAGCACCATGAAGGCGTTGACGGGGGCTAGCAGTACGGAATGGTCCAGCAATTGGCGGCCCAGCGGCAGCTTGACGCGGCCGCGGAAGTGCGCAAACAGGATGGCGCTCAGCCAGATCCCGGGAATTAGCCATTTCATAGGTGAATCTCGTGCGTAAATCTCATGTCAACAATGGAAGATGACGTGCAACGTGTATTGTTACACAGGCGCTTGCGTAGTCCTTTGCGCGAGCGCACAGGCCTCGGCTTGGACCGCATTGACTAGGTACAATTCCCTTTATGTCCGAAGAAGCCGTAACGACCCCGTCCCCATTTGTTCACCTGCGCGTACACTCCGAATTTTCGGTCGTGGACGGCATCGTGCGCATCCCCGACCTCATCAAGCGCGTGGCCAAGCTGGGCCAGCCCGCCGTCGCCTTGACGGATCTGTCGAACCTGTTCGGCCTGATCAAGTTCTACAAGGGCGCGCGCGGCGCCGGCATCAAACCGATTGCCGGCTGCGATGTCTGGCTGTCCAACGACGACGACCCCGCCAAGCCTTTCCGCTTGCTGCTGCTGGTGCGCAACCACCAGGGCTACCTCAATCTTTGCGAACTGCTGACTAAAGCCTTCCTGACGAACCAGGGCAAGGGCCGCGCCGAGATCCGCCGCGAATGGCTGCAGGGGCAGGAGGGCCTGATTGCCCTGTCGGGCGGGCGCGGCGGCGACGTGGGCCAGGCGCTGGACGCGGGCAATGCCGTGTCGGCGCTGGCGCTGGCGCGCCAGTGGGCGCACCTGTTCCCGGGCAGCTACTACATCGAGTTGCAGCGCGCCGGCATGGACGGCGACGAAGCCTACACCCAGGCCGCCATGCGCCTGGCGAGCGAGGCCGGCCTGCCGGTGGTGGCGACGCATCCGGTGCAATTCCTGGACGAATTCGAATTCCAGGCGCATGAGGCCCGCGTCTGCATCGCCGAAGGCGAAATCCTGGCCAACCCGCGCCGCGTGCGCCGGTTCAGCAAGGAGCAATACCTGCTCAGCTCCGAGGAAATGGCGCGGCGCTTCGCCGACGTGCCCTCGGCGCTGGCCAACACGGTGGAAATCGCCAAACGCTGCAACCTCAGCCTGGTGCTGGGCAAGCCGCGCCTGCCCAATTTCCCCACGCCGGACGGCGTGAGCCTGGACGACTACCTGGTCCAGCTGTCGGAAGAGGGCCTGGAAAAGCGCATGGCGTTCCTGTTCCCGGACGAGGCCGAACGCCAGTCCAAGCGCGAGCAGTACTACGAACGCCTGCGCTGGGAATGCAAGACCATCATCCAGATGGGCTTCCCCGGCTACTTCCTGATCGTGCAGGACTTCATCAACTGGGGCAAGAACAACGGCGTGCCGGTGGGTCCGGGCCGGGGTTCCGGCGCGGGCTCGCTGGTGGCCTATGCCCTGGGCATTACCGACCTGGATCCGATCCGCTACGACTTGCTGTTCGAGCGCTTCCTGAATCCCGAGCGGGTCTCCATGCCCGACTTCGATATCGACTTCTGCCAGGACAACCGCGAACGGGTCATCGACTACGTCAAGGAAAAGTACGGCCGAGCCGCCGTGAGCCAGATCGCGACCTTCGGCACGCTGGGCGCCAAGGCCGTGGTGCGCGACGCCGGCCGGGTGCTGGACATGCCGTACATGTTCTGCGACGGCCTGTCCAAGCTGATCCCGTTCAATCCGATGGATCCCTGGTCGCTCGAACGCACCCTGAAGGACGAGCCCGCCTTCAAGGACCGCTACGAGCAGGAAGAGGAAGTGCGCGCGCTGGTGGACCTGGCGCAGCCGCTGGAAGGCCTGACCCGCAACATCGGCATGCACGCCGGCGGCGTGCTCATCGCGCCGGGCAAGCTCACTGACTTCTGCCCGCTGTATTGCCAGCCCGGCCAGGAAAACAGCGCGGTTTCGCAGTTCGACAAGGACGACGTCGAGGCCGCCGGCCTGGTGAAGTTCGACTTCCTGGGCCTGCGCAACCTGACCATCCTGGATTGGGCCGTGCGCTACGTGCGCCAGTTCAACGAGGACAAGCGCGACTTCGACGTCATGGCCCTGGCGCTGGACGATCCGGCCGCCTACAAGATCCTGTGCGACGCCAACACGACCGCCGTGTTCCAGCTGGAATCGCGCGGCATGAAGGAACTGCTGAAGAAGCTGCGGCCCAACACCTTCGAAGACATCATCGCCATGCTGGCCCTGTATCGACCGGGGCCGCTGGAATCGGGCATGGTGGACGACTTCGTCAACCGCAAGCACGGCCGCGCTGCAGTGGATTATTTCCACGACGACCTGGAGAACACCCTCAAGAGCACCTACGGGGTCATCGTCTACCAGGAACAGGTGATGCTGATCTCGCAGATCATCGGCGGCTACTCGCTGGGCGGCGCCGACCTGCTGCGGCGCGCCATGGGCAAGAAAAAGCCCGAGGAAATGGCCAAGCACCGCGAATTGTTCGAGCAGGGCGCCAAGGAAAAGGGCCACGATCCGGACCTGGCGGTCAAGCTGTTCGACCTGATGGAGAAGTTCGCGGGCTACGGCTTCAACAAGTCGCACTCGGCTGCGTACGCGCTGATCTCGTACCAGACGGCCTGGCTCAAGGCCTACCATCCGACCGAGTTCCTGGCCGCGACCATGTCCTCGGACATGGACGACACCGACAAGGTCCAGATCTTCTGCCGCGACGCCCAGGACAACGGCGTCGAAGTGCTGCCGCCTGACGTCAATTTCTCGGGCTACCGCTTCGAGCCGGTCGCCGACAAGCACACTGAAAAAGGCAGGCCGCCGCGCACCATGCGCTATGGCCTGGGCGCCGTCAAAGGCACGGGGCAGGGCGCGGTCGAGGAAATCCTGCGCGCGCGCAAGGAAGCCGGCCCGTTCCAGAACCTGTTCGACTTCTGCCGCCGCGTCAATAAGCACGCCGTCAACCGGCGCACCATCGAAGCCCTGATCAAGGCCGGCGCGTTCGATACCATCGAGCCCAACCGGGCCGCGATGCTGGCTTCGGTGCCCACCGCCATGGAAGCCGCCGAGCAGGCGGCCCGCAGCGCCAACCAGGCCTCGCTCTTCGGCGACGACAGCGGCGACGTGGTGGCGGGCGAACTGGCCAAGGTCGCGCCCTGGGACCTGCACAAGAAGCTGACGGAAGAAAAATCCGCCCTGGGCTATTACTACAGCGGCCACCTGTTCGACGCTTGGCGCGACGAAGTGCGTCGCATCGTGCCGATGCAGCTGGTGCGGGTCGAGCCGCAGCGCGACCTGCAATGGATGTGCGGCGTGCTGGCCAGCGTGCGCGTCATGATGACCCGCCGCGGCAAGATGGTTTTCGCGGTGCTGGACGACGGCACCGCGCAGGTGGAAATCTCGGTCTTCAACGAGCTCTACGAAAAGCACCGCAACCGCCTGCGCGAGGACCAGCTCGTTATCGTCCAGGGCAAGGTCAGCAATGACGACTACTCCGGCGGCATGCGCATCGTCGCGGAACAGCTCTACGACCTGCAGCTGGCGCGCGAAGCCCGGGCCAAGTCCCTGCGCGTCAAGCTCAATGGCAGCGCCGACGCGGCGCGCCTGAGGCAGATGCTGAATCCGTTCCGGGCCGAACCCGAAAACGGCATTCCCGGCGTGCCGGTCGATATCGTCTATACCAAGAATAATTTCCTGTGCACGGTCCGCCTGGGCGAGGAGTGGCGCGTCCGCATGGCCGACACGCTGCTCGCCAACCTGAATGAATGGACCAAGCCGGATGGCGTGGAGGTCACCTATTGATGCCGATGCGTATCGTTCACTCGGAAGCCGCAACCAGCTTTGGCGGCCAGGAAGGCCGGATTTTCAAGGAGATGACCGCCATGCGCGCGCGTGGCCATCACATGGAAGCCATCTGCCAACCCAAGGCGCTCTTGGCTGAACGCCTGTCGGATGCCGGTTTTCCCGTGCACACCCTGGAAATGGATGGCGCGGTGAATTACCTGAAGGGCATCGCCACCATCCGTGGCATCCTGCGCGAAGGGCGCTTCGACGTGCTCAATACCCACAGCCGGCGCGACACGGTCATCGCGGCCGCCGCCGGCCGTCTGGCGGGGACGCCGCTCATCGTGCGGACCCGGCACCTGTCCAACAAGGTGGGGTCGCTATGGTCCTACACCTGTCTGCCGCACAGGGTCACGACGGTCAGTGACCATGTGCGCCAACACCTCATCGACCGCGGCGTGCCTGCTGGCAAGGTAGCCACCGTCTATTCCCCCATCGTGCTGCCGCCGCCCGTGGAACGCTCCACGTTGCGCGAAGAACTCGGCCTGGCCGATGACGACATCGTGGTCGGCTGCGTGGCCGTCATGCGCGCCACCAAGGGCCACAAGGACCTGATCGACGCGATCGCGCCGCTGATGGCCAGCCGGCCCAAGCTGCACCTGGTGTTCGTCGGCGGCGGTTCGCCGGTGTTCGAGCAGACCCAGGCCTATGTGGCCGAACTGGGCCTGCAGGACCGCATCCATCTGATGGGCATGCGGCGCGACGTGCCCAACCTGCTGGCCGGCTTCGATCTCTTCGCGCTGGCCACGCAGCAGGAAGCGTCCGGCACCGTCTACGTCGAGGCGCAGGCCAGCGGCCTGCCCGTCATCGGCACGGACGTGGGCGGCGTGTCGGAAATGTTCCGCGACGGCGAAACCGGCATCCTGGTGCCGCCCAAGAACCCCGAGGCGCTCACCGCCGCCCTGGTGCGCCTGATTGACGACGCCGGTTTGCGGCGGAGCATGGGCGAGGCCGGCCGCAAGATGGTCTGGGACGAGGGCGTGTTCTCGCCCGCCCGCCTGGCGGAAACCACCGAAGCCGTCTATGCCAAATGGCTGGCGGAGCGCGCGGGATGAATGCACCCAACGTTCCGGTGCTGATGTATCACCACGTCACGCCGGCCGGCGGCATGATCGCCGCCACGCCCGATGTGTTCGAGGCGCAGATCTCGCGCCTGGCCCGCGCCGGCTACCAGTCCTTGTCGGCCGATCAGTTCGCGGCCTACCTCGCCGGCGGCGCCGCGCCCGAACGCTCGGTGCTGATCACCTTCGACGACGGCTACCTGAACAACTGGGTGCATGCGCACCCGGTGCTGGCGCGCCACGGCATGCGCGCGGTGCTGTTCACGATCACCGGCTGGATCGGCGACGGGCCGGTGCGCCCGCATGCGGGCCAGGGCGTCCCCTTGCCCGCCACGCCCGACCACGACGCTTGCAAGCAACTGGTGGCGGCAGGCCGGACCGACGAGGCCATGTTGCGCTGGAGCGAGATCGAGGCCATGCAGGCGGCAGGCACGTTCGAATTCCATTCCCACACGCATACCCATACCCGCTGGGACAAGGTCTGCGGCACGGATGTCGACGCCAAGCGCGCCCGCATCGCCCAGGAATTGCAGGATTCCCGCGAGACGCTGACAAGCCGCCTCGGCTCGGTCAGCGACCACCTCTGCTGGCCGCAAGGCTATTTCGACGCGGACTACGTGGCCGCGGCGCGGGCCGCCGGGTTCCGGCACTTGTACACTACCGACCCTTTCGGCCAGAACACCCCCGGCGCGGACCCCGAACACATCTATCGTTTCGCGGTGCGCAACCAGGGCGGCTCCTGGCTGAACCGGCGCATCTGGCTGTCGCGCGATCCCTTCTGGGGGCCGCGCTTTCATGCCTGGAAAGCCTGGAAAAAGCGTCTCAGGAATCGCGGATGAAGCTATCTGTCATCATCATCACCAAGAACGAGGCGGCCAACATCGCCGCCTGCCTCAAGTCCGTGGCGTTCGCCGATGAATTCATCGTGGTGGACTCGGGCAGCACCGACGGCACCGTCGAAGTCGCGCGCGCCCTGGGCGCGAGGGTTGAAGTCACCCCGGACTGGCCCGGCTTCGGGCCGCAGAAGAACCGCGCGCTGGATCTGGCCACGGGCGACTGGGTGCTGTCCATCGACGCCGACGAGCGCGTCACGCCGGAACTGGCCCAGGAAATCCAGGAAGCGCTGCGCGCGCCGCGCGCCGATGCCTACGAGATCGCGCGCCTGTCGAATTTCTGCGGCCGCGACATCCGTCACAGTGGCTGGTGGCCCGATTACGTGCTGCGCCTGTTCAAGCGCGGCACGGCGCGGTTCAACGACGTGGCCGTGCATGAACGCGTGGTGCCGGCCAACGGCAAGCCGCTGCAGATGCGCGGCTATTTCCACCACTATCCCTACGACAACCTGGATGCGCTGATCACCAAGGTCAACCGCTATTCGTCCGATGCCGCCGCCATGATGTACGCCAAGGGCCGGCGCACCTCGGTCTTCGGCGCGCTGGGCCATGGCTTCTGGACCTTTGTGCGGATCTACCTGATCCGGCGCGGCTTCCTGGACGGCAAGCACGGCCTGGTGCTGGCCGTCGTCGCCTCGGCCGGCAGCTTCTTCCGCTATTCGAAGCTGATGTTCCTGGCCGAGAAGAAGAAGTGAAGATCCTCTACACCAACTTCCACGGCGGTAACGGCGGCGGACACGTCACCTACATCATCAATCTGGCCAAGGCCCTGTCCAAGGACCACCAGATCACGATCGCGGCGCCGGCCACCAGCCGCCTGTACCGCTACGCCAAGGCGATTCCGGGCGTGACGGTGGAGGACATGCAATACACCACGCGGCCTTCGTCCTGGTTCAAGGACCGCGCGCAGTTGCGCCGGCTGATCAAGGCCGGCGGTTTCGACATCATCCACGCCAACGGCTCGGCCGACCACAAGCAGGTCATGCTGGCCACGCTGGGCATGCGCCGCCGCCCGCGCATCGTCTTCACCAAGCACAACGACCATCCGCTGGCGAGCCTCGGCCACAAGTTGCGGGTGGCGCTGGCCACCGACCATGCCATCGCGGTCAGCGACTACGTCCATGGCCTGATGCAGCAATCGCCGTATGGCAAGCGTCCCATCACCACCATCCGCCACGGCATCGACACCAATTTTTTCGCGCCGCCGCCGCCGGAAAGCCTGGACAAGCTGCGCGCCATCTTCTTCGGGCCCGACTGGCAGGGCAAGCTGCTGCTGGGCAGCGCGGGAGGCACCGACTACGACAAGGGCTGGCTGGACCTGGTGGCAGCGGTCGCCGCCTTGCCGCCGGAGGACCGCAAGCGCGTGCTGCTGATGGTGGCGGGCGATCCGCCCAACGAGGCCAAGCTCGCCCGGGTGCGCGAGTTGGGCATGATCGACCAGGTCCGTTTCCCCGGTCTGCTCGATGACGTACGGGCGGCGCTGGCGTCCTGCCATGCGGGTTTCGTGCTGTCCTACCGCGAAGCCCTGTCGTTCGCCTGCCGCGAGATCATGGGTTTGGGATTGCCCGCCCTGGTCAGCGACGCGGGCGGACTGCCCGAGAACGTCACCGATGGCGTCGACGGCTGGATCGTGCCCGCGCGCGACGTGCCCGCCATCACGGCCAAGCTGCGTTTCATGCTGGACCATCCCGATGCCGTGCGCGCCATGGGCGCCCAGGCACGGGAAACCAGCCTGCGGGACTTCAATCTGGAACGTTTCGCCGCCGCCACACTGGACGTATACCGACGCGCGCTGGGATAAGGCCGGGCTTTATAATCTGTCCCTATGTCTATCCCCATACTCATGTACCACCAGATCGGCGAGCCCAATCCCAAGGGCACGCCGTTTCGCGGGCTGACGGTGCACCCCGACAGCTTTGCCCGGCAGATGCGCTGGATGCGCAGGCTGGGCTATCGCGGCCTGTCCATGCGCGACGTCATGCCCTATGTCCGTGGCGAACGCCAGGGCAAGGTATTCGGCATTACGTTCGACGACGGCTATCGCAACGTGCACCACAACGCCATGCCGGTGCTGAACGAACTGGGTTTTACCGCCACCAACTATTTCGTGGCGCACCAGTTCGATGGCGGCAATGTGTGGGATCTGGAAAAGGGTATTCCGTTTTCGGCGTTGATGACCGTGAACGAAATGCGGGAATGGGCGCAGGCCGGCCACGAAGTCGGCTCGCACACGCTGGACCATGTGCACCTGCCCCAGATGTCGCCCGACGAGGCCCGCCGCCAGATCGTCCAGTCCAAGGACGAGCTGGAACAGGCGCTGGGGGCGCCGGTCACCGCCTTCTGCTATCCCTATGGCGACCACGGTCCCGAACACCGCGCCATGGCGCGCGAAGCCGGCTACGACAACGCCACGCTGACCCAGCGCGGCCTGGCCGCGGCCTCGGATGATCCCTACGGGCTGCCGCGGGTCACGGTGTCGCGCTCCACCAACATCATCCGCTTCCTGCAGAAGTGCCTGACCCGGTATGAAGACTCCCGCCGGCGCGGTTGAACGGCGGCTGCGCATCGCGCTGCTGGTCGACCGCTTCGGCAATCGCTTTGGCGGCGCCGAAGCCTATGGCGTGGAACTGATGCGGGTGCTCGGACAGCGCCATGACGTATCCATCGTGGCGCGCGACTTCGACAGCGACCTGCCGTTTCCCTTCCTGCCCGTGCGTTTTCCTGGCTGGCTGCCCAGCTGGATGCGCGTGCTGTACTTCGCCTGGCGCGCCGACCGGCTGACCCGCGGCCGCTATGACATCGTGCATTCCCACATGAATGGCTGGGCCGGCGAAATCCAGGTCATGCACGTGACGCCGGTGCGCTACAACCGGCTGACCCGCGTCAAGCCGTTGCAGCGCCTGACCGCTTGGCTCTCCCCACGGCTGGCCACCTATCTGCTGCTGGAAAAGCTGCGCGTGCGCCAGGCGCCCGCAAGGCGCGTGGTGGCGGTGTCAGGACTGATCATGGACCAGCTGCACCGCAGCTACGGTCCGCAGCTGCCGGTGGACATCATCGCGCCCGGGGTCAAGCTGCCGACCGCGGCGCAAATGGAAGGCCGCGAGGCCACCCGCGCCAGCCTGGGCTGGGGCGCGGATACCATCGGCTGTCTGCTGGTCGCCCGCAATCCCTTGCGCAAGGGATTGCCGGCGCTATTGGACGCGCTGGCGCAACTGCCGCCGCAGTACCGGCTGCTGGTCGTGGGCGCGGACGAACCTACCCGCGAACGCGTGCGCGCGGCAGGCGCCATCGCCAGCCGCGTCACCCTGATCGATCCCACCCCCGATGTCGCCCGCTACTTCAGCGCCGCCGACATCTACGCGCATCCGACGCTGAACGACAGCTACGGCATGGCGCCGCTGGAAGCCATGTCGCACGGACTGCCGGTCGTGGTGAGTTCGCCCGCTTACTGCGGCTTCGCGCAGTACCTGTCGGCGGGCAAGGACGCGCTCATCCTGCAGGATCCGCGCGACGGCGCCCAACTGGCGCAGGCGCTGGAGCGGCTGGGCTCCGAACCCGTGTTGCGGGCGGCACTGGCCGAACGCGGCCTTGAGATTGCGCGCGAGCAAAGCTGGGAAACGGTGGCGGCGCGCTACGAGGCGCTGTACCGCCAGGTGCTGCAAGAACGCAGCTGAGAGCTGGGTCGAGCTGGCGCGTGGCCCGGCTCAATGGCCGGGCGCCGTCGCCTGTTCGAGTTCACCCAGCCAGTGGATCGCGTGGTCGCGGTCGGCGCCGCACATCTCGGCCTGAGGCTGCAGCCCGCCGCAGAAATCCGGGCGCGACGGCTGGCCGAAAATCGCGCAGCGCATGTCAGGCAGCAGCTGGATACAGGGTACGCCGGCGGGTTTGCCCTGCGGCATGCCGGGTATAGGCCGGGTGATTGACGGCGCGATGCAACAGGCGCCGCAGCCGGGCCGGCATTCCAGCGCGGCGGGCGCCTGCGGATTCAGACCCATCCGCGCAGCCAATAGATGAACAGGCCGGCGTATTCCTTGAGGATGGAACGGCTGGCGTCATAGGCCCGCTGATTCGGGATCCACAGGGGCACGGAGCCGTCGGCGGGCTCCACGATCTGCGGTGGCGCGGGGGCGGCTATCGCCTCCACGCCCTGCTTGGAAAAGGCCGCCATCGCGCGCGGCATATGCAACGCGGAAGTCACCAGCAGCACCTTGCCGATGCCGCGCGCCTTGAGTTGATCCTCGGTCAAGGCCGCGTTCTCATACGTGGTGCGGCTGGAGTTTTCCAGGATGAGCGCCGTGTCCGGCACGCCCTGCTGGCGGATGGCGTGCGCCATGCCGCGGGCTTCGCTGACGTCGCCTTCCAGCGCGCCGCCCGACAGCAGCACCTTGGGAGCGCGTCCGGCCAGATAAAGCTGCGCCGCCGTGTCGATCCGGACCACGGCGGTTTCCTTGTCATACGGCAGGAACCAGTTGGCGCGCCCGTTGGCGGTGTTGCCGCCCAGCACCACGATGGCGTCGGCGGTCGGGGATTCGGCTGGCGGCAGATGCGGATAACGGTGTTCCAACGCGCCGCCGGCCCAGATCGACGTCGCGGGTAGAGACCAGGCCAGCGACCACAAAAGACCGGCGACGATGAGCGAACCGCCGGTCTTGCGGAACCGGAACAGACCCAACACCAGTCCGATGGCTACCAGGGTCAGGCTCAAGTTGTAAGGAATGATCAGATTTGTGAGATAGCTGGACAAGGGCATCTTGAAAAAAATCCTGATTACTACGTCTCGTCCAGCAGGAGGCGGGCTTGCTGTTCCACCTCCTCGCCGGACGGCCATGCATGCTCCGTGCCTACGCAGACGGCGCGTGGCGACCACGGGCCGGTGCGTCCCGGACGCGTGACGCCGAACAGCGTCAGTTCGCTGGCGTTGGCGGCTGCGGCGACGTGCGAGACACCAGAATCGTTACAAATCACCAGCGCCGCCCGCGCCGTCAACGCTGCGAATGCGCCCAGGGACAGGGGAGGCAGCAGCAGCGCCGTAGGGGCATTGCGCCGCGCCTCCTCGGTTTCGGCCGGAGGAGGGCACATTACCACGGTATGACCGCGGGCCTGCAAGGCCCGGGTTAGTGTATCGAATCCCGGCCACACCTTGATCTTGCCCTTGTGCAGGCCCGTGGCCGTCGGCGCGATCAGCACGAAACGTTGGCCTGCCAGCCCGGCGGCTTCCAGCGCCAGATCGGCGGCGCTCTGGTGGGCGGACGTCAGCGGCAGGTCCAGGGTCGGACCGGGTTCGGCCGGGCCGCTGGGCAGGCCCCAGCGGGTCAGGGCTTCGCGGGTCAGGTGATGCCAGGACTGGACCGCATGCAGCGTGTCGCTGGGTTTGGCAAAGGGCCAGCGCAACAGGAAGCTGCGGCCGTCGTCGCGATAGCCGGCCGAGGGCAGTCCGGCCAGCCGGAATACCAGCGCGCTGGACAGCGAGTCCGGCAGCAGCAAGCCGCGGGCGCGGCGCCCCTGGGCGCCCAGGCTGCGCCGGTGGGCGCTGACCGTCGCTCGGTCCGGCCCGACCTTGCCGCGCATGGGGATGAAATCCTGCTTGGCCACGCCGTCCAGCAGGTCGCGGGCCCAGGGGCGGGCGCAGATCACCAGGGGCAGGCCGCAGGCGTGCAAGGCGCGCAGGCTGGGCAGGCTCATGCAAACATCGCCCACCCAATTGGGTAACCGGACGTACAAGCAGCTGATATCGGACATGGAAGGGCGCTGGGCGCGTTAAGGCTGAAGGGGACATGGCCCGGGCGGCGACTTGTCGCGCAGCCGGTACAATTCTGGCCACAATTGTATAAAAGCGAGTGATTCCTTTGAATTCTGCCGCACGCAACGCGCCCGCGAGTTCCCAACCTGTCAAAGCCGAACTCTGGAGTCGGATCTACAGCCGCGTGGGCTCCTACTGGAAGGGATTGTTGCTTGCCGTCCTGCTGATGGCCGGCGCGGCCGCCACGCAGCCCGTCCTGGCAGTCATCATGAAGCCCTTGCTGGACGGCGGCTTTTCGGGCGCCAAGCCATACTACGTCTGGGCGCTGCCGCTGGCGGTGGTCGGCCTGATCCTGCTGCGCGGCATCTGCAACTTCTTCAGCGATTACCTGCTGGCCTGGGTCGCCAACAACGTCCTGCTGGGCATGCGCAAGGATATGTTCGAGCGCCTTCTGGGCCTGCCCGACGCCGACTTCAAGCAGGGCGACACCGGCCGTCTGCTCAATCGCTTCACCATCGATGCCGGCAACGTCACCGGCTACGCGACCGACGTCATCACCGTGCTGGTGCGCGAAACCCTGGTCGTCGTCGCGCTGATCTGCGTGCTGCTGTACATGTCCTGGGTGCTGACGCTGATCATCCTGATCATGCTGCCGGTGTCGGTGCTGATCTCGCGCTTCTTCATCAAGCGCCTGCGCCGCATCAATCGCGAAACCGTCAACATGAACGCCGAACTGACCCGCGTGGTCGGCGAAGGCATCGACGGCCAGCGCGTCATCAAGCTGTTCGACGGCTATGAAGTCGAACGCGGCCGTTTCGATTTCGTCAGCCGCCGCCTGCGCCGCTTCGCCATGCGCACGGCCACGGCGGACGCCGCCCTGACGCCGCTGACCCAGGTCTGCATTTCCATCTCGGTGGGCGCGGTCATCGCCGTGGCGCTCAGCCAGGCCAACCACGGCGCCTTGACCGTGGGCAGCTTCGCGTCCTTCATGGCGGCGCTTGCCCAGATTTTCGACCCCATCAAGCGCCTGACCAACGTCGCCGCCCGCATGCAGAAGATGCTGGTGTCGGCCGAAAGCGTGTTCACGCTGATCGACCAGGTACCCGAAAACGATACCGGCACCAAGGAACTGGCCGAGCCCGTGCGCGGCAAGGTGGAATTCCGCAGCGTCTCGCATCGGTTCCCCGATGCCGACCGCGATACCGTCAATGGCATTTCCTTCACAGTGGAACCCGGCCAGACCGTGGCCCTGGTAGGACGCTCGGGCAGCGGCAAGACCACTCTGGTCAACATGCTGCCGCGCTTCGTGCTGGCCGATAGCGGCTCCATCCTGGTGGACGACACGCCGATCGACGAACTGACGCTGCGCAGCCTGCGCTCGCACCTGTCGCTGGTGAGTCAGGACGTGGTGCTGTTCGACGACACCATCGCAGCCAACGTCGGCTACGGCGCGCTGGGCAAGTCGAGCGAACAGAAGGTGCGCGATGCGCTGGCGGCCGCCAATCTGCTGGAGTTCGTCGAAGGCTTGCCGCAAGGGCTCAATACGCCGGTGGGCGAAAACGCCGCCCGCCTGTCCGGCGGCCAGCGCCAGCGCCTGGCGATCGCCCGCGCGCTGATCAAGAACGCGCCCATCCTGATCCTGGACGAAGCCACTTCCGCACTCGACAACGAATCCGAGCGTCAGGTCCAGGCCTCGCTGGAGCGCCTGATGAAGGGCCGGACCACGCTGGTCATCGCCCACCGCCTGTCCACCGTGCAGAACGCCGACCGCATCATCGTGCTGGATGCCGGCAAGATCGTCGAGCAAGGCCCGCACGCCGAGCTGCTGGCCGCCAACGGCCTGTACGCCTCGCTCTACAAGATGCAATTCCGCGACGATTGATCCAGTCAACCGCCTGTCCCGGGCGGTTGTTCGTTCCTGTCGCATTTCCGGATTGCCAAGCGCCCGGATTGCCGGAAAATGGAGCCGGGCCTGCCGGCAGGCCCGGCTCCCGCCCGCTGCGGGCGGAGCGGCGCCCCGAGGCGCTTTGGTCCGCCGTGCATCTGGAGCGTCCCATGTCCCTGCCTGCCGAAGGCAATCAGCTAGTCAATGTCGTCGTCCTGCTGGGGGCTGCGGTCGTCGCGGTTCCGCTGTTCAAGCGCCTGGGGTTGGGGTCCGTCCTGGGATACCTGGCCGCCGGCCTGGTGATCGGGCCCTTCGGCCTCGGCTTGTTCTCCGATCCCAAATCCATCCTGCACGTAGCCGAATTGGGCGTGGTGATGTTCCTGTTCATCATCGGCCTGGAAATGCAGCCCTCCCGGTTGTGGAAGCTGCGCGGCGAGATCTTCGGCCTGGGCGTCGCGCAGGTGCTGGCCTGCGGCGGGCTGCTGACGGCGGTGGGCCTGCTGGCGGGGCTGTCGGGCCCGGCGGCTTTCATGGCCGCGATGGGCTTCGTGCTGTCGTCCACGGCCATCGTCATGCAGATACTGGGCGAGCGCGGCGACACCGCCAGTGCGCAGGGCCAGCGCATCGTCTCGATCTTGTTGCTGGAAGACCTGGCCATCGTGCCGCTGCTGGCCCTGGCCACCCTGCTGGCGCCGGCCGACACTTCCAGCCGTGGCGATCCGTGGATTCAGTCGGCCATCGCGGTGGCCTGCATCCTCGCATTGCTGGCCGCCGGCCGCTGGCTGCTCAATCCGCTGTTCCGGTTATTGGCCGCCGCACATGCGCGCGAGGTCATGACGGCCGCCGCATTGCTGGTGGTGCTGGGCGCGGCGCTGCTGATGGAACTGGGCGGCCTGTCCATGGCGATGGGCGCTTTCCTCGCGGGCGTGCTGCTGTCCGAGTCCACCTTCCGCCATCAGTTGGAAGCCGAAGTCGAGCCGTTCCGCGGCATATTGCTGGGCCTGTTCTTCCTGGGCGTGGGCATGTCGCTGGACCTGTCGGCGGTGGCGCGCGAATGGCCGCTGATCCTGGCCGCGGTGGTGGTGTTCATGCTGGTGAAATCGGTGGGCGTGTACGTGGTGGCGCGAGTGCTGCGCGCGACCCACGCCGAGGCCATGACGCGCGCGGCCCTGTTGGCGCAGGGCGGTGAATTCGCCTTCGTCCTGTACGGGGCGGCCGCCGCCGCCGGCATCTTCGATGCCCACACCGGCGCCGTGCTGACTGCGGTCGTCATCATTTCCATGGCGCTCACGCCCTTGTGCGTGCTGGCGTTGCGCTGGCTCCTGCCCAAGCCGCAGCCCTCAATGGAAGACGTGGATGTGGCCAAGGATCTGGAGGGCTGTGCGCTCATCGTGGGCTTTGGCCGTTTCGGCCAGATCGTGACCCAGGCGATGCTGGCCCGCGAGCTGACGGTCTCCATCCTGGATACCGACACCGACGCGATCCGGGCAGCGGCCAAATGGGGCGTCAAGGTCTATTACGGCGACGGCACGCGCATCGACATGCTGCGTACCGCCGGCGCGGAAAATGCCTGCGCCATCCTGATCTGCATCGACGATCCGAAGGCGGTCAACCACATGGTCAAGCTGATCAAGGCCGAATTCCCGCTGGTGCGGGTGGTGGTGCGCGCCTATGACCGCATCCATTCGTTGGCGCTGGCCAAGGAAGGGGTCGACTATCAGGTGCGCGAAACCCTGGAGTCGGCGCTGGCCTTCGGCGAGGCCGCGCTGCGCGTGATCGGAGTGCCTCCTGATGAAGCCGCCGAGGTGGTGCAGGATGTGCGCCGGCGCGACACCGAGCGTTTCGACCTGGAGGTGGCGGGCGGCCTGTTCGCCGGCCGCTCGTTGCTTTACGGCAATATGACCAGCGCCCCGGACGGCCGCAACGACCAGCCCGACCGGGAAACCGAGAGGGCGGCCAGCCCGATCGCGTAACCGACTATTTCCACATCGTTGCATTACTTTTCGCATCATGTCATGCGCAGGCGCTGGCGGCTGAGGTAGATTTATCCGCACTGACTCTTCATCCACGACGAGCATTTGCCAGGGGGCTGCCATGCTGCAATCGGATCGGATTTCCACGACGCCGCACGCTGTTGGAGTAGAACTGGCCCGGCGGCAGGCCCGGACCCTGCGCTGCGGATTTTCGGCGGGCTCGATGCGCCAACTGGTGTCGCATACGGGCGGAGCGGGCCCGGCATGGTCCATCGGCGCGCACCGCGAAGCCGACAGGGCCAGAGGCGCCAAGGCCTTTCCCTTCCGCATTGCGGCGGTCGCGGCGACTTGAGGAAGCCGTCGCGCAGAAGGCGCCATGCGGGCGTTGCTCGGGTTTTTTTAGGGGCGGATCTTGCGCGGCATGTCCGGCGGCGGCATCATCTGCGGCGTAAATCTCTGCCGGAGTGATCCGCGTCCCCCGGACGTCCCCGGCGTAGGAGCGCCGTATTGAAGTCTCGCGGGTTTGTGCAACGCGCCCTGTATGCGTTGGGGGTGCTCGTCGCAATCGGCATCTGCGCGGCCGCGGTCGCGCTGCTCTGGATCGACCGCCGCGCCACCTGGGAGGCCGCCCACGCTTCGGCGCGCAACATTACCGGCGTGCTTTCCGCGGACATCAGCCGCACCCTGCATGTCTACGACCTGTCGCTACAGGGCATGGCCGAACGCCTGCGCGAACCGGGCCTGGCTCAGCTGGCTCCTGAAACCCAGCGCCGTTTCCTGTTCGACCGGCCATCCACCGCCGAATACCTGGGCGCCGTCGTGGTGCTGGATAAGGACGGCGATATCCGTTACCACTCCGGGGACCTGGATACGCCGGATGTGAGTTTCGCCGACCGGGATTTCTTCCAGGTGCACCGCGATGCCGATGACGTCGGCATGTATGTCAGCAAGCCCTATCGCAGCCGCCTGCGCGGTGGCGACGAGAGCATCGCCGTCAGCCGGCGCCTTTCCAATCCGGACGGCAGCTTCGCCGGCGTGGTGGGCGGTTCGCTGCGCCTGGCGTATTTCCGCGACCGCTTTGCCGAGCTGTCGATCGGCGAGCGCGACGAGATCAGCGTCTTCCGCAACGACGGTCTGGTGCTGCTGCGCGCCCCATATTCCCGGAGCGACCTGGGCAGCGACATCGGCATGGCGCTGGATTTCCAGCAGTTCCTGATCCGCCGCGAAGGCTCGTTCGTTGGGGAGCTGTCGCCGGACGGCGTGAACCGCTACTACACCTTCGCCAGCATCGAGGATACGCCGCTCATCATCGACGTGGCCATGGACGTGGATGAGCTGATGGAGCCCTGGGACCGCCGCGCGTTCTTCATCATCCCCGTGACCACGGCGCTGCTGCTGTCGGTCGTGGCGCTGATCGTGCTGTTCAGGCGCGAGATGACCCTGCGCAAGGCGGTCGAGACGCAGCTGGCTATACAGGCGCGCACGGATGGGCTCACTGGCCTGGCCAACCGGCGCGCGTTCGACGAAGCGCTGGAACGCGAATGGCAGAATGCGCGCCGAGAGCGCGTGCCGCTGTCGCTGCTGTTCCTGGATGCCGACCATTTCAAGCGCTACAACGACCGCTACGGCCATCAGCAGGGAGATCAACTGCTGGCGGCGCTGGCGCGAGTGCTCAAGAAAAAGGCCCGGCGTCCCCGCGATCTGGCGGCGCGCTATGGCGGCGAGGAATTCGTCGTGTTGCTGCCCAATACCAGCCGCCAACGCGCCGCGGAGATTGCGGAAGGCATCAGGCGGGCGGTTGCCGCCCTGAAGGTGCCGCATGCAGACGCCGCCGCCGGTATCGTCACCATCAGCGTCGGGGTCGCGACGGCGGTGCCGCAGGCCGACGACGCGGTCGCCAGCCTGGTAGAGGCGGCCGATGCGGCCGTCTACCAGGCCAAGGAGTCCGGCCGCAATCGCGTGGCAGTGGCCGGGACCTGAGCTGGCGCTGCATTAAAAAACCCCGCCGCGCTCATCGCGCGGCGGGGTTTTTTTAAGCGCCGCGTGGCTTAGCGGCCGACCATGACGGCCTGCATGCGCGTTTGCGCCTGCTGCACGTTCTTGGCTTGCGCGTTCAGGTCCTGCAGCAGCTTGTTCAGCTCGGTCTGCACGGCGGGATCCTGGACCTTGACGATGGGACCGGAAATATCGATCTGCGCGGCGTGCGCGGCGACGTAATCGGCGATCTTCAGGCTGCTGTCGAAGGTCGCGTTCAGCTGCGGCAGCACGTCGCGGAAGGTATCGGCCGGCAGGCTCACGGTCTTCTCGTAGGCCTTGTCGTACACCGCCTTCAGGTCTTCCGGCTGCTTGAGCTGAGCGCGCGCGGCGTCAGCCTTGGCCTGCTGTTCCTTCAGCGCCACGCCCATTTCATTGAGCGAGGCTTGCACGGCCTTGAGGTCGTCGCGACGCGTCACGATATCGTTCAGCGAACGCATGGAGCCCTTCTGCATGATGCCCGACAAGGGCTTCACCGAAGCATCCATGCCCGCATTGAAGTCGGTGATCACCGCATATTGCGCGGCGTAGTCGCCGAAGGACTTCTTCTCTTCATCCGTCAACTGCGGGACGCGCACGCCGGGCTTGTCGACGATGCGGGTCTGCAGGAACTGCGTGAACGCTGCACGCTGTTCGGGTTCCTTGTTGCCGCAAGCGGCCAGCATCAACGGCAGCGCTGCGGCCAATACCAGGAACGGACGGAAAAGGGACTTCATCGCATCGAACTCCTAAAAGCGAAAGAAAGAAATTTTCAGGGTATACCCTGAAGGCGCCCGCAGCTTATCGGGTCGTCCTCGTTGCCGCCATCGCTTTCAGAATTGTTTGCAATCGAATCTTTAAGACACAAAATTCACACATAATGAAGTGAAGTTGCGTCCGCCACCTGTTACGCGTGCGCGCGCGTTTCCGTGTTTCCGCTATTCCTGGACGGCGATTTCCCGCAATGCCGCAGTCAGCAGTTCCGCGGACCTCGACAGCGAGCGGCCCGCGCGCCGCAGGATCCCGATGTGCCGATATAAAGGCGGGCTGCTGATCGAAACGCAACGCAGGCGGTTGGTATCGCCTTCGCGGGCAGCCAATTCAGAAAGAATGGCGACGCCCAGTCCCTGTGCCGCCATCGCCAGCACGGTCGAGTTGTAGACGACCTCATAGGCCGCCGGCAGCGAGATCTTCAACTTGTCGGCCGCCGCCTCGATGTGCGTGCGGATGCTGCTCTCCCGCACCGGCAATATCAACGGATGCTCGGCCAGATCCTTGAGCGTCACGGTGTCCGGCGCAGCCCAGGGATAGTCATGCGCCATGTAGGCGCAAAAGCGGTCGGTCACCAGTTGCTCCCAGACCAGCTCCTGATCGCGCTTGATCGGACTGCCGATCCCAAAATCGACCTCGCCGCTGCGGGTCATGTCGTTGACGCGCGAGGCCACGGTGTCCCGCACGCAGACGGTGATCCGCGGGTAGTCGCGGTTCAGCCTGTGGATCGCTTGCGGCAACAGGCCGGCGGCCAGGGAGGGCAGCACGGCAACGGTCACCGTGCCGCGTTCACGATCGCTGGTGTCGCGGGCCTGGGTCACCAGGTCTTCGATTTCAGCCACCAGTTTCTCGATGCGCGGATAGAGCTCCTGGCCCCGTGGCGTCAGGCTGACGCTGCGGTGGTTGCGGTCGAACAGCCGCGTACGCAGATGGGACTCGAGCTGCTGGATCTGTATGGTCAGCGCCGACTGGGAAATATTCAGTTCGTGAGCCGTCCTGGTGAAGTTGCCTAAACGCGCGATCGTGAGGAAAGCGCGTAACTGCTTGAGATCACTCAACATTATCGAAACTCCGGTTCAAGGCGCGAGGGCTCGGCGATCGTTTTTTTTGAAAAGAATGTTCCGTTATTTGAATTTTACGAATCGCATGCCGCTGAGTATATTTCCTATCGAACGCCTGGCTCAAAAAGGCGGCAAATAAATAAATGAGACAAAGAGGGAGGGCTCCGCATGGCCGGGTATTGTGCCTCACACCAGAGGCTTCAATCGCTGCAGCGAATAATGGATTCGATAAATGCTGCGGCTGAAAAGTGCGCCGGACTGTTTCTTATAGGAATGGTCCTGGCTATTTCAATTTCTGTATTTGTACGGCTGCTTTACACCTACACCGGCATTCCATTTTCCACGCCCTGGGCGGAAGAACTGGGCCGTTTCATGATGGTCGGCAGCGTCTTCATTGGCGGCGCGGTCGCGACTTACCGCCTGCGCCTGATCGGCGTCGACGCCTTCATCGGCATGGTGCCGGAGTCGGTCGCGCGCTGGCTGCGTGTTGTTGCCCATATCCTGACCTTGATGCTGGCCGTGCTGCTGGCCTGGAAGTCGATCAGATTGATCGAACTCGGCATGAGGCAGACCTCGCCCGCGATGGAAATGCCCATGGCGTACATCTATGTGTTCATGTTCATCGGTTGCGTGCTGATGAGCCTGAATACCTTCGCGCACGTCATCAAGGAATTGATGAGCGTTGAAGCATCGCAGCAGGGCGGCGAGACGGAAAGAGCCGCCGCCGCCATGCAAAATAGTGAAGGAGGGGCGCTGTGATCCCGGTCCTGTTTTTATCGTTTACTGCGATCCTGATAATCGGCGCGCCCATCGTCACCGCGCTGGGCATGTCCGCCGCGTTCGCCCTGCAGGCGGGCGACCGTTCGCTGCTGATCGTGGCGCAGATGGCGTTCCAGTCGCTCGATTCGTTCAGCCTGATGGCCGTGCCATTCTTCATCCTGGCCGGGCATCTGATGTCCTCGGGCGGCGTCGCTGCCAGGCTGGTGCAACTGGCCAATGCCTTCGTCGGCTGGATCCGCGGCGGGCTGGGCGCGGTCGCGGTGCTGACCTCGCTGCTGTTTGCGACGGTTTCCGGCTCCTCGTCCGCAACGACCGCCGCGATCGGCTCCGTGCTGATCCCGGAAATGGAAAAGAAGGGCTACCCCAGGTCGTTCGCGGCTTCCATTGCCGCATCCTCCGGCGAGCTGGGGGCGATCATCCCGCCCTCGATTCCCATGATCGTGTATGCCCTGACGGCGAACGTGTCGGTCGGCTCGCTGTTCCTCGCGGGCATCCTGCCGGGTCTGCTGATCACCGTGTCGCTGATCCTCACGGTCTGCCTGGTTGCCCGTTTCCAGGGCTTTGACGAAGTCACTGCGGTGAGCTTCACCGGATGGCTGAAGGGTGTGCTGGTCGCCCTGAAGGACGCGACGCTGGCGCTGATGATGCCGGTAATCATCCTGGGCGGGATCTACGGCGGCTTGTTTACCGCGACCGAGGCCTCCTGCATCGCCGTGCTGTACGGGCTTGCGCTCGGGCTGTTCGTCTATAAGGAAATTACGGTCAAGGATCTGCTCGGCATTTTCGCGCGCTCCGCGGTGATGTCCTCCATCATCCTGCTGATCGTGGCGTTCGCGGCCGTGTTCGCCTACCTGCTGACGATCAATCAGGTGCCGCAGCAGGTCGCCGCGATGCTCGGCTCGGTGACGACCAATCCGATCGTGTTCCTGTTGCTGGTGAACGTCATGCTGTTCCTGGTCGGCATGTTCATCGAGGCGCTGGCGGCGATCCTGATTATCGTGCCCATCCTGGCGCCCATCAGCGTGGCTTTCGGCATCGATCCCATCCACTTCGGCATGATCGTCATCACCAACCTGGCGGTCGGCATGGTGACGCCTCCGGTCGGTGTGAATCTGTTCGTGGTGTGCGAAGTCGCCCAATTGAAAATGCACCAGTTGGCGAAGTATCTGGTCATCTTCCTCGCCGTCCTGGTGCTCGACGTCCTGATTATTTCTTACGTGCCCGCCATTAGTACCTTTTTCTTATAAAAACTAGATCGGCCGCCCGAGGACAGCGTCCTTCGGGCGGCTGGAAAACCGAGGAGATGGAAGTGAAGCTATTCAAGAAGATGTTTGGCGCCGGCGTCCTGAGCGCCCTCATGTTTTCTGCGCCGTCGCACGCGTTGAACATGGACGTCGGGCATACGCTCACGACGGACAGCCCTTTTCACGTGGGAGCGCAGAAATTCGCCGAAGTGCTGAAGGCGAAATCGAACGGGAAGATCACGATTTCCGTGTTCCCGCATTCGCAGCTGGGCGGCGAACTGACCATGATCCAGGGCGCGGTAGCGGGTGCTACCGACCTGGTCATCACGGGCCAGCCGACACTGAATGGCATCGTCAAGGAATTCCTGGTCTTTGATTCGCCGTTCCTGTTCGACAGCGTCGAGCAGGCCAATCAGATCCTCAACGGGCCGGCCGGCGACAAATTCATGGAAGTCCTGCCCAAATACGGCCTGGTTGGCCTGGGCTGGTTTTCAGCGATCGAACGCAACGTCTTCGGCAACCGGCCCGTCAATTCGGCCGAAGACCTGAAAGGCATGAAGATCCGCGTCATCCAGTCGCCGGGTTACGTGGAAAGCTACAAGGCCCTGGGGGCGCAAGCCACTCCCATGGCGTACTCGGAGCTGTATCTGGCCCTGCAACAGAAAGTGCTCGATGGCGGCGAGACGACGCCGGACCAGTTCGTCTCGGATAAATTCATCGAAGTCTCCAAGTACTTCAACATGACGCACGTGAACATCCATCCGGCGCTGCTGCTCATGTCCAAGGACCGCTGGGACCGCTTCTCGCCCGCGGAACAGAAAATGATCAAGGAGTCGGCGGACGAGGCCATGGCCTACGCGCGCGACTATTACAAGAAGGTCTACGACGAGGGTATGAAAACGATGCAGGCAAGGGGTGTGTCCATTGTCTATCCCAGCAATCTCGATTCGCTGGTGCAGGCCACGCGGCCGGTCGTGAAAAAGCTCGTCGGCGAAGCCCCCAACGGCCAGGCGCTCTACGACGCCGTGATCGCCGCCAAGCAGAAGCAGTAACCGGCGCAAACGGCATCGGCCCCGGCGCTTTCATACTCAAGAGAAACTGGACAGATTGATGACACCCTTCAACCAACCCGAAAACCTGCGCGTGCTGATTACCGGAGCGGCCGGCAACATCGGCCTTTGCCTGCGCACTCACTTGCGCGGCCGCTATGCCTTGCTGCGCCTGGCTGACATTGCGCCGCAGGAACCGGCGCAAGCCGGCGAGGAAATCTGCACGATGGACGTCCGGGACATCGAGTCCCTGGAACGCTGCATGGAGGGTATTGATTGCGTCATCCATCTGGCCGGCATACCCGGCGCCGATGTCTGGGAAAAAATCCTGCCGATGAATATCGAGGGCTGCTACAACGTATTCGAGGCGGCCCGGCGCCAGAACGTGCGCCGGGTGGTGTTCGCCAGCTCGAACCACGCTATCGGCTATCACCGCCGGGAAAAATTCCTCGATGACACCGTGCAGCCTCGGCCCGACTCGCTGTATGGCGTCTCGAAGGTGTTCGGCGAGGGCCTGGGCCGGATGTATGCCGACAAGTACGGCATGTCTGTCGCCTGCCTGCGGATCGGGACGTTCCGTACGCCCGACCGCCCGAGCGAGGCCCGCCAGCTGTTGACCTGGATCAGCCACCGCGACATGGCGCAACTGGCAGCGCGCTGCGTCGAGCATGCGTCCTACCATTTCACGGTGGTCTACGGGGTGTCGAACAACCTGCGCAACCGCTGGGACAATTCCAACGCGAAATTCCTGGGCTACGCGCCGCAGGACGATTCCGAAGTGTTCGCCCCGGAAATCCTGGCTCAGAACATCCCCGAGGACCCCATCGCGGCCCAGTTCCACGGGGGCTTTTATTGCCCCCTGGAATTCGTCGGGACCACGGACAGGATTTCCTGAAATCAGACCAGGATGATGTCGTACTGCTCTTGAGAGTACGCGCCTTCCACTTCCAGCGAAATGCGCTTGCCCACGAAGTCGCCCAGCATCGCCAGATGCTGGCTTTCTTCTTCCAGGAACAGGTCAACCACCTCTTGCGAGGCGAGGATGCGGAATTCCTTGGGATTGAATTGCCGCGCCTCGCGCAGGATCTCGCGCAGGATTTCATAGCAGACGGTACGCGGCGTACGCACATTGCCGCGCGCCTCGCACATGGGGCAGGGCTCGCATAGCTGATGCGCCAGCGAGTCGCGGGTGCGCTTGCGCGTCATTTCCACCAGCCCCAGTTGTGTAAAGCCGTTGACCGTCATGCGGGTGCGGTCGCGCGCCAGCGCCTTCTTCAGTTCGGCCAACACCGTTTCGCGGTGCTCCTGTTCCTCCATGTCGATGAAGTCCAGGATGACGATGCCGCCCAGGTTGCGCAGCCGCAGCTGGCGCGCAATGGCCTGGGCCGCTTCCAGGTTGGTCTTGAAGATGGTGTCGTCGAAATTGCGGCCGCCCACGAAGCCGCCGGTATTGACGTCGACCGTGGTCAGCGCCTCGGTCTGGTCGATGATGAGATAGCCGCCCGACTTCAAGTCCACTCGTCGAGAGAGCGCCCGGGCAATCTCATCGTCCACATTGGCGGTGTCGAACAGGGGGCGCTCCCCGCTGTAGTGCTGGATGCGGCCCACGACCGAGGGCGTATAGATGCGCGCCCATTCCAGCATCGCGGCACTGGTCGTGCGGGAATCCACAAGAATGGTTCCGGTGTTCGGGCCCACCATGTCGCGCAGCACGCGCTGCGCCAGGGTCAGATCCTGGTGCAGCAGGGCGGGGGCCGGCTGGGTGCGCGCCGCCGCCTGGACGCTGGTCCACAATTTACGCAGATACTCCAGATCGGCCATCAGCTCCTCGTCATTGGCGCCTTCGGCCTGCGTGCGGACGATGAAGCCGCCTTTTTCCTCTGCCGGCATCAAGGCTTGCAGGCGTTCGCGTAGCTGGATGCGTTCGGATTCGTCGTCGATCTTCTGCGAAATGCCGATATGCGGATCGTGCGGCAGGTAAACCAGCATCCGGCCCGCCATGCTGATCTGGGTGGAAAGTCGTGCGCCCTTGGTGCCCAGGGGATCCTTGACCACCTGAACCATGATGGTCTGTCCCTCGAACAGCAGCTTTTCGATCGGGGTGGGAGTCAGCCCCTGGCTTCTTTCGCCCCGGTTCTCGCGCAGGTCTGCGATGTGGATGAAAGCCGCGCGCTCCAGTCCGATATCGATGAAAGCGCTCTGCATGCCCGGCAGTACACGGACGACCCGCCCCAGATAGATATTGCCGACATGGCCCCGCTGAATGCTGCGTTCTACGTGCAGCTCCTGTACCGACCCTTGTTCCACCAGCGCAACGCGGGTTTCGAAGGGGGTGACATTGATCAGGATATCTTCGCTCAGGGCGATGGCTGGGGGCATAGCGTGTTCGTCTCCAGTAAGGTGCGGCGTACAGGCGAATAGTAAACGTAGGGCAAGGCGGACAAGACAACTATCTATATGGGGCAACCGCGGGAATCACCACTATATATAGGGGAGGGGACCGGGGCAGCCGCTGAACAAGCATGGGGATCGGCCTTTTTGCGCCACGCGAAAAAACTGTGCTATAGTCTCGCTCCTTCGCAGTTCGGACAGTTTTGAACCGCGAAGCCAAGCAAGCACAACAGGTCGGGCAAGAGGATTCGAGCCAGGTCTGCCGCAAAGCAGTCAGAAATGAATGCCCCGCGGTTATTGCAAGGATTGCAGCAAGTTAGGCAAAAG